>JBAZZG010000010.1:0-118804 GCA_041658905.1 Bellilinea sp.
ATGACCCAATCTGGGCGAAAGGGTAAAACTACATCTGCCACTTTTTCGATCAGGGAATAATTCCATTCACCGGCTTTGTCGGCGACACCAATTGCCTGATCCCTTTCCTCTTCAAAAAGAAAGACATCGGCAAGCACATCCGCATGATGTGAAGCTTGAAGAATCTGCATGAGAACGGGTCTGAAGTGTTCCCAATCTGCGCTAGATAACTTCTTGAGCGTGCTATACAATTCCCGAGAAGGCAGGCTGGTGAATGCCGCCTGGTAGGCTTGAATCGCCTGCTCAACCTGACCCTGGGTTTCTTCAATCTGACCCAGCCAGGCACCAAGGTCGTATTTGTTGCCATCCAGGCTTAACCCTTTCTCTGCCAGGCGTAGCGCATGTGGCAAGCGCCCGGTGTTTCGCAGCGCCTTGGCAACCATCAGGGCATCACTGGCTTGTGTTAGTGTTTTTCCGGCAATTTCGACCGCTTTTTCAAACTCTCCCAACTCTATCTGCTTGAGAATATAGCGCCGGTACTCGCCGACTTCAAGGCATAGCTTGAGGTATTCTTCCACCCGATTCTGGCGATCCAAAATATTCAGCTTTGCTTCATTCAGTACTGCGTTATCGAAATCATAGTCTTCCAATTCATTCGGGACGTCATCTGACCAGCCGCGATTCACAGCGGCAAGGATCACGTTCAGGTCATCAATCCCATAAGCACTTAATTCTTCAACCACCAGTTCCAGTTCTTTAAACAGGCTGCGGCGCTCGGTTTTACTGAGGTCTGCGCTCAGAATGGCTTCAACGAGCGGCAAAGCTAATTCACTAAAAAAGCCCCCCAGCGCGCCGTCGGAATCGTCAAACTGTTCAAAACTCCCACTCACTTCGGTTAGAAGGGTTGTCAGAATTACCAGCGCCCCCCGTGCATCGCCAGCCTCCATAAACTCATATGCTATGTCACGAACATGATCCAGTTGGTTGACCATCCCGCCCATCATCCAATATGCTTCTGACATGCGGTAACCACGCAAACTGTGCAGGATACTCTGGATTTGCCTCCTATATTCCGTCTTTGATACTTCCGTTTTGCGCTTACTCCGTGATCGGGCAGGTTGGGATTTGGCTGATGCGGTTGGAATGGCAGTTTGCAGCCAGAAATACAAATCCGGATCTTTATCCACCATTTTTGCAATCAGGCACACCAGAGCGTTTTTATCCAGTTGCCCTAATAACTTTTCGATTTCCTTTTGCTCGGTAAAGGCATCCGTGTTATGGATATAGGTGAGCGCCAAGGCAATGATGTGCTTGCAGTAACCGCCCCAATCATACGAACAGGTGCAGGAGGCTTCCTCAATACCGCCTTCATCCAATTGCACGCGCATCTGATAGAACGGCGCACTGCTGCCTTCACATTTCCCAGTTAGAAAGGCACCCTGGCGGAATGTGTCAAAGACTGCATCGGATTTGTATAACTCATACCCTCGAGAACAGCTTTCTGAGGAAGATAAGGATTTAAGCACGCTTTCGGTAATTTTCTCGGTCATACGAATATTTCTAGATTTGATTTTACACCTGCCCAGTTGGTCAATTCCAATTAAAAATAGGTAAATCCTTTTCTTACGTAATCTCCCGCCAATGATTTATGGGGCGCAAAGTTTTGGTTGGAATTGGAAAATAGGATTCGCTGGAAATTAACTTTATCGGCAATAGACCACTTGTTCGGCAGTCAGGATACCTTGCCAGCCAGAACAGAACAATCCAAACCGTTTAATTCGTAGATACTATACTGGCTTGGGTGTATCCAGCATGCCATCGATGAAACGACCGGAACCAAGGGCTGCCACAGGCTTTTCTAAAACCACATCCATTTTTCGATCTTGGCCAAAATATCGGCAGCCTGCTGACCTGCCAGGGATGCAAGCACCAGTTCTGCTTTTCCCACGCGCGCGAACGGTCCAAGACCCAGGGCAAGCATTCCGGCTGCGTGTGCAGCTTCAATTCCGGCAGCCGCATCTTCCACCACCAGGCAGTCTGTTGGTTTTAAACCAAACTTGTTTGCTGCCAGCAAGAACAAATCGGGAAACGGCTTTGAACGGGCTGGCGCATTTCCGTCCACCAGGCCGTCGATCAAAGGTATCAACTGCAAGCGCTCGATCACCAATGGGGCATTTTTACTTACCGAGACGATCACCCGTTTCAACCTGAGGCGGCCAAGCTCTTCCAGAATTTCTTTTGCACCCGGGAGAAGACTGGATGGAGTCATCTTTTCCACCAGTTCCAGGTAATAGCGATTCTTTTGCTCCATCATCGCTGTTGCCTCAGTTTCACTCACAGGGCGGCCTTTGAGCAGCAATGCAAGTGATTCACGCCGTGAAACACCGCGCAAAGCTTCGTTTTCCTGCCGAGTGAAGGAAATGCCCAAATCTTCCGCCAGGCGCTTCCAGGCCAAAAAATGAAATTCCGATGTATCTGTCAGGACGCCATCCAGATCAAACAGAAATGCTTGGATCATGTGTTCTCACCCCCTCTACCCATCAGGTCGATACTCACCTCTTCGCCACGCCAGGAAAATTTGAAAGCCAATCGCTTCCAATGCCCGGGTAACTTGGGCGCCAGTTTCCAACCCTCTTCATTAATTTGCAGGCCGCCAAAGCCAAACACCACGGCCTGCCACAAGCCGCCCGCCGATGCGCCGTGAATACCGTCGCCGGCATTACCGCGCACGTCATCCAGGTCGGCGTGAGCAGCCCGGATGAAATTTTCGTACGCCTGCTCAGGACTGCCAAGGCGGGTGGCCATGATCGCCTGGATAGAAGGCCCCAGCGACGACCCATAAGTCAGATCAGTACGGGCGGTGTAATAATCGTAGTTCTTTTGCGCAACCGCAGGGTCTATTTCTTCTGGAAGCAAGTACATCAACATGACCACATCCGGCTGTTTGAGCACTTGGGTATCGTTGGCGCCCTCAATCCCGAGCAGGTTTTGAACAGACTCGGTACGGGGTTCAAGAGCGACCAGGTCGACATCTTTGCGCTCAAAATAGCCATCGAACTGTTCGATAAGACCGGTTTTCACATCCATTGGGCAGTAGATGTGGCTGGCTAAGTGCCTCCAATGCGAGAAAGTCTCCTCCACTAACCCAAGGCGACCAAACAATTGCTGTGCTGCCTGCAGGCTGTGTTCTTTCAGCCACCCCCCAAGCCAGTGAGCTTTCAGTAGATGCCAACGGGCAAGATAGTTGGTATAGGCGTTATTATCTACATGATCATGGTATTCATCAGGACCAATGACATCCGTCAGTTCGTGGCGTCTATTCTCGTTATTCCACTCCAACCGACTTGCCCAGAAGCGGGCAGTTTCCAGGATAATTTCTGCACCCCGGTTGATTAAAAATTCATCGTCCTGGCTGACCAACCAATACTGCCAGACGGCATAGACGATATCGGCTGAAATATGAATCTCAATGTCCCCGGTCCAAATACGGATCATGTTGGCCTGGTCAGATGGATTTGGCACCCAGGTTGGGGTGACTTCGCGCCCGTCGCCGGCGCTTTCCCAGGGGTATTGCGCTCCGCTAAATCCATTTGTGGTCGCCTTTTCCCGCGCACCAGGCAGGTTATAGAAGCGGTAAGAGAGCAGGTTGCGGGCTATCTCGGGGCGGGTATAGGTAAAGAAAGGCAGCATGAAAATTTCTGTGTCCCAAAAGGCATGACCACGGTAACCGTACCCGCTCAATGTCTTTGCGCCGATGCTTACGCGCTCATCACTGCGTGGTGCGGCGATCAGCAGGTGATACAGATTAAATCGTATTGCGAGTTGCGCTTCATCATCCCCTTCGATGAGCACATCGCAGCGCTGCCATTCTTCCTCCCAACAGCGGGTGTGCGCCTGCCATAGCTCATCCCAGGCGCGTTCAGGCAAATGGGCAAGTTCAGTGCGCGCAGAAGCAAGTGGATCAGCGCCATCCCGGCCCGTAAAAATCGAGACTTTTTTTTCCAATCGGACATCATGCCCCGCGTCAACGTGTGTATTAAAAGCAAGCGTCGGGGGGCCATGAACATCCCAGGCGTGGGTTTCAACATCTTCGTCAGCAGTAACTGCGAAACTTGTCGCCATCCCAGCTTCGATCTCGGTCGTATGGGTTCGCAACTTCAACCAGCAGGTTTGTCCATCGATGCCCTGCCCCAGCCAATCCCAGTGTTTAAAACCCAGGTTTTCCGTTCCGGCATCCAGGCCGCTGCGCAGTTCAACACCGCCGGAATAATTTTCCGGCGTCAAAATCACCTGCAGGCACGCCAAATGGACATTGGCCAAACTGGCGAAACGTTGAAATTCCAGCCGGGTGGTGCGCCCCTGTGGACTGCGCCATCGAACCGTGCGGGTCAGCAGCCCGGTGTGCAGGTCCAAATGGCGCTCGAAGGCCAGGATTTCACCATTTGCCAGGCTGAAACGCTCTCCATCCAGAAAAATTTCCAATTCCAACCAATCAGGGAAATTTACCAGCTCGGTAAAAACAACCGGCAGGTCGTCAAACACACCATGGACGAAAGTCGTGCGCTGTTCGTCCGGGTAAAATTCTTCAAACGCGCCACGTGTGCCAAGGTATCCATTGCCCTGGGTAAACACCGTCTCGTTGTGGCGAATGCGATTCGGATTGAACGAGGATTCTGAAATTGTCCAAAGATCTACCATAAATCCACCTGCAACGATGTAATAATCTTCAAAATGTGTGAACTATCCAAACCGGGCGTAATCCAGGAGCTCCGTAAATCCTATGGTCGCCAGCCCGATGACATGATCCGCACCGCCGTAATACACATATACGGTGTCGCTTACTACCAGGTTGGCGCATGAAAAAACCACGTTGGGTACATCACCGCGCAATTCCCATATTTCACGCGGCTCGAAAATGAAATCCTTGGGACGATGGATCACAATGGCAGGATCCTCCAGGTCGAGCAGACACGTCCCCAGCCGATAAGTGTGGGATGAGTCATAAGCATGATACACAATCAACCAACCATACTCCGTTTCGATCGGCACGCCGCCCCCACCGACCCGAAATGAATCCCAGCCATTCTCGGGCCGTGGCCCAAAGATCGGGTGCATGGATTCTTCCGGCCAGTGGGTTAAATCGGAAGTTTCAGCCAGCCAGACATTGGGGGCCCGGCGGTGGAGTGCTACGTAGTTCTCATGGATGCGGCGGGGGAACAAAACATGATCCTTGTTATCCTCGCCTTTAACCAGCGCTCCAATTCGTTCCCACTGGATCAAGTTCCTGCTGTGAACAAACATTGGCAAAATCCCACCGCCGGCATGTGCCGGCTTGCCTTGACCGCTGAACTCCCTTCCGTAGGCAGTATAGGACATATAAAACTCGCCATCCATTTCAGTCACACGCGGGTCTTCCACGCCACGTGAATCACTTGCATCTTGCGGCTCCAACACCGGCCGGCGCATGCGATTCCAGCGGATCCCGTCCACGCTGACTGCATAGCCAATCCGGCTGATCCAATCCAACCCCTGCGCGCGGTAGTGCATGTGAAACAATCCGTCATGGTAAATCACGGAAGGGTTGAAAACATTGTAGGTTTCCCAGTCTGAAGTTGGGTCTGGAAGCAGAATTGGATTGGATGGATGACGGATCAACTGCATCAGGAACTCCTATTTTTAAATATCAAAAAATAAGGTAAACGTAAATCCAGACTCCAGGACAGGTTTATACCCGCGCGCTTGAGAGTTTAAAGCTTTCCAGGCGGTTCAATATAGCCCGGTTGCTCACGCAGGCGATAAAAACAGCCCCTAACATCAAGCTGAGCATAAAGGCAATCGTGCTAACGATAAGAATAAGCAGCAGGAATAAAGTCAGAGCAATTGAGAACCCCAGGTTTTTACCGATCATTACAACTCCGTTGCGCAGCGCCTGGCGAACGCTCATGGTATTTTGCTCAAACAAGATCGGCAGCGCAAATAACTGGACAGTCAACCAACCAGCCAGCAGCGCAATGTAAAGACCCTGTAAATAGGGCTCCCACAACCCTTGAATAATTTGACCAGTCAGGGCGATATCCACGATCAAAAACGTGATGACGCCCAGGTTGATTCCACCCCACCGCCATGCAGGACCCCAATAGCGGCCGAAAGCACTCCAGAAATCGCTGAGATCGACAACCTCGCCATGAGCGAGGCGATTGCCAAAATAGACCAACGCCAGGGTTGCTGGCGGCCCGGGCACAATCAACACATTCGCTACCAGCCAAAACAGATTACAAACCAGCATGGTCCACAAATCCGCCCAGACGTCCTGTAATGCGTCACGTAGGATCAATAAAACCGTTTTCATCATGTTCCTGACCGTCTGGGTAGAACCAATCAACCCTTGATCCCGGTATAGGCAACACCTTCGATATAATACCGGCTGAATATGAAGAACAGTAGGATCACTGGGATGGCATTGAACATGGCTCCAACCAGGGTCAGATTCCATTGCGCCTTATACTGCTGTTGGAATATGCTCAAAGCCACGTTGAGCACATAATGGTCGGGAGAATTCAAATAGAGCAAGGGCTGCAGGAAAGCATTCCATATGGATTGGAATTGCAAGATCAGCACGGTGAGAAGTGCAGGGCGGGCTAAAGGCAGAACCACCGTGCGGAAAATCTGCATATGGGTGGCACCGTCGATAAAGGCTGCTTCCTCCAGATCTTTTGGAATGGATTTAAAGAATTGAGTCAGTGTGAAGATGCTTCCGGCCGCCACTAAATTCGGTAGAATTAGCGACCAGTAAGTGTTGATCAAATGCAACTTGGTCATCAAGACGTACGCCGGGATCAAAGTGACTGCTCCCGGGATCATCATAGTGGTCAACATGAAATTTAAGATTCCATTCTTTCCGGCAAATCTCAATCTAGCAAAAGCATAAGCAGCCATGGAACAGAAAATGACTTGCGAGACAGAGATGGCCACGGATAAAAAGGCTGTATTGAATAACCAGCGTGGGAAGGTGCCTCCCTGACCAATGTCGGTATTCCAAACCCGGGTCCAGTTCTCCCAATGCCATACTTCCGGTAAGAATTTTGGGGGGAATGCAGTAATTTCGAGATCGGTCTTGAATGTCCCTATCATTGCCAAAATGAATGGCGTGAACATGATGATGCCTATGGCGATCAGCACTATATACCGCAAGGTTGATTTGACAATATTGGCCAATCGTTGCGAGACGTAGTTCGATTGGAGAACTGGGGCTGGTTTCAGATCCACGTCGATCATGTTAGCCCTCCTAATACAATTCCGTGCCGCGTTCGAGGAAGCGGCGCTGGAAGAACGTGATGGCAAAGATGATCACAGCCAGGATAAATGCAAGCGCAGATGCATAGCCCATATTAATCGGACCGTTAATCCCCAACGCTTCCTGGAAAACCAAAAATACGGGTGTCAGGGATGTTTTCAACGGCCCCCCTTTGGTCGCCAGATAGACCTGGTCGAATACCTGGAAGGTCCCGATGGTTCCAAGTACGACCACCAACAGGATGATAGGACGCAGCATTGGCAGTGTAATTTTTCGAAACATTTGGAAACTGCTTGCACCATCTATACTGGCTGCCTCGTACAGGGCAGGGTTGATATCCTGCAATGCTGCTAGGAACATAAGCATGAACGTCGGGATGGTCGTGTATATGTTTTGGAACATAATGGCCATCCAGGCGATGCTCGGGCCGCGAAAATACCATTGGGTGGATGGGATCGTTCCACCAAAAGCCTCGACGATAAGCTGTATCAATCCGCGAGGGTCGCCCAACCAATTTACTGATTCAAAATTTATACCCACCCAGCCGAGCGAAGTTTGCAGAAAATAGTTAACATAACCGGCTTTCAGGTAAAACCATACGAAGATGAGCGTGATCACAACCGATGAAGTTACGCTTGGCGTGTAGAAAACCGCGCGGAAGAATTGTTTCATATGAATCGGCGCATTCAGCAGAACGGCCATAAGGATTGCGAGAGTAGTTTGAATGGGTACGACAATGATCGTGTACCACAACACGTTGTAAAGGGATTGTAGAAAATCGCGTTTTGTCGAATCGGTAAAACCCTGGAAAGCTTCAGCGTAATTCGAAAGTCCGATCCATTTAGGACGGGTAAAAATATCGTAATCGTTGAACGAAATATAAAAAGCGAAAAGGATCACCCCGATCATAAAAGTGAGAGTGACGATCAGATAAGGTGCAAGAAAAGCATACCCGGTGATCAATTCTGTACGTCGCCGGTGATTAGTCCAAACTTTACGCAGCTCGCGTGCGGCAAAAAAGGCGACAATAATTGCTACCATGCCGACCACGACCATGTACGGAATTGCTGTTTCGCGAACTTCGGTAAGGTAGGTCTGAAGGGTGGCCATGACTCTGGGGCCGCCCATGGTAGGTGCATTAAGAAGCGCAATGAGTAGAATAACGGCAACGATACCAATAAAAACGAAAAACGCTACCACCGTCCCGTTCCGGGCTGGATTCTTTGCTTCATTTTGCATTCTGCACCTCGCTCGTATTCACTGGAACCGCGGGCGTTTATCCCTCACCTGGGTTCTCCAACCTGGAGTTGGAGAACCCAGATTCCATCCGGTTTTAAATTGCTTAAAACCGCCTGCTAAAGTGAGAGAAGCCCTGGTTATTGACCGCTAAGTGCAGTTTGTGCTTCAGCCTGAGCCTGTGCAAAAGCCTCGTCAACAGTCTGATCACCAAGGAAGATACGGTCCAAAGCCTGGGAGACTGCGTCGTTAACCTTGCCGGTGTTTGGACCCCAGTATGCTACGATGGTGTCAGGCAGTAGGCCGCCCTGGGCAATAGCCAGGTCATTCGGGTCAACGATAAGGTCTGCCTGATCAGGGTGCGTGCTGTAGGCGAAACCGGTTTTAACGATCTCAGCCTGATTTTCGCGGCCAGTTGCGTAGAACAAGAAAGCGGCAGTGGCCATTGGATACTGGGTGGCGGCATTGATGCCGATGCCGTTGGTAAAGATGATATCGGCTCGGGTCTTTGGGCCGGAAGGGATTTTTACTGCCTTCCAGACGACATTCGGATACGTGGTCTTCATAAAGTTGACCATCCAGCCGCCTTCTGTGGTCATGGCGACCAGCTGCTTGCCGATCGCTTCACCACACCAGCCGGCGCTGACGTCGGCTGGACGGACAAGGCTGCCTTCTTCGAACATGTCATTGACGAAGGTTGCCATATCCTTCACTTCGGGCGTATCCAACGTGGCAGTTGTAAAGTCGGACGATGCAAACGCGCCGCCATTGGATGTGACAAATGGTGAGAAACGCGCCCAATCAGCGCCCATGCAGAAGCCGCCGTAAGTTCCCTTATCGGCTATTGTTTTGGCAGCCGCGCGCATATCCTCCCATGTCCAGTCATCTGTCGGCTCAGGGACGCCAGCATCTGCAAAAGCTTCAGGCAGGTAGATCAGACCAAGCGTTCCCCAGTCTTTCGGCAGGGCATAGGTTTTGCCATCCAGAGTGAAGATTGTCAGAAGAGCCGGGATGAAATCATCACGGCTGACATTGGCCTGGGCCATCAGATCATCCAGAGCCAGGATCTGGTCAGAGGGGGCAAACGCGGTCATCAGTTGGTCGTCAACATAGAACACATCAGGTGCAGTGCCGCCTGCCATTTGTGCTTTCAGCTTGGTCTGGAAATCAGAAGGAATGGGAGTGTAGTTAACCGTTACATCGGGGCATATGGCTTTAAATCGTTCGATGGTGTCTTTGTAAACCTTCTGTTCGGATTCGTCACCCCAGCCTGAAAAGGTGATGGTGGCATTCGGTTCGACTTCCAAAGGACACAGGCTTGTTTCGGTCGGCGCAGCAGTCGGAGCAGTGGTCTCTACGGCTGGCGGCTGTGTTGGCTCAGTGGTGGGAACGGTGGTCGGCTCTTCAGTTGCCGCTGGGCTGCAAGCAGCTACGAGTATGGATAGGGCAATCAAGAAGGTCACAATGGTGGTTATCTTTTTCATCGTTTCTTCTCCTAAATCTTACGCAAACGAACTTGGCTTACGGTATGGTATACTTAAACCACGCAGGGCGAATAACCCTGTCATCGGAGCCGCCTGTCATCTCTTGCCGGAGAAGGTGGCTCCTTATTAATACATGCGGTGATGCGAGGTTCATCTACGTCTTATGGATGGCGTACTCCTTTCTTGTTGAAAGGTTACCCCGTATCATTTCCGGTCGTTGATGCACGAATCACCAGTTGGGGAGCTACCAGTTCGCCAATGGGATCCGGATAAACGCCGGTTTCAAGGTAAGAAATCAACCTTTCCATTAGATTTTGCCCGATCTCAGAGACCGGCTGACGCAGGCTTGTCAATGGAGGACTTAAATAACGCGCCGTTGGGGTGTCGTCAAAACCTGTCACGGCGACGTCCTTTCCGGGCCGGAAACCTTTCTGGCGAATTGCAGCCATTGCTCCAATAGCCATCAGATCATTCATTGCCACGATGGCGGTGGGACGGGTGGTTTCAGACATCGCCAATAGTTGCAATGTAGATTGGAAGCCAACATCGTAGCTTCCTTCGCCGCGCTGTATCCAGTCTGAAAGAACCTCAATTCCGGCCGCTCGCAAGGCTGCAAAATAACCTTCCATGCGGCTATTGCCTACCCGCGAATTAAGCGGCCAGGCGAGCGCGGCGATTCTGCGATGACCAAGCGACAACAAATGTTCGACCGCAATGCGTAATCCCAATCCGCCGTCCACATCAATATTGGGAAACATGTACGGATCGTCCAGCCGGCCAAAGGCAACGAACGGAAAATTACGTTCAAGCAAATAATTGACGCATGGATCATTGTAGTTAATGATGGAAAGCACAAAGGCATCCACCCGCCCCGTATCAATCAATTCGCGATAGGTATCTAATTGTTTGGGAATTTCAGCGTGGTAGGGAAAACATAACAAATAGTAACCGCAAGACTCGGCGGCCCTGAACATGCTCTGCAAAAACTCATCAAGGATTGGGTTGGTTTGATCCGGCGGGGAAGGTTCCCATGAATAACCGATTGTCTTACTGCGCTGCGACCGCAAACTGCGCGCTGTGTAACTGGGCGTGTAGCCCAGCTCACGAACGGCATCCCATATGCGCTGCTGTGTCTCATCTGAAACATGAGCTTTATGGTTAATGACCTTCGAGACGGTCTGGTAACTTACCGAAGCATGCGCAGCGACTTTCTTGAGCGTCACTCGTCTAGGCATGGAACCTCTTTATTGAAAGGCGAACGTTCGCGCGAACGTTCGCCTTAACTGTACGTCGATAAAGAACGTTTGTCAAGTACCTGTTTGAACGGGTGTTATAAAACAAGCACTGAATGGACTATTGCGTCAAAATTAAATTATATGACAGTCGTCTTTGCTGGCGCCGGCCTGATTGTAAGTTAATCATCAGCTGAATTGAAAAAAATCACCTTGCTTGCAGACGTCTAGATTCAAAGAACCCCCATGAATAAACCATCGGTCGCGAAAACGCACTCGGTCTGGATATTGTCATCATCATTCCCGGTGGGAACCATTGACCTCAAACAAAGAGACCCGGTTTCTCAGGTCTTAGTAGCGGGGAGTGGATTCGAATATCATCCCCAATGGGGACCACTAACCTCCGGGCTATATCACACCCGGCAGGGTGCTCCGAAAGCACCCGGAGCGGTGTGAGCAAAGATCCTGAATCCGTGCCGCTGGTACGCCCTGCACGAAGTGCATGGGTTTGTTCCGTGGGCTCTGCAAACCCTGGCAATACCAGCTAGGGCGTACCAGTCAGCAAAACTGTTGAACGATAGTCACTATTTTTACTTTGCGTTGCGGCAAAGAATTGAAGCCCATATATTAACTTTTTGAATAGGTTTTTCATATTTTGCTAAATAAGAACAGAATAATTTTCAAAGTTGAAATTTAGCATGGACGATGAATTACAGGACCTGCTCGGGCTTGGATTCAAACAACCATGAAGCGAAAGTCGGATTATAGCAACGATTGAATGGGCCAGGTTTTTTATTATTAGGTTATTCATATAGTGGCCTGCTCTTTTTTTCAAAACTTACTATCTTTGGGACAGGTCTTTGCCTCTTTGAGAGGAAGAATCGGTAAGGATTAATAGAATCCAACGCGAAAAGGTTATTCGAAAAATCACAAAAACTGAATTACTTTAAGCACTATTCTCAGAGCAAAAAATAGGATATGTTTAATTGTATATGTTACAATATTACAATATTGCAACAAATATTCTGGCTTTATGCGAGAGAGTATGTCAACCAATATATTTAATCGAGAAACCGGAATCCCTGTCTACCGCCAACTGGCGGAATTCTTCAAAGCCCAGATTTCTTCAGGTGTATACCAGCCCGGGGATGTACTACCGAGCGAGTCAGATTGTATGCGTGAATACACGATCAGCCGAACAACCGTCCGGCTGGCCTTTGGGCTGTTAAGCAACGCCGGGCTGGTCCGCCGCGAGCCCGGCATTGGTACAACGGTTATATCACAAGTGCACAGCCAATTGCCCATGCTTTCCAGTTTCACAGAGGAAGTAACCCGCCTTGGCCGTACGCCTGGCGTCGTGCTGGTAGCCAAGGCCGAAGTAGGGCTTCCGTCAGATGCAGCCAACGCTTTAGAACTCCCCGTCGGCCAAAAAGCTTTGAAGGTCGTCCGGCTGAGAACCGCAGACGACGAACCGATCGGGTTGGCCGTATCTTGGCTCAATACTGTCAAACAGCCCAAATTAAAAAACATGAACCACGCGGTCCTATCCCTTTACCGGGCCTTTGAAAGTGATTTAGGCTTAACTATCTGGAACGCCCAAGAAAATATCCGGGCTGACCTGGCCAGTGAGTACGAAGCGCGTAAACTCAAGATCAAGCCCGGTTCTCCGGTATTGAGAATGACCCGAACCACCTATGTCCGCAGTGAGGATGAGAGTCGGACTCCGATCGAATATGTCGAAGTGGTTTTCAACGGATCGGTTTACAGCGTGGATGTTGAGTTATACCGTCAGAACAAATAAAAAAAGAATCTGCCAAACTTATGACCTGCAAAGGTTTACGAAAGGAAACCAACAATGAAGAAGATCGATAAATTTGTGGAGCTTGAGAGGATTTTTGGCACGCAAAAACCGATTATCGGTATGGTGCATCTGGCGCCGCTGCCCGGGTCGCCCCGATACGACGGGATGCCAATGAATGAAATTACCGACCTGGCATTGGGGGATGCGCGCCTATTAAGCCAAGCTGGTGTAGAGGGGGCAATCGTAGAAAATTTTGGCGACGTTATGTTCTACAAGAAGGTTCCCCCCGAGACAATCGCAGCGATGACCTACGTGTCAGCCAATATTGCTCGTGAAGTACCCGGGTTGGTGCTAGGCATGTGTGTCCTCCAATCCGATGCCATCGCCGGGATGGCGATTGCCAATACGGTTGGCGCGAAATTCATCCGCGTACCGTATTACACCGAGACGTATGTGGTCGATGCAGGTTTGATGGACAGTGTTGCGGCCGAAGTCCTGCGTTACCGAAAATTCTTAAACGCTGACGTAAAAATCTTTGCCGACGTGCATATCAAGCACGGCTATCCCTTATCACAGCGGCCGATTGGACAGGCGGCCAAAGATACGGAACATCGTGGTCTGGCGGATGCGATCCTGGTCACGGGAATTGCTACCGGCGCCGAGACCAAGCCAGAGGACGTCAAAGAGGTCAAAGAAGCCGTGGAATATACGCCTGTTTTTGTGGCCAGCGGGGTGGATGAGCAGAACCTACCCGCTTATAAAACTATTGCGGATGGGGCGATTTTAGGGACCAGGGTCAAGGTGGATAACGATACTGAAGCGCCTATCGATCCTCAAAAATTGGGACGATTTATGAAGGTTGCCCGTTCTGTGTGGCCAAAATAAGGAATCGAGATCATGGGTATGTATCCTGACGACAAACGCTTCTCGGAATTTCAGGCTTTATTTGGCGTAAAAAAGCCAATCATTGGAATGTTGCACCTGCCCCCGCTTCCCGGATCTCCCATCTATAACGGGAACGGCCTTAAAGAGGTTATCGAGCGCGCTCTGTACGACGCGAATGAACTTCAGGAAGGCGGGGTGGATGGACTGGAAGTGGAAAATTTCTCTGACCCCACCTATTACCCCCAGGAAGTCGGCCCGGAGCTGGTAGCTGCCATCGCCGTGGTCGCCGACCACGTCATGCGCAACGTTTCCGTGCCGGTCGGCATTTGTATTCTTTCCGACCCTAAAGCATCTTTGAGCGTGGCGCACGCCGTGGGGGCGCGGTTCATCCGGGCTACCTTCTTCACGGAAGCTTCGGTTGACGTATCGGGTCTTGTGCTCCCCAAACCGCACGAATTGTTACGGTTTCGCAAATTCTTGGACCCTTCTATAAAGATATTCACGGACGTGCATATCAAGCATTCTGCTCCACTGGTCAACCGGCCGCTTGGCGATTCTGCATTGGATGCCAAATATTTTCTCTCGGACGCTGTCATCATCTCAGGAACTCATACCGGCAAAGTAACCAAACTTGAGGACATCAAGGAAGCCAAAGGAGCCGTAGAAGATTTCCCGGTCTTGGTTGGGAGTGGTTTTCGCAAAGATTTGGCCGAGAGCATTTTCCAATACGCCGATGGCGCAATTGTCGGTACATCTCTCAAAAGAGAGGGTGTCAGTTCTAATCCCGTCGATCGCAAACGGGTTAGTGAATTAATGAACGTCGTGAGGGAAATCAGAAACCACTAACAATAGAGTAACCCACAAAACATCCCGCGGGTAGGAGGTGGTAAGAGAAAATTCGAGTGTTTTTCAGCATATTTGCTGATCCGTGTGTTCGAATCTGATTATTCACCATAACAGGGTAGAGAGATGAACAAGAAGAGGTTGATTTTCGTCCTTTCCATTCTGGTAATTCTGTCAATGTTAGCGGCCTGCGCTCCTCAAGCAACCCCAACGACCGCTTCGGCTGGTACTCCCGTCCCCGTTGAGCCGGCTACTAAAGAACCCACTCAAATCGAAGTTTCTCCAACCGAGGCTCCCACTAAAGAACCTGCAAAGACGATCACCGTGGCTGTAGTAGCTGGCGGTGAAGTGGGCGACATGGGATTCATCGATTCGGCCAACGAAGGCTTGAAGCGCATGGAAAGCGAGCTTGGCCTGAAGACCATCATGATCCAGACCCGCAACGACACGACCGTGTATCTGGATGATTTAATTTCAGCCGCTGAGCAAGCCGACCTGATTTTTGTCATCCCTGGATATTTCTTTGACGAACAACTTAAACAGGTCGTCCCAGAGTTTGCAGACAAAACCTTTGTTTATGTGGATGGGGGTAGTTCGATTGAAGGGATGTCCTCGGTGGTATTCCTACAAAATGAGGGGGCATTCCTGGCCGGCGCTTTGGCCGCTCTAATGACTACTCACACCGATGATCTGGCTAACCTGGACGCTGCCAAATATATCGGCTTCATGGGTGGAGCCGACATGCCGGTCATCCACGACTACCAGGTTGGGTTCAACCAGGGTGCCAGCTATGCGGTGGAGGATATCGAGGTCCTCAACCAGTACGCCGGTACACATTTCGACCCGGCCAAGGGAAAAGAGACCGCTCTGGCTATGTTCGGGGCTGGCGTGGATATTATTTTCCAGGCTGCCGGGCCCACCGGGTTAGGCGTATTCGAGGCCGCTAAAGACGCCCAGAGATATGTCATCGGGGTGGACAGCAACCAAAAATCGCTGGCTCCCGATTATGTCTTGGCCAGTATGCGCAAAAATGTCGGCGATTCAATTTTCCAGTTCACCCAATCCTTCCTGGCCCGAGAAATAAAGGCCGACGAAGTTTACACGTACGGCCTAGCGAAGAACGGTGTGGGCATCGATTACGGCGGTATGGACCCCGACTTGGTCACACAAGATGTGAAAGACAAAATTGAAGAATATAAACAAATGATCATTAAGGGCGAAATCGTCGTTGAGCAGTACACCGGAGAATAGTCCATTGCTCTGTGGGCAGGGTGGTTATCCCCACACCCTGCCCACCCTTTCTCGAGGCCTTACCGTCCCAAGGAGACAAATTTGTGGCCTACGCAATTGAAACACACCAGATCACGAAAATATTTGGGGATACTGTCGCAAACGATCAGATTAATTTGTCGGTCCTTGAAGGGCATATCCATGCCGTTTTGGGGGAAAACGGAGCTGGCAAAACTACTTTAATGAAAATCCTGTTCGGAGAAGAAATTCCGAGTGCAGGCAGCATCGAAATCTATGGTAAACCCGCGACTATTAACAACCCTGCCGATGCCTTGCGCCTTTCGATTGGGTTTATCCACCAGCATTTTACGCTCGTAAACGAATTTAGCATCGCTCAAAACTTCTCGCTGGGGATTGAACCTCGAAAAAATTTGTTTTTTTCTGATTATCAAAAAGTCAATCAAAAAGTAAAAGAAATCCTCGATCTGCTCGAAATGCCGCTCGACCTTGCTGCCCCGGTAGGGAGGTTTTCGGTTGAAGAACGCCAAATCATCGAAATTGGCAAAGCTCTTTATCGTGGCGCCCAAATCCTGATCCTGGATGAACCAACCTCTGTCCTGACTCCTCAAAAAATCCAAAAGCTGCTGGAAATCCTAAAAGTTTTAAAACTAGAAGGCAAGACCATCATTATCATCACGCATAAATTAGAAGAAGCGCTGGCGATTGCGGATGAAATCAGCGTTTTACGCCGGGGCAAGCTGGTTGCAACCTTGCCACGCGACCAGGTCAACCGCGAACAATTGATCCGTCTCATGGTCGGTGACGAACCCCTGGTCAACGTTCAGAGAACCGAACACACGTATGGAGATCCCCTGGTCCAGATCAAAGATCTCAGCGTCGTAGCCGCTGGCAGCCGCTTGGTAAAAAATGTCAGTTTCGATATCCAAAAGGGTGAAATTTTCGGGCTGACCGGTGTAGGCGGTAATGGGCAGACCGAGCTGGTCGAAGCCCTGGTCGGCCTACGGCCTGCCAGCCAGGGCGAGATCTATTTCTTAGGCAAAAATGTGACCGGTTGGGATATCCGCAAAAGACGCCTGGCAGGGTTAGCCTATGTCCCTGAAAACCGCATCACCCGAGGCGCAGCGATAACCTTATCTATCCTCGACAACCTGGTTATGGGGCATCATTATTTGCCGCAGTTCCACCAGGGCCTGCTGCTCAGACAAAACAAAATGGCCGATTTTGCAAAAGATATTGTCAAAGAATATGAAATCGTGGTCAATTCTCTCGAAATAAACGCCGGCAGTCTTTCGGGCGGGAATTTGCAGAAGTTGATCATTGGGCGCGAATTTTCACTCGATACACCCTTCATGATCGTTGCCTACCCCAGCCAGGGCATCGACATCCGCACGACCAAATACGTTCAATCCGAGATGCTTCGCCGCCGGGATGCCGGCTGTGCCATTTTATTGGTATCCGGAGACCTGGATGAAATCTTCAACCTGAGTGATCGCATCGGCGTAATGTACTCTGGAGAGCTGGTCGCAATTACACGGCCCAGAGAGACCGATCGGCTGGAATTAGGCCAATACATGGTCGGTTCTCGGAGGAACCGGCAATGAAATCAACTGGATCTGTTCGGCGTCAAATTCTTCAACACACCCTCAGTTTTTTTAGTGCCATTCTGGCGGCGCTCATCCTGGGCCTTCTGCTGCTTTGGCTGGACGGCAAAACACCCCGTGATGTATTGAACAGTGCATTTACCAGCACTTTTGCTTCTAACTTTCGGTTTGCAAACATGGTTTCGCGCCTGCTCACCATCGTCCTGGTTGCCCTGGCATCCGCGATCCCTTTCAAAGCTGGAATTTGGAATATCGGCGCCGATGGCCAGCTGGCCATCGGCGGGTTTTCAGCGGCTTTGATTGGTTTTTCATTAACAGGTTTACCGCCTGCCATCCACATCCCCCTGGCGATTCTGGCCGGAATGTTGGGCGGCGCCATCTGGGCTGCCATCCCGGCTTTCCTGCGACTCCGCTTCCGGGCAAACGAGATCGTCACCACCATCATGATGAATTACCTGGCTTTACTGCTGACCGGGTATCTGGTTAATTATCCCTTCCGCGCCGCCGGGTCTGCCAATGCCGAAACACCCCTGGTGCAGGACTCGGCCATTCTAACCAGAATGGTACCTCTTTCCAACCTGAGCACGGGTTTATTCCTGGCGATTATTGCCTTTCTGGTCATTTATTTTCTGGACCGGAAAACGACATGGGGGTATGAATGGCGGGTGCTGGGTGCGAACGAAGAATTTGGACGCTACGGCGGCGTCAGTGATAAGAAAATGCGTTTTCTGGCCATGTGTCTGGGCGGAGCGCTGGCCGGCCTTGCCGGATCAATCCTTGTCCTGGGTGTTTATCACAAATTCATCCTGGGCATGGGAGGGTCGGTTGGTTTTACCGGGATTTTGATTGCTTTGATCGCTGCCAACAGCCCGGCGTTGATCCTGGTCGTCTCGATGATTTTTGCCATCCTGCAGAGCAGTATGGTTGGCATGGAATCAAAAATTGGCGTGGCTACTGAGTTCAGCGACATTGTTCAAAGCCTCATTATCTTAATGGTGATCACCCGCTCCAAATTGTGGTCCACAATCTCCAAAATTAGACCCCACGGGAAACCATATGGAAACGCTGGTTGAATTTATACGCGCCTCGATCCGTTTGATGACTCCGCTTTTGTTGGCAGCCCTGGGCGGGGCATTTATGCAAGTAGCCGGCGTACCTAACGTGGGGATGGAAGGCATGATGCTCCTATCTGCATTAGTTGCCTATATCATTAGTTTTACAACTGGAAGCTGGCTACTGGGGATAGTCTTCGGTGTTCTTGCGGCTCTGTTAATTGGATCAGTGTATGCCCTTCTGGTGCTGAAGTTCCGAGCCGACATTTTTGCGGTTGGAATTACGCTTAACATCCTTGTAGCCGGTGTGGCCGCCTACATAATTCGCCAGTATTATCAGCAGCAATCCATGCTCCTTTCTCCGGATGCGAAATTATTGCCTGAACTTTCAATACCCTTTCTGGAAAGAAACCCTCTGCTTAAATCGCTTTTTGACGATTATTCGCTTTTGATTCCCACTTCTCTGGTTCTAGTTGTGGTGACATACCTGATATTTTATAAAACACCCTTCGGATTTTGGCTGCGGGCGGCCGGCTCGAACCCGTTGGCGCTGACCGCCTCGGGAAAAAGTATCAATAGGATTCGTTTTTCGGCATTCATGATCAGTTCGGCGCTGTGTGGTCTGGCCGGCGCTCACCTTTCCCTAGGTTATCTGGGCATGTTCGCGCTTTCGTTAGTTTCGGGTCGAGGATTCGTAGCCCTAGCTATCGTTTTGTTCGGAGGCGGTCACCCGATCACCATTTTAATCGCGAGCCTGATCTTTGGTATAGCCGATGCAGCCAGCCTGCGCATTCCTACCCAGGTGATTCCACCACAATTTCCTCTCATGCTGCCATACATCATCACCATTCTGGTAATCACAGTCATGAGCAGGTTCGCAAAATCCTCGACCAGTAGCGAATAAAAATTTTAACAGCCGGTTAATGATAAGGCGGAAATGATGGCGTCTGTAATGAGTGTGCTGGGTCCAGTACCGGAAGATAGGCTGGGTTTCACCCTGCCCCACGAGCACCTTTTTACAAACCTGAGTTGCTATTGGAACGGCGAGCTCCATGCCAGCACTGGAAATGTTTTTTTTCAACAAGACGTTACCCTGAAAAACCGGAACGAAGTGGTTTTAAACCCATGGTCGTTCAAGGATAATACCATTCTGGATGACCTGGACAGCGCACTGCTCGAAACCAGGGCATTTATGCAGTACGGCGGTAAGAGCATTGTCGATTGTTCCCCCTGCCGTGAAATGGGTAGAAATCCTCAAAGTCTATGGGAGGTGTCCCAGGCAACCGGTGCCAACGTCATCATGGCTGCCGGCCGGTACACCTTGCCTTCGATGACGGAAAAGGACAAATCCTTAAGCGTGGGGGATTTGGAAAAACAGTTTGTAAATGAATTCCTTAACGGGGTCAATGATAGCGGGATAAAACCGGGTTTTCTCAAAGTGGGCTTTGTGTCCAAAATCGATAAGATTCCTGAAATTCGCTCCCTTAGGGCTGCCGGCCGGGCTCAAAGGAAAATCGGCTGCGCTCTGGCCGTCCACCCGTATATCTGGGAACCAGTCAGCCACCTCATTCTGGATATACTCGAGGAAGAGGGCTGCGACCTCCGTAGGGTAATCCTCTGCCACCAGGATTATCTGGGAAACCATACGCAATACCTCAACTCGTTGGTTAAAAGAGGTGTGTACATTGAATTTGACACTTTCGGCTGCAGGATAATTAATGACCGCATGTGGCAGCAAAGCGACCAGGAAAAGATTGTTTTCGTCAAAAAACAGATCGAATTAAACAACGAAGAATATATACTTATATCTGGAGACATGTGCTTAAAAATCATGTTGAGCAAATGGGGTGGAATCGGCTACGTAAATATCCCAAAATTCGTGGGGCCAGCGATGAGGACAGCCGGGCTAACTGAAAGTGTGATCCAGACTATCACCATTTCCAATCCCAAAAAGGCTTTTTGCCATTAATCATCCCGTTTGAGGATATGTGGCTATGGATAAAATTAATCCTGGATTTGAAATCGTAGGGATTGGGGATGCCATGGTTGATCTCTTCACCCACGCATCACAGTTGCCGCCAAAAGGAGGAAACATTTGGAGCACGGCGGTTACGATCATCCCGGGCGGAACCACCGCCAATGTAGCAGCCAACATTGCAAAATTAGGGATTCCCTCTGCTTTTGTTGGCTGTTTAGGCGATGACCCCTATGGCCATTACGTCCTGAGCGAATTTGATAAAGTAGGCGTCAATACAAAATGGGCGGTTATTAAACCGGGCACGTTTACCGGCATCGTGTTAGCCATCATCGATGATGAAGGCGAACGCACTTTCATTGCCTGCGCAAAAGGTGCTTCTCATACTTTTTTATCGAAAGAGGAAATCCGCTTGATAGATTACAGCCGGCCGCTGATGATCCATTCGAGCGGGGTATGTTTGGTTGAAGAACCATCTCGCAGCGTCCTGTTGGATGCATTGGAAGAGGCTCGCAGATCTGGAATAACTGTTTATTTCGACCCCAATTTAAGGCTGGAAGGGAATATTTTTCCAGATGAACTGCGCCTGGCGCAATGGAAAGCCATATCGTCTTCCCACGTCATCTTGATCGGAGTTGAAGAACTGGAGTTGCTCTGCGCAAGTCGTTCTTGCCTGGAAGGCGCCAGGCTGATCATGGCTGCGGGGCCAAAGATCGTTGTGGTCAAACGAGGGGAAAACGGGGCGATTCTCTTCAGCCGGGAGGGCGAGGATTCTGTCCCGGCTTTTAGGGTCCCAGTTAGCAGCACAGCAGGCGCTGGTGATTCCTTCGATGCTGGGTTTATAGCCGCGCGGGTACGCGGAGCAGACCTGCATGATGCGCTGGTTTACGCTAGCGCGGTGGCGGCTATTAAGGTCACCCGCCAAGGCGCCAGGGCAGTTCCCAACCACCCAGAAGTTATGGCTTTCTTATTCGAAAGAGGATATCGGATGAGGTTAGCGGATGATTGATTGGCTGCCTGGCAAGCCGCAGTTTTCGCTGCCGCCAACGTGTTTCGTGATGCCGCAAAATAAATTGTTAAAGAACAATTGTCCATAATTAGTCTACTTTTGCGTCAATGCGACCTTGCAACGCTGCCGTTTACGGGCGATTGCATGCCTGGACCATGGCTGATAACAAAGCTGTGCCCATGAATCCGATGAATGACAGCATCGAAATCACCGACAGCACCTACGCTCCCATGTTATCTTCTGATGTCCAGGAGCGTATTGCCGGTTTGTCGGTTAAGGCGGCATCCACGCCGGATAATGAGTTGGAGGCATATCTCAATTGCTTAGACCGAGAAAGCCAGAAACATGCTTTAGTCTTCATTGCCGGGAGGTTGACCCAATGCCCTCTTAAACCATAATCCGCCCATTCGGGCATATTTCTTAGTAGTGGGAGTGGATTCGAATGTCATCCCCAATGGGGACCACTGACCTCCGGGGTATATCACACCCGCTAGGGTGCTCCAAAAACGCCCGGAGCGGTGTGAGCAAAAATCCCGAATCCGTGCCACCGGAATGCCATGCCCGCATGGCAGGGGTTTGTGCAGCGGATTTTGCAAACGCTGGAAAGGCCATCCAGGGAGCACCGATCAGCCAAACCGGCGAACAACGGTTCTCCCCTGCCGACACGGAGCGATCCCATGAGGGACGATGTGGTTGGCGATGTGCGTACAGTAGCTTTTTTACCTGGGTCCGTCAGGACCTTCTTTGAATTCTATTTTGCTCTCTTTTTCCAAGAAATCTAAAATTTTCATAATTAAATCATTCCAATTTTTTCAATTCAGAAAAGCATTATTGTTATTTTACACTTAACACCTGTGAATAGCGCTTTAAGAATTTTTACCCCCTGTTGGCATTCAATAATAAACGGGTCTTGGATTCAAATCACTGACCACAAGGTTACGAGTCTGAATCCCGTAACCGAATACATAACGGATAATATTTGAATAGATATATATCGAGAGAAGACTCGTTTTTTCCCTAATAAAGCCAGGATTGCACTTGTAGTTTTCCAAGACCCAGCACAAGTGCATTGTAAGTATTCTTGTAATTTCCCATAAAAATACGTCCAGATCCCCAAAACCTATCAATATGGATAGGTTTTCAGGTTAAAAACCTACCCATATTGATATATTGCAATGGAATCACTGGAATGATAATCTTGATCTATCTTAGGAAGAGAACCTTTTGTAATCGACAAAAAGATCTCTTCACAATCAAACAATTCAAGGAATTAGCGCATGTTTAAACCAAAAACGCCCATTCCCGCGATCTCTGCGTCCCCGAACTGGGGTCGTGAGAGGGATGGGCGCCTAGAAAACAGTAGCGGGGAGTGGATTCGAACCACTGACCTCCGGGTTATGAGTGATTTTCCTGGTTTCGGAACGTTTTTCACTCAGGCTCCTCATTTTAGCCTGGCCTAAGGGACGCTCTTCTGAAGAGGCCGGAGGATCTTTGGTTACGAGTTATTAGTCGTATGATAGCGACTTTTTATGACAGGGTCAAGTAGTAGTTTTTTCGCGACCCGGAGGACGATGGTTGAAAGTTGATGAATGAACGTCCTCTTTTTGAAGAACTTTTGTGAAATGGAAAAAATCTTTAAGATTCGAGGCCGTTTGATTCTGTCAAAACCTGAGGGTCACTGGGACTGTCTCAAAAGTGAAGGCAGTCCCTTCCGGTTTTAAAGGAGATGTGATTCAATGGGGGAATGGCAAAGAAAAGTAATATACCCGTGTTCAAAGTTTATAGAATGGGGCAGATCGTTCTACTGTCGGTGGATTTAGAAGAAGAGATCGAGCCGAACCACCTGGTGTGGGTGGTGAATGGGGCAGTCGAAAAGATGGATCTGCGCAGGGTATATGCGCAGTACAAAGGTGGCGGAACCTCCAGTTACCACCCCAAGATGCTGCTGAAAGTACTGATCTACACCTACAGCCAGCAGATCTATTCATCACGCAAGATTGCCAAAGCATTGTGGGAGAACATCTACTTCATGTGGTTGAGTGGGAACGGCCATCCCGACTTTCATACCATCAATCGTTTTCGCGGGGTGGTGATGAAGGAGACGATCGGGGAGATATTTGTAGCGGTGCTGACACTTCTGGTGGAAGGCGGATATGTGAAGCTGGAGAACTACTTTGTAGATGGAACCAAGCTGGAGGCAAATGCCAGCAAATACAGTTTTGTATGGGCAAAGAACACGCAGCGTTACAAGGAACAAGTGCAGGCTAAGGTGGCCGATCTGCTCGAACACATCGAGCAGATCAATCGGGCGGAGGATGCCGAGTACGGGGCACGTGATCTACCGGAGCGCAGGGAAAGCAATCCGCTGGATGCGGCGCAGTTGGAAGTCAAGATTGCGGAATTGAACGAACGGCTGCGCCAGATACCCGATGACGACAACGATGTCCCGCCGCCCCCCGCGCCACCCACCGAGGCCCAAACAGAGGCATCCTCCGTCCCTCCGGCAAAAGCGAAGACGGACAAACGCAAACGGCACAAATCGAAAGCCGAGCTTTTAGCGAAAGGCATCCAGCAGTTAGCCAAGATGTATCTACCACGGCTGAAAAAATATGAAGCACAAGAAACCACTCTGGGGGAGCGCAACAGCTATTCCAAGACCGATGCAGATGCCACCTTCATGCGCATGAAGGATGACCATGTGCAAAACGGGCAACTGAAAGCGGGCTACAACATCCAACTGGGCACGGAAGAGCAATTTGTGGTGGGGTTCAGCGTGCATCAGCAGCCCGGTAACCCGGGTTGCTTGATTCCGCATCTGGAAGAAACCAGACAGCAGCGCGGCGGACAGCAGCCCAAGAACGCCATTGCCGACAGCGCCTATGGCAGTGAGGAAAACTACGCCTACCTGGAAAAAGAAAATATCCAGGCGTTCGTCAAGTACAACACTTTTCACCAGGAGATCAAACCCCGTCACAAACCCAACCCCTTCGCAGCAGAACACATGCCATATGATGAAACCCAGGATGCCTTTACCTGTCCCAACGGCCAGCAACTGAGCTATAAAATCAGCCGGCGCCGTCGCTCGGACAACGGCTATGAGAGCGAACGGCGCGTGTACCAGTGCGACGATTGCAGTCCATGCCCGCTCAAGGAAAAGTGTACCAAGGCCGAAGGCAATCGCCAAATCCAGATCAGTTTCCGCTTGCGGAAGATGCGCGCTCAGGCCAAGGATTTGCTGCTATCCGAGCCAGGCAGCGCGTTGCGCAAACAACGCTCGATTGATGTGGAAACTGTTTTCGGGCGCATCAAGCAAGATTGGGGCTTTCGCAGGTTCCTCTGACGGGGTCTGGAGAAAGTAAAAGTCGAGTGGAGGTTGCTTTGCATTGCCTATAACTTAGCAAAACTGGCAGTCGCCTGACCGCCAGTTTTTTTGTCGTTTTCCAAAACCATCTTCGTCATCGAAATGAAACTGTCTCATAGCACTTTTGAGACACCCCCCTCAAAAAGCCGTCCTATCCCGGTCGCCAGGATGTGCCGGCTCCAGGAATGTAAGAGTTCATGCCATTGATCATCTATCACTATTGGCCGCCATTCTTGAAAATGGTTTATCGTTCAGATGAAACGATTCCATTCAAGGCAAAAGTGACCTGTTCAAGTTACGGTAGCGGCTTCCACAACAACCCCTTCAAACCATGCTCCTCGACCGCAGCTTTAAATGTGTCTGAAACATATACCGATGGAAAATTCAATGGCATTCTGAAGATATTTTCCCCCTTAGTTTTTTCTTCATGAAAAACAAAGTGATTTACATCAGAGATGGCTTTGTTTTCAACCAGCCACTTGTAATTCGAGTGCTCAAGGTCCAGACCGTCGATAAACCTGGTCACGTGGATCAGAAACAATGGTTCATCTTCACATTCCAGCGGAATCACCTGAACGTTGTTTTGGATCAGCGGCCAGAGCACATCGAGGGCCTTTTCACTAAATACAATTTGCACGCCGTTCAAACTTGGAAAATCCCCTTTGGGTAATCGGCCCTTTCTCAACAAGGCGCGTTGCGATGGGGACAAATCCTTCGATTGGGTTTCATACTGAACAGTAATCCCTTGAATTGGTTCAGGGATCAGCCCAGGCTTCAAATCTCGGAAAAACAGCCATTTATCACGCTCAAAATTGGCAAAGACAAGTGTGAAAAAGTGGTCGCCATCCGTATAGTATTCCCAGAATTTCATGGTTCACCCATCATAAAAAGCACATCAATTTATGGAATAGATCCAGATAGAATCGTTGTGGCAATGTTTTTTAGTGCTTGCAGCACTGCTTCTCTTCCCAATGGATCTGCTGATGATAGTTGCTTAATCACATAAAGTGTATATGCCTTTGTGAAAGTCGTGTAATGCGTGGCATTATCCAGCCATAGACCATTGTAGTGGCTATTAATGTCAATTCCCCACTTCAGGAGGATTTCGCGCGCAACTTGTGCCCCCGCCCTGGCTAGCTCGACAAGATGATGGGCTTGATTTCCCGCTTTATAACTCCGGCCTAACGCGTCACCGTGTTTCAACATATTCGTCGGTAAGCTGCTAGTCTCTTCCACAAGCCGTTCCAACTGGAGTTCTACATTTTCCCCCACCGGCTTGATAACTACGCTTTCCTCATGTGAGGTTTGATTGGCCTCTGAATATTCGGCAAGGGCTTGCAGGCCTTGCGGATCCAAAGCATTGATCGGGTTATTAATGGCATAAACATACCGATCTATCTCCACCGGAGCCATTAGCACCAGATTGGCAGTATCCCTACTCAAGAACCGACCATCACCTGGGGCGTAGTACCTGGCGCGCAGGCTATACAATCCGGTCAGCGAATCGAACTGCTGACCGGTGTACAAATAAACATTGGCAGTCGAGCCGGTCTGAGCGTAGAGCTCCCCAAAGGAGGTGTAAGCGTAAGTGTCGGTGATAAGCCCGGTGTCATCGCTCAGCGCGCGGGTGCTGCCCTGCCCGTCGTGTAGATAGTAGCTCGTCGCTCCGCCGCGGGTTTGCGAGAGCAGTTCCGTCCCGCCCAGGGTGTAGCTGGCCAGCGGCGAGCCGCTACCGTCCGTTTCGAGGACTACGTCGCCGTACGGCGAGGTTTCATCCCACAGGTAGTTGGTCACCTGCGCTGCTACGCTCTGCCGGACGCGCCGCCCGGCGGCCTCATAAGCGTATGCCACGGCGGTTCCATCCGGCAGGGTCGCATTGATCAGGCGGTCGGCGGCGTCATAGGCGTACAGCGTTATATCCACGCCGTCGGTTACCTGCGCCAGGTTACCGCGCCCGTCGTACTGATATTGAACTACGCCTGCCGCGAGCAGCTGATCCAGATCGTTGTAGGTGTATTGAATGGCGACGCCACCAATCGTCTGGGTCAGGCGGTTTCCTGCCGAGTCGTAGGTGAAACCTGCCTGGTAGGTAACCGCGTTGCTGCTATCGCGGCGCGTTTCACTCGACAGCCGGTAAGCGTCATCGTACGTCCACTGGATCGACGAGCCGTCCGCTTCGGTCACCGACAGGCGATTGCCGGCCGGATCGAGCGTGTAATTGTACGAAGCCAACGTCGCAGCGCCCAAATGCTGGTCGATGCCCGCCAGGCGGTCGAGCGCATCGTAACCGTAATCGATGGTGATGCCGTTGGGTAAAACGAGCTGCGTACGCAGCCCGGCGTTGTCATAGGTGTAATTACTGACAGCCCCGGATGCGTCCGTAACACTGGCGAGTTGGCCAGCGTCATCATAGCTGTAATGTGTCGTCCCCGCCGGCGTCGTCACGGTAAGGCGGTTGCCAGCGGCATCGTAACTGTAACTCACGACCTGCCCATCCGGCTGGGTGATGCCGATCAGGCGGTCTTGATTGTCATAAGCATAATTCGTCGTTCCGCGCCCGTCGACGACCGTCTGCTGCAGCCCATCTGCTGTATAGGTATAGTTCACCCTCTGGCCGTTGAAATAATCGACCTGGGTCAAACGGCCCATTTCGTTGTACAGATAAGTGTTGGTCTGACCGTCGGCCAGGCGGTGGCTGGTTTGGTTGTCGTTGAGGTCGTAACCAAAGGTTTCGTAGGAGGAGTCCGGCCAGATCTTCTCGACCTGACGGCCGAGTTCGTCGTAGCCGAATGTCGTGATATGCCCGTTGGCATCCGTGATGGTCAGTAGATTTCCAGTCGCATCGTAGCCATAAGCAGTCAGGTGACCCATTGGATCGGCCACAGACAGCAATTCGCCGGCGTCATCGTAAGTGTACAAGGTGGTCTTGCCGCTCTGATCGGTACGCGACAATTTCTGCCCGTTGCCGTCATACGTTAGCGTCGTGGTAGTGCCATCCGCATAGGTGGTAATCGTTTGCCGGTTGCGGACGTCATAAGCATAGAGCGTGGTGTGATTCTGCGCATCGGTGGTCGAGGTGAGCCGTCCGGCGGCGTCGTAGGCATAAGAGGTTGTATGATTCAGGACGTCGGTAATCGCCAGCAAACGGCCTGCATTATCATAGGTGAAAGATGTGGTATTTCCCAGCGGATCGGTCTGGCTGGTCTTGCGCCCCGCCGCATCGTAGCCAAAGCTGGTCGTGCCAGCATCCGCCGTTCCTTCCGCCTCGGTCAGGCTGGTGAGCTGCCCGGCCAGATCGTACTGGTTGCGGGTTGTGTGGCCCGCTGCGTCTGTATGAGTTAGAATATTGCCGCGCCAATCATACGTGGTCGTCTCGAAGCTACCGTCCGGGTAATCCACCCGTGTTTGATGGTTGGCGGCGTCGTAGGTGTAGGTAGTGCGCTTCCCAAGCGGGTCCACCACCGCCGTTTGATTTCCATTGGCGTCGTATTCAAACTGCGTGATCTTGCCCAGGGGCTCAGTGAGGGTCGTAAGATGGCCCAGGGCATCGTATGTCATGGACGTGGTCTGTCCCAATGCATCGGTGGCGGTGGTTTGCCGTCCGAGAAGATCATAGGTATAAGCCCTGGTGTGATTGAGTGGATCGGTCTCGCTGATCAGGTTGCCGTAAGCATCGTAAGTGTTGCTGGTAAGTTTCCCGTTGCTGTCCGTGCGCGTCAGAACGCTTCCGTGGTCATCCCAGGTGAAGGATGCGATCGTTCCAAGCTCATCGGTGAGGTTCGTCGGCATATAGCGGGCGTCGTAATGGATCGTTTGTACGTTGCCCAGCGCGTCGGTTTTGGTGATGGGCCCGCCATACTGGTTATAGGTCGTGGTGCTGGTTTGATTGAGGGCATTGGTGATCGATGTCTGGTTGCCGTTGGCATCATAAGTGTACGAGGTGGTGTGCCCGAGCGGGTCGGTCTGCGTGAGTAGGTTCCGGTTCGCGTCGTATGTGTAACTGGTTGTTTGGCCAAGGGGATCCGTCTGGTGCAGCGGTTTCCCGTTCGCGTCGTACACGGAAACAACCGTTCCGCCGTCCGGATTCGTCATCGTGGTGGTGCGGGTACTTACATCGTACGCGTAGTGAAAGACATTCCCCAACGCATCGGTCTCGCTTTCAAGCCGGCCGTCGGGATAATAGGTGTCAATGATAAGCGGATTGCCACGCGGGTCATCTGCGCCCAGGAAATAATGGCCAGCGTCATAGTGATACACCAGCGAAGTAGTCATTCCAGGTGCGGTGACTGTAGCCAGGTCTCCCTGACCATCGTACCCATAATTGTAAGTATTCCCTTCGGGGTCGATAATCTGGGTTATGCGTCCCTCACCATCGCGGATGAACTGTACGCCGAGATTGCCGACACTGCCGTTGAGGCCTTCTGCTGAGAAGGTCAGCACGTTGCCATTTAAATCGGTAACCGAATGCAGGCTGCCATCAGCCCCCAGGTCGTATTGGCGGCCGTACGGATCGGTATAGGTGAAGCTGGTAGCCTGATAGGTAGACCCGGGGAAGCAGAAGGTGCTGCCGCCCGAAATGGTGAGCAGGCTGCATCCATCCGCGGTGAGGCTGCCGTACACGCCCGCCTCAGGGAGGTATTTCGGTACCAGCAGGAAGCCAAACCACGGGCTGGGCGCATAGGGTTTGAAGTAGAAGGTGGAGCGCTTGCCATTTGGCATGGTAATCGTGACGTTATTGGCCTGGTCCACCTCTACTTTCGGATTGCCAATCGCCAGCGACCAGCCATAGCCAAAGTCGCCCGAGGTCTCCTTTTCCAGACTGTCGTAGGTGCGTCCAATCGTGATGGGCAGTCCCACTAGCGGGACAGTAAAGTCGGTGATACTGAAGTGCACACGACCGGGTTTGTACTCACCGTTAACCGTCACCAGAATCCCGCTATTCACTTGCTGCCCGCTGGTGCTGGTTCCTTGCAGACGGATGATATATGATCCATTGGCCAGAACAGTGGTATCGAGCGTCGCCAGCGTGCCGGAACCGCTCAAGTTCGTCGCTAAGGGTTTCGCGGCTTCCGGGTGATCCGCCGGCCAGTAATCCAGCGTGCCGCTCGCCAGTGTGATCCCGCTGGCCAGGCCAATCGGGACGAGACCGGTGAGGGTGCTCTGGTTAGCAGGGCTGCCCAGCCAGCCAGGCACCGAGAGCGGCACATCCGGTGGCAGCGGAGGCGGATTTGTCGGGCGGCTCCAATTGACTTTGACTTCTGCTGAGTAGGCAGTGATACTGCCCTGCGCCCAGGCGACCGCTTGGACGGTATCCGTGCCTGGGTAGTTGCCGGTGTAGGAGATGGCGGCCTGTCCGGTTCCATCGGTTACGGCGGAAATTTCCTGCGAGTTGATCCCCTGCACTCGCAGCAGCACAGGCATATTCCCCAGCGCCGCCCCGGATGCGTCCAGAGCCGTGATCGTAAAAGTCTGCTGCTGGCCGATAGAGTGGGACTGCTGCGCGTTGGGGCTGATCACCAGCGCCGCGGTGGGTGTAACGCCATACCCGGTTTCACGGACGGCCAGCGTTAAAGCCTGCTGCCAGCCGCAACATTCTGAGTAATCGATTTCGAATAGGTACACCCCTGGCGCGGGGAAGTTCACGGTGACGCTATTCCGGACAGGCGAGGTCGGGACATTCACTGACCCCATGACGGGATAATTTTCGAAGGGTGTCATTCCCGATGTGGGCGGATTGGTATAGACACCGCTTACCCGGGTGGCTCCGTTTCCAACGCCAAAGATGAATCCGTCATCTGAGTAGAAATCGTAGGTAACGTCCCCAGCTTGGGCGATGGTGAACTGCCCGGTAAAAACGGCATTGAAATCATTCAACGTCCCAACTCCGGCCTGGTACCCGTCGCCCTGGGCAACGATCGTTCCGGCATATTGACCGGTGAGATCCATGGTGACGTTGGTAAACGGCCGGGTCCATTCGTTCACCCCGGAGGTGTTGCCCGGCACAGTCCCCGAAGGCGGGTTAAAGTTGATCGACGGGAAAGCCTGGCTAAACACCGGCAGGGTGGAAGGCGTGATGTTAAAGACACCTGTATTATCGCTTTGGAAGAACCGCCCCCAGATGGTGGAGGTGGTCACCGTTTCAAGTGGGGTGACCCATTGAACGGTTGCGGTATTCGATACGATTTGCACTGCGTCATCTGTTGCAGTCGCCTGGACGGAGTCCGTTCCATTGGCCGCGCCGGAATAGGTGAAAGACGCTAAACCATTCGCGTCAGTAGTGGCGGTAGCGGTCAGCGTGTTCGGCCCAGTGACGACGATCTGGAGGGTAACGGCCGCCAAAGGCATCCCCGCATGGTCTTTTAAGGTCAAAGTAAAGGCTTGCTCGGTGCCAGTCACGTTCGGCCCGGCAGCGCTGGGCGCCAGCTCTAAAGTGGCGTCTTGCAGTGGGGACGGGATAGTGGCGGTGGTGATTTTGGCGACAAAGGTATCGCTCTTGATCCCGCTAAAAGTCAAGTCGTAGGCCCCCGTGGTGGTGGGAAAATCGCTCGAGAAGGTGTAACCGGTCAGGTAGACACTGCCGCTTCCATTGGCGGAGATGGCTACTCCATAATCTTCGGCACTACCTCCTAGAAAAGTCGCATAAACGAGCTGCCCCGCGGAGTCAACTTTGGTGACCATTGCATCCGCGCAGGGCGGGGTGGCGCAGCTATCGGCTCCCTTGGTCGGCTGCAGCGCAGCCTGCACGGGGAAGTCGCTGGAACGGGTGTAGCCGATCAAGGAAGCGCTGCCCGTGCCGTCCACCACGATGTCGAGACCCTCGTCCTCGTGGCTCCCACCCAGGTAGGTGCTGTAGCGCAGCGTGTTGCTACTCAGGTCCAGATGGCTGACGAAGGCGTCGCTGCACGGCGCCCCATCGCACGTCGTTCCGCTGCGCGCTGCTTGCAGCGGGCTGGCCAGCGGAAAGTTGTCCGATCGGGTCAGGCCGGTCAGGTAGACCCGGCCCTCTGCGTCCACCGCTACGCCTGCCCCGCGGTCGTCATCTGCCCCGCCCAGGAAGGTACTGTAGCGCAGCGAAGCACTGCCGCTCAGGCTGGTGTTGATTTTGGTCAGGAAGGCATCGCGGTTGCCTGCCCGGGAAGCTTGCCAGGGGGTTAAGACCGGGTAGTCGCTTGAGCGGGTGTAGCCGGTCAGATGGACCTCCCCGGCGCTATCCAATGCCAGGTCGACCGCCTTGTCCATGTTGTTCCCGCCCAGGAACGTTCCATAGCGCAGCGAGCTCGTCCCGTTCAAGGATGGATCGATACTGACCAGGAAGCCGTCCGAGCAGGGTTCGCCGCTGCATGTGCCGCCGCCGAAGGTCGTATCGAAGCCATTCCAGGTGGGGAATCCGCTGGACGTGGTCCAGCCTGTCAGGTGCAGTACGCCATTGGCGTCTACGGCGATCTCCTCGCCCTCTTCGTCCTGGTTGCTGCCCAGGTAGGTGCTGTAACGCAGCGCGCTTCCATCGGAGGTCAGCGCGGCGACAAATACATCGTCACAAGGGCCGGAGGGGCAGGTCCCTCCCGCATAGGTACTGTCGTAGGCTGCTACGGTCGGAAAGTTGCTCGACTCGGTCTCGCCCACCAGTGCGATGCGCTCCTGGGCATCCAGCGCGATTCCCCGCCCCTTGTCATCACCCGTTCCGCCCAGGAAGGTGCTGAACAACAAGGTGTCCCCGGCCGGGTTCAGTCTGGCGAGGAAGACGTCTTCGCCGGCACTGTAGACTTGTAGCGGGCCCACGGTGGGGAAGTCACTGGAGGAGGTGGAACCGGTGACGTAGGCGCTGCCGTCCGCCCCGCTCACGATTGCCATGCCGATCTCCGACCCGCTGCTTCCCAAGAAGGTGCTGTAGCTCAACTCCGGGTCGATCACCAGCGGCTGGTTGGGATTGTAACCCTCTGGGAAGACGAAGTGTACCAGGTCATCGGCATCGACAGCATAGCGAGTAGTGACCGGTACCCGCGTTCCATCGATATCTTGCCAGGACACCGGTGCCTTTTCCAGGAGCGTGGTGCTGCCTGTGGGGTTGCCGGATGCTGGCAGTGCGATAACGAGGCTTCCCGCGTCATCAATGGTGATCCCTGTTGCGCCCTTGTACTGCCAGCGGATGGCTGCCGGATCGGCGCCCGGGGCCACCCGGTACACGCTCTTCAGATGTCCCTCGCGGCCCTCATAGCGCAGGTCGATACCGGCATACAGTTCGTGATAGTCGACGCCCGCGTAGGTCGGCAGATGGGCCATCCATTTTTTTGGGTTATTGCCCATCAGGTAGTTCACCTCACCGGGAAGTGGATCGGCGCCGGTCAATTGTGCGCTCAGGTTTGAATCCAGGTATTGAATCCACACCGCACTGGCAGGGAGCCGGTCCAAGCGGGTTTCTCTTCCTCCCGGGGCATCCGGATTGAGAACGTTCTTGGGGTTGGGCAATAACAGCACCACCCCTGTGGGTGTAAAGAAAAGGGTCCCGCCCAGGCTTTTGACCAGAAAGCGCGCCGCGGGATTTGTTTGCCCGGCGTTGGGGATGAAGGACAGCGGCAGCCGGCTGAGGTTGGCGAGAGCACTACGGGTAGGGCTGTCTAGGGGATGGAACTGTTGAGCCAATGCGCTTCTTGCGCTGTCGGCGAGAAATGGCTTTTGGCCAGCTTCTGTTCTGCTGGCTGAGGGTATTTGTATCGACTGTGCTAACGTTTTTCGAGGTTGTGGTAAGGTAGTTACGATGGGTTGGAAGATGAGTTGAAAAACCAAGATCCAGTGAAAAGCATTGAGAAGATGAGAGCAGAACATGATTACCCCCCTTCTAAATTGTATTGGGTTTCAATTCAGTAGTATAGGATTTTAATGTACGGACAAGACCATCCGGACATGGCCAATCTGCGCCTGTTCGGCCCCTTACCCCTCTACCAGGAACCCTGGCAGTACCTCTTGCTTCGAACAGGTTCAAGATTGGTGTGAAAATGAATCTTTACCTATTACCCCACGATTATTATTTTAGTCATAAATTTCACTAATTACAAGTCGGAAAAACCAATTTATCTTGGGCGTTGCCCCGGCCGGCGCTCGAGCCCGGCAAATAAACAGGGGCTGTCTGGCCATTCTTTCCAGACAGCCCCACTATTATCTCCATGTTCCGTAGACCTCTTACCAAATAATCATTCTTGCCGGTGTTCTCTGAAAATTCACTCTACTCAATTTCGGCAATTAACACCGTCTGCGTCGGTGCTGACGTGCCGCAGACGTCCTGTTGACACGCCGCAGACGTTGCCGCAGACCCTGCCTCTGACGTTGATTCAACAGGACGGTTTCTGGAGCATTCTTTTTGATGCGGAGGCATAAAATATCCTATAGAGTTAAAAGTCCGGCCAATAGTCTTGGAAGTGGTTTTATTAATTGGATTTCAGAGCTGTCTTGAGATCAAAATTATCGTTCAACAAGTGCTGATTAGCTTCTATTTTAGGCACAAACAAATCGCCCGCTTTTTTTGTGCAGGAAAAATTATCCAAGCTAGGGGGAATGGTGCAGCACATCGTTCTTCCCACTTCGATCCCCTAGAGTCCTAAGGGGGAACGGTGTAACGGGGTGAAACATCGTTCTATGTGGGAGGAAGTTTCCTCAAATTGATAATCTCACCCAACCGCCAGGGACGGTATTCCCTGACCTCAACACTCATATTGATATGGTTGGGTCCAAGAATAGAGCCTTCAGGAGGCGGTGGAACATTATGCATATGCCCGTGAAGATTAATCCATCCGTCTTCCAACGGAACAAACGGACGGTGTGAAAAGATCAGCTTCACTCGATCTTCCAGTTCAATTTGTATTGAATCCTTGATCAGGGTCACGCCATGGGTTTCGCAATAAGTTTGACTTAGGCGGTCATGGTTACCTTGGATTAAAAATAACCTTCCATTCAATATACTGATTAACAGGTCGAAATTGCTTTTCTTTCCCAATGCAAAATCGCCCAGGTGAAGGACGGTTTCGTTCGTGGAGATCAACTCATTCCAATTTTTGGTGATCAGCTCTTGCCAGTTTTCGGGGCGGTTGCAGTATCTTCCGATGTTTTCATGGAAGAAATGCGTGTCGGAAATAATCCAGGTGTTGAGGGTGATGGTAAGTGTGTTGTCGGGAACCTTCCTTTGAATAAAAATTTATCGAACGATTATTTTAACCTAATGCGGGCGGTAAGGGGAACGACCTAGCCGACTGTTCTCTCCCGGTTGTTCCCCTAGTGCCTTAAGGGGGAACGGTGTGCGTGAGGGAACAGGTCGATCTTCTTACAAATCCAAACATCATAAAAACGTTATGACATCCTATGACCAGTTATTAATTCATTCTCACCATCTCAAGCCCACCGCCTTGGCGTTGAACCTCAAACCGTGAATCCCTTCGCAGATTATCCACGCCAATCGTGAATTTGAAAGGATACAGTTCTGGCAAATGTACCAAATCGTCAAATGGAATTGCTTCTGAAGGATGAGAAAAGAGGGCACATGATAATAACCAACATTGCATGATATCAGTAGATTGAAACTTCCTTGATGAAATCTGATATTTGTCATTCTGATTAGTATTGCCAAGTGCTCCCCAATTGGTTAACGAAGCGATAATGCGTTCTACTGATCGGTCCAATGCACCTAGATGTCCATAATCGCCAGCGATTCGGTCTTTGATCACTTTTCTAGTGATTAATTCGTCAGTCCGGCTGACCTGGCCAATGGCTGCTGTGCATTTTCGAAAAAACGGGTAACAAACCAACGTCATGCCATAATGGAGCCACAACCGCTCTTCGGATGATGACAGTGTTGGAAATATGGCTAAAGCTTGCCGTCGAATTTGCGGGACACTCTTTTCTGTCTTCACCCAAATTGCCGATAATACATCGATTGTTTTCCGCTGGGCATCTATCCCGTGAACAGTTCCTGAAATCGTTTCAGCCAAATGCTGCCTGATTTTGAGCGGTTCAAAATTCTGAACACACAAGGATGCAGTTACATCCAACCAATCCAACATTATCGTTCGGCTGAATCCAATACCTTTATCCATTAAGAACTCGCTTTCGATATTTGAATAAGAGGGACAATCGCTTCATCGATTGAAATACCGCCATGAGTAACAACGACTTCTCCGCTGGGAGCAAAGGCATCTCGTCCCGCCGGAATTAGTGCTGTCATCTGATCTGGCAAAATCCCATCGTTGTCCCACAGAATGGTATTTGCGAAAGCGCTTTTAACCCGCAAAGCTGCCAGTCTATCCATGTAAATTCTGGCTCGTTTTCCGCGTGTCTGTGCCAGCAATCCTTCAGATGGTTGACCAAACCCCGTGGCTTCCACGTGTCCGTGATCGCTGGCAATAAACACTGAATAATCTCGATCCAGAAACGAGTCGATTAGTTTTTCGAGCGGTAGTGAATTTTGATCGTGAGCTGGGTCCAGCCATAGCCGGAGAGAGGATTGTTGATCGGCTGCACCAAGGGTGGCATTATGCGCCAGTTTATCGGGTGTATCATCGATTAAACACCAGAAATTTACCCTCGGATCCTGCATTTCAGGCTGTTGGTCAATTTGCCGATCATAAGAAAGCGGTAACAACTTACAAGCAGTTTCTGGGATTCCTTCTCTAGACCAGTACAATTCCCAGGCGCGAGCTTCCGATACACAATGGTCTAGATCAGTCAAGAAATCTGCCGGCCGAAGTCCAGAAATCAATGCATATCTGGAAATGGAAGTGATTGTGGGAACCTGGGCGAGAAGTGTCTCGGTTTTCATTTCCCAATTCGCATGCCGCTTTACCCACACGGACTTAATCACTTGCCAATCGGTCAGAGATAATCCATCCAGAACCAGTAGGACAATCCGCTCAATTTGGCCAAGATTGCGGAGGTAAGCCAGGTAATGCGGTATATGATGAACATGATGTGGTTTGGGCAGACGTTGAGCACCAAGAGGGCCATAGTTGTTTCTCAACCAAGCTGCAAAAAACGGATCTACATCACGAACCAGTCTCCGGAAAGTCTCTTTTTGCGACAACTGGATGGTGAGATCGGTTTGTGAACGATAGTTGCACAGTTCTGCCCAATCTCGAGCAAATTCATACCAGGCATTCCAGTCCGTTTGTACATGCGTGTCAGATTTCATTGTCGTAAAACGGTTATCTAAATCTTCCACAAGCGTTGTGAAGCGGTGAATGCGCACATCAACCTGTGTAACGCCGGGTTGCGCCCAGTTGGGTAAACTTTTTTTATCAGCGATTTCCAGTGGTTGAATAGTTCCCCAGCGAACTAGACCCGGTATCAGGTCTTGCAATTTAGGGTTGCGGTCAAAGTAAACGTGGTATTCAGATGCGGTTTCTTTGACCTGTCTGCCTGACAAGGATTGCTCAACAGATTCCTGCCATTGGTGTTGGATGAAATCTGTGAAAGCCTGAACGTCACGAACCAGAAGATTGATCTCCCAATCTCGGTATATTGGGTAGCGTTTCAAGCGTTCAACCAGGCTAGAACGTAGAAGCTCTGAAAGAAGTGATTGACGGTGATGATAGTCATTCAACCAGGCAATTAGCGCGTGCGGTTGGCTTATTGCAACAGGATCAACGTCAAAGACCTCATGCAGCAAGTAATCTATGGTTTTTTGCCGGCTCAATATTTCAGCTGGTGGTTGACAGTATGCCAGCTTTTCAATTTGATCCGGATTGAGTGTTTGCAGCACCGGGTAGGCCAGGTTGGGGAAAAACTGGTGTAATGAAAGGCTCAACCGATAGGCAGGTTGATAGATATCATAAGGCATGTTTTCCAGATCACCAGTAGTGGTGATGATAACCGGATGCTCTTGTGTAAAGGGACGAGCTTCTTCCACGCGGTGATGCAAGAAAACAGGATCATCTTCTTGGATAACTTGAAAGCCGCGCTTCGCCAATTCCGACACCACCGTTTCACCAGACAGAAACCGGTCTGGATCACTTACCAGCGTCAGCGGGTGGGTATGGGGAGGAAACAAGTTCAATATGTCATCGATCATCATCATTTACCATTTAGGCGGTTTATTGAAGGTACCGTTAGAATCCTTTATTGGACTTGGAAATTGACTTGCAGCTAAAACACCTTGGCGGATAGGTTTTACGAAAGTGGCGACCTTATTCAATTCCTGGCTGGGTGTATTTTTGAAAGGATTAAGAACAATCACACCTTTCTTAAGTTCATTTCGGACGATTCTAATGGCTTCGACCAAATCCGAATCATTGCTAATAACGATTGCGATACCATATAAGCCCTGATAACCATCATGCAATAAGTGAGTGGCAATATTGACATCAGAACCTTTTTCTTCAGTCTTAATCACTTTAACATATTGTTGCTTCCCTGGTGGACAGTTTGCCAACGGCATACTTACTTCGTGTGACAAGAAATGGCCTGGAATGATTTCTAAATTAGGGATAGTTTTCAATGCTCTTAAGTACATTTGTTGACGAAGAGGTTGGTCAGGGTCTTGTGGGCGAGAATTTACCAGAGCCGTAAAATATTTAATTTTGAGAATCTGATTTTTTGGGAGGAGTAATTGAACCATCTTAGAAATATCCAGCCACTTATAGGATGTTCCTTTTACTGCTCCATAATATAAGTTGAAACCATCCACATAAACTACCGATGGAATTTGGATTCCCCCTGCTGTCATAGGCTTACCATCCAGTTTAAATAAGCAGAGGCGGTTATTCGCCGCCTCGCACCCTGCACCCGAAAGAGCAGGGGGGATGTGCTTATTTTATAGCATGAATCAGTTGAAATGTCAAATGTTTGACGACTATGCCCCATCATCTTCATCTCCTTAAACCCCTACTTCTTCCTCAACAGCGCACTGTCATAGTACATCAGTAGATCAGGATCTTCGCGCAGCACATCTTCGGGTAGGCGTTCAGCAACCGTGACGATGATTTCATACTCCTGGCGCTTGAAACAGTCGGCAAAGCCAGCGCGTACCGCCTCGGTACGGAACTGACGCAGACGACCACTACTTTCCGAATAATCCTTAAATTCTTTTAGCAGGGTGTGTTGGCGCACTTTTTCCAGGTCAGTGGCTTTATTGTGATCGGGTACATACCATTTGCCATTTTCATCCTGCAGGAAGTTCTGTTTGAGTATCTCGATCAATTCCAGGGGCTGCTCATGCTTAGCGCGGTTCATCACTCGGTTAAAGTCGTTGGTCAGGTCGCCCTGAGTTTTGGGTTCGCCGGCAGAGGATGGATCGAGCTGTTGTCTGAGCCAGGTAATGGCGGTTTTTTCATCAGAAACGAAGAGCGAGAGTTGGGTGGGTTTGCCTGAATCAAGAACGGCGCGGTCGTATTCTGCCACCTGGTCGGGGAGGAAATACATACCATCTCGGCGAGTGAAGCGCTCGTCCAACCCGGCGTAGAATTCTGGCGAGGAGAGCGGCACCATCACCCCGCGTTGGATGTGAAAGGCTACCATGCGGTCGTAAAGTAAAAATGCCTGGCGTTCGGCGTTGACAATAGCGGTGCCATTTGATTCGTTGACCACCGGCAGCTTGCCTAAATGATAGCGGATAAACTCCCAGGCGCCGTCCTCTGTCCCAGCTTTGAGTTTAAATCGTTCTTCCAGGTTGCCGTTGGGTTTGTAGGCGGAAATGATCAAATCTTGTTTGACAGCTGCAGTAGTCGTTAATTGCTTAAAGGATAGACCTTGTTTATCCAATACACGCACATCAGCAATGACAAATCCAGCACGCTGTAATGTTTCTTGTATAGAATTCCAAACAGAATTCTGCGAATTGTGAAATTCTATTGTCATCCAATGACCCGGTTTGAGAATACGGTGAAATTGCTCAAAACATTCTTGCATGAGACTTTGGTATTCCAATAACCCTTTATGTTGTTCTTCATTTATTACAGCTTCAGATTGATTGTTAGTAAGAATATTTAACCAAGCCTCTGTTAAATAATTTAATTCTGAATACATAAGATTCGCTCCAAATGGAGGATCGACAAAAACATAATCAAAGCAATTATTAGAAATGGATAGCGATTTCGCCGAAGATTGAGTGCTAGTGGAAATTGCCTCCTCTTCAGTTATAAATCCTGCAAGCATTTTACCCAATCTTGATATTTTTCCAGTAAGGATATATTCCATTGAAGCTTCAACAATTTGAGAACCTATGTACAGAGTTCCGCTCAATCCTTGGTTTACTTGGGAGAAATGAGTTGGCACATAACGAGCCCATTTTGACATTCCCATAACCGCTTGTTCAAAGGTAAATATTAAAAAGTGGCGTAAATGAGTTTTATTATTCATCAACTTTGAATAAATAGTTCCCAGTGAGATTAAATTACGCCTAGTATAATAATGATGAACATGGGTTAATCCAATCCCATCATTTCTTCTGCTTTCTGATCCCTCAAGCATCCGATCATTTGGAATTTTATAAGGAATAACCGTCTCTTCAATTTTCCCAATTAAACTCCGATCATTTTCATCGAGTTGCTTCTCATAACGTTTTTTACCAACATTGTAATTTATCAAAACTGGTGCTTGTTTTGCCTGGCGTATGGTCTGCTTCAATTCCTGGTCAAACCGGGTTTCCCAGGCGCGCTCTACTTTCAATGCCCCGCTGCCTTTATTGGCGGTTTTACCTACCAATGTTCCGCAGTCTGGGCAATTCCATGCATCCTTTATATTGGCGCCATCTCTATCCGTAGCCACGTCCCAAAAAACCATCTCCTTACCGCAGTTCGGGCAGACGAACACATCTGACCAGACGGTATAGTTGATCTTGCCCTTCACCCGGTTGGGAGCTTCGCAGTTGGGGTGCCAGGTCTCATACATCCACCCGCATTCTTTCTCTACTTCTAAAAGTATTCGTTTCGCTTCATTCTCAAAAGTCACTGCATCAACCGGGGTGTTGTAGTTGTAAGCAATAAAGGTGGCAGCCGGCGAGAGGTCGTTCAACACCGCCTTGCGTGCCCCCAGGCGCGAGATGGCTTTGCCACCCTCCCAGACCACACCTTTTTCATCCACCCTGTAGCCCAGTGATTCCACGGTCTTCTTATCTCCGCATAGCTGGGCGGCCACACCAGTCATGCCTGTGCCGCAAAACCCGTCGAAAACAATATCGCCCGGGTCGGTATAGTGCAGGATGTAGCGCATGATGGCTTTATGCGGTACCTTAGTGTGGTAGGAATGCGCGTTGTAGATCGGGTCGTTCTTGCCTTCCGAGACATCCGCGGCGAACGGTTCACGCTGGTAGCGGTCCTCTTTCAAGCCCAGTTTCTTGCGAGTATCTTCCCGCTCCTGCTGCCACTGAGTGATGATCTCCGGTAAGAAGGGATTGGGGCAGGCAGTGTAATAGGGCGGGTCCGATAACGCCAATATGTCTTCATCCGAACCGATGGGAAAGCCCTCGATGGCTCGAAAGGCTGGGTCTTTGAGATATTCTGCCAGTCGCCGGCGATATTCTTCGCGTTTCGCTTGTTCCTCTGGCGAAAGTTTGTCATCGGCTTGTGGGATCAGTTCGGGTTGATGTTCGTCATTCATGTAATTCTCCTGAAAAACTTCTTGGATGATCTTCTGAACTGATTGATAGCTTTAAGGTTGGATAACAACCTGATACTACTTGGAGAATTCGATCAATAATCATACACGCATCAGGTAGAACATCTGGTAATGGGTGTACTTGATTTATCGGTATCCGGTGTAAACGGTGCAGTGGGTTTCCACAAGTATCATAAACTGTATCTCTGATTGGACCCCAGTGTCCATGGAGGTAAGAAGACGTCCATGAGTAATAACGGTCATATATGTCTTTGACATTTGCTTCTTCACTTAATTGTCTAAGATTGGCTTTATCCCAATGTCCCAATTCTATTGGTAAGAACTCTTCCCAAAGATCCTCGTTTGCCAATTCTTTTAAAGTTTCAATGGCAACATTATTTGGCGAATCTTCACTGGCTTCAAGTTTGAGGTATGCCAATTTTGCTTGTCCCGCACCAAATACACGGTAAGATTTCCAAAGTGTCTCACTGTCCTTTTTTACAAGATAAGCTAATGTGATGAAACATTCAACAAGGGTACGAAGAACTAATTGAGCAGAAATAGTTTGACTTGCATTAATACGCATTAATTCCGTTAGCAATCTGAGAGAATAAAAAGCAATTCCAAAAGTCGTTTCATGTTTTACGTCTACTGCAGTGGTTACTCTCGTTTTTAGGCATTGTTGTAATAATTCATTGTAAACAGAACTAATTTTTTCTAATGTTGTTCCAGGTTTTAATAAGCCTTCATTTGATCTTGCTAAAGAGTAACATTTAGTTTTGTCTAAACACTCTCTCCAGAACTTAGATGGCCAGTTTGAATTATTCACTTCAAACAAATCCGTAAGAGCTATCTCTGTAGCTCGAATCGAAGGTCTGACGTGCCTTTGGTCACCGCGATTAGGATAATATGCTATCTCATCAATCATTTCACGGGATGGAAGCATTAACTTTCCTGCAGCAATTAATGATACAACACGTACCCATCTGCAATCTGTTGAAACTTGAGATTGGTGATCTAGCGAATTGGCGACTGCAACCATAAGGGGTTCCCAATTAAGATTTTGGTTGTTTAAATATTGGTTCCATGTTTCCCTTCCAGGTAAAGAATCAAACAATAATAGTGGTGATAATGCTTTTTTAAATTCTTCACTATTAATAAGAATTTTGAAGAATTCAGCTTTATGCTCAACTTGGAACTGATCAATTCCAGAAAGAGTAAGGTTGAAAGGAGGATTCTCTGTTTCATGAAATTGTTGAATAAAATTTGCTAATTCGTGTATTTTAGTGAACACCATTTCTCTAGGAAGTTGAGTAAACAGAAGGGCAGCCCAAATCATCTCAGGCATACGCTCATCTTTCCATGAGGACGGATTCAATTTTGGTAATTGAGCCATGGGCGGTAAGAGTTTACTCCCCAATCGGGTATGTTTGTCTAACATAGTATGATCTATTTCTTTGGACTTAGGCACGTGCCGCTTTTTCTTTGCCATAACAGATCCTCAATTTGAAAGTCAATAATTTTTGCGACTGTAATACATCAATACAAGCAAACCATAAAGACTCTGCTAGAAATAGGTAAAAAAATATAAAAACCTAGCCAAGTAAAGCTTCTTATATTCTAAAAATATCCCAAATGCTTCAAAATTGCCCAAGCATAGGCTGGACGGTCATCCGCGATCAGGTTACGATAATCCATGGGGCCGCTCAAAACCACACCAGTTTGAATCTTCTCAATTGCTTTTTCTAAATTGGCGCGGCTAATTGTATGCTCTTCACCGGAACGAACGCGAACTGTCAATGCAGTCTCAGACGCTGCGATGATTTGAAATGGAATCCTCGTCTTCGTGAGCAGGGTTGCATTTCGATCCGCCAAATTCTGAATCTCATTCCAATTTAGCTGCTTCATGTGGAAAACTCCTTCTATATCCAATCTTCTGCGGGTGTTTCCAGGTCATAACCCTCTGGATTTCGCGATTAAGGCACGAGCTATTGCAAGGTCAACAACATTATGCCCAGCAGCATTTAAAATCGCTTGTGCATACAATTCGGTCAAGCGGGTTTTTACGCCAGAATGAATGGCTGCATTCAGGTAATGGATTCCATCCTGGCAAGTATGAAATGTTTCCTCTGTCAAACTTTCGCAAGCAGCAGTGCATAACAAATCAGATTTTTGATGATCGTTATATTCGTCGTCCAAGATTGGCTGGAAGTTGGTCGCCAATTTTGTGTACAAGACCGTGTCTATTTCGGCGAATTCGTGAAGTTGAACGATTCGCATTTTTTGTGTATCCTGGCTATCTGGTTCATAATAAACCTTACGAGTATCGCCAATTCGATGGATTTCCCGACGATAGAGAATGTCCATGGCTTGTTGCAGCAAAAACTCCTTCTTCAAAACAATCACAGCCGCCTGCACCGGATCACCTTTGCCAAATGGAACGGGCACAAGCGTTGGAGCATTCGCGCGGGTTTTGCTTCGGCGTGCGTATTCCACTGGAAATGGAGTTTCAACCGAGCGAATCAAATTGCTGGTTTGTTCAAGGATCTCCCATCCGGGATCAGCGATTAATGAGCCATATGCCAGGATACCGATCATGGTTTTTCCTTACTGATCCAGGGTTAAACGCGTATTGCCTGCATCATGACCGCGCATTTGTAGATCCAGGAATTGTTTGAAACGGTTTTGCAACTCTTCACGGGTGCAAGGCAAGCCACCTGTTTTAAGTGCTTGCATTAGCGTATCCACAGGAATGGTAACGGCCTGGATCCCGCGCAAGGCTTGAATGGCTGCGGGCACAAAGTTTGTTGGCACACTTTCTGCTTCGTCGTTCTGTTTCAAAAACTCCTCAATCGGCTTGCGCTCCGCTGGCGACATAGCCTCCAGACTGTGCTGAGCGGTTTCACTGGATAGGTTCGTTTGCAGCGCTTTGCGCCAGTTTTTGAGCAAGTCGCTCAGTTTTTCATCCAGCAAACGAACTAATGCATCCGAATTGGCCGCTCCCCGGTGTTGTGCCGGTCGTAGGTGGCAATAGGGGCAGGTGGGGGAATCGGCAATCGCGCCTTCATGAAATTCGCGGCAGCTAAGTAACCCGGTAAGCTGTTGTTTCCAGAATTCAAAATCACCACTTCGTGTCAGCAGCTCAATGCCAGAAAGAGCGTGCATCGATTCAAAACGAGCATCATGGTACAAGCGCTGGCGTAAATCATCGCCGCTCGCAGTCAACACGTTTTTACGGTGCAGGTCACTGTAAACGGCAACATATTCCTGCTTCAGGTTCATCAATTCTCGCATGGAGGCCTGTTGATCAAAGGTCTCTCTGCCTTTTCCAAAACGCCGAATGGAATCCAGAGTTTGTTTTTGCACCTGGCGAGCACGCTGGGTCCAGGCGTGGTCTTCCGGTAAGTTTGCCTGTGCTTCGACCAGGTAAGTCGTGAAAGGTTGCAGTTGGTTGATGGCATCCAGAAGCTGGCGAGCGCGTTGTACTACCTCGCGGAATTCTAAATACTCCTGAATTTGGACCGGGGTATAGCGCAGGTTGCGCAGCTTTCCCACCGTGGTGTATTTATTCAGTTCTTCCAAAAATTGTTTGTAACCGCGTAGACCAGGCAGAAGATCCATCACCGAAAGTGAAAAATCGGGTGCATCACTGCCCACAACGGTTCCCTCTTCCACCACGAAGGTCAACCGGTCAGTAAATACAGGAGTATTCCATAGCTGAGCGCCTTGCTCCAAACGATTTTGCAGCACCACCACTTGCTCCAATTCAGAATGCACCAAGCGCTGCAGTTCTGGGATGGCTGTCTCGCGCGTGTTTTCGTCGCGTATCAGCCCTGGCTGGAGACCCAGACCTTCAAAGATCATGGTCCAAAGGTTGATCGGAAGGCTGCGTGGGCGTTTATAAAAGCGGAAATTGACAATATCGGTCATAGAGCGAGTCATGGCGCGTTCCAGTGTACTGGCATCCAGTTCCTCACGCCCATCCAGGCTGAGGACGACATCGCCGTTATAAACTAATGCCAGCAGGATCACCGACACCCATTCCGGCTCCAACTGGTATTTGAGATCTTTTTCCACTGGCTGAAGTCCGCCGGCGACAATTTCGATGACTTCACCGCGATTAATGACCTGTCCTTCGGGTTTATCGTTGAGTAGCTTCAAAAAATAGCTGGTGTAGGGGGAGTCGTAAGGGTGAATATTACCTTGCCCGTCGAGAATTCCCAGTCCCTCCAAAACACCAGAGCCCAAATTGGAGCTACGACCGCATAATCTGCGAATAGCTTCCATCGCGCTGTTCGCTCGGGCAACCTCGGTTACTGGCTGGCTCAACCTTTGGAATTTTGGGTAATCTGGATAGCGATCCGCAAACTCAGGCGCGAACAAATGAGAGGCAACCAAGCGGATTAATTCCTCTAAATTCTGGCTGGCGGTACTGCGCATGCGGGTGAGAACGGTTTGAATGGGTTCATCCACACCCTGATAAACAATATGCAATTTCTCGACCATATGTTCTTGCAGCCAACGCAGCAAACCGCGGAAATAAGTTTCAGCTTTGTTGGCATATTCCAAGCGATATTCTGTGGATTCGTTTGCCATTGCCCGCGCACCAGCATAAAGACGGATTTTAGTTTCAAAGTCATTATCCAGTCCGGTCAGGTAATAGATCGTTTCGTCTGGTAATTTTTGATCGTTCCAGGAAGGATCCTTGAATGGCGGAAGGAAATAAATATAAAAATCGCGTGGAGGTTGGGCGGTGGTGCGCTCATCGGGCGGACCAAAGAATAGATAACCAGGACGGGTGACTTTGTGGTCTGCCCATGGCAGTTCATAGAACCAGATACTGTAACCAGTCAAATAGGTTGTATCACTCAAATTGAGTGCCTGACGTAATGCATCGTAAAAATAGGTGTTTAGGTCAGACTTATCCATGAACTCGCCGCGTTCATGAATTTTCTGATCAAAATCTACCGCTTTTTTCAAGTCCAGGTAATACTGACCGTTTTCTGGGTTGTAAGAAAGGAACTGACCCTGAACTGTCTTCATCATCTCTTTGAGCGCCACCTGAACCTGATCGAGTAGAAATTCAGCATTATTCATCTCAGGCGGTAGTCGTTGGTAGAGACACAACCCATCGCGCAGACCCTCTGCAGTCACACCCAGGGGAATAAAGACATCACTAGTCGTTAAACGCTGCACACTGAGTGCACGAATGATGCGGATGGCTAAATCCTTAAGGTTGGGACGTGTGTATGCATTTTGAATCAACCCCTCAAGAATATTACTTTTCTCAATTACTTTGGCAATATCATCAATACTACGCAGGCTGGGATCATCTTGAATCAGTTTCCAATATTGATCATATGAGATCAAACCAGGCTGATCGGGCGGTACTTCCTGATCCAAGACCGATCGAATGGCAGTACTGAAAGTTTTCAAGACCTGGCGTTTTTCAGCAATGGCAAGGTTTTCAAATGTTTCCACGTAAACCGGATGAATTGGGAATAGATCCACAAATTCCTCCATGCGCTCGGCCATGGATTTATACAGGGGTGCAAATTTTCGTAAATAATCAGCGATCTGAGCTTTTTGGGCGTCGGTCTTTTTGAGTAAGCGTTGTGAAACGACAAAGGTAATATCTTCGCGCGCAATATTGATTTGCTCAAAACGATCTTTTACTCTTCGAAGTTGTTCTGCCACAAAACTGAACCGCGGGTTTTCGAACAGTGTCTCTTGCAAGCCACCCATAAACCGAAATGGGCAAGATGCAGCTACTTCCCCTAATTCTCTTAAAAAGCCCAGATCGAGAATCAAGGCGCGTTGCTCGCGGGTCCGTAGATAATCCAGCAGCTCATCGACAACCAACAAGATGCCAATTCCGGGATACTTTTCCTGAAAGGCTGCCACTGCCTGGATAATCAGTGTTTTATTATTGTTCACCTGGTCAGCTGGCGGAAACACAAAAGAAATTCCCCAGGAACTTAATGCAACTTGCAGTTCATCCAATAAGATTTCCCGCAACCCGCGGGTCACACTCCCAATTTCGACGCGCACTACTTTAAATTTATCTGCAAAGCTATTGGCGGCATCTTTCACTCTTTCATTGGTTAGTTGCTCCCTAAGTTCGGATCTTTCTGCCACAGCAGAAATCACGGACATCAAGTGACTCTTTCCAGTGCCATAATTGCCAACGATTAAAATACCTTTGTTATCTTGAGGTCGGTCAAATTGAAGCTGGGGGAAGGCCATATCGACCAGCTTATTCGCCATGGCATCTGAAATGACATAGGTCTGCACCAGGTTCTTTGCAGCAGATTCTTTTTCAGCATCTCGCAGTTGAATAATTGTTTCGATGGGAGTGAATTGGATGAGGTCTCGATATAGCATGGCTTTACGCTCCTTGTGAGGCGGAAATTTGGTGAATCAACACTACGGGCTGCCGAAGCAATGAATCGGTTACTTTCCAGGTTCGGAAATGATGATGTTCCGGGACAGCATAGGAAAGAGTATTTGTAGAATATTCTCCAGGCCACAGGATTATCAATTGCTTGAATCGGGCAACCTGCCGGATTAGTGACAGCGGATCAATTTTGAGAGAGGGATCAAACAATAAATCAGGGCACGTGCATAAAACTGGACCGTTTTGGAATGTAGCAATGGTGTCAATCAACCATTTTTGCGAAAAACGGCTGCGCTCACTCGCTGAAACGGTCATGAGAGAGGTGCTCAACTCCTTACTAATATTCAAGTGTGAAACCCCCAGTCCTTGAATTTCAGTTGATAGTTTTTCAAGAATTTGGATATAAGGATGAACGAGAAGTAAACAATCATAGGGTTGGGAAAGTAACGCAGCTAAAGTGTTAATCGCCATGATTTCCCCTAACCCAGAAATTCTATCAATGATAATACTTGTGTCTCACCTTCGAGGTTGAAAGGAAGATTTTGGGTTTGATACCAGGCTGATTTTCGGCCGTCCAAACATAATCTCTCTTTTCCCGAGGTGAACGCACCTGTTCTCAAAGCTTCATACACTTGTGAAGATTCTTCGACTGATTTGTCTTTCGGAATAAATGGGGCACTTTGGCTTCCCATTGACCACTCTACACGTAATTTCTTTGCTGGTTCAGGTTTGTTGTTATCGAATAAACCTAATTGATTATCGGGGACCTTGCTCTTTATTTCTGATGGTTTATTTTTCAATGTCCATAAAACAACCGAATGATTTCCAGGGCTTATTCGCGCAAGCTGGACCAGTGCTGCAGATAATGAAATTTCGCATTCATCAGAAATTACCCTGGCACAACCAAAATTTGTACCATACTGTTTTATCCGATTATAAACATAGTCCGGTGGCATCAGCAGATTCGCAGCCGCCCAATTGCACAAATATTCTTTCGTTGATTCTTTAAAACCACCTGGCCTTTTCAACATCCAGCCATTGCCTAAAATTTTTCCGTTCGGTAGTGCATTAAAAAGCAACTCTACCAACTCATGGGCTTGTGAAAACTTCTGCCGGCTCGACGGGTCATTGGAGTTGATCAAAATGATTCCATTTTTAGCATCTACCAATAGCCCTTGTTGGCCAGGTAATGGCCTTTTAATGGGATCAGGAATCTGAAAATGTTGAGAGATGCGAGCAAGATCCACCGGAATCAATCCATCCAAGCCTGATTCATTTCGTAAGAAATCGACATAGGCAAAGATATCTTTTGCTGTCTCAATCTTACCGAATGTCTTTATGAACATTTTGCCCGGATCGATAAAAGTCATTCTTTTTTATCCCCATCAATAAATGAGCTGATTGCCTCATATAATGCTCGCCATTCGGCAACAGTTTTTGGTTCTTTCCCCCGTCTTGGAATATTTACCAATTTATCAATTACTTCATAAGGTAGGTTATCTTGAAGACCAAATTCCCGTAAAGAAGGTGGAATCATGACAGTGGAAGGAGATGAAGATTCACCGAGCTCAGTGGGTGAGACGCCTAAAGCGATTGCCAACTTGTTAATAACTTTAATAGAAATACTATCTGCTTCACCTCGCTCAATTTGGGATACGTAATTTCGAGAGATATCAGCCATCTCCCCGAGTTGTTCCTGACTCCACCCCTTTTCTTTTCGTTTTGCTAAGACTTGACGTCCAAGCTCCTTGGCATCCATTTCACACCTCATCTTCTATATATAAGTTGAGATAGCTCTATTTTATTATATGGGCAAAAACTAAGGATGTCAACACGAATGGTAAATTGACCACTATAGCTTGCAATCTCGATAAATATATGCTATTATTAGTGTGCGTTGAATACTATATCTTGCATATCGAGGTGAACTATGTCAGGAAAAAATCAACATGTTGTGCCCGCGCCGAATGGCAATTGGGGTGTTCGTGGTGAAGGTAACTCAAAGATAACGAAAGAGACCTCCACCCAAGCACAGGCGATTGAAGTCGCTCGTGAAATTGCAAAGAACCAGGGTTCAGAGGTGGTCATTCACGGAAAGGATGGGACGATCCGGGACAAAGACAGTTATGGCAAAGATCCATGCCCTCCCCAAGACAAGAACCATTAACCTCAACCGAATTAAAAATTCGGAATACACAACCGACGAAAGGTAATCCACTATGACTACTTACCGCGTAATCTGTACGAATCAAGAACCAGCCTCTCAGCCTCCTCAGCATGCCCACATTGTAGCTATCGGTGTAGGAACCACCACGGATCACTATAATAAGCGGTTTTCATTACCGCAGGTAATCCAAATGATGACCAACGGGGATCGCTTTTATACACATGGTCCTCGAAGTGGGAAAACTGCCTGGGTAGAAAAGTATTATTGTTCCTATTGCCGGCAGTACCATATTAAATCGGCAGCCGACGCTGTGGATGATAACAATCTTGATAGTCTGCCATATTGTCAAATATAAGGAGGGTTAAAGATAACCACATAGACAATCCGATAATTCCATCCTAGGGAGACTCTTCGTATGCAAAAGGGAAGCGACGCTTCCCTTTTGCATTTAAGCTAGAAATTATCATAAATCGTTTTTGACTTATGAGAAGGTAAATTTTTTCTGGACGCTCATTCACTTTCACTGTATGATTAACTTGTAGTAAATTGTATTCTGAGAGAAGCATTTGAAACTCGACAAATCCCGCCTTGAATTCTTCATCACCACCGAGCAGGCAGCCAAGCAGCTCGGGGTGGATTTGGATTCCATCTATCAGCTGGCCGACGATGGGAAGCTTCACGCGGCAGTGATGACAGATGGAACTGTTGGCGTCAGCCAACAAAGCGTGAACGATCTACTTCCAAAAGAAGCCCAGCCAGAGTACCAGGTAAATGCAGGGTTGCAAGGCGTGCCCATCAGCATCAATGAAGCGGGACGAAAATACAAACTCAATACCTCCACGCTCACCCGCTGGATGCAACGAGGCTTGATCCGCCAATTGGGCAAGGATGGTCGAAAGACACTCCTGGACGAAGCGGATGTGGCTTACTGCGCCGGGGTGTATCGGCAAAATAGCGGTCAGGGTAAGTGGGCATTTGATGACGCCGGTCGACCTTATAAAAGATAATTCCCCCAATTATATAATATAAGTTATTGATTAACTTGGAGTAATATGCTACAATAAATTCAACCGAAGAGGTTGATTTTTTTAACTAATATTGCTCCATGTTAATACTAATCTTGTAACAAAAGGAGATTGCATGACAGAAACAATGAATTTTGGACTTGATCTGGGGATGGGTGCGCTCAAGCTGCACGGGAATCAGCACAGTATTCAGCTCATTTCGCAGGTCGCGGTCAACAATGGTCCGCTGGTAGGACGCATGTTGGGTTTGGGCAGTTCACGCCTGCCGCTGCGTATTACGCTCCCATCCGGAAGCACATTCTTTGTTGACAGCTGCGCCCATGACAGCGGCCGCCCGGTCGAGAACCTGAGTATGGACCGCTTCGCCGGTTCACCTGAAATGCTGGCGCTTTTTTATGGTGCATTCACCCGCTTGATCCAGCGCTCCAGCATCAATTCGCAGCCGATCAGTATCACCTGCGGATTGCCTCTTGAAACCCTATCCGGAGATGATGCCCGTACAACGGTTGAAGGCATCCAGCGCTGGATGAAAGCTGAGCACTCCTGGAAAGCCAACGATCAGGAATACCACCTGAATGTGGTTGAAGTTCGCGCTACATCCCAACCGGCAGGGGCTTTGTTCGATTATGTGCTCGACGACGAAGGCAAGATCGTTCCTGAACGGCGCAGCGCATACACCCAGGAGGTCGGGGTTGTATCCATCGGCATGAATACCACCGAACTGCTGGTTGTGCGTGAGAAAGTTCCGGTTCAGCGCTTCACAGGTGGTTCGACCACTGGAGTGCGCCGTCTGCTGGAACTGGTCAACGGCCAGCAGCTCTACTCCTTGGGCGAACTGGATACGCTCCTGCGCGCCAATAAACTGGATATTTCTCAGGCGCTGCCCATTTGGGAGCGTGAGGTCACTGGCGAAATCGAGAAACGTTGGGGCAAAGCCTGGCGGCGTTTCACGGCGGTGATCCTGGTTGGGGGTGGAGCGATTCTGCTCAAAAACTCATTGCCTTATTTTTTCAATGGCAAAGGCATCCTGGCAGAAGATCCCATTCAATCGATTGCGAGGGGTTTATGGAAACTTTCTCTGTTTCAAAACCACAATCGGAAAGGGTAAGGATGAACGTGAAGCGGGGACGACCCAGACTGACCTGCCATGTTCGGCAAATTCGTTTCACCCTCAGCTTGAGAGAAGGCGAAGACGACGATCTACTTTTATTCTTTGCGGATATTCCCGAACGGCGGCGAGCTGGGGCTTTGAAAACCGCTCTGCGTGCAGGTGGAGTATCGCTCAACAATGGATTTACACCAGACAGTGATGATCTTGACCTGACAATTCAGGGATTGGTTTTCGGATAAATAATCGACACGGAGGAAAATATGTTTCTGGTTAAAATATTTCACTTGATTTTCAAAGTCATGAAAAGCGCTCTTCTACTGACCATTATGGCAGCCATCTTGTTTATCGCCTACCGCGGCAGCCAGCCAATGAGTGTTACTCAGGCTCCTGAAGGCATGACATATTGGCAGTTTATGGCGGATCGCCTGGATGCCGCCAAAAGTGTGCAGCCTTCTCGCTGTGGTTGGGGGATGATGCTTTCGCTGGCAGCAATCGGACCTATTTATTCAGTCGTATACACATCGGTCGGCATCAACCCAGAAGGCAGCCTGGCGAAAGTCACTGCTCCAGATTCGGATATTCCTAAGATCGCTGCCGGTGCAGAGTGGTACGAAATCCCGGATATCTGGTGGCAAACCGTTGAGCGATTGTCCTGGACAATGCTTGGAAAGCCGTCAGCACATGGATGTAAATTCCGGCCTGTCCAAATTGTTGAGCAAGTAAAATGATTTGGCCACCTTGGATTAGGCTTGATTTATTTGTAGAATAAAAAGGTACCGGGATCCCACCCGGTGAGAAGTATGTTTTTAGTGTTTGGTCGCTGAACTCCTTGGACTTTTTCTAAATCGTTGGAGCGACCGCATAACAGATTATTTTTGTTATGCAGGTCGCTTTTTCGTTAATTAGTTGAAAGAGCGTCATCTCTATACCTTTTTGGAGCATTCTATGGCAGATCCCATTCCACCCAGTGATGTTGATGCCGAACGCGCTCTGCTCGGTTCCATCCTGATAGCGCCTGATCGATTTGTGGATCTGGCTACTTGTGTGAAAGCGGAACACTTCTACTTGATCCGTCACCGTTGGATTTGGGAAGCGATGATCCTTCTCACTGAAGCGGAACTTCAGATTGATTTTGTCACCATGTGTAATGCTTTGAATACCAGTGGACAACTAAAGGAAATTGGTGGTCCTGCTTACCTGATAGGGTTGCTTTCCGTTACCCCCACCTCTATGCACGCCGAGTCTTACGCAAAGATCGTACGTGAAAAGGCGTTCAAGCGGAAAGCATTGGAAGTCTCCAGCAATCTTGCTCGTAATGCAATTCAAGATAAACCTCTTTCTGAAGCACTGCAGCAGATGGAGGAATTCTTTGTAAGTACATCCGCCTTGTCCGGAGCTACGGAGCGAATGGTTATGACAGCAGAGAAGTTATGTTTGTCGGATGTGGGTGAGCTAACCTGGGTGCTCAAGGATTGGATCATGGCTGGTGGGATCAATCTTATCGCAGGGATGCCGGCAGCTGGAAAAAGTTTTCTAGCACTGGATCTGGCGATTGGAATTGCTTCTTCGGGCCTGGCATGGGACAACCGCACGGTGACACAAGGGAAAGTGTTGTATCACTTTCTAGATGGCAGCTACCGGGGCATGCGTTCACGAGTGATCAAGATGTGTCGTGCACGGGGTATTCAACCGCCTACGGACCTGGTCTTTGATTTTTCCCCACTCAATCTCAAAGTAACCTCTGAAGTGTTGGCGCTGCGACAGCGGATTAAACGTCTGGACGCATCGGTAGTCATTTTTGATGTCATGGCCAAATTTATCCCTGGTGCTGATGAAAATTCTGTTGCTGAGATTTCACCGATGATGAACTCCCTTCGGGAAATCGCTAACCAGACCGGCACAACCTTCATTCTCATTCACCACCTCAATAAAGGAGGGAATACTGATCTTTCGTATCGAGTGAGGGGTTCCTCTGATATTCTGGGCTCTGTAGATACAGCGATTGTGATTTCGCATGATAACCAAAATTCAGCGAATTCGATGCGAATGATCATTCCGCAAAAGGTGCGCGAATCTATGCCGCCGTCGCAGTTGCAGTTTCAGATTGAATCCACAGAAGAGAGCATCGCACTCCGGTTCTCTGAAACAACTGTTTCTGACTCGGGTCGGGTGCCAGGTCAGCAGGAACAGATTTATGCAGACCTTCTTGAGTACCTGCAAGCAGAGCCTGACCAGGAATTCAAAAAAAATGATCTCGTTTCAGTATTACAAATCGGTAGCAGTGCGAGGACAATTGATCGGGCGTTTACAAAACTCAATAATGATCCGCGCATCAAGGTAACAAAAAAAGGTTCTTTCAACACTTATCAATGGGAAAAGGATACGCCAGCCATGCCATACCCTTAAGGGGTTGGCGTGGCTGGCGCGTGTTGTTTTCAACGTGTAATAACTAATTTGAAAGGAGTTAAATGTCAGAAACCCAAACAACTTCAAAATGTCGTATTTCCAGGAATGTCATTATCAAAGCACCTGGCTTGCTGCCCATGCTTTATACACCGCGTGAAATCGCCGAAGACCTGGACATACCCGAAACCACCTTGCGTGATTGGCTTAATCATGGCGCACCGCACAGCCGGGATGAATGGAACCACATCTGGATCAACGGTGAGCAATTCGCCGCCTGGGTGGGCAGCCACCGCAAAGCCAGATACAAATCGTCCCAGAAACTTAAGGATGGGGAAGGGTTTTGTTTGCGCTGCAATGAAATCGTCAAAATCCAAAACGCAGAGATCCATCCTGTCAAAGGCAAGCTCTGTCATCTCAAGGGAAAATGCCCGAAGTGTGGAGGGGTCGTCAATCGTGGTGTGTGGAATGCTGGCACGGCAGAATTACCTCAAAGTTAAGCTGTTCTTGAAGTTCTCTCGTGAGGTTCAAGGACGTTCATTGGCACAAGTGTCTATCGATTTTAACCATTTAAAGTATCTTCTACATTGGGCTGGATTACGGCCTTTTGGATTAGCACCCAACTTCGTTCCCACGCTATCCGATTATCTTTACCAGGAAGCTGGAAAAGGAAACCATCATGACAGTGTGGAATGCATTCTTGTGGCAAGCCAGTGCTTCTTTTTATGGGCAAAACCCATGTTTCCAGTTGAGTTTCAGGAGATCAGACTGATCTGGATCATGAATTTGAAAACAATACCTAACAGAAAGGAGGTGATTCTTTGAAAAAACGGCCCATCATTATTACGGCGACCAATGCGATCACGATCCCCAAAAAGGTTCGTGCGCTGCTGGATCTGCAACCCGGCGATTGCCTGGATTATGAAGTCATGGTCAACGGTTCAATCATTCTGGCTCGCAAGGATTGTTGCGAATCTCGTGAGCTTCGCCCAACCTGCAAGATTGACCGGCTTACCCAAAAGTGTTAATCGTCTGAATGGCTGGAGGATGGACTCAAAAAAGCCATCCTCCAGCTTATGAGTAGAGAAAAATGATCGTCTTAGAACCTCAAATTATCCACTGGACTGGCTTTACGGTGCACTCGCTCGATATCCATCTCGGCGATCTGGGCATAGTGCCGCACCATATCCAGCGAGCTGTGGCCTAACAGGGCTTGCAGGGTAAACACATCACCACCCGAACGGAGATAAGTAATAGCAAAGGTATGTCGAAACTTATGTGGATGAGCCCCTTTTACACCCGCTTTGTCAGCCAGACGAACGATCAAATGGCGCAAGCTGTTGGAATTAAACGAGTGATTGCCGCGGTTGATAAATACTGGCGCTTCTGGATCATCGCGGTCCTCGCGCTCAGCCAGGTAACGCCAAACCGCCCGGCGGGTGCTCTTGCCGATGAATACTGTGCGCCCTTTGCCACCTTTTGCGCCACCTTCATCACCGTGCTTGATCACAATCTTCCCGTTTCGCAAATCCGTTTCACCGATTTTCAGGCTGCAGAGTTCGGATGCCCGCAGACCGGTATCCAACAGGAAGAGGATCATTGCCTCGTCGCGCTTAGCAGAGGGCCGACGAGTGACAAAGCTATGTCTGTTGATTGGATTGTATTCACGAGAGTAGATACAAGCTTTGAGCAAAGCAGCCAGATCATCCTGCGTGAAAGCAGCCACAGGTGCTTCTTTGTAGCGTGGACCAGGGATACCTTCCATAGCATTCTTGATTTTAAACTCGGCAACCGCCCAACCAAAGAAAGCTTTGAAAGTAACCCAGTGGTTTCGCAGGGTTTTGGGGGAGAGTTTACGGGGCGAAGCTTCATGTGCTGGGTTCGGCTTGGCGAAAGTATGCGGGACATACTCGGTACGCAGATAGGTCATGTAATCGAGCACGTCGGCAGAGGTGATTTTACCAACCGGTCGATCGCCCATCTTTTCCAGCCACTTTTGCAGCACCCACTCATACGAATCGACCGTCCGCTGGCTTAAGCCTTCGGCGGTTTTGTATTTGACGAAACCGTCAATACAAAGAGAAAATAACAGGCCTGAGGGATTACGGTTCATCGAAAAATCCTCCTAAAAGTGATTTTTCGTAACCATCGACCCTCAGGCCTATCAAAAAACCGTAGCCCCAGGGACTACGGTTCATGTTAGTAGCGGGGAGTGGATTCGAACCACTGACCTCCGGGTTATGAGCCCGACGAGCTACCTCTGCTCTACCCCGCATCAATTGTTCGAGTATTCTACCACCCCATATCCATGCCCGTCAACCCCTGGTGATTTTTCTGGTGATTTTTCTCACCCAACTCTAACGCCGCGCCTTGAATACCAGCCGGATGGGCGTGCCCGAAAATGGATAAACCTTGCGAATTTGATTTTCCAGGTAACGCACATAGGTGAAGTGCGCCATTTTGGGGTCGTTGCAGTAGAGCATAAAGGTCGGCGGATCGCTGCGGACTTGCGTTCCGTAGTAGATGCGCAGCGACCGCCCGCTGCTCGATGTCGCGGCATGCGCGTCCTGGGCTTCCTGTAAGATTCGATTGAGCTGCCCGGTAGTCAGCCGTGCCAGGCGCTCCTCCTGCACTTTGAGCGCCAGCGGCATCACCTGGTCAACCCGCTGCCCGGATTTGACCGAGATGAAAAGGATCGGTACGTAGGCAATAAAATTCAGATCGCGCCGGATCTGCTCTGTGTAAATCTGCATTGTCTCGTTGTCTTTTTCGACCGCATCCCATTTATTCACCAGCACCACGGTGCTTTTTTGTGCTTCAATTACGTACCCGGCAATATGCGCATCCTGCGCGGAGATTCCGGTGACAGCATCGATCATCAGCAAAGCGACATCTGCCCGCTCTATGGCGCGCATCGAGCGGATGACCGAGTACTTTTCCACGCCCGGCTCGACCTTGCCGCGCCGCCGGATTCCCGCTGTATCGATTAAAGTGACCGGGATACCATCGTAATCTATCTTCGTGTCAACTGCATCGCGGGTAGTACCGGCAATCGGCGAGACGATAGCGCGTTCCTCGCCCACTAGCTTGTTCAACAGGCTCGATTTACCCACATTGGGTTTGCCAACCAGCGCAATCTTGACTGAATCGTCCTCTTCCTCTTTTTCTTCCGGTGGAAAAGACTCCACCAGCACATCCAGCAGGTCGCCGGTGCCGGTGCCGTGCACCGCCGAAATGGGATACGGTTCGCCAATGCCTAATTCGTAAAACTGGGTCGCGCCCATGCGGAAAGTTTCGTTATCGGCCTTGTTGACCACCAGCAGCACCGGCGGGTAAGGCCTGCCGTCCACAATTTTTTGGTTGCGACGTAAAATTTGCGCCACTTCCTTGTCCGCCGGGGTTACCCCGCTCAATGCATCCGTCATGAACAATACAACATCCGCCTCGCGGATGGCAATTTCAGCGCCCCTGCGAATTTGCTCGATGTAATCAGCCGAGCCAATCGAAAGCGGGTCTTTTCCCCCAGCGGACGGATCAATGCCACCGGTATCGACAATATGAAACGGCCGTCCGTTCCACTCGGATTCCGAAAGCAGCCGGTCGCGGGTGGTGCCCGGCGTGTCATCCACAATCGCCAGCGGCTCACCTGCCAGGCGATTGAACAAAGTGCTTTTGCCAACATTAGGCCGCCCTACCAGGGCTACGAATGGTTTTTGCATGATTCTCCTGGGTTAAGGCGTAGGGCGAGGCGTTGGGAATGTCGTGCCCCGGGTAATGGTTACTTCGATCGTCTCCGGCAAGACTGATTCCGCGCTCAGTTCCGGAATGAGGATTTCGATCTCTGGTTCAACCTGATAGGTGCCAGCGATAAACTGAGCCAAATCAATCACCACTCTAACATCCGTCGCCTGTAACCGGTCGAGCAGCGCTACCGGTCCAGAGATAATGACGGTCACGTTTTCAGGCGAGACCGCAGCCCGCAGGCCAGGCTGCAATCCGGTGACTTCAACCGTCACATTGGGCAGAGTCAGGCTGGATTCAATGGCAGCGATACCCACGCTCACCAGCACCTCGACCTGGTCGCCAACCACCGAGACGCCATCCGGCAAATCAAGCGCCAGCGATACATCCAGATCATCCTTGGCGCCGCTGATATCCAATGACGCCGTCTCGACAAACCCGGGCAAGTCACTGACTATCTGTGGATTGGCAGAAAAGACGGTCACCGCTGGCGGGGAGACGGAAATATTGGTCAGGCGATAGCCATCCGCTACCTGCCCGGTTACCACCACCTTTACCACTACATTGCGATAGCCGAAGCGTTGCGAAATGTCTTGCGTGATCGAGACCTCATGCGGGACAATGGTCACACCGGTGACTGCGGCTTCATTGGCATCCAATGCCACCAGCCCAATCGTGCGATTAATGGTCTGGTTAGCCTGGTTGATATCCAGCGTGGCGCGCACCCGAGTGACACGGTCAACCAGCGTCGCCGGGCCGGTAACGGTGACCATTATCGGGGTGATGACCGGGTCGCCTGCCAGATAACCGGTTGCCGGGCTGCCGCGGGTTATCAGGTCGACGGGCAGTTCCTTGACTGCCAGGCGCTCGAGCGTCAGGGTGACATTGAGTGGTGACTGCACCACCTTGCGCACCGGGCGCGGCACAATTTGCACCTGAATAGGCAGCGTGTAGGTGCCAGGCTCCAGCCCAGACAAGTCAACCACCGCTCGAACTGCATCCGCTTCATTGAGCGGCAGGTCCCAGACCGACTGCGGCGCACTCAAAACCAGTGAAACTGACTCTGGCATGGGGGAAGTAATAATCAAGTTCGAATCCTGACCAATCGCCTCGACCGGCACATTGACCGGGTAGGTCTTCTCGACGATCGGGTCGTTGGCGGTGACAGCAGAAATCCACACCGCCAGAGCCAGAACAAAAGCCGTCAGCAGGATCGGCAGCAAACGGAGTATTTTGCGCAGAAAGCTAAGCATCGGAGCCGTCCTCTCCGCGAGGGCGAGTCTCTTCGCGCGTCTTGCTGACCTTGCGGAAAAGCTCAAATGGCGTACGTACGGGCGTTGCCGGTTGGTAGAAGGCCAGCAAAATATTTTCCAAACGCTCGCTATCCAGCCGACGGATCATGCGCCCGCCGTGAGCAATGGAAATCGAGCCAGTCTCTTCGGAGACGACTACCGCGATCGCATCGGTCGCCTCGGACGTCCCCAGCGCGGCGCGATGCCGCAACCCCATCTGACGCTCCGGCGAGCGGTTGAGAATGCCGCTCGAAGACAGCGGCATCACGCAGGCGGCAGCCACTACTTCGTGCCCGGCAATAATCGCGGCGCCGTCATGCAGCGGGGTGTTGGGGTAAAAAATTTGGAGCAGCAATTCCGGGGTCACCTGAGCGTTCATCCGCACCCCTGTGCGGGTATACTCACGCAGTCCTTCCATGCGCTGCAAGATAATCAGTGCGCCGTGCTGCCGAGCCGAAAGACGTGCGCAGGCACTTACTACGGCTTGAATGGTCTGTTGCATGGTTTCTTTTGGCGCCATGGCCCGCTGCCAGAATGCCGGCTGGCCTGACCCCGCGCGGCCCAGCCGTTCCAGACCGCGGCGGATTTCCGGCGCAAAGATGACCGGAATCGCCAACACCAGCGTAGGCACCATCGTTCGAATCAGCCAGCCAAACGCCGGCAAGTCGACCAGGCTCGTCAATAAACTCAGTGCAACAATCAGCAGCAGAACCCCGCGCAACAGCACCATCGCCTGGGTGTCACGCAGCAGTATCAGGATGCTGAAAAACACCAGTGTGACCAGAAATATATCCAGCGCGCTTTGCCAGGTAAAGCGTTGGAAAATGAAGGTCAATTCGTTGAATAAATCGGCCACAGCGGGTACTCAATCAATGCGGGTTTCAATTTTTGTTAAATTGGGCGCAAAACGCGATCCTCACGGAGTTTTTTGAACAGCATAAGTGTGCCTTCCGGCATCGATTCACGCGCGGCATCCTGCCAGGCGCGGACTTTCAAGGTTTCAGGTAACATACGGACATAACCCAGGTTCTGCCACAACCCATCCTGCTTGACCAGCTTTGGTGAGGTGAAGATAAGCGAAGCCTCGCATTGTAACACACGCGAAGCGCGTTCCATCACCTGGATTAAAGCCGGGATTACTTTTTCGCTCGGCAGATCAGGGTCGATAACCATTTCGGTGGCGCGCGACACCAGGTTTTCCACCTGCCAGCCCACCGCAGCCTTGAGTTTGCTATCCACCTTTAGCAGCAGGTAAGCCTTTTCGCCAAACTTTTCCATGATGTCCTCTGCGCGCAACGGACGAGCGGGCTTTTCCAGCCGGTTGAAAAGTTCAGCAATCTCAGCGGAGTGGCTCGGATTGCCCCGAATAATGCTAAATTCACCTTTTGCCGCGGCGGGCTCGGGCTGTTCGCTCAGTTCAATGAACTCAGCGGGCAGGATCTGTTTGCAACCTGCGATCACCTGCCGCCAGGTGTCTTCAATACTGCCTACATTATTAATGACGACCTGAGCTGCCGCAATTTTAAGTGCCTGTGCGGGTTGTGCCTCGATCCGTTGGAAAGCCTCGGCTTTACTCATCCGGCGTTGCATGGTCAGGCGCGTCAATTGCACCTCTTTCGGCGCTGCAGCCACCCAGACCGAATTGCATTTCTTATCCAAACCGGCTTCGAGCAGTTTGATCGCCTCGATAACGATTACCGGTTGGACAGATCGCTTTATCAGGAAATCGATCGCCTGGTTAACCAGCGGATGCACGATCTCTTCCAGAGTGGCCAGCGCCTGTGGATCAGCAAAGACGATCCGCCCAAGACGGCCGCGGTCGATTTCGCCGTCCGGCGCAACAATCCAGTGACCAAATTGTTTGATAACCGCCTGGTGGCCGGGTGCGCCGCGGGCATAAGTTCGCTGCGCCAGGGCATCGGCGTCAATCCCATAAGCGCCCAGATGCTCCAACATGCGGCGCACGACGCTTTTGCCTGTGCCGATGTTGCCGGTCAATCCGATGACAAATTTTTCCTCCCAGTCGCTCAATCGCAGCTCCTCTCGCTCGAAACCGACCATTAATATGGGCATTTATCATTTTATCTTTGGCCAGCAATAAAGTCAAAGGATTAGGCGTAAACCTACCTTTCACTTACCTTCCAATCTGCTTATTGCCAATTTCGCCTGATATTTTAGCAAGCCGTATAAAGCAATTCGGCCGCCGATCCCTGTAAAACTTTTCGGCTATAATTCAGAGCTGTACTTTGATCGAACGAAACGATAATTTTTTCTAGAAATAATTCCCGGTATCGGTACCTCATACCGAGTTTTGGGTTGGGAGGGTATGATGGCAGTGCAGCCAGCGAACAATCATGCAATTCGGAGTATCCTGGGTTCGCTATTCGGGCCGCCTGATTTTTCCTGGAAAACCATCCAGGAATATATTTTCATCGTTCTGGGTGCAATGTTGCAGGCGCTCTCCATGCGGCTGTTCCTCATCCCTGCGCAACTGGTCAGCGGCGGTATCAGTGGCATCGCGCAAATCCTGAATTACTATACCCATTGGCCAATCGGCTTGATGGTTTTCATTGGCAATGTTCCGCTGTTCATCCTTGGCTGGCGCTACCTGGGCGGTGCCCGCTTTGCCAAGCGTACTGCCCTCTCTGTGGCGTTATTCTCGCTATTCACTGACCTGCTGGTTTTCTTCATCCCGGCGCGTGGCATCACCGATGATCTGGTACTCAACGCGCTGTATGGCGGCATCACATTGGGCATTGGCCTTGGCATGGTTTACCGCGGACAGGGTACCTCCGGCGGCAGTGATATCCTGGGGCGTATTCTCAACCACCGTCTCGGGATATCTATCTCACAAGCCTACTTGATCACCGACACACTGGTGGTACTGGCAGGTGGCTTTGCCTTCGATTGGGAGCGCGCGCTCTATGGGCTGCTGGTCATCTATGTCAGCGGGTTGGCTGCCGAGGCCATTTCCGAAGGCTCGGGGGTATTCCGAACCGTCTTGATCATTACCAACAATCCTGCTGCGGTACAAAAAAGCATTTTGGAGGTGTTGGAGCGCGGGGTCACCATCCTGGAAGGCAGAGGGGCCTACACCGGCGCCGACCGGCCGGTTCTGTACACTGTTATCACCCGCTCTGAGGTCAACCAGTTGAAGGAACTGGTGCGTGAATCCGATCCGCGCGCGTTTGTAGTGATCGGGCAGGCGCACGAGGCTCTTGGAGAAGGCTTCCGGCCGCTAACGGGTTAAAACTGCGCCAGACGGTGCAGCACGCCGGCAGTTATGGCAGCCTGACCCAGGTGGTAGGTGGCAATCACGATCACCCGCCCGAACCGTACGGGGGTGCAGAAGCGGTTATAGGCCAGCACAGTGTCAGAAATATAAAATAAGAGCGCGCCAACACTGACCATCCCGGCGGATTCATAGGACCAATCGGGGCGCAGCCAGGTGAGCAGACTTGAAAATAGCATCAGGCTGATCACCACCACATACACCAGCATCGGGAAGCGAATCCAATGGCCGCGCGGGCGTTTTAAGATTGCCTGACGTAAACGCCGGTACCCGAGTGAATCCAGCAGGATCAACCCGAGCACCGGAAAGACAAACTGCCAGTTGGGCAGTAAAAATGATTGGTTGAAGCCGACAACATAAAGGATATGCGCCAGCAAAAATGCGGTCAGGCCGGCCGGAAAAAAACTGGGCGGCAGCATCAGGAAGATGTCGCCGGCCAATGAGAGGACCAGGCCAAAGCCAAACCAGGCGCTCCAGCCTTGCCAGGCGGATGCCAGGCTAAAACCGGTTATCAGCACCAGCATGGGCGCAGGTTTGGTGAAAATTCGCCAGCGCGGCCGGTTCAGGCCAACCGCCAGCCAATCGGCTGCCGCCAGCGTTAACGCCCCCGCGTACCACCCCCAGTGCATCTGGCCTAATCCCTGTCGCGCGTATACCCCAGCCAGCGCAGCGCGTCTGGCCGGTTGCGCCAGTTGGCGTTGACCTTGACTTTCAACTCAAGAAACACTTTGCGCCCGCTCATCGACTCGATTTCGCCGCGGGCGGTGGAGCCAATTTGCTTCAGCATTTCCCCGTTTCTGCCAATCACAATCCCCTTGTGGGTTTCTCGTTCGATCAGCAGCGTGGCGTGAATATACGCGCTGCCATTGCTGCGTTCGGTAAATTCATCGATGCGCACTGCCAGGCCGTGGGGTATCTCATCCCGCAGTTGGTTTAGCGCGGCTTCACGGATCAATTCGGCCGCGATATCACGTTCGTAGAAGTCCGTAACCTGATCTTCGCTGAAAAAAGGCGCACCTTCCGGCAGGTGCGAAAGGACCTGCTGGAGCAGAGCGTCGCAATTTTTACCGGTCACGGCTGAAACCGCAATCGGTTTGGCTTGCGGCAGCAGTGCCTGAAACAGGCGATCGCGGTCGGCCAGAACGCCTGCATTGACGATATCCATTTTGTTCAGAACCAGCAGGATGGGCGGCTGGTGTTTAAGCGCGTTCAGCCGGGCAGCCACGCGGTGATCTTCTTCCGTCGGGGGAGCGCTGGCATCCACCAGCCACAGGATTACGTCCGCATCCCGCAGGCTGTCCTCAGCCACCTGGTTCATGTACTCGCCAAGCTTGTGAACGGGAAGATGCATCCCGGGTGTATCCATGAAGATCACCTGGGCGTTTTCCAGCGTGAGAATGCCCAGTTGGCGCAGCCGGGTAGTTTGCGGGCGCGGTGATACGGCTGCCACCTTCTGACCAAGCAGCGCATTCATCAAAGTTGATTTGCCAACGTTGGGCCGCCCGACCAGAGCAGCGTAACCAGCGCGGAACCCTTCTTTGGGGTTGTCCATTAGCTCTGCTCCGCCTTTCGCGTTCTGGTAAATCCTTTGAAATGCGTATTTACGATGGCGACCCCGGCAATAACCAGCAAACCGCCCGCCAGCAGGCGCCAGTCAACACTTTCATTCAAAAAGAGCACCCCTAGCAGGACACCAACTAACGGGAAGATATAGGTCGTCAATGTAGTGCGCGTTGCGCCAACCTCGTTCATCAGCGAATAAAAAAAGGTTGTTCCAATCGCCGTTGCGATAACCCCCAGCCATACAAGAGATACCCAGGTCATCGGCAGGTGCGGCAGAGTCAGCGGGCCTTCCAGAGCCAGCGCCAGCGGCCATAAAGCCAGGTTGGCGAACAAGCTCTGCCCCAACGCCTGGGCTGAAGGGTGCATGCCAAAGGTTACTCGCCGGGCGAAAACTGCGGCCATTGCGTAGGACAGGGACGCAGCAAGAACCAAAAGTGCGCCCCATTGAAAATCCTTGAAAACGTCGCTTACATCATTGGAAACCAACACCACTACCCCAATAAACCCAACAACCAGCCCAAGCACCTTGAGCGGTGACAGGGGTTCATCGGGTACAAACATGGGCAGCAGCATGAAGGTAAAAAATGGAACGGTTGAATTAAGAATGGATGCCATGCCTGAGGTGATGGATTGCTCACTGACCGTAATCAGTACAAAGGGCAGGGCGATATTGAAGATCCCCAGAAACAAAAAAGACCGCCAACGCTCACGCAGAGGGATTTTAACTTTATAGATGCGGGCGATCAAAAATAGAGCAGCCGAAGAAATAAGCAGCCGGAAAGCGTTCACCGTGATGGGCGATACTTCCCGAATGGCAATTTTTAACCACAAAAAGGTCGCACCCCAGACCAGTCCAAGGTACCAAAACTTGCCCCAATTCTTAAGCGACAATGCGTTGTCCTTCCAAAGCCAGCAGTTGAGCTTTGTCTTCCACCCCGCCGGGACTACCGTAGCCGTGTAATTTTCCATCACTGCCAACCACGCGGTGGCAGGGGATGACAATCGATATCGGGTTGCTGGCCATAATTCCACCTACCGCGCGGGCGCTGCCGGGGCTGCCGGTTTGGCGCGCCAGGTCACCATACGTCCAGGTTTGGCCGTATGGGATGGCATAACAGGCACGCAGCACCTTTTCCTGGTACGGCTGCATCGCGCGCCAATCGATCGGCAAAGTGAAAACCCGCCGGCCAGCGTAAAAATATTCGGTCAGCTCCTGCATTGCCTGCGCGGCCAGTTTTTCCAACTGAACAGCGCCTGTGTGAACTTCAGCCTGCCTGCCAAAGGCAATTTTTGCCAACCCGGCATCTGAAACATACACGGTCAGCGGACCGACCGGGGTTTTTTCGAGGACGCATACCTCATAATAAATCGGTTCAGTTTCCATGGTTCACCGCCTCCAACGGGTACAATCCGGCTGGCTGTATTATATCAGTACGGGTTTCCACCTTGCAGAATGGATTGATATTTTTTTCGTTGGTTTGCAAATAAATACGCATTTCCACCGGTTCGTTAGGATATTGTGCCCCAGGCGTAGGGTGAGCGTAGGTTTAGCGTCAAGTAATGGAACGAACTTTCTGCTAATATTAGTACAGAAAAGGGCGACTTCTCTTCTTCTCCTCCTTAAATAGCATGCCTGGGTCGGCGTCCCAGGCATGCTGTGATTCTAGGGCAAGTCACCTTTTTTATTTTTTAGGGGGAAAGGGTAAATTTTTTCTAACTACCCATTTTCATAAAGTTGATCCTGAGAATATTTCTACAAAAACGACTACAGCCAATTGCCAGATTATGTTAAGATAATAAAATACGGACGGTGCGCTGTTCATTCTCAGGAGATAAAACCATGACATCAATCAGGGATGGGAAATTCTTCCTCGGCAAAATATTTGATATGCAGGCCGGAAAACTAACTGACGAGCTGCTGGAGTACGATCCGGCGGATCTGACCACGCATGCGGTCGTCACCGGCATGACTGGCTCGGGCAAAACCGGCATGTGCGTCGGCCTGCTCGAAGAAGCCGCCATCGAAGGCATTCCCGCCATTATTATCGATCCCAAAGGCGATCTCACCAACCTACTGCTGCACTTTCCCAATCTGCTTCCGGCTGATTTTGAACCCTGGATTGATCCGGAGGTCGCCCGGCGCGAAGGAAAAACCACCGCCCAGACCGCCCAGGATACGGCTGAAAACTGGAAAAACGGCCTGGCCAGCTGGGGGTTGGGGCCGAATGAGCTCAGCCTGCTCGGTCAGTCGGTCGATTTTAGCGTTTTCACCCCCGGCTCCACCGTTGGGACGCCCATCAACATTTTATCTTCCTTTGCCGCTCCCGATTTACCGTGGAATGAATACCGCGAAATTTTGCGCGAGAAGATTTCCACCATCGTCACCGCGCTGCTCGGGCTGGTGGGGCTGACCGAAATCGATCCACTGCGTTCGCGTGAGCATATCCTGGTCTCCAACATCCTGGAAAACGCCTGGAGTAAAGGCGCTTCCCTCGATCTGACTGAATTGATCCTGCAAGTGCAAAATCCGCCGTTCGAGAGATTAGGCGCTTTCCCGGTGAACAATTTCTTCCCGGCCAAAGAACGTTTCGATCTGGCGATGCTGCTCAACAACTTCCTGGCTTCGCCAAGCTTTGAAGTCTGGCGTGAAGGCGTCCCGCTGGAAATCGGCGAGCTGATGACTTCAGCCAGCGGCAAACCGCGTCATAACATTTTTTACCTGGCGCATCTAAACGACAGCGAGCGGATGTTCTTTGTCACCCTGTTATTTGCTGCCATCGAATCCTGGATGCGTTCGCAGCGCGGCACCAGCGCCTTGCGCGCTTTGGTCTATTTTGATGAAATTCTCGGCTACCTGCCCCCGGTTGCCAACCCGCCGTCACGCCCGATTATGCTGCGCATGTTGAAACAGGCCCGCGCTTTTGGTGTCGGGCTGCTTTTGGCAACCCAGAACCCGGTCGACGTGGACTATAAGGGCTTGTCCAATGCCGGCACCTGGTTCGTTGGCCGTCTGCAAACCGATCAGGATAAGCAGCGGCTGCTGGACGGTCTCGATGCTGCCGGCGGCGGCCTGGACCGGCAGGAGGTTGACAAACTCATCTCCCGCCTCGGCAAACGCACTTTCCTGCTGCACAACGTGCATGCCAAGGCCCCAAAAATTTTCCAGACGCGCTGGGCATTGAACTTCCTGGCTGGACCGCTCACCCGCACCCAAATTCCACAATTAATGAAGCTGATTCCTGCAGAGGCACTGCCCCGCGGAGGCGAGCCCGTTATGCCCGCCGGTGCTGCGGCTGCGGTCGTACCGGCTCAAGCCGCAGTTCCAGTTGCCAAAACCCCGTCTCCCCTTGGGCCTGCCTCGACCACCCGTCCGGTGGTGCCTGCCGGGATTAACGAATTCTTCATCCCGAATGATCTGGCTTTTTCACAGGCCATAACCGATGCGCGCATCCCTTCGACTGCCAAAATCGATCAGGGTGGCTTTATTTACCGGCCAGCGCTCTTTGCCCAGGCCGAAGTGACCTATCTGGCGCGAAAATACAATCTTGAATTGACCCGTCAAGTTGTTTCACTCCCGCAAGAAGCGCGCGGGCGGCTGGTCAGTTGGGATGATTTTGTCTGGCAAGCCTACCGCCGCGAAGATGTGATGAGTTCCCCACTGCCCGGTGCACGTTATGCCGCCATCCCTGAATGGCTCTCGGATACCCGGTTAATCAACTCGCTACAAAGTGATTTTGTAGACTGGGTAGTGCGCAACGGCACCTTGCGGGTGCGCGCCAATGAGGCGTTGAAAGTTTTTGCCGGACCTGAGGTAACTACCGCAGAATTTCGCGAGATGTGCAGCAAAGCAGCCCGGGATGCAATGCAGGCCGAGCTCAGCAAAGTGGAGCTAGCCTACAAGAAAAAAATGGAAACTCTGGAGGCCAAGGTCAAACGCCAGACCATGGAGGTTGATTCCCAGGAGGATGAACTTGGTCAGCGGCGCATGGAAGAAGTCGGCAAGGGCGCTGAGTTCCTGCTCAGTATGCTGGGCGGCCGCAAACGCAGCCTTTCCAGCAACCTTTCCAAACGGCGCATGACTGCTTCCGCCAAAGCTGACTTAAAGCAGGAACAGGTTGAGCTTGAGCTGTTGGAGAAGCAACTGGCCGAAATGGAAAATGAACAAAAGGCCGCGCTGGAGGAAGTCAACGAACGTTGGGCCAGGCTGGTCGATCAAGAAGTCGATGTGCCGGTGACACCTTATCGCAAAGATGTTTACGTCGATTTTTACGGCATCGCCTGGCTGCCTTATTACGTCATCAGCGTGGACGGTCAAAGCCGCGAAATCCAGGCTTTCAATCAGCCATAAATTCCTTCCCCTTAAAGTCAACCAGACAGATCCTCTCCCGGGTCTGTCTTTTTTTTCAACGAATTAACCCAACATTTCAGGGAAGTTGGAAACCCGGATGAAAATCTCCATAATGAGAGGCAGGGATTTTAGAGAGGAGGTAAATCATGTTCAACAACATCTTGCTTGCCGTAGATGGATCGGAACAAGCAACACATGCCGCCCGTTTAGCCGGAGAGTTGGCCCGTAGTTTGGCTGCAGATTTGACAATTGTAACGGTCTTTGATCCGGTGCCAAATTTTTTAGGAGAGACAAATTTACAATCTTTTGTGACCGATCAAAGAATTCGGTCCGAAAATGTGCTCCATGAGGCCTTGAACGAAGTCGGAGAAGTAACAGCAAAACTGATTACCGAAATTCTGGAAGGTCCGGTTGCGGAAGCAGTGTTGAAAGTCGCTGAAGTACGCAGCAATGATTTGATCATCATGGGCACGCGCGGATTAAGCCGCTTAGCCGGAGCGCTGCTTGGCAGCCAAAGCCAGAAAGTCATTTCGAATGCCAATTGCCCTGTACTTTTAGTTAAATAAACGAGAACCCAGGTTTTGCGAACAGACCGCAGTACAACTGACCATCCATACCTGAATTTATAATCCAGGCAGTGGGTAAACTGATAGAATACAGCGTCAAATAATTCTCTCGCTGGAGCGCTGCATGGAATCCTACATCGCTTGGGTCACTGCCAACCCGCTCATTTCGGCAGCCGTTCAATTTGCCATTTTGGGAACCCTGGGCGAGATCATCTCGTTCAGCCTGCAAAAAAAGCAGTTCGCACTGCCTAGTACGTTGTGGCAATTGGTCGGAAAATTTTTCGCCTGGGCGCTGCTTGGCATCGTCATTAAATACGGTTTTACCGGCATGAAAGGTTTCACCCAGGCGCTGTTCGACCACCACCTCCTGCCGGAATTCGCCGGCAACGGCGTGGGCCGCGCCCTGGCAGTTTCTTTGTTCACCAATATCTTCTTCGGCCCGCAGATGATGGCCTTCCATCGGTTGGAAGATAATTTCATCCTCAGGCTGAAGGGGTTTGCCGGTATCACCCGCGCCTGGTGGACGCTGATCTGGTTCTGGATCCCTGCCCATACCCTCACCTTCTCGCTGCCAACCGATTACCAGATTGGGCTGGCAGCACTATGGTCTCTGGTCCTTGGCATCATCATGGGCTACAGCAAAGCTGGCGCTGACAAGAAAACCCAGCCCGCAGTTGTTGTTTCCATTGATTAACCCGGCGAATTGGGTATAATCACCGCAGGAGACCTTAATGCCGACAAATCCGACCCGAGATCGGGTAAATCCTGAAAAGTTTGACACCACGCCGCTGCGCCGCCCAAGCTGGATTAAAGTGCGCGCACCCAGCGGAGAAACCTACGAACAACTGCAGCAGTTGATGCGCAAGAAATCGCTGCATACCGTCTGCGAAGAGGCCGGCTGCCCGAACATGGGGGAATGCTGGGGGGCTGGCACCGCCACCTTCTTAATGATGGGCGATATATGTACCCGCACTTGCGGCTTTTGCGATATCAAACACGGACGCCCTGAAGCGCTCGATTGGCTGGAACCGGAGCGCGTGGCGCAGGCGGTGAAAGCCATGGACCTGCGCCATGCCGTGATCACTTCCGTCAATCGCGATGACCGCAAAGATGGCGGCGCGCCTATTTTCGCCATGGTTATCCGCCGCATCCGGGAGATTCACCCCGGCTGCTCGATCGAAGTCCTCATCCCGGATTTCAAGGGCAGCAGTGAAGCGCTGCGCATCGTCATGGATGCCCGCCCTGAAATCCTCAACCACAACGTGGAAACGGTTCCGCGCTTGTTCAAGATGGTGCAGCCGCAGGACCATTACGAATGGGCTGCTGCGACCCTGACGAATGCCAAGAAGATCGAGCCGGATGTGTTGACCAAATCCGGCATCATGCTCGGTCTGGGTGAAACAATGGACGAGGTCAAGGCGGTTATGGACGACCAGCGCTCGTGGGGTGTTGACATTCTAACCCTGGGCCAGTATCTGCAGCCCAGCCGGCAGCACCTGCCAATTGCGCGTTACTACACCATGGAAGAATTCGCCGAGTTGAGAGACTACGGTCTGGGAATCGGCTTCAAGTGGGTCGAAAGCGGCCCCCTGGTACGTTCCTCCTACCATGCCGCTGAACAGGTGCGCGCCCTCAGCGCCGTCCATCGCAAGTTGTACGGTTCGAATTAGCTGGCCTTCTTCACTCACCGGCCCTTTTACACGCCAGCGCGTTATATGGGTGAAAAAAACATTAAAGCTGTTAAGAATTGTTACATTTTCGTTGCAATCTCGCGCATAGAAGCGCGTACCTCTTGAAATATCGCCGGAAGATTATATAATGAAATAGTCGATTGCCTGGGTGCCCCCCTCACCCCGGCAATTGACTATTATAGGTAAAAATTATTACAGGTGAAAAAAACAGGGCTGCGTTGCAGCCCTGTTTTACATTTATCGGTAGGTTGTTCTCCTGGGATTCGGTTAGATTTCCCAGATGTACTGAACCAGAACCCGAATTTTTGGCGCACCGTTGACGACTGTGAATCCCACTGCCCAGGTGCGCCAATCCAAATCATTGTCTTGCGCTCCGGCGGCGCGGTAAACCGCGATAAACGGTAGTCCGGCAAATTGGGCTGGCCACTCGACCAATGCCGTGGTCGGACCGGTCCCGCTGCCGAATGCCAGGTCCTGGCAGGCTTGCGTGTTGGGACGCTCGAATACATCCAGGAGATACGGCAAAATCTCAGCGCTAAATGTCCCCTCAACTGGCAAACCGCTGCCAGCCTGGTCGCCCCAGGTGTAGGCAAAGGTGCTGGTAAACAAAGCGTCGGCTTCAACCGGGTTAATATGCACCGGTGAATTGGCAAGGCGGTAGAAAATGTCCAGGCCATCCGGATCGGTTATTTCAGCCAGAGCCGCGCCGTCCTGGTCAATCAGCGCCGCGCTAAAGGCTGCCAGCAGCGCCTGTACCCGCGCATCAGCACAGAAATCCGGGCCGGGCGTGGGTTGCAGCGCTGGTACAGTTGGAACAGGAGTCGGCGAAATGACGACCACCTGCGGCGGCGTAGATGTAAGTCCCCCAACTGGAGAAGGAAGCGACGGTGGATTGTCAGTGACCATGGCAGTCGGTGACGGCGTTGCGGGACTTGTGCTGCATCCAGCCACGACAGCCAACAAAGCCACCAGACTTATCGTTCGAAACAACATTTGGTTATTCATGGCACCACCATAGCATGGAAAGGATAATTCCTATGAACGCACGCATATCACGCCCGCCGCACCAGGGCCAATATGCGCCCCGATTGCAGGAGTGACTTCAGAGGTTAACGTTTTGGATGAACCTGGGATAAAAGGACTGAGCAGTTTCTGCAATTCGTCCACTTTGGATAGTGCCAGAGTGTGGACAAATGAAATGCGTTCCAAAGGCGCCAGACTGGAGACAATTTCGCTTATTCGCTTGAAGGCTTTGGTTGTGGTTACAGCCATTTCCATCTTAATGACCCCGTCATGGAAGGTAATGATCGGCTTGATTTTTACCATGGAGCCCAGGATAGCCCGATAGCGAGCAACGCGGCCGCTGCGGCGCAGGAATTCGAGAGTATCCACCACCGCATAGAGATAGGTGCGCTTGCGTAAGTCAGTCAATTCCTTGAGGATCACCTCGAGGTGCTGGCCCTGAATGGCAGCTTTGGCCGCCTCCAACGCTTGCAGCCCAAGACCCAGGGAAACCTGGCCAGAGTCGACCACCCAGATCGGCACCCTGGATACCATTTCTTTGGCTTTCCGCGCAACATTGATGGTGGTCGAAAGGGATTCAGCGACATGGATGGAAATAATTCCCTGCGCACCCTCATCTGCGGATTTTTCGTAAGCGCTGGCAAACGCTGCCAGTCCGGGCGCTGAGGTGGTGGGTGACTGGGGATAATCAGGTAGCTGGCGATAAAAGTCCTGGCGTGAAAGGTCGACTCCGTCCAAAAAACTCTTTTCGCCGATATTGATGTAGGCCGGTACCACTGTGATGTCCCATTCCCGGGCCAATTCGGCGGAAAGGTCACAGGTACTGTCGGTTACGATTTTGATTTTCATCTGGTTTTCCTAACATCACGCACAACCGATTCGATCACATCCAATGCCTGATTAACCAGGTCAAGGTCAGCCTGAGAGCCCATATGCCCAATCCGAAAGATTTTCCCCGCCAGTGGACCGTAGGATCCCCCCACAACCAGTCCTCGCCCGCGCAGCCGTTCATCGAATTCCTGCCACCCGATCCCATCCGGCAGGTACACCGCCGTGACGGTTGGCGCGGGAATCGCACCGGCTGCCGGGAATAAGCGCAGCCCCTGCTCTTTGATCCGGCTTCGGCAAATTTCCGCTGCCTGGTTGTGCCGCGCAAAGACCTGTTCCAGACCTTCACCCAGGAGCAACTGCGCGGCTGCATCCAGAGCCGCCAGCCCGTGCCAGTTTGGGGTGTACGGGAAATAAAAATCTTTCTGTGCATTCCGGAAAGGCAGCAGGGCATCATAGCCGGAATAATTGACCTCAGCGGCAATCTCCCAGGCGCGTGCGCTGATGGAACAGAACGCTGCCAAAGGCGGCGCGGACAACGCCTTCTGCGATGCACCCAGGCACAGGTCAATGCCCCATTCATCGGTTAACACCGCTGTTCCGCCAGCACTGGCAACTGCATCCACATAAAGCAGTGGAACATCGTATTTTCGCTTGAGCTTGCCCAATCCGTCCAGCGGGTTTAGAGTTCCAGACGGCGTCTCGCAATGAACGGCGGTAATCATTTTCGGGCGGAAGTTGATAATGGCTTGTTCGATTTTGCTTAAATCGCCAAGGGTCTCGTCATACCCAAGGCTAACCGTGCGTACATCCGCCCCAATTGCACGCGCCATATCGCCAATTCCAAATCCAAAAACGCCGGTGCCAATCGCCAGTACCCGCTCACCGGGCAGCAGCACACTCTTTAGCGCCGACCACAAGGCCAACATCCCTTCACCGGTCATAATTGCGATTGGGTTGTGCGTGGCGTAAATGGTTTGCAGGCTGGCTTCGGTGCGGTCATATAGCTCAAGGAAATCGACTTCGAGATCCGCAGAGCCGTAATCGATGTTCATCACATCCAACACAGGCTGTGGCACCCGTACCGGTCCAGGAACCATGGGAATAGGATAAGTTTTCATCCATCACCTGCTGTCAAGGAAGTCATTCACCCTGTCACCTGTAAATTATCCCACGGTTAAGACGAAATGGAGGGTCCTCTGGCACCAGCAAAGAGATTCTTCAATGACGGCTATTTTGTCATCCTGCCCACAGGGCACTCTGCGAGTGAATACCCGGTGTCTATCAAAACACCTCATTGCAGCTAACCAGGGGCATGAAGGATCTCGGTGCCTACCAGTGAGAAACTTCGCGCTCCGAAAAGCTCCAGGCACTTATCCAAAGGGTGCCCTGCAAGCAAGGCAATAATTTTACAGAACCAGATCTTACCAGTAGAGGAAATCGCGGTTAGTTATCAGACAATGAAGGTATAATCGTGGTTAGTTTTTTTATGACATTATCATCATCCTGGAGGTTTTTATGAAATTCAGCGTCGTGGAGCGATTCACCCGCTATGTTAAGATTTATACACAGTCGGACCATGATTCGACTACTTCACCTACCACAGCCCGCCAGCTTGATCTGGCCCGTTTACTGGTGGATGAATTGCAAGACCTTGGCCTGGTAGATGTCTTTATGGATAAATACGGCTATGTGTATGGCACACTGCCAGCCAATACCACTGCGCCTGCGCCGGTGATTGGCTTCCTGGCCCATATGGACACCAGCCCTGACCTGAGTGGTGAAAAAGTAAAGCCGCAGCTTGTGGACTATGCCAGCGGCGACATCATCCTCAACCGTGAGAAAGGGATTGTCCTTTCACCGCGCGAGTTCCCTGACCTCGAAAAATATATCGGCAAGAAGTTAATCACCACCGACGGTACTACCCTGTTGGGCGCCGATGACAAAGCCGGCGTGGCCGAGATCATGGCGGCATTGGAGCATTTGGCAGCACATGCGGAGATCAAACACGGGGTGATTAAAGTTGGCTTTACCCCTGACGAAGAAGTTGGCCAGGGCCCAGACCATTTTGACGTGGCTGGTTTCGCGGCTGATTTTGCCTACACTATGGACGGCGGCGAGGTTGGCGAGTTACAGTACGAGAATTTCAACGCCGCCAGCGCTAAAATCGCCATCCAGGGGCGCAGCGTCCACCCCGGATCGTCCAAGAATAAGATGATCAATGCCAGTCTGGTCGCAATTGAGTTGAACAACCAGCTCCCGGTGGATAAACGGCCGGACAACACGGAAGGCTATCAGGGGTTCTACCACCTGACCCGCATCAATGGCGATGTCGAAAAGGCCGAAATGAGGTACATCCTCCGCGAACACGACCGGGGCAAATTCGAGGCCATGAAAGCCAATCTGGAGGCAATTGTTGACCAGTTGAATGCCAGGTACGGCAGCGGTTGCGTGTCGCTTGATTTAAAAGACGACTATTACAACATGAAGGAAAAAATCGAGCCGGTCATGCACGTAATTGAGCTGGCGCGTTCAGCTATGGAGGCGGTGGGCGTGAAACCTTTGGTTATCCCTATCCGGGGCGGCACCGACGGCGCCCGGTTGTCTTATATGGGATTGCCATGCCCGAATATTTTTACGGGCGGACACAATGCTCATGGTCGATATGAGTACATTCCGGTATTTGCCATGGAAAAAGCAGTCGAGGTGATTTTGCAGATTGTGCAAAAAGCCGTGAAATAGACAAGGGTAAATGAACGACGAAAAAGTCGGTCATCAGCGTAAATCCATCCGCCTGTCAGGGTATGATTATTCCCTGGCAGGCGGATATTTCATAACGATTGTGACAATGGACCGTGTATCCCTCTTCGGAAATGTAAAAAATGACGAGATGATTCCCAATGATCAAGGTGTAATTGCGCGCAATGAATGGTTCAAAACTGCACAATTACGGCAACACCTAACCATCAATGATGATGAATTCGTGGTCATGCCGAATCATATCCATGGAATCATTTGGATTAAGGATGATCATGTAGGGGCGCAGCGGCGCTGCGCCCCTACTAATAATCGATTCTCGGTTGGCAGCCAGACATTAGGTTCAATCGTTCGAGCGTATAAATCTGCTGTTACCTATAACATCCATAAATTACCTGGAATGAAAAGTGTTTCTGTCTGGCAGCGAAATTATTACGAGCATATCATCCGTGATGAACGGGACTACGCAAATATTTTCGATTACATCCAAATCAACCCATTAAATTGGGAGCAAGACGAAGAAAAGAACCGACTAGGGTGGGTCTGATGGCGACCGTGCTTTCCCATCAAACCTATAGATTACCTGGAAATTTTGCCACCTTTCACCGGACCCACCCCTACGCCCTATCGCGTTTATTCCGGTTTCACCGCCGATAAGATCACGCTGTAAATCTTGGCGCCGCTGACCTCGCCGTGGCTGACGCTGCGGCGTACCTGGCCAGCGTTGAAACCGGCCTGGGCTACTAAATCCAGCATCTCATCCTCGATCAATGCCCCGGTGACGCAATCCGACCACCCGGCTGCCGCCGCGCGGGATTCGCGCCCTATCGGACCGCCAAACACCATGTCGCTGATCTCCAGCCGGCCGCCTGGTTTGAGCACCCGGAAGGCCTCATGGAACACCTTGCCCTTGTCCTCGGTCAGGTTGATAACGCAATTGGAAATGATCACATCCACACTATCCGACTCGACCGGCAAATCCGCCGCGTCGCCGCGCCGGAATTCGACATTGGTATAACCGTTTAATTTGGCCGATCGGCGTGAACGTTTGAGCATCGCCGGGGTCATATCCACCCCAATCACATGCCCATCCGGGCCAACCTTCCTGGCGGCCAAAAAAGAGTCCAGCCCGCCGCCAGAGCCGATATCGACCACCGCTTCGCCTGGTTTCAAATTTGCCATGGCAATCGGGTTGCCGCAACCCAGCGAAAATGCTGCGGCCTCGGGCGGGACGTCCGCCTGCTCTTGCGGGCTGTAATCCTGGTCGAAGTGGACCTCACCTTGCTCCAGCGACTCCAGGCTGATGACCGGTTGGCTGCAGCAGGCTGAACCGCCATCACCGGATGCCGACCCGCCGCAGCAGGAATTTTTCTCAGCAATCGCGCCGTACTCTTCGCGCACCAGTTCGCGCATCCCACTTACCCGTCTTGTGCCGGATGCGTAAAATATACTCACCACAACCTCTTTATCTCCGGTGATTTCACTGCTGCTCGTACAGCTTTGCCGGGTGTCTCCGACCAAAATATTCACCATGCCAGCCTCATCCAGCCAGGCATGAATTTGCTCGCGCGAGAATCCCAGCCAGATGTCCGCCATTTCGGTTTGCATCCAGGTGTGATTGTGGGCATCCATGTCCGAGAGCAGCAAGCGACCGCCCGGGCGCAGCACTCGCACCATTTCGCGGATGGCTGCCAACGGATCCGGGCTGTGATGCAGGTACATGTTGGCAAACACCGCATCCAATGAGCCGTCCTCGAAGGGTAGTTTCAGCCCATCGGCTTCATGGTAGGTGATATTACCAAATTCAGCCAGGTTCTTGCGCGCAGCCGTCAGCATAGCCGGCGAGCCATCCACCACATGCACCTGAGAGACGTGGGCAGCTAACCCAACGCTCATAAACCCGGTACCCGCGCCAATGTCTGCGACGATCATGTCCGAGTGCAAATAAGCCTTGGCAATGACTGCACTGCGCACTTCCTCGGTGAAGTAGGAGCCGCTGATTTCGTCCCACTGCTCTGCCACGGCTTCAAAATAGGGTTTGGATGGATTTTGAGTGGTCAATGTAAGCCTCTTTATCGTATTTTTACGATCAATAATTCCCTTAAAAAACACCATGAGGTGCTTTCAAAAGGTTCGTCTATGCATCTGGGCTGCCAGAACAGCAATCGGGCAACCAGCCTTCGATTTGATCTTTAAGCCAGCGCACGCCGTCGGGATCCAAACAATAGCAGGTGGCTGGTCCCTCCACCTCACCGCGCACCAGTCCCGCCTCGCGCAAAACCTTCAAATGCTGGCTGACGGTCGATTGCGCCAGCGGTGTGGACTGCACAATCTCATAAGTCATGCAGGTCTGGCGATTGGCCAGCATTTCCATGATTTCAAAACGGACAGGATTGCCCAATGCCTTGAGCATTTTCGCCAGGCGGAGTTCGGTTGTCTCCAGAGATTTTTCTTTCAGCATGAAATTCAATCCTTATATCGTAATTTTACGATATAGCATAGCATTTGTCAAGGGATCACATGATCTTTAAGATACACGATCCTTTAAATCCGCGGGGTGTTGTGTGTCCGGATTTCCCCATGACTGAAATTTACGCAAATTCGCGCCCTCTACGGGATTATGAGTGCAATAAACTAATCCAGATCATGGAATAGTCCATTGGCTGGCTATACACTGCTGGTTAAACTTATCAACCGCTTTTCAGCGGAATTTGACAAAGGATTGGAGAGAAATAAATGGTTTGGAAGAAATGGAAGTCCCCTGTGTTTAGAGCCGTAATGGCTGTCCTATTGGTTGCCGTTGGCATTACCAGCGCATTTTTAACGGTAACACCCGCCCAGGCGCACTGCGATTCCGCCAAGGGCCCGGTGGCAACTGCTGCCCACCAGGCGCTTGAATCGGGCAATGTAAACCTGATTCTACCGTACGTAAAACCCGATGCGGAAACGGAATTGACTGCGGCTTTCAAAGAAGCTTCGGCGGTGCGCAAAACCGGACGAACGGCCAAACAATTGGCTGATCGCTATTTTATCGAGACGGCAATCCGGCTGCACCGCGCTGGTGAAGGTGCACCTTATACCGGCGTGACCGATGAGGAAACCCCGCTGGCCATTGTGACTGCCGACAACACCATGGCGAGTGGCTCAACCGCGGAAATCTATGTCATGTTGGATGAAGCCATCAAAAAATCAGTTGAAGCCCGCTATCAGGTGGTGGTGAAGACACGCGCCGAGGCGAAGGAACTCAACACTGTCGAGGCTCACCGCGAGCGGGTGGAAGCTGAATTGAACTTCGAGAAATTCATCTACGAGCTCTATACCGCGGCATCGAATAACGGCACTTTGACGGAAGGCCACGCCCACTGATCTATACCCACATGGCACTACCTTAGCAACAAGCCTGCGGTACTATCACCGCAGGCTTGTTATCAGATCAGCAAAGCCCCATGAACGCTCGCGTCACAGGAACATTTATCCCGCAAGCTTGAGCCCGTACGTGACTACATGCTGTTGCGCACCTGGCGGTAAAACCAGCGCTTGCTAAATTCGGCGGAAAAGTAATCAAATAAGGGGAAAATATCCAATAAAATTGCCTCTTGACATTCCAGTAACTGGAAGGTCTATAATATAAAGAGATTATGGAGGTTGCCTTGAAAATTCAGGATTTATCGCAGGCTACAGGCGTGTCTGCCAAGACCATTCGTTTTTACGAAGAATCTGGCGTGCTGCCACCGCCGCCACGCAAGCCTAATGGTTATCGCGATTATGATCAAGCTGATGTTGATCGATTGCGGCTGGTGGCAGGTGCGCGCCGTCTGGATCTTTCCCTGGACGATATTCAGGAAATTCTTGCTATGAGAGATCGGCGTGAAGCGCCTTGCCGTACATTGCTGGAACGATTACAGACCAAGGCGGACGAAGTGGCAGAACGAATTGCTACACTACAGAGCCTTGAAGCAGAACTTAGAGATTTGCATACTTTGGGACTTAAATTCCCAACCGATGATGTGGACGGTAAGAACTGCGTTTGTCACCTGGTCAGTGAAAAATAGATATTGGTCAATATGGGAGATAAAAAATGGCAAAACAAGTGATTGAGCTTGATATCCGTGGCATGACTTGCAGTTCATGCGCAACCCACGTAAAAAAGAGTTTGTTGTCTGTTCCTGGTGTGGAAATCGCAGAAGTGCCCGGATGGCAATCCGGAAAAGCCACGGTGATTACAACAAGTGAAATCAGAACGGAAACCTTGAGTAACGCGGTCGCTACTGCAGGTTACCAGGCTTCTGTAAGGTCAATCCGAAATCCGGAGGTCCTATCTGGTTTAGAAATGAATACCCGAGAGAATTACGATTTTGATCTGCTGGTAATCGGCAGTGGTTCAGGCGGTTTTGCCGCTGCAATCAAAGGTGAGGAACTGGGTCATCGTGTTGGCATAATCAATGGTGGAACAATTGGTGGCACCTGTGTGAATGTAGGCTGCGTACCGAGCAAAACGCTTATCCGGGCAGCAGAAGCCTGGCATACCGCCGGACACCATCCCTTTATCGGCGTTAATACGACGCAATCAGCGCTCAACTGGCCGACGGTTCGTGGTGAAAAGGATGCTCTGGTTTCCGATTTACGTCAGAAAAAGTATGTGAATGTTCTGGATGCTTATCCGAACATTACGCTTATCGAAGGGCATGCCACCTTTACCCGGGATGGCGTCATTCGAGTTGGAGAGAAAACTTTTAGTGCACAACGCTATGTTGTTGCAACAGGTGCACAGCCGCGTATTCTGCCAATCCCGGGCCTGGGGGATGCCCAACCACTCACCAGCACCAGCCTGATGGAACTGGATGAGTTACCCAAATCCCTCATTATATTGGGCGGACGGGCAGTGGCCTTGGAACTAGGCCAAACGATGGCCCGTTTGGGCGTGAAAGTGCTTATCCTGCAACGCAGTCCCCGCCTGGTACCGGAGCACGAGCCAGAGATCGGGCGTGCAATTCAGGATTATTTGGAGCAGGAAGGTATCACCATCCTCACTGGCGTGCAAGTCGAGCGCGTCAGCCATAACGGAGAAACCCGCACAGTACATGCCAGGCTTATGGGGCAATCCCGCGCGTATGAAGCGGACCAAATCCTGGTTGCGCTAGGGCGGCAGCCCAACACCACTGGCCTGGGACTAGACCAGGTCGGGGTCAATTTGGATGAGGATGGAGCAATCATTGTTAACGAATACCAACAAACTTCCAATCCAAACATCTACGCGTCAGGAGATGTGACCCCAAACCCCGATTACGTTTACGTGGCAGCAGCCAGCGGCGCACTGGCAGCCAGCAATGCATTGAATGGAAACCAGAAACCACTGGATCTATCCGCTTTACCAGGTGTCATTTTCACCGACCCGCAAATTGCTACCGTTGGCCTAACGGAAGCACAAGCGAAACGTCAAGGGTACCAGGTAAAAGCAAAAATCCTGCCGCTGGAGTATGTCCCCCGCGCATTAGCGGCAAGGGATGTTCGCGGTCTGATCAAGATGGTAACGGATGAAACCTCAGGGCGCATCCTGGGAGTCCATGTTCTGGCAGCCGAGGCGGGCGAAGTCATTCAAACGGCGACTCTGGCAGTCAAGTTTGGCCTGAAAGTATCAGATCTCACCGAGACCTTATTCCCTTATCTGACACAGGTTGAGGGGTTAAAACTGACAGCATTATCTTTCACAAAAGACGTCGAAAAACTTTCCTGTTGTGCTGGTTAGCAAGATCATTTCCCTGATTCAAGATAGCGCAAAAATGCTTCTTAATTTTTAGGCAAAAAGCACGTTGTGTAATGAAACAAAAAAAATAATAATTTGGTTATTCTACATCCAAGCCATCCAATTTAATCTCAAGGAGAAATATATGGGCACTCTATCTCTAGAGCAAGAAACCAGCTTTTCTAATCCGCCTTTTGTCAACAAGTTATTCAATAGTAAACCCTGGTCTTTTCTATGGCTGATCGTCCGATTGTACGTAGGGTATGAATGGCTTTCGTCCGGCATCGGCAAACTGAGCAACCCTGGTTGGGTACAGACCGGTGATATTCTCAAAGGGTTTTGGACCCGCGCGGTTGCCATTCCTGAAGCACCTGCTCGCCCGCTTATTGTCTTTGACTGGTATCGCGCTTTTCTCCAGGGGTTATTGGATAGCGGATCCCAGGTCTGGTTTGCAAAGCTTTTGGTGGCAGGAGAAATTCTGGTTGGATTAGGTTTGATCCTCGGTTTATTTACCGCCATTGCGGCTTTCTTTGGCGGCTTCATGAATTGGAATTTCATGATGGCAGGAACAGCCAGCGCCAACCCTGTTCTCATTATCCTTTCGATCTTATTGATCCTCGCCTGGAGAACGGCTGGATACTGGGGATTGGATCGCTTCGTGCTAAAGCTGCTAGGCACCCCGTGGCAGCCCGGTACCGTCATAAAAAGCGGTAGGCGCTCGTAGCATCAGGTAAATTATCAACCCCTCGCTTCGCAAAAACATCAGGAGCGAGGGGTTTACTAATACACTATTCACACAAGCCCGGAAACCTGTGCTCGATTTCGAGGTTGTGATCGTTATCATATGTAGAAGAATAAGTATTTTTACATAAACATCCTAATGATTTATACATAAAATATATGGAATTAACTAATTGATGGCAAATGATTTACTTGAAGAAGGAAACGAATCAGAACACCAGTTTGATAAACGATAAACTCTAACTCAGGTTCGCTCCAATCCCGGTCACCATGCTTAACGGATTGATTGAACATTTGTGTGAATCGGTCTCGACTAATCAGGTCTGTCAACATCAATCGAATATTGTCTTCAATCCCCCGATTATTCATCCATACCTTGAGGTGTTTTCCCTGCTCTTCTAGGCGATGATCATTATGTAGTAAGGTTTTTAATAATAATTCTATCGAAAGACGAAGATTATCTATGAGGTTGCGATGTCTAGATTTGTCTTTCGCTGAGAGCATTATCAATGCCTCTTTATAAGGCTTCTCCACTTCTGGATAATCGTCCAACCAAATAATAACTTCATTTACAAGAGCATCGTCCAACTCCTCTGCACCATTATAAACAAGGATAGTGCCGCTTTCACTCGTTTGTAAACGGATTTGTAAATTCGGTGTAAGGTCTATCGCTTCTTGTATGGATTTGATAAATTTTGCCAAAATATGATTATTATCTTGCTTCCCTAATGGATGCATTCCTTCTAATAAAAATATCAGGTGTTGAATAAACCATATTAACTCAGATAAATTAGTACAATTATTAAATAAATTGAATATAAAAGTCCCTCGAAACCCTGCAATCTTTTCAAGAGCTAATTCCATTCCGGTAACTTTTTTGGCGCCATCATAAGGTGGTTGATGGCCTATGAGGTATGCGAACCGGTTTTGAAGATTATGATTAGCCAAAAAGAGGGCTCCGAGTTCATCCTCGATGATAGACTGAACCCGATTCTTGAATATCAATAAAGATTTAATTCCGTCATACTCTACGTCCCAGCGTTTCCTGAAAGCATCCATTTTTTGTGGGAGGGTATCCATTACAGCTTGCCTTTTATGATTTTTGCTTTTAGAATCTGTGTTGAGGTAGATAAAATAACAATCCACGTCCATTTATTACGTGGACAGCAAATTTATTATTGACCATTGAAATATTAATAATCACAAGAGAATTATATATGAATAATAAGGAGGGATGCAATACACATCCTTCCTTTTTATCGTAAACAATGAAATTATATTATACAAATTCCACCTATCAACCGGGCTAGCCTTTTGGCGAGATGAAGCATTCCCTTAATTATCCCTCGATGGGATGAGAGGGCTAAAAACATTTGTGCCCCCAGAGGAATTCGAATCCTCGTTTTGGCCTTGAGAGGGCCACGTCCTGGGCCACTAGACGATGGGGGCGTAGGGCGGCTGGATTCTATCATGCGCCTATACCCTTGTCAACAATTCATTGACACGCCTGCCAAGTATGCTATGATTGAATGACTTTATTCTTTATTCCTCATATTATTTGTCCGTTCGTTTTATCCCGCACTTTAACAGCCCTCATTTTTTTTAGGAGCCATTATGAGCACTGATTTTGTTTTTCGTTTGATTGGCATGGTTGCGTTTACCGTCATCGGTGTGGTCTGGGGCACTCAGCTTGGTGGCATGGCAAATGTCAACCCCAGCCCGAATGTTTTCACAACTGACCAGTATGCAATCACCTTTGGCCTGGTCGGAGCGCTGGTCGGGTTGATCTTAACCCCTTACCTCACCACCCGGCCGGTACGGGCGCTGCGCGGTTTTTTACTAAAAGTCTCGGCGCAAACCTTATTTTCCGGATTGATCGGATTAATTTCCGGGTTGACAATCGCCGTACTGTTATCTTTCCCGCTTTCGCGGCTGCCATCCCCTTTTGGGGAGGTCTTTCCATTCATCGGGGTCCTGGTTTTTAGCTACCTCGGTGTAGCGACCTTCTTAATGCGTCAAAACGACCTGGTCATGTTTCTTAGCAATTTCTCTAAGGGCGTGCCGGGGGCCGCTTCGGTGGACCAATCGGCTGGTTGGGCTGAATCCCGCACCATCCTGTTGGACACCAGCGTCATCATCGACGGCCGAATCGCCGACATCGCCCGCACAGGTTTTCTGCCCGGGTCGCTTCTGATTCCACGTTTTGTCCTCAACGAGCTGCAATACATCGCCGACTCACCGGACAGTCTGCGCCGCCAGCGCGGCCGCCGCGGCATGGAGGTGCTCTCACAGCTGCAAAAGGAACCCGTGATCCCGGTCCGCATCACGGACATCGATGTGGAAGGCGTTCGCGATGTGGACGACAAGCTGGTGATCCTGGCGCGCCAACTGCGCTGCCCGATCTTGACCAACGATTACAACCTCAACCGGGTTGCTGAATTGCAGGGGGTGAATGTCCTCAATGTCAACGAGTTGGCCAACGCGGTTAAATCGGTGTTGCTGCCAGGCGAGGCGCTTGCCATCCGGGTGATCCAGGAAGGCAAGGAATCGGGCCAGGGCGTGGGTTACATGGACGACGGCACCATGGTGGTGATCGAGAATGGGCGCGAATTCCTCAGCCAGGAAATTTTGGTTACCGTAACCAAAGTATTACAAACCGCAGCCGGGCGCATGATCTTTGCCCGTCCGGATTCCGAACGTTAATCCACTGCGGTCAGGAATTTCATCTTATGCGCGATATCATCACCGGTCGCAATCCGGTCTATGAAGTTTTTCAGGCCCACCGCCGCCAGGTCTTTCGCCTGCTGGTCGCAGTTGGCGTGGAAGAAAAAGGTCGGCTGGCGGAAATTTTGTCCCTGGCAGCTAAGTATAAAGTCCAGGTAGAACGGGTAGCGCGCCAGCGATTGGATGCGCTGGGCGAAGGTCACCAGGGAGTCGCAATGGAAGTCAGTGAGTATCCCTTCAGTACGCTCCCCGATATTTTGGCTCTGGCGCGCCAGCGGCAGGAACCGCTGCTGGTGCTGCTGCTGGACATGCTGCAAAACCCACAGAATCTCGGCACGCTGCTGCGCAGCGCCGAAGCAGCCGGAGCGCACGGAGTGGTGATTCCATTTCGTCACGCTGCCGATGTGACGCCAGCGGTGGTACATGCCTCCTCAGGCGCCACCGAGCACCTGCTGGTGGCGCAAATGAACCTTTCCCAAGCCATTGACTCGCTCAAAGAACAAGATGCCTGGGTGGTTGGCCTGGAAGGCGGGCCAGACTCCCGGCCGCTGACCGAAGCGCCTCTGTCCGGACCCCTGGCGCTGGTGGTGGGTAATGAGGGCGAAGGCATGCGCCGCCTGATCCGCCAGAAGTGCGACCTACTGGGTCAATTGCCGATGCGCGGGCGGGTAGATTCACTCAACGCAGCCGTGGCGGGTTCCATCGCGCTGTATATGGTACTACAGGCGCGGTCTCCACGCCCGTCAGATTCTTAATTAATTCTTCCGTTAATTACAGGTTTCCTTGTGAAAAAAGGTGTAATTTTTGCTCTGGCAGGATATGCAATCTGGGGTTTCTTCCCCCTTTATTTCAAGACGCTGCAAGCCGCGCCAGCATTTCAGATCATGGCCCACCGGGTGGTATGGTCATTTCTTCTGATGGCGGCCATTCTCATTTTCCGCAAGGAAATGAAATCCATGCTCTCTGCCGTTACCCCACGGATCGTTTTCCTGTATGCGATTGCGGGCACTTTGCTGGCAATTAACTGGGTCACCTATGTCTGGGGGGTGAACGCCGGTTACGTGGTGGAAGCCAGCCTGGGATACTTCATCAATCCGCTGGTCAGCGTGCTGCTGGGGGTCATTTTCCTGCGGGAACGGTTACGCCCACTGCAATGGGTGCCCGTTGTTCTGGCAGCAGCAGGGGTCACTTACCTGACGGTCAGCATGGGTAAGCTGCCGTGGATTGCGCTTGTCCTGGCATTTTCGTTTGGGTTGTACGGTTTAATGAAGAAGATTACACCGCTTGGTTCGCTGCAAGGGTTGACCCTGGAAACCGCCGCGGTTTTCCTGCCTGCCTTTGCTTACCTGATCATCGAACAGGTGCGTGGCGTTGGCGCTTTCGGCAATGCCGGCGTCAGCACGACCCTGCTTCTGGCCGCTACAGGTGTGGTCACCGCCATCCCGTTGATTTTTTTCTCAGCCGGGACGAAGCTGATTCCATTAACCACAGTTGGCTTGCTGCAATATATTACGCCCACCACTCAATTCCTACTGGGCGTGTTTGTATTCAAGGAAGCGTTTTCCAGCAACCAGGTGGTCGGGTTTGTAATTATCTGGATCGCGTTGATTCTTTTCACCGTGGAAAATTTGCTGCACAACCGCCCGGTTCGCACCAGGCTGGCCGTCTCAACGGCCAGCTCTTCCAGTAAGGTGAAAAATTAAGGCATTTTGTAGGATAAGCTTCAGCTTGTCCTATTTCGCAGGCTGAACTTGTCAAGGTCCGGTAGCTGCCCGCAGGAAGTCCGAACGGTTGCTGCCCACACTCACAGAGCACCCTGCGGGTGGGGCAATCTGTGATTGAGCCTGTCGAAGCACCGGTAATTGCATGATGAAGAGATGGTATGGGCAACCAACTGGTGGGACAAGCTAAAGCTTATCCTACTTTTTACGCTGAGCCTGTCGAAGCCGCTGGGTTGCCGCTTTTTGTCTCACGTGGGAAGATGCGGTACAATTAGACACTTTTCAGAAGGATTCCCAGCGCATTGTTTGAACTCGTCTTCCTTGGCACCTCCGCTTCCGCTCCATCGGTGCGCCGTAATTTACCGGCGCTGGTGGTCAAACATGACGAGTACCGTTTTCTGGTTGACTGCGGCGAAGGCACCCAGCGCCAGATCCTGCAATCCGGCATCGGATTCAAGCGGCTCAATCGCATCCTGATCACCCACGGTCATCTCGATCATATTCTCGGGCTGGCCGGCTTGCTTTCGACCTTCATGCGCTGGGAATCGATCGATGAGTTGGAAGTAATTGGCGGAAAAGGCGCCCTTGACCGCGTCCATGACCTGCTCTACGGGGTGGTGCTGCGTGGGCAGGAACCACCCATGCAGCTAAACCTGCGAGCAATTGTCGCGGGTCCGGTTTTAGCAGAAGCCAATTTTAACCTCAGCGCCTTTTCGGTGCAGCACCGCGGCCCCGATAACTTTGGCTATTTATTCGAAGAAAAAGGGCGCCGTCCCTTCTTGCCGGAAAAAGCCGAAGCGCTTGGCGTTCCCAATGGACCGCTGCGACGCGAATTAGTGGAGGGGCGAAGTGTTCTCCTGCCGGATGGCCGGACAATTGAGCCTGACAGCGTCCTGGGTGACTTTCGGCCAGGTACCCGTCTGGCAGTCATCGGCGATGCAGGGGACACCAGCAGCCTGCTGGAGGTTTGCAAGGGGGTGGATACGCTGGTGATGGAAGCCACCTATCTGGAAGAAGAAGCTGCAATGGCGCGCCAGTTCGGCCACATGACCGCCCGGCGAACCGCAGAGCTCGCCCGCGACGCGGGGGTTGGTCAACTGGTTTTGACGCACGTCTCCCGCCGCTACCGTGAAAAAGATATTTTAGCTGAAGCGCAGTCGGTGTTCGAGAATGCCATCGTCGCCCGCGACTTTGACGTCGTGCAGGTCAAACGACCCGAAGCCTGACAACCTGATTGCCGAATGAGCGAAGCCCCTGTCATCGACCGCATCATTCGCAGCCGGCGGAAAACGGTTGCGCTGATCGTCACCCCCGAAGGCCATTTGGAAGTACGCGCTCCACAGCGCGTGAGCCGCGATCAGATAGAAGACATCGTTGCGCAGAAGGCAAATTGGATTCTCAAAAACCTGGAGCGGTCACGTAAAGCGTCTGCCGCGGTTAATACCCGCAAACTGGTCGAAGGCGCCCGCATCTGGTATCTTGGAGCCAGCCATCCGCTGCATGTGAGTGAACACAGTACTGCCCGGGTTCAATTTTCTACAAGTTTCTACCTGCCTAAGTCTGCACTGCCAAAAGCCACCGATCTGCTGACCGCCTGGTATAAAAATCAGGCGCGCCATCTTCTCACCGAACGGACGGCATATTATGCCCGGCAATTTGGTCTGAAATACCGCTCGATTCGCATCACCTCAGCCCGGACGCGCTGGGGGTCTTGCAGTCGGTTAAATGCCCTGAGCTTCACCTGGCGGTTGGTCATGGCCCCGCTTGAGATTATCGACTACATCGTGATCCACGAACTGGCGCATATTTTGCAGAAAAACCACAGCCGCGCTTTCTGGGAACAGGTGGAAAGAATGCTGCCGGATTACCGTTCCAGGCGCGCCTGGCTCAAAGCCAACGGTCGGTTACTCGACCTGTTGATCGAGGCAGATGAAACCCGGTTGAGTAAAGCGGTCGATTTGTCCGCTGAGCGCTCTGTTAGTTGATCCGTTTGATGATCAGCGTTTGACTCCGACTCGGTCTACAAGAAAATATCCCCTCCAACCTCCCCCATATTCAAAAATGGGGGAGACTTTATTCACCTGACACTTGGCACGTGGCATTTGGCGCTCTACCGCATCTTGCGAATTTCCGGGTAGCGGATCACGACGAACAATCCATACACCAGCGAAACGCCGGCTCCAATCCCAACGGAGAGCGGAGCGGTCAGCCAGTCAGCCACCAGGCCAGCCTGCAGCCCGCCTAACCGCATCATCCCCTGGAAGGTCATAGTATAGAAGCTCATCACCCGGCCGCGCAATTCATCCGGCGAAGCAATTTGAAGCAAGGTGTTGGCCAGAACATTCTGCAGCACAAAACTGACGCCGGTGAAAAACATGACCGCAGCGGATGCCAGGAATGAGCGCGAAAAGGCGAAGATCAAGAGCATCAACGGGAATGCCAGATTGCCTAAGGTCAGCATGGCGCCACGCCTGGAAGAATCGGGCATGGAAGCAATAACCAGGGCAGATACAACCGCACCTATCCCGACCATGGTGAGTAAAATACCGAGCGGCAGGGCTTCCGGCGCCTGACAGGTCAAAAGCCCGGTATGCGGGTTGCAGAAAAATTGAATGACAGGCGCCGCGCTTTTCCCAAGAATGTCCCCCGCGAATACAGGCATCAGGGTATTGTATGGCATGGAGAGGAAGGCGCTAACGGCTACCAGGCTAATCAACACGGCGATTGCCCGATTTGATTTGATGAACTTAAAGCCGGCGGCGATGTGTTCCCACTGACCTTCCCGATCATCTCGCGGGCGGGAAGATTGCGGCAATTTTTTCATCAGCACCAGGCTGATGATGACCGCCAAAAAGGTCAGCGTGTTGAAATAGAAAGCATTTGCCTCGCCGGTAGCTGCCACGATAATGCCCGCCAGTGCAGGGCCTAGCGCTCGCGCCAGATTGAACATTGCAGAATTCAATCCGATGGCATTGGCGAGATCCTCTTTGCCTTCGACCATATCGACCGTAAAAGCCTGGCGTGCAGGCAGGTCGATGGCTGTCGCAGCCCCCATGATGAACGACAAGATATAAACATGCCAGACTTGAACGACGCCGTTGCCGGTCAGGATCGCCAACGCCAAAGCTTGCAGCATCATGACGATTTGGGAAAACAAAATAATTTTACGTTTGGAGACGCGGTCGGCCAATGACCCGCTGATGAATGACAGCGGAATGAGCGGGATAAGCGCAATAAAGTTGACCATGCCAAGCGCTGCCGCTGATCCGGTCAGACGGTACACCAGCACCTGTTGCGCCATCGTTTGCATCCAGGTGCCAATTAAGGAAATGGTTTGTCCGGCGAACCACAGGCGAAAATTATGGTGCCGCAGCGCACGAAAAGTACCCGGCAGGCGCATTTTGGACGGCTCTCCGGTCAGTGGCGCAGATTTCGTAGTCATCAAATAATCCCAGAGAATGAAAGCTGGGACTATTATAAGCCCGACCGAGAATCCCTGCTGCTTGCCAGCTCTGAACAGGGTGCGTTCGTTCTTCGCGGTTTTGCGCCCTGTGGGCGAACGCACCGATAAATTTATTTCACTTCAAACATTGGTGCGTTCGCCTGCACTCACAGAGCACCCTTCAGGTGGGGTAATCTGTAGACAGGGCACGGGGGTCATTGGGCCATTGCTGTGTCGGTAAATCCCCGTGCCGCTACGGTTGGATTGTGAACTGAAGGGGTAGGTCAATGGCACTGGTTCCAGGGTCAATAGCGACTTGGTAGAACCTACCCCTGGCCGACCTTAACCAGACCTACCCAGCCTTTCCAAGTTATTGAATAGGCTAGGCCTAATCGCCAGGCTGCGCGATTGGCATATTTTTCATCTGCCGTAAATCGCGGAAACTGATCATGCGGTCGTTGGCCTCATCGATCAAAGTTAACGGGATGGTGCGCAAGCTTTCGCGAATGGTCAGGGTAAGCGGACGGCGCAGAATCTCATCCGAGTTGTATGCTATTTCGAGCCGGTAATTGGGCACCTTTGGGCTGAGGTGATGAATGTGATGAAAGCCGATGTTGCCGGTGAACCACTGCAAGACCTTCGGCAGTTGGTAATAAGATGCACCTTCAAAGGCCGAAGCGATGTATTCCCACTCCGGGTGGCGCGCCCAATAAGATGATTCGAACTGGTGCTGAACATAAAACATCCAGATGCCAGACATGCCGCCCAACCACAGGATCGGCAGTTGTACAAGCAGGTAGTTCTGGAATCCCATTAGCAGGTTGAGACCGACCGCCAGCGCCAGGATACCCAGATTCGTCCAGACCACACTCAGCGTTTCCCGCTTGCCAAACCGCGGGTAAGCGATGCGATGTTTTATCAGGAACATAAATAGAGGGCCTAGCCCAAACATGACCAGCGGATGGCGGAAAAGGCGGTATCCCAGACGCCCCAGGAGGGGCAGTTTCAAATATTCATCCACGGTCAGGGTAGTCACGTCACCTACCCCGCGCCGGTCTAAATTGCCGCTGGTGGCGTGATGAATGGCATGCGATTTCCACCACTGCTCGCCAGGGGTGAAAACCAGGATTCCCAGCCAGAAACCAAGGCGCCGGTTGGCGCGCGTGGAAGGCAAAAAGGAGTTATGGCCGCAGTCGTGGAAGAATATGAAGATGCGGATCATGAACCCAGCGGTCGGGATCGCCAGCAGCAACGTCAACCAGTAGCCAACCTGCAGACTGAAGTACATGGCAACCCAGCCGGTCACGTACAGCAGCAGCGTGACAACCAACTGGCGTACCGCGGTCTGCGTTTCTGCTTTGGAGAACGGCTCCACTACACCTTTTAGATCCTTCATCGAAGGTAATCTGCTTAAATTTATCTGATTAGTCATAATTCACCTCAACCACCAGTTTACCGGAAGAGATAAAATAGTCTATGTGACCAGAGTCACAGTCAAAGTCCTATTTTCCCTCAAGGGCACTGGTCCATCGGTTCTGCTTGTTTTTCGCCATCCTGACTTCTTCGTGCCGGGATGGACGCCTTACTCCCCCTTTTCAAAACAAGGTAGGGCATCCGATAAAGGCGGGATTCATTTGGCTGGCAGAAACACCGGATCTTTCATCCGCAGGATCAGTCCCGAACCCAGCACCAGTAAAGCCGCCGACAGCAGCAGTGCGGGTGTGAACGCGCCGTTGCTCGATTGAACCGCCTCCATAATATACACAAACACGACCGATGCCTGCCCGAACAACTGAATCAGCCCGTTGGAGGTGCCTTCCGGCGTTGGGTAGGTGATTTCAGCCGCATATTGCATGCCGATCGGGCCGACACTGACCAGGAAGAAGCCAACAACAAACGCCGAAGCGAATAACAACCACTGGCTGGCGGCAAAAGCGACACCCAGCACGCCGGGAATGGCGAATATAAAACCGATCAGGATAAAAATCTGGCGTTTGTGCAGCCGGTCCGAGATGGGTGGCAAGACCACTGCGCCCAGTACGCCGCCTACCAGCATCATGGCCCCCAGGGTGCCCGCCTCCGCTGGAGAAAAGCCGCGCGGGCGGATGATATTCTCCACCCAGGTAGAAATGCCGTTGAAAATGCCCATGGCCACAAAAAAGGCTGCCAGATAGAGCCAAAACTCTGGAATTTTCAATGCATGCTTCAACCCGTCTAGCATCAAGGCGCGCACCTCCTGGCCGGGCGGACACGGCGGGCTTGCAGGCTTTTCGCGGGCGAACAGCACAAACAGCAGAGCTGAGAAGGCAGCAACTGCGCCGTAAATCAGTTGAATGGATGAGATGGGCATGCTTTCGATCAACATGGGGGTCAGCACCATGCCAAGAGCAGTCCCCATCAAGCTGGCCAGCGTCACCAGGCCAACGGCGGTTGCACGCTCATCCATGCCGAACCACTGCGCTGGCAGCTTGGTCCAGGCGTTGAGCAGAAATGGCTGGGCGGCGGCAATCCCAATGGTGCTGAGCAGCACAAGGTTATAGTCCGCACCTGCCAGGCCGCGCACCACGCCAAAAATAGCCATCAACACCGCGCCGATGCTGACCGCCAGCCGAAAACCATAGGTGTCGATCGCCCAGGAGACCGGGATGGAAAGCGGAATGAAGGCCAGCATAAAGGTCATCGCCAGCAGGCCGATTTTCAAATCGGTGACGCCGTAAAATTGAGCGGCTGGCCCGGTAATCGGCGCGTATGAAATCCACAGCGCCTGGATGGTCAGGTTGGTGAACATAAAAACTGCCAGCACCACCCAGCGGTACGGGTAAAGACGGAAGGACTTTTCAGGCATGGAAATCTCCGAGAGAATTAATGAATGATAACCCCCAAACAGTTCTCGCGGTTTGGATTTCAGCCAGGTAAATTTAAATGATTCTACCAGACCAGGAAAACCCAGGTGTAAAACTTACCAGGGGTAAAAAATTTGCAAAGCAGATCTAGTGCGAAGCCAGAAAAACATTCAACGGATGACCAGGATTCAATTTGGCCTGAATGCGCTGCCCGACCGGTAGCATCGTAATATGCTCTTTGAACGCCTGCAGGGTCAGGCCGGAATCCAACCGCAGGCGGTAAACATTCTGCACGCCGCGAAAGATGCGCTCAACAATCACAGCATTGCCGGTTGGATCGGGATAAAAATCGAGATCATCCACTCGGACTGCCAGTTCTACCCGCGAACCGGTTGGCAGGTTAACCGGTTGGGATACCAGGCCAACCTCCGTCTGGATTCCGCCCGGAATGACTTCCCCGCTCAAGAAGGCGCTGTTACCCATAAATTCAGCCACAAACCGGGTTGCCGAGTTTTGAAAAACCTGCTCGGGCGTTCCCAGTTGTTCCAACCGCCCTTGTTGGAAGACCGCCAGCCGGTCGCCCATATACAACGCCTCTTCCTGATCATGGGTGACAAAAACAACCGAAGCATTCATCGCTTTCAACAGGCTGCGCACTTGCTCGCGCATTTCCAGGCGCAGATCGGTATCCAGGCTGCTGAATGGCTCATCCATCAATACCAGCACCGGGTGGGGCGCCAGGGCGCGGGCTAAAGCCACGCGTTGACGTTCGCCGCCAGAGAGCGCGTGCGGGTAGCGCTTCGCCAGCGGTTCCAGCCCGACCATATTGAGCAATTCGTGTACGGTTTGCCGAATCTCTACGGAAGGTCTGCCGCGCAAGCCAAATGCAATGTTGTCATATACGTTCAGGTGCGGGAAAAGCGCATGATCCTGAAATACCATGCCGATTCCACGCTGCTCTGGCGGCAAGAAAATCTCCCGAGATGCAGCAACCTGCCCGTCGAGGTAGATTTCTCCGCTATCCGGCCGTTCCAGCCCGGCGATCAGCCGCAGGGTAGTCGTTTTACCGCAGCCGCTTGGCCCGACCAGCACGAGGATTTCTCCTTGCTGCATGGCGAAGGAGACATCATTGACAGCTGGGTACTGGCCGGAATAAAATCGCTTGCTAAGATGTTGAACGTCGAGTGCAATCATTTGAAGATTTGTTCCCTGCGAAGTAAAAAGGAAAGCGGCACAGCCGAAATCAGCACAAGAAACAGCGCAGCGGGCGCCGCCTGAACATAGAAACCATCATTGGCCCACATCCACACGCGTACTGCCAGGGTATCAAACCCTGCCGGGCGCAGCAATAAAGTTGCAGGCAGTTCTTTGAGAGAGGTCAGGAAAACAAGCGCGCCTCCGGCCAGCAAGCCTGGAAGAATCAGCGGAAAGGTTACCTGTAAAAGGGCCTGGACAGGCGTTCGACCCGAGACGCGTGCGGCTTCTTCCAGAGTCGGTGAAACCTGGTTGAGCGCCGCTTCACTGGCGCGCACTGCCTGGGGCATATGCCGTAGAACATAGGCGATCACGACAATAAACGGCGTGGCATACAAAAAAGGCAGCGTCCGGTTGACCAGCAGAACCAAGCTGAGGGCGATAACCACGCCTGGGATGGCATAGCCTACCTGGCAAACTCGGGCGATGAAACGCGATATGCGGCTGGGGTGCCGGACGGAAAACAACGCTACCGGAACGGAGAGGGTTATAGCCAGCAAAGCAGCAAGGAAGGATGTCCACAGGCTATTCCAGGCAAAATTGGAAAACCCCATCGACCCGCTATGGAGCACCGACCGCAAAGTATCGGGGTCTAAAACCGCCTGGATGCTCCAGGTTGCCAAAACCCCGACCGGAACAAGCAAACTGGTAAAAGTCACTCCGGCTGCTACCAGCAGGGCCGGAATTCTCCATTTGCCCAATCGGATGGTCGGCGCTGGTCGCCAGCTGCTTTCCATCTGGGTGAAACGCGCCTGCCCCTGTGAACGCAATTCGGCCCACAAGATGATGACTGCCAATCCGACCAGCACACCGCTCAGCACGGCAGCAGCAGAACGATCATACCGCCCGGAAAGCTGGACAAAAATGGCAGAGGAAAAGGTTTCATAACGCAGCAGGGCTACAGTGCCATACTCAGCCAGAATATCCAGTGCAACCAGCAGAGCGCCAGCCAGCAAGCCAGGGCGCATCGCCGGCAGGGTAACCGAGAAGAACGTCCGTAAGGGGCGGTACCCCAACATGCGCGCGGCTTCTTCCAGGGAGGCGTGCTGGGAGCGGAATGCAGCTCCAGAGAGTAGATAGACGTAAGGAAATGTGAACAGGATCAGGATAAATGCCGCCCCCCAGAAGCCAAGCGGGCTGGGTGTGTAAACAGGTTGCCCAAGCAGGTTTTCTAACAGTCGTGGAAGCATTCCTCCGCGCGGACGCAGCAGGGCCAGATGAACGATACCGCCAATGTAGGCTGGAATAGCCAGCGGCAGCGCAAACATCCAGCGGAAGTATTTGCGCCCGGGCAGATCGCTGCGCTCGGTCAACCAGGCCATGCTTGCGCCTGTCACCAGCGCCCCGCCAGTAACCGCCAGCATCAGCAGCAAAGTATTGCCGAGTAGTTTCCACAGACGGGCCTGAAGCAGCCGCTGCCAGGCTTCGCCGTCTGCGCCAACAGCCCGCAAAAAGATATACACGAGCGGCACCACCAGAAACAAAGCGACCAGCCCCGCCAATCCGGCCAGTAAGGTCGGAGAGGCGGAGCGGGTTGTCAGGCGGTTGGATGCCGCACGCAGGCGTTGCAATGGTGAGACAAGGGCCGGCGGCATCGGTGCATCGCTGCGGTTCATTGCGTTATGGAAGTTCCAACTTCTCCATCAGATCAAACGTTGCATCCGAGTCAAGCGCCGCTTCGGCAATATTTACGTCTGCCAGGCGGAAAGATTCCAAAGGCTGGACCCCCTCATGGAGAGGCACACCGGGCAGGAGGGGATATTCGTAATTCTGCTCGGCGAAGATCTTCTGTCCTTGTTCTGAGACCAGGAAATCGACAAAAGCCTGGGCAGCAGAAACATTCTGAGCGCCCTTGACCACTGCTACAGCAGTTGCGTTGGTGATCAAGCCAAGCTGGCCGTCTCCCTGGTCGGGATAGATCACGCCTACCTTACTGCCTTCATCCAGCTGCAGGTGATAGTAATAGTGATTGACCAGACCGAGGGCAAACTCACCCGTCCCGACAGCTTTGCGCACGTCGGTGTGCCCACCGAAGAAGGTCACGTCGTTGTCCAGCAGCCCCTGAAGCCAGGCTTCAGTCTCTTCTTCGCCCAGCAACTGGCGCATGGCTGCGATCTGCGCCTGCATGGAGCCGTTGGTCGAACCCGCCGCAGCGATCTTGCCCTTCCATTTAGGGTCCGTCAAGTCAAAGATAGAAGTCGGCAGGTCTTCGGGCGCCACCAGGTCAGTGTTATACATGATCACGCGCGCCCGGAGGGTCAGACCGATCCAGTTGTTATTCGGGTCGACAAATTCCGCAGGGAGCTGATCGGCAGCCGCTGGCCGGTAAGGCTGGAAGATCCCCTGCTGCGATAACGATTGCACCGTGAAGAGTTCGGTGGTAATGAACAAATCTGCCTGAGTGTTGGCTTGCTCTTCGATGAGCGCATTAGCGATCTCACTGTTACTACCGGCTTTCAGCAAAACCTCCACTTCGGGATATTCAGTTTTGAAGGCATCGATAACCGGTTGAATCAAAGGTTCAGACCGGCCGGAGTAAATGACCAGCTTGCCACTGATGGATGGATCAACGGTTTCGGTCGCTGCAACTTCTGTGGGAGCAGCGGTTGGCTCAGGAAGAGCGGCGGTGGGAGCCTCTGGGGTGGCAGGCGATGCTGGCGTGCATGCAGTAAGCAGCAATACCAGGATGAATAGAAGTGAGGCGAGACGGGGAAGGGACATGTGACTCCTTGGATGAGATAAGAATGGTTAGGTTTCTTGACCACAGGCACGGGTCAAGAGAAGATTGACGTGGTTGTGGAGACGGTTCCTTGACAATCCAAAGCGCTCTGGTAGAATGAATTATTGCTTAAGCGTATTCGATGAGTTAGTATATACTAACATATTATATAAGTCAATACAATCAATCCATTTAAGACAAAATATGTCACATTCGACACCCAATCGACCTGCCGATCGTCCTACGCCAACCGTAGAAGATTACCTGATGACCATGCATGTCATGGAGCGTGACTATGGAGAAATCATCGCTGCTCGTTTGGCTGAGATGCTCAACGTCACACCCGCCACAGTCGCAATGACTTTCAAGCGCATGGAACGGGATAAGTGGATTGTTGGGAAAGGGCGCAAAGAAGGGGTGCATCTGACGGAGAGCGGGCGTTCCGCGGCCTATTCGGTCATTCGCCGGCATATGTTAGCCGAATTGTTACTGGTGAAACTAATCAAGGTGCCCATCGCCGAGACACATAATGAAGCGCATGGCATTGAACATTCCATCTCCCCCGCATTGGAAGAGCGATTGCGCAAGGTACTGGGTGATCCGGAAATTTGTCCGCACGGCAACCCCTTTCCAGGCCACGAGGCGGCCACCAGCCACTGGATCCCATTGACTGAGCTGCCAGCCGGTCAAAAGGTTGTTATTCGGCGGATTCATGAGTTCGCAGAAGACAACCACGCCTTGCTGGGCTTCCTCGTCGAGAATGGCATTGCGCCAGGGGCAGCCGCAGAAATTACAGAAGTGCTCCCCTTTAATCAGACGTTGACCATCCGCATTAAAGATCGGCCGATTACGCTTGGTTTTCAGGCCGCCCGCTATATTTATGCGGAAGTTCCCTGACTGACGGGGTCAGCAAACATCGACAATAAAAACCTAGATTACTATATTGAAACCAGGAAACTGTCTGAGATTCCGCAAAAAGCTGTCTGGTGTAGCGAGGGTTAAGTAGCCGGGACCCGCCGATTTTTCCAACGAATAGGCATGTCTATGCAGTCGCTGATAGAATTTTTTCCACCTCGGCGCGCGTGCCCTTCCACGGTCCCGGTTTTTCCTGTTTAAGCGAGGTGATCACGCCGGCCCAGCGGCAGGCGATCGCTGCGCTGTGCGCCTGGCGCATGGCAATATAGGTCGAAAAACAGGTATCGCCGCGCCCGGTGCGCCCGGCCAGCGAGCGCGGGGTAAACGGCGCTTCATAAAATTGACCATCCGACAGAACCGTGATCCCCGAGGATTGCGTCAGCACAATTTCCTTCGGGCCATAGCCGGCAAGTTGACGAGCGGCGGCTTTCAGGTCCGTCAACCCGGTGACAAATTCAGCTTCAGCCCGGTCAACCTTTAAATAAGTGACATGGCGCAGCCCTTCCGCCAACTGATCCCACGGCTCAAAAATCAAATCCTCTACCCGGGGCACGCGTAAAAACCCTTGAATATCCATGGCGACCGGCGACCGCCTGGCTAATGCCTTCAAAAAGTCCAGATCGACCTCGCCAGCATATAAAGGCGTCAGCATGATAACCCCGGCCTGCCAATCGGGCAGTTGCTCAAGCCGGTACTGCCCGCCAAACCCGATCGGCCTGGTAATTCGCCGTTCCATATCGTCCGACCGGTAATAATTGGCGATTCCGGAGGTGCCTTCAGCGGGGATCGCATACACCTCGATGCCTTCCGTGCGCAATTCCTCCAGCCGCGGGAAGTCCGCCGGGTGCAGCCGGGTAATGACCCCAACCGCCAACCCCAGCCGGCGCACGACCACGCTGCCATAATACACCCCGCCGCCAGAGGCAATCTCTTCGACGCCATCGACAATCAGCTTATCCTTGGCAAAATTGCCAATCATGAGGATGTCGAATTTTTTCATGGTTAACTGCTGGCCGGTAAAACCTGGATGGTGGTTTCGGAAAAATTAACGGTTACCGCCTCGCCCTCAGGGTACATGACCATCTTGGCCGGGTCGGTTTCTGCGGCCGTGACCAGTTCACCGCCAATTTCTACGTCATATTCGATCACATTGCCAAGATAAACCGCCCGCCGGATGATTCCCGGAAAACCTCCGCCGCTCTTATAAATATCGATCATCTCAGGGCGCACAATCAGCGTGATCGATTGGCCTGGGCTGAAAGTATTGCGCAGCCCGGAGAGGGTAATGGTGACGCCAAATATTTCAGCATTCATCTGTTTGTTATTCTGGTTAAGCGCCTTCCCGCCGATGAAATTCGCCCGACCAATAAACCCGGCCACAAACCGGCTCTTTGGATAACGGTAAATTTCGGTGGGGGTGCCTATTTGCTCGATGATGCCTTCGTTCATGACCACAATTTTGTCCGAAAGCGTCATGGCTTCGATCTGGTCGTGGGTTACATACACACTGGTGATGTTGAGCGTCTTTTGGATACGGCGAATTTCCGTGCGCATTTCCTCGCGCAATTTGGCGTCCAGATTGGACAGCGGCTCATCCATCAACAGCACTTTGGGTTCCATGACGAGTGCGCGCGCCAGCGCTACCCGCTGCTGCTGTCCGCCTGAGAGCTGATTTGGGGCGCGGTCGCCGTAGCCATCCAGATGGACCAGATCCAAAACGCGGTTTACCCGCTCGTTGATTTCCGGTCTGGGCAGATGGCGCACGTTCAGTCCGTAAGCGATATTTTCGAACACATTCAGGTGCGGAAAGATGGCGTAACTCTGAAAAACCATCGACATATCGCGCTTATGCGGCGGCTGTCCATTGATTTCCTCGCCGTCCAGGATAATTTGACCGGTGGTCGGGAATTCAAAACCAGCAATCATACGCAGGGTGGTGGTTTTGCCGCAGCCTGAAGGACCAAGCAGGGTAACCAGTTCCCCTTTTTCGATTTCCAGCGAGACCTGGTTGACAGCGGTCACTTCACCGACGCCGCCGCGTGGAGGAAAAATTTTGGAGATATTTTTCAATAAAAGATACATGTGTTGATTCCCTTTACTCGCTCCGGGCTACAGCCCAATGCTCAGATCGACCCCGCCCCTGCCCCGGAAGACGCGATTGGTCACCAGACTGAGAATTCCAATGGCCGCGAGGACAAAGATAATAATCACGGTAGAATAGGCTGCCGCAATACTGACCCCACCCTGCTCCCATTCACTCAGGATCGAGGCTGCCACAATGCGCCAGCGAGCGCTGACCAGGAAGATAATCGCCGACAGACTGGTCATGTGGCGGGTGAAACTAAAAATCAATCCCGAAACCAGCGCAGGCAAAATCAATGGCAGCGTCACTTTACGGAAGGTGTATTGGGCATCGGCTCCCAGAATATTGGAGGCTTCCTCGATGGATGGGTCAATTTGCTGGAGTGACGCCACGCCCGCCCGCACCGAAGCCGGCAGGCTGCGCACCATATACGCTGCCAGGATGATATACGCCCCGCCCACCAGAGAAAAGGGGACGTCCATGAAGGACAACGTGCATGGGATCAACAATGCGATCACCCCCGAACCGACCCGCAAGCCGCGCTGACGAATCCCCAGCGTGAGCAGGATACCGGCAAAAACCAGAGCAATAGCCAGCAAAGACGGGGGAGGTTGGATCAAAACCTTGATTTGATCGGATAGTTGGAAAATGGCGTTACTCCAGAATCCGCGCTCCATATTGCGGGAAAGATTAGCAATCGGAGCGGCGATCGCAGCAGCCCAATCATTGCTCATGACATAAATCCCGGCCATCACCGCCAGAATAACCCGTAATCGTCCTTGCCTGGCCACCGCCAGAATCCCGGCAAGGACAAAGTACAGCAGCCCGATGACCGTATAGATTGTTGGCGATGGCGCCTGGGCCAGCCCTACTCCGGCTGCGGTTGCGAGTCCCAATATAACCAACCGGTCGCGAACATTTTTACCAACCACCTGAGCAAAAAATAATGCCAGCAAACCGTAAACCCCGATGGCCAGAGCGATCGACGGCTTGTTGAAGGTCATCACATAGCCAATGCCAAGGATGGTTCCGGGTACGGCACCGCCCAGGTTCGAGGTGAAATCCAGCGCTTGCTTGCCGCTGAAATTTTTCCGGACAACCAGCCAGGCAATCGCCATGCCAAGGATTGCTGCGAATGGGGTCGCCAGGGCGCTCAAGAAAGTGGTGTCAAGAATGGCTTCCACTCCGCGGGTCAGGATTAGCTGCCAGTGGCGCAGGGTCGGCGTGAAATCCACCCCCCAGGCTTCGCTAAAGGAGCCGTAAATGATGGTGGCATACAGCAGGATGACAAAGCCGCAGATGACATAGGCGGCAACATTGAAACCCCAGCGGATAACCGGTGATTTTTCAACCACCTGAGATCCGCTTGGTTTGCCCGTGACCGAAATGTAGGCACGGCGATTGACATAGTAGCGCTGGACCAGAAAGATCAGCAGCGTTGGAATGATCAACACCAGTGAAAGGGCAGAGGCCTTCTGGTAATCGTACTCGCCAATGACCGCCAGGAATATTTGCGCCGAAAGAACGGTACGGTTGCCAGCAATGAACAACGGGTTGCCAAGGTCCGCCAGCGATTCGACAAAAAGCAGCAGAAACGAACCGGCAATTCCCGGGATGAGCAGAGGTAGGGTAATCGTGAAGAAGATGTGAAACCGGCTGGCGCCCAGGCTGGCAGCAGCCTCTTCCATGGCAGGGTTCAAGCGCTCGAGCATGGCGTGTAAAATCAGGTACGCCACGGAGAAAAAGGTGATCGTCTGGACGATGACCAGACCGTCCATGCCGTAAATGTCATTCATCCCCTGAACGTAGGTAATGCCAAGGACGCGACGGGTAATAACCCCACTGCGCCCAAATAGCAGAATCATGGCGAGCGATAGGGCAAACGGCGGGGAGACCGTTGGCAGCAGCGCCAACCAGTGAATAACCTTCGACCCGGGAATCCGGCAGCGGACCAGGGCGTAAGCAAATATAAAACCAACCAGGGTGCCGCCGGTCGCTGCGAGCAGCCCCATGGTCATCGTATCGAAAAAGACCCGGCGCATTCCAGGGCCAAAATAATCGTCGAAGTAACGCCCAAAATAGGTCAGGTCAAATGCGCCTTCTGCATTAAAAAACCCGCCGGAAATGGTTCGAAAGAGGGGTACGACGACAAAAACTGTGATAAATATCCCGGAAAACAACAAGCTCATGAAGAGCACCGGGTCCCTGGCAATTAATGAAAATTCACGATAGCGTCGGGTTAATCCTGTGAACTTTGTGGAAGTAACTTTTACCGTTGTTTCAGATTCTGCCATGACACGCTCTATAAATGATACTGGGCGGGGTAACCCCGCCCAGTATCCAATTAACACAATTTTATTGTTTCAGGTTATCAGCGGAAACGATTTCGTTGGTGAACCTCTCAACGAAGGCCTTCTTGTTGGTCCCCGCCCACTGGAAGTCATAATCGATTAGATTTACTTCCATCAGTTCGGGGTGCGACAGGGTCACGCCCTTGACCGTAGGAGCCTGGTAGGCTTTGTAGGTCGGACCAAGCGCCTGAGCTTCGGCAGTTAATGCCCAGTCAAACCACAACTTGGCAGCTTGTATGTGCTTGGCGCCCTTCATAATACCCATACCGCCGATTTCATAACCGGTGCCTTCAGCGGGGAAGGTCAATTTAAGCGGCAGTTTGTTGTTGTCGATCTCATTGACGATGTCATGCGAGAAGACAATGCCCACCGCTGCTTCGCCCTGGCCGACGAACTTGGCCGGTGCGGCGCCGCTCTTGGTGAATTGAGAGACCTGGGCAGCGTACTGCTTGATGAACTCCCAACCGGCTTCTTCACCCTTGATCTGCAGGATGGTTGCTAAGGCTGTGTACGATGTTCCGGATGAGGAGGGATGCGCAACCATGATTTGACCCTTGAATTCGGGTTTGAGCAGGTCGTCCCAGGAAGTCGGTGCTTCCACGCCCGGGTTGGCCGCCAACCAATCGGTGTTCGTGGCAAAACCCAGTGAGCCCATGTAAATGCCTACCCATTGATTGTCCGCGTCTTTGGTCTTGGCCGGATCGACGAGATTGGCATAGTTGGGTGAATCATAGGGTTCCAGGAGACCGGATTCTTTGGCTGAAATAAAGCTGTCGATCGGGCCACCCCACCAGATGTCAAACTGGGGGTTGTCCTTCTCGGCGTTTACACGCGCCAAAGCTTCACCCGAAGACATGCGTACATAGTTGACGGTGATGCCGTATTTGGCTTCAAACTCCTGTTTCATCCCCTGGCACCACTCTTCTTGCGGGGTGCACAGCAGATTAAGCTCGGTATCTGTGACAACCGGGGTTTCTGCGGCAGGTTGGCAGGCAGCTAACACCATAACCGCCAGCAAGGCAATCACAACCCATTTAACGAAAGACTTGGAATACATTTGTCCTCCTTGCGTATTTAGTTGAGAAAAGGGAAATTGGGAACAGTTAACAAACGTTCAATAAAGAATATTGAACTTGTGTGACCAATAGTATTATAGCAAGGTAATAAATTTGGCAAGCAAAAACATGACAAGAGTTTTTTGTCAGGCAAATAGGGGAGAACATTATCCGGGTATAGCGATCTCAGGAGCAGCAGAATATGACCCGTGGTGTTCCCGCTGAGTAGCGTTACTGAAGAAAAGGACTTAAAAGTGGGGCTGTCCCAAAAGTAATCTATTTGCCCCTCACCCCCAGCCCTGCTCCCTGGCTTGGAGCTTGCTTTTCACTGCCGGTCAAACTTCTGGGGAGCGGGGTGTAAATGAATTTCGAGTGTTTTTGGGACAGCCCCACGAGAAAATGTGATGATACATAGAGATCACCGGTTGGAGATGGCTGTCGCTTACATCTCCTCGCGGAAGATCAGGCCATAGCGCTTCCGGGCCGCCAGCCAGGCTTTGCGCAGCATCTCGTATACCTCATTCGGGTTGTTGATGTTGCGCAAGGTGATTACCGGTGTGGACGGGTCGGCGCCGCGAATGTGGATATCGCCAAGGCCAAACAGCCGTTCCGTGACCGCCTTCGACACATCAATATCCTGTATCCGGATCAACTCGAAGTTTTCGTAATCTTTGCCCAGTAATCCGCGCGAGATCTTGATGCGTTCACTCGTGATGACATAATTCTCAACCAGCGACAGGAACGGCCGGCCTTCCCAAATGATCGTTTCCTCACCTTCGGTTGCTGGTTTTCCAGCTTCTTTCTTATAAACCTCATCCAGAATTTCATTCATCACTACCAGACCCTCATCGGCTACGGCATCGACGATTTTAGCCTGCTGCTCCGAGGGCAAAACTGAAACATCCACTCCGCTCTGGCTAATGGCTTTCCAGACGGCACTTTTCATTCGCGCACGCTGCTGCTCAAGTGTCATTTTGATATTCTCCTCAGACCTGCAAAATGAATCTTCCCATCCCGCTGCCATCAGGCCACAACCGGGTACCATTATTATAGCGAAATATGTCCGACGCGAAAACCACGTTTACGCGCTGATTTATTCAACTGTGACCTCAATGGTATCATCCCCCGCGATCATTTGCTGCGGGTTTTGTCCATGAGTGGTTCCGGCAATCAGTTTTTTTAGTTCCTGAAGGTCATACCGGTCGAGCTGTACGGAAAGTTTGCCGCCGGCATGCAGGACGGTGTTCACCAAGCCAATCGGGAGCACAAGGTCGCTTTTGACGACCTGCTTGAGCTGGTCGCTTACCCGAATACGCACATTTCGTTGAGGATTAATTTCATCGTGGGAAGCCAATTTTCCCCAGGAACTGTTTTTTATGGATTCCAGTTTCAGGTTGGCGTCTTCAGCCGTGATCTTGCCATCTTCCAGGTCCTGAATAATCGCCAGACGCGCATCGATGGATAAAAAGCGCGAACGCCCGGCGCGCAATTCCAGCCAGTAGTACCCGCCGGCTGCCGCCAGGCCGAGTACGCCGCCAATGTACCACACCCAGTCGGGGTTGAGGTTGTCCATCACCAGTCCTGCCAGCAACGGCCCAATGGCGAAGGGAATCAACCAGGAAAAGCCGTATACGGCCATATACCGCCCGCGCATCTCCTCTGGCGCCAGCCGGGCAACAATCGATTGGCTCACCGGACTGACGAACATCTCGCCCACAGTAATGATCGCCATCGCCACTAAAAACAAGGCGAATGCCGAGACAAAACCATACATGGCAAACCCGACTGCATACAGCAGCGAGCCAACGGTCATGATGATCAGCGGTCGGTAGCGATTGATCCAGCGGGTAATGGAAAACTGGAACAACACCACCATGATGGCATTCAAACTTAAAATATAGCCAAAGCCTTGTTCAGGCACGCCGTGGTAATCCCGCAGGTAAACCGACAGCGTGGTGTTCATCTGCATATACACCACCACCATCAGCACAGACGCTATCAGAAACCCGACAAAGGCGCTATCGCGCACGACCGTGAAGTACCCCTTGAAGGTTGCTGCCATACTCTCCTGCGGTTGGCCGGTCTCCTTCGGGCGATGCGTTTCTTGCAGTGCAAAAAACAGGATGATCGCAGTGATCACGCTGGTCGTCGCGTCGGTGATAAAAAGAATCAGGTAGGACTTGGCTGCCAGAAAGCCGCCAACCAATGGGCCAATGACCACCGCCAGGTTGGCGACCACGCGCAGGATGCCAAAACCCTGTGCGCGCTTTTCTTCTGGAAGCAGGTCAGCAACCAGCGACTGGTAAGCCGGGCCTGCCACATCGGAAAGAATCCCGACCACCAGGGTGACCACCATGAATATGGGAAGCGCGTCGATCACGCCCATCAGCACGCTGGAAAGCCCGCTCATCGAGAGGCCGAACAGCAAAATAGATTTCCGCCCCCAGCGGTCGGTGAGTGCGCCGCCTACCATGCTTCCAATGAAGCTGGAAATAGCGAACAGGCCAAAGATCAATCCGACCTGGGTCATGTCGATCTGAAATTTTCGCGTCAGATAAAGCGAGAAAAACGGAAAGAGCAGTGCACCGCCCAGCCGGTCGATGAACATGCCTGCCACCAGGATCCAGAACTGCCTGGGGAATTCGTTATAGAGTTCTTTAATCCGCTCGGGTAATGATTGTGATTTGTGATTGTTGGCCTGGCTCATGACTTACGATCCTGTTATAGTGAAAATGGCAATGAACGAAGAATTTTACCGCATCCTGGCTGATGGATAGCCTGTCGCATCTACCCCAAAAATCCGTTCAGTAATGGGATAAAAAAAACCTTACCCATACGGGTAAGGTCTGATTCCTCTGAATAGCATCAGAGGTTTAAGATCTTACTTCGTCACAGGCTTGGAATTACTTGTTCGGAAGGAAGCGAGTCACGGTCGTTCCGCAAACCGGGCAGGTGCCTTTAACCATCTGGCGGCCCGTGGTGGTCTTTGTGATCGTTCCACCCTTGACATCGCGTTTCTTGCGACATTTTACACAGTAACCATTGAAATCCATCTTATTTCTCCTTTTCTGGTTATGAAAGGTTTACTACCTTTATTTTACTACCCATGTCAAGATTTAAGGGCAAATTTACGCCTGAAACAGGCATTTTAATCCCTTTTTCGACCGGTTATAATCAATTTTAAGGATATTTTGCTGCTTTTTGAAGAATTTTTCAGGATTGTGGGTGTTTCCACGAGGCTGCGTGATCGCCAGTGGCGTCTGGAGGAAGCATGTTTGCAACGATCAGTATGACGGTTGACATACCCGTTTATCCCGAAAGGGTGTACCGCGCTTGGCTGGACAGCTACGAGCACAGCCGTTTCACCGATCACCCGGTAAGCATTTCTGGTAGAGTCGGTGAACCATTTTCAACGCTCGATGGAAAGGTAGCAGGGGTTACCCAGGTCTCGACGCCTTTCGACCGGATCGTACAGACCTGGAATCTGGCCGAATTTCCGCATAATCAACCGGATTCAATCCTGGAATTGACCTTTGAGCCTACCTGTACCGGTTCTCAGGTGAAGGTAACGCAAACCGGGGTGGAGGCCGGCAGCACCCGACAAATGATGCAGTGGTGGGAGGATCATTATTTGCGCCCGCTGCGAGACTATTTCGATGAACTGGTTGGCGATTATCCTGCCGATGAAGGAGATGGATAGCCGGTTAAGCCTGACAGGTTTATTCGCCGGGCTGGCAGATCCTGCCTGGCGCCGGACGAACCAAAAGCGAGGGTAAATTGGTCACACACCAACCATTAATCGGAAAAACCATTGGCATCACTGGCGCCACCGCCGGCATTGGCCTGGCAGCCGCTCGTGTATTAGCGGCCAAGGGAGCAACCATCCTGGGGGTTGGGCGTTCCGCAGAACGCGCTGCTCAGGCGGCAGCAGACATCCGGTCGACCGCCCCGGGAGCGCAAGTCCATTTCTTCACAGCGGATTTATCCGCTCTGCGCCGGGTTCGCCGGCTGGCGGAAGAAATCCGGGAGTATGTCAACGCGTTGCATGGCGGCAAGCTGGACGTGCTGGTCAATAATGCCGGAACGGTCACCAGCAGGTACACCGTCACCGAGGACGGTTACGAAACCGTCTTTGCAGTCAACCATCTTGCGCCGTTTTTACTGACTCACGAACTGTTGCCGCTGCTGCAGGCCGCTCCTGCCGCGCGTATATTAACCGTCAGTTCCCGCTCACACCGCAATATGCGCATCCTCTGGGGCAACGTGATGCTGCGCCGGTTCTACAATCCCCTGCTGGCCTATAAACAATCTAAGCTCGCCAATGTGCTCTTCACCACCGAGTTCAACCGCCGCTTGGCTGGCACGACCCGTATTCGCGCCTATGCAATTGACCCAGGCCTGGTCAATACAGAAATTGGGTCAAAGAATAATCATGGCATCGTCCGCTGGGCCTGGGATTTGCGCCGCAAGCAGGGAGCAGATCCGAGCGTGCCGGCCAGGACCATTGCCATGGTCGCCAGCCGGCCAAAATTGGATCCTCCTGATGGCATTTACTGGCGGGATTGCCTGTCCATCGCCCCCAGCCGTTACGCCTTGCGCGCAGATGAAGCCGAAAAATTATGGTCGTTATCCGAACAATTATGTGGGCCCGGATACAAATTTTCCGGGTAAGTCCTATTGCTCGCTCAAAAAAATGTGAATTAAGTCCTATTTAGCAAACCTGACCGGCGTGATATATTTCTTTTGGAATGGGGTGGAATTGCGATTCCTTTCCCAGGCGCTGCAGCGTCTGCCACTAATAGCCGGGATAGATAACCCCCAATGGGAAGGATGGAGGTAGCTTATGATTATCGTGACCGACCGCGCCGCTGATATTGCCCCTGATTTATTGAAGGGATTAGACGTCCATTTTGCCAGTCTGCGAATCTCGCTGGATGACCACACGTATGAGAGCGGCATCGATCTGGACGGTGAAACCTTCTATAAAATCCTGGGCGCGACCGATAGTTTTCCCACCACCTCGCAGCCTTCCGCTGGTGAGTTTGCGGAACTTTACCGTAAGCTGGCCAAAACCGGCGAAGAAATCCTCTCGATTCACATTTCATCCGGACTAAGCGGCACTTTCAGCGCTGCGACTACCGGGGCGCAAATGGCGCCTGAAGCTAAGGTTACCGTTTGGGATTCGATGACCCTGTCCTGCCCGTTAGGCTGGCAGGTTGAGGTGGCAGCCCGCATGGCCAAAGCCGGCGCCTCGGTCGAAGAAATTCTGAAACGGTTGGCAGTGCTGCGCGACAATTGCGAGGGGATTTACACCCTGGACACCCTGAAATACCTGATACACGGCGGCCGCATCAGCCACATCAAAGGGTTATTGGCATCTGTCCTCAACATAAAACCGATCATCGGCGTGGACAAGATTACCGGCAAGTATATTCAGTTGGCGCGTCAGGTTTCCGTTAAACGCTCCATTCAGGGAATTGCCGATGTGGTGGCTGTAAAATATGGAGCAGGCGCACGTTTGCGAGTTCAGCTGTTGCACGGCAACAACCCGACAGGCATTGAAATCCTGCGTGAAAAAATGGCCGCAGTATTTGATTGTGTCTGGCTTCCAACCGTGCCCATTGCGCCGGTTTTAGGCGCCCATACCGGCCCGGGCATCGTGGGTTTAGCGGTGGGTCCTGCCTCGCTATTTGAGGATTAACGTTTTGCCGGGCGCGTTTTGCACACGTAAATAAACCAGTCTGACCATCACCGCGCCAAAAGGGATAGAAAATCAGGGTTGGCCTTTTTGATGTCAGATTGTTCCGTGCTTGCAGGATAAATCGGATGAAAGGTTTAATTTTCCGCCAACAGGCTGATTAATAATTGGGGGAAATCTGTAATGATCCCATTTACATTCGCATTAATCAGCGACTTCATCACTGACTCGTCATTTACCGTCCAGACATTAAAGGCGATGCCCGCGGCGCTGAGTTCTTTTATCTGTTGGTAACTCCAGACAGAGGATTTGGGATTGATATAACGGGTTCCATACCCAGCCAAATATTGCTCCGGGTCGAGAATGATTTCAGAAGTGAGCACCTGGACGGGAATTTGGCTATTTAGTTCACGCACTTGCTTCAGGTAAGCATGTTCAAAGGAAGATATCACAACCTGTTTGCCATCATCCATCCCGAGTTCAACGACAAGCGCCACTGTCTTCTCAACAGCCAGTCGAGCTGTAGCCTCGTCGGGCTGTTCCTTGATTTCTATATTGACTGCCCAATCGTTCGCTTTGGTAAATTCCAGCGCTTCTCGCAAAGTGGGCGCTTTTTCACCTTTGTATGCTTGCTGATCCGCGAACGGGACATTTCCCGCTTCAATTTGTTTAAAGGGATCGTTAATGTTGAACCATTGGCCGCAATCTAAGCGGCGAATTTCAGCCAGGGTGAAATCCTTTACATTCCAGGGGCCGCGATCGGGGAACACCTCTTCCGCATTACAGGTGCGATTCAATGTGTCATCATGCATCAAAAAAAGTTCGCCGTCAGCAGAAACGGAAACATCCAGCTCCCACATATCGGCGCCTATTTCGACGGCTTTACGTGCAGCTGCGATGGTGTTCTCGGGTGCCACACTGCGAGCGCCTCGGTGAGCAATAACCAGTGGTTTTTTAGGCGACATAGATTCCTCTGATTGAATGGAGGTGGAATTGTTTAATGGTCCAGATTGCGACTTCTCTGGTAGAACAGTGATAACCTCAGGAGCGCAGGCAGGCAGAATAAATAGGAGGAGGATCGCCGGAGATAAAATCCATTTATAGGCCGAAAAGGACAAAAGTTTCATCGAATTATTATAGAGGATCAACATAATTCAGGGGGGAATTTTAATGGCGCAAGAGTAGAGAGTCGTGCATCATTTCGGATAAAATAAAGTCATGAGCAGATGGGAAAATTACCAATCACCTTATTCGTGGCGGTATGCCAACCCCGCCATGCGCCGGTTGTGGAGCGAGCAGCATAAACGGGAGTTGTGGCGTCTAATTTGGTTGGCATTAGCCGAGACTGAGCACGAATTCGGACTGGTGCGCTCCGACCAGGTTGAGGACTTACGTGCCCATAAAACCCAGCTGGACATACCCCGGGCATTGGAGATCGAAGCCGAGGTCCACCATGACCTGATGGCTGAACTCAAAACCTACGCAGAACAATGCCCGGTCGGCGGGGGGATTCTGCATCTTGGCGCCACGTCGATGGACATCGAGGACAATGCGGATGCTCTGCGGCTGGCAGACGCGCTGGATTTGATCCTGGAGCGTATGGATGACTTGCTCCGGGCCTTTGCGCAGCGCATTACGGAAACTGCTGCAACGCCGGTAATGGGATATACCCATTTGCAGCCCGCTGAACCCACCACCCTTGGTTACCGGCTATCTAGTTACGCTCAGGATCTGCTTGCCGACCTGGCTGACCTGCGCAAGGTGCGCCGTGAAGTAAAAGGCAAAGGCTTCAAGGGCGCGGTTGGCACTGCCGCGGCTTATGGTGATTTGCTGGGGGTGAACCGGTTGGATGAATTCGAGGAGAGTCTCTCCCGCCGGCTCGGGCTCGTTTTTTACCCGGTCACCACACAAACCTACCCGCGCAAACAGGATTACCAGATCGTGAGTGTCCTGGCAGGAATCGGCGCCAGCCTTTACAAATTTGCTTTTGACTTGCGTATCATGCAATCCCCGTCCATTGGCGAATGGGCAGAGCCATTTGGCAAAAAACAGGTTGGCTCTTCAGCCATGCCCTTCAAACGAAATCCCATCCAGGCCGAAAAGATCGACTCGCTGGCGCGTTCCCTGGCGGGCCTGCCGCAGACAGCCTGGCACAATGCCGCCCATTCACTGCTGGAACGTACACTGGATGATTCTGCCAATCGCCGCAGTTTGCTGCCGGAAGCGTTCTTGATCACGGATGAATTATTGAGCGGGGCTGCCAGACTGGTAAAAGGCATGTATTTTAATCAGGCTGCCATCCAGCGCAATTTTAACCAATATGCGCCTTTTGCAGCCACTGAACGGGTGCTGATGGCATTGGCGCGCGCCGGGGCAGACCGGCAAGTGATGCATGAAAAGCTGCGCGGGCATGCCCTGGCTGCTTGGGAGGCCATCCAGGCTGGCAATCCTAATCCGCTTGGCCAAATGTTGAAGGCTGATGCAGAGATCGGCGCCCTGTTGAAACCAGATCAATTAGAAGGTTTACTGCAGGTGGAAGGCTATACCGGATTCGCAGCAGTACGCGCCCGGGGAATAGCCGGACAGATCGAGTTGGAATTATCCGGAACAAAACTCGCTGCCTGATTTTTCCAGCCATTGAATCTCCATCGCAACCTTCCACCCGTGATAGGGTTTTTTATTACGTTAAGTAAAAAAACCTCGTTCCATCGTTCAATTCTTAGAATTTTCTAAGGTTGTTTAGACAATAATGTAAGTTTGTGGTTTGGGTGAATGTATGTCAGTACCAAATCGGTTACAATATTAAAAATAACTGAATTTCTTATCGGTAGGTGGCCTGATATTTATGGAAGCACTATATCCCATTACCCCTTCGCCTGAAAAATCCGAAGTCCAGGTTGATATGTCGCGTTCTCCTAACCCTTCTTCCCGCACAAAACTAACCCAGGCCTCTGAGTTGCTGCGCGATATTCGATTGGCGCAATCCCTCGCGCAAATCATTCAGGTGTTAACCCACACGCTTCCCACCTTGCTGGATGCCAGTGCTTGCGGTTACCTGACCTGGGTTACCTCACCGCGAACAGGCGTGCATTGGGAATCGGTGACGGGAGAAAAAGGCAGACTGTTCGAAAAAACTCCGCTGGCAATCGATTTGAGCGCCTCCAATCTGCTCAAATCCGGAGATTGTCAACTGCTGACCCTTGGGTCCAAGGCTGTAACTGTCGGGCTGGCAGATTTTATGAGCAAAGCCGGAATGGTCAGCCTTCAACTACTGCCAATTTCCCTTGAGGATTCGGTGCGCGGTGTGCTGGTGCTGGGGCGGGCAAATGATCAACCCGCCTGGAACCGGTTGGAAGCTGAAACGGGCAACGAAGTCGTCCAATTGGCCATCTCGATGTATGCCATGCGGAATGAGCTGGCAAAAAATGAACAGCGCCTGAAAGAATTGGAGCGCGTTTTCCATGCCAGCCTGGACCTGACGGCAACGCTTAACTTGGAGGATGTATTAAATAGCATCCTAAAGAACGCCCTCGCCTTAATCCCCGCTGCCAATGACGCTCACATTTTCTATTATGACGGTCACGACCTGATGTTTGGCGCTGCCATGTTCCGCGATGGCTCTACCGGCCAGGTTTGGGCGCTACCTCGTAAAGAGGGGTTAACCTATACCGTCGCGCGCACCGGCGAGATGATCGTGGTTGAAAATATGCGCACCCACCCGCTTTACAGTTCTGCGCCCGCTGCCTGGAAAGGTGGGATCGTCGGGTTGCCATTGAAAATGAAGGGCTCGGTGATCGGTGTGATGACCCTGGCAATGCTCGAGCCGCATATTTTTCAAGAATCCAAATTGCACCAACTGCGCCTGTTGGCTGACCAGGCGGGGATCGCCATTCAAAATGCCCGGCTGCATAACCTGATTCGCGAAGAGGCGCAGACCGACTGGCTGACCGGTTTGCCAAACCGGCGCGCCTTCGAAATTGCCATCGGCCAGATGATCGATCACGCCAAAGCGACTGGCGGCAGCTTTACAGTCATGATGCTCGATCTGGATCATTTTAAGAATATCAATGACACCTATGGGCACCGGATTGGGGATGAGGCTTTACGGCGCATCGCGGCTCGCTTGCATGAAGGGGTGCGCAAAACCGATTTTATTGCGCGCCTGGGTGGGGACGAATTTGCCATCCTTTTTCCCAACGCCACTAAAGACGAAGCCTATGTGATTGGCTCGAAATTACAGGAATTTGTTTCAGTGTGTGATTTACAATTACCGGATGGCAAAGTAGGCTGTGTTTCAGTCTCCTTTGGACTGGGGAATTATCCAGAGAATGCTCAATCGCCAGAGGGATTATTGGAAGCCGCTGACACCGGGTTGTATCTGGATAAAGATCGATCCTGATCGACCACACCGTCTTGCGGTCTAATTAGTTTGCGGCCTCATCATCAAAATAGAAAAGAGCATCATCCATGCAAACAAACCTGACTGAATTTATCCTTGGCAGCCAGCAGCGCTTAGCCATGCCTGTCGGCGTTTATTCGGGATTACACCTTACCGGAAAAACAGTCGCTAAAGCGACCAACGATTACATGGTGCAGGTAAATTCGATCCTGGCGCTCTTTGATCGAAACCCATCGCCCTTTTTACAGACCGCCATGGATCTCAGCATCGAAGCCGAAGCCTTCGGCGCCCAGGTTCGCTTTGATGAAGGAGAAATCCCGACCATAATCGGGCGGCTGGTCACCAGCCGCGAAGATATGACCAAATTGTTTGCGCCAAAGATCGGTCACAAACGCACAATTGTCCCGCTTTCGGTGGTGACTTACCTCAAAGAACACATGGCTGGAAAAGATGGCTTCGTCCTTGGCAGCATGATTGGCCCGTTCTCTTTGGTTGGGCGCCTCTTTGGCGTAACCGAATCGCTGGTGCTCACCCGTGAAGATCCGAAGTTATTAGGCGACCTTTTGAAAATGGCAACCAATTTCCTGTTGCGTTATGCCGAGGCCTTCCGTGGCGTGGACGCTGACGGAATCATCCTGGCGGAGCCAGCAGCCGGGTTGATGTCACCCTCCATGTTGGCGCGCTTCTCAGCGCCTTATGTTCGTCAGATCATCGAACCTTTGCAGACCGAGGAATTCTCTTTCCTGTATCACAATTGCGGAGCCAAGCTGGCTCACCTGGACGAAATCTTGAAGGACGGCGCCGCTTTGCACCATTTTGGCAACCCCATGGACATGGTTGCCGCTCTGCAGCAGGTCGATGACCAGACCATCCTGGCGGGCAATTTAGACCCTGCCAGTGTATTCGTGGGATCCAGTCCGGCCGAGGTCTACCAGCAGACCACCGATTTGCTGCATGCCACCGCCGGTCACCGCAATTTCCTGCTCTCCTCCGGCTGCGATCTGCCGCCCAACATGTCCTTGGATAAATTAGACGCTTTCTATCAGGCAGTGGCAAATTTCAACATATAGCCGCAATATATTCTTTAAGATGGGGCAAAGTCTTCTGACCTGCCCCGGATGGCAAGATGTTGGATTTCGGGGCTACACTGAGCTAATATCATTTTAAACGGCCACCGCCCCTCATCCGACCTACGGCAACCGTGAAGGATAAGATAAGTTTTTGTAGGTTGGATTGCCCGCAGGGCACTCTGCGAGTGAGGGCGGCATTTAATTTTCCTCTCCCTGGGAGAGGTTAGGTAAGGGTTGGGCGGAACGACGTCACTCGTCGTTCCTTACGCACGACTCTGGCGTGTGTTCCGTGCCCAATTGGGGAAGAATATTATTGCCGCCGTCTCACTGGTCGAATTTTCGAGGCGCTTTATGCTGGCTGACTATCCCGCCCGCGCCGCCGCGAGTGGTCTTTTTGGTATGGATTTCCGCTACGGACACTTCCTCGACCTCAGGCGTCAAAACCGGCAAAATTACCAGTTGGCCAACGGCATCGCCCGGCCCAAACACCACCGACTGATCGGTCAGGTTGGCAACTTTTACTAAAATCTCACCCTGGTAACCGGCATCCACCACCCCTGCGCCCAGCAGGTGGTTGTTCCTGCCTTTCGGCTTGAGCAACCCAACATAGCCGTCCGGAATTTCAACCGTTACCCCGGTTGGCACGATGGCAAAATTGTGCGGTGCAACCTTAACCGCATCAACAGCGTAAATATCCAATCCGGCGTCGGCGGGGTGCTTGCGGGTAGGTAGAAAAGCATCAGGGCGCAGCCGTGCAATACGGATGGTTTGCATAATAGTCTCCAATAAAAATGATCTGGTTTTTGGGGGGCGCGGGATTTGAAGAAGAGCACTAATAATCTACGGCGCCCCGTGCCCATGATAATGGGTCTCTGTGCCTAAATCGGAATCGGATCGTGATGCTGGATAATTAAACCGGGCACGGCGATAACGGGATGGTTGTCAAGTGTATAACATCCCCGTGCCCCAGCAAGAAAGGACACTACTGGAACATTGGGTTTGAAGACCTCTCATTTAGGTTATTTTAAAGCTTGCATCTGTTCGCGCAGGCTGGCAGCCGTTTCCTGGAAACTCGCCAATCTTTGGCGCTCCTTATTCACGACCGCAGCCGGCGCTTTTTGCGCGAACGGACTGCTGAGCAACTCCTCAAGCCGGTTAATCTGGGTCTGGACTTCATCCAGTTCTTTCTGCAGGCGGGTCTGTTCGCTTTCCAGGTCCACCAGACCGGACAAAGGCAGGTAAATTTCAATCCCAGACACCACCAACCCAACCTGATCCCTTGGCTTTTCCGGTAAGGATTCCACCAGCATCAACTGCTGCGGGTCAATGAAGGCCAGCGCTGCCAGAGATTTGGCCTGGCCTTGCAGCATGGCCAACCGGTCGCCTGCCAGAATGGTCGCAGCGATGCGCCGGCCGGGTGTCACGTTCTTTTCAGTGCGTAAATTCCGCACCGCCCGGATGATCTCCTGCAGCAAACTGAAATCAGCCAGCTTTTCAGCCTCCCAACCTTCAAGGTTCTGGGCTTCAGGCCATTTGGCCACAATCAACATTTCTGCCCAACCCTCTTTTGGCTGGTAAAGGCTCGGTTTTTCCTGGCAGGTACGTTTCAGGTGACCCCAAAGTTCTTCCGTGACAAACGGGGTAAAGGGGTGCAGCAGGCGCAAAGCGGCATCCAACACGCGCGCAAGTGTTTGTGCAGTGTAGTAAGCCCGGTCGCCACCCTCCGCCATTTGCAGCTTGGCAATTTCAAGGTACCAGTCGGCAAATTCGGACCAGAAGAATTCGTAAATCTGACGGCCAGCCTCGCCGTATTGGAGGGCAGTGAACAGGCGGTCGACTTCACGCTCGAGGGATTGCAGCCGCGCCCAGATCCAGGAATCCGCCAGGGTCCAATCCGGGGCAGCCTGAGCCTGCGCGGGAGCTGAGTCCAGCGCGCCCAACACGAAGCGCCCGGCATTCCAAATTTTGTTGGCGAAATTGCGGTTGGCTTCGACCTTTTTAGGACTCAGATTCATGTCGTTGCCCGGGGTGGAGCCCACCAACAGGGTGAAGCGCAGTGCATCGGTGCCCAACTCATCCATCAGGCCAAGTGGGTCGATTACATTACCCTTCGATTTGCTCATTTTCGCCCCATCGCCGTCACGGATCAAACCATGCAGGTACACCGTATCGAACGGCGCCTGGCCGGTAAATTCCAGACCAAGCATGATCATACGCGCCACCCAGAAGAACAGGATGTCATAGCCGGTTTCCATGTAGCTGGTTGGATAGAAATAGTCCAGATCGGGCGTTTTTTCCGGCCAGCCAAGGGTCGAGAAAGGCCACAGTCCTGAGGAGAACCAGGTATCCAGCACATCCTCATCCTGGTGAATTTTCAGGCTGCCGCAGTTGGTGCATGCTGTCAGATCATGACGTGAGGCCAAAGTAGCGCCGCAGTCATCACAATACCAAACCGGGATGCGGTGCCCCCACCACAACTGCCGGCTGATGCACCAATCCTGGATGTTTTCGAGCCAGTTGTAATACACCTTGGTAAAGCGCTCAGGCACGATGCGAATCTGGCCATCGCGCACGGCTGCCAGCGCTTTTTCGGCCAGTGGCTTGATTTCGACAAACCATTGGGTGGAAATCATCGGCTCCACGATTTCACCACCGCGCTGGGTACGCGGCACATTAAGCATATACGGCTGTTCTTTGATCACCAACCCGGCCGCCTGCATATCTGCCCAGATCTTTTTACGGCACTCAAAGCGCTCCATGCCGGCATACGGACCGCCGTTGTCGTTGATGGCTGCGTCCAGCGTCAGGATATTGATCATTTCCAGGCCGTGGCGTTGACCAATGGCATAGTCATTGGGGTCATGCGCCGGCGTGATTTTCAGTGCCCCGGTGCCGAAGGCCCTGTCGACATATTCATCCGCGATCACTGGGATGGCACGGTTGAGCATGGGCACCAGCACTTTACGGCCCACCAGGTGAGCGTAGCGCTTGTCCTCCGGATGGACAGCCACAGCGGTATCGCCAAGAATGGTCTCAGGGCGGGTAGTGGCCACCGGGATGAAGGTCTGCGGGTCGTCTGCCAGGACATATTTGAAGAAATACAGGAAACCTGGTTCTTCACTGTACTCAACTTCCAGGTCAGACACGGCGGTTTTCAACCCCGGCGACCAGTTGATCATGCGCGGGCCGCGGTAGATGAGCTCTTTCTCGTACAGACGTACAAAGGCTTCGCGCACGGCCTTGGATAGGCCTTCGTCCAGCGTAAAACGCTCGCGATCCCAATCGCATGAAGCGCCCAGGCGACGAATCTGACGGGTGATCAGGCCGCCATACTTTTGTTTCCAGGCCCAGGTGCACCGTTCGAATTCCTCCCGGCCAAGTTCCTCGCGCGTGCGGCCTTCGGCTGCCAGCATTTTTTCCACCTGCAACTGGGTGGCGATACCGGCGTGATCGGAGCCCGGCACCCACAGAGACGGAATACCTTTCATACGGTGGTAGCGGGTCATCAGATCTTCCATGGCGACGAACATGGCATGCCCGAGGTGCAACTCACCGGTCACATTGGGCGGAGGGATGGAAATGACGAACGGCTTGCGCGTTGGGTCAAAACCCGGCTTGTCGGGATCGTTGACCGGTTTGAAAAAGCCGCGCTTTTCCCATTCCTGGTAAATGCGTTCTTCCACAGCATTAAAGTCATAGGCTTTTGGTAATGCGTTTTCAGTCATCCTTGCACCTCTCGCTTCTTTATTTTCTTTCGCTCGCCTTGGGCGGATCTGGCTACCTGCTCTGTAGAATGACCTTTGCTCCATTAAACAAAAAACCCAATCGCCCAATGAGGACGAAAGGGATTCTTCCGCGGTACCACCTCGATTCGCCAACCTGGAAAAGCTGGCGCACTCTCCCCGGACGATGATCCGGGTTACGCGCTAACGGGCTTACCCGTGCCGGTCTACTCTCCTAACGGGATTTCTTCGGCAAATGAACCAAACGACTTCGGCTGGAGTGCACTGTGGAGGCTTTCAGCCTACGGCGCTCCTTCTCTGGCAGATTACTGACCAGCCTACTCCTTTTGGTATTTTAATTATTAAGTTTGTACCGATTATACCGAGTTCGGGCAACCATGTCAATCTGCATTACGGGGTGTGTCAACGCAACTTGAAAAGTGAACCGATAACACTTCAAAAGTGAACCGCTGGGAAATGCTCCAATTGATGAACAAAACTTGAAAAGTGAACACATAACGTGGTACATGATGAGCCAAAAAGGT
>JBAZZG010000011.1:0-105357 GCA_041658905.1 Bellilinea sp.
ATCTTTGAGTATATTGAGGTTTGGTACAATCGCCAAAGATTACATTCATCGCTGGGTTATGTGAGCCCTGTGCAATTTGAACAACTTTCTGGACATTAATCGTGTCCACTTTTTAAGGGCAAGTCCACTTTAGGAGGGGTTAGGTGAGGGGATTTTATTCTCCTTAGGCGTCTTTGAAGTCGCCTTCTACCACTTCGCCTTCAGGGTTGGTGTTACTACTTCCGGAATCCCGGCCGTCGCCACCCGGTTGAGCTGCGCCAGCCTGCTGGATGCGTCCTAGCAGTTGTTGAACTTGCTGTGAAAGGGTACGAATGCGGTTCGTTTCATTTCCAGCCGCAGCCTGCCGCAGCTGATTGACAAGGCTCTCAGCCTCCCCGCGCAGATCAGAAGGCACATTGGCGCCCTTCTCATTCAATTCTTTTTCAACCTGGTACGCCAGGTTATCGCCCATATTGCGCGCCTCTACCAGCTCGCGCTGCTTGGCATCATCCGCTTCGTGCTGTTTGGCTTCCTCCACCATCCGGTCGATATCGCTGCGTGTCAGGTTCGTCGAGGCAGTGATGGTCACTTTCTGCTCGCGGCCGGAAGCTTTATCCTTGGCGGTCACATTCAGGATGCCATTGGCGTCCATGTCAAACGTGACCTCCACCTGAGGTGTTCCGCGCGGCGCAGCAGGAATGCCGTCCAGGCGGAAACGCCCCAGACTGATGTTATCAGTCACCGAAGTCCGTTCACCCTGCAGCACATGAATGTCCACCGCAGACTGGCTGTCTTCGGCGGTCGAGAAGATTTGCGACCGGCGCGCCGGGATCGTCGTGTTACGCTCGATGATCGGAGTCATCACGCCGCCCAGAGTTTCAAGGCCCAGCGTCAGCGGGGTGACGTCCAGCAGCAAAACATCTTTCACTTCGCCGCCAAGCACACCCGCCTGAATAGCCGCGCCGACAGCGACGACCTCGTCCGGGTTGACGCTCTTGTTGGGTTCTTTGCCGGTCAATTGTCGTACCAATTCCTGAACCATCGGCATGCGGGTTGCGCCGCCGACCAGCACAACTTCATCCAGTTGACTGGCTTTGAGTCCGGCATCTTTCAGGGCAGTCTCGAAAGGCGTGCGAGTGCGCTCCAGCAAATCTTTCGTCATTTGCTCGAAGCGGGCGCGCGTCAGGATCAACTGGAGGTGCTTGGGACCGCTTGCATCTGCAGTGATGTACGGCAGGTTAATTTCAGTTTCCATGATGGTGGAAAGTTCGATTTTAGCTTTTTCCGCAGCCTCACGTAAACGCTGCAATGCCTGACGGTCTTTGGTCAAATCCATTCCCTGTTCTTTTTGGAAGGATTCCACTGCCCAGTTGACAACCCGCTGATCCCAGTCGTCACCGCCCAGGTGCGTGTCGCCGGAAGTGGATTTGACTTCGAAAACGCCGTCACCGACTTCCAGAATGGACACATCGAAGGTACCGCCGCCCAGGTCAAAGACCAGAATTTTCTCATTCTTTTTCTTGTCCAAACCATACGCCAGTGCGGAGGCAGTCGGTTCATTGATGATGCGCAACACCTCCAGCCCGGCAATTTTTCCGGCATCCTTGGTGGCTTGACGCTGACTGTCATTGAAGTAAGCCGGCACGGTAATCACCGCCTGGGTCACGGGTTCGCCAAGGTAAGCTTCGGCATCTGCTTTAAGTTTACCGAGGATCATGGCGGATATTTCCTGCGGGGTGTATTCACGGTTGTTCACCGGGATTTTAACCCGCGCATCACCGGACGGACCACTTACCACCTGAAACGGTGCATTCTTGCGCTCTGTTTCGACTTCATCATAATGACGGCCCATAAAACGCTTGATGGAATAGATGGTATTCTCTGGATTAATCACCGTCTGCCGTTTGGCGGTTTGACCTACCAGGCGCTCGCCATTCTTATTGAAAGCCACCACCGAGGGCAGCAAGCGTGGACCTTCAGCCGTGTTAATGACGGTAGGCGATCCGCCTTCCATGACAGCAACCACGCTGTTGGTAGTTCCTAAATCAATGCCAATTATCTTAGTCATTTCGTTCTCCTTCCCCACCAGAAGGCGGGGGGTTTCAATTTCGGTTTGGGTTACAGCTTTGCGATTATTTCCATAACCCATGGATAACAGTCCTTACAACAAAGCTATACCCTGCACCACAACGTTAAAAATAACTCGGGTTTGCAAGAAAACCATTAACGGAGCATCGGAATCGTATAAGCGCCGGTCAAAAAGCGTTCATCTTCTTTTTAAATCGCTGGGCTATAATAGAGACAAGGCTTTAATCGTTTGGCCCGGCAGGAGACAAGATGAGCAAGCGCTTTGTACTATTCGTAATAAGATTGGCAATTTTGCTATTGGCAGTGGTCTACTTGGTCCATCCGGCTTCTGCGCAGACTCCCGCTGGCACTCCGCTGGTCTTAACCCTGAAAGTCGATGGACCGCTTACCCCGGTCATGATCACATCCATTGAACGCAGTTTGGATATTGCCGCCAGCGACTCGGCGGAACTGCTCATCCTGCAATTGAACACCCCTGGCGGCTCGATTCAATTGATGAATACAATCGTTCAGATCATCCGCACAAGCAAAATACCGGTGGTGGTTTACGTGTCGCCGCAAGGAGCCATGGCAGGCTCTGCCGGGACCCTGATTACGCTGGCCGGTCATGTAGCCGCCATGGCGCCAGAAACCGCCATCGGCGCCGCCAGCCCGGTGGGTTCACAGGGCGAAGATATTGGCGAGACGCTGGCTGCCAAAGAAAAAGAAATTCTTCGCGCCACGGTGCGTTCCCTGGCTGAAAAAAGACCGCCGGAGGCCGTCGCAATCGCCGAGCAAACTATCGAAACCGCCAAAGCGGTATCCTCGAGCGAGGCGTTGGCTGTCGGGCTGGTGGATTATGTCGCCACCGACCTGAATGACCTCTTGCGTCAGATGGACGGCAGGTCGGTGACGGTGATCGACCGCGACATTATAATCCGGACCCAAAACGCCACAGTCCGCGATGTTCCATTGACCGCCATCGAACGCGCTTTATCCCTGCTGACCAACCCCAATATCGTCTTCCTGCTCCTGTCCATTGGCGTGCAGGCCATTTTAATCGAGATGTCCAGCCCGGGCGGCTGGGTGGCCGGCACCATTGGCGTGGTTTCGCTGGCGCTGGTAGTGTATTCCTTCGGTATATTACCCGTCAACCTGTTCGGGCTCACCTTCCTGGTACTCGCATTTGCGTTGTTCATCCTGGATATTAAAGCCCCAACCCACGGCGCCTTGACCGCGGCCGGAATCGCCTCCTTTATCGCCGGGTCGTTGATTCTTTTCAATTCGGTTCGCACGCCCGGTTTCCCGTCCGTATCTGTGCCGCTGGTGGTTGGCACCGGCATTTTCCTGGCGCTTAGCTTTAGCATCATCATCAGCTTTGCCATCCGGGCGCTCAAAGCGCCGGCGGTAATGGGCAAGGAATCGCTGGTGGGCAAGACCGGGGTGGTCAGCCAGGTGCTCGACCCGGTGGGCAGCGTTCAACTGGCCGGTGAGCTATGGAGCGCTGAACTGGCAGAACCCGGCGAGCCCCTGCCGCAGGGCACGCGGGTGGTGGTCACCATGATCAATGGGCTGAAGTTGAAGGTAAAGAAAGTGGAATAGAAAACCAGATGGCCCTGGTAATCTGGCTTTCATAGCGCGCTTAAGCATCGTAAAGCAAATTCGGAAGCGCATTACGCTCCCCTACAAAACATCGTTTGGTTTTCCTTTGTCCTGCCCGCAGCGCACGAAGCCCATCGGGCTAAACCGGTGGCTGAGCTTGTCGAAGCCTACGCCCGCCAGAACCCGCGCCGGATCGGACGTACATCCTCTGCGGTGACAAATGCCTCGGGGTCCGCTTCACGAACCAGCTTCTCGACCGCCTCGAGCTGCTTGCGCATCACATCTACATGCAGCAGGGTGACCATGCCCTGCAGCCCGCGGGCTGATAATTCGGTTACTGCGTAGCCCTGCTCGCGCAGCATTTCAGCGATTCCAACTCCGCGCGAAGGGCTGACGATGCTCAAATGAATATGACCGACCGCCAGGCGCTCTTCAATCAGCATGCCAACCACATTACCGGTCGCAAAACCGGCAGCATAGGCAAGGATGGTTAAGAAACTTTGTTGATTGGTCAGCACGCTGCTGATTGCAACGATGAACACCGCTGACTGGAAAAATCCAAGAAACCACGCCAGCAATTTGCGCCCGCGTACCACAAACAACACCCGGATGGTGTCCAGGGACATATCGACGACGCGTAAGATGAAAATAATCAGCGCGATCAAAAGCGGTGGGAGTGCTAACCAACTTTCCATTTAACCCTTCACCACTGGCTTTTTCTCGCCTGCCAAGCAGGGCAAATACATTTCCTGCATGTATTCCTTGACCATCCGGCGGGTACTGAATTGCGGCACCAGCGTGCGAATGTTTTCTTTGACTAATGCCAGCCATTTGGAGGGAATGTCATCCGATGTCCGCTCTTTGTAATACAGTGGAATGATTTCATTTTCCAGATGATCATAAAGGCTGTGCGAATCGGTCTCATCCTGTTGATTGGGATCCACTGCGTCGGCATCCTCGCCAATCGCCCAGCCATTTTGACCATTGAAGCCCTCCCGCCACCAGCCGTCCATAACAGACAGGTTGAGCACCCCGTTCAGCGCGGCTTTCATCCCCGATGTGCCAGAAGCTTCGTTAGGTCGCCGTGGGTTGTTCATCCAGATATCGACCCCTTGCACCAGGAAGCGCGCCATGTTCATATCATAGTCTTCCAGGAAGACCAGCCGACCACCGGAGCGGGAATCCTTTACTGCCCGGTAAACCTGCTGGATGAGCAGTTTGCCGGGTTCATCCGCCGGATGCGCCTTGCCGGCGAAAATCACTTGCACCGGCATATCCGGGTCAGTGACCAGACGGATTAGCCGTTCATAATCGCGCAGGATCAGGTTGGCGCGTTTGTAAGTCGCAAAGCGCCGGGCGAACCCGATGGTCAACGAGTAAGGTTCCAGGAAAACACCGTCCGCCAGCGCTTGAATCGGGTGAATAGCGCCGCTTTGCCAGGCAGCGCGTGCCCGGTTGTCGACGTACAGGAATAATTTGCGTTTAAGGTGCCGGCGAACCGCCCATAATTCGCGATCTGGTATGTTGTTTACCAGCGACCACAGGGCTGGATCGTCCAGGCGCGCTTTCCAATCGGCCCCCAGGTATTCGTCAAACAGCACGCTCATGCGGCGCGCCAGCCAGGAGAATGTGTGAACGCCGTTGGTGATGTGCGTGATCGGCACATCATCCGGACGTTTGTTAGGCCACATGAAATTCCACATGCGGCGCGAGACCTGCCCATGCAGCTCAGAGACGCCGTTGGCATGCTCAGAAAGGTGCAGCGCTAACACAGGCATACAGAAGCTTTCGCCCCACGGCGTCGCTTGCCGTCCCAGATCAACAAACTGATCGCGGGTCATGTTTAATTCAGTCCAGACATTGGGAAAGTACTTATCGATCAACCACAACGGAAATTGGTCGTTCCCGGCCGGAACAGGTGTGTGGGTGGTGAAGACATTGGAGCGTTTTACCACCGCAGCCGCTTCTTCATAAGTGGAGCCGGCATGCACCAATTCCAGGGTGCGCTCGAGCGCCAGGAAAGCCGAGTGGCCTTCGTTCATGTGCCAGACCGTCGGTTCGATGCCCAGCCGGCGCAAGGCCCGCACCCCGCCCATGCCCAACATGATTTCCTGCGAGATGCGTACTTCCAGGTCGTTGCTGTACAGCCGGGCTGTCAACTGCTTGTCAGCGTCGGAGTTGGCGGGTAAATTGGTGTCCAGCAGATACAGCGTGATGCGCCCCACCTGCACCCCCCAGACACGGGCGAAAACGCTGCGGCCAGGCAACTCGATGGAAATGGTCACGGGTTGATCATCCTCGCCGTAAAGCGGAATAACGGGAGCGTCCTCGAACGTGAGGTAATGGGTACCGGTTTCCTGCCAGCCGTCTTCGGTAATGCGCTGGGTGAAATAGCCCTGGTTATAGATAAAACCGACGCCTGATAGAGGCAGGCCTAGATCGCTGGCTTCCTTCAAATGGTCGCCAGCCAGGATGCCAAGGCCGCCGGCATAAACCGGCAGGGATTCGTGCAGCCCAAATTCGAACGAAAAATATGCAATGGCTGAATCGGTCAGTCCGGGATACTCCCGCGCAAACCAGGTGGATTCATCCGCCATATAGGCGTCAAACTGCTGGATAACCCGGTCGTATAACTCCAGGTAGAAAGAATTGTTCGCGACCGCGTTGAGCTGGCTGCGTTCCACTTTGCGCAGGAATGCTACCGGGTTGTGGCCTACATCGTCCCAAACCCGTTTATTGATGGTGCGGAAAACGTTCAAAGCGTCCGGATTCCAAGCCCACCATAAATTGTAAGCCAGACTCGACAGGCGGCTGATGCGGCGCGGCAGGCTGAAATTGTTTGGCAGTTCTTTCTTAATCAATGGCTTCATTGATCATCCAATCTAAAATAAATATCGTTAATAAAAAATAATTTAGTGCAATCGTAATGCTGCCAACAGGCGTGCAGGTCTATACAATGGCGCAAAATTATACCATAGAGAGGATTATATCCAATTTTCAGCAACATGCAGGGTAAGCAACGGGCACATAGTAGGCTGTAGGTTGGATTGCGAGACACGACGCCGATCCGGGAATCATGGGGGCAGCCCCGAAACCCAACAAAAATTGTGGGCAAACCTGCTGCGGGAAATACCGCTGATGCGGCGAATGTTATAATTCAGTCATGCGAAAAGTTGTTCTCTTTCTGCTCGGACTGCTGACAGTAGGTTTGCTGGCGGTCGGGGCAGTGATGCTCATCCCTTCCGTGCGCGAGCCGGTACTCTTTCAACTGGACAAGCTGCGGGTCAATGTCCGATATGCCATTTCGCCGCCGCAGGAAGCTGTTTTTGTGCCGGAGGCTCAACTGGCAACCATGGTGCAGGAAACCATGCAAGCTCAGGCGACCCTCACCGCCACCCCTACTCCTCTGCCGACCAACACGCTGGTCGGGCCTACGCCAACCCTCACACCAACCGCCACCCCCATCCCGGCGGCAGTCACCCTGAGCGGCGTCCGCTACATCGATCAGCATGGGCTGTGGAACTACTGCGCGCCGGCCACCCTGGCCATGGCGCTAACATACTGGGGCTGGCAAGGCGAGCGCACCGATGTCGGAGCGGTGGTTAAGCCTTTCGAAAAAGATAAAAACGTAATGCCCTATGAGCTGGCCGATTACGTTCTCAGTAATACGCAATTTAAAGCTGTTGTACGGGCTGGCGGCACCCTTGACCTGCTCAAAAAACTGGTTGCTGAAGAATTTGTGGTAATGGTCGAGAAAGGCATCATCCTCAAAGATTTCAACGGCAAGCTAGGTTGGGTGGGGCATTATGCCGTGGTCACCGGTTACGACGACGCCAAAAAAGAGTTCACCACTCAGGACTCGTACTACAGCGCTGATTACCTGATGGGTTATGATGATTTGTACACCCAGTGGCGCAGTTTCAATTACACTTATCTGGTGATCTACCCGCAGGACCGGGAACAAAATGTGATGCGCATTCTTGGCCCATCCGCTGATGAAACGACCAGCTACCAGATCGCAGCGCAGACCGCTGCCGATGAAGCCATCGGCTTGACCGGGGTGCAGCAATTCTTTGCCTGGTTCAACCGCGGTTCCAGCCTGGTGAACCTGCAGGACTACGGTGGAGCCTCTAGCGCCTTTGATCAGGCCTTCCGCCTGATGGCAGCCCTGCCGGAGAACGATCGCCCCTGGCGAATGATGTGGTACCAGACCGGCCCGTATTTTGCCTATTATTTTACCGGCCGTTATCAGGACGTCACCAACCTGGCTGACAACACCATCCAATCAGCAGCCGAGCCCTACCTGGAAGAAAGCTTCATCTGGCGCGCCCGCGCCCGGGCGTTGTTGGGCGATACCGCAGGCGCAGCGGAAGATGTTCGCAAAAGCCTGGAATACCATCCCGGATTTCTCCCGGGATTGGAGCTGGCGCAGCAACTAGGCATCCAACCCTGAACGCAGTCATGATCAAAGTACTCCACTTCGCCGACGCCCATATCGACATCGCCAATTACGGCCGCCACGACCCGGCGAGCGGGTTACCCTATCGGGTGCTGGATTTTCTGAAGGCGCTCGACACCATTGTGGATGCCGCCATTTCCGAAAAGGTTGACCTGGTGATCTTTGCCGGCGACGCCTATAAGGACCGCTCTCCGTCCCCCACCTACCAGCGAGAATGGGGCAAACGCATCATGCGCTTGTCGCGCGCGGAGATACCCACCTTACTGCTGGTGGGAAATCACGACCTGTCACCGGCAACCGGGCGCGCCCACGCCATGCAGGAATACGAAACCCTGGATGTTGCGGGTGTGCACGTCCTGGGCCAGCCGGCGCTGCTCACCCCAAAGGATCTCGGTGGACTGCCAGTGCAGGTCATGGCGCTGCCGTGGATTTCACGCTCCAATTTGATGGCCGCCAGGGAATTAAGCGGCGTCCAGGTAGGGGATGTTTACGAACAAATCGAAGTCGCGCTCACACACGTGATCAATGGATGGTTCAAGCAAATTGACCTGCTTCTGCCGGTGATTCTGACCGCGCACGGGTCAGTACAGGGTGCAGTGTTCGGCGGCGAGCGCAGCGTCATGCTGGGCAATGACCTGGTTCTCCCCGGCTCACTGGTGCGCGATCCGCGTCTGGATTACGTCGCGCTCGGGCATATCCACAAATCCCAGAACTTGAACGAAAACCAGCACCCGCCGGTGATCTATCCCGGCTCGATCGAACGCGTGGATTTTGGTGAAGCCGCCGACGATAAATATTACGTCATTGCCAGCGTGGAGCGCGGGCACACCGAAGTGGAATGGCGCAAGCTGAATGGCCGGCGCTTCATCGACCGCCGCGTGGACCTGGCAAAAATCACCGCCAACGGATTGCCAACCGTTGAAGTTTTATTGGCTGCCATGCTGGGCGTCTTGTCTCCTCAGGAGCAGTTGAAGGACGCCATCGTCCGATTGTCCATCGAGTACCCGCGCGATTGGGAATCGCTGATCGACGAGGCGGCGCTGCGCAGCTATGCCGGGGAGGCTTTCGATTTTCACCTGGTACGCCGCCCCAAGTCCGAATCCCGGCTGCGCCTGGCGCCTGACCAGGCGATCAGCACGCTGCCGCCACTGGAGCTGCTTGGGCTATACTGGAAGACCTACAATCAGGAAAATGGCGAGGTCGAGGAATTGAACGCGCTGGCCCGCCAGATTATGCAAACCGCCGAAAATAACGGGGAAGAAGGTTAGCCAACGCCGGTCTTATGAACAATTCGCTGGTCGAAATTACGATCATTTTCTTGCTCTTGATCATCAACGGCGTCTTTGCCATGTCGGAACTGGCCATCCTCTCCGCCCGTAAGATCCGGCTGCACCAAAAATCAGAGGAGGGCGACACATCCGCCCGGGTGGCATTGGAACTGGCTGAATCGCCCAATCGCTTTCTCTCCACGGTTCAAATTGGTATCACCCTGGTCGGGATTCTAGCGGGCGCATTTGGCGGCGCAACCCTGGCGGAACGACTGGGAGTCTTGCTGGCCCAAATTGATTGGCTAAAACCGTACGCAACCGGCGTTGCCTTTGTCATTGTGGTTTTACTCACCACCTATTTCACCCTGGTGATCGGCGAGTTGATTCCCAAGCGGCTGGCCTTGAACAACCCAGAAAAAGCCGCCCTGGCGATGGCCAAGCCTATGCGCTTCCTTTCGCGCATCGCTGCGCCGGTTGTCAGTCTGCTCAGCGCCTCGACCGATTTCGGGCTGCGCCTGCTCGGGATTACCCCGCCGGCTGAACCTCCCGTCACGGAAGAGGAAATCAGGGTACTGATGGAACAGGGCACGCAGGTCGGCGTATTCGAGGCTGCCGAACAGGATATGGTCGAAGGCATTTTCCGCCTGAATGCCCGCTACATCGACGCCATCATGACGCCCCGCACCGAGATTGAATGGCTTGATCTCAGCGAAACGCGCGAAGAGATCCTGGCCGATTTGCTCAGCAGCAATCACAGTCGCTTCCCGGTGGGTATGGATAACCTGGACAACGTGCAGGGAATCTTGCGCGCCAAAGATTTCCTGGAAAAACTGGTCGCGGGCGAACCGTTTGAAATCCGCGACCTGTTAGTCCCGCCGCTGTTCGTCCCGGATAGCATGTCCGCGTTGAAGGTGTTGGAACTGATCAAAGTTGCCGGCGTTCACGAAGCGCTGGTCATCGACGAATACGGCGGACTGCTTGGCATGGTCACCCTCTACGACGTGCTCAAGGCTATCGTCGGCGACATCCCTGGTCCCGGTGACGATATCGAACCGGAGGCCGTGCAGCGCGAAGACGGCTCCTGGCTGCTCGACGGACTGCTGGATATTGTCGATTTGAAAGACATCCTGGACGTGGATGAACTGCCCGACGAAGACAGGATTGGTTTTCAAACCCTGGGCGGCTTTGTCATGAGCCAGGTAGGCTCCATCCCAACCTCCGGCCATTCCTTTGATTGGAACGGCTACGAGTTCGAGATTCTGGACATGGACGGCCGGCGGGTGGACAAGGTGCTGGTCTCTAAAAAACCATTCGAGGACGAAAGCGCTGCCATATGAACCCGGTCCGCCTGCAACTCAGCGGCTTTTTGTCATACCGGGATCCGGTCGAGATATCTTTCGAAGGGATCAACCTGGCCTGCATTTCAGGTCAAAATGGGGCCGGCAAATCTTCCATTCTTGACAGCATCACCTGGGTGTTATTTGGCAAAGCACGCGGCAAGGATGAGGATATTATTAACAGCCGCGCCGATGCCGCTGAAGTTGTACTGGATTTCACCTACGAGAACAGCCTTTACCGGGTGCAGCGCAGCAAGCCGCGCAACAAGACCACTGTATTGGAATTTATGATCCAGGACGATACCGGCCGCTGGCGCACGCTGACCGAAAGCTCAGTGCGCGCCACCGAAGACCGCATCCAACAGGTGCTGCGCCTGGATTATGATACGTTCATCAACGCCTCTTTTTTCCTGCAGGGTAAAGCCGATCAATTTGCCCAGCAGCGTCCCGGTGAACGCAAGCATATCTTATCCAACGTTCTCGGGCTCGAGATTTGGGAAACTTACCGCGCCCAGGCGGGTAAAAATATTCGCGCGCAAGAATCCGAAAGGAATGTGATCGCCGGGCAGTTGCAGGGAATCGAAGAGGAACTGGCGCGCGAACCGGAATATCAGAATCTACTCAAACAGCTCGAAACTGAATTAGGCCATCTAACCGAGCTGCTCGAGAGTAAAACAGCCGCGCTGGAAGCTGCCGTAGAGCAGGAGAATATGCTGAAAAGCCTGCAAAAATCGCTGGAGGAAAAGGCCGCCCGCCTGCAAAGCGAACAGCAGCGGTTGGCTAATGACCAACAGCAGCTCGAGCAGCGCCTTCAGGAAAAAGAAACTTACCAGCAGGCGCTGGCTGCTGCACCTGAAATCGAGCAGGAATACCAGGCCTGGCTTGAAGATCGCCGGCAGCTCGAGCATTGGGAGGCGCTGGCTGCCCGGCAGCGCGCGGTAATCGAGAAACGTTCTACCCGTCAGGCCGTTATCGAAAAAAAGCAGGCTGAACTATCCACCCTGTTGAATGCGCTGCGCCAGCGCCAGACCGAGACGGACGCCAAAGCGGCGGAAGCGCCCGGTATTGAGCAATCGCTGGAGCGCCTGCGCGCCGATGCTGAATCCCTGGCCGGGCAGAAGCAGCGCATGAGTGAGTTGAACGAGCAGCGCGAAGCGCTGCGCCTGACCAACTCCGAAGTGGATCTCAATCTCCAGGCGACAGTGCGTGAATTGGGCTCATTGACCGAACGGATTTCCCGCCTGGGTGAAGCGGAAGAAGAGCTGTGCCCGGTATGCAAGAAACCCCTTTCGGCTGCGGAACGCCAACGCATGGTCAGTGACCTGCAAGGCGAGAAAGGTATTCTGGAAGCTCGTCAGCGGGATCTTGCCGGTCAAGTGCAAGCCAACAAGGGCCGCATGAAGGCGATCGTCGATCAGTTGAACAACCTGACCAGCCTGGACCCCCGCATCCAGCAGAATCACCAGAACCTTTCCCGTGAAGAAGCCCGCCTGGCTCAAATTCGCGAGGTGAGCCAAAAATTTCAAACCGATTTCCTGCCCCAGTTGACTGCCGTGGAGACAGCTCTGGAAAATGAGGATTATGAACCCGCGGCCCGTGCTGAAATTTTAGCTTTGGATGCTGAAACCAGTCAGATCGGTTATGATGCAGCCGTCCATGAGGGCGTGCGCCAATCGGAGCAGCGCCGCAGGGCGAGTGAAGATCAGAAACGCACCGTGGATCATGCCCGCGCCACCCTCATGCCGCTGGAACGCGAGATTTCCACCCTGGCCGCATCCATTGCCAGTGAGCAGCAAGCCCTAGAGCTTCTGACGGCTGAAAAGCAGCAGTCAGAGCAGGAGGTTCAGGAGCGGAAATCCCGCCTGCCTGACCGGAAAGGCCTGGAAAGCGAGGTGGTCGCGCTCAAAGAACAGGTCAACCGTAAAAACAATGAAGTTGGTGGAGCGCAAGGCCGGATCAAGAATTTGGACTACCATCGCAAACGGCAAAAATCGCTGTTGGCACAGCGCGACGAGATCCAACGCCAGATCAGCCTGCTAAAGCAGTTGGAACGAGCCTTTAGCAAAGACGGCATTCCGGCTTTATTGATCGAACAAGCTCTGCCGGAAATCGAAACCCAGGCCAACGACCTGTTGGAACGCTTGAGCAACGGCGCCATGGCGCTCAAGTTCGAGACCCAGGCCGACTACAAGGACAACAAACGCTCGGATAAAAAAGAGACGCTGGACATCAAGATCAGCGATGCCAGCGGCGCCTACCGCGAATATGAAATGTATTCCGGCGGCGAGGCATTCAGAGTTAACTTTGCCATCCGCCTGGCGCTTTCGCGAGTGCTGGCCCACCGCGCCGGCGCACGCCTGCAAACCCTGGTCATCGATGAAGGCTTTGGCAGCCAGGACGCTGACGGCCGCCAGCGTTTGATCGAAGCCATCAACCAGGTGCGCGGCGATTTCGAGAAAATCCTGGTCATCACCCACCTCGAGGAACTCAAAGACGCTTTTCCGGCGCGCATCGAAGTTGAAAAAGGGAACAGTGGGTCAACCGTCCGCGTGCAACTTTTATGAGCCAAATTCCCATTCGTCTGGGTGTGCAGCAGCGCATCTTCCCTCTTTACCGCACCCCGTTTTTCGAGGCGCTGGGCGAGGCCTGCCCGCAGGGCTTGAGTCTGTTTGCCGGGCTGCCGCGCGGCAGCGAGGCGGTCGAATCGCAAACCAGCCTGCAGCATGGTCAACTGGCGTGGGCGCATAACCTGCATATTCTGGGCGGTGCGTCCTATTTCCTCTGGCAGCGCGGCATCCTGGATTGGCTGGAAAGCTGGCAGCCCGAGGCGTTGGTCATGGAAGCCAACCCGCGCTACCTTTCCACTCCCCAGGCCGTCAAATGGATGCACAAGCGCCAGCGACCGGTCATTGGCTGGGGACTTGGCGCTCCGAATGCCAATAGCTTGCGGGCTCGGTCGTGGCAGCGCTTCTTGTCTCGCTTTGACGCGCTGATTGCCTATTCCTGGCGCGGCGCGGAGGAGTATGCCCGCATCGGCTGCAACCCGGAGCGTATTTTTGTTGCGCCCAACGCGGTTACACCCAAACCGACCCAACCGCCGCCGGTGCGTAAACCTTTGACCGATCCGCGTCAGGCTACCGTTTTATACGTCGGCCGGTTGCAACCGCGCAAGCGGGTCGATTTGCTGCTGCGCGCCTGCGCAGCATTACCCTTCTCGCTTCAGCCACAGGTCTGGATCGTCGGGGACGGCCCGGCGCGTCAGGAACTGGAAACCCTGGCTGATTCAGCCTATCCCTCGGCGCGGTTTTGGGGTGCGCGTTATGGGTTTGAGCTGGATGATTTGTTCCGCACCGCCGATCTGTTCGTCCTTCCCGGAACCGGTGGACTGGCCGTGCAACAGGCCATGGCCTTCGCCTTGCCGGTCATCGTAGCGGAATCCGACGGCACCCAGACCGACCTGGTCCGTCCGGAAAACGGCTGGCTGCTGCCAGGCAGCGACCTGCAGGCACTGACCGGCGCCCTTTACAAAGCGCTGAGCAACCCCGGCCGTCTGCGCGAGATGGGCGCGGCCTCATTCCAGATCGTGGATGTCATCAACCTGGAAGGCATGGTCCATGCGTTTTCCCAGGCAGTGGGCGCCACATTAAAATCCTACTCTGAGCCCTCTGGGTAATTATTTCTTCCAATAATTAAGGAACATTACGGTATGCACATTCTACTGGTCGCTGACGGGCGCAGCCCCATCACCCACCGCTGGCTCGATAGCTTATTGGCGCTCCATTACCAGGTGACGTTGGTCTCTTCGCATCCCTGCGAACCGCCTGATGGCATCCAGGCGCTGCATGTGGTGCCAATTGCCTTCAGCCGTTTGACTGCGGGGAGCAAAACCGGTCAGGCTGGCAATCCCCGCACTGGCTTGCGCCGCGGGTTGGTCAAAACATTTCGCAGCGCCTTCCTGACAGCCCGCTACCAGCTTGGACCACTCAGCGTGCGTTATTATGCCCCGCGTTTCCGAGAAATTGTGGCGCAGGTCAAACCCGATCTGGTTCATGCGCTGCGCATCCCATTTGAGGGCATGCTCGCCAGCCACACCCCGGTGAGCATTCCGCTAGTGATCTCTATTTGGGGCAATGACCTGACGCTGCACGCCCCTAAATCTGATACGATGGGTAAGCTTACTCGCCAGACTCTGCAACGCGCCAATGGCCTGCATACCGACGCCCAGCGCGATTTGCGCTTGGCCTATGAGTGGGGCTACCCGGCAGACCGTCCCGGATTGGTTGCGCCAAGCAATGGCGGCATGGATCTGGAACGCGTGCAGCGGATGCGCGCCGCGCTGCCCCCCGAATGGGAGGCGCGCATCCCGCCAGACCACACCCTGGTCATCAACCCGCGCGGAGTACGAGCCTACACCCGCACCGACACCTTTTTCCAGGCGATCCCTTTGGTGCTGGAGCAGGCGCCCAAAACCGCATTCCTCTGCCCGTCGATGGCGGGCGAAGCAGTGGCGGAGCGCTGGGCCGCCGCGGTACATGTCGATAAGCGCGTGGCGCTGCTGCCCGCCCTTAGCCAGGGTCAGCTCTGGGAACTGTTCACCCGCTGTCCGGTCTCCATCTCCGTCACCAACCACGACGGCACTCCCAACACCCTGCTGGAAGCCATGAGCTGCGGCAGTTTCCCGGTTGCCGGGAATATCGAAAGCCTGCGTGAATGGATCGACCCGGGTGTCAACGGACTGCTGGTGGATCCGGGTTCGCCCCGGGAACTGGCAGCGGCCATTCTTCAGGCGTTGAACGACCCCGGCTTGCGGGAAAACGCCAACCAGGCAAACCTGGATATGATCCATAATCGCGCCGAAGTCTCGCACGTCCGTCCTAAAATCGCAGCTTTCTACCAGAAGGTGCTCGAAGTAAGGTAAAATTGTGATTGACTCCAGGAGGAAATGCTTAAATGAACCTGCAAACCACCCATCGTTTACGCGGCGTTGCCGTTGGTGCTGCCGTAGGCGATGCCCTTGGGATGCCGCTCGAATTTGGCCTGGCCTCACCCCCCGCGAAATTAATCCGTGACATGCATGCCGGTCGCTTGCCTGCCGGCACATTCACCGACGATACAGAAATGGCTCTGGCGTTGGCCGAATCTTTACTTGCGCAGCGCATGCTTGACCCACAAGATGTCACCACCCGGTTCTTGGATTGGTACAAACGACAGCCGCCGGATGTCGGCATTCACACAACCAACGTACTGGATTGCATCGAGCTCGGAGAAAGCTGGGAAACCGCAGCGGCTACAGTGCAAAAGAGGTATCCAGACAGCGCCGGTAATGGTTCGGTTATGCGCTCCTGGCCGGTGGCGCTGATGTGCTGGCATGACGACGGTGCATTAAACGCCTGGTCGCGCATGCAAAGCCGGGTAACCCATGCTCATGAAGAATGTATTGCCAGCAGCGCATTTATCAATTCCATGATTGCTCAAATGATCAACGGCAAGAGTCCTTTCGACGCCTACCAGTACGCGCTTACGCAGGTCGAGATGCCGGAAGGGCTCAAGCAAACCATCCGGCTGGCGCCGCGTCGTAAACGCGCCGAACTGCGGAACACCGGCTGGGTACGCCACACTATCGAGAGCGCCCTGTGGGGGCTGCTCAACACCGACACCTTCGAGGATGCCCTGGTCAATGTGATCAACCTTGGCGCGGACGCCGATACGGCTGGGGCAGTGGTCGGCGCGCTGGCAGGAGCCGCCTACGGCTTGGAAGCCATCCCGGAAGCCTGGAAAACGATGTTGCGCGGTGAATGGCCGTTGCAAAGCGGAGCAATCTGGCGGCTGCCGGATTTTATCACGCTGGCAGATCATCTGGCGGGATGTCTGACCGCAGGTGCTGCGAAGGCTTTCAAAGACCAGGCAGCGTAATATACTCAGCGTTCTCATCACTGCTTACCGGTTGAGTGATCCGAGACAGGCAACGGGTGATGCCGGGAACTTGAACCCCACATCGACCGTCCATTCAGAGAAGGTGTACCCATTTAAGGTAACACCCCTAAAAGGAGAACCCCAAAAATGCGAAAATTCAGGTTTGTAAGTCTATCTGCCGTCTTCGCCTTGATGCTGATCCTTAATGCGTGTAATGCATTCGGACCGCAAATCCCGCCAACCCCCGACCCGCTGGTGATCCAGTCCACGATCGATGCCGCCGCCACCCAGGCTGTGCTGACCATCGCAGCTCAGTTGACCGGCACCGCCCTCGCCCAGCCGACGAACACGGCCACCGCCACCCTGGTACCGACCGCGGCAGCCACTGCCACCCCGCTGGCAACCAGCACGCCGCTTCCGACCGCCACCAACACCCGCATCCCTGTCACCCTGGCGCCGACTTTTACTGCCACCCCGGCTAATTTCGGCTGCAGCGTGTCCAGTTCATCCCCGGCTGCTGGCGCCAAATACAACGTCAATGACGAATTTGATGCGGTCTGGGTGGTCAAAAACACCGGCCTGAAGAACTGGGAAGTCGGTACGCTGGATCTGAAATATGACAGCGGTCAAAAGATGCAAAAAGTAGCGGACGTCTTCGATATCTCGACACTGGTCGAGCCTGGCAAGGAACTGACATTGATCGTTGACATGGCGGTTCCCGCCACTGCCGGTAAGTACTCCGCCACCTGGAAGCTGTTGATGGATGGCACAACGTTGTGCACGCTGCCGGTCAGCATCGAAGCAGTTACGCCGTAAGGTAAATACGCCTGTCATTTCCATTGACCAAAACATTGTGGGTCTTGCGTCAGATAAAATGCAAGACCCACAATAGATTAAGTTGGGATCAGGTTCCGGTGGCTGCCCGCACTCACAGAGCACCCTTCGGGTGGGGCACGCCGTGAGTGAGCCTGTCGAAGCCAACCGCAGGCGTAGGGTGTGTTCGACCTGAGCCATCGACCAAGCAGTGGAACTATTGGACTATTTTTAGAATGAACCGGGTCGAACGCACCAAATTTGTCGCTGCATCCCCTTGGAAGTCTCGCAACGACAACAGCTTGTGAAAAATTCCATAAACCACATCGCCCGCTTTGACGATAAATCCTTCCTGGGCTATACTTAATCATGCCTGAGCGTTCAGGCCATCCTTGCGATGCTTTGCGTTCAAGTGTGAAGGAGGGCTAAATAAGTATGACTGCAAACAGCACGTTTAAGCTTACCTACGCCACCATGTTCAATCCGCCCGAAGAACTGCACGCCAGCTTCGAGGCTACCCTGGAAAAGCTGCGCAGCAACCTGGGCCATGAACACGCCATGATCATTAACGGTAAAGATGTGTTTGCGGATGACAAATTTGAAGACCGCAACCCGGCCAACACCGATCAACTGCTGGGTGTGTTCCAAAAAGGCGGCGTCAAACATGCTGACGAGGCGCTTGCTGCAGCCCGCAAAGCCTTCCCCATGTGGAGCAGGATGAAATGGCAGGATCGCGTGGCGTTGGTACGCAAAGCTGCTGACCTGATGGACCAGCGCATCTTCCAGATTGGCGTTACCGTATCGCTGGAAGTGGGCAAAAACCGCATGGAAGCGCTCGGGGACGTAGCTGAAACGGCTGACTTGCTGCGTTATTCCTGTTCCCGCATGGAAGCCAACGATGGATTTGCCATTGAATTAGGCCGAGACCCCTTGACCGGGTTCGAATCGTCCAATGTCTCAGTGCTGCGCCCATACGGCGTCTGGGTGGTCATCAGCCCGTTCAATTTCCCCGCCGCGTTGACCGGCGGTCCGCTGGGCGCCGCCCTGGTAGCCGGCAATACCGTCGTTTTCAAACCGGCCACGGACACCCCCTGGACCTCCCGCCTGATCGCTGAATGCCTGCGCGACGCGGGCATCCCCGACGGTGTGTATAACTTCGTCACCGGCCCTGGCAGTTCGCTAGGCCAGGCCATTATTGATAGTCCGCAGGTGGACGGCATCACTTTCACCGGCTCATACGACGTCGGCATGAAAATCTACCGCGACTTTGGCAGCGGCCGCTGGGTACGCCCAACTGTCCTGGAATTGGGCGGTAAGAATCCGGCTATTGTCAGCCGCCATGCCAACCTGGAAGATGCCGCGGTGGGCATTGTCCGCTCGGCGTTTGGCCTGCAAGGGCAAAAGTGCTCTGCTTGCTCACGTGTTTTCATCGAAGAGCCGGTATATGACCAGGTGGTTGGACGCATCGTTGAACTGACCAATAAACTCGCCATCGGCGACCCGACCGACCGCCAGGTTTATCTTGGCCCGGTGGTCAATAAAAACTCATACCGCGATTACCAGCAGTTCTCCGAGGACTTGCACCAGAACAGCCGCATCCTGACGGGCGGCAAGGTGCTCCTGGACGGCATGTATAGCAAGGGTTACTTCTGCACCCCGACCATTGCGGTTGACCTGCCTGCCGAGCATAAGCTTTGGCAGCAAGAGATGTTCGTGCCCATCACCACCATTGCCAAAGTCAAGAACCTGGATGAGGCTATGGTGCGCGCCAACAACGTCGAATACGGCCTTACAGCCGGGTTCTACGGCGCTCCGGAAGAGACCGACTGGTTCTTCGATAATATTCAGGCTGGCGTAACGTACGCCAACCGCCCGCAGGGCGCCACCACTGGCGCATGGCCTGGTTTCCAGCCGTTTGGCGGTTGGAAGGGCTCCGGCTCCAGCGGCAAGAACTCCGGCGGGCCGCATTACGTTCAGTTGTACATGCATGAGCAGATCCATACCCTCGTGCGTCGCGCCTGATCTGAAAAAGTGGCATTGGGCAGCTTGCGGGCTGCCCAATCTCTTCTTCCAATGAAACTTTATCGGGTTGGCACATTTTTCATGCTGGTTGGGCTCATCATCCTGATGCTGTTTGTCTTCGCTGTTAAAGCCGGCGTGGACAAAAGTGAAGGAATGCTGCTTTGGGGGTTGCTGGCTTTCGCATTGGGAGCATTTCTGTACTTTCGCTTCCCAAAACCGCCGCCTGAGCCGAGTGGCCGCTTCCGCATTCTGAAAAAGGGCGACAAACGCAACCAGCCGCGGCCGAAATGGGAAGAGGAAGAACAAGAAGAAGACCGCTAGTCGTTTACCCCGTTCAAAAATCCACCCATCTGAATTTTTTCTAGAAAAAACACCCTTATGACCAAACTTTGTTCCCTCACTGAAGCCGTCAACCAGTTTGTCCAGGATGGCGACACGGTTTATGCTGCCGGTTTTACGCATTTGATTCCATTCGCCGCTGGACATGAGATCATTCGCCAGGGGCGCAAGAATCTCGTCCTGGCGCGCGCCACACCGGACCTGATCTACGATCAAATGGTGGCAGCCGGTTGCGCCAAAAAGGTCATTTTCTCCTATATCGGCAACCCCGGCGTCGGTTCGCTGCGCACCATCCGCGAAGAACTGGAAGCCGGGCGGCTGGAGTGGGAGGAGTATTCGCACTACGGCATGATTTCGCGGCTTCAGGCTGGCGCCAGTGGGCTGCCCTTCTTCCCGATGAAACCAACGGCTGCCGGCGATCTGGAACGCAGCAACCCGCAATACCGCCGCGTAATCGACCCGTACTCCGGACAGGAAGTGGTCACCGTGCCGGCCCTGAACCCGGAGGTCGCCATCGTCCATGTGCAACGCGCCGATGCAGCCGGCAACGCGCATATCTGGGGCATCATTGGCGAACAAAAAGAAGCCGCTTTCGCTGCCAAACATGTCATTCTCACTGCTGAAGAAATTGTCGATGAGGAAATCATCCGCTCCGACCCCAACCGCACCCTGATCCCTGAATTTATCGTGGACGCCGTCTGCCACGTGCCTTATTGCGCCCATCCTTCTTACACCCAGGGTTATTATGACCGCGACAACGCCTTCTACCTGGACTGGGACAAGGTGACCGAGTCACACGAATCGGTTCATGCCTGGCTGGACGAGTGGGTCTTTGGCGTCAAGGACCGGGCTGCCTATTGGGAAAAGCTGGGCGCTGAAACCCATGACCGGCTGAAAGTGGCGCCGCTGATGAGCACGCCGGTCAATTATGGAGCATATTGATATGGCCTTCACTGCTGCTGAATTAATGACCGTCAATGCGGCCCGCCTGCTGCGCGACGGGGATACGGTTTTTGTGGGTGTTGGCCTGCCGAATTTAGCCTGCAACCTGGCGCGCCGCACGCATGCGCCTGGCCTGGTAATGATCTACGAGGCTGGCGTGATCGGCGCCCGTCCTGCTCGCCTGCCGCTCTCCATCGGCGACCCAACGCTGGTGTCCGGCGCAAATGCAGTTTGCAGTATGTACGATATCTTCAGCCTGTACCTGCAGCGCGGCAATGTCGACGTTGGCTTCCTGGGCGGCGCCCAGATCGACCGTTTTGGCAACATCAACGCCACCGTTATCGGTGATTACGAGCACCCCAAGACCCGCCTGCCCGGGTCCGGCGGTTCGATGGAAATTGCCGCCTGGGCAAACCGCTGCTACATCATCACGCCGCATCAAAAACGGCGCTTCCCGGAGAAAGTCGATTTCCGTACCTCAGCCGGGTTCCTGGGCGGGCGCGCTGAACGTGCGGCTTCGGGCGTGCGCGGCGGCGGCCCGCAGGCGGTGGTGACCAACCTTGGCATCCTGGAACCGGATGAGAACGGTGAATTGGTGTTGACCGCATTGCACCCGGGCATCAGCGTTGACCAGGCGCGTGAAAATACGGGCTGGGCGCTGCGCACCCACGGCACGATCCGCATCACCGAACCACCTACCGCTGAGGAGCTGCGCATCCTGCACGAAGAGCTCGATCCGCAGGGAATCCATCTGAAGTAAAACAAATGGCCAATAATACACGAAACCGGCGTAATGCCGGTTTCGTGTATTAAACCTTAGCGCATGATCAATGGCTGGAAGATGGCGTAAATCACTCCTTCGAAGGCGCCTATGTCGCAGCCAGTCAGAGTGCGGAATACCCCGCGCTGATCATTCGTCAAAACATAATTGTTAAAATCTTTGCAGCCCAATGGATCAGCGGCGTTGATCGCCGGGCTGCCATTCAACAACCCGTGAGTCCAGGTTGGCCCGCCCCAATCCATGAGAGAAGTTAATTTGGGGTCCTGGTTTATTTTATCCACACCAGAGTTTAACCCACAGGAAGCGTCACTGGAAAGATTTACACCCTGCGGTGTAACAACAGTGCCCGAAAGCAGACTGCAATTCGGTTTCCCGGAGTCCGGATAAGCGATAATACTGTTTCGGATGATCGGCGAAACATTGACAACAAGATTGCTGGCAATTCCTGAGCTCGTTGTGTTCCTCGCCAGGGTAACATTTGCCATCATCAACAGTGCGCCATCCATAAATACCCCACCAGTCGCATTTGCAGCCGTGTTCCCACTGACGGTCGAATTCAGCATCGTAAGCGGCGCAAAAGAATTGATCGCTCCAACCGAGAAAGCACCATTGTCAAAAATCGTCGAATTAATGATCTCGATTCCTGGAGAACCACCGCCGTTGAATATTCCTCCTCCGCGATAAGCATAATTCCCACGAATGGTGGTATTAAATATTTTCAGAGTGCCATTGTTGTAAACACCTCCGCCTACAGCCCCAGCGCAACTTCCGGACTGAGGGCTACAGGTCACAGTATTATTTTCAATAAGGACGGTGTTCAACTCTACAACGGCGCTGTTAAAAATCCCCCCTCCCATCCGGTTATAGTCATTCAAATTGTTGATTTGTCCGTTTCGGATAACAAGATACCGCAATACGACACTTTGGTTCCCGGCAATCCCAAAAACCCGGTCAAGGTGATTCCCATCGATCACCGGTGGATTAAGTGAATCGGTGCCTTCGATCAGGATATCTCTGTGAGGGTTAACGATATCAAAATCACCGGTAACATTGATATTTTCATCCTCCCCTGGGATTAGCACTTTATATATTCCGGCAGGCAGGTGAATGTATACCAGATCGCTCTCGCCGTTGTACGCCACCGCTTCGCTTACAGCCGCTCTGAGGGTACATTTTGTGAACATGATGGATGCTGTACAGATTCCGTCACCGCGCTGAATATCATCCAAATCATCGGTGGAATTGACGGTGATTTCAAATGGAGCGGTTTGGGCGGCTGCCTGGGTAGTTGGCCAGCCCGCTAAAGCCGTAGCAAACAGCACCACAAAAAGCTTGAGCAAGAAAGAAATTTTAAACATGAAACCCCTCTGAATAGAATACAGAAATGAGGCAGCAATACCTCTACTTTTGGGGATCAAATAGGGAAAAGACAGGAATAATTATAGTGCTTTGCTTCACATAGACATTATAAAAAAAGCGAGCAAATATTTTATCCCCCGGGCAAGTCTGGCAAACCTATGAACGATGCCCGATTGTGGGAATGAGCGTTGAGGTGATCTCCAGACAACCTTGCGGTCAGGCTGAAAGCCGGTCGACCTCCTCCAGCAAGGTGACCACCGGGGTGCCGATCACGCCCGCCCGCTGGATGGCATCCTTGAAATCCTTTGACGCGTACATCTCAGTCGCTCGTTCCAGGTCTTCGAATTCGGTAAGCACCACAACCGATTCTGGATTATTCGAGACGCAAAACGCGCGAGCGCCTTTTGAGCTGTAATGCCTGCGGATCGGGGCAAATTCATCGAAAACCACTTTCCACTGGCTAAAATTTTTCACTGAAAATTGAGTTAATACGTACGGCATGACCCCATCCTCCCTTCCACCAGATTAGCGGCTCGGTTAAATCCATTATAGAGATGGGAAAGATGGATTTCAATATGCTGCGCGAAGAGCGTCTTATGCGGTAAGAGCGGCTCGCGATCGCGGTTTTGGCATCCCCGAGCGTAGCGAGTCGGAGCCGCCCCTACAAAATCACATTGTGATTAAATAAATAATGGGCGCGAAGGCTCGAATAAAATGCCCCTTGCGGGTGCCCACAAACCTACTTATTCAATGACTTGTGGGCGCGGAGGGGCTCGAACCCCCGAACCTCACGGATGTGAACCGTGCGCTCTAACCAGCTGAGCTACGCGCCCTGGGTGCCAAAATTATATCATCTCCCCAAATCACTGACAAGGTTACACCGTGCCGCAGCCAGCTCATCCTATTTGGCAACCGTCAGCGAATCCAATTTGTGTCATAATTTATCTGTAAAATATTCGGACTGGGTCAGGATAACCATGAAAAACGTAAAAAATCCCGCGGTTCAGGTTAGTTCCTCTTCTCTCGAAAAATACGAGGAAGCGCATACCCAATTTCTGCAAAATTTCCCTTCATACAGCAATACGCAGCCGTTAGACGAGCTGCGCCAGACTGAATACTCCCGCCTGGACCGCCAGGGTCAGATTTACCTGGATTACACCGGCGGCGGTCTCTACAGCGATCGCCAGGTGCAAGCCCATCTGGACCTGCTGCAAAACAATGTGTTTGGCAACCCGCACTCCACCAACCCGACCTCTAAAGCCATGACCCACCGGGTGGAATCGGCTCGCGCCAGCGTTCTATCGTTTTTCAACGCTTCCCCCGATGAATATGAATGTATCTTCACCCAGAACGCCAGCGGCGCGCTCAAACTGGTGGGAGAGGCTTACCCCTTTACTCCGGACAGCCAGTACCTACTCACCTTTGACAACCACAACTCGGTCAACGGCATCCGTGAATTTGCCCGTTCCCGCGGTGCCGCCATCCACTACGCCCCGGTCAACCCACCTGAAATGCGCATCGATGCCGGCAAGCTTGCGGCGCTGCTCGATCAGGCTAACCCGGATGCGCATAATCTGTTTGCCTACCCGGCTCAGTCCAATTTCTCCGGGGTGCAGCACGATCTGGCCTGGATCGACCGGGCGCAGCAAAAGGGGTGGGATGTGCTACTGGATGCGGCCGCCTTTGCTCCGACGAACCCGCTTGACCTCAGCGCTGTCCACCCCGATTTTGTCTGCTTATCCTTCTATAAAATCTTTGGTTACCCGACCGGCGTTGGCGCATTGATCGCCCGCCGCGGTGCGCTGGCAAAGCTGCATCGCCCCTGGTTTGCCGGCGGGACGATTACCGTCGCGTCGGTGCAGGGCGACCGGTATTTCCTGCACAACGGGGCCGAAGGGTTCGAGGACGGCACCTTGAACTATTTAACCCTGCCGGCGGTTGAAATCGGACTCGAACACATCCAACGCATCGGGTATGATGCCATCCACACCCGGGTGACGTGTTTGACCGGCTGGTTGTTGGAGCATTTTTCCGGTCTGCGCCACAGCAACGGCCAGCCGGTGGTGAAGATCTACGGTCCGCTGGATACGCACCTGCGCGGCGGGACGATCACCCTGAACTTCTTCGATCCGCGCGGTCATTTCGTGGATCACCTGCAGGTTGAAGGTCGCGCCAACCAAAAGCAGATTTCGATCCGCACCGGCTGTTTCTGCAACCCGGGCGGGGGTGAGCTGGCGTTAGGGCTCACCGCCGGCGAGTTACAGACGTGCTTTTCGCTCAAGTCACGCATGGAGTTTCAAGACTTCCAACGCTGCATCGACGACAAAAGTACCGGCGCGGTGCGCGTTTCCGTCGGGCTGGTCTCTAACTTTGCGGACGTCTATCACCTGATCGACTTTGCCCGCCAGTTTATCGACAAAAATTCCGATGAAATCTAATCCGGCGATTTAACCAAAGCGCCCGGTGACGTAATCCTGGGTTTCCTTCTCGCGCGGTTTGAGGAACAGCCCTTTTTCCGGTGCATATTCCACCAGCCGGCCTTGCAGGAAAAAACCGGCGTAATCCGCGGTGCGCGCAGCCTGCTGCACATTATGCGGCACCAGGATGATGGTAAGGCGCTCTTTAAGCTCAGCCAACATGCCTTCGATCTTAGCGGTGGAGACGGGATCGAGCGCCGAGGTAGGCTCATCGAGCATGATCACCTCGGGTTCCAAAGCCAGCACGCGCGCAATGCACAACCGCTGCTGCTGCCCACCCGATAACGACGTCCCGGGGTCATTCAGCCGGTCGTACACTTCATTCCACAGCACCGCCTGACGCAGCGATTGCTCCACTCGCTCGTCCAGCAGCGATTTACTACGTTCGCCCATCAGCCGCAACCCATAGATTACATTTTCATACACCGAAAGCGGCAGCGGCGCGGGCCGTGAGAAGACCATCCCAACCTTGCGGCGCAGTTCAATCACGTCGGTGGCCGGATCCAGAATATTTTGCCCGTTTAATATGACCTGCCCCTGGGCAGTTTCCACATCCGCCAGATCGTTCAGCCGGTTGAGCGCCCGTAGCAGCGTTGATTTGCCGCCGCCAGCCGGGCCAAACAACACATTCACCGCATTGGCAATAATATCGATGCTGACATCGTGCAGGCTTTCCACGCCGTCTGAATACATCAGCGTTAAATTCTGCACCGAGACTTTTACGCTCATGCGGGCCTCACCATTGCCGTCGGGCGCGCGCCCGGTTGCGAATCAAGGTGGCGATTACATTCATCCCCAGCACAAAAAACAGCAGCACCAGAACCGTGCCGTATTGAATTTCCACCGGCATGCCCGGCACCGAGGTCGAGATAACGAAAATGTGATATGGCAGCGCCATGGTGGCGTCCAGCGGCGATTGCGGCAGCAGCGGCAGGAAAAACGCGGCTCCGGTAAACATGATCGGCGCGGTCTCACCGGCAGCCCGTTCCAGCCCCAGGATAACGCCCGTGATGACCCCGGGCAATGCCTGCGGCAGGGTGATGCGCTGGATCGTCTGCCACCGGGTAGCTCCCAGCGAAGTGGATACCACCCGGAAGGCGTTGGGCACCTGCCGCAGCGCCTCTTCGGTTGTGCTGATGATTACTGGCAGCGTCATGATCGACAAAGTCAGTGATGCTGCCAGGATGCTGGTGCCAAATTTCAGGAAGAGTACAAACAATCCCAACCCGAACAGACCATAAACCACAGATGGGATGCCCGCCAGGTTGATGATGGCAATGCGCACCAGGCGGGTGGCGCGGTTGTCGGGCGCGTATTCCGCAATGTAAATGCCAGCCGCCACCCCCAGCGGCACCGAAAACACGGCAGTCCCCAGCGTCAGGTAAAAGGTGCCCATGATCGCCGGGAGGATGCCGCCAGCGCGCATTCCCTCGCGCGGCATGGCGCTGATAAATTCCCAACTGAGCGCCGGAGCGCCGCGCACAATGATGTAAACAATTACGCCAATGACCGGCAGCGCCGTCAAAAGCGTGATCAGGCGCAGCAAATTGACGCCAAGTAAGGCGTTGCGGCGGGAAATTCGAGCGGTTTCAGGGTTTTCCATCACGCGGATCCAATCAGGAGAGCAAACGCTCGGCCCGTTTCCGGCTGCGCAAAGCTAAGGATGAAGCAGTCAGGTTGACCGCTAACGATATGCCAAACAACACGATGCCGATAAAGAACAAAACATGGTAATGCGTCGATCCAGTCGCCACTTCGCCCATCTCGGATGCAATGGTCGCAGTCATGGTTCGGGCCGGCAGGAAAAGCGCATTCAAGCTGCTCGGCAGCACCGGCGCATTGCCGGTGACCATCATCACCGCCATGGTTTCGCCAATGGAACGCCCGACCCCCAGCATCACCGCGGTCAAAAGGCCCGATCGGGCCGCCGGAACGGTCACCCCCCAGATGGTCTGCCAATGGTTGGCGCCAAGCGCCAGCGCGCCGTGCCGGTAAGTGCTCGGTACGGTATTCAACGCGTCTTCAGAGATCGAGACGATGGTCGGGATGGCGATGAAACCCAGCAGTACTGCGCCGGTAAAGGCAGTCAACCCGGTTGGCAGGTTGAGAAATTGTCGGAAGAATGGCGCTGCCAGTTGGATACCCAAAAAACCCAGCACCACCGAAGGCAGCCCGGCTAAAATTTCGATGATCGGCTTGAGAACATTCTTGATCCAGGCCGGCGCCAGTTCGGAGAGGTACACCGCAGTGCCGATGCCAAACGGAATGCCGATCAGCAGCGCGCCGACCGTTACCAGCACCGATCCAAAAATCAGCGGCCAGATGCCAAAATACCCCTCGATCGGGTACCAACGCACGCCAAACAGATCTTTGAGCGGCACTTCACCCAGAGCCGGGAGACCCTCGCGCGCCAGGAAGAACAGGATCAGGCTGACGAATAAAATGCTGGAATAGCCTGAAATTTTGATGATCCAGGTGATCCAGCGTTCGCCTTTAGCCGTTTCCATAGTTATTTACGCTTACTTTCCGGCCGTGGTGCTCAGGATGGGCACAAAACCCAGGTTAGTAACGATCTGCTGGGCTTGCGGCGAAAGAATCCAGGCCAGGTAATCCAGGACGGTTTGCGGTGCACCGGTTTGCGTGTACATATACAGGTCGCGCGAGATCGGGTATTGACCGTTATTGACCGATTCAACCGACGGCAGAATGTACGGTTGATCGGCGGTGCGCGCCACCGCCAGCATCTTGACCTCGGGCGTCACATAGCCCAGGCCGTCATAGCCGATGGCGTTGGGGTTATCGCTGACTTCGGCGATGATCCCTTCCGAAGATGGCAGCAGCAGCGTATCCGCGGAAAATATCTCCTTGTTTTCCTTATCCCCCAGGCGCACCACCTCTTCCAGGAAGTAAACGTGCGTCCCGGAATTGGTTTCGCGCGACAGGCGCACGATGGGACGGTCTTCGCCGCCCAACTCCGACCAGTTATTGACCTCGCCGCGGTAAATGCGCGCGATCTGTTCCAGCGAAAGTTCCCCAATCGGATTCTCCGGGTTGACGATCACCGCAATCGCGTCGCGGGCGATGACGTGCTCGACCGGTTCGATTCCGTTGGCTTCGGCTGCCTGGATCTCTTCAGCTTTGATTTTGCGCGAGGCGTTGGCAATGTCCACCGTGCCGCTGATCAAGGCGGTTAATCCGGTGCCCGACCCGCCGCCGGTGACCGAAATGCGCACATCGGGTTTGACCGTCTGGTAGGCTTCCGCCCAGGCCAGCGCCAGGTTGACGATGGTGTCGGAACCTTTATTCTGGATGTAGGTGGAAGCGGATGGGGAGTTCGAATCGCCGGGGGCAGGAGTACAGGCTGCCAAAATAGTCAGCAAGGCCACAAGCGTGATGATTCGGGCAGCGAATTTCATACCGCCAAATTATAACCGGATTAATTCACGTCAGCACTGAAAGAAATCTCCCGACGCGAATTATTGAAAAATAGTTTTCCGGCTTATTTTTCCTCCATATTATCCAGATAAGCCAATACTTCGGCTGAAGGTTCTGGCATATATCCACTGAAACTGTACTCAGTGGTTATAACGGTGCGCTGGCTGCCATCAACCAATGTCGAGATAATCTCATGTTTAACAATCAATCCGTTTTCGTTGTTGAAGAAATAACGTCCCATTGATTGGGTAATTTCTTCATCCAAATCATCCATCTTCAACGGCTGCTGATAAATCTCTTGATTGATAAATAATGTTACATCCTGCCCATCCACCCGATCATGGTTGATGGTAACAGTAGAAACCTTAGATATATTCATGACTTGGTTGTGTAAACCGACCAGCATATCGCTGAAATTCACTTCAATGCTCGCAAGAATTTCGCCGGTGGTTGAATTCCATCCTTTACCATCGCTGGTAACGCCTGCCTGGAAAACCTGACCCTCCATGGTCTTCATCAGCGTCACCTGTTGAATCAACCTTCCCTGTGCATCGAAATTCATCCACGTCTCCTGGGTATAGTGCGTGGGGATTTCTGCCCCATTTGCCAGGACGCCGACATTAGGCGCATCGATATCACTTATTACTTCAGATCGAAAAAGATACCAGCCAGGTTGGCTCATCGGGTGTAGAGTCAATGCTTTTTGCTTCAAGTCATTCAGCAATGAACTTACCCCCAATTGTTGCGCTTCGTCCAAAGGCGGCGGTTGCACGGTGGCATTGGCTGGAACGGGTTTATGGGTGGTAGGGTCCAGGGTTAAATTTTCATATCCGGCAGTGGTCAGGGGTTTAATTAGCTGGTCAGGTTGAGCCTGGCCAAACATCCCTTGCCGTGAAAAAAGGATTAACCCAACAGTCAGGATCGTGGCAATCACGAATATCACGATTTTTCTTTTCATGGTTTCCCTCCTGAAATTAATAGCTTTTTACGCCAAAAGGCCTAAAAATTAGCTCCCCTTAATCACATGTTTGGAATATTATCGATCAGGTGAAATTACGCGAAAGGTATAATTAATTTTGAAGAATTTATAAAGTTATTGGTTGAGCAATACAATGCTCATATTCAGTATAGTAATAAAAAACTAACTCGTCAACTGGCTTAAACGCCAGTATTTAATGACAATGTATAAGAAAAAAATTTAAGCAGGGCCGAGTTTGGTATAATTGTAAGGTTACCAACCATTTATGCGAAGGAAAACTTCATGGATATCGGTACGGTCCAAAATGTAGATATCGACGGCCAGATGCGCGAGGCGTTCCTCGATTACGCCATGAGCGTCATCGTGGCGCGCGCCCTGCCGGATGCCCGCGACGGGCTCAAACCGGTTCACCGCCGCATTCTGTTCGCCATGTCCGAGTTGGGCATGCGCTCCAATACCGCCTACAAGAAGTCGGCGCGCATCGTCGGAGAGGTGCTCGGCAAGTACCACCCACACGGCGACATGGCGGTTTACGATGCCATGGCGCGCATGGTACAGGATTTCTCCATGCGCTACCCGTTGATCGATGGTCAGGGTAACTTTGGCTCGGTCGACGGCGACGCCCCGGCTGCCATGCGCTACACCGAGGCCCGCCTTGGACCGATGGCTGAAGAACTACTGGCCGATATCGACAAAAACACCGTCGATTTCAGCGATAATTTTGACGGCTCGCTCAGAGAGCCAACCGTACTGCCCGCTCGCCTGCCCAACCTGCTGCTCAACGGCTCGGTTGGCATCGCGGTCGGCATGGCAACTAACATTCCGCCGCATAACCTGCGTGAGCTATGCAATGCCATTAATTATCTGATCGAACATTATGACCAGGTGGATGACGTCAGCGTGGACGATTTGATGGCCTTCCTGCCCGGACCCGACTTCCCGACTGGCGGCATCATCGTTGGCGCCGACACGATCAAACAAATGTACAGCACCGGACGCGGACGCCTGATCGTCCGTGGACAGGCGCACGTCGAAGAAGCCAAAAACGGGCGATTTAACATCATCATCACCGAAATCCCGTACCAGATCAATAAAACCACTTTGATCGAGCGCATTGCGGATCTGGCGCGTGAGGGCCGGCTGGATGCGATCTCCGACTTGCGCGATGAATCGGACCGGCGCGGCATGAGCATCGTGCTGGAGCTCAAACGCGGGGCACAGGCCAAAAAGGTGCTCAACCAGTTGTACAAATACACGCCGCTGCAAACCACTTTTGGCGCGCATATTCTGGCCCTGGTGGGTAACGAACCGCGTCTGCTCTCGCTTAAACGCGCGCTGCAGCATTATATTGAGCACCGCCAGCTTGTCATCACCCGCCGCTCGCAATTTGAGTTGGACAAAGCCCGCGCCCGCGCCCACATTCTGGACGGTCTGCTGATTGCTCTGGCCAATCTGGATGCCGTCATCCAGACCATTCGCCAGTCGCCGGACGTGGAAACTGCCCGCGACCGCTTGATGGCCAACTTCAACCTGACCGAATTTCAGGCCCAGGCCATCCTGGATATGCAGTTACGCCGACTGGCAGCTCTGGAACGCCAGAAAATCGAAGATGAACACAAAGCGTTGCTGGAACGCATTACCTACCTGGAAGACTTGCTGGCATCCCCCCACAAGATTTTGGATGTCGTCAAAGCCGACCTGAGCGAGATTGCCGAGAAATACGGCGATGACCGCCGCACCAAGATTGCCCATGATGGCAAAGAAGGCTTCAGCGAAGAAGACCTGGTGGCAGACGAGCATGTGCTCATCAACATTACCACGAAGGGTTATATCAAGCGCGTGGCTGCCAGATCCTTCCGTACCCAGTTACGTGGCGGCCGCGGAGTCACCGGCCAGAACCTCAAGAATGAAGATGAAATCCTGATGGTGATTCCGGCGCGCACGCTGCAAACTCTGTTGTTCTTCACCAACAAGGGTAAAGTTTATTCCGAGAAGGTGTACCAACTGCCAGACGCCGGGCGTACCGACCGCGGGATTTCCATTCAAAACGTGCTGGCGCTCGGATCTGATGAATCGATCACGGCCGCAGTGGCTGTGCCTGAATTCAAGGCCGGTGCTTACTGCACCATGGCAACCGTAAGAGGCAAGGTCAAACGCGTTTCCCTGGAAGAATTTTCCAGCGTGCGGCCATCCGGTCTGATCGCCATTGGCTTGGAACCAGGCGATGAACTGGGTTGGGTGGGCTTGACCGGCGGCAAAGACGACCTGATTCTGGTGACGGCCAATGGCCAGGCGCTGCGTTTTACCGAGCAAACGATCCGTCCTATGGGACGCCCCGCTTCAGGTATTAACGGCATTCACCTGGCTAAAGACGACCGGGTCGCCTCTATGGAGGTGGTCAAACCGGACGCTGAGTTACTGGTTGTGACCGAGTGGGGCTACGGCAAGCGCACGCCGCTCAAAGATTACCCGGTCAAAGGCCGGGCCACGAATGGCATTTTGACCATCGATCAGCGCAATCTGGATAAGATTGGAAAAATTGCCACGGCTCGGGTGGTTGAAGAGAATGACGAAGTCACGCTCATCTCTGCCAGCGGCTTAATTATCCGCATGAAGGTTAAAGATATTAGCCAAACAGGACGGGCGACCCGCGGCGTGCGGGTCATGGACCTTGGTTCCGGCGACACGGTGGTTACCGTTGCGCGCATTGCAGAATCCGACTTGAAAGAAGTTGGCGAAGAATAATTTCCAGTTTTAAAACAAAACAGGCGCAGCCCAACACCGGCTGCGCCTGTGATTTTAAAGCAGGTTTAAATGCCTACTTTGTTGAAAGCGATGAGCAGTAAGGTTCCCATTGCGCAGGTCATCACCAGCAGCAAAACCGACACCAGGAAACGCTGCGGCGCAGTCATGCCAAGAAAGTAGCCGTCCGCTATGTCACCAACGGGTTCATTAACCGCCATGTCTTCAATGAAAGATTGTGAAGCGGAATTTCGCAGATCGTCTAGCATCTAAACCCTCCCGACCTATATTTAACCACGATCCGGTCTTAAATGCACGTCCCCAACCGATACCAATTTTTCCATCCCATCGTCCATGCGAAGCCTTAAGTTGCCCTGATCATTCACACCCAGTAATAAACCATTGAAAGACTGTCCGCCAGAATTCTTCAGGGTCACCCGCTCGCCTTTGAACGCCAGACGTTGTTCCCATGTCCGCAAAAATTCGGCTGAACCCAGCCGGCTGCGCCATTCGAAAAAGGACTTCAACACCGCGTGCAGCAACTCCCAGCGGTCAAGCTGCCTGCCAAGCTGCTCTTCCACGCAGGTCGCCGGGAATTGAACCTGATCGGAAGGCGGTACAGATGCGGGTGCAATATTAATGCCAATACCGACCACCACCCCGTGCACCTGCCCGGCCTGCCACGAGGATTCTGCCAGGACACCGCAGGTTTTACGGCGCGCCAGCAGCACATCGTTGGGCCACTTGATTTCGGCCGGCAAGCCCAGGCCTTGTAGCGCCAGACAGACCGCCAGCCCTGCCAATGGCGAGAACAATCCCAGATTTTCCTGTTCCGCGACCGTTGGGCGCAAGATTAGAGAAAAGGCCAGCGCTGCGCCTGGATTGGTCACCCAGGCGCGTCCCAGGCGTCCGCGGCCTTTGGTTTGCTGGTCGGCGATCACCAATGCGCCGTCCGGCGCGCCGGCTTCAGCCCAGGCCAGCGCTTCATCGTTGGTGGAGCCAATGGTATCGAACGCCCGAATTACCGGAACAGGTAAGTTGGTCAGGATTGGGTGGAATCGATCAGTTTGCATGGGCCTATTTTACCTTCATTTAAATAGCAAAAGCTGCATTTCTGCAGCTTTTGCATCCCAAAACCCAGAAGGAGATATGCTTATTTAACGTTGACTTTGATGGTCTTCGGTCGGGATTCCTCAGCCTTGGGGATGTGCAGGGTCAAAACGCCGTCCTTAAGGCTGGCCTCGACCTTGCCTGAATCCACCGGATCAGGCAGGCGCAAGGTGCGCATGAAGCGGCCTACCGGGCGCTCGCGCAGCAAGTAGTTGGCCTGCTCGTCATATTCAACTTTCAGTTCACCCTGAATGGTCACGGTGTCGCCAACGACCTGAATGCTCACATCATCCGCAGCCACTCCCGGGAGCAGAGCTGAAATCTCATAATTCTCGTCACTGTCTTTGACATCCAGCGGAAAAGCCACGCGGGCAGCATCGCCGAACCACTCATCATTCATCATCCGGTTGAACATCCGGCGGTGAGCCATCATTCTGGTGTAAGGGTTTGTAAGATATAGAGCCATAGTTTCCTCCGTTGCCTTATCGGCCATTAAACAATATGCTGTACAAATAGGGTTTGTTGCTTACAGAATTTATTTTAGGCTTCAGCTGTAAGAGTCAGATAAGTGAAATATTAGTGTTTCATATGAAAGATCGGTTTCCGGCTTCGCCAAAGCATCGGCGGAAAATATTGTGGTATGATTTTGCCCCGAGGTTGAAATCAACAAATGGAAGACAAAATCACAATTATCGAAGGGCCACCGCCCGATTTTGAAGATATCGATGACGGCTGGGCGCTGGGACTCAACGAAAGCCCCGCTTTATATGATCTGGCGCTGACCCGCCTGCGGACGTTCAACGGCCCGGCGCTGGTCGAACGCTGCCACCGCGCATGGCGCAAACAGGAACCCATTTACCTGCATTACCGCACCCCGATTGGGATGGAAGAACGCGCCCCCATTATGGCCGCCCGCTCCCTGGAAACTGGCGATGGGCAGGTGTTGCTGCTTTGGGTTCGCCGTCAGCATGAAGAAACTGAGATCGAAATCGACATCGACGACGATGAGGACGATACAGGAACAGAATTCTAGATTTCGATCGAGTAGTTTTGATATGTAAAGAGGAATTTGTCTGTATGGACAAATTCTTTTTGTTATAAGCGCCAATCAAAACTTGCAGACCATTTTTTGTTGGAGCGAATTAAGGTTCTTGTGTGTAGCGCAAACTTAAGTTCGTTATCGCAAACTAAAGTTTGCGCTACATATCAAAACTTCAGTCGAGTGCCCCAGGAGGGAATCGAACCCCCAACCTAGGCGTTAGGAGTGCCTTGCTCTGTCCTTTTGAGCTACTGGGGCCAGGCTCAATCGGATTATAGCATCCTACCTAAAGGGTTACAAGAATTGCTGTTATTCTCCCCGATTACCTTGATTAAACGAACCGCCAGGCGTGGGGGGGACACGCCTGGCGATCCTCAGGGAGGGAATGCCACTTTCGGCTTTTTTGCCAACATGGGGGGGACATGCTGGGTTAGCCTGGAGTGGTCCGACACCATATACCGATAAAATTTGGGGTGTCTTGTGGATAATATACACCATATTGGTCAAGATATCATTAAAACCAATTAAGAATTTCTTCAGGCTGGCTACGGACCTGCGGTCTCATCTCGATCGCGGTTGAAAAGCTCCAGCCAGGCGTCCACTTCTTCAACCGAGAGCCCCTGCCCATCCGACGGGCTTTTTACCGCCTGAATCAAGGCTTCCTCTAACTGGGCGGCAAACTCCTCGGCAGTGATTACCGCTGCATGCGCGCTGCGCGCCTCGGCCTGAACCTGGCGATCAGAACTAACCACTTGCCAGTTACGGGCTTTCCGCTCCAGTCGTTTTAGCGCCTGCCGGATGGCGGTATCGGCATTTGAGCTTGCCGGGACAAAATGCGCTTTCACCATTCCAAAACTCTTCGTCCCACTGCGGCCGGTTGCAGCTTTGTCAAAATAAACTTCAACTGCTTGGCGGCGTACCCGGCAGAACGTTTGCAATCGTTTGATGAGTTCCAGTTCATCATCCAGATTCTGCAAACTCAAACCGCGTACCTTGGGAATTAAATTGTGCCCATCGATCATGTACGGCATACCGCCTCCACGCGCGTCTCGTGCGTAATTTTATTTTACCGGGAAAATATGCTATTATTCAACCAGTGCCGGGCCGACTTCCCCCAATAAACCATCCCCGTCGGGCTTATAATGCGAGCGCGCATGAATTTCTGGAAACGAATCTTTCCCTACCTGATCATCAACGTTGTTCTCTCGGCTGCCGTCACCTTGATCGTGCTGGCAATCTGGGACCGCGTTCAGCATCCGCAGCTGTCTGCCGGCGGCAATGTCCCGGCGACTCAGTCAGCTTCCAACATTAATTCAAACGTAAACACGCCGCAAGCCCAGCCTACCCTTCCGCCTTTGGACGAGCCGGTTATCCGCATCGAGACGGTCATTGGCGCAGGCGACCTTGCCACCGAAACGGTGCAGTTGCAGCGCATCGGCGAGAACGAACTTCAACTGGCTGGCTGGTGGTTGGAAGGAAATGGCCTGAAATACACCTTCCCGGCGCTCACGCTCAATAAAAACGGGTCGGTTCGGCTCTACAGCCGCGCCGGCCAGAGTACGGTCATTGAATTGTACTGGGGTCTTGAATCGGCTGCCTGGAAAGCGGGCGATACCATCACCCTGTATGATTCGCGAAGCAATCAACGCGCTTCCTATACCATCCCCTAGGATTGGGATCGCCGAAAATGAGTCTGTTTGGCAAGCTTGCGGATGAATTTATCAAACGTGCGATGCAAGACGGCGCCTTTGACAATCTGCCAGGCAAAGGTCAGCCGCTCAAACTGGACGAGAACCCGCACGAACCAGCCGAATGGCGCACCGCTTTCAGTATGCTGCGTTCCAATGGCTACAGCCTGCCGTGGCTTGAAATGCGCAAAGAAATCGAAGAGGCCATCGAGCGCGCTCGATCTGCTGCCCGCAGCGCGTGGCAAACCGGCGACTTTGATTTTTGGGAAAAGCAAAAAGCTGTTTTTCAACAGCGAATCGACGCCCTAAACCAGCGTATTTTCCAGTACAATTTGCAGGCTCCCTCCCCGCAGTTTCACCGCCAACCACTCAACCCGGCCCACGAGATCGATGCGATCCAAAACGGGGACGGCGCCTTATCATCACCAGCAGAAGGCAGGTAATTCATGTCGCAGGCTCTTTACCGCAAGTGGCGCCCGCATTTATGGGGCCAGGTTGTCGGGCAGGAACATGTTGTACAAACCCTCCAGAACGCAATTCGCGGCGGACGGGTTGGTCACGCTTACCTGTTTGCCGGTCCGCGCGGAACGGGAAAGACCACTTCAGCGCGGTTGCTGGCCAAGGCCGTCAATTGTCTTGCCGAGGAACTCAATGACCGCCCATGTGACCACTGCGACCATTGCCAGGCGGTCAACGACGGCCGCTTTCTGGACTTGATCGAAATCGACGCCGCCTCCAACACCTCGGTGGACGATGTGCGCGATTTGCGCGAAAAAATCAACTTCGCGCCATCGCAGGGACGTTTCAAAGTCTATATTATCGACGAAGTCCACATGCTCTCGACGGCTGCCTTCAACGCGCTGTTGAAAACCCTGGAGGAGCCGCCGCCGCATGCCATATTTATCCTGGCAACCACCGAAGTTCACAAAATTCCAGCGACTGTTCTTTCCCGCTGTCAGCGTCATGAGTTCCGCCGCATTCCACTGCACCTGATCGTCAGCCACCTGAAAGAACTGGCTGAGCAGGAAAAAATTAATGTCGATGAGGAGGCGCTGACCCTCATCGCTCGCCAGGCCACCGGCTCGATGCGCGACGCGATTTCTCTGCTCGATCAGTTAGCCTCATCCGGCATTCAGATCACTTTAGAGACCGCTCAAACGGTTCTCGGCACGGCTACCAGTCAGATGGTGGTTGAACTGGTCGATACCGTCCTTCAACGCGATCCCGCAAGCGGCCTGGTCTGCATCCACCGTGCGCTCGATAGTGGCTCGGACCCGCGTCAGTTTGCCCGCCAAGTAGTGGACTATCTACGCAATCTGCTCCTGGTGCGCCTGGGCAATGCCGACCAGGTGGACGCGACCGCCGAGCAGCGCACCGCCATGTCCAAACAGGCGCAAAGTTTTGAAAAAGAGCATTTGTTGGAAACCCTGAAGTTGTTCAACAGCGCTGCCAGTGAAGTTCGCTCCGGCTGGCAGCCCGGACTTCCGCTCGAGTTGGCCCTGGCGCACGCTATCGGCTCGCATGGGGAATCGGCTGAGGCGCCCGTTAAAAATCAACCTGCTGCCCAGCCGCCAGGAGCCATACTCAAACGAACCCAGCCAGCGAACGAATCCGCCACTGCCCAAACCCCCGCCCCAGCGGCAATGCCGCAGGCGGACGCAGAGGAGCCGCGCCCTGCGCGATCAGATGCTGCCGAAGCCGCAGTAGATAATCCACCCGTTGGCGAAGGCCATCCGACCCCGGCTGGGATCCGGGATAACTGGGCAAAAATTCGGGCAGTGGTCAAACGCAAACAACCCATGATCGAGGCGCTGCTGAACTCGTGTAAATCGGTCGAGCTGCGCGAAGGCGTGCTGCAGTTGAGCTTTGGCAGTCCGGTTTTGAAAGCCAAAATGGAAAAGGATGATAATCTGCAGACCGTCAGCAGCGCCGTAAAACAGGTGCTTGGCTGGGATATACCCGTAACCTGTATCGATGCCACCAGTAAAGGCGGGCAGATGCAGTCCAACTCGGACGTTGATGCGGACGGAATGGTCAATGCAGCGCTCAACCTGGGTGGTAAAATTGTCCAGAAAGAATAACTGCATTCGCAAATCCAACCAGCCGGGTGCAGCATAACATCCAATTAAAGGATATTTGAGGATAATATGGCAAAAGGTCGAGGAATTGGCCGCGGAATGGCAGGCGGTATGGGCGGCGGCGGGATGATGTCGCAGATCAAAAAGCTGCAGGAGCAAATGGAAGCCACCCAGGCGGCTCTGGCAGAGGAAACCGTGACCGCTACGGTTGGCGGCGGCGCGGTTAAGGTGACCATGACCGGCGCGCAAGTCTGCAAGGGGATCGAAATTGACCCCGACCTGCTCAAGGATGCAGATGCGGAAATGCTGCAGGACCTGATTTTGAGCGGCGTCAATCTGGCGCTGGACCAGTCCCGCAAGCTGGCAGAAGACCGCATGGGCCCGCTGGCAGGCGGTTTATCCGGGTTGGGACTGTAAACCAAAGGCGAGCGATTTCATGCCAGTGATGCCGGAACCGATTGAAAATCTGACCTTGGCGCTGGAGCGCTTACCCGGCATTGGTCCCAAAACGGCCTCGCGCCTGACATTTTTCCTGCTGCGCGCGCCGGAAGAGGTCTCTTTAGCGTTGGCAGAAGCGTTGACTGCATTGAAATCCTCCACCGGATTGTGCGAGGAGTGTTTCAACATCACTCGCTCTGACCAACCCAAATGCGAGATTTGCGTCAGCGACAAGCGCGACGAAGGCATGCTGTGCGTGGTGGAAGAACCACTGGATGTGCTGGCGCTGGAGCGCACCGCCGGGTATTTTGGGCGGTATCACGTTCTGCATGGCGTGCTTTCACCCATCGAGGGCATTGGTCCCGATGATTTAAAAATCAAACCGTTATTGGAGCGCGTTCATACCGGCAAGGTGCGCGAAATTATTCTGGCGACCAACCCGAGTATGGAAGGCGACGCCACCGCGTTATATTTGCAGCAGCAGCTGGCCGGGTTGGGGGTGCGCATCACGCGCCTGGCGCGCGGCCTTCCGGTTGGCGGTGACCTGGAATATGCCGATCAGAACACCCTGCTGCGGGCGCTCGCCGGCCGCCAGGATTTAAGTTAAGCAGTTTGGCAACTGTAGGACAAACTTTAGTTTGTCCAGTGCCAGCCAACAGGTTGGCGATTGGGCAAGCTGAAGCTTACCTTCCACGTAGGACAAACTTTAGTTTGTTCAATGCCAGCCAATAGGTTGGCGATTGGGCAAGCTGAAGCTTACCCTACACGTAGGACAAACTTTAGTTTGTCCAGTGCCAGCCAACAGGTTGGCGATTGGGCAAGCTGAAGCTTACCCTACACGTAGGACAAACTTTAGTTTGTCCAGTGCCAGCCAACAGGTTGGCGATTGGGCAAGCTGAAGCTTATCCTACACGTAGGACAAATTTCAGTTTGCTCAAGCCTATGCATTCGTTGTCTGGCCCGGGTTATAATCCAACCGTACCCATTAAGCCATCAGGGAGGTGCTGCATGGAGCGTTATCGCGTAAAAGAAGACGAAAAAGTCCATTTAAAGCACATCGATCCGGGCGACGCAGGCAAATACACCGACGAAAAAGACGAGGGATTGGAACTGCTTGGCGAGCTGAATCAGGAGTTGGAGAAACTGCAGGAACTCCTTTACACCGAACACAGGCACCGCGTCCTGGTGGTGCTGCAAGGCATGGATACCAGCGGTAAGGATGGAGTCATCCGCCACGTGTTCGAAGGCGTCAACCCGCAGGGAGTGCGGGTTGCCAGCTTTAAGGTGCCCACCCCCGAGGAGTTGGATCATGACTATTTATGGCGTATCCACAAGCAAACTCCCGCCAAGGGTGAAATCGTCATTTTCAATCGCAGCCATTATGAAGACGTTTTGGTTGTCCGCGTTCATGAACTGGTTCCCGAGATAGTATGGAAGAAACGCTACGACCAGATCCGCGAGTTTGAACGTCACCTGGTTCAGGAAGGAACGATCATTCTAAAGTTCTTCCTTCACATCGATCTGGACGAGCAAAAAGAGCGCCTTCAGGCGCGTTTGGACGACCCGACCAAGACCTGGAAATTCAACCCGGGCGATTTGAAGGAGCGCGCCCTTTGGGATAAATATATCGAGGCTTATGAGGATGTATTCAATAAGACCAGCACAGTCGAGGCTCCCTGGTACATCGTCCCGGCGAATAAAAAATGGTATCGCAACCTGGTCGTTGCCAGTGTGCTGGTAGATGCCTTGAAGAAATTGAATATGGAATACCCGCACCCGGCTGAAGATTTAAGCGGGATTGTAATCCAATAGTTTTGGCTCATCTTCCGGCTATGCGCATATATCGGACGATTAAGGGATAAAAAACCTATGCTTTATCTGGTCTCGACCCCCATCGGTAATCTGGGTGACATCGCACAGCGCGCGCTCGACACCCTGCGCTCGGTTGACTATGTTATCAGCGAGGATACCCGTAAAACGGGCATACTGCTCAAGCACTTCAATATTAAAAAGCCGCAAATCTCGTTCCGGGAAGATAATGAGGAGCGCGCATTACCTAAAATCCTGGCGCTGTTGGATGAAAGCAAATCCGTCGCGCTGGTGACGGATGCCGGCACTCCGGGTGTTTCCGATCCGGGCTTTTTACTGGTGCGCAGTGTCCTGCAAGCCGGGCTGCCGTTGACCGCCGTTCCGGGTCCAACCGCGCTGATCCCGGCACTGATCCTTTCCGGCCTGCCGGTGCACAGCTTCACTTTTCGCGGTTTTCCGCCGCGCAAGTCCGGCGCACGCCGCCGCTTTTTGCAGGTGGATGCTGCGTCACCGCATACCCTTATATTTTACGAAAGCCCGCACCGCCTAATCGCCTTCATGGATGATGCGTTGGCGGTGTACGGCGACCGTCGCGCAGCAGTCGCCAACGACCTGACAAAAATGTTCGAGACGTTCTATCGCGGGCGGCTCGGTGAATTGGTGGAACGATTTAAAACCGAGCAGATTCGCGGCGAATACGTGGTCGTCATCGAGGGGTTGCAAGCAAAAGGCATCCCCGAGAGCGTTGATTAATCGACCGCAAACGGTGAGAAGCGCGTTTGCGTGTCGTAGTAATCTTCGTTTTCAGCCCGTTTCAACCAGTTGACCAGTTTATAGGTCAGCGGGGTCAGTAATACTTCGATACCCACTTTGAAAACATAATTGGTGACTGCCAGCGTGCCGAACAGTTCCCAGGGGAAAACTCCAGCCAGGGTGGCAACCAGGATAAAGATGACCGTGTCCACCCCCTCGCCCACCAGTGTACTGCTGATGGTGCGCATCCACAAAAAGCGTCCCTGGGTGGCAATTTTCATTTTTGCCAGAACGGTCGAATTGCTGAATTCGCCCACAAGATACGCGATCAGGCTTGCCAGCACAATCCCGCCGGTGCTCATGCCGCCTAGAATGGCATCATAAGCCCCCTGCCCGGCGTAGCCTTCCCACATGGCTTCACCCGGCATGATGCGCACCAGCCAGAACACCACAGCGGAAAGCGCCAACATGGCAAATCCGGTCCAGATCACCCGCCTGGAACGCTTGAAACCATAAACTTCGGTCAGTATATCGCCGAAGATATAGCTGACCGGAAACAGAATAGTACCCGCATCGAATGCAAACCGCAAGCCAAACACTGAAAATCCCCAGTCCACGATTTTCGCCGATGACGCGACGTTACTGATAATTAATATGGTGACAAACAGCGCCATCACCCAGTCAAAAAACCGGAATACCCGGTCAATGTGTTTGCGATCTTCAGTCATTTGGCTATTCCAATTTCTAGTGTAAGGATGCCGAAGTATAATCATTTTTTTCGTTGATGCGAAGAAGACATATTAACATTCTGAGAACCTGTCATCGAGCGAACGCAGCGAGTGCAGCGGTTCGCAATGATCGTCCAGAACACGGCGCTTTAGAACGTCTTTTAAATGTCTTGCGGATTGATCCGTAGGTCGCTCTTTGGTATTGCGCGGAAGGCTTCGTTCCTCGCCATGACAACCGAAAGTTCTACCCAACCTACTCACGCGCTCTCGGGTACAATAGGAATGACTCCAAAACGCGGAGGGAAGCGATGGAACTAAAGCTGGTTCAAATCGAAAATCCGGAAGATACGAATTTCATTCTCGGGCAATCGCATTTTATTAAGACCGTCGAAGATATCCACGAGACTCTGGTCACCCACGTACCGGGTATCCAATTCGGGCTGGCCTTCTGTGAAGCATCCGGCAAGCGGCTGATTCGCTGGAGCGGGACGAACCCCGAAATGATTGCTCTGGCACAAAAAAACGCGCAGGCGATCGGCGCCGGTCACAGCTTCATTCTCTTCCTGGGCGAAGGCTTTTACCCGGTCAACATCCTTGACGCAGTGCGAGCCGTCCCGGAGGTTTGCCATATTTACTGCGCCACTGCCAACCCTACCCAGGTGGTTGTGGCGGAAAGCGATCAGGGACGCGGCATCCTGGGGGTGATCGACGGCTTTAGTCCCCTTGGTGTGGAGGGTGAAGAGGATATCGCTTGGCGCAAGGGGTTTTTACGGATGATTGGTTATAAGTCGTAGTGACGGTCAAAGGAACTCAACAACGGGCAAATCCGTCTTGATATTGGCAGGCTAATTCGGCCTGGCAATAATAACAGGAGTGATTGCACCATGAAGCAGATCCTACCCATTCTCGTACTTGCTATCCTACTTTCAGGCTGCAGTCTGATCAACACCCCAACCGCTATTCCGGAAGATTCTGAAATGGCCACCCGGGTTGCGCAAATCTTGACCAGCATGCCAACAGCCACCAGTCAGGCCGGAGGTCAAATTCCAACCCCGCTGCTGCCCACCATCGTATCGTCGCCGACAACAGGGATGGTCGAAACTGCAACCAGCGTACCTACAGCGACCAGCGCGCCTTCTGCGACCCCACTGGTAATGCCCACCATTGCTCCCTCTGCCACAGCAACAATTGCGCCAACCGGGCAACCCACCAGCACCTACATCCCGCCTGCCAGCGACCCGACCACTAAGTTAGGCGGCGCTGACTGGAGCGACACCATGGATAACTCCAATTACTGGCCAACTGGAGCCGACCAATTTACCGATATCGCGTTCTCGGGTGGCGCCATGCAGTTGACCGGCCTTTCCACCACGGACGGCTGGCGGATGACTTTCCCCGAAGAGACCACTTTTTATCTGGAAGCCATTTTTCAGGTTAACGACTGTAGCGGCGACGACCGTTACGGCGTCATCGCGCGTGTTCCCCAACTTAATTCCCCGGACCGCGGCTACATATTCGGCTTCACCTGCGATGGTAAGTATTCGCTGCGACGCTGGAATGCCAGTGTTGGCGCCAATGGCGAGATGGTCAACCTGGTGGAATGGAAAACCAGTGCTGCTGTCAACGCCGGCCCCAGCCAGACGAATCGTCTGGGGCTGATGGCTATCGGCGACCGCCTGGTCTTATACGCCAACGGGCAGCAGTTAACCGAGGTACGGGACAGCACCTTCACAACCGGTTATTTTGGTATGTTTGTCGGCGCTCGTGAGACCGATAAGTTCACCATCCGGGTGGACCAGGTACGCGTCTGGGAGAATCCGGAACAGTAGGTTATTAGTGCTTTGCACCTGATCTTGACCTCGGTCTTGGTGCGATGCACCTGGTTTCGGTGCGTTGCACCTGCCTTATGGTGAGGCTGCCACAGCGTTGTACGATGAGATAATTTTCTCCGCCTCGCTGCTACTGGTTATTAAGAATCAACCTATCAACCACCTCGATACCATTCAACGCCATGTGATACAGAAAAAAAGCATGGTGCAGCTCGGCGTCATGCGGCAGACCGCTTTGTGCACGGGCAACTTCCACCGTGCGGTCATAAGTATCCACCGCATTCGCCGGCACAATAACCCGTCGGGTAAGCTGGCGCGAGTTGGCATCCAACCGCAGGTGCATGGCCAACTGGTAAACGCATAGGTCGGTGCAATCACCCACCACGATGAACGTATCCACCTGCGGGTGTGCTGCCAGCCATTCGTTCAAACCGGTGTTCAGCCCGGTCGATATCGAATTCTTTTCCAGTAGCACCATTTGATCGAAAAAAGGCAGCGCTTTGAAGGCAGCCACAGTTTCCGCTTCGGCGGTGCCGCGCACGCAGTGCGGCGGCCAGGCGCCAAATTCCACGGCATCCGGCTCATGGGTATCCTGACTGAGCAAAATATGGCGTACGCCCAGATCCCAGGCTGCGCTGAATAAACGGACAATGGGTTCAACCAGGGCATTCACTCGCGGGCTGGATAAAGGGCCTATGGTGCAAAAACCGTTGATCACATCTACTGAGATGATCGCGGTACGCTGCGGCTCTTGAATAGCATGATGGAGCGAAATCAGCGGCAAAGCTGCCGTCCATTCGTCCAGAAATATCAAAAATGGTTTGCTGCGTTCGAGTAAAGATGGGGACATGTGACGTTCTCCAATCTTATTAACCGCATTACGGCATCGTTCCGTTGGGCTATCCCAAAAGCTGGTTAGGGTGGAACTCAACTCGCCCGTAGGGGTCGGCTTCTATGCCGACTCGTTTCTTTTAGCCATTCCGATACAAATAGTGTATTTCTTACACTATTATAGCACGTTAACCTTACCCTGCCTTAACTGTCAACCGATAACTGCAGAACATGCAACTGACCGAATTATCTTCGTGCCACTCCAGTTTTTCAGCATTCGCGCGCAATGGCGCGTTACACGCCGGGCAATTTTCGGGTAACAGGCTCGCCAGGTAAAGACGGTCCGCTGCAGAAGCCAGAATAGCCGGGAGCGGTTCGTTGGGAGCGGCGGTCGCTGAGCTGGTCGAAGCGTCGACAGGTTCAGCCGACGGTGGCTCATAAGGCGTGGTCACTGAGCTTGTCGAAGGGTCGGCGACTCTGGCTTCGACAGGCTCAATCACAGATTGCCCTGTGGGCAGCCAGCGGGGTAGGAGCCGCTCCCTGAGCTTGTCGAAGGGTAGTCGTTGGCGGCATGATGGTCGGTTCATCGCGCATGGTGGTATTAACGATCATAGTAATGCCGATCAGGATCAAAATTCCGGGCCAGATGTAGTCAACCATGAACAATAAGCCAAGACCAATCAGCCATACGGCTGCAATCACATTTTTTCGGTTCATTTTGATTCTCCTGGTCTATATACGGAATTGTACCCTGCCCGGGTTCTTACCGTATAATTGACGAAATGGCCGGTTCCATAAAACACTTTCAAATCGCATGCCTGCTGGTATTGCTGCTTTCCGCACTATGGGCAACTCCGGCAACGGCGCAATCGGGTAGCAATATCACCGCCTATGACCTGATTGCCCTGGTCAACAATATCCGCATCGGCAACGGCCTGCCGGCGCTGGAGGTCAGCAGCATCCTGATGAGCACAGCCCAATCCTCCGCAGAGATTATGGCGGCTAACCGCATGGGCTGGCACATCGGGGATGTACGCGGGCGGGTCATGGCAGCCGGTTACGGCGGTGGGGCGAGTGCCTGGGCGACCGAAAATTTTGCCATCGGACCCATAAGCCTGGAAGACCTGGCCTGGATGTGGTCTGACGCCGACCACATGATTCCGATGGTCAAGCCGGCTTACCAGCACATCGGTGCGGGGGTGGCCACGGCTGCTGACGGTTCCATTTATTACATTGTGCATGCGGCTTACACTTCCGGCTCTGGTGCATCAAGCACCCAACTGCCAGGGTCAACTGGCGCCCAACCGACCGCTCCGGCTGCCCAGTGGATCATCCCGGTGGTTACCGCCACCCCAGCGGCTGACGGCGCGGTAATTCATGAAGTAAAAATGGGGCAATCCCTATGGAGCATTGCCATCGCCTACAACACCCACATTGTCGATATTCTGCGTTTCAACCAGATGTCGCCAGAGCAACAGGTTGTCTGGGTTGGGCAAAAGCTAAATATTCCGGTAACGCCCCAGCCGACGCTTAGTCAAACTCAGGGTACCACCTCATCGCCGGCTGAGCCTGTCGCCACTTCGACAAGCTCAGTGACCGCTGTACCGCTGGCTGAGCCTGCCGAAGCCATTGCTACAACCGTCAGGCCAACTCCATCACCCACGCAAACCGCGCCAATCCTGACGCCCACATCTCAGGCGTCGGAATCGCCAGCGAATCTGCTCGACCGAACCATCGGGTATGTCCTGGGCGGTATTTTTGCTGTCGGTGCGCTGCTGGTCGGGTTTGGACTGCTGGCCAGACGCGAAAATTCTTAACTCCCCACCAATATCACAAGCGGGATTTGTATGAAGAGAAAAAAAGCAACCTCGACCACCGTTCGAATGGCGCAACTCGAAACCATATTTCCGGATCATATCGACCTGGATGATCCCAAGCTTTACATCAATCGCGAGCTTGGCATGCTCGAATTTCAACGACGCGTGCTGGATGAGGCCAAAGACCTGACCAATCCGCTGCTGGAACGGGTAAAATTCCTCGCTATTTTGGGATCCAACCTGGAAGAGTTTTTTATGGTGCGGGTCGGCGGGTTGATCATGCAGCGCGACGAGGGTGTACCAGACCTGTCCATTGACGGCCTGACTGCCGCTGAACAATTGGTCGAAGTACGCAAGGTGGTGCAAAAACTGATGGAAGAAAGCCGGGAGTTGTGGCATAAGGAATTGATGCCGGAACTCGACGCGGCTGGAATTCACATTCGCGCGCATAAAACCCTCGCCATGCGCCAGAGGCAAATCGTGGATGCCTATTTTCACGAAGTCGTATATCCGGTGCTCACACCTTTGGCTTTTGACCCTGGACACCCCTTTCCGCATATCTCCAATTTAAGTTTGAATCTGGCAGTGCTGCTGGAGGGTAGAGACGGGCAAACATTGTTCGCCCGCATCAAAGTACCCGATAGCCTGCCCCAGTTGGTGCCGGTAAAGCGCTCGTCCGGCGGGCTGCGCAAAGATGGTACAGTGCCTTATCATCATTATTTTATCTGGCTGTCCGATTTGATCAGCGCCAATATTGCTACTTTGTTCCCGGGGCTTAAGGTAATGGAAGTCCATCCATTTCATGTAATTCGCAATGCGGACATGGAAATTCAGGAGCTGGAAGCTTCGGATTTACTGGAAACCATGGAAGAATCGGTGCGCAAACGCCGCTTTGGCGTGGTGGTGCGCCTGGCAATTCGCAAGGATATGCCGGATTTTCTAAAGGATATCCTGGTCAACAACATGAAGGTGGACCGCAATGATGTGTATACCATTGACAGTCCCATGGTGCTGACAAGCTTGATCCAGTTGACGCGCATCGAACGCCATAAACTAAAAGACCGCCCGTTCACGCCGGCAACTCCCCCGGTGCTGCACTTCGAGGAAGAATCGCCGGATGACGCGATCTTCACCGCCATCCGAACTGGCAACATCCTGCTGCATCACCCCTACGACTCTTTCCGACCGGTCGTCGAGTTCCTGCGCACTTCAGCGCGCGACCCAAAAGTCCTGGCGATCAAGCAAACCCTCTACCGCACCGGGTCTAATTCGCCGGTGGTACAGGCTTTGCTGGAAGCACGCCGCGATTACGGCAAACAAGTGGCAGTGCTGGTGGAATTAAAAGCCCGCTTCGATGAAGAAAGCAACATCGGTTGGGCCCGCTTGCTGGAGCAGGAAGGCGTACATGTCACATATGGCCTGCTGGGCCTAAAAACTCACTCCAAAATAGCCCTGGTTGTTCGTCAGGAAGGCGAACATATTCGCCGGTATGTGCACCTGGGCACCGGCAATTACAATCATGTCACTGCCCAGTTGTACGAAGATATTGGCATGTTTACCTGCGATGATCAAATTGGCGCCGATGCTACCGACCTGTTCAATTATCTGACCGGCTATTCCTTCAAATCCGACTACTGCAAGCTGCTGGTTGCACCGATCAACCTGCGAGAACGCTTTGAGGAGATGGTGCTGCGCGAAATAGAGATGGCCCGCAACGGCGCCCCTGCCCGCCTCATTTTCAAGATGAATTCATTGGTCGATAAACCGATGATCCAGTTACTCTACCTGGCCTCGCAATGCGGCGTGCGCGTCGATCTGATCACCCGCGGAATTAGTTCATTGCGCCCGGGTATCAAAGGATTGAGCGAGAACATCCGGGTGATCAGTATTTTAGGTCGTTACCTGGAACACAGCCGCATTTACTATTTCCACAACGGCGGCAATGAACAAATCCTCATGGGCAGCGCCGACTTGATGCCGCGCAACCTCAACCAGCGGGTGGAGGTGCTTTTCCCGGTGGAAGATCTGAACATGATTCGCCATATCCGTACCCAGATTCTGGAACCCTACATGCAGGATAATACCAAGGCGCGCTTGATGAACCCGGACGGCACTTACACGCGCGCCCACCCGGAAAAAGGGCAGGAACCGGTCAATGTGCAATCGCTGTTCATGGCCAGGCGGCGCAACACCCTGGGTCGCTGACCGCTGGAGGAACCTGGTTGATAAGCTATCGCAAAGAACTCTGGTTTAATATCCCGTCCCGCCGTGGATTTGTGAACATCACCGATCAAATTGAAGATTGCCTGCGGAAAAGTGGTATCCGCGAAGGGCTGGCGCTGGTCAACGCCATGCATATCACCGCATCGGTATTCATCAACGACGACGAAGCCGGGCTGCACGCTGATTACGACCGCTGGCTCGAGTCACTGGCGCCGCATGAGCCGGTAGGGCAATACCGCCACAATGCTACCGGCGAGGACAACGCAGATGCTCATATGAAACGTCAGGTCATGGGGCGTGAAGTGGTGGTTGCCGTGACCAACGGGCGGCTGGATTTTGGCCCCTGGGAACAAATCTTTTATGGTGAGTTCGATGGGGGACGCAACAAGCGCATCCTGGTCAAAATCATCGGCGAGTAAGCTGAAAGGACAAATATGCCACCCAAAGACATTCCTTCCCATCTGATGGGCTTGATCAAAAAGGCTCACCGCCTTGAAATGGAGTTTTTGAACTCTTTAAGCGAGGGTGAGCGCCAGGCTACTGGCACCTATGAGCAGTGGGCGCCCAAAGACCGCATTTCGCACATCACCTACTGGCGGCGGCGCTCGGTTGAAACGCTTTCATATCTTTCACGCGGTCAAAATCCGCCCGAATATCCCGGATACGAGGAATGCAACCGGCAAAACTTCGAGGAGACCAAAAATCTATCGATCCAAGCGCTGCTCCGGGAAGCAGAAACTGTTTTGTCAGCTTTCCCAATGGCCCTGGCGCGCTTTAGCGAAGAAGATTTTCGTAAACCAAACTTTCACCCTCATCTGAAAAACCGCACCCTTTTGGGATACGCGATTAACGACGGTTACTTTCATCCGCTCTACCACATCACCGATGCATACCTTAAACTTGGCAATATCGACAAGGTAAACCAACTCCAGGATCAAATGGTAAAAGACATCACGGCCATCGATGACTCTCCCTGGTCGTTCGGAACGGTGTATTACGACCGCGCTTGTTTTTATGCGCTCACAGGCGACAGTGAACGGGCAACAGAATTCCTTGCCAAAAGTTTTTCATTACGCCCGGATTTAGTAAACTGGGCGCGTGAAGACGGCGACCTGGCCAGCCTGCGTGAAGACTCGGCTTTCCAGGCGCAATTGAACAGCTCGAACAACCCCCAACCAGGCTAAGGTTCTAAAAACAGGATCGTCGAAGACATCCAAACCACTCCCGGGATGCGGGTTGCACTCTCCTGGTGGATGGCCAGGCGCACGCGCACACGGTGAGTGACGCTGTAGGGTGCATCTACTTGAAACGGCACATGCGTGATCCCGTCCGAAGGTTGAGAGACCTGCACCTCGCCGGAACCGACTATTATACCTTTTTCGTCAATCAATTCGATGATCAATGGATTGTTATTGACCAGCCGGGCGTTACCGTTGATGGTCACCGTTCCACCGGTGATTAGCGTACCCTCGCGCGGTGTGTCCACCCAATACGGCTCAAGCTCGACCTCGGGTGGAGTAAAGTCACTGCCGCCCATTTGCATCAGCAGCACATCCACAGATACCAGCGAGATCATCTGGCCAAACATGTCCCTGGTGTAAACCACCAGCCGGGCGAGTTCCGCCGCACTGTTGATCTGGAATGGAATTTCGGGAGAGATGTAAAAGTTCTTGGCGTCATAATTGCGAAAATCCAGCACTTCGCTGACCATCAAACGGCCATCCTCGCCAATTAAATCCACATACACCAGCCCATCATCCCCCAAGTTGATCAAGGCTTCCATTTGTATCGGTGAAGAGAGCTTCGAGTACGGACCGGGCCTGGTGATCCGCATTTTCGCCAGCTGCGGCGGGGGTGTGGCGCTTGCTGGTCGGAAAGAACGCATCGTAGCAGTCGGCGAAGGCAGGGTTTCGGTCGTTAGCGTAGGGGTTGGGACTACCACGGATAGGCTGGGAATAACCAGTTCGACCGGTGGAACTGCGAGGTTCACCGGGGTCCCCTGTGAAGGTGTTTCAGTTGAAACTGGAACCGGCAGTGCAGGCAGGTCCACAGGGGTGCCTGTCACCGGGATTCGCTCGACCGGGCTGGTTTTACGCAAGCCAGGCGCTGCTTCCGACTGGCATCCAGCGCTGATCAGCAAAACTGCCAGCATCAAAGTTGCCAGTTTAAGTTTCCACTTGAACCCCGTCGAGATCATAAAGCGATTATATACCGGTTAAACGACGTACCGGCTCTGGGGCCCTTCAATATTCAAATTGTTATTAAATTGTAGGCCGGGCTAATCCAATAGGGCAGGCATGACTTCTTTGGCAAAAGTCTGCATTTCCCGCTCCCGCACGCCCTTGGTCTGCCCGGGGAAGAACAGGATGACGTAGCCGGCGCCAGCGCTCTGGAAAGCTTTCAGTTTCTCGATCATATCCGCCGGGCTGCCAACGAGTGTAGTAGCAGGATCCGGCTGGGCGGTAAATTCAGCCCGCATTCGCAGGCATACCGTAAATGGGCGAGTACCGATCAGCTTGCGAGCGGGTTTCAGGGCTTCAGCGAGATCCTCGGGGGCCTTCATATGCGGGTGCCAGCCGTCTGCGTAATAGATAGCGCGTTTGAGCGCCGCCTGAGAGCCGCCGGCGACCCACAGCGGCGGTCCGCCGGGCTGAATAGGTTGCGGCGCAAAGGCGATCTGGTCAAAATTATAGTATTTCCCTTGGAAAGAAACGGTTTTATTTCCGCGCCACAGGGTACGCAACACTTTGAGCGCTTCGTCCATGCGTTTGCCGCGGTTGTGAAAATTCTGGCCAAGGTTCTGATATTCTCCCGCTGACCAGCCGATTCCGGTTGCCAGGTTCACCCGCCCGCCCGACAGGACATCCAGGGTAGTCAATTCTTTGGCAACCTCAACCGGGTTGCGCTGAGGGAGAACCAGCGCGGAAATCCCCAGGCGGATGCGGCTGGTACTGCCTGCCAGGTAGGCCAACGTGGTAATCGCCTCGTAAATCAACCCGTAAACCTGAGCATCTTCTTGTGGCAGCGCAAGATGATCGGTCGTCCAGACCGAGTCATACCCCAGGCTTTCAGCCGCCAGGGCAGTATCAACGATCGCCAATCGCGTGGCGTCCTGGCCGTAATTGGGCAGTACAATGCCAAATTTCATTTGAGCCTCATAGAGCCACTATGCCTTACAAACCATAGATGTCGCTGTATTTGGTGCACAGGTAACCAACATACGGCTGCGGATCGATCTTGGAGCCTGTAACTTTTTGTACCAGTTCCTGCGGATCGAACTTGGAGCCGTGACGATGCACCTTCTCGCGCAGCCAGCCAAGCAGGGCGCCAAATTCACCCTTTTCGATCTGACTCTCCAGATCGGGTATATCTCGGTTGATAACATCCCAGAGTTGGACAGAAACCAGGTTCCCGAGCGCATAAGTGGGGAAGTAGCCTATCATTCCACCGGACCAATGCACATCCTGCAAAACGCCTTCGCTGTCGTTGCGCGGGGTGATGCCAAGATATTCCTGCATGCGTGTATTCCAGGCTTCCGGCAGGTCTGCCACTTTCAAGGTACCCTCCATCAGGGCAATTTCCAGCTCCAGCCGCAGCATGACATGCAGGTTGTAGGTCGCTTCGTCTGATTCGGTGCGGATATAAGACGGCTCAACCTTGTTGATTGCCTTATAGAATTTTTCCATAGGAACATTCCCCAGCTGGGCAGGGAAAACCGCCTGGAGTTTGGAGTAGAAAAAACGCCAGAACGCGCGCGAGCGGCCAACCAGGTTTTCCCACATGCGGGATTGCGACTCGTGCACCGCCATGGATGCACCGTTGGCCAGGATAGTCCGGCTCAGGTTGGAAGCCAGTCCTTGCTGGTACATGCCGTGACCGGCTTCATGCATGGTGCTGAACAAGCCCGAACTGACCAGATTCTCCAGGATGCGGGTTGTAATGCGCACATCTCCAATGCCGAAGCTGGTGGTAAACGGGTGCGCCGAACGATCCTGCCGCCCAGCATTCCAGTCATAACCAAAGCGGGTGATGATATCCACGCCAAAATCCCATTGCTTTTTGTCGTCATATTTCAAGTGCAGGAAGTCATCCTCAACTTGCGGGCGAGCTGCGATCGCCTGGAGGAGCTCAACCTGCTGCGGGCGCAAGCGGGAGAAAATGTCTTTCACGTCAGCGGTTTTGAGACCCGGCTCGAAATCATCCAACAGTGGGTCATAGACGTGGTCGTAAGGTTTGAAATAATCGGCATATTCCCGGCGCAGTTCGACAATGCGTTCAAGGTGTGGGCGGAAGATCGAAAAATCCGATTTAGCCCGAGCCTGCACCCATTTTTCTTGCGCCAGAGTTGTGACTCGAGCGAACTCAGCTATTTTTTCGGATGGAACGCGGGTCATTTTATCGAAATCGATTTTCGAACGTCGAATGAGCCGCGCGTCATCTGAATCGGGCTCCATGCTCCTGGCATAGACCAGCAGTTCATCCAGCATCTTGCCAATTTCATCTGAGGTTGCCTTGTGATGCGCAATTTTCGTTAGGGTTGCCAGCTGTTCGCTGCGTTCCTCAGCACCGTTTGGGGGCATATTGGTTTGTTGGTCCCAGCCAAGCAACGCTCCAGCCATATTGAGGTCCCAAATCTCGCCCATTTCAACTTTGAAAGCTGCTAACTTTTCCTTCATCTGGCTCCTCCGTATTTTCGATGATTACAAAATTAAGTCAAAAAAAGGGCGGGTACATCGACCCGCCCCTCAAATCTTGGAGAACATTTAGGCAGGGTATGTCTTACCGACCACCCTGTAATTTTACATGATCTTCAGGCAACTTTCCAGCGCAGCCCCTTGCCGTCCAGCGCGGCAAGAACTTCATGGGCGATATCATCCGCTGCCCGAACCTGGGCCTCAGCCGTCTGAGCGCCAATGTGTGGAGAACAAACCACGTGCGGGTGGCTAATCAGAGCAGTCAGGCCCGGGGGTTCGGTGGCGAATACGTCCAGACCGGTTGCAGCTACTTTGCCCGATTCCAGAGCAGCCAGCAGCGCTTCCTCATCGATCACACCGCCGCGCGCGGCGCATATGATACGTACACCATCTTTCATTTTCGCGAAGGCAGCTGCATTGAGCATTCCCTTCGATTCGGGGGTCAGCGGCAGGTGCATGGTGATGATATCGGATTCGGCTAACAATTCGTCAAAAGAAACCGGCTTTCCGCCACGTTTGACGATTTCATCGGCCGGAATGAGCGGGTCATAGCCCAGGATTTCCATGTCGAAGGCGGCAGCGCGTTTGCCAGTGGCCTCACCGATGCGGCCAAACCCGATCACACCCAGCTTTTTATGCCAGAGTTCGGTGCCTTCCATTTCTTTCTTAAGCCACTTGCCGGCTTTCATTCCGGCATCGCCACGTGGAATGTCGCGGACGATTGAAAGCATCAGCGCCATCGCCAGCTCTGCGACAGCCAGGGTTGTGGCAGTGGGGGAATTGACCACGGTCACGCCGTGCGCTTTGGCAGCGTTCAGGTCGATATTATCCACGCCAACGCCGGCCCTGCCAACCACTTTCAGCTTTTTACCGGCCTCAAACACCGCCGGCGTCACTTTGGTGCGTCCGCGAACAATCAGGGCATCATACTCGCCAACAACTTTTAGCAAGTCGTCAGCGGTGATGGTTGGGTTGTTGTCAACCTGAGCGTTTGCACGCAGGATAACCTGCCCATTCTCTTCAAGCCCATCGGTCAGCAAGATTTTATACGTGGCCATTCCTTAAGCTCCTTGATTCGGTTGAAAAATTGTCGAGTCGCAAAGGGGGATTTTATGAACTCATTGTACAACATTCAGGCGTGATGCGCAGGGAAATAAGAGGAAGATCATGATCAAGCGCTGACAAACAGCGACCTGCTTTCCTGATTTTCAAGCCGGGGGGTGGAATAACGTCAGGCGAAGCCGAGTTTCGCTTTTATCTATTACGTAATTGTTTTCAGGCATATGAAATAATCGCAAAACCCCTTACAATTAACCTAATTGTCCGGCAGCATTTATCGTTCGTTTCTGGTGGTCCGGTTGGCCCGACCGGGTTTTGCAAATCAGGATTTCACCCGGGCTAATTTAATGACCGATGAACCCGACTAGAATAAAAAATTGGACCTCGATTCTCATTCTGGCTGCCGTTACGGCTGGCTGGGCAGCGTTGCTGTCAACCCGGCAAAACCGGGTCAGCGCCCAGAACCCGTCACCGGTTGAAACGCCCTTTCAGTCAACGGACGCGCCAGCTGACAACCCGGTGATCCGGGTGGGTGGATCCGCTTCCAATCCGCCGTATGAATACCTGGAAAATGGCCAACCAGCCGGCTTTGCCGTTGACCTGGTTAAGGCCATCGCACGTGCGATGGATTTTGAGGTGCAGTTTATTTTGACAAATTCTCAGCAGTCCCGCCAGGATCTACTGGATGGAAAAGTAGACATGCTGGCAGGATTGGCATATTCGACCAATCGCGACACTGACCTTGATTTTTCCGTTCCGATTACCTACACGACCTTCGACCTTTATGTACGTAACGATTCACCTGCCCGCACATTGGAAGATGTGCGCGGGAAGGAAATCATCGTGATTTCCAATTCAGTCGTCTACGAATATCTGGCCGCTGAACGCTTTACTTCCCGCATCGTTCAAGTCAATGAGCCCACCGATGCTATCCGCCTGCTTTCACAAAATAATTATGACGGCGCCATTCTTAGCCGTAATCAAGCCGAGTATCTAATAAGGTACATGGATGTCACCAACCTGCGGCGCGTAGAGGTTGATTTGATGACCCGCAAATACGCTGCCGCGGTTGCCGAAGGAAACTACAAACTTCTTGCGAAAATAAACGAAGGCCTTTATACGGTTCATACCAGCGGCGTGCTGCATGACATTCAGGAAAAATGGTTCGGTGTTTACCAAAAAGAAACGTCATGGTTAACCATCCACCCTTATGTATATGGGATGGGAATTGCGCTCATTCTGCTAGTCGTAGTGCTAGTTTGGAGCCGATCACTCCAGCGCCGAATCAAGACCCGCACGGAAGAGTTGCGCAGGAGCGAGAACCAATACCGCTTGTTGGTCGATAACGCCACGGAAGGGGTGATCGTCTCCTGCGGCGATCAGTATGTGTTTGCCAATGCCCGCGCCGCTGACATATTTGGGTATACCGTCCAGGAGTTCATCGGGATGGATATCCGGGATACCATCCATCCTATTGATATGGAAATGGTGATGGATCGTTACCAGCGCCGGCTGGGAGGCGAAGACATCCTCTCGCAATATTCATTCCGCATCATGACGCGAACGCGGGAGCTGCGTTGGGTGACTGTTCATTCGGTATTGATCGAGTGGGAAGGCAAGCCCGCGACTTTAGACATGTTTATGGATTCCACCGAGGCACGCCGGGCGGAAGAGCAAATTCAACAGCAGCTCAAGCATATGGCAGCGCTGCGCGCCGTGGACATGGCCATCACCGCCTCGATGGACCTTCCCCTCACGCTGCGCGTTTTATTGGAGCAAGTAACTGCACAGCTCGGTGTGGATGCCTCAGCGGTGCTCTTGTTGGAGAAAAACACCAGGCAACTGGTCTACGCAGCCGGGCAAGGATTTTTAACGAATTCCATCCGTGATGTGCGTCTGGAAGTCGGACGTGGTTTTTCCGGGCGGGTAGTTATGCAGCGCAAATGGCTGCGAGTTGATGACCTGTCCAAAGGTGTCGATGGAATTATCCCACCGCGTTGGGTGAAAGCTGAACGCTTTTCGGCATATATCGGCGTCCCACTGATTACCAAAGGTGAGGTGTTGGGGGTATTGGAAATCTTTCAACGTTCGCCGCTTGGCGCCGATCCGGCCTGGATGAATTTCCTGGAATCCATCGCCAACCAGGCGGCAATCGCCATCGATAACGCTCAGCTACTCAAAGACCTGCAAACCGCCAACCTGGATTTGACTCTGGCGTATGATGCTACCATCGAAGGTTGGGCACGCGCATTGGAACTGCGCGACGGCGAGACAGAAGGCCACTCGCACCGGGTGGCAGCATTGACTGTGGCGCTTGCAGGTGAAATGGGCCTGCACGGTGAGGATTTACTCCATATCCGGCGCGGGTCGCTGCTGCATGATATCGGTAAAATGGCTATCCCTGACAGCATCTTGAAAAAGCAGGATAACCTCACAGAAATGGACTGGGAGATCATGCGAAAGCACCCGATCTACTCGGTCGAAATGCTGTCCTCGATTGACTTCCTGCGCCCCGCCTTGAATATCCCTCAGTCGCACCATGAATGGTGGGACGGCTCAGGGTATCCGCATAAACTCAAAGGCGAAGAAATTCCCCTACCGGCACGTATTTTCGCGGTTGTGGATGTGTGGGACGCGCTGATTTATAACCGGCGTTACCGCAAAGGCTGGAAAAAAGAGAAAGTCATCCAACATATCACTGCTCTCGGTGGTAAGCAATTTGATCCGCGGGTGGTGTCGGTTTTTTTGACATTTATCGAAGACCGGAGCGATGGGCTGGCGGATGGCGAACCGGAGTCCCAATCGGAAACCCCGCTTTCGCCGCCGCGCCCGGCCGATGAAACGTTGAATTAAGCGCCTACCAGTTTGCCAGGAGCAACGGCAGTTCGTCCAGGGTGGGGATGACTTCGTCTGGTACGATCGAAAGGCGGTATGGGTTGTTCTCCAGCATATCTGCGCGGCGCGTGATCCAGATGCTGGACATGCCGACATTAGCGGCGCCCAGAATATCCGCATTAAGCGTATCGCCGATCATTAACGCCTCTTTCGGTGAACAATGGAGTGAATCCATCGCAATTTCAAAAATACGCGGGTGAGGTTTACGCACGCCCACATTGGCAGAAATCCAGATGCGGTCAAAGTACGGGCGCAGGCCGGTTTTATCGATGAGTGCCTGAACATCGGCAGCGTCGCCGGCATTGGAGATCAGCCCCAGTTTGTAGCCGACACCTCGCAAGCGCCCCAGCGTAGAAATGGTGTCCGGTTCAACCTGCCAGTGGTTTTGGAAGGTGTGATAGAAGGCGTCCAGACCAATGCGTGTCCACTCCGGCTTTACTTCCGGCAAACCATAGGAAGCCAACATTTCGTTCAGTACAAATTCAGTGGTGTGCTCCACATAATCGCTGCTGCGCTGAGCGTAGTATTTCTGCATGCGCCAGTTGAAATCTGCAGCCAGCTGCGCGGGATCCATGCTAACACCGGCTTCCTTCAACTGCACTCCCAGCGCCAGATTTGCCTGGTGCAGGATCGTTTCCCATGAGGTATCGAAATAAATCAACGTGCCGCCAAGGTCGAAGAAGATTGCTTTGAACATGAGATCGGCTTCCCGGTGAAGATTCCGTAGGTGAAGTTAATAGCCTAATTCCGGCTCATACAGATTAAACAATTTAACGCCCGAAAGGTAACGCGCTAGATTATCGGTGAAGAGTGCAACTGCCCGGCGGGAATAATGCGGGCTGATCCCCGAAATGTGCGGTGAAATGAGCACATTGGAGAGCTTCCATAATGGGCTGGCGGGCGGCAGTGGTTCATCCGCAAAGACATCCAGCGCAGCGCCGGCAATCTTTTTCTCCTGCAAGGCAGTTACCAGCGCCTGCGATTGGATGATCCCCCCGCGGCTGACGTCCACCAGGTAAGCATTGGGACCCATGGCAGCCAGTTCTGCCTCGCCAATCAAATTGCGCGTTTGCGGGGTCAATGGCACGCATACCACCACAAAATCGCAGGTTTTTACCATCGATTTGAGCGCAGTGATCGGATAAAGCCGGGTGAACAGATCGCCTTCCGGATCACCTAAGCCGGTTGGTGTATACCCGTCGTCCAGTGGCTTCATCGCGTCGCGTTTTGCAGCCAAAACTTTGACCTCGAAGGGCTGCAGCAAACGCGCTATCTCGCGCCCTATACTGCCATAGCCCACAATTCCCACTGTGCTGCCGCGCATTTCAATTGGTTTGAATCGCTCCCAGCGATCTTTTGGCCAATCGGCCTTGAACTGGTTGACGTGCAAATCCGGCATTTTGTGACCGAGTGCCAGCATCATCATGATGGCGTATTCCGCCACCTGCGGCGCAGCCGCCCCGCTCAGGGTGGTGATCGCCAGGTTGGGTTTGTTCAGCAGCGGATTGCCTGTAACGTGGTCGATGCCGGCGTAGTGAAATTGAATCCAGCGCAGGTTGGGCGCTGCGTCTGGCGCCGGCAGCAGCCGGTCGGTATAAAGCACTTCGGTGCGATTCCAGACCTCGGCAGAAATGTCTTCCGGCGCGCGCGCCGGCTGCAGGGTAATGCGCAGGCGCGGTGAAAGCTGGCGCAGCGGCGTGATTAATTCGTCGGGAAAGGAAACGGTAACGAGAACTTCAATAGGCGGTGTACTCATGGAGTAATTATACTCGGGCTGGGGGCAGTTAACCTGAGTGTACGCCTGTTTTGAGCACCTTATTTCGGACTAAGCTTTACCACATTTACGTAGGGGGCGCTTCAGCGCACCATCTTTCTTTGCTGTGCCCCTTCGACAGGCTCAGAGTGCAGGTCTCGGTGGCTGAGCCTGTCGAAGCCAATCGTTGAGCATATTGAACGTGGATTTGCCATTATCGGAAATCGAATGAGAGTGCTGAGACCTGCGGTCATCATGCCACCTTACAACTGGGAATTTCTGTGAATAGTCAGTTATACAAAACGCAATTTTTGTTATATACTATTTTTAGCGTTGTTTAAATGTTATGGGGGCATTATTCATTTTGTCCACAAAGACTAATGAACAAAAAGATTATTCATGTTTATACATGGTGGCTGCAATAATTATTTTTGTCATTGCGGCTAAAGGGTGTAATGGAGGAGGTAGTAACGGCCCATTGTTTCCTATGGATAATCAATATATAGAGGACCTAGAAATGGAGCAGGAAATCCGTGAGGGGAAAGAAGGACCTAGTTTTGATTATATTCCGGGTGAAGCAGCCTACGATGCAACACAAGAAGCGGGTGGAAACGAATGGGATTCCGATCCAGAATCAAGATCTTCTGACTTAGGGCAAGTAGGTACTAATTGTCCGACTGGGTGCACATATCATAAAGATGGCTGCGATATTAAAGGGAATATATCCATTGCATCGGGAGAGAAAATCTATCATATTCCCGGCCAAGAATATTACTGGCAAACTAATATCGATCCTGAATATGGCGAACGGTGGTTTTGTACTGAATCAGAAGCCATCTCAAACGGCTGGAGAAAATCGTACAATTAACTAAAATACTCTGTTGCCATGTTCATTTAATGACTGTCGACTTTAAGAAAAAGCGGAAAGGAATTCATAGAAATGTCGATCATTACAGTCCACCCAAAGGTAATTTCTATTATTCAATATAAAAAAGATTAGGAGAAAAAATGGACCTTAAAGAGTTCGTGTCACAATCAATAATTCAAATAGTCGAAGGGATTATTATTGCTGGCCAGGATATTACTCCTAAAGGAGCTTTATTAAATCCTTACGGCCATTATTCAGCCAGCGAAAATAATGGTCCCTCTGATCAGTTTATTACTTTGAAAGAAAATTCGATCGATTTTAACGTTGCTGTTGTTATAGAAGAAAATGATGTAGCGAAAGGTGGAATAGGAATATTTGTTGGTGGAGTGGGAATTGGAACCCAAGGTGAAAATAAAAACGTAAATCAAACGTTTAGCCGAATTGAGTTCTCTATTCCAATCATTTTTCCCCAGCACATACTGCCAGGGGCACCAACCAATGCCAAGCACCCTAAACGGAACCCTTGGCCAGATGTTAAAGGTATTTAAGCAATAAATGGTGCGTTCAAAGACGGAACGCACCCATAAGTCAGGGCGCGGTCTTGCCTGCTAGCTCTCCTCCAACTCCAACGACATGGCTTTCGGCTCGGCGATGAACCCGCTGCGCTCATAAAACGCCTCGCGCCCCCTGGCCGGCCACAAGATGACCATCTCCAGGTGCTGCTCACGCGCCCACTCGACCGCCACACGCAGCAGGTTGGCGCCAATTTGCTGACCGCGGTAGGCTGGAAGGGTGTACATATTGGTCAGGTAACCGTATTCGGCGTCAAAGCTGGTGGGACGAGGCACTTTGCGGATGCGCTCGATGTACACGTGCGAGACGATAACCCCGTCCTGCTCCGCCAACCACATCAACCACCGGCCGTTCCGGTAGGCATCCTCCAGAAAATCCAGCATCACCGGCAAGAAGGCTTCCCTGGTTTCAGGCGGCGGCGGTTCGGTCAGTAGTTCAGTGCGGAAATCCCAGCGCATTTGCGCCAGGCGGGGGAAATCGGAAGGGACGGCCTGTCGGTAGATCATTGTTCCTCGCAAAATAATGTGAATTTTCTAACTCGTATACTGGGTGAATGTTTGGCGAGTTTATTGTCTATCGGGTTCTCGCAATAAACTTTATTTTCTTGGTGAACTTCGTTTCTCCGGGGGTAAAAATTTTTTCGCCGTACGCGTCTCACCCTGATATAATACTTGAAATTACGGAGGCGCGCATGGTACAGGAAGAACAGGAAAATTATCACGAAAGCGAACTTTATCGCATTCGCCACTCGCTGGCCCACATCATGGCTGAAGCAGTGATCGAGATGTTCCCGGAGGCAAAGTACACCATCGGGCCACCGGTCGAAAATGGCTTCTACTACGACTTCGACCTGCCGCGCACGCTGACGCCCGAGGATTTGGAAAAACTCGAGAAGCGCATGCGCCAGATCATCGCCGGTCGCCACGACTTTGTGCGCAAAGTGGTCACCGCCGATGAAGCGCGCCAGATCTTCAAGGATCAGCCCTACAAGCTCGAGCTGATTCACGACCTTGAACTGGGTGAGACCGACGAGCACGGCAATCCACTGACCGAAAAGCCGGAGATCTCCATCTACACCAGCGACACGTTCGTGGATCTGTGCCGCGGTCCGCATGTGGACAACACCGCCAAAATCAACCCATCTGCTTTCAAGTTGATGAATATAGCCGGGGCTTACTGGCGCGGCGACGAACACAACCCCCAACTGCAACGTGTGTATGGCACCGCCTGGAAGACCAAAGACGAACTCAACCAGTACCTGCAAATGCTGGAAGAAGCCAAACGCCGCGATCACCGCAAGCTAGGCAAAGAACTGGAAATATTCATCTTCGACGACGAGGTAGGCCCGGGCCTGCCGTTATGGCTGCCGCGCGGCGGCGTCATGATCGAGGAATTGGAAAAACTGGCCAAGGAAATGGAAGAAGAAGCCGGTTATGACCGCGTGCGCACGCCCCACCTGACCAAAGAGGACCTGTTCAAACGCTCCGGCCACCTGCCCTATTATGCCGAGAGCATGTACCCACCTATGGAACTGGAAGGCGTCAAGTACTACGTCAAACCGATGAACTGCCCCTTTCACCACAAAATCTTCGGCAGCAAGCAGCGTTCCTACCGTGACCTGCCGGTGCGCCTGGCGGAATATGGCACCTGCTACCGCTATGAAAAAAGCGGTGAGCTTTTCGGTTTGATGCGGGTGCGCTCCATGCAAATGAATGACGCTCATATCTACTGCTCGGAGCAGCAGTTTGAATCGGAATTTATGGGCGTTGTCGCCATGTACCAGACGTATTTTGACCTGTTTGGCATCGAGAAATTCGTCATGCGGCTGTCAACCCATCATAAAAATGGCCTGGGCAAAAAGTACGTGGACAACGAACGTCTGTGGCTCAAGACTGAAGAAATGGTGCGCAGCGCCATGCGCAATCACAATGTGCCTTACGTCGAGGCTGCTGACGAAGCTGCCTTCTACGGGCCCAAAATCGACGTGCAGATCTGGAGCGCCATCGGCAAGGAGTTCTCGCTGGCCACCAACCAGGTTGACTTCGCTGTGCCCGCCCGTTTCGATCTTTCGTTCGTCAACAGCGCTGGCGAAGATGAAGTGCCGCTGTGCATCCACCGCGCCCCGCTCAGCACCCACGAGCGCATGGTCGGCTTCCTGCTGGAACATTATGCCGGTAATTTCCCGGTCTGGCTTTCGCCGGACCAGGTGACCATTGTGCCCATCACCGACCAGCACAATGAATACGCCGCAGCCCTGGCAAAACAAATGCGCGCAGCTGGCATTCGCGCAACCGCCGACCTTGGCTCGGACCGCATGAATGCCAAGATTCGCAACGCACAACTTCTCAAAGTGCCGTACATGGCTGTGGTCGGCGACGCTGAAATAGCTGCCGGGACGATCGCCCTGCGCCGCCGTGACGGCTCGCGCCAGAATGACCTGCCGGTCAGCGAGTTCATCGAATCGGTAAAGGCCAAAATCGCTGCCCGCTCACCCGAGCTGTAATACAAGATCCAGATACCTACGCAAGCTTAGAAACGCATTCCCCGGGAAGAAAACATCTCCCGGGGAATACTTTTTTCACACTCTGACTGAAATTTGGTAAGAATGCAATCATGACCGGTTGTGTCGTTTTTGTGACCCAAGATGAATTGACATCTAAAAAATCCTGTGTTAAGATAGCAGGTACAATCTAATAAGCCCCATAAAGGCGCTCTTATCCAGAGAGGCGGAGGGACCGGCCCTGTGAAGCCTCGACAACCTGATTACCCTGGGTGTGGTTTAAAAAGGGTATTCAAAGGTGCCAATTCCGGCAGATCGAATTTCTGGAAGATGAGAGGGCAGTTACATACGATGCGTTCGGTTGCCCCTTGTCTCAGAAGGGGCTTTTTTTATCCGAAATGGAGGACACGATTAATGAACACCACTTTTATGAACTCCCCCAAATACCTGTTTACTTCTGAATCGGTTACCGAGGGACATCCGGACAAACTGTGCGACCAGGTCTCGGACGCGGTGTTGGATGCCTGCCTGGCGCAGGACCCTTATTCACGGGTCGCCTGCGAATCCGCTACCAAAACTGGCTTTGTGATGCTGCTGGGTGAAATCACCACCCGCGCGCAAATCAATTTCAATGATCTGGTACGCAAAGTGGTCAACGAGATCGGCTATGACGACAGCGCCAAAGGTTTTGACGGCAACACCTGCGCTGTGCAAGTGGCAATTGCCAAACAGTCTGGCGACATCGCTTTGGGCGTGGATCATTCGCAAGAAGGAAAAGCCGGGCAGATAGCCGACAATGGTATCGAGGATGTCGGCGCAGGTGACCAGGGCATGATGTTTGGCTTTGCCTGCAACGAGACGCCGGTGTTGATGCCTATGCCCATTTACCTGGCGCATAATTTGACCCGCAAGCTGGCCGAGGTGCGCAAGAACGGCACATTACCCTGGCTGCGACCGGACGGCAAGTCACAGGTGACAGTCGAGTATCGCTATGGGAAACCTCACCGGGTGGATACGGTTTTAATTAGCACGCAGCACGCCCCGGAAATCTCGCAGGAAGACATCCGCAAGGAAGTCATCAAACATGTAATTCTGCCGGTGCTGCCGGCTGAGATGGTGGATGAAGATATCAAAATCTTCGTTAACCCGACCGGGCGATTCGTGGTTGGCGGCCCGATGGGCGACTCAGGTCTGACCGGCCGCAAGATCATCGTTGATACTTACGGCGGGATGGGGCGTCACGGCGGCGGCGCTTTCTCGGGCAAGGATCCCACCAAGGTTGACCGGTCAGCAGCGTATGCAGCCCGCTGGGTGGCCAAGAATATCGTGGCAGCCGGGTTGGCCGAACGCGTGGAGATCCAGGTAGCCTACGCCATTGGCGTTGCCCACCCATTGAGTGTCAACGTGGAAACCTTCGGCACCGGCGCCATCCCGGACGATGAGATCGCAGAGCTGATCTCCAAGCATTTCGACTTGCGCCCCGGTGCGATCATCCAGCAACTCGACCTGCGCCGTCCGATCTACCAGCAGTTGGCCGCATATGGCCATTTTGGTCGCGATGACCTGGACCTGACCTGGGAGCGCACCGACAAGGCGGAAGCCCTCAAAGCCGCTGCCGCGGCAAAACTGCAACCCGCGGATTAAACTTAAAATTCGTGCGCGCAAAACTGCCTGACTGTTTGGCCAGGCAGTTTTGTATGTAGGTTAAGCTTCAGCTTGACCCCCGTTCCCGTAGGTTAAGCTTCAGCTTGACCCCGTTCCCGTAAGTTAAGCTTTAGCTTGACCAGGCACATATAGGTTAAGCTTTAGCTTGACCCTTAGCCGGCCTCTTGCCCTACTATGTTGCTTCTACCTTGCTATAAACCCACACCGCTGGTAACCCCGCACTTGAAGGGTTATCGACCACATAATTTACAATTCGTTCTAATTCGTTATCATCCCTAACAACATGATCGTAACTTTCGTGCTGCCAAAATTGTCCATTTCGACCCAAGATTATATTTGCCTGCCTGGACGTCTTACCCTTCAGTGCTTGCATAATTTCCGAGAGTGGCTTAAAGTCTTTTCCTATTTTCAGTGGTGTGAGTACCATATGGACATGATTTGGCATAATACTACAAGCGTCAAGAACATAATCTATTCCATTTCGTCCGTGAATGGCTTCCCAAACAATTTCAGCCACCTTGGTATCCGATAACCAATTATTTCCTGTCTTTGAAGTACCTAACGCTGAATCCCATCTCCCAAAAAGCAACTTGTTACCCTGCGTTATAGCTTCGCGCCTGGCACTAGGGTCTGCAATTTTTTCAATCCTGGACGACATTAATCGTTTTTCTTCATCGAGACTTTGTAATAATTTAATCGGTAAGGAACCGGCCAATCGAAATGTAACAAAGATTGTTGCACCGGCAAGTTGAAAATGTGGTAAGTGACGTTCATAAAATACTGAGCATTCTGGAACGGTCATTTGGGGATTCCGATCTCGAGATTCCAAAATTTCCGATGTAATTATATGATTTGTCCATTATTTTAGCCGATGAATTTGTATCGGCTTTGGTAGTCCTGGGCAGCCTAAATTGACCCCCAACGCGACATGCCATCATCGGCTTGGGCAAGCTGAAGCTTACCCTACACGGTTTGGTAGGACAAACTTTAGTTTATCCCCCCTGTGCAGGTCTTGCCAGCCTGGGCAAGCTGAAGCTTACCCTACATTATTCAGGCAATCTGATCCGTGAGCTTAATTTTGGAAGAATAATTTCTATTCTTCTCTTGCTGGCAAATTCTCCCCGTAATCCAGCACCTCGCGGACCTGCGAATTAGGCAGCGCCGGCGAAATTACCCCCTTTTCCTCCATTGCATCAATCAACCGCGCTGCACGGGTATACCCCACCCGCAGCCGCCGCTGCAGCATGGTAATTGACGCGCGGCCTTCGCGGCGTACCAGGTCAACGGAATCGGCATACAGTGGATCCCCGCTGACCTCTTCAGCATCCCAAAGCGGCGCCTGCTTCAACGGCAAACCTTCGGGCAGCATGTCCGGCGCACTTTCACCATCGGCTTGCGGCTGCTGGCTCTGCAACTGGGCTGCCTGAGTGCGCCAGTAATCTACCAGGCGCGAAATCTCGACGTCTGAAACATAGACACCCTGCAAGCGTACCGGCGCTGGCGCATCCGGCGCCTGGAACAGCATATCGCCGCGCCCAAGCAACCGCTCTGCGCCCGGCTGGTCCAAAATGACGCGGCTGTCCACCGATGAGGCGACAGCAAAGGCCACCCGCGCGGGGAAATTGGCCTTGATCAAGCCGGTGACTACATCCACGGACGGACGCTGCGTGGCAAGGATCAAGTGGATGCCGGTCGCGCGGGCCAGTTGCGCCAGCCGGGTAATTGCGCGCTCAGTTTCATCCGGCGAGAGCATCATCAAATCAGCCAGTTCGTCGATGACTGCCACCAGGTACGGCAGCCGGTCGGCGTTCTTGGCGTTGTAATCCTGAATATTGCGCGTGCCGGACGAGGAGAACTTGTGATAGCGCGCATCCATTTCGCGCTGAAGCCACTGCAAGGCGCCCACCACCCGTTCAGTATCCACCACAACCGGCGCGAGCAGGTGCGGGATGCCGTTATAGCCGGTCAGCTCGACTCGTTTGGGGTCCACCAGCACCAGGCGGATATCAGCAGGTGTGTTATGAAGCAGCAGACTGGTCAGGATCGAGTTGACGCATACCGATTTGCCGGAACCGGTCGTACCGGCGATCAACAAATGCGGCATGGCAGACAGGTCACCTGCAACCGGTTTACCCGCCACGTCCTTGCCCAGGGTAAAGCGCAGCGCCGATTTCATGCGGCGGAAGACGTCGCTGTCCAGCACTTCACGCATGGCGACCCGGCTAATTTCGGTGTTTGGCACCTCGATGCCAACGTAAGAGCGTCCGGGAACCGGAGCCTGAATGCGGATGCGCGGCGCAGCCAGCGCCAACGCCAAATCGTCTGCCAGCGATGCAATTTTGCTGACCCGCACACGCATCTTGCCGGTACGCGATTCGATAAAATCCGGCTCGACGCCAAAGCGGGTGATGGTTGGCCCGCGTGAAATATCGACCACGTGGCAGGGCGCGCCAAAAGACGCCAGCGTCTCTTCGATCAACCGGGCGCGGTCCTGGTCAAAGTTGGATTGCTGCGCCGCCGGGGTTGCCGGTTCCAAAATCTGATCGACAGGCGGCAGCTTCCAGGCGGATGCCAATGCTCCAGACCGGGTAATGTGCTGTATTGTTACTTCTGATTCTGGCGCCATGCCTGCCTTGCTGACAGCGCTGGCGCGTTCCGCCAACGAAGACCGGCTGCGTTGTGGTTCTGGAGAATGCGGCCTGGCATGACCCGGCAGCGGGCGAAAATCAGAGGGCAACTCCCCGGGAGCTAAATCGTGACCATCAGGTGCATGGGTAGAGCTGCGGCCATGCGCAGGTGCGGGATCGTGAAGGCGCTTATCCACCTGACGCTGCATTCCGCTAAGCACCGGTTTTATCGCGCGATAAATTTCCGGAATGGACAGATCGAAAGCGAAGACAAGCGCGATCACCAGCCAGGACGCCATAACAATCACGCCGCCGGCTTTGCCTAGCGCATTCACCAGGGTGATGTTAAAAAACGCACCGACATAGCCGCCGCCGACCCCCTGAGCTGCCAGTTCCCAGGTTCCGCCAGCAATAAAGTGCAGCCAGGCCAATAAGTTCAGATAAAGGAGAACGATGCCAAAAATGCGTTCTGTGGAAAGCAGCGGTAACTGTTCCACGTTACGCATGACCAGCCATAGTCCGATGACAATCAAGCCTACCGGCAAGACAAAGGTCCCCCAGCCGGATATCTTGTTGAGGGTGCTGATCCACATGCCGGTCAACGTGCCGTTTTCGCTGGAGATCAAGCTGAGCAGCGTCAGAAAACCGACCAGCGCCAGAAAGACCCCCAGAATATCGAGTTTTCGGTCGTTGGAAATGCTGTCCCAGGAGAAGGATGGCTGCGACGCCTTCCGCTTGCGCGGTCCGCGCACGGTCCGGGTGGGCGCGTTCTTCTTTACGCCGGAGCGGGCCGGTGCAGCACGCGTTGAATGACTTTTGGAGCTGGATTTAGTTTTACTGGTTACGGTTTTTGCCACGCGGGGGCTCCCCAGTGCGGAAAAGCTGTTCTAATTATAGCACAGGGGTTTTGAAGGCTATTCCAGCCCGAGGGCTTTGCGGGTGGCGCGGAAGGCAAGCGGCGGCAAACTGGCATAGGAAAAATATTCGGCCAGGTCAGCATCATCGCCGGCATGCAGCTCGCCGCCCGTAATGGTTGCGCGGTAAACAATGACAATGTCCGCGCCATTCGGGTGTTCTCGCCCACCAATGACCTGCATCAGGCCCGTGATGTCCACTTCGAGACCTGTTTCTTCCAGGCATTCCCGCCGGGCAGCTTCCAGCGGGTCCTCGAAAGCATCTACAAAACCTGCCGGGAAAGACCAATAGCCGCGGAAAGGCTCGTTATTGCGTCGCACCAGCAGGACCTTGCCGTCCAATTCGACGATCACGCCAGCGGCGACTTTGGGGTCAGTAAAATGGATGAAGCCGCACGCCGGACAGACCGCGCGGGTACGGTCGAAGACCACGCGGGTTTCCATGGACGTGCCGCACTGCGGACAAAAGCGATAGAGAGCTGCGCTCACCGCAGCAACTTCCGCTTCAGGAAGATGGCAGCAATCATTAACCCGACTGCCAGCGCCAACAGGATGCTGGCAGCAAGCAACAGCAGCCGCCCGGTCGAACGCGGCTCAGTCTCGTCGCTCACCATCAACGATTCGGCAGGCGTGATAGCTTCTGGCAGGACTGCGCCTTGGTCAGCGTCAGGGCGGACGCCCAGGATCGGCCCGGTGCCGGTCACGGGTTCCGCGGCAATCGCACTGCGGGCAGGTTCGGTGGGCTGGGTTTGGAGGTCTGGCAGCATGTTGGGGATAGGCGGCTGCGGGAAAGGCATCTGCGTGGCCACGCCGCTTTGGTCTGCGCCGCCGATCGCCAATTCAGGGGCTCCACCACCACACAATGCTCCGGATAAACTGCAATCGACCGATCCGTCTCCGCCTCCACCGCCCATGCCGCCAAGTCCATTCGCCTGCGCTGGCGGCCCACCCCAGTAAATCACTTCAGGGGTGGCCTGATCCGCTGCCGGAACAGTAGCCAGGGATTGAGCCGGTTGAGCCAGTTCCGGGGCGCCCATTTCAGTATCTACCGCCTTCTCGGATGCAGTCGTTGCTAATCCCCGGAAACCGGGAACCAGTTGGTAAGCAAAGAGAAAAACGGCCACCAGCGCCACCGCAGCGGAAGACCACTGCATGGTAGGAATCCACCGTGGAGTCTTGGCCGGCTGAACATCCGCAGCTCTAAGGGTGAAGTTGCGCGGCACTTTACGGATAGGAGCTTTGCGCAGGATGGCTTTCGTCCGTCGCAGGCCGTCCAGGGCTTCCAGAAATTCCGGCTGGGTGCTTAAACGCGTTTCAACCCGCGCTTTGTCTCGCGGGTTGAGCTCGCCGTCCATATAGGACGAAAGAAGCTCCCAGTCTTTGGAAGAGAGTTGCCCTTTGATCATGAACCAATAACCTCTTCCCCAAGACGGAAAAACGAGGGGATTAGTTCCCTGAAGCCAGCCAGGCAGTCGCGTAAGCGCCCGCGGGCGCGCGCCAGACGGCTCTTGATGGTGCCAAGCGGTTTGCCCATTGCATCCGAAACTTCGGCATAATCCAGTCCCTGGACATCGACCATTACAACCACCGCGCGGAATTCCTCGGGCAAGCCCTGGATACAATGGCTGATGGCTTTTTCCAGTTCCTTGCTTTCCATCTGATCCTCCGGCGAAGGGCTGCCATCCGCCAGCCAGGAGGGATTTTCGATTTCTTCTTCATCCTCGACGTTGACCGGCTCGAGCGGTATAGTGGGGCGGCGGTGACGGCGGCGCAGCTCGTCATAGCAGGTGTTCGTCACCATGCGCATCACCCAGGCGCGGAAAGACCCGCCGCGATAAGAGCGTAAATTTCTATACGCCGAGATAAAGGCGGTTTGGGTTGCGTCTTCAGCCGCCGCGTCGTCATTGAGCATACGGTAAGCCAGATTGAACGCCATCTCCTGGTAAGTCAATACCAGCCGGTTGAAGGCATCCAGATCGCCTTGAATGGCTTCGTGGATTAGTTCAGCTTCGTCCATCCCCCAGCATCTTTCTTGTCGTCCATGCAGCCCAGGTCAACCGCCAGAGCAGCATACCCGCAGCAGTCATGGCGATCATCACCAGCCCAAATATGGGTATGACAGTTTGCTGCAGCCACAACGCTCGCAACAGCACCGCCAGCGGCGCTGCCAGTACGGCGGCGATCACCGGCCGCCAAAAACCCTGCACTCTGTCCGCCGCCCCAGCCCGATAAAGCCCCAATCCGGGCGCAGCCAGGAACCATGAAAATACCAGCGGGATGAAGGTGGTCAGCCAGCGTCCATCCGCCAGGCTGCGGTCATGGGTGGCAAAACCCAGCCAGGTGACCACCAGCAGCACAAGCAGGTCGACGGCGATAAGGAAGACGCATTGATTGCGGGAAAGAGGGCGACTCACAAAGGTATCGTACCTTAACGGCGAAAAAGCGTCAAGGAAAGGTGACAAGGCTTGTCAATTGGGGGACGGAATTGACCCCACCCCAGCCCTCCCCATTTTTTCAAAATGGAGAGGGAGAAAAAGCAGACGCAAACAGGGATGTGGTCGCGCGCAAGATTCGCGACGACGGGAAACAGCACGGAATTATTGTGTGTAATCCGTACATATATGCATTGTAATTGCTTATTTGTACAAAACGTGATACATTGATAATAATACTCATCAGGCCATCAACCGGCAAACGGAGTGTTACTTTCATGATAAAAAGAACCCTGACAGCCAAAATGATCTCCCTGGCACAGAGATTCCAGGTGGTCACTCTCACCGGGCCGCGCCAGTCCGGCAAGACCACCCTCGTCCGAGCCGCATTTTCATCCTTACCCTATCTCTCCCTTGAGGAACCTGATATTCGCCAGATCGCGCTGACCGACCCCCGCGGTTTCCTTTCGAATTATCCCTCTGGTGCAATCCTGGATGAAATCCAAAACACCCCTGAATTGTTTTCCTACATCCAGAGGCTTGTGGACGAGAATCGCCAGGTTCAATTCATCCTGACGGGCTCATCGAATTTCCTGCTGCTGGAGAAAATCAGCCAAACCCTGGCGGGTCGTACCGCCATACTGCATTTGCTGCCCTTGTCTTTTAAGGAACTGGAACCGTTGGCAGAGCAATACAAAAGCCTGGTTTTCAAAGGTCAATACCCGCGCATTTATGATCGAGACATCGCTCCCACTGATTTTTATCCAGCCTATATCCAAACCTACGTGGAAAGGGATGTGCGCTTGATGAAAAATATCGGGGACATTAACGCCTTCATCCAATTCACCCGGCTATGCGCCGGCCGGATCGGACAACTCCTCAATTATGCCGGCCTGGCGAGCGATGCCGGCATCAGCCCGAACACAGCCAAGTCATGGCTGTCTATTCTGGAAAGTACCTATATCTTGTACCGTCTTCAACCTTACCATCGTAATTTCAACAAGCGGTTGGTGAAATCATCCAAGCTCTATTTTTACGATACGGGTGTTGCTTGTTCGCTCCTTGGCATACGCGAGGAAGATCAGGTCCAGTTGCATTACATGAAAGGCTCGCTTTTTGAAAATCTGATCATCAATGAGTTTATTAAGCGCAATTTCAACCGCGGCGAGAACCGCCTGCCGTATTTTTGGCAGGACAACCACGGCAAAGAAATTGACTGCCTGTTGGTAAATGGCGATCGTGTCACTCCAGTTGAGGTTAAATCTGGGAAAACGATGTCCACCAGCTACTTTGACAATCTCCAATACTGGCAAAGCCTGGCAAATCTGCCGGATGATCGAGGTTATGTGGTCTATGGCGGCGACCAATCGATGCGAACCAGCACCGGGACCCTCATCAGTTGGCGAAATTTAGATCGCATTCCGGATTAGCAGTCTACGCAACAAGTCACGTCTTGAGCTGAGACCTCAGCAGAGTTATTCCCGACGGCATATCCCCATGGGCCCGATGCGAAAAGAACCAGGCGGCATCACAAGTATCTAAAGGCGGACCGGGTCAAGTATACAGGCTTGCATGGCGCTCACCATGCGCGTCCACAGGATACCCTTCGGTTATAAGTTCAGGCCGGTGCGCCGAGGTTGAAGTTGTGAATCGGTCTTCTAAAAATGGGGGGCGTTTTTTGTTGGGATGTATAATCAAATGCATGGGGAATATGTAAACCCCCGGATTAAGACGGTGGGGTCAAAACCGACCACACCCTACGGGCTGGCATCGCTCGTAAGTTCAGACTTATTTTACAGTTGGGCGCACTTTAGCGCACCGCCTTGAGAAGATGGAATGCTCTCCGACAATAAAGGTCACTTTACTGATCTACTGGCAAGTTGATTAAGTATAATGATTTTTAATGGGGATGTATGTATGACGTTTACTATGGCAAACGTTTTTTCGTCCACTCGTTCTAATTGTGGTTGGCATGAATGTTCCATGATTAATCCACAAAATTTTGTCTATTCGGGGAGAGCAAAGTGACAGCTGAAATCGTCGTGATGAACAGTGTAGCTATTGCGCTTGCCGCAGATAGTGCAGTTACTGTCCAAAATCCTTATATAGGCGAAGGAAATCAAAAAATATATAACACATCAAATAAGTTGTTTATGTTATCAAAGTTTGACCCAGTCGGTATTATGATTTATGGAAATGCAGATTTGCTCCGGGTCCCTTGGGAAGTCATAATAAAGATGTATCGAAACAATTTAGCTGCGAAATCGTTCCCGACTGTAAAAGAGTATGCATTGGACTTTATAAGTTACTTGGAAGCATTTTTCCCCGAAGTCGAGCAAGTAGGACATTTTTTTGACAATATAGCGGGTTTTTATTACAATATTTTGCTTCAAGAAATAAACACCAAGGTAGATGAAACCATAAAAGAAAATAGCAAAATTGAACATCAAAATGTAAGGAAGATAGTTGAAACAACGATCAAGTCCCACTTAGAGAAACTCTATGAACGTCCAAAGCTTCCTTCCTTACCCGATGATTTCGATCAATCTGTTATTCAAAAATATCAACCTCAGATTGAACAGGCAATAAATGATGTTTTTGAGAAACTTCCCATTTCTAAAGTTGGTATTGAACGTCTCATAAATATTGCGGGCTGCATATTCTCAAGAGATGTATTCCCACCAAATATTTCTGGAGTGGTAATGGCAGGATTTGGTAAGAATGAAACTTTCCCAGCTCTATTTGCTATTGCGGTTGATGGCGTAATAAATGGAAAATTAAAATATCGAGTTGATCACGATACAAGCATAGATCCTGACCGAAATGCAATAATAATACCTTTTGCTCAACGAGAAATGGTTAATACTTTCATTGAGGGCATTGATCCCTCATTCAATCAGTTATTAGATGGGTATCTAGCAAAAGTATTCGAATCGTATCCCCGTGCACTTATTAATAATCTATCTCAATCAACTGAAAAAGAGAAGCAAGCTTTGCTACGAACATTATCCCATGAGAGCACTGGTATACTTAAAAAACTCCGTGAAGATTTGAAAGAATATAAAGAACAAGTACATATCAATCCAATTTTGTCTGCTGTTGGAATTCTTCCAAAAGATGAGCTTGCAGCAATGGCAGAATCATTGGTCAATCTGACATCTTTCAAGCGTCGAGTTTCCATGGAAGCTGAAACTGTAGGAGGGCCAATCGATGTAGCGGTCATATCCAAAGGCGACGGTTTTGTTTGGATAAAGCGTAAGCATTACTTTGCTCCAGAGTTAAACCATCATTTTTTTGTAAACTATTTTCGTGATTGTCTATGAGAGGAGCCCCAATGGATACTAATAAAAGCCACCGCAACAAAAGAACATACACACGCGACCAGTATCAAAAGGTGTTCTTTCCATCAAAGAACCGAATTGAATTTCCAGAAGCCGAATCGCCGTATGAATTGGGGGGTAAATTGGCAGTTAAAGCTGTCAATCATCTGAACAACATTCTCAAAAAAACAAAGATAGAGATCAGCTAGTAAGTGCAGGATTACGAATGCACTCTTTTTTAGTTGCGTATATGGATGGAAGTGATGACTTGGTCGGACCCTAGAACAATTGTAGGTTTTTTAAATATGTGCCCTAACTGAAATGTATCAAAACCCTGAATAAATTAGGTCAGAAACGTAACTAAAGGTAAACCATGTTGATTGATCCAGAAAAACAACAAACTATTCTATTTTTTATTCAAATCTTAAGCCTTGTTTTCCTAATCATATATGTTATTAAAACGTGGGAAATGGCATCTGCAACCAGAAAAGCAGCAGAAGCGACCGAGAAAACAGTTATTGAAATGCGGGAAACGAGAGATCAAGAAACAACGCCTTACATCATAGTTTATTTTGATATACCAGCAGAATCTAACATAATATACCTGGTTGTAAAAAATATTGGACGATCGATTGCGACTCACATAAAGTTGATGTTTACACCTCCATTACAGACGAGTGATAATAGACCGATATTAAATGATTTGAGTTTAATTAAAAATGGTATTGAAGTTATGCCTCCAAATAATGAAATACGAACAATTGTAGATTCATTTTCGTCATACATTAGTAATGAAGAACTCCCACTAATGTACACCGTTAGTGTGTCATATTATGGAGGGATTGAAAATAAACAACGTGTAATGGAACAGCCATTGGATCTTTCTGCTTATAAAGGCATATCTTATTTGCGCCATAAAAATATGAATAACCTTGTTGATGAAGTTAATAAATTAACTCGTGAAGTCAGTGAAATAAAAAGAGCCATAAGCAACGTTGCATCAAGTTTAGAAGAAGGAATATTAATCTCTAATGCAAATTTGGTTGTGGCAAGCCTAGAACCTGATATGAAAAATTGGGATAAATCTCTTACGGCTAAGCTTAATGAGTTCGAAAATCTTTGGACAATTTCTTACAAAGATTCGCGCGAAGAAGGAACCGGCTTAGAAAGATTACAGGCACAAGCTTTAATTATCAGCGACCAAATCCTTGTGCTCAATGCAAATAAGATAGATAAAGTTCCTGCTAATGTATTTGAAAGTACTACTTTAATCTCTAGTTTGCTTCGAGACCTTGGGCAGATAAGGTTTTACATAGATGGCGGCAAATCTTTGGAAAAGTTCAATGAATTGGGAGATTCCATCATTAATGCCATAAATGACATGAAATCAAAAAATATCGGAGGCGAAGTTAGTTTGAGAGGGAAGGGTGCCTCTTAATAAAGCTTTTAGGCTGTATTCGCCTTCGAACGCACCGATACAAAAAATCAATTCGTGCCCATTCTACTCCGGCAGCATCGAATTTACTGGTCAGGCGCAGCACGCCCGCCAGGGGTTGCCACCAAGATGCTTTCAACCGGGCAGAGGCAAGAGACTTTCCAAAAAGTAATCATTATATATTTTCAGCCCGTATCTACGGGACGGGGTGGAACCCGTCCCCTACCCAAGGGGCGCGTAGTGCGCGCTCGGGTTAACAGCGCACGCTGAGCTTCGCCCAGGCCAGATTGGTTGCGTGGACGGGTGCTTTGATAAATTCAGAACCCGCGTTAAAATCATTTCACGCGCAACTTCTTGTATTACCATTGGGTTGGCAGGAGGTAACAGTGAACGTGATCAATATCGCCGAAAAATTTAGCCAGATTCAGGAATACTATCGCCCGCGCATCGCCGGCGAACTGAATGATGCCTACTTAAAACTCGTCAAGTTGAAAGGCGAGTTCGTGTGGCATCAACACGAAAACGAAGACGAGTTATTCCTGGTTGTCAAAGGCAGGCTGCTGATCAAACTGCGCGACCGCGATTTATGGTTGGATGAAGGAGAATTTGTCATCGTGCCTAAAGGCGTCGAACATTGCCCGGTTGCAGAAGAAGAAGTCCAGGCGATATTGCTCGAACCAAAGTCCACCCTTAACACCGGCAATGTCCAGAACGAAAGAACTGTTGCCGCTCAATGGATTTAACCAGCCAGCTTTTTTAGGGTTTACCGAATTTGGACGTTCAAGCAACCATCTTCATGATTTCAACAAAGGGCGAGGCGCAAAGGAGCTGGTTGGGTTAACATCACGACCAGAGCGTGGTTTGGTGCGCTTCGCACAGCGTCCTGCGGAAAGCGCACCCTACCTCAAGCACGTGCGTTTCTCACAAAGTCCTGTGGACAGAGTCCTGCGGAAAGCTCACCTATCTCAAATTTCTACTTCAAATACCGGTCGTAAAACTCCACCGTCCGCTGCATGGCGGCGCTGAAAGCCTGCGAAATGTTATGGTCGTTGTCGGGGTAGGTGTAAAACTCCACCTCTTTGCCGGCATCGACCATCGCCTGGTACAGGCTCTCGGAAAAATCCAACGGGACATCCCCATCGGCGGTGCCGTGATGCAATTGCAGCGGCCCGCTGATGTCGGCCACATTGTCAATCGGCGAAATCGACGCCCAAAACTCGGGATTCTCGTCCCATGTGCCGTAAGTATCGGTCAATTCCTGGCCAATGCGCGAAAGGCGCCCCGATGTCGTCGGAAACGGCCGGTTCCTCCGCCAATGGGTCATCATGTCCGGATAGGACCCGACCACCCCGGCCCAAATTACCCCCGCCTTGATGCTTTTGACGGTCACCATGGCGCGGAGAGTCAAATGCCCGCCCATCGAATGTCCCCACATACCCATTTTCTCCGGGTTGACGCCCGGGTAGCGCTGCACGGATGCCAGTGCATTGAGCACATCCACCGTATATGCCGGACTGGAATAGCCGCCGGTGGCTGCGCCTTCCGAATCGCCGTGGCCGCGGTAATCCGGCTTGAAGACCACATAACCGTTGGTCGCCAGCGCATTGACGTAAGCCACATAGCGTTCAGTAGTGCGGTATTCGGCGGGCGGGATAAAGCCGTGATTGAAAATGATGGCCGGCCAACCGCCTTCGGGTGGATCAGCGTAGGGCACGGTAAGCAGCCCATAAATTTTTAACCCGTCCGACAAATAAGAGGCAACATAGCGGTAATAATTGGATCCCGGGTCGAGCGTCTGCTCGATGATCAGGTCGCTGCCAGGATAATCCCGCGCGCGCATGGCCTGCATGGTCAACGGATGCGGGGTTGGCGTGGGGGTTTCCGTGGGCGTAGCCGTCACCGTTGCGGTTGCTGCGGGCAGGGGCGTGTCGCTTGGCGCGAGGGTCGCAGCGGCGGGCGACGCAGCCGTCACCTGCGGTTCCACCGGCCCACCACCGATGGAACAGCCCGCCAGGGTTAACATCACAATTATCCCTATCCAGGCGGTGAAGCGCGATATTTTGTTGCCAGCGGTGTTTATTGGTTTCAGCCGATTAATATTGGACATAATAAGTCAGATTATAAAGAATAGTTTAAGCGTCCGTCAAGGATGGCGCAAGTTGGAAATTGGCGCCTGATCGAAGGCTTAATTCCTTCTCAAAGAAAACTTAAGAAATATTAATCTAATTTTGATAATATTAGGCTACTTATGCGCCTATTCGCAGCAAAATGGTTTAGGCGCACCGCTAAAATCATACTCCCCGATGGGGGACCTGGAGCCGTAGCCAATATGAATGTCCGCATGTGGGTAAAAGCGTTGCAAGTGATCCCGCGCATCAATAAAGAAGAGTGGGACGGGTTGGATGTCATTTCGCGTTGGTTGATTTCCACGCGCGCCGCAGTATTGATCATGACCTTTATCTCGGCCGGCATCGCCGGTCTGCTGGCCGTGCGGGCAGGTTCGTTCGACGGATTGCGCTGGGGGTTGTTGGCGATCGGATTGATCTTTGCCCACGCCACCAATAACCTGCTCAATGACCTGACCGATTTCTCGCGCGGGGTGGATCAAAACAATTATTACCGCACCCAGTACGGCCCGCAGCCGCTGGAACAGGGATTGTGGTCGCGCAAGACGCACTTGATTTACATCGCCGTCACCGGCCTGATTGCTTTGGCCGCCGGAGCCTACCTGGTGGCGGTCAACGGATGGCTGGCGCTTGGCTTCCTGCTGGCCGGCGCATTTTTTGTACTGTTCTACACCTGGCCGTTGAAATACATTGGGCTGGGCGAACTTGCGGTGCTGATCACCTGGGGGCCGCTGATGATTGGCGGCGGCTACTACGTCATTACCGGGCAGTGGGATTGGAACGTTGCCATCGCTTCACTGGCCTACGCCATCGGCCCGACAACGGTCATCTTTGGCAAGCACATCGACAAACTGAAGGAAGACAAGGCGAAAGGGATTCACACTCTGCCGGTCATCATCGGCGAGACTGCCTCGCGTTACGCCGTTCTGACGATGATCGCACTGCAATACATCGCTGTTTTCGCTCTGGTGATTACGGGCTATTTCTCGCCGGTATTACTGATCGTGGTGCTGGCTTGGTACTACCTGCCGCCGGTGATCAAAATTTTCAGCCAGCCGCGGCCGACTGAAAAACCCGCCTCCGGCCCGGCAGCCGAGGGCTGGCCGCTGTACTTCGTCTCGGCGGCATTTTATCAGAACCGCAGTTATGGCCTCTTGTTGCTGGTTGGCTTAATTTTACAATTATTCCTTCCCTAAAAACGGCCTGCGTATGTCCCGTGGGGACGGGGCAGACGCAAGCCTCTTCTTCTCCGAGTTGAAGGGGTTTGGGAGATTGGGTGTGCAGGCAGCGTATGGAACCATGCGCTGCCTGCCGTTTAATCGCCCGATTCGATGTTCAGATCCGCGATTTCCAGCCAGGCAGGGGTCGGGTTTTCCTGGACGCCGTATTTCAAGGTTCCGTCCGACCTGAAGGCAGCAAACTGGTTGTCGATCCAGATCACCAGCCCCAGCCGACCGCGGGGGGATAAGTCAGACACGAACACAGACTGTCCGTCCACCTGGAAGCTCATCTCAGCCAAGCGCCAATCCAGGCGGTAATCATGCCAGGCGGTTGGATCGTGATCCAGGCGAGTTGAATCCTCATGAATCCAGCGGCGGGCGGCCTGCCGCAGCAAGCGAGCCGTCACCCGCCAGGCCAACAGCGGAGCAGCTAAGACCGCGGGCGGGTATAAAAACGGTGAAAGGCTACGACTGCTAAATCCTGCCGCCAGGAAACCGTTGGCGGGCAGGTCATCACGGAGAGAGAGCGCGTTGGCTGGTGAGGCATGGAAAAACCAGGCAGCGTTTGGCAGCGCCGGCAGTTTCCGGCTGCCTCCCCCCATCCCCAGCGACATCGAAAATGGGTCGTTCCACAGGCCAAACCCCCAGGTTCCGGGCAAATCGGGATCAGAAACGCGCGCACGCAGGGTCAACGTGCAGGGAGGCTGCCAGTTAAAATCACGGCGGCGAAGGTTGCGGGTGTCATCCAGTTGCGCCAAGCGGTAATGCCCGGCTGGGCCGGCTGGAATGGACAAACGCCGGCCGCCGCCTGGGAAAGACTCCACCACCCCACCGCGGGCCGTCTGCGGCTTGAGCCGGTCCATCAGGTGGTCGCCAAACTGCCCTTCCATAGGTTACGCATTAACCATTTTAAAGCATCCTGTAGACCAACGGTTTCGTCAGTGGCATGTAGAGTACCGGGACTTCATCATCAAACGGGTAAGAGAATCACCCGCACTTGTCCACGACATGCTGTGTTAGCCATTTGTTTCTATGATTTGACGTGTTTCGCCGCTCACCTTAATACCTTCACCTTTATTTCTTGTAAATTGCACAGATAAACAAGATGGGCACCCCATGTCTTCTCCTTGCAAAATATCAAAACTATTTCCACCCTGCCATTGAATGTCACGCAGGTAACCCGCTAGAGCGGCGGCGGCAGCACCAGTTGCAGGGTCCTCATATACACCACCTATGGGAAAGGGGTTTCTGGAGTGGAAAAGTTGGTTTGATTCCACCCATAACAAATCGATGGTGACTAAACCTTCCTGTTGCATTAGGGCTTTTACCCGCTCAAAGTGATAAGACATTTCTGCGAGTTTCTTACGGTCTTTCAAAACTACGATAAGATGCTTTGCGCCTGCGAAAGCAAAACGTACTGGATAATTTATATCAATATCCGCAATCGTCAAATTGAATTCTTTTAATAACGTTTCTACATATTCTTTTGGGGCAGTTTCAGACCATGTTTTGGGCGATTCCAATGTTGCGACAAGATTACCTTTGTCAGATTTTGAAACGCTGACGGTTATTTCACCTTGGTTGATGAATAGTCTATAAATGCCTTCGCCAAAATGTTCTCCCAATACCGCGCCACTGGCAATCGTGGCGTGACCACAGAAAGGAACTTCCATTTCTGGGGCAAAATATCGGATTCTCCAACCATCATTTACCTGTGTTAGAAATGCGGTTTCGGAATAGCCAACCTGTTTTGCGGTTGCAAGCATTTCTTTTTCGGTTGGCATTTCACTGCAAATGGCTACACCAGCAGGGTTACCGCCTTTGTTGTTGTAAGAAAATGCCGCAATTCTTATTATATCCATGTGTTTTTTTCCTCATTAAATGGCTAACGGTTTGCGTTACCCGCTGGTGGGTGGGACAAGATAACGCCATTTTGACGGAACCAGCTCCAAGCCACACAAAGTGCTTGAAAACGCGCAGACTCCCACCAGTCGGGTGCACGCTGTGTTAGGTGGCGTTTTTGTGTTGGAACAATTTGGATAACTCGTCCAACAATAACTTTGGCGAGTATCCAGATAGCCACTTATCAACAAAGAAATTATCAATAGCACCGGCCACCAAGCCTACAATAGGATTTAATCCCGCAATAGTGGTAACTGCAAATCGTATTGTTCTAATAGGTAGAGAATCCGCCAATGTGCTTTTTCCAAGCACTTGGACATATGCCTTTTCTAAATCACGCCGATTCTGTGGACTAGCCTCTCTGAGCCACTCCCTAAACTGTGATGAAATTCTCTTTTGTCTTAATGACCAAATTGTTGATAAGTCAATATCATCTGACATGACTGCTTGTCGAATATCTGGAATATTGTTGAGTTCAAGCAAACTTGTAAAACTTTCTAGAACGGATTTGTCAATCTTATAACGAGCAAGTTTCCCAGCTAATATTTCTTCAGAACCTTCTGAAGTGAAAATATCAACATTTCCTGCTTCTGTTGCCATTACTATTTCCATATTGATTTCAGCAATACGCAAAACCAAATCAACAGGGTCTTTTATTACTCCTTCTTGACCTAAAACCCTCATTTGATTGGGGTTAACTCCACGGAGCTTGGTAAGATTTACTGGTTTCCCTTTTTTACTTGCCTTTGCCATCATAAACTTTGAGAGTTTCTCGTTGTTCACTATGTCAGTATAACTCTCATGAACAATATTTTTCATGAAAAAACTATCGTCATAGGTTAGCGCAGTTGACAGTGAATTTACTTTTTCAGTTAATTTTTGTCGCTGCTTCCCAGAAATAAAGGGACACATCTGCTTTAATTGAAGCTCAATGGATGTTGCTATACTTTCACCGAAAATCGCTTCTTGCCACCACTCAAACGCTCTGCTTTCACCAGGGAAAATAGGAAATCTGCTGATTCCATTTCCGTTACCCGCATAACCCAAAATACCTTTCCGTCGAACAAACTTAATAGCTGCTGCCTCAATAGCTTCCTCAAAATCACTTAGCCCGAACCAGTTTATAAGCGTTGGCACCACACCAAAATCATTTGTTGGAATAATGACTGTCTCATATAACAATAACTGGCTGATCAAATGTGCGCGATTAGCAACATTCGTTTGAAAAAATGAGTTAGCACGCAACGAATGGTCTAAATCAAGGCGAACAAATAACTTATTATCAATTATTGATTCGGATGCCATTGTTCTTTACTCATTGATTTCCAAGTAAGCCACCTAACTATTAATTATACTGACTCTGGATATGCTGTGGTTATGCCGTATTACTACCCTGTCATGCGTAAATATACTACACATATGTCGCGTATACGCTTTAAACAAAGAATGGACACTTATATTCCATACGAAATCAGGGTACAGGGTAATTAATTCCCCGATGTACTATTCAGATTGGACTAGACGCTTCACGCAGGAAAAACTACCAACCAGTCTTGAATAATAAAAGGCTGATTGTACCGCTTTCACTAGCGGGTGGCGGGGCTGCCCTTCCACAGGTTGCGCATCCATCCGTAGCCAAAAAAGAAGATTGGGCTGATCGAAATAACAATGAACAGCAGCGCCTGGTCGTCTGCTGTGCTGATAAAGAATATCAGCGCGAGGATGAACAGGCTCAGGCTGCCAATCCTTTCGTATTTTAAGCACAAAAGGTAGCTGAGCAGGAATAAACCGTGCAAAATCTGTAGCGGCCAGACGTATAAAGGCGGCGGTTCGCCCGTGCCCATCAAGAAAAAGCCGAGGTGCTCGATGAAGAAGGCCCCCCACAGGATGAAGAGCAGGATGCACAATCCCCGTCCAATCCAGCGTGCAATTTTGATGTCCATAGAATTCCAATCCCTTGTTGTTGATCAACCCTAATTTTACAGTTGTATTGCAAACTTTGGGGCAGGTAATAATTATCTTGACAGGCTTTACCGAGCAGGTATAATCCTAATTCAAAGAGTAACCCAGGGATAAGTAATCGGCAGACCTTTTCAGAGAGCCAGCGGATGATGCGAGCTGGCAGGGTGTTCCGGCGAAATCCCCCCTGGTATCGCTTTCGCAGGGGCTGCGTTTGCAGCAGCCGTAAGGGAGCCGGCTGGAACCGTTATCGTCCCAAGAGGCTGCGTGATAAGCGCAGCGAAAGCAGGTGGCACCACGAGTTGATCCCCCCTCGTCCTGCGCGGACGTGGGGGTTTGCTGTTAAGCGACCAGGAGGTGCGTCACCATGTTGGATTTAAATCTGCTCCGCGAAAAACCCGATATCGTCCGCGAGGCGCTGCGCGCCCGCCAAATGGAAACGGCCGTTGTGGACCAGGTTCTGCAACTTGACCAGGATCGCCGCAGCCTGCTCGGCCAGGTCGAAGTGATGAAAGCCGAACGCAATAATGTCTCGAAAGAAATCGGGCGAATGAAAGACCCCGCCGAGCGCCAGGCAAAAATCGACTCCATGCGCGTGCTCGGCGACCAGATTGCCGCACTGGACGAGCGCGTACGCGACGTCGATACCCAATTGCAGGATACCGTCGCGACCCTTCCCAACCTGCCCGACCCGCGCACTCCCTACGGCACCGGCGAACAGGATAATGTGGTGCTACGTCAGATGGGCGAACTACCCAGCTATGAATTCACCCCCAAACCACACTGGGAGCTCGGTCCGCAGCTCGGCATCATCGACTTCGACCGCGGGGTCAAGATCACCGGCTCGCGGTTCTACATCCTCAACGGCGCGGGCGCCCGCCTGCAACGCGCTTTGATCGCCTGGATGCTCGACCTGCACATCCGTCAGGGCTACCGCGAGCGCTACCTGCCGTTCATGGTCAAGGCTGCCACCCTGTTCGCCTCCGGGCAGCTGCCCAAGTTCATCGACAACCTGTACCATGACGCCGAGGAAGATTTTTGGAACGTGCCAACCGCCGAGGTACCGCTGACCGGCATGCACATGGACGAAATTCTGGAAGAAGCCAGCCTGCCGCGGCGCTACACTGCATACACGCCCTGTTTCCGCCGCGAGAAGATGAGCGCCGGGCGCGACGTGCGCGGTATCAAGCGCGGACACCAGTTCGACAAAGTGGAAATGTACACCTACTGCAAACCCGAGGATTCTGAGGCTGAACTGGCCAGAATGCTGGAAGCTGCCGAAGCGACCTGCGCCGGCCTGGGCCTGACCTACCGGGTGGTGCAGCTTTGCACCGGCGACATCGGCTTTGGTTCAGCCATCACTTACGACCTGGAGGTGTGGGCGCCCGGCTGCAATGAATGGCTGGAGGTATCGTCGGTATCGAACGTCACTGACTTCCAGGCGCGCCGTGCCAACATCAAATACCGCCCCGCGGAAGGTGGTAAGACCCGGCTGGTACACACGCTCAACGGATCGGGCCTGGGTATGCCGCGCACGCTGATCGGGGTGCTGGAAAATTACCAGCAAGCCGACGGCAGCGTGGTGGTGCCAGAGGTGCTGCGACCCTGGATGGGCGGCATCGAAGTCATAACGCCGGAAGCAGCCTGAGCAGCATGGAAAATTTTCTCAACGCAGCATTTTCATGGATCATCGGCGGGGTCATGCTGACCGGGCTGGGGATGCTGGCGCTGCCGATCCTGCCAGGGCTGTGGGTCATGTGGATCGCTGCCCTGGTGTACGCTATCTCGACTGGGTTTGGCACAACGGCCATCATTTTTATGGTCCTGATCACAATTTTGACGGTGGTTGGCGGCCTGATGGATAATATTTTGATGGGCGCCAATGCGCGCGTCAGCGGCGCCAGCTGGCTGTCAATTGGCGTGGCGCTGGTTGGAGCCGTGGTTGGCAGTATCCTACTGCCACCGGTAGGCGGTCTTTTGCTTGCTTTAGCCGGGATATTCCTGGTCGAATACATACGTATCAAGGACTGGCGCAAAGCCCTGGAATCGACCAAGGGAATGGCGCTCGGCTGCGGCTGGGGGGTCATTGCCCGCTTTGGCTTTGGCGTACTGGTGATGATCGTGTGGTTGATCTGGGCGCTGGCATTCAGCCAATAATAAGGGGCTGTCCCAAAAGTAATTGTTTGTTAATTTTCATACCCAAATACACGGATCGGGGTGGAACCCGTGCCCTACCGGGGCGAGTTTCCTTGCCCGCCCGCTTTTAGAACAACCCCTCCTCAATTAGTTGCAAAAGCAGGCTGGGTTTCACCCAGCCTGCTTTTAAGTCAGCTCTCTATTGCGGCTGTACGGTCAATCCCCGTGGGCAAGGTAGGCTTCCATCATGACGATGTTCTTTTCACCGACCCGACGCACGACCTTGAGCAGGTTATCCATCGAATTGACTTCTTCAACCTGTTCTTCGACGAACCAGTTGAGGAAATTCTGCCCGGCGTAGTCGTTCTTGGCGCGGGCAATATCATATAGCTTGTTGATCTGGGCAGTTACTTCCAGCTCCCAATCCAGCGACAATTTGACCGCTTCTTCAGCAGACGCAAAAGTGGCTTTGGGAGCGGCAACTGCCGGGATGCGAACCTCACCGCCGGTTTCGACGACGTATTTAATAAATTTCATGGCATGTTCTCTCTCTTCTTCGGCTTGCTTGTAGAAGAGCGCCGCCAGTTTCTTCAACCCTTCGCCATCGAAGTGGGTGGCAATTGCCACGTACTGCAGCGAGGCGCCAAATTCTGCGCCGATCTGGGCATTAATGGCATCGTTGAGTTCTTTGCCGATCATCATTATGTTTTTCTCCTTTTCCCTCTAATTAAACCCAATTTGAATTGGCTAATTGATTATCGTGTTTCAAAATTATAGCATGCGGATATTGGATTTTTGTTAATGGCCATAATTTATTGATTAAATAACCCGTTTGGGCTAATCATTGACCCTCTTTTTACGTTTGTGCGGCGGCCGCGGCGCAGGCCAGGCAAAATTGGGCAACTGGTTGATACAGATAACTTTTGGCCGGCTGGATCCATCGTTTTGGACGATGGATAACGATGCGGGATTGACTGTCAGGCGCAGGAAATCGTCCAATGCCATGTTCAAGTAATGCGCCAACGCCAGGCGGATAACGTCGGCATGAGCGACGATGGCGATCAAATGCTCCTCAGGTTTGCCATCCGAATCAGTGGTCAGCCATTCGCGCGCCAGTGTATCCAGGTCAGCTACTACCCGCTGCTGAACTTCAGCCATGGTCTCGCCGCCCGGAAAGCGGATTTGCGATGGGTTTTCAAGCAGCGCCTTCCATAACTTTAACCGTCCGAGTTGCTTGTACGTGCGCCCTTGCCAATTACCATAATCCACTTCGATGAGATTCGGACGCACCTGGACGCTCAAATGACGCCGCAGCGCCAGCGGTTCTGCGGTTTCAATAGCACGTTCCAGTGGGCTGGAATAAACTGCCTTGAGCGGAGCATGGATCAAAGCGTCAGCCAGTAACTCAGCTTGCTGGCGCCCTTTCCCGTTAAGGGAAACACCCGGCGCGCGCCCCGTCAGGTGGTGCTGCATGACATCATTTTCCCCGTGGCGTATCAGCAGCAGGAGTGTCATTCCCTTTGTCCTTGGGTGGATAATCGTAGCCTAATGCCGCTGCCTGGGCTTTGCGCCAACGCTCGACGCGCGCTACCACCTCAGCTTCGTAGCCTTGATCGGAAGGTTTATAAAATACCCGGCCAAGCAGCGTGGTGGGCAAATACTGCTGCCCGGTATGATGCTCGGGGAAGGAGTGGGGGTATTCGTATCCCTTGCCATGACCCAGACCGCGGGCATCCCGGCTGGCATCCATCAGGTGTGTGGGTACCGCACCCATCCCTTCCTGCTCCTGTAGTTCGCGAACTTTGAAAAATGCACCGGCTGAATTGGACTTTGGCGCGGTGGCAAGATACAGCGTGGCTTCAACCAGCGGGTAAATGCCTTCAGGCAACCCGATATATTCGTAGGTATAAGCCGCAGCAGCCGCAACAACCAATCCATTCGGGTCGCCCAGTCCAATATCCTCCCCGGCCAGCACCAGCAAGCGCCGCAAGATGAAGCGCGGGTCTTCTCCGGCTGCCATCATTTTCGCCAGCCAGTACAGGGCGGCATCCGGGTCCGACCCGCGCACCGATTTAATAAATGCTGAAATCGTGTCGTAATGCTGGTCGCCCATGCGGTCGTAGATCACGGCGCGCTTCTGGATCGACTCCTGGGCAACATCCAGATCGATATGAATAACCCCGTCCGCATCCGGATTGGTGGTCTCGACCGCCAACTCCAGGGCGTTCAGGATATTGCGGGCATCGCCGCCCGCGACGCGCAGCAGGTGGGCGCGGGCTTCGGGCGTCAGGTCAATCGACCTGCTGCCGTAACCGCGCACGCTGTCCGCCAGCGCCTGGTCAAGAACAATGGAAAGGTGAGCTTCGGCCAGCGGTTCCAACTGAAACAACCGCGACCGTGACACCAGCGCGGAGATGACGTCAAAGTAGGGATTTTCGGTGGTTGCCCCGATCAGCGTAACCATTCCGGTTTCGACATGCGGCAGGAGCGCATCCTGCTGGGCTTTATTCCAGCGGTGCACTTCATCTACGAACAAAATGGTGCGTTTGCGGTACAGCCTGCGCCGGTCGGTGGCTTCTGCAATGATCTTGCGCAATTCACCCACGCCAGCCAGTACCGCTGAAATGCTCTCGAAATGCGCCTGGGTGGTGTTGGCGATGATGCGCGCCAGAGTGGTTTTTCCGGTGCCGGGCGGGCCGAAGAAGATGATCGAGGAGAATAGGCGGTCGGCTTCGATGGCGCGCCGCAGCAGCTTCCCCCGACCGATGATATGTTCCTGCCCGACGAATTCGTCCATTGTCCGCGGGCGCATGCGCGCCGCCAGCGGCGACTCGAGCTGCATGCCTTCATTCATGGAATGCGTGAAGAGATCCATCAAGATTTCGTTTCCGTAAACGGGTTAATGATTTCGACGCCTTCAACGATTTGCCCGTGGGTCAAATCTTCCGAAACGAGTGTTGTGCAGCCCAAACGCACCGCGCTCTGAACCACCATGGCGTCCCAATAAGAGATTTGATGCGTTTCTTGAATATCGATCGCCTGCAAAAGATCATCAACTGTGGGGGTGTGGATTTTCCACTGTGCCAGGTCAGACACAATTTGCCGGGCAGCCTTTATATCCATCGGATGAGCGATTTTGCGGGTCACGCTGACGTAAAACTCTTGTAATATCTGGAGACTGAGGTGTCCATTTTCATTGTTCCACCAATTTTCCACTAATCTGGCGGCAATGGCGTGTTTCGGTCCGGCTGATCGGTCGTATGCATACACCAGAACATTGGTATCCACAAAGGTGAAATCAGCGGGAAGTTCGGTCATGCAAATCCTCGCGTGTCCAAACAGCCTTCCCCTGCGTGCCAAGATCGTATCCTTTGTGAAGTAATTTAATATTCCTCAAGCGTGCCTGTTGATAGTTCTCCTGGCTGGAAACAAGTTCTTCCAATGTCTGGGTGAGCAGGGCGGAAAGTGACGTGTTCTTCTGAATCGCAAGTATTTTTGCTTTCCGTAACGTATCTTTTGGAACTGCCAGAGTCACATTTTGTGTCTTTTCCATTTCAACCTCTATACCTTGGTGGATTCACGCAAATAAGTATAACACGCGTTTACGTGAAATTCAACTTCGCGTTGTCACACTCGCATCCCATTTTGAGATCGAGGAGATCGAGGAAATCTTCTCAATTGGGGAACGCTGTGTTATGCGCTGAGTGTACCACTGGGCAAGCCTGGATGAGTCGGCCGGCAGCCACATCCTCGGCCACCCGGCGGGCTACCATCGGCCGAGCGTTTTCCTCCACAGGCTGCGCATCTCCGCTGCGCGGGCCGTAGTAGGTAACGTTGTGGCCGGCGTGAATCAGTTCGTCCAGCACAAAATCGACCACCGCAGTGCGTTCGTCAGCGCCAAGGGATAATTTCATCGTTCACCTCCTACGTACCGGTCGCCCGTTCGGCCGTGGTACAATCTCGCTCGATGCTGAACCAAATCAACCCGCGCCTGCTGCAAAAAGAGCCCATGCGCCGCTGCCGCCTGGAAGAGTGCCGCGCGGCCTGCTGCCTGCACGGGGTATGGATCGATTCAGCCGAGTGGCAGGACATCCGCAACCATGCCGCTTTAATCATACCGCACATGCCGCCAGGTTGGGACGACCCTGAGATGTGGCTGGATGACCGCACGGACACTGACCCCTTCGCGCGCAGCGGGCAGGTGGTTCATTCGCGCGTGCTGCCCGACATCACCCATTACGGCAAGACAGCCTGTATCTTCCTGCGCGCGGATCATAAATGCGCCCTGCAGGTCGCCGGGGATGCTAACGGCTATCATTCCTGGCGGTTCAAGCCGTTTTACTGCGTGTTACATCCGCTCGACCTGGATGAGCAGGGCCGCATCACGCTGGATGAAACAAAATTATTGCTGGAGGAACCCGGCTCCTGCCTGCGCCCGGCGGAGGAGAATACCCCGTTGGTGGAAACGTTCGAGCCTGAGCTGCGCTATTTTCTGGGGGATGATGGCTATAGCGGTTTGATAAAAAGCCCGGGGTAAACCGCCTCACGTTTTGCCAGATATATTCAGGTGTTGGGAAAACTTCGCCCGACACCGCTTGCCCTTTAACCCTGCCTACGCCAGCAGATGCGTGAGTAAGACTTTGATGCCGATGGCGAATAAGATCAGCCCGCCTAAAGTTTCCATGCGCTTGCCAAAGGTCGAGGTCAAACGCGCACCGGTAAACAAGCCAACGCCAGACAACAATAATGCGACCAGGCCAATCATGCCAATTGAAAGCAGTACCGGCACCTTGATGAACGCGATGCTCAATCCCACGGCAAACGCATCGATACTGGTGGCTAAAGATAGGATAACCAGTATTTTCCCGGTGGAAGGGTCTTGTTCGAAGGCTTTGCCGTTTTTGTCAAAGCCCGAGCGGATGAGATTAATGGCGACATAGCCCAGCAGGACGAATGCAATCCAGTGGTCAAACTCCTCGACATATTGAACGATCGTGGAACCCATTAACCAACCCAGGGCGGTCATACCGGATTGGAAAATTCCAAAATGTCCCGCCAGACGAATTTTTCCGCGCAGATTGGAGATCTGACCGGCAGTTCCAATGCAGAGCGAGACGGCGAATGCATCCATAGCCAGCCCGACCGATATAAGTGTGATGGTCAGAAATTCCACATCGTCTTCCTTCGTACAAATAAAACCACCATGCAGTTTTGCATGATGGTCTCGCGCAAAAAACCTTGAACAGCCGGGATTTTGTCCGGTGTGTCGACTGTTCACCCCGATACAATCGGGCGGCTACTCCCCACCAAAGGTATGATCAGTATAGGCGATTGACTTGCGCGGGTCAATCGGAATATCGTCAGGGGTAACCGGTGACATTCGTCACTGCCGGGTGTCTTTTATAAGCACCTATGGCGGATCAGTAAAGTTGATTAATGCTAAACCGATGAATTGGTATTGCCCATTATTTGCATTGGCATTATCATCCGTTCGCACTTGCCAAATTGATATCCGCATCAGAATTGCATTATTACAGAAAACAAAATCACAGAAAAAATTGCTTCCGTTTCACGATGCAATATTTTAATATATTTATGCTTGAAAAGTTGCACTTTTGGTTTTTATTAAATTGAATATCATTTAAAGAGCGGACTGCGCTAAACGTATCACCAATGTTATATGTAAGAATGGTTTTGGTGTACCAGGAGAAACTGGAAAGCAGAGGCTTTACATAAACAAACAACCTATTGGTTTTACATAACGAAAAGAATGTTGCGAGATGCTCCTCGTCAATTATCCCGTCAACTGGTGCATATTGCAAACAGCAAATAAGTAGTCATTGACAGAACAAATTATGCTCTCGATTAAGCAACCAGAATCACTGTTCAACTGGGTTTACTTCTTTACTCCAGTCATAAATTCGTTGATATGCTTGATCAGCTCCCCATGCTGATGCGCCAATCCAAGCAAGTTCTCTCCGGATATCAGAGGGAAGCTGCTGTACAGACTTGTAAGCAAAATCGTGTTGCGGTTCAGCATATGCGTGCATAAAGATCGTTCGTATTTGCACTTCAAATGTTTGAGGTAGATCGTCCCGATTTTCCCAGTCGCCGCTCTTGACTTGTGGTGGAATGATACAAATCATATGATTGCTTTCATAACCAAACTCCACGTCCGCAGGAGGACGTCTCCGCTCAAATTCAATGGGGTTGAAGATTCTCTCAAGTCTCTCCTTAACAATATCGAGGTCCTCCCTAAAGAAGACAATTACCCTTCCCGCCACTTGATCTTCTATTTCGGTTAGAGGAAATTTATAAGGCGGAGCGTTTTGGGGATTTAGAGCCTTTTTTATAAAACTATCGGCTTCTTTAACACGAAAGTAAACGCGATCAATATGCCTTAAGCCTTCAAGGGCTCTCATTGTTTCATGTGATAATTTATCTCTCAATGATCCAAGTGTATCGAGGCGCGATATATATTTCTCTTTTAATGACTTGTCATCCATGTCGCGTTCTCACTTTTTGATCCATTACGGTTCCTCGGCACTCAAGTCGCCTTTCATCGTCTCCTTCAAGAGATACAGAGCGACCAACTTCAGAAAATGGCGATGACACAAATACCCCAGTGTCAAGACTAAATATCCGAAATTTCAATGTAGTATCTAGAACCTCTCTGTTCAAATCAAAAGTTGAAACCATGGATGTTCGATTCGGAATGGCGCTTAAGAATGCCTCCCTGATTGTGCCTTGAAGATGAGCATCCGCAATTTCAGCTAGTGACCATCTACTCCTTGGAGAATTGCGGAGCGAAACTATCGCAGCAAAAAGTTGCTCCTTTTCTGCCATAGTTTCTGCAACATCAATTGCATCTCTTAAAGCATCTGCCAATAACCTAGAACCGGCTTCCCCAGCCAGCGCAAACTTACATTGGAGAAATCGAACCATCCAGAACTCGGCAATACTCAAAGAGTCGGAACTGCTCTGGAAATCTATGATATGACCAGAAAGGAAGTCGGTTCGTAAATTCCTACCTTCAAATTTTGCGGCTTTCCTAAACAAAGATGTCTGGCTAAATATGTCTTTTAACACCTCGAGATTAGCTCCACCATTGTTTGTAGTTAATTTAAAGGCCACATCCCTGGGGAACATCCAGAGTATTACAAAACGTTTATCTTGCTCGCGCAAGGCAGTCAGGACAAACAAATTGGGCTTTGAACGAAAGTCCATCACTGCTGCCAGCCTTAAAGCTATTCCCGTGGCAGCTCTATTAGCAGGCTCATCACCTGCAAAAGCATATTGCATGATCGCATCTCTAACATCGTTTGTTCTTATTGCAGGATTTACATCGACATCGAAATCAACAACTGCTTGGTTGTCAAATTTCGCTGCAGTGTAGATTAGCGCAAACGAATCCTGCAAGTCCGGTGTGATAGCGACAGCACCCCCTTGAGGTGGGATATCTTCTTCTGATGTCCTTGACGGATCTACAGTGAATGCATGTACTCTAAACAAGTCCATTTCTACTCCCCACAGACTACCCATTTGGCCAGAAAGGCTATAGAAACCATGCTTTATACTACTATGATCACGACTTTAATATTATAGACCTGTATCTTGATTATCGCGATGCACATTACCCACGAATTGTCTATATGGTAACCTCAATAATTCCAGCAAACAGACCCATGGCAGGTGTTGAATCAAGTGATCCGTGAACAGGCGCACGAGAAATGCTATGAGAGACCAGCTCCAGTTGTGCATGCTGACAGCTAGATTGATATTCGTCTCAATCTTCCATACCCTTGTAGCCCTTGGTTTTATAATCTTGCGTCCATAAAAACTCCAGCCACAAAACCCGTGGCTGGAGTTTTTTCTAGAATTAATTAATCCGCAAGTTTACTCGCCGGCGTCCACCGAGTAGCCGCGCTCACCGTCGAAGGCGTACAAATTCTCCGTTTTGACCACCTCGAACCCGGCAGCCTGGATGCGGCCCAGCAGTTCGATAACCTGCGGATTGCCAACGCCTTCCCCAGTTGCAAAATACCGCGCGCTCCAGAAATCCGTGCAGAAGGTCTCCGGGAAGCCGCCGGGATAGACCTGTACCCCGCGATTGGTGACCATGTGCAGTTTCAAACCACCGCCTTCCACTGCTTGCATGGCCTGCCCAATTTTGTGCGGGTCGCGGCCGTCGGCATCCCAATCGAGGTAAACATCCACGCCGCTGAAGCTCTTGCGCACCGGAGCAGCCGCGGCCAGGTTAATCGTCATGCCGCTGCTCCTGAACGTCACTGGCGCCAGCTGCTGCGGCAATTGTCCCAGCCGGGCAATGATCGCATCCGCAAACCCCAGCGTGCCGACTTTTTCCACGCTGACCCCCTCGCGGTAAATGTCGCGCGTATGATAGCCATCTTCCAGGGTGCGCAGCCAGGCGTTGTGAATTTTCTCACCGTAATCAGCCAGCCCGAGATGCACCAGCATCATGACTGCCGCCTGCAAGAACCCTGAGGGGTTGGAAGCATCCTTCCCGGCCCATTTAGGCGCAGATCCGTGAATTGCCTCGAACATGGCGCTCGTCCGGCCAACATTGGCCGAACCGCCCAAACCCACCGACCCGGACACCTGGGCAGCAACATCCGACATAATATCGCCATACAGGTTGGGCGTCACCACAACATCCAGCGTATCCGGTTTGGCAGCCACGCGCGCCGTGCCAATATCAATGATCATGTGATCGGCGGCAATGTCGGGGTATTCTTTGGCTACGCTCTGAAAAATGCGTTCGAAAAGCCCGTCGGTGATCTTCATGATGTTGTTTTTGGTCATGCAGGTGACAGTTTTGCGGCCATAAGCGCGGGCGTATTCGAAAGCATAGCGAATGATACTTTCGGAGCCCGGCCGGCTGATCAGCTTGAGCGCCTGGGTCATCTCGCGGGTCTGCTGGTATTCGATCCCGCCGTACAGGTCTTCCTCGTTCTCACGCACGATCACCATATCCAGATTGGGAAAATTGGAGGGCACGTAAGGGGTGTACGCTTTGACCGGGCGCACATTGGCAAATAGACCCAGTGCTTTCCGCAGGGTGACATTGATGCTCTTGTACCCACCGCCCAGCGGGGTGGTGATCGGAGCCTTGAGCATCACCTTGTTACGCCGGATGACATCCCAGGCGTCCACCGAAATGCCGGTGGTAATGCCTTTCAGGTAAACCTGCTCCCCCACTTCGACGACATCGTAATCCAGTGGGACATTCGCGCCCTCGAAAACATGCAACACCGCCCGTAGTAATTCGGGTCCAATACCGTCGCCGGCAGCTACTGTGATTCGTTGTTTCTCCATCATACCCTCGCCTTTAGTCTGTAATGAATAATAGTTTATTCCCTAACCGGCAGATTTGTTCTTAATTACGGCCTCGATTTCCACAGGAACCGGCTGACGCAGCGACTGAGCGGTATGGCAACCGCGTTCAGCGTGTTCCACCAGACGCTGCACTTGCTCCTCGGGCGACGGGCTGTCGATGGTCACCCGGTAAACAACCTTCTGGAAGGCCGCGCCGGGTCCGCCAATATCGAATTTGTCGCCAGAATCAAAAATTGCCCGCAGGTCCACGTCAACGTCCCGCAAAACTACCTGGTAAAGATGTGCAAACTGCACCATTTGGGAAAGCAGTCAAAAGGCTGCTCCCGCCAGGAAGTACTCGAGCGGGCTGGCTGCCGCGTCTTCGCCGCCGCGCGCCACCGGTTCATCACAGGCAAAGTGATACTTGCCGATGCGCCCTTCCAGGTAGGCGTTTTTAACCAGTTTGGCGGTGGCGCGCAGCGTAACCGTCGAACTGCCGGGGTTTGCCAGGTAGCGTTCCTTGCTCTCCTCGTAGGCCCTGCTCATTCTTTCCAGATCGACTCGTCCAACATTTTCCGTCACAATATCTCTCCTTTGGGCTGTTTTGGCGTTATACGACGAAAAGGTCGACAAATTCAGGGACAGACATAGCTTCCAATTGTACCTGATCGCCGCAAGCGTCGATGATCTTTTCTGCCTGCGTGACAGAAAAACGCCGGGCCAGGTTAGTCTTGAACTTCTGGATAAGCAGCGGAATGCCCTCTTCCCGGCGGCGGCGGTGCCCAAGCGGATATTCGACTGCCACATTTTCAGAACAGGTACCGTCGCGGTAAAACACCTGTACGGCATTGGCGATCGAGCGCTTGTCCGGGTCCAGGTAATCCCGGCTGTACTGCGGGTTTTCGACCAGCACCATCTTTTCACGCAGCGCATCGATGCGTGGATCGCTGGCCGCCGCATCTTCATAATAGGCCGCAGTCAGCTCGCCAAAGATCAGCCCGACGGCCGTCATATACTGGATGCAATGGTCACGGTCAGCCGGGTTGTAAAGCGGCCCGACTTTGTCGATGATGCGGATGGCTGATTCGTGGCTGGTGATAACGATTTTCTCGATCTCGTCCAGACGAGTATGAACTTCAGGGTAAAGCTGCAAAGCCGCTTCCACGGCAGTTTGCGCGTGGAATTCAGCCGGGAAAGAAATCTTGAAGAGCACATTTTCCATGACATACGATCCGTAGGGCTGTTCCAGTTGGAATGGCTTTCCCTTGAAAAGCACGTCATAAAAACCCCAGGTGGGGGCGGTCAATGCCGAGGGGTAACCCATTTCACCACTCAATGTCATCAGCGCAAGGCGTACCCCCCGCGAGGTGGCATCACCAGCCGCCCAGGATTTGCGCGAGCCGGTGTTGGGTGCATGGCGGTAGGTGCGCAGCGACTGGCCGTCGATCCAGGCGTTGGAAAGCGCATCGATTAACTGTTCTCGCGTTCCGCCCAGCAAGGCAGTCACCACCGCCGTGCTGGCAACCTTCACCAGCACCACATGATCCAGCCCGACGCGGTTGAAACTGTTCTTCAATGCCAGCACGCCCTGAATCTCGTGGGCTTTGATCATGGCAGTCAGCACGTCGCGCATGGTGAGCGGCGGCTTGCCTTCGGCGATCCGCGTGCGGGAATGCCAGTCAGCCGCCGCCAGGATGCCGCCAAGATTATCGGAGGGATGCCCCCATTCTGCCGCCAGCCAGGTGTCATTGAAATCCAGCCAGCGGATCATCGCCCCAATATTGAACGCAGCCATCACCGGGTCGAGCACGTAGGACGTGCCGGGCACCCGCGCTCCGTTGGGGACGATCGTCCCCGGCACAATTGGACCCAGCAGCCTGGTGCATGCCGGATAGGACAGCGCTTCCAATCCGCAACCCAGCGTGTCCATCAAGCACAATCGGGCGGTGCTATAAGCCTCGCGGCTGTCAATTACACTGGTGCTGGCATAATCCGCAATATCGACCAGCACCTGATCGGGCTGCGGCCGGATGTTCGAAATGGGCCCTGACATATGAATGCTTAACCGCGTTTTTCGAGGGGGGTGAATTCGAGCGGGTCGGGTCCGATGTAATTGGCGGCCGGGCGGATGATCTTGCCATCCTGACGCTGCTCGATAATATGCGCTGACCAGCCAGACGTGCGCGCCATAACGAACAACGGGGTAAACATGAAGGTCGGGATGCCCAACATGTGGTAGGCGACCGCGCTGTACCAGTCCAGGTTGGGGAACATGCGCTTCTCGTCCCACATTACATCTTCGATCTGTTCAGCGATGTCGCACAGCGTCTCGTCACCGAAATCCTTGCACAGTGAGCAGGACAGCCCCTTGAGGATTTTGGCGCGCGGGTCAGAGATGGTATATACCGGGTGGCCAAAACCCAGGATGATTCCGTGTTCGGCCAGGATTTTATGAACATCGGCGGCCGCTTCATCGGCTGTGCCGTATCGTTCGATCACTTCCATGGCGCCTTCATTGGCCCCGCCGTGCTTGAAGCCCTTCAGCGCGCCAATGGCCCCGGTAATCGCCGAGTAGATGTCCGTCCCGGTGCCGGTGATCACCCGGCTGGTAAAGGTCGAGGCGTTGAATTCATGTTCAGCGTACAGGATGAAGGTGATATCCAGCGCCCTTTCATGCAGTTCTGTGGGCTTGCGCCCATGCAGCAGGTGCAGGAAGTGTCCGGCTATCGATTCGTCGTCGGTTTCGACGTCGATGCGCCGGCCGTGATGCGCGAAGTGATACCAGTACAACAGCATCGAGGGGAAAACCGCCAGCAGGCGGTCGGCGATATGCCGCGCCCCCTCTTCATGGCGGTCCTCGCGCTCTGGCAGCACGGACCCAAGGATCGAGCAGCCGGTGCGCAACACATCCATCGGATGGGCAGCCGCTGGAATGGATTCGAGCACTGCTTTAACCGGCGCCGGCAGTCCGCGCAGGTTTTTTAACTTGCGGCGGTAGCGATCCAGCTCGCTTTTGACGGGCAGTTCGCCGTGCACCAGCAGGTAGGCAACTTCCTCAAAGGTGGCAAATTCGGCCAGGTCGTTGATATCATAACCGCGATAGCGTAAATCGTGTCCCAGCGTTCCCACGGAACATATCGCGGTGTTCCCGGCCACAACCCCCGAAAGCTGAACGGACTTCTTTACATTTTTCTTCTCTTCCATAACCTGTTCGCTCATTTTGATTTCTCCCTTGAAAATAATTCATCCAGCTTTTGTTCGAACGCAAAATAATCGAGAACTTCGTACAGGTCGGTGCGGGTTTGCATAAGATCGATGACCCCCTGCTGGGTTCCGGTAGTCCGGATGGTTTGATATACCTTCAGCGCGGCAGCGCTCATGGCGCGGAAGGCTGAAAGCGGGTAAAGAACCAGACTGACATCCGCGTCAGCCAATTCTTCCAGGGTAAAAAGCGGCGTCTTGCCAAATTCAGTGATGTTCGCCAGAATGGGAACACCGGTTTCCCGCGAAAACTGGCGGTACATCGCCAGATCGGTGACCGCTTCGGCAAAAATGATGTCAGCACCGGCCTCGACGTAGGCCTTGGCCCGTTCCAGAGCGGGCTGTAGTCCTTCAACGGCCAGGGCATCCGTCCGGGCAATAATGACAAAATCCGGGTCGCTGCGGGCATCGACTGTAGCTTTAAGCCGGTCGCACATCTCGTCGGATGCGACCAGTTCTTTCCCGGGGCGGTGACCGCATCGCTTGGCCTGCACTTGATCTTCGATGTGCAGCGCGCCAGCGCCCTCACGAATGAGCGATTTGACCGTGCGGGCAATATTGAATGCACCGCCAAAGCCGGTATCGACATCAACCAGCAATGGCAGCTCGGTCGCAGCGGTTATGCGGCGTACATCCACCAGCACATCTTCCAGAGTGGTTATGCCAAGGTCTGGCACTCCCAGGCTGGCCGCTGCTACACCGCCTCCGGAGAGATACACAGCCCGAAATCCGCTCTGTTCAGCCAACCGGGCTGCATAGGCATTAATGACCCCCACCACCTGAAGCGGCTTTTCTTCGATCAGGGATGCCCGGAAACGCCCTCCGGGTGATAGCTGAGATTCCATTACACCTCGTGGAGGAAACTAAGTGGCGATAGAGAAGCCGGCTTGGATGAAATGTCGATGTGTAAAGCCGGATTATCCCTTGTGTTTACCAAAATGATACCAATCGAATTAGACAAAGTCAAACAAAATTACCATATTAGTTGAAAATTCATCATTTTGTGTTATGACACTCACCCGGTGTCCTGCCTTGGCGACAAGCATCTGACAAACGAATAGCGAAACTGTGAACTCTCTCACTATGCCTGTTCCCCCAACACTCTCTATAATAGAGTTTGGGCAAATATCGGCCTGCTTTTTTGTTGCCAATCCCATATTTCCGACAAGGAAGGAATGCATGAAAAAACACAATTTCAATCCCGGTCCCTCCATTCTTCCACAAGAAACCATCGATGGAACCATCGAAGCGGTAAAAAATTTCGCCGGGACGGGCCTATCCCTTCTGGAAGTGTCACACCGCAGCAAAGAATTTGAAGCCGTGATGAATGAGACTGTCGCGCTCTTCAAAGAACTGCTCGGAATTCCAGAGGGATACGCAGTCTTATTTGTCGGCGGCGGAGCCAGCACGCAGTTTTTCCATGTTCCTTACAACCTGCTCGAGAAAAAAGCAGCTTACCTGGTCACCGGCACCTGGGCTAAAAAGGCCTACAAGGAAGCCAAAATGATCGGCGCGGTCGAGGCAATCGCCTCCTCAGAGGATAAGAACTTCACCTATATCCCCAAAGATTATGTAATTCCAGCGGACGCCGATTACTTCCACATTACCACCAACAACACCATCTACGGAACCGAGCTTTTGAAAGATATCGTTTCCCCGGTACCGCTGGTGGCAGACATGTCATCGGATATTTTTTCCCGCCCGGTGGATGTATCGAAGTATGGGTTGATCTACGGCGGAGCCCAGAAGAACTTTGCCCCGGCTGGCGTGACCTTCGTCATCGTGCGCGAAGATCTGCTCGGCAAAGTCAGCCGCGCCATCCCCACCATGGTGGATTATCGCACGCACATCAAAGAGAATTCATTATTCAATACCCCGCCTGTGCTGCCGATCTACTCCGGTATGCTGACACTGCGCTGGTTGAAAAATCTGGGTGGCGTGCCCGGAATGGAACGCATCAACAAGGCCAAAGCCGATTTGCTCTATAAAGCCATCGATGACAGTAAATTGTTCGTTGGCACGGTTGCCAAGGAAGACCGTTCGCGCATGAATGTCACTTTTGTGATGGCCCCGGGATACGAAGGACTCGAAGAGGAGTTCCTGGCCTTGACCAAGACCAAAGGGATGGTCGGGTTGAAAGGCCACCGCTCGGTCGGCGGTTTCCGCGCCTCGCTTTACAATGCCCTGCCGTTGGAAAGCGTTCAGGTGTTGGTGGATGCGATGAAAGAGTTCGAAGCCAGTCATTAAGCTGGGGTTGAGTTGATCAAAAAGTGGCGCCGTTTGGCGCCACTTTTTTTGTTTTTCGTGCGACGTGCCCTTGGTTGTGAGCCAAAACCTGGCGGGCAGGTTCTTTCGTGCGATGCACCCTGGAGGTGCGTTGCACGTGCTCAAACCTGGCGGGCAATGCCCGCCGCTACAGCTGTCCTGCGGGCACTCTGTGAGTGAGCCTGCCGAAGCGCTACGTACCCATCGCAATCTCTTTCACAAACCTCGCCCGTATCAACTGCGGGACAAAACCTGCATCCACAAACACCGCAGCCGCCCGGGCATTATTGGCATTGACGTGTAAGGCTGCTTCTTCACAGCCATCTTGCTGAAAGCGTTGCAATGCATCTAACAACAACGCATGCGCCAGACCTTTCCGGCGGTGCTCCTGAACCACGGCAATCTGTGAGATCCAGCCGGTTTTCCCATCCACTTCGCAGGTGACGAATCCCACCGGTTTCTCGCCTTCAAGCACCACCCGCGACAAATCCGGGCGAAAATGCTCATCCTCCTCTGCGTAGCTCGCAATCCACTCCGCCTGCACCGGTACGATATCTCCCAACCGGTCACTGAACCCTTCGGCATAGGCCTGAAAGAAAAGCGGCGCACTGGCAGAGTCCCATGCATGCACTGTCAGATTTTCAGGCAGGGGATCGGGCAGCGCCACTTCATCCAGCGGACGCACCAGCATCTGCTCGGTAAGGACATTTTCGTACCCGTTCTCCAGATAGAGCACATTGGCGCCCTCGGTCAACGCTTCATTCGTGATTACCAGTTGCAGGGTCGAGCCGGGTTGGGCCACTTGAAGCACACGTAATTCCGCCCAGGACAATAATGCCTCGCCAATCCCCCGGCGACGAAATTCCGGATGCACCTGCCCACCCAACCGGATGCGTTGCACCCCTTCTACGGGTTCGCTGACCAGCACCCAGCCAACAGCAGCCAGCTGATCGCCCACCGCCACGCACAACGAATTGTCGCTGTGAATGGCAGCTGCTTTCAGCGCATCTGCCGGCATATGACTGACCGGTTCTACACCGTCAACGCTTTTGCATGCAGCGTCCAACTCAACCAATGCCGCTTCATCCTTGGGATCAATGGTTCGCCACACCATCTGGTTCATATCAGGAATAGAATCACGCATGAATCCTCCGTTTGAAAATTGTATCGCAGCCTAAGGTAAAATTACCTGGATTGGACCGATATTGGAGGAAATGATGCAAAAACTACCTGTCAACCCTGGAACGCGTCCCGAAATGCCGGCCGCTTATGGCATTTCCGGTAGCACCGAAGGCCTGCTCAGTTGGGAGTGGGTCCGGCAGCAGATGACCCAGTCGTGTAACTACTGGATCAGCAGCACGCGTCCCGATGGACGACCGCACGCCATGCCGGTGTGGGGCGTCTGGCTGAACGACAGATTGTTCTTTGGCACCGCACGAAAATCGCGCAAAGCTTTAAACCTGGCGGCTAACCCTGCGGTCAGCTGCCATACTGAAAGCGGTGATGAAGCTGTTATCATCGAAGGCGTGGTGGAGGAGGTTACGGATCTGGAGTTGTTTAACCGGATAACCGCCGCAATTTCCGAAAAATACCCCAATATGCCTGAAGAAGCGGAGCCGGACCCTGAGAATATTACCTATGCAGTGCGAGCGCGCACGGTATTCGCCTTCCGTGAACGGGATTTTCCGCAGTCTGCCACCCGGTGGCGTTTTTGAGCCGTACCACGACAATCTGGCGGCCAGTAAGTTTGACACCTGCTTTAATTTGATGTAAAGTAAACCATGGTTCTTGCGGGAATAAGCGTCGGTCATCTCCAGGGAGGAAGTTAATGAGCGCGATCCTGTCATCCAATTTGGTCCAAACCCTGGCCTACCAGTTGCCTTCAAAACTTGCCCAACAGGAAAAGTCTGGTATCCCCATGTGGTTTTGGGGATTGATGGGGGTAACATTAATTATTCTGTTCTGGATGCTGTTCAACCGCCCCAAGGAAAAAGAAGGCGACGATCGTGAAGAGGGTCCACTGGCTACCACTGCCTCCACGAAAACCAATTCTCAGGGGACCGCATTTGAATCGGAAGATGACAAAATCGACTACGGGCCGTATTCCTACGAGCCCGAACCTTCCGAACCCGCCGAAGCTCCACCCGAACCCCAAACAGCTCCATCCCCCTTTCTGGACTTTGGCGATGCGGATCTTCCAGTCCGGCAAGGCTTTGACATGGAGTTCCTCAGTGCGGACGATTTTACGCTCATCGAGGGTATCGGCCCCAAAATTGCCAAATTATTAAATCAGGCTGATATCCACACCTTCAAACAGCTGTCCAATGAAGATCCGGAAGGATTGCTCGTCACCCTGGCCACCGCTGGGATTTTCATGACCGACCCTTCCTCCTGGCCGGAACAGGCCAGATTTGCCGCCGCCGGCCAATGGGATGAATTGAAACGGCTGCAGGATTCGCTCAAAGGTGGACAGCAGGTTTCATAAACCCTATCGAATACCGTTTACCACCTTCGGCCAGGTCAATACCCCAGGCCGGTTTACATCGTGGACAAAATCTAACCCTGGCAGTGGGATCTTTACCCCAATAGACACGTATTTCCATTATTTATTGACCGTCTCAGGTGCCTGATGAAACCAATCTTCGCGCGTATCACCGGTCTGGTGTTGAGTATTGCGGCGGTCATGGGACTTGGATTGAGTCTGGCCGGTTTGATCCTGCTGGGAGGCTTTTCCAGCCGCATATCCGCCAATCTGTTGGGTGCATTGGAATACCTGGATCGAGCACTGGTGATCAGCAGCGATGGTTTGGAAACTGCAGAAAGTTCGCTGCTGGCAGCGGACTCGGCGCTGGATTCGCTGATCAGCACGCTGGACGGGGTAAATGAGTCACTGCAGGGCATGGACCCCACCCTCACCGCCTTGAGCAAGCTGCTTGGCAATGATTTGCCGGGAACCATCGAAGCCACCCAGGATTCATTGGATTCTGCTCAGACCAGCGCCAAGAATATCGATAACGTATTGACTTCGCTCAGCAGAATCCCTTTTTTGGGGACGCTGGTCTATAACCCGGAAGTACCGCTTAACGAAACCCTGGGCGAAATTTCTGACAGTCTGGATGCCATCCCGCGCTCTTTACGGGACGCCAAAAGCGGGTTGGATACGGCTGACAAGAACCTCGCCTTCATCACCTCAGACCTTGATAATGTTGCACAGAGCACCGATCAAATTGGGCTCAGTATTGCGGATGCTTTGTTGGTAATCGATGAATACCAGACATTAGTAGCGGATATGCAAAAGCGGACGAAGGATTTCCGCCAGAAACTGCCGGGGCAGTTGCGGTTGGCAACCCTGGCAGCCGCGCTCTTGTTGATCTGGCTGGCTATTACCCAGATCGGGCTACTGGCTCAGGGCGCTGAATTCATGGCGCGCGGGAGGAAACCGCTCAAACAACCGGGAATCGAGTAAAATCGGGGGAAACGTTTCGGTATTCCCTTTAAAGAAAGCACTGATCATGGAAATATCCCTGCTCACCGAAGTCACCGATGAAGTCGTTCAGGCATTTACCCGTCTGCTGCCCCAGTTGAGTTCCAGCACGGTTATTCCCTTGCGAGCCGAACTGCAAGAAATCGCTGATAATGAATCTTTTTTTATTGCCCGCGACCCTGACCTCGGCGGCCAAATCGTCGGCTCTTTGACCCTGGTGACCTTTCGCATTCCGACCGGTGTGCGCGCCTGGATCGAGGACGTGGTGGTGGATGGGGCCATGCGCGGCAAGGGAATTGGTGAGCTGTTAACTCGCGCTGCTTTGGAGCGTGCGGCAGAATTAGGCGCAAAAACCGTGGATCTGACTTCGCGTCCTTCGCGCGAAGCCGCCAACCGCCTGTACCGGCGCGTTGGATTTGAATTGCGCCAGACCAACCTGTACCGCTACGATCTCAAGTAGCTGCCAGCCGTGAACGCAGCCGTGGAAGGCGTAAACCCTCGCCAGCATATGGCCCGGGAATTCTGGGCCGGAGTGCGGGCTGAGCTACCCCTCATCGTAGGGGTTTTTCCCTTTGGCATGATTTACGGTGTGGTTGCCATCAGCAGCGGCATGCCAGCCAGCGCCGCCCAGGCGATGTCGTCGATCGTCTTTGCCGGCTCTGCCCAATTTGCTACTGCCCAACTGGTGGCAGGTGGCGTGCCAACCCTGGTATTGGTCATGACCATTTTCATCCTGAACCTGCGCCATGCCCTTTACAGCGCCTCGATCGCGCCTTACACAAAACATCTTTCAACGGCCTGGAAGGCCGGACTCAGCTACCTGCTGACCGACGAAGCGTACGCCGTCACCATTTTGAATTATGAACGCGAAGGGGACAACACATACCGCCACTGGTTTTTCCTGGGGGCAGGTTTGGCGCTGTGGACATTCTGGCAGATCAGCACCGCGGCGGGGATTTTCCTGGGGACGGTGATTCCGGCGGCCTGGTCATTGGATTTTGCGGCGGCGCTGACGTTCATCGCCATGACCCTGCCGCTTTTGCGCGACCGGGCGTCCGTGGCAGCCGCCCTGGCAGCCGGTGTGATGGCGCTGCTGGCTTATCCGCTGCCGTACAAGCTGGGCCTGGTTGCAGCCGCGATTACCGGTATCGCAACCGGCATACTGGTGGAGGGAAAACGCCGGTGAACATCTGGGCAGCTTTAATTGCCGGCGGGGCGCTAACCTATCTCACGCGCCTGTCGTTCATATTTCTGTTCGGAATTATCGATCCGCCTGAGGTGCTGAAGCGCGCCTTGCGGTTTGTGCCGCCGGCGGTGCTTTCGGCCATTGTCTTTCAGGAACTGCTCATTCGCGATGGCGCAGTTTTTCTATCGCTCGGCAATACCCGCCTGTTGGCCGGAATTGCCGCCATACTGGTTGGCGTGCGCAGCAAGAATTCATTACTGGTCATCGCAACCGGTATGATTGTGCTGTTATTGTTGAATCAGATCTTGCCTTGACCAGTTGGTAGTAGAGAGACCTCGCAGAGGTCGAAGCAATCTACACCAGTGAACAAATTTCGTAGATCGGGCTGCCCGCAGGGCACTCTGCGAGTGAGGGGCGATGAAAGGTGAGGGATCGCAAATTGCGATTTCAGCACCCAGCCTGGCATAACCAGCAGCCGTTCAAAAACGCAACAGACTTGGCGAAGGGCGCAGGTCGCCACGCTCACTGCGTTCGCTCGCGATGACAATCCAGTTTGCTGTCATTGCGAGACCTCGCAGAGGTCGAAGTAATCTGCATTAGCGGCCAAAATTCGTGGGTTTGGTTGCCCGCAGGGCACTCTGCGAGTGAGGGCGATAAAAAGTTGTACTTCTAATCTCGAAGCTTGCAATCCGAAACCCAACAGCGCCAGATATGGGTCAAAGAGTTGGGTTTCGGGGCAATTCTACGGACTTAAACACCAACATTCCTAGCCCCTCAACCCGACCAGTTAGCTATACTGGTTGTAGGTGGGAAGAAAAAGGGGTAGAAAGAAGTGATGAACCGTATCAACTTCTGCCTACCCCACAACCACCTGCTTGGGTCAGAAGACT
>JBAZZG010000012.1:0-93898 GCA_041658905.1 Bellilinea sp.
ACCAACTCCCGTTTGCTCTTTGGACTCATCATAGGCTCCCTCTGCGGATCGAGAATTCCGCGTTAGGGTAACATCTATTTTGAGCCAACGAATCCCACTAAAGTAACATTCGATTTGAGGCAATGCGGATCCTTGTCCGGGAGTGTCAGGTATGGTAGAATGTACGCGCCGCAACCCCGGCGGTACCTGGAAGGATGGCCGAGTGGTTTAAGGCGCCTGTCTTGAAAACAGGTGTGGGGCAACTCACCGTGGGTTCGAATCCCTCTCCTTCCGCTGGCTTGACAAGGGAATATTGGGGAGGTGCCAGAGTGGTCGAATGGGGCCGCCTGCTAAGCGGTTGTCGGGACCATAAATCTCGACCGCGGGTTCGAATCCCGCCCTCCCCGCTGGATACGCATTAGCATAGCTCGACCAGGGTCCCTCGCGTAGCAACGTTTCAGAGGGCATTAAGAGGATGACATTTTTTCGTACCCTGAGCCTGTCGAAGCCCCGGTCGCTGCCCATTGGACACTCAGTGATTGAGCGCAATATTTCACCCTGCCCAGGGAGGAAACATGTCCGCGGCAAGCGGACTGTACAAGGTGCGGGTCTGATAAATATTGGCAAATGGCTTGGGAATCGAAGGGCATATCTTGTACGCGATCATTCCCATCAGACTCGCCCCGATGCTCACCCGCACCTAAAGGGCCGCTAATGAAATGACGGGGGATTGAGCGGCCTTCTTTATTGGATGGTGATCGTAGCCGGCTGTGCAGATTCGGGCAAATGAATTCGGATTTGCTGTTTCCGGGTATCCCACCACCAACCGAGGGCTGATCTTTGAATTTCGTCGGCGTTCAGCCGGGGCAAAGGTTGGCCAGCGATCGTCACAGAAGTCGGCTCTTTGGCAAAGATCGCCAGGTCCACCGCTTGTAACAGCGCCGGCAACTGCACAGTGATCTTGTCCTCTTTTTCGCTGGCCTCCACGGCGACCCAGGTTGGTTCTTCCGCAGCGGATTGGAAGATGGGGGACGCGATTTTTCCGCCGGGGAAAACTTGTAGCGTCAGGGGTTTAGCTATTTCGGTGCTGTTGCCAACCGGACTGCCCAACTCGCTAGTGGCATCCAGGTGGAGCGGGAGAATGCTGCCTTTTTTCTGGAAAACCGGGATGCGGTTGAGCGGGATGTTCATATCCATTGTGATAGGCCCATGATAGAGCTCCCCCGACCACAATTCACGCCACTCACCCGCCGGCAGGTACACCTGCCAGTCAGTCGCACTTTCATCCGTGACCGGAGCGACCAGCAGCGCGTCGCCAAACAAGAACTCATAAGGGGCTTCCCGAATGGCGATGTCGGCAGGGTATTCAAGACACAGCGGGCGCATAAGCGGCAAACCGGTTTGACTGCTCTGCCAGGCCTGGCTGCGAATGTAAGGGATCAGGTTCATTCTCAGATTGGCGAATTCGCGGAAGACGGCTATGACATGCGGGTCGCCGGTTTGTTCTTGAATGTTCCAGGGCGTGCGATCCCGGCTGGGGATGCGCCGGGCGTTGCCATCCGAATGGTATTGCATGATCGGACAAAAAACCGAGAAGGCCGTTGCCCGCAGGTACAGTTCGCTGCCCGGGATGGGGCCGGCGAAACCGGCGATATCCCAGCCCATAAAGGGTACCCCGCACAGGCCCACATTGAGCATGGCGCGTATGGACGCACGGAACGCTTCCCAGGTGGAGTTCTCATCTCCTGCCCAATGACAGGGGACTTGCTGGATGCCGGTATAACCCGCCCGGCTGAAGAGGACATGGTCTTTGCCGCGCTGGGCTTCTAAAAAGCTCTGATAAGCGCTTTCATACGCCATCGGATAGGTATTGATCCCGCGGCTGCCGCGCATGCCATTGTAAAAACGGGTTTCTGTATCCCAAACATGCTCACCGCCATCGGTCTTGAACCCATCGACCCCCATCTCTTTCACCAGGTACCGTCGTTTACTCAACCACCAGTCAGCAGCCTGCGGGTTGGTGAAATCCAACACCAGGCTGCCCGCGAACCACGGCATATGCGGCTCTACCCGATGTGGACTACCATCCGCTTTCCGGACAACATATCCATATTGGATGGCATACTCCTGGTCAGCTTTATTCTGCCGATCATCCAGGTTTTCCTTGGGGTCAGCGTGTTTGATGACGGGATTTTGCCAGAGCACAAGTCGCAACCCTGCCTGGTGGAGCTCATCGACCATCGCTTTGGGATCGGGCCAGCGTCCCTCGACAGGAAAGTTAAAATCAGCCAGGGAATACGCCTGAAACGAGGGTTTTTGCGTGTATTGGGCGTCATTCCAAATATAAAAATTGATTTCGTCACTCCACGCCTCGATGACCAGAACGGTCGCCGGAATCTGATGCTGCTGCGTCAATTGCAGCTGACGAATGATCTCGGCCTGGCTGTTCCAATCGTTGCTGCTCATCCAAAGGCCAAATATCCAGGAAGGCGGCAATTTCGGCTTGCCCGTCAGGTTGGCGAAAGCCTGGACAACCAGGCGCGGATGCTGCTGAAGGAAAAATTTCATTTCGAGGCTGGCTGTCTGTTCCTCCGCATGCCCGGTTACTGCCCAGCAGTTGTTCTGCGCTGCCGCCAGATCGAATCCTGCCTGGCGCTCTGTTTTTAGCCAGAAGCCGTATCCGCGCGAGGAGAGAAAAAACGGAATGGGGATGTAGGAGCGTTTTCCCTGGCCTGTGTATTGGCCGTAAACATAGTTATCCAGTTGATACCCGCGCTGATCGAGCGCGTTGAAACGCTCACCAAAACCGTAGAAAGCCTCATCGGATGGGCTTTCGAAACCAAGTTTATATTGCAGCACCGTCCTGTCCGCGCGCACCAAAACTCGGATTGAATCGATGGTCTGAACTATCAAGCCATCGCTTTTCCGTCTCAATTCCAGCCGCAGTGGGTTGTTGTACAGCGCAACACTTACGTCTTGCAATTCCACCCTTGCTGCGTCTTTCCCTGCCGGCCAGGCAGGCGAATGGATGTTTTCAGTGGATGCGGAAAGCCGTATGGTCACCGTACCGGTGGGATCGGGTTCTGCGTGGAGAACTACGTACAAATCGGGGCAGTTGGTTGCCAGCTTTACCACCAACCGTTCGTTGGTTTCTTCCACTGCGGCGACTGCGACAACATCCACCCAGGTTAACACTGAAAAAGTAAATTCTTCGCTTTTGGTCTGCTGGTCTGCGCTTCGCGAGAAGAGGCGGTAATGGACAATTTCATTGCCTTTAAAGGCTGGTAGATGGACTTGCCACACATCCGTGGTTTCACCATCGGCGATTTTTACTGCTTCTGTTCTGTTTGCGCTTGAATTGCCTTCAATTTGCCATACGCACCAAACTGCATCGGCTGAAGGACGATGACCGGTCTCGACGCCCAGCGTCACAAATTCACCTGCCGCAGGGTTGCGTGGAAACCTTTCGGTTGCCAGGGGTAAATAAGGGTGCTGTTCGCCGTAAGGCTGGTGTTTTAGGATTAAAGTCGATGAATCGGATTGTTGCTTCATTGAGAACGGTGATCCTGAATCGCATTAACGAGGATGATGTACATGGCATGTGACCAGAGCAAAGGACTGGCAACCGGCCCCCATTTTTTTTGCCAGGGTTCAAAGTGTTCCGGCGCCAGCGTGTGACCGGATACTTGTTCGGCCAGGCGCCCATCGCCATCCGCCTGGGTTTCGATCCAGGTGCGCAGTGTTTCGGCCTGCTCGATTTTTCCGGTAAGCGCGTAATACCAGCCCAGCCAGGCGGTTAGCAGCAGCCATTCGCCGCCGCCGTAGTACACATCCGCCTTGTAGCGATAGACTCCACCCTCCGGCCGGTGCAAGGATGCTTCGATGGCCTGCATGGTTGCTTGTATCAGTGGATCATCCAGCGGCAGGACATTGTATGGTACCGTAACGCCAATCAGGCTGGCATCTACGCCGCTCTGACTAATGGGCCCGGGAAGTTCGCGCGCTCGCGCCGGCCATACATGTTTCACCACCCGACCCTGATACACGGCATATTTCAACATAAAATCTTTGACCTGACCAGCCAGTTCTTCTGCGGCTACCGAACCGGCATCCATCTGCCCGGTGCGCACCAACGACGCAATAGAATCAAAGCCGGCGTAGGCAGTCGCCAGCGAGTAAGGGTGTAAATATTCAGGGTACTCTTCCCAGCAGTCATAATTGGGCAGCTTCCAGACCAGCTCGAGGTAGCGCAGCGTGATCTGGATGGGTTCGCACAACTCTTTTAATAAGTGTGTGTTGCCGCTCAGACGCACATGTTCAGCCAGCGCCCACAACCAGGTGCCGTAACCATCGATCTGGAAGTTGCCCCAGCCGTTATCTACGGTGACTTCGCTCCCGTCCAGCGTGTATCGCGTATGCAATACATCATCCTTGCCAACCGGCCGGCCCGCTTCCAGATGGTTGCACACATTTTCGACTTTCGCTCCATATTTTTGAATCGTGCGGCCGACCCACCGGAAAAACGCTTCTGAACTGCCAAATTCGCCAGCCGTATCCATAGCATGGGCGATGAAACTCCCGTCACGCAGCCAACAATAATGATAGGTAGGGAAATTTGGACTGGCTATATACGCCCCGGATTCCGATTGACCTTCTTTAATAATGCGAAGACTATTGCTATAAAGTGAACCCACAGTCAATTTATCCTTTCAGGCCAGTAAATTTAAAACTTTGCACGAAATATTTTTGAACCGCGAAGAAAAGCAGGATAATAGGCAGCAACGTGATAATCGCGCCGGCCATCAGGAGGGTCCAATCGGTGTAGTATTCACTCATCAGGTAAGATAGACCGAGTTGGAGCGTTCGTTTGGATTCGTCGTTAAGCACAATAAGCGGCCATTGAAAATCATTCCAGATATTTTGAAACGCCATCAATCCCAGCGTGGTCAGAATGGGCTTGGAATTTGGCAATAGAATATGCCAGTAAAACATGAACGGATTACAGCCATCCAGTTTGGCTGCATCTTCCAGTTCGGATGGAAATGAAAGGAAGAACTGCCGCATCAGGAAGGTGCCGAAGGCGCTGCCAACGGCCGAAAGAATCAGCGCCCAGTGAGTGTTAATGGCGCCCAAATTTCTCATCACGACGAAATTGGGGATCAACAGAACCATCCCCGGAATCATCATGGTGGCAATATAAACGAAAAACAATTTATCCCTGCCCGGGAATTTCAATCGCGCAAAAGCATAACCAGCCAGTGAAGAAGTCGCCAGTTGTCCGACTGTAACGATGAGCGCCACCTTTAGCGTGTTTCCCGCATACAGTAGCAGCGGGATTCGTTCCCAAATTTGCTTATAAGCTGAAAAATCAGGCGGAAATTGGATCCAGAAAGCGGAGTGAGAAAAGATATTCTCCGCGCTCTTGAGCGATGTGACCACGCTCCAGATGAATGGAATAATCATGGTGATTGCGCCAAACACCAGTAAGGTGACTGCGATGGCCTGGACGCTTTTCGCCAGCACGGAATCGGTATTCGAGGGATTGTTCTTGTTGGACATTGTTTATTCCTCAGAGTACACCCAGAACTTGCGCAACACCCATTGAAGGATGGTTAAGACCAAAATTGCCGCGAAAACGATAAACGCCAGAGCAGCGCCATATCCCATATGCAAATAATCGAAAGCCTGCCGCCAGATATAAAAACCGATGACCGTTGTGGAGTGCCCCGGGCCGCCCCTCGTCATGTTATAGACCAAATCGAAGCTCTGGAATGATCCGATCACGCCGGTAATGGTGACAAAGAAAATCACGGGTGACAATAACGGAATTGTGATCTTGAAAAATTTCTGGACGGCATTGGCGCCGTCGATGGCAGCCGCCTCGAGCAGCTCCTTGGGAATATCCTGTAAGGCTGCCAGGAAAATGATCATATTCAAGCCCAGCCCCTTCCAGATGGTTACGCCAATGACCGAATTCAATGCAATTTTTGGGTCGGTCAGCCAGCGGACTGGCTCAATCCCCATCCCGCCCAGGATCTGATTCAATAAACCATTGTTGGCTAATATCCACATGAACATTAAACTTACAGCTACAGACGCTGAAATAACGGGCAGGTAGTAGGCTGTCCGAAAAAAGGTGATTCCTTTGATTTTTTGATTGAGTAATACGGCGAGCAGCAGGGTTAAAAACACATTGATTGGGACGCTGACCACCGCAAAGTAAAACGTATTTAAGAAAGTTTCTTTTGCCAACGGATCAGAAAATATCTTTTCATAGTTTTCCAGACCAATGAAATTCGGGTCGCTCAATATGTTCCAATCCGTCAAACTCATATAGAGCGCAAAGAACACCGGAATAAACGTAAAAAATAGAATAACCAAAAAGTTCGGCGTAATGAAAAGGTAGCCCCAAATGGCTTCCTGGATGCGCTGCTTTTTGGCAAGGGTGATCTTCTTTTTGGTTTGTGGGAGTGTTTCTACGGCCATCGATTACCTCTACGAAAAGGGATGAGAATTATTGTAATTCTCATCCCTTTTTATTCAATTGAGGACGGTTACTGGTTTAGCGCTGCGTTCACGCCAACGCAGGCATCATCCAGAGCCTGTTGAACGGTCTTGGCCTGGGTCAGGGCCAGGTCCAACTCTGGGTAAATCGAATCGTGAATCTGCGACCAATTGGCGTGCACCGGCTGGGCTACCGCGTAGTCTTGCACTTCCATGAAGACAATCGCGCTTGCAGGATTAGCGCCGGCAAGGGCTGCCAGGTAGTATTTCTCGGCGATTTCTTTGACCGGTGAGATTTCATACTTGCCGTCCTGGCGAATCTTGGTTCCTTCAGGGCCGGTGGCAAAGGCAATGAACTTCCAGGCAGCTTCCTTGTTCTTGGAAGCCGCAGCCATCGCGTAGGAATTGGCATAGACATGGGTGGCCTGTACGTCGCCAGCCGGCATGTGGGCAATATCATAGGTGAAGCCGGTGATCTTGTCATTGAACGGCTGCACAGCCCAGGGACCAGTGGGGAACATTGCCAGTCTACCGGCGATGAACATATCCCAGTCACCCTGTTCGGCTAATTGATCCGCAGTCGGGGAGAATTTGCCTTCATAGCGGGCGTCCACGATGCTTTGAATGGCTTTAACGCCTTCAGGCGAATTCAAAGTGCAGGTCTTGCCATCCTCGCTCCAGATGGAGGCATTGTACATTTCAAGTACGACCGGCCACCAGGGGAAGGTGTAACCCCATTGATCAACTTTTCCGTCTCCATCGGTGTCAGCGGTGAGCGCTTTGGCTGCCGCTACCAGATCCTCCTGCGTCCAATCGCGCTGGGGGTATTCCAGACCGGCGGCATCGAACAGGTCTTTATTGAAGAACAGCACCACATCCGAGAAAGTGGCGGGCATGGAGAACTGCACGCCGTCCACTTTGAACATGTCCAGGGTGCTCTTGAAGATAAGGCTGGTATCGTAGCCGGACTTGGAGATCCACTCATCCAGTGGTTCCAGGGCGCCCATGGAGGCAAAAACATAGGCGTTGTCGAAATTCATCGCCATTACATCCGGAGCCACATCGCCCGCAATCAGGGTCTTGTATTTCAGGAAAATGTCGCTCATCGGGACGGACTCGAATTCGACTTTGACATCCGGATTCTTTTCTTCAAACGCCTTCACAACCGCGGCTTCAACTTCCGGATTGTCATAAGCGAAGAAGGACATCACTTTGATCGTGGTCTGTTCGGCCGCGGGTGCAACAGGGGCTTCGGGTTGAGCCGGCGCAGCGGTATCCGCTGCGGCTGGCTCTGCCGCTGCCGGAGCAGTGGTCGGAGTTGCCTGAGCGCACGCGCTCAATAGCATACTCATCACGATCAAGACAGACAGCACAAAAAATGGCAAACGCGCTTTCATCTTTTACTCCTTAGGTTGTTGGGTTGGGGGGATTCCTGTGGGTCACAGGTTAATTCGTTACTTTGTATATTGAACGAACAAACTTTCCTTAAAAAAATCACTTTCTGGCTTGATCCAATCTTTCCTCCTTCTGAATAGGTGATTTAAAAATCTCCGCAATCACCAGGCTGGCTGCTCCTAATGCCCATATATCGTCTCCCCAGGAATTGACCCGGATCTCGGTATCCTCTGCCAAGCCAGTCATAACACTGCCGTGAAAAGCGGTGCGAACTGCGGCGAAGAACGCCTCGCCCATGCGAGTCCCTTCACCGCTGATAATGATCAGTTTTGGGTCAAACACGTTCACCAGGTTGGCAATCTGCCTTCCAAGTAATTCTCCGGCGCGGGTCAGCACGCCAACCGCTTCTGCCTGTCCGGCGGTTGCAAGTCGGATCACCTCATCCAAATCGGCAATATCCGCGCTGATTATCTGGCGCGCCTGTGTCACCAGAGCATGGTCACTGACCAGGCTTTCCAGGCAGCCGCGCCTGCCGCAATCGCATAGCGGGCCGTTGACATCGACGACCGTGTGCCCTAACTCGCCTGCGCCGCCAGCTTTACCGCGGTAGATTTGCCCGTTGATGATGATGCCCATACCGATGCCGCGCCCGACTGTAATGACGATAAAATTATCTTCAGGTTGGCTCCGGTTGATCCATTTTTCGCTTAGCGTAAGCGTGTTGACGTCATTATCGATAAAAACAGGCACCCGCAACCGGGTTTCCAGTAGATCACCCAGCGGGATGTTTCGCCAGCCAAAAAACGGATTCTGTCGCACAATCCCATGCGTAAAATCGACCACCCCTGCCAGACCGATCCCGACACCCAGCAGTTGTTTTTTACGCACCCCACTGCTCTGAACCAGGCGATTTACCAGTATACTGAGCATTTCGACGCTGGTTTCCACTTGTTTGTCAGCCAGGTCGATGGTATCTTTGGCCAGGATGGCCGCATTCAAGTCCGTCAACGCGCCGATCGCATGCCCTTCCATCAGCTTGATCCCGATCACGAATCCGCCGCGCGGGTTGAGCGCGAGCATAATCGGCGGCCGGCCGCCGGTGGAATCACCCGTGGCCTTTTCGAATACCAACCCTTCTTGAATGAGTTGGCCGGTGATGGCGGTGACGGTAGCCGGGCTGAGGCCGGTCAAGTGGGCGAGGGCAGCGCGCGAAACCTCACCCTGAGTTTTGATAGCATTCAGGAGGATGGAGCGGTTGATGCTCCGGATCAGATCTCGGTTGCCAAGCAGTATGGAACTCATAGGAGATTTACTTCGTTTATTGAATGAACTATGTTTATAATTATAGAGACGGATCGGTAAATGTCAATACCTTTTATGGAGCAAATCATGGCATCTTCGGGATTCTTTTCCCCTTCGGCAAAATCTGCTCAGGCTAACCCTGGCTCGATATTTTTATTCCCTACCGTGCGCTTCACCCTGCTCACCCCGCGGTTGATTCGCATTGAGACCAGCCCAGGCGGCCAGTTCGAAGACCGGCCATCACAGGTTGTTTGGTATCGCCGACAACCCCTGCCCAGGGCGGACATCCAGCGCACGGATCATGACCTGACGATCGAAACCGCGGCCTTTCAACTCACATACCATGATTCCCCCAGGGAACTTTCCCGCCAAACCTTGCAGGTGCTCATCAAAGAAACCGGCGCGGTCATTCACCTCGACGATCCCAATCCGCAGCGCCTGCCCGGTACCGCCCGCACGCTGGACGAAACCAACGGACTGGTTGCCCTGCAACCGGGGCTTCTCTCGCGCGCCGGCTGGGTGCAATTGGATGACACGCCAAGTCTGGTGTTCACCCCAACCGGTTGGCTGGAGGAACGCCCGGCTCAAACCGGTTACCGCGACCTGTACCTGCTGGTCTCCGGCCAGGATTATAAAGCCGCGCTGCAGGATTTTCAGCGCGTCGCCGGTGCGCCTCCTCTGCTGCCGCGCGCCTTTCTTGGCAACTGGTGGTCACGCTATTGGGAATACACGCAGGAAGATATTCAACAACTGGTCGAACGCTTCCGGCAGGAGGCGATTCCGCTCTCCGTTTTCATCATCGATATGGACTGGCACATCACCCAGACCGGCAATGCCAGCAGCGGCTGGACCGGTTTCAGTTGGAATCACGCGTTATTCCCCGATCCGCCGGGTCTATTGAGCTGGCTGCATAACCATGGCTTGATCACCTCGCTCAACCTGCACCCGGCAGAGGGCATTCACCCTCACGAAGAACGCTACCCCCAGGCAGCCCGCGCATTAGGGCTGGACCCCGCCCAAGAAAAACCGATTCCCTTCGACATTGCCAGTCCAGCCTTCGCCCAGGTTTACTTTGACCAACTGCTGCACCCGCTCGAAGCGCAAGGTGTGGATTTCTGGTGGATCGATTGGCAGCAGGGCGAGCAGACCACCCTTCCCAGTCTGGACCCGCTCTGGTGGTTGAACCACCTCCACTTTTTTGACCGGGCGCGTGATGGCAAGAAACGGCCGGTCATCTTCTCGCGCTGGGGCGGTCACGGCAACCACCGCTACCCGATTGGTTTTTCGGGGGATACGGTCATTTCCTGGGAAACGCTGGCTTATCAGCCTTATTTCACCGCCACCGCCGCCAATGCGGCCTATGGTTGGTGGAGCCATGATATCGGCGGCCACATGCGCGGCATGGAAGACGGCGAGTTATACACACGCTGGGTGCAGTTCGGCGTCCTCAGCCCCATCTTCCGGTTGCACTGCACCAAGGACAACTTTATCGACAGGCTGCCCTGGGCATTCGACGCGGAGGTTTTGCGGTTAACCCGCCAGGCCATGCAATTCCGCCACGCATTGATCCCATACCTGTACACCCTGGCGCGCCGCAACGAGCAGGAAGGTCTGCCGCCGGTCACCCCGCTTTACTATGATTGGCCGGGCGAGGAAAGCGCTTACCTGACAGGCGGACAATATCTTTTGGGCAGCCAGCTCATGGCCGTCCCGGTCACCGCGCCGGTTGACCCCGATCTGAATCTGAACCGCCTGGCGGTCTGGTTCCCGCCTGGTGAGTGGTTTGATTTCTTCACGGGCGAGCGTTTTAGCGGCCCGCAGTGGCAGATCAATCATTACAGCTTGGCCGAAATTCCGCTTTTTGCCAGGGCGGGCGCCATTCTACCCTTGCAGGCCGAGACCACTCAAAATGGTTGCAGCAATCCGCAGAAAATGGATCTGGTCGTGTTCCCTGGCGCGGCCGGTTCATTTACGCTGTATGAAGACGATGGGGTTTCGCGCGAGTACCTGCGAACCGAGGGGTGCTACACCGAATTCAAGTCGCGCTGGACTGATTCTTCCTGGTCGATTCAGATCCTACCGGCTGTCGGCGATACCCGGCCCATTCCATCGACCCGTAGCTACCGCATCCTCTTTCGCGGCGTGGGCCTGCCAGAGAGTCTACGCCTGCGCTTGAACGGTGAACAGGCAGACCTGCCAACAACCTATGACCCTGCCAGCTGCACTTTGACGGTTGGACCGTTTGATGTGGGGGTATATCAAGGTGCAACTGTAGCGATTCACGCCCAGAACGGCTCTTTCCTCGCTCCCGCACCCACGGTACATGCCGGTGTAATGCGCCTGCTCAAGCGCGCCCGCATGGACACGGTAACCAAATGGAGAATCAGCACGCGGATCGCTGAATTGAGCCGAGATATTACCGGCCTGGCCGACCCCGAAATGAAACTGACCGCCAGCCATCTGACCGCGCTGAGCGAAACCTTTACTGGCGCCGGCGCCATAAAAATTCACCACCCACAGGGCGGTTCCCATGTGGTGCTGCTCAACCCCGGCCGGCTGGCCGGGTTCAAATGCCGCAGTAAATCCCGCCGCATAACCAAGTTTCAAGAACCCCTGGAAACCAAAGACACCAGCCCAATCGAAGTGGATTATTTTGGGCTGGTGAAGCAGATCCTATGAGTTCCTCTCCACTGGGAGCAGCCAGGTGATGCAGTAATTTTCCTCGCCCGCCGGGGGAGATTAGACCGCGCAGCGGCCGTAGGGGCGGCTCGCGAGCCGCCCGTTCGCCTGGACTCGAGTTTTAATCTGCTAAATTGGCGTCTCCGGCCAGCACCGATGTAAAAAATGGGGCGTATGGTTAATATTGTTGATTAGTACTTCATATCGTACTGCCACCTAACGCCCCGCAAACCAGCAATTCTGTTTTGTGTAATTAATTTATAACTTAGGTCTATAATTACATTAGCCGATTTACCTTAATAATCGTTCCCTAAATTTACGCGAGGGGCAAATATTCTGCAAGGTTTTTAACCCATGAAACAGGTTGTCATCGAAAACCCGGTCATCAATTCACCATTTGAAGAACCGCAGCGCCATTTTAAGTTTTCGGAAGACGGGATTACCGACGAGATCATCGAAGCTCGCCGGATCAGTTCTTATTTCGTACCGATTCCCAGGCCACGAAACCATAACCCAAAGCAACTGGCATTTGATACCGAGTGGACCGAGGACCGGATTGAAGAGAATAAATTCATCAATCGCGTACGTGAAAGAATCAGCATTTGGCGGAGGGGAAATTATCAGGGAATCACGAATATTACCCGGCGGCTGCTGGAATACTGGAAGAACCCCGAGCGGGAACACCGATTGTTCTTTTGCCAGATCGAGGCGCTGGAAACCGCGATTTACATCACAGAAGTAGCCAACAAATACGGGGACAGCTGGATCGAAAGCGACTTGAAAGGTTTCTCCGAAACAGCCAACCCGCTGCTGTACCGCATGGCGTTCAAGATGGCGACAGGGAGCGGCAAGACGCTGGTGATTGCCATGCTGATCACCTGGCAAACGCTGAATAAACTGGCCAACCCGCAGGACAACCGCTTTTCGGATGCTTTTTTAATCAGCACCCCAGGCATTACCATCCGCGACCGGTTACAGGTGCTGCTGCCAGCCAACCCTAATAATTATTACCGTTTCCATGACCTGGTACCGGTTGATCTGTTTCCGGAATTGGGCAAGGCCAAGATTGTCATTACCAATTTTCATGCATTTATGCTGCATGAGCGCCTGTCGGCTGGCAAATTAACTAAAGAAATTCTGGCGCAGGGTGAAACCAGCCCATTTACCGAAACACCGGATCAAATGGTGCGCCGGGTGTGCCGCGAATTGGGTAACAAGCGCAATATTCTGGTGATTAACGACGAAGCGCATCACTGCTACCGCCACAAACAGGAAGGCAATGGCGTCAAGTTGAGCGGTGACGACAAGAAGGAAGCGGATAAACGCGAGGAAGCGGCGCGGATTTGGATCACCGGGCTGGAAGCGGTGAAAAACAAGATTGGCGTCAAAGTGGTATTTGACCTTTCGGCGACGCCGTTTTTTCTGCGCGGCTCAGGCGAAAAAGAAGGCACTTTATTCCCGTGGGTGGTGTCTGATTTTTCCTTGATCGATGCCATTGAATCGGGGATTGTCAAGGTGCCACGGGTACCGATCGCAGATGATGCGATGTCTGGTGTGATGCCGACCTATCGGGATATCTGGCCGCGCATACGCGAACATTTACCCAAAAAAGGGCGGGGAACCGAAGCCGTGGGCGAAGAACCCAAGCTGCCGGTTGAATTGGAAGGCGCGCTGAAAACGCTGTACGACAATTATGCCAAGTCCTATGCCTTATGGACCGATGATGAAAACGCCATCCAAAAAGGGCTGACGCCGCCAGTTTTCATCGTGGTGTGCAACAATACCAACGTTTCACGCATGGTTTACAACTACGTTGGAGGCTGGACCAAAACTCTGCCGGATGGAACCAGCTGCCATGTGCCTGGAAAATTACCCCTGTTAACCAACGTGGAGTCAGGCGCCTGGCTGCAGCGTCCGAATACAATCCTGGTGGACAGCGAACAGCTGGAATCAGGGGAGGGGTTAAGCGATGAGTTCAAGAAAATCGCTGCCAGCGAGATCGAGCAGTTTAAGGATGAGGTAAAAATTCGGTTTCCGGGGCGGGATGTTGAGGATATTTCGGATGAAGATTTGCTGCGCGAGGTGATGAATACGGTCGGCAAAACAGGCCGACTTGGAGAACAAATCAAGTGCGTGGTCAGTGTTTCCATGCTGACCGAGGGCTGGGACGCGTCCACCGTGACGCACATTCTGGGGGTGCGAGCCTTTGGCACGCAGCTGTTATGCGAGCAGGTGGTGGGGCGCGGGCTGCGGCGCATGAGTCATGCCGTCAGCCGGCAAAGCCTGACGATCAACGATCACACGGTCGAGTTTGATTCGTATGAGCCGGAATATGCAGAAGTGTACGGCGTGCCGTTCTCCTTCATTCCCTGCTCCGGCTCGACCGCGGAACCCAAACTACCAGCGCGGGTGACGCACGTACGGGCGCTGGAAAGCCGCCTGGCCTGCGAGATCACTTTTCCACGGGTGACCGGTTACCGCTATGACATTCAGGGAGAGAAACTCAGTGCCGCATTTGGCAAAGAAGCTCAACAAGTGCTCTCTACCCAGAATGTGCCGGTGAAGACGGAAATGGCGTCAATTTTGGGCGAGAGCAAGATGCACACGCTATACGCCTTGAAGGAACGGCGCGATCAGGAAATTGATTTTCGACTGGCCAGCCTGGTGCTGGAGAAATTCTTCCGGGACGACGACGGCAATTCGCGCCCGTGGCTATTTCCGCAGCTGTTACGCATTGCACGCGAGTGGCGTGAAACATGCGTAATTTGCAAGGATAATACCTTTCCGCAGCTACTGCTACTGACTGAACTTGGGCATGAAGCAGCTGAAAAGATTTACCGCTCGATCGCCGCGACACATTCCGAGCAGAAGCTGCTGCGCCCGATCTTACGGCCTTACGACCCGATTGGCTCGACCCGCTATATCGATTTTGACACTGTGCTGCCGACCTGGACCACCGATGGGAACAAATGCCACGTTTCGCATGTGGTGGCAGACACCGGCACCTGGGAACAGAAGGTGGCGCAGTCGCTGGAAGAAATGCCGGAAGTGGTGTGTTATGTAAAAAACCAGAACATGGGTTTTTACATTCCCTACACGATCAACGGAGAGGAACATGATTATGAGCCGGATTTCATTGCGCGAATTCAGAATCCCTCACCCAACCCTCTCCCCGAGGGAGAGAAAAAAGATGCGAGAGATTTTCCTCTATTAAAAAATGGAGCCCTGCCAGCCGAAATTCTGGAACGCTGCCGCGAGATGCGCAAGAACGCCACGGATGCTGAAGCTTTGCTCTGGCAGTTGCTGCGCGACCGTCAATTTTTGGGGTACAAGTTCCGCCGGCAGCATCCCATCGCAGGCTTCATCGCAGATTTCTATTGTCATGAAGCCCATTTGATAATTGAACTGGATGGCGCTGGCCATGCTGAAGACAGCCAGGCTTCTTATGACACGGAAAGAACGCAGAATTTAGAAGCATTGGGCCTACAGGTGATTCGCTTTTGGAACCAGCAAGTCCTGGAGAATCCATCCCAGGTTCTTGAGACCATCGCCTCAAAAACACCACAAAAGCCCCCTCTCCCTTTGGGAGAGGGCCGGGGTGAGGGAATCTTGAACCTGATCATCGAAGTCAGTGGGCGGGAGAAGAAAGAAAAGGCAGCCAAAACGGCAACGGCGCAGAATTTGTGGGTACCGGCGATCAACAACCACGGCGGATTTGGCCGGTGGGCGTTCATTGAAATTACAGACCCGTGGGATGTGAAAAATACCATCGGCTGTTTTCTCAAAGGAGAACGCTTACTGCCTTTGGTAGACAAGGAGGATTGCGTTGGCACATAACCACCTTGAGCAGTTAATCGCGGAATGGTATGAGTACCAGGGATATTATGTCAAGCGCAATGTGCTGGTTGGGAAGCGTTCTAGGGGCGGTTATGAGTGTGAGTTGGATGTTTCGCATTTCATCCAATAAAGAAGCTCTTGATCCATCTGGAGCCCTCTCTGGATGCTGATAGCTGGGCTACTCGAGAAAAACGATTTGAGAAGAAATTTACAGCCGGGAGGAAGTACATAAAGGACCAATTCACCGGGCTTGATTTGCCCGATAGCGTCGAGCAAATCGCCATATTTCTTTATGCCTCAACTAACGTCCATCCTGTAATTGGGGGTGGGAAAGTGATGCAGGTTGGTGAATTAATGGGAAAGATATTTTCGAGTTTAAATGGCAAAAGAATTGAGACCAATGCGATTCCAGAGCACTTGACAATTTTAAGGAGTTTTCAATTCGTTAATCAATTTCGTAATGAAGTCATGCTTGTTTGGAAATGAGAGTCCGATGCTTATTGCCATGTTCCCCGATTCTTCACCAATAATTAGTGTGCAGGCGGTGAACAATCTTGGCTGCTTTGGCCAGTGGGTATTCCAGGGGATAACTGATCCATGGGATACGAAGAACGGATTTCGGATAGAGAGAAATGAAAAGGACTAATTGTAAATGTCCCCCAAAAAAAATAAAGCATACGCATTTCTAGATACCAATTTGCACTTACATTTTAAACAGTATGATCAGATTGATTGGTCAAGCGAATTGGGGTACAAAAATACTTGCCTTATAGTTGACCAAACGACGATTTCCGAGCTAGATAAATTTAAGTATGATCCCCATAACCAAAAAAGACGCGAACGTGCAAAAAATATTCTAAAAAAAATGCAAGACCAGTACATTAATGCAAATCCTGATGTAGAGATTCCAATCGAGAATCGAAAAGGTGCAAGTATTCTATTTCTTTCCAGTTCCTCAGATGTTTCTAAATATCGAGGCCTTCAGAAAGAAAACATGGATGATCATCTTATTGCATCAATCTTGACATATAAAATGGAACATTCGGAAATTGACCCAAATGATATTTTCTTAATCGCCGCTGACAATGGTATTTTAATTAAAGCCCAAGCCAGAAATATAAAAATTCACCAACTAAGCGAAAAATATAAATTACCCGATGAACCTACCGACGATCAAAGAAAAATTACTATCTTAGAAGATCAGTTAAAACTTCTTAAAAGTACCCAGCCTCGATTAAGTTTAAGTATTGTTGAAAATGACATCACGAAGGACTTAATTAAGTTACAAATAAAAATAATCCCAGATCTAACACAAGGCAGAATAAATGAAATGGTGGAATTAGAACGCGAGGAGATAAAATGGTCTCCGCCCAAACCACCTTCCCCCAGAAGAACGCCAAGCAATAACGATGGTACATTAAAATCAGTAATTGACTCCTTATCTTATCTCAACGAAGATATGGTTAATAATTTGACTTACCTTAACGCCATGAGCAAAATTCAACAGAGTGAGATCGACAGATATAACACTGATACAGAAAAATATTTAAACCTGTATAAGGGATACTTGATTGAAAAACGAAGATATGAACAATTTATATCAATTTCAAAACTAATTGTGTTTAATATCAGTAATGTTGGCAATAATCCAGCCATGGGAGCTGTAATTCGTGTTTCTTTTCCTGATGGAATCGCTGTATTTGACTGGAACGAGATCCCCATACCACCAAAGAAACCAATAAAGCCATTAATGCCACGAAATCAACAGGAGTTATTCCTAGCAAATACAATGATTAATACCCCATCATCGTATTATCTCGACGGAATCAATAGATTACAAGAAAAACTAACATCCGACCCAGATACCCTTGGGCCATCTATTACTCGGCGCAATGGGTTTGTTTTAGAATGGACTAGACCAAAAATTATGCACCGTATCCCATACGCTCTTCCACCAATAGGGGTCACTTTTCCTAATCAATCTGGAGATAGAGATTACATAATTCCTTACACTTTATTTGCTGAAAATCTTATTGATCCGGTCGAGGGACAGTTGAAGATCTCTTGTCATAGTGAAATCACAAACTAAGGGAAATCTTGATAATGCCCACCAAGAAAACCTCCTCTCCCACCCACATCACCTCCACCCGCCACCACGACAAGCGCGCGAACATACCGACACGCGAATTGGGTGATTTTGTAGCGGACGAAGAAAAGACGCCGAAGACGATTCTGTACCCGCGCGACCCATCGCTGGACCCGCAGTTGGTGTGGAAGGGCAAGGATGAGCAGGACCAGCAGCCGCTGGCGGTGCCGGCGGTGCCGGTGTACATTCAGGAAAAAATATCGCCGCAGGCAATTATTGAGAACGTACGGGTACAGGCCCAAAAAGACCAGCCGGACCAGCTAAACCTGTTCAGCGACTTCAACAATATCAGTTTTGAGGACCTGGTGGATTTTTATCATCACGAGCAGAACTGGTCGAACCGCATGATTTTGGGTGACAGCCTGCTGGTGATGAACAGCCTGGCGGAAAAGGAAGTATTGAAGGGCAAGGTCCAGATGATTTACATGGATCCGCCCTACGGGATTAAGTTTGGCTCCAACTGGCAGGTGAGCACCCGCAAACGCGAGGTGAAGGACGGCAAGGGAGAAGACCTGACCAGGCAACCGGAGCAGATCAAGGCTTTCCGAGACACCTGGGAACTTGGCATTCACTCCTACTTGGCTTATCTCCGCGACCGGTTGACTGTTGCAAGAGATCTACTGTCAGATAGTGGTAGTATTTTTATGCAAATCGGCGATGAAAATGTACATTTAGTCCGATCTGTCATGGATGAGGTGTTTGGAACTGAAAATTTTATAAGCCAAATTCTATTTAGAAGAGGTGGGTTCCAAACAGGACAATTCATTGCCAATACTTATGACTATATACTTTGGTTTGCTAAGAATCAGGAATTAATAAAGGTTAGGCCAATATTTGTCGAGTACTCCACTCAGGATTGGTATTCAACAGGAGATAGATGGTTAGAAGACCAGGATGGACTAAGAAATGTTTACATTTCTGGTGAGCCGATCCCACAGAGTTTAAAACTACATAGTGATAGATCGTGCTTCTCTGCCACAGGTGGGGAATCAAGTAGTTTTAAAGTTAATATTCATGGACAGCCTATGGGTCCTTTACCGGGTCGGGGTTGGTCTACAAATGAAAAGGGAATAAACAGATTATTAGACGCTAATCGATTAATGGTTAAGGGAAAACGCCCGCGATACAAACCCTATTTTCATGATTTCCCTTTCCAAACCTTGTCAAATGGTTGGTTCGATACTGTACGAGGTGGATTTTCAAGTGACAATACAGACGACAAAATTTATGTGGTCCAGACATTAACTAAAGTAATTGAACGGTGTCTGCTCATGACCACCGACCCGGGCGACCTGGTACTGGACCCGACCTGCGGCAGCGGCACGACGGCGTATGTGGCGGAGCAGTGGGGGCGGCGCTGGATCACGATCGATACGAGCCGGGTGGCGATTGCGCTGGCGCGGACACGCTTGATGGCTGGGCGTTACCCGTATTACCTGCTGAGCGATTCGAATGAAGGCGTGCTGAAAGAAGCGGACATCCACGGTCAGTATCCACCCACACCGCTGCCATCGACGCAGGGGGATATCAAAAAGGGTTTTGTGTTCAAACGCGTGCCGCACATCACGTTGAAATCGATTGCCAACAATGAGGAAATTGACGCGATTCATGAGAAGTGGCAGCCGGAACTGGACACGCTGCGCGAGAAAATCAGTGCGCTGACGGGTAAAACCTGGGAAGAATGGGAAATCCCGCGGACCCCTGCCCTGACCCTCTCTCAGGGGGAGAAGGAGCAGGCGGGTAAACTGCTGGCAGAATGGTGGAATCTGCGGCGCGAACGGCAAAAAGAGATCGACGCCTCGATTGCCAAAAGAGCGGATACTGAACTGCTGTACGATCAGCCGTATGAGGACAATAAACGGGTGCGGGTGAGCGGTCCGTTCACGGTGGAGAGCCTGAGCCCACATCGGGTGCTGGCGATTGATGAGGAACGACCCCAAAGCGAAAAAGACGGGCAGAATCAGGCTACGTCCAGCAGTTTTGAAAACCTGATCATTGAAAACCTGCGGAAAGCGGGTGTGGGAAACACAAAAAAAGAGGAACGATTGAGGTTCACCCGGCTGGAGCCGTACGCCGGCACCTGGCTGCATGCCAGCGGCGAGTATGAGGAAAAGGACGGCGTGATTAAACGGGCAGCAGTGTGCATTGGACCGGAACACGGCACGGTGAGCCCGGACCTGGTCAAAGAGGCAGCCAAAGAAGCGGTGCTGGGGGTTGGCTTTGATCTGCTGGTGGTGATGGGCTTTGCCTTTGATCCGCACGTTTCCGAAGAGATCCGCCGTTATGGTACTTTGACGGTGCTGCCGGCGCGCATGAATCCGGATTTACAAATGGGCGATTTACTGCTCAAGAGTGGCAGCGGCAACCTGTTTATGGTGTTTGGCGAACCGGATGTGGAATTGCAGCCGCAAACGGACGGCAAACTGGTTGTGACGATCAAGGGCGTGGATATTTACGACCCGACCACCGGGGAAATACGGTCAAGTTCAACGGATGATATTGCCTGCTGGTTCATCGATACCGAGTACAACGGAGAGAGCTTTTTCGTGCGACAGGCGTATTTCACCGGCGCGGATCAGCCGTATGACAAACTCAAACGCGCGTTACGGGCGGAAATTGACGAGGGAGCCTGGAGCGCGTTATACACCACGTCCTCGACCGCATTTGATAAACCGAAGAGTGGAAAGATCGCAGTGAAGGTGATCAACCATTACGGGGATGAGGTGATGAAAGTTTATACGGCGTAATCTCTACTCACCCTTTCTCCTGCTTGACAAACTAGAACATAATTCCTATAATATCATCGAGTCGTACTGTACCTTAAAAACCTCACATTTGCGCCCCTAAACCTCGCACGTGAATTCGACCATGCTGGCCCCTATTCGTTTCTAATTTTTTTTACGAAACGAATACGAATAATCTTCCCCCACCTGTAGGGTTATGCAGCTTGTCCACCCCCACCCCTGTGCCAAATATCGCATATTCGTTTCATTCGTTTTTGAAACGAATGCGCCAACCCTAATTAAGGTTTTCTCCGTGCCTCCGTGGTTTAAGCCTTTTTTAGCGTACTCTGCGTGCTGTGGTTAGGGTTTTTTCCTACACCGCCCGCCTGCAGCAGAGCCAAAGGGGTTGTCATAAAAAACGCCTGGTTTTTCACCAGGCGCCTTCCTCTTATAACCCGTACTCGCTCAAGGCTATTTTTTCCCGGTTGACCTGCGGCAATATCCCGGCGATAAATTCGTCCTCATCTTCCGGCAGGCTTTCGGCAGCCCGGGTAAGGCGCTCCAGCCAGCGATTTTCCATTTTCGAAAGATTAAGCTCGCCGGAAGCATTCGCCTGGCGCAAAACCTCGAGCGCAGCGAAGGCCGAGCGGCGGGTGCGCTTATACGGGGTAGACTCGGCGATGATCTCCTCGGAGATCTTGAGCACCACATCCGGGCGCAGGACATAAGCCTGCGGATCCAGGTGGGAATCCGATTCCACCCACCAGTCGCGCAGCATACCGGCTTCCGTAAGCCCCCTGGCCGAGGCGACATTCATCAGCCGGGTCGCATAAATCAACTGTTCCACCGACACGGTCGGCGCCATGGCCCCCAGCAGCTTGACATTCTGCACGGATTCATTGCTCCACAAGTCCGGCACGGCTTTGGCAATATTGCCGATCGGTGAAAGGTGCGCAACGGAGGCTTCTGCCCCTTCGAGCGCAATCGGGTAACCCGTAATCGCTTTGATGTACGGACCTTCATAGGCGCAGTCTTTGTTCGGACCAACCGCCCCGTGCTCGAAGGCTACCAGGCTGCGCGCAACGGTCAAAACGCGGATGACGGCTGCCCAGACGCGGGGGATGAAATGCTGTTCGGCCAGCACCATGGCCGTATTGGCAAATCCGCAAGCTGAATCGCCGGATGGGACCACGCCGTACCGCTTGGAAATTTCCGTGATGCGCTCCCACAGGTAACCCATATCCCGGCTGCCGAGCACGCCCAGGGCGAATACCGACATCGGCAAATCGCCGTTCAGAATTGCCTCGTCGTGGATTTCTTTGCCGCCGGTGGATTCAATCGCCAGCATGTCCGCGCCGGCTTCGGCGCACAACTCAAAACTGCGGAACATGTCCGCCACATAGCGGCCCTGGCGCATCAGCGGCGGGCGGGCAAACTCGCGAATATCGTTCGGGGTCACCCGCAGCCCGGTTTTCAGGCCGTGTTTCGCCTCGGTTTCATCCAGTGTAGCGCGGAGGATTTTGGTGACCTCAGCGCCCCATTCAGGTACCAGGGTCAAGTCGGGCAGCAATTCGAACTCGACCACCAACCCTGGCGCATGCAGTTCCACTGCCCGATCGCAGACCCCGGTGATCATTTGCGTGTACTGCTCATGCACTTGCGGCATGCTCTCCGCGGTGATGATCATACTATCGAGGGTGAAATTGATCTCGGGGTAAACCTGCCCGCCGCCGATTACCAGTCCGTTTTTCAGCGTTAGCGGTCGGGGGCAGACGCCAAATAGAAAATCACTGAGGCGGGGAATAGCCAGCGAAGAATAATTCATCGTAACCTCACAATGAGATAACCGAGATAGCAGGTATAACTGGCCGTTAATTTAGCTGAACTAACCGACCAGTAATTTTTTGGCTTCAGCCGTTGCCTGGTTGGCGTCGGGAGCAAAACCATCCGCGCCGATTTCGCCGGCGTACTTTTTGGTCACCGGAGCGCCGCCCACCATCACCTTTACATTCTGGCGGACACCCGCTTCGTTGAAGGCCTTGATGGTTTTGTCCATATTCGGCATGGTGGTGGTCAATAACGCCGACATGCCCACAATATCGGGTTGGTGCTCGCGAATGGCTTCTATGAACTTCTCGGGGCTGACATCGGTGCCCAGATCGACGATCTGAAATCCTGCGCCCTCCAGCATCATGCCGACCAGGTTCTTGCCAATGTCATGCAGGTCGCCTTTAACCGTGCCAAGGACCACTTTTCCGGCCGATTTTACATCCTGTTCAACCAGCGCTGGCCGGAGGATGCTTAGCCCGCCCTGCATGGCCCGGGCAGCAATCAGCATTTCGGGCACAAAATATTCACCTTCCTCAAACAAACGCCCCACTTCCCCCATCCCGGAGATCATCCCGCTTTTTAATATTTCTTCCGCCGACACCTGCTGCTCCAGCGCTAAAGCTACCAACTTTTTGACTTCAGTTGCATCGCCTTCAATGACAGCCTGTTTGATATCATCGATGATCATTCCAATACTCTCCTTAATTTATTACAGGGGTGTATATCCAGGGGTTGATAACCCGGTTCACGGTGCCATTGTATCACCCATTAATCCTTCTACCGAAATCCCCTAATACTTTATGGGATTACTCGCCACCTCAAGCACCACATCCTGGAATGCCAATGCCGCGGCCTTACAGGCTGGCTGGTCACCCGTGAGTATCACGCCCATAAAGTTAGTCTCGGAGGGCGGCATGGTTAACGAGGCAATGGTTACAGCCGCAGCTTTTAACGCCTTATCCAGTGCCACGATTCCTTCCATTGGCGGGGCAACCAGGTAAGCAACCGGTGAACCAAGCGGGATATTGCTGATCTTTGAAAGGTACGACCCGGTCTGCGAGATGAGATGCGGGAAAAAAGTGATCGATGCGTTGGCATTTGCGGCGTACCAAAGCGCATCATTTTTCAAATACTCAACTGCCGCATGCAATCCGGCGCTCACTTCTTCTGGATTTGGGCCCGCTAGGATGGCCAGAATTTCACCTGACAGCAACCCGGATGAATGGCGTGCGCCGGCATAAAAAGAGCGCGCATAGACCACTTCCACATCCGCCATCTTGGTGGCGTGGTCGATGGAAACATAGGTGGCATCATCATTGTCGGCAGTGATTAAACCGATGGAGAACTGCTCCGGGCGGAGATTTAGCCGTACTGCCAGATTCTGATCGACGCGCGGGATTAATTGGACCGACAGGGGTGACGCATAAATTGGATCAAGGATAGCCATAGTCTCCTATTTCGTAGCCAACTTCAATTTCACTCCGGATGCCTGGTACTTAATCATTTCCTGCGCTACCTGCACAATAAAGGCCCCGGCTTCAAGCGGATTGGTGCCACTTTTCCCATAAATGTTACACACCACGTCGCGGTTAGCGTCATTGTTGCCTGCTTGAGGTTTGAACCCCATGTAAGCGCTCATACTCTCCGCGCGCCCAAGGCCGGGACGTTCCCCAATCAGCAAAATGACCACATCCGGTTTTATCGTTTCTCCGATGTCGTTCATCACACCGACACGGCAATATTTGACATAAAAAGGGGTGCCAAAGCTCAATCCTGCCGACTGAAATCCCTGAACCATAACTGGGAATATCTGGCGCAAGTTAGCTTCGATGGCAGCAGCGCTGAGGCCATCCCCGACAACCAGCTGGATGTTTGGGCCTTTTACACATCGCTCAGCGATAACTTTTTTGGCTTCGTCGCTCAATTGACGCCCCAGGTCCGGGCGTAACAGGTATTGTTCTTTGCCGTCCGTTATCTTGGTTTGGACGCTAAACAAACCTAATTCGTCGAGCAATTTCGGGTCGATATCCCGATGGATGGCGTCTTGCGTGATCGCATGATCGGCTTGAAATAGAAGCAACGAAGGGGTCCGGTAACGCGGACCAGCTCGCCCGACACCGATACGCGCCGAGGTTGATTTAATCAGTTCTGGCAGTGCTGCCGGGTCTATAGGATTTTTTACACCCGGTTTATAGCGGTATATGTCTTCATTCGGGTCGGGCAAGTCAATGTTGATCGGTTGGGCGGCCTTCAGTTGAGCTTCCGGAATGCTTTTTTCTTCCAGATTGGATTTGGGCATGGCTCCAGCGGCGATTAACTGCTGGATTACCGCCTCCACTATTGCATTTATTTTGGCGTCATCCATTATCCATCTCCAATCAGCGTTTTAAGAAAAACGTTGGGTCGCCCGCTTTATCGGTAAGCATACCGTCCTTCATCAACCCGATGGACTCCAGCCAGCCTTCAAATTCCCTGGCTGGATGAGCATTGAACAACTGGCGCAGCGTGGGGGTGTCATGGTAGGAGGTGGTCTGGTAGGAGAGCATCGAGTCATCCCCCATTGGGATGGCCATGAAATAATTGCAGCCGGCTGCGGTCAGCAGCACCGCCAGATTTTCGATGGCATTTTGGTCGGCTTTGGCATGATTGGTGTAGCATGCGTCGACGCCCATCGGAATGCCGGTCAACTTTCCCATAAAGTGATCTTCCAACCCGGCGCGTTGAATCTGGTTGGCATCATACAGATATTCGGGACCGATAAACCCCACTACCGTATTAACCTGGAAGGGGTGATAGCGTTTTGCCAGACCGTAATTTCGCGCCTCAAGCGTCAACTGATCCCAGCCATTATGCGCATCGGCTGAGAGTGCAGAGCCCTGACCTGTTTCAAAGTACATGAAATTGGGTCCAGAAGGGAAGCAATGTTTTTTGGCGAGGGCGTAGGCTTCATCCAGCATCCCAACTGAGATCCCAAAGGATTCATTCCCTTTTTGTGAACCAGCAATCGACTGAAAAACAAGCCCGACCGGTGATCCGGACTGCAGGCACTTCATCTGAGTGGTGACATGCGCCAGAACACAGTTTTGGGTCGGAATTTCCCAGGACTTGATGATGTCATGGGTCATATCCAGCAGACGAGCAACGGATGAATACGAATCATCAGCCGGATTAATACCGATAACCGAGTCTCCTACCCCGAAGGATAGGCCCTCATAAATTTCAGCTCGAATCCCCTCTGGCGAATCGGTGGGGTGGTTTGGCTGCAGGCGGCTGGCCAGGGTCCCTGGTGCGCCAATTGTATTATTGCAATGGGCGGAAACGTGAATTTTATTTGCCGCGTAAATAAGGTCAAGATTTGACATCAACTTGGTCACAGCCGCGACCATCTCGGCGGTCAATCCATCGCTGATTCGCCGAATCATTTCAGCCGAGGTTGTGTCATTCAGCAACCACTCCCGGAATTCACCCACTGTCCAGCCCCGTATTTCTTCAAAGATGGTTTCATTGACCGCATCCTGGATAACTCGGGTCACTTCATCCTGGTCGTAAGGAATGGCCGGGTTCTTGCGTAACAACCAGAGAGGAACCTCTGCCAAAATCAAACGAGCTGCAATGCGCTCGGCAGCAGTTTCCGCAGACACCCCCGCCAGTTGATCTCCGGATTTTTCCTCATTGGCTTTTCCCATGAGGACACGGATGTCAGGAAATTCGTAGGTCTTTCCATGTAGTTTTGTTCGCAGGAGCATTTTATGCCTTAATGATAAAAGACCAGCGTTTTGACGCTCAAAGGGACTACGCGGCCGTCCATGAGCGGTGTACCGATGTCGATATAATCACCTTCCAGTAAACCTACCTGATCGATGACCAGTAAGGGACGATCCGGTAACATTCCCTTAATGGTTTGTCCCAACGCCTGAGCATAATCTCGTTCGATGATGATCACCAACGGCTTTCCAGATGGCAGTGATTTAGAAAATTCGGTAAGTCCGATGGATAGTTCGATCAGAGTTGCATAATCCAACGCCCGGCTCAAATCGATGGCAAGTGCAAAATGGTCACTGCTAGGATCAAGATCCCAACGGCTCACCACCTCAGTAATCGCTGAAGTAACCTTATCAGGCTGCAGGGATAGTTCAAACTCAGGATGGATTACCGGGATGTTCCTCAGCGGCAGAATATCCCGCTCCGCCCAAATTGTAGACCCGGAGAGCGTAATGGATTGTGTGCTGGCGCCGAGCACCGTTGCTCGGAGGGACTCGGCAGGTGGACAGATTTCATAAGTAGACAGTGCCGAATTTCTCCGGAGGGATTCTGCCAGCAATGGGCCAATATCATCATACACTGTAACATCCTGGACATCGCTTATTCTGATCGGATAATAGTAATAGTAACCGATCCCGCCAGAAAACATCAAAACAGTTCCCCTGCCAGAAATGGGTGCAGGAGGGGTCAGATAAAGTGTTTCAGCCAGGGGAGAAGTTGCGCCTTCTATAAGCTCCACTGCCATATCTGCCATACGATCTGTGATGCGACGGAGATCAGTGAGAGACGGAATATTTCCAACCTCCAGGTTCAGTCCGCAATCCTTCATGATGTGAAAGGCAGGATCAGCAATATGCTGAATCCGACCCGTATGATGGTCTAATTCCAGAATGCGGCCGCCAAAATTCATGGCTGCTGCAGCAACGTACACGCCGCTGCGAAACACGACACTGTTCGCACTCCCGCCGCCAATATCCAGGTTTGTAACAGTGGTGTAATGGGTCAACGAATACCCGGCGGCGCCAGAACCGCGCCCGGCTATCAGACTTTCTACGTGCGGACCGGCGATACTGACCACAAACTCGCCTGCCAAACCAGAAAGCGCTCGCAGAATTTCATCCGCATTCTTCTTTTTTGCCGTCTCCCCGGTGATGATGACGGCTCCTGTTTCTACTTTGGTTTTATCCATCCCGGCGGCTGCGTACTCGCCCCGGATCATCTGATTCAATTTCTCCGCATCCACCGTTTCTCGGTTCAGGAGGGGCGTTATATAGACCGGACTTTGATACAGGATTTCTCGTTCTGTAATTGCCATGCGGGGAATTTGCCCCGGACGGGCGATATCTGCAACGTTTAAGCGCGAGAAAACGATCTGGGTGGTTGTCGTACCAATGTCAATACCAACAGATAGCAGGGAGCGAGGTTCAGCCATGTTCGGGTATGCTTTTAATCCTGATCAGCGCAAACCGACGGATTGATCATAAGTGCCACATTCATCATGGATTGAAACCAAGAGAAACGTTATATTAACCAGCAGGATTGCTCTGGAAAACTGATGACAACTTCGTCTCCTGCGCGAGGTAGGGTCAGGCTGCGCTCATTGAACAAATCCGCTGAGAGCGATGCTCCGCCCAGATCAATGCGCAAACGGACGACGGCCCCAAGAAACATGACCGTTTCAACGCGCCCTTTCAAAGTGTTTCGACCTTCCCCAATGCCAATTTGGATTTCTTCCGGACGGATAGCCAGTCGGGGCGCCTCGCTGATCGTTCGGTTTAAGGAGTGGTCGAATTTAACATGTTGACCGGCTAATACGCAAAAACCGTTCACCTTATCCACCTGTGTCACGGGTAAAAGGTTTAGTTGACCGACGAACTGCGCAACAAATTCAGTGGAAGGGTAATTGTAAATTTCTGCCGGAGTTCCGATTTGCTCCATGCGCCCCTGGCTCATCACCACCACCCGGTCAGAAAGCATCAAAGCTTCTTCCTGATCATGGGTTACGTAGATGGTTGTAATTCCCATGGCCTGCTGAATTCGACGGATTTCCAGGCGTAACTCGACGCGAATCTTGGCATCCAGCGCCGAAAGGGGCTCATCCAGCAGCAGTACGCGTGGGTTGATGGCAAGCGCACGCGCCAGGGCAATGCGCTGCTGCTGCCCGCCGGAAAGCTGGTAAGGATACTTGTCGATATGTTTTTCCAGGTGGACCAGCGCGAGCATTTCATTCACTTTTTGTTTGATCACCTTCTCCGGACTTTTACGCGCTTGTAAACCAAAGCCAATATTCTGACCGATGGTCATATTGGGAAACAGTGCATAGGATTGAAAGACCATCCCAACATTGCGTTGGTTGGGAGATTGGTACGTAATGTCTTCTTTATCAAGCGTAATCACGCCTGTAGTAGGCATTTCGAATCCACCGATCATTCGCAGGGTGGTGGTTTTTCCGCAGCCGGATGGACCGAGGAAGGACACGAACTCACTTTTTTCCACCTCTAGGTTAAAATCTTCAACAGCGGTGGTTGTTCCAAAAACTTTGGATACATTAGATAAAGAAAGATACGCCATAATTCACCATTATCCCAAAAATTTTAATAACGTCTTCGTAATTAGCGCGCCCCGGCAAGAGCGCTGGTATCCGCTTTACCCCGGTTGAATAATTGGATCATGCCCATGAAAGCCCAGGTGAGCAAGAAGCTAATAATGGCAAGCGAGGATGATTCATACGTCTTATTTTGCCCGATCAGAGACATATAGGGGCCAAAACCTTTAATCCCCACCAGAAAGCTGGCAATTGTATACTCACCGATAACTGTTGCCAGGGTCAAGAATGCGCTACTCAAGATAGCAACTCGTAAGTTGGGGAAAATGACCTTGAAAATGATTGTGCCCCAATTTGCGCCAAGACTTTGGGCCGCTTCAGTCAGCGACTGCACATCAATTGCAGCCAGGCCGGTATCCACAGACCGAAATACAAAGGGGAGCGCCAACACCACGTAACCAGCGACGAGCAGGACATAGGTGCCAAAATAGGTGTTGGTCAGAAAAAACGGCGCGCCGCTAAAGACGCGAATCAAACCGAATACCAGCACAATAGCGGGAACCACAAAGGGGAGCATGGAGATAAATTCAACCATGACTCTAAGCTTGGGTAACCGCAATCGGATCCAATATGCCGTGGGAACCACCAGCAATATGCTAACAATGATGGTAAAAATAGCAATTACAAGAGAAAATTCAATCGTGGACCAAAAATTTGGATCTTTAAATATTCGCTCGTACGCTAAAAAGGTTAGAACACCCTTCTTGGCGCGTAACGAAAAATCGAACGTGGAATAGAGCGGCAATATAAAATATAAAGCGCCTATAGCAATCCATAACCACGACCAAAAACTTCTACGTTTCATTGACGCAGCCACCTTTCGCTCCTACGCCGCAGGAAATAATAAATGGCCATCATCACGGTCATAACCGCTACCATGCCGATCGCGAGGGCATAACCAAGGCCAGGGTTATAGAGTATGTCCCCTTTGATCTGCGATCCAATGACGATGGTTACCAGATTGATAAATCCACCGGTCAATGAGTAGGCGGTCGCATAAGCACCAAAGGAATTGCCGAAGAGCAGAATCATGGACCCAAGAATGGAGGGCATCAAGATGGGTATTGCCACCTTCCGTAAATACATCCCATGGGAGGCGCCCAGATTTTCAGAGGCCTCACGCCATTCTTTCTTAAGCCCATCCAAAGCGGGGGTAATGACCAGGATCATCAGGGGAAATTGAAAAAACATATAGGTCAGGGTAAGTCCCCAGAAACCATACAAATTAAAACCCTGGTCATATAGATTAACTCCCAACACGCTTTTCAGCAGCAGCGTGACCAGGCCAGTACGGCCGAGCGTGGCGATAAAAGCAAATGCCAACGGCACACCGGCAAAATTCGAGGCAACCCCCGAAAAAGTCATCAGTGTAGTTCGTATCGGACGGGGTAAATTTCCCACCGTTACGGCATAGGCCATTAAGAACCCCAACAATCCCCCGCCAACCGCCGTTGTCAGGCTGATACGGATAGTCACCCAATAAGCGCTGAGGATGGACGGGTCCAGCAGACCGACAAAGTTCATCAGAGTAAATCGGTTGTCGTTGTCGCGGAAAGCCCGCATTAACAAGCTTACCGAAGGCAGAAGAATAAACAGGAAGGCGAAAAGAAAAAATGGCACAACCACAATCCAGTTGCGCCAGCCAGAGGAGGAGGGACGCGCATTGTGCGCGTCCCTTTTATTGTCTCGAAAAAAGGTTGGCTTACTTGACATCTGCGCCAACAGCGGTCATCCAATTATCGGCAATAACCGTCTTGGAATTGTTGATCTGGTCAATGCTTGGGAAAGCCACCGGTCCATTGAAGGTGGGCAGTTTGGTGGCATAATCAGCATTAAGCGTACCGCTGGCTTGCATATCTGCATAGCGGATGGGGTGGCAATAGCCTTTGAGCCAAAGGTTCTGACCTTCATCACTATACAGGAATTCCATCCAAAGCTTGGCGGCATTGGGGTGCGGGGCGTAAGCCGAAATGGCCTGGATGTAGATGCCAGCAATCGTGCCGCTCTTGGGATAGACAACTTCGATGTTCGGGTTCCCTGCCAGGGCGTCCTTATCGGACAGAGCACTGTAGTCCCAGCGCATGATGATGGGGGTTTCACCCTTTGCGACAGTCGATTGTTTGGCAATAACTGGCACAAAGTTGCCAGCGTCATTGATCTTTTTGAAGAAATCGAGGCCGGGCTGGACATTGTCGAGGCCGCCGCCATTGTAGAGCGCTGCGGCATAAACACTCATCTGGGCTTGGGCCGAAGCACGCGGGTCGCCGGAGAGAGCGAATTGACCTTTGTATTCGGGCTTGAGGAGATCTGCCCAGTCCTGGGGAACGTTCGGGACGGCATCTTTGTTGACTTCAAAAGCCATGACACCGTAGTAGTCACCATACCAATACCCATTGGGGTCCTTGGAATCGGCTGGGATGGAGTCCCAGGTGGCAACTTTGTAAGGTTGGACAATACCCTCTGCAATCAACTGGGGGCCAAAACCATAACCCACGTCAATGACATCTGGAGCTTGCGGTCCTTTGTTATCTTTGTTAGCCTTGATAGCTTCGATCTCATCTGCTGACCCGCCATCGGGGTTAAGCTCGTTGACCGTCAGGCCGTATTTTGCTTTGAAAGCTTCGATCGCCTCGCCATAGTTGCACCAGTCATGCGGAAGGGCAATTGTAGTGAGCGTGCCTTCAGCCTTGGCAGCTGCTATTAACGCTGCCATAGGATCTGCTGCTGCAGGCGCGGGAGTCTCGGCGGCTTTTGGGGCGCAAGCCGTCAAGACCATTGATAGAACGACCAGAAATGAAATCAGGTAGTACAATTTTTTGTGCGGCATTTCTCACTCCTTCTTTTGGATTAATAAAATTATCAGCTAAGCAGAAGCTCAACTGATATTTACCCACACACAGAACTTGTTTTCTCTAGCCAATAATTCACGCGTATCATGCCCGATAACGGTGCGTGGATGGCTAGGAACTTCTTTTGAAGGCTGTAATTCGATGCGATCACATTTATCCCTCTCGTGAACTATTACATTCTACAAGAGAATGCAATCCAGGTAAAGCATGAAAGGAGGGTAGTTTCGCTACCCTTACGGTGTCGAAAACTGACCTATCTGAGTGTAGAAATACCAGAATTCTCCGACCTCGTCCTACACAACCCGGGTCTTCGGCATCCAGAAGATCATCATCAGCGCAGCGATGAGCGCCAATGTTCCGCCGAACAAAAATGGCGCCGACGGGCCAAATCCACTCCAGCTGCCGATCCCCTGCCACAGAATCCCGGCGAGCAACGATGCGGGGAAGGCCAGCAGCCCGATTACGGCATGGTAGGTTCCATAAGCCGTGCCGCGCAGATTTTCCGGCACCAGGTCTGCCACCATGGCATTAGAGGTTCCGTAGGCCAGGCCAAAATACAAGCCGTAAGCGAGGTAAAGCATCCAGACCTGCCAGGTGGATTGTGCCAGCGCGAAGCCAAAATAGATCAGCGCATATACCAGCCACCCGCCGACGATCAATTTCCGACGGCCGACCCGGTCTGACAGCGAACCGGCAGGCGTGGCGACCAGCGCAATGACCAGATTGAACATCGCCAGCATGACCAGGATGCCGGTCACCGAGACGCCCAGGTTTTGCGCCCGCAGGATCAAAAACCCATCGGATGAATTGCCCAGCGTGAAAACGCTGACCACCACCAGGAAAATATTAAAAGGTTTTCCCATGCCGCGCAGTGAAAATTTGGGTGCAGTCAACTGGCTGGTAACGGCAACATCTTTAGCCCCAACCACCAGGGTGAGTACCGCCAGGAATGCCGGTATCATGCTGATCAATACAATGGTCTGGAAGGTGTCTCTGGTCAGGTCAACGGTGGTCTTCTGTGCCAGCCAGACCACCAGCGCGGCAATCAGCAGCCCGATCATTGCCCCGGCTTTATCCATTGCCCGGTTGAAGCCAAAGGCCAATCCCCGGATTTCCTTGGCGGTCGAATCAGCCATTAGCGCATCGCGCGGGGCGGTGCGAATACCCTTGCCCACCCGGTCAGCCCAGCGAACGCCGGCGACCAACCCCCAACTGCTGGCAAAGTAGAAGAAAGGTTTGGAGACGGCTGAAAGCGTGTACCCGGCGACTGCCAGCCATTTCCGGGCGCCCAATTTGTCCGACAGCCAGCCCGAGAGCATCTTGAGGATGCTGGCAGTCGCTTCGGCAACCCCCTCAATCAGCCCGATGACGCTGGTTTGCACGCCAAGGACATTCGCCAGGAAAAGCGGCAGGATGTTGATCACCATATCGCTGGAGATGTCCATGAAAAAGCTGGTAAAACTGACTGCCCAGACATTTCGCGGTAGTTTTTTGATACCGGTTTGCTTCGATGGTACTGCAGTTAGTGTTTCCATGATTTTATTAATTTCGCAATCTATGCCTGTGTCATGCTGTTATCGTGATCGGATAGGTCGTGTTGTTCGCGGGCAAATACTTCAGCCGCAAATTTCTGAAGCGCTTCCCGGCATTGCTGCAGCCAGGTGGCAGCTTCTTCAGCCGGGTTTCCGCCCAGAAAATCCCTCTGCTGAATTTTTCCATACCAAATTTCCAGTTTATGGAGATCTTCCTCATTTTCCTCATACTCGGCAAAGCTGTAATTTCCAAGCCTTTGTTCTTTTTCAAGTTCGTTTAAAAAATCAGTGCACTGTTCTTTAAATTCTTTGTATTCCTCCGCTCGGTCCTTCCGGCCCTGGGTGTAAATAGCAGCTTCAGTCTCGGGATCAAACGCATTCGTACGAAAGGTTTTACAAGTCCCTCCCTGCTCACGGACATACACCTTCAATTCCTGAATGAGGTTGGCAGCCAGTTCGGTATTTGGCAGCAACCACAACCCGTTGTCCAGGCTGATAGCCCCGGCAGAACGCATGCGCCGCCAGACAGTAACCCGCGGGCTGGAAGGGGTGGCAGGAAGTACTGGGCAAAAAAGCAGCCATTTATCGCTCATTGGGGTTTCCTTTATGCAACACTTGTTGCATTATACAATTGAATATTTTTTAATGCAATAGGTGTTGCATTAACAAAAACAAAACCCATCGCTGGTGAAGGCGATGGGTTTTGTTTAGTAATTTAAGTAAGGAAATCGTCCCCTACTGGTGATGGTGCTCGTGGGCGTCAGCTTCGGCCTTGGTCTTGTGGACGGTGCCCTCAGGATGCTGCGGGGGAGAATAAATCGTGTACAGCTTAAGCATCTCATTGGCGGAAGTGTTGATAATATTATGTTGCACTCCGGCCGGCACGACAACCACCATTCCGTCCTCCAGCGGGTATTCTTTACCAGCCAGCACAGCCTTGCCTTTGCCGGCCTCGATCCGAAAAAACTGGTCATTGCCATTGTGGATTTCCTGGCCGATCTCATCCCCCGGCTTTATGGCCATGACCACCAGTTGACTGTGCGGCCCGGTAAACAGGACTTCGCGAAAATATTCGTTTCTTAATGTAATTTTTTCGATATCGGCATGGTACCCGGCCATTTTGATCTCCTTATGGTAAATATTGTAATTTCCTGAGTTGGTAATCTACAATCATTACGACAGATAATACTGCCATAAATGATTATGCCATAACTGAATTCTCATGGCGGATTAATTAAATGGTGAATCTGATAGAGCACTCATATTGTAATTGAATTTTTACCGCCCGACGGCCTGGCCGGAGATGGGAAAGTCGTAAAAACCTTCCCTGGTGTTTCCATATTAATATTAAACCTCCCCGAGGTCATATCGGGGAGGTTTGCGAGGGGATTTTCGCTGATTACGGTTTGAACACCAGGAACGAAGCCCCATTTTCGAAGGCGTGGCGAACCTGAGCGTTTTCAAAAATGGCCAGACCGAAATGATACTGGGCGGACAAGTCGGTAAATTGCACGTCTGTCTGTGAACCGGTATCCAGCTTGCGGCCAAACTCGATCGTCCACACGCCGTCAGCCCACTGCCAGGCAGCAGTGATGTCGCCGCGGTCACCTAAAATTGGGCTCTTGATAATCGCGGGGATGTAGGAGCCAACGGGCATGGCATCCAAGGCAGCCTGGTCGAGCGCCACTTTTTCGGAGTCCAAAATATAACCTGGGGCTCCAGTGGTCAGATCAATATTGGGGGAAGTAAAACCGGGTTTGGACTTATCCGGGACGGTTTTAGTGGCGTCAGCAGGATCGGGCATAGTGGCAAAGTTGTCTGCATAGCCGCCGGATTCCTTGGCATCGCTTTTGCGGCCTGCCTCCTTAGCATTTTCAGCGTCAAAGCGAGTCCAATCCAGGTACTGGTCGTCAAGTTGTCCGACGTTGCGGATCGATTTCCAATGCCAGATATCGCCAAGTTCACCTTCGCTGGCCGTGTATTTGTTGCCAAAAGGTTTCACATCCGAATTTTCACCAGCGTGGCAGGCTGTAAAACAGCCAGTGGTGTTGAAATTCTGGATGCTGTCATTAATGTTCCAGATCAATGCAAATTTATCTTCGTAGTACAAGTTGTTGTCGCCACCCTTATCGCCCGGATCTTTTACCTGTTTCCAGGTGCCGTCTTCCTGCTTTTGCCAGGGAGAACGGAAGAAGGACATGGTCGGATCAGCGTAGGTCAACAGAAAATAGACTGAATCCGCTGTGTAAACAGCCTTCAAATTGGCGTCTGTTCCGAAATTGTTGAAGCCGCCGGAAACAGAAATGGTCAATTCTGGGGCGTCTGTCCAAACGGTGTCATCGGTAGATCCATTGATCACGGGGGCTGCATCGACTAGGACCGCAACCAAAGCGGAGCCTTCCGGAGCCGTCCAGACAGGTTCAGTGGTGGCAGTGGGAACTTCCGGAGTTGGAACTTCGGTAGCCGGTACACTGGTGGGCGGTACTGGGGATGGCTGCGGCGTTGCAGCAGGTGCGCATGCTGACAGCACGAGAGCTGCCAGCACAATTACAACGATAAGAACGCTCAGTCTTTTCATAGCTTCTCCTCTTGGGTGATTGGGTGGGTGTTTATCGTATTGGGCTAAACTACCCAATATTACACATTATACATTGGGTTATTTATTTCAATAGTGACAATTGTCACCCTTTTTTCGGCAGATTGCGGATGAATAAGGCAATAATATTCGAGTGTCAAAAACCTTGTTCAGGTAAAATACCCAATAGGGATTACCATGCGCAGTCTTGAATTATCTTTGCTAATCTATTTTGTTTACGGCTTGACCTATTTTGTAATGGGCCTGGTGCTCTTGTTAGAATACTGGCGCCTGGCTCCAGAAGCGCCACAAAAACATCTTGTCCAACCACTTGCCGCCTTCGGATTAATTCATGGGCTCCATGAATGGCTGGAAATCCTGTTGATTGCTTTTTCAGCCTTTGGTGAAACTTTTTCACCCAATGTGGTTTGGCTTCGGCTTGGATTGCTGACCATTTCTTTTATTGCGCTGGCGATCTACGGTTATCGCTCTTTTCGTTTTAGCCAGGAACATCATTCCCCCCTGACTATTTTTGGTGCCGTAACCCTGCCGGTTTTTGCAATTGTGGCAGCGGTGGATGTGATTGGCGCCTTTACAGCCGGTTCCATCCCGGTTTACCAGATGGTCGAAAGTCTCGTTCGCTATCTTATTGGGGTACCTGGAGCTGCTGCTGCCACCATTGGATTGCGTAGCGGCGCACGGAAAGCGTGGGTTGAACAACGTCGCCCGTTGGATAAATATCTCAACCTCACCGCCATAGGTTTCGCAATTTACAGCCTGACCCAGTTATTCGTGCCGGCCATGAATACCCATCTGGCCAGAATAATAAATATTGATATTTTTCAAGTTTGGACCTCGATCCCTATTCCGGTGTTTCGCACCATTGCCGGCATCATCATTACAGTTGGTTTGTTCTTCATCACAAGTTTTCTCGAGACCGATCGGCAGAAGATCGTGGCCGAGGCGCAGAAAGCCCGCCTTAATGCACTCAAGCAAGAAGAAACCATACAGCGCCTCCTCTTGCGACAGACAATTGCAGCGCAGGAAGAAGAACGCATGCGAATTGCTCGTGAGCTTCATGATGAAATGGCTCAGACCCTGACCGCCTTCTCACTCGATTTGGCGACCCTGCAGCAAGACCTGAGCAGCCGTCCCAAGTACCAGCATATTCTGTCCAGGTTGCAAAACCTTGGAAAAACAATGTTCCAGGGGATTCAGCGCATGATCAGCGATCTGCGTCCGGCCCATCTGGATGATCTGGGGCTGGTGCCAGCACTAAAATTCCTGACAGACCAGGTTCGTTCACAGTTCAATCTTTCGATTACCTTTGAAACGCAAGGTCATGTATGCCGCCTAGAGCCGCTTCTGGAAACCGCTATTTACCGTATTGTACAGGAATCCTTAACCAACATCGCTCGCCACGCAAGTACGGACCAGGCTTCGGTTAACCTTTCGTTTTCACCCGATGAAATCCAGCTACAGGTAACCGATCAGGGTTCGGGATTTGATCCAGAGGAATTATTCAATGCTCCCCGCGGCTGGGGTTTAGCTGGAATGAAGGAGCGAGCGGAAGCTGTCAATGGTAAATTTTCGGTTAAGTCTAAACCCGCCGAAGGCACGACTATAATTGTTGTGATTCCAACGACTTCTACAGAGGAGCATACCCCGTGGGCACAATCCGGCTAATGTTGGTTGACGACCATGAAGTTGTGCGAACCGGCCTAAAAACATTTCTTAATTCCCAGCCAGGTTTCGAGGTGATTGCTGAAGCCAGCAGCGGATCGGAAGCAATTAAAAAAGGTCTCGAAACCCGCCCTGATATCATTATTATGGACATCGCGATGGCCGATGGGGATGGGCTGGAAGCCACCCGTTCATTAAAAGCTGTTTGGCCTGAAACCATCATCCTGGCCTTGACTGTGCACGAGGATAAATACTATTTCATGGAAATGTTGGCGGCTGGCGCTGCGGGCTATTTGACCAAGCAATCCGCTGCGGATGAGCTCGTTCAGGCTATCCAAACAGTAGCCCAGGGGCATATTTATCTTCAACCGGCCCTGGCGCGGTGGCTTTTGGAAGATTACCAAAGATTGTCGGACCTTGCTGGGAAACACCATGCGACTTCCCTGGCGGTCGGATCGGAGCCGGTTGGTTTGAATGTGCTGAGTGAACGCGAGCGGCAAGTGCTTGAGTTGTTGGCGCGGGGAATGACCAACAAAGAGATCGGGCTTCAGTTGGGGTTAAGCCCAAAGACCATCGCCAGGCACCGCGAACGGATTATGGGGAAACTCGATCTGCACTCAAGAACGGCGCTGGTACGGTATGCCATTAAGACCGGTTTAATTGCCGCAGAGTAGATTGGTCAGTTATCGGACTTACCTTTTCAATCATTTGTCCGCCCAGAATGCCTGAGCGATCGTTTGAATCGTATGTTTCCGGATGTCGGTGAGTGCCGCGGATTCCGTATTTTCTTTGGAGGTGTTATCATTTTCCACAATGATGATATGAGCGTCTCGGCTCACGAGAGAGGCATGCCAGGTACCTTTCTTGACATTGTAGACATCGTTTCGTTTCATTACAACCGGCTGGATTTCGCCAATTTCGGCAGCGTTTCCACCAAGTACTAAAACAGCCTTTCCCTGAGTCAGGATAAAGACTTCATCGGTGGCCATGTGGCGGTCCAGGCGACTGATGCCGTTGCGCTGAGTTTCTTCCGAATGGTGGAGGGCGGCCACACGCCACTCCCCAAAGGTTACCAGCGGTTGATAACCTTCCCCGGTAAACTTTCTGACTTCGATGGTTTCGTTTTCCAAGATGGCTCCTTTAAAAAGTGATTCTGCAATCCATACATTCTTTTTAGACAGGTTATTTCCTCGTGAGACTTTATTAAAGCTTTATCCTTCCGGCCAGGCTTTCCGGTAATTAGCCAGGATGCGGTCGAACAGGGCATCAATGACCGGATCGGCTTTTTGTCGCACCGGGTCCGCCATGAACCAACTGACAATTTCCCGCGCGCCCTGCGAAAACGGTGTCGAGCAGACAAAATCAGGCACCACCTGTTTGATTTTGCTGTTATCAAATATCGCGCTATGCATTTTATCCCCGCGCAGACTGGCGCCCAGAGTCTGGTCGTAGGCATAAATCAAATCGGAGGGCACATGCACAATATTCGGCTCGACGCCGAGCGCCTGGGCAAAACATTGAAAGATCCCGTTCCAGGTGAGCCACTCGTCGGAGGTGATGTGGAAGACCTCGCCCAGCGCATGAGAATTGCCCAGCAGTCCCACAAGCCCGCGGGCAAAATCGCGGGTATGGGTTAATGTCCAGATCGAGCTGCCATCGCCATGAACCATGACCGGCTTGCCCTTTAACATGCGGTCGATCACGGTGTAACCACCGGGCAGCGGCACGTAGCACGGATCATAGGTATGGGATGGGCGGACGACCGTGAACGGGAATTTAGTTTCCCGGTAGGCGCGCAGCAAGAGTTCCTCACAGGCAATCTTGTTGCGTGAATATTCCCAGACAGGGTTATCCAGCGGGGTGGATTCGCGTAGGGGCAAGACGGCCGGTGGGGTCTGATAGGCGGATGCTGAGCTAATGAAAATATATTGCCCGGTCTTGCCGGCGAACAGGTCAAGGTTGGCCTGCACCTGGTCGGGGGTATACGACAAAAAATCCGCCACCACATCAAATTTCTGCGTGCCCAGCACATCCTGCACCGCTGACCGGTCGCGAATGTTGGCATGCAGCACATGCGCACCGGCAGGCGGGGTGCGAACCGATTGACCGCGGTTGAGCAGGGTCAGGTCAATGCCTCGTTCGACAGCCAGGGCAGCGCTGCCCGAACTGATAATTCCGGTACCGCCGATAAACAGGACTTTCATAAGGAACCCTCCTTGCAATCTAGCTGGATATACCTATATTATAGGAATAACGGTGAAGGTGAAGGCGGGTTATAACGATCAAAATTATTTTCGACATTTTGATATTTCATCCCGTAATCTTATAGCGAATGATGTTGGAGGTAGAAATGCTCGAACGACTTCATGAACATGTGATTTCAGAACTGAACCAGAGCAGTCGAACGGATACGATTTTTGTCGTGGTGGCTGTTATATTTAACTTGATCGCCCTGGGAATAAATTCATCCATCGCCTCCAATGATTATCCATCGACAAGCGAGGATATCGTCCTGGCAGCGTTCATCGTGATGACGGTGCTGGTAAACACGATTGCCATTTTGGGGTTGTATGTTGGACGACTGACACGGACAAAATTACTCGCCGGGCTGGTTGCCATGTATCAGGATAATCAGGTCGACAAATATTACGATCAATCCCTGGTGCTCAATTACGGCAGGCGTTATGTCTTATTCGGGGCCATAATCCTTGTCCTGGCGCTGACGGCTCTGGTGGTTCCGCTCACTCTGCGCGTATTCTAACCTCTGGAAAAGGGAGGTTTCATAAATATTTAAAGAGTGCGCTTGCCGCAGATCTCTGCGAGCAGCGCGCCATCTGTTTTATTTCCCCGGCTTCGGCAAAATTTCCAGCTTGGCCAGGGAGGCGGCCAGGCGTTTAAACCCGACGCTTTCGAAGAATACATCCACAGCCTCGTCGCTGTCCTGAATGCGGGAGTCCATCACAATGCCATCACCGAAGATCGGATGGCGCACATGGTCGGAGGGGTGATAGTGCTGCTCGATAATGGCGGCGGATGAAGTGGGCGGCATGGGTTGAACACCGGTTGTGCCAATATTCCAGGTTTTAGGCCGGTAGCTTTGACCGTAGGACGAGACCCAGCTCGAGCGGCGCTGGCCTTGCCGCTTGATCAGTTCCTCGGGAATATCAGCCAGGAACGGAGAGGGATACTGATCGTCATAACCGCCAAACGTGCTGCGGCGGTTGGCGCGCACCAGATAGACCCGGTCTTTGGCGCGCGTAATGCCCACATACAGCAGGCGGCGTTCCTCGGCCATTTCTTCGGGATCATCCTTCGAGCGGGCGTGCGGCAGCAAGCCATCGTCCAGCCCGAGGATGAACACCTGCGGGAATTCCAGTCCCTTGGCGGCGTGCAGCGTCAGCAGGGTGGGCGCGTTGGCAAGCGCTTCGTCGGGCAGTGTATCCTGGTCGGAGACCAGCGCCAGATTCTCCAAAAAGGCGGTCAGGCCGAGGTCGGTATATTCGTAGGCCAGCCGGCGCAGTTCCTGAACGTTCTCCCAACGCTCGTTGCCTTCTTCGCTGCCATCTTCAAGGTAATCCTGGTAGCCTATGTCAGCCACAACGCGGTCGAATAATTCAGGCAAAGGCATGTTATCTTCGGCAGCGGCTGTCCAGCGGGTCAACATCATGCCAAAACCAGCCAGCACCTGTTCGCTGCGCCCTGAGAGCGCTCCTGGCTGTTGCTTGCTGCTGTTGGGCCGCCCAAGGTCCATCAATAGTTCGCCGGGAGCTTTGCCGACCGCCTGGGCAGCCTGTTTCAAGGCCAGAATGGTTTTATCACCCACCCCACGGGTTGGCACATTGATCACCCGATCCAGCGAAACTTCGTCGCGCGGATTATGCGCCAACCGCAAGTAAGCGATGACATCTTTTACCTCACGCCGCCCGTAAAAGCGCTGGGCGCCCACCAGCCGGTACGGCATGCCGACTCGCAGAAATGCCTCTTCCAGCAGGCGCGACTGAGCGTTGGTGCGGTACATGACCGCAAAATTGCCAGCGGGCGTCTTTGACCGCGACACCGCATTGCGGATGGTCTCGACCACATATTCAGCTTCGGCTTTATCATCCTCGGCTTCGTAAAGAGTCAATACTTCACCGCTGCCGCGGTCAGAAAATAGTCGTTTTGGCGTGCGGTACTTGTTCTGCGCGATCACTCCCTGAGCAGCATTCAGCACGGTCTGGGTGGAGCGGTAATTTTGTTCCAACAGGATCTTTTGCGTTTGCGGGTAATCTTCTTCGAAGCGCAGCACGTTTTTGTAGTCCGCTCCGCGCCAGCGGTAGATGGACTGGTCTTCATCGCCAACCACGAAAATATTGCGGTGGGCCGAGGATAGCAGCTTGAGCAGCTCATACTGCACCAGATTGGTGTCCTGAAACTCATCGACCAATACATGCTCGAAGCGGCGGGCATAACGCTCGCGCACCGCCGGGTTGTCCACTAGCAGGCGTACCGCCTCCAACAGCAGGTCGTCGAAATCGACGCCATTGGATGCCAGCAGCAGTTGCTGGTAGCGCTGGTAAATGCGCCGGGTGACTTCCTCGCGGTAGCCGTTGGACGGAAAATCATCCGCTGTAATCAGGTTATTCTTGGCTTTGGAGATTGCTGCATGAATGCCCGTCGGTCGAAAGGTTTTATCATCCAGGTTCAGGTCTTTGATCGCGCGCCGGACGATCGCCAGCTGGTCGTCAGCGTCCATGATCACAAAATTGCGATCAAAGGGCAGGTATTCCGCTTCGCGCCGTAAAATCCGGGCGCAGTTAGCGTGGAAGGTACCCAACCAGATACCTTGTACCTGTCCCGGAAGCAGCGTTTCGAGCCGGTGTTCCATCTCGCGGGCGGCTTTGTTGGTGAAGGTTACCGAAAGGATGTTTTCCGGACGCACGCCCATATGCTGGATCAGGTAAGCAATGCGCTGGGTCAGAACGCGAGTCTTGCCGGAACCGGGACCGGCCAGGACTAACGTTTGCCCGACGCCGGCTGTGACGGCCTGGCGCTGGGGATTATTCAAGTTTTTGAGGGGATCAATGGGCTGCATGCGGGGTGATTGTACCGTTTGACCGGGGGGCTGTCAAACAACCTCCGTTTATGACGAGGCATGCCCCGTGTCAAGTGCCACGTTTCAAGCTGCGTAGGCTGTGTTGAGCAGATTTTAAATTTAATAACAACCTTTTATGAATCTGTTTTCTTGCCAAAATAACTAAGAACTCCCATCACGATCCACAGCGAGCCGGTTAAACTCGCATAGGTGCTTAGCCTTGTTGCTTACGGCATGAGGGGTATCGTCAGTGTGGTAATAATTATCTTTCAAGTCTTCCATATCCCAACTCTTCTGCTGGTGTAGTTTCAGTCACCCAGTTAGCTGTTTTGTCAGTCCCCAAGTGTCGAATCACACGCGGTTGATAATTGCCTTCGAAATTTAGAATTTTCAGTGCAATGCGCACCAAAATATCGTGCAAATGATCCTCTGTCTGTATTATTTCATCGAAATTATGTAAACCATTCCTGGTTTGAAAATATCCGCTATGAATTACTGTTCCTCGATACATAGATAATTTTCCGGCCCAAGTTCTTTTTTCCCGTCTAGATTGATGGGAATAATAATTATTCATTACTTGCTCATCATAAAGATCAAATTTTGCTAGTAAATCCATCACAGTTAATCCGAAAGCCCTGGACATGTTATTCGCATTGATAATTCTGTCTTGAATTTGTTGTACCTTTACCTGCTATTCGTTCGGTAGTATATAAATGTTCCATTTCCATTACTACATCAAATTCACCATTTTCCGAAACATTGATCCTTGTCTTCCCCTCCACAGTTCCTTTAGGTTTTTCGAAAGTAGCCTTTCCCCAGCCTTGATAAGCAATATTGCTGGAAAACCAGGGATTTGGCAATGGTTTATATTTTTCCAATAGTTCTCGATTACTAACAGATTCTCTTTCCATGGAAATCTCACCTAAAGGAACAATTCATACTCTACTTTATGAGAACTTAGTAATCCATGCCATTGAAAATATAAATGCTGAATGGAATTTCTTTTATCCCATATTAAACTGGAAACAAAAAGAATTTCAAATTTCCTGCCCACCAACCTCACGCCTCCCCTCCCTCACCGCCGCGCAGCGCTCGCAGGCCAGGTCGTCGCACAGCAGCGCCAGCGGGTCCTCGCGCACCAGCGTCGCCACGGTGATCACCATCTCGCGCACCGGCAGCGCGCGCACCAGGGCGGTGCCGATCTGCACGCTGCGCGTGATGTCTGCCAGGTAGGGCGCAGCCTTATCGAACCCCATCGAGCAGCCCGGATACCCCGGGCACTCCACCGTGCCGTCAGGCGTCAGCGCCCAGCGCACAAAGGTGCGGCGACCGGCCAGTTTTTCGGCAAAGTGCAGCGTGGTGTTGACGCTGTGCCCCACCCCCATCAACAACACGTAGCCCTCCGCCTCGTACAGGTCATGCAGCGGCGCCACGGGGTCCTTTATCGTTCGCGCTGCCAAAATTTCATCCACCTCAATGCCGGCTAGCGAAAGGATCGGGTGCATGGAGCGTTTGGCCAGCGGGTGATTGCGCAGCAGTTCGGCCAGCACCCCCATCATCCGGTCAGCAGGCATATCGGGACGGTAAATCTCAGCCAGGGCATTGAGCGCCTGGCCGGTGCCGTACACCATGCCGTTATGGTCCGGCCCCTCCTCGGGGATTACCATGGTGGCATAGGTATGAGTGGGGGCCATCACACGCGGAAAGACGCTGGTCAGCGCGCCAAGCAGCACGGCTGCCCGACCGCGTAAGTCGCCAAACGCCCTGAGCGAGCTGTGTACCAACACCGGTCGCCCGGGGTCCAACCCCAGGTTACGGAATCCGCTGGTAAGCTCGCGGTATGAAAGCATCACCCTCCCAACAATCGGTTCCTCTACATCACCCCAGGACGAACTACCTGTCCGGCATGGCTAATTGCGGCCGGACTGCATAAAAATACGGCCAATTCTTGCAGTTGCACTGCAACCGCACTGGCAGGATAAATACCTTCCCCGCTGTCCTTAAAGTCCCCCACATCGACCGCATAGCCTTTAATATTATAAGGTAGAAGGTCAACCGAGGTAGCCTGCGCCAGCCCGGTTAGTCCGGCCTGACTGGCGGCCAGTGCCGGGGAGGGACTAACGGATGAGCCGGCCTGCACGAAGATCAGCGTGCCGCCGCCCTGCTGGATCATAACGGGCGCAGCCGCCTGAGCCAGCAGGAAAGGTCCGGTCAGGTTCAGTTCCAGCGTGCGCGTCCAATCCCATTCGTCCAGCTCCAGTATCCCGCCGGGCGGAGAGGCATGCAGGCAGGTGACCAGTACATCCAGGCGCTGCCAATCATCCAGCACATCCGAAATCAGCGCGCGGCACGGCAGCCCCTTGCCAATGTCGCCGGTGTAGCTGCGGCATTCAGCCCCCAGCGCCTGCACCTGCGCTGCCGTCTCATCCAGGTGGACAGGCGAAAGATCGTGCAGCGCCAGTTTAGCGCCAGCGCGGGAAAAACCCAGCGCCAGCACCCGTCCCAATGGGCGGCCGGCCCCAATGATCAAGATAACTTTTTCGCGCAGAGGTCTGTTATCAATCATGTTTATTTGTCCCCAATTCCTGCCTGGCAAAGCGGTATCGCTCCGGGATCAACCTCAGCCGCGTTCAGAGTCAGATTGAAATACGGCGTGGGGTCAATCGTGTTATGGATTTCCAGTTCGTTCAGGAACTTCCCTTGCCCGTCATCCTTGACGATCGAAAAATGCAAATGGACGCCGGTCGGGTTTCCCGCTGTACCAGAATAATTACCTTGAGTACCAAGAAGCGTGCCAGCCGAGACAAATTTCTCGGTTACGCCGGGTGGAAAGGCCGGATCAATCGAAGAATTGCCCTGCGCGTCCGCCATGTGGGTGTAATAAGTCCAAATCTGGCGGCCGGGCTGCAAAGGATCATCCGGGATGCGGATGATGACGGTGGATTTCCAATCAGACAGGCGGGTCAGGTAGCCGTCATGGGCCGCAACCACCGGCGTGATGCCAGTGTCAGTCCCCCCGAAAATGTCCAACCCGGTATGGCGGTGCCCGGGCCGGAAGGAATCATCCCACAGGAAGCCGATGAAGCCGTTGGTTGGCATGACAAAAGGCGCAGCGCCGCAGGGCTCGCCAGCCAGCACTGCCCACTCTGAGTGAGCTTCGGGATTGCGAATCCACTGTATGACGCGCGCCGAACGCGGCGACGTCCGCCCGGAAAGGAGAAAGAATAAGGTTGCCCCGGCTGCCGCGGCGACCACCAACCCGGCAATCACCCGAGCAGGGCGATTCATGCGGCCAGCAAACGCGCTTGCATCGACCAGGGGCCGGTGCGCGTGATGTGCACCGGAACGACCTGCCCGCGCAGGTCGGCTTCGGTTTCGACAAACACCAGCTTATTGGTCGGCGTACGGCCTTTCCAACGCCCGCGCACCTTCTCCTCGAACAGCACCTCGACAGTCTGGTCAAGGTAGCGCGCGTGAATTTCATCCACCAGTTTTTCCTGAAGCTCTTCCAGCGTGCGGAAGCGGCGCCATTTTTCCTCATCTGGCACGTCATCCGGCATGCGCCGTGCGGAAACGGTGCCCGCCCGCGGCGAGTAGCGCGCCAGGTGGGCCACATCCAGTTTAAGGTCGGCCAGCAGGTCGTAGGTGTGCAGATACTGCTCATCGGTCTCGCCAGGGAAGCCGACGATGATGTCGGTGGCAATGGAAACACCCGGGATGCGCGCCCGGATGCGCCCGACCAGCTCGCGGTACTGCTGTTGGGTGTAGCCGCGGCGCATATTTTCCAGGACAATGTCATCGCCAGCCTGGATGGGCACTTCAATATGCGGCATGACCTTTGGCAGTTCGGCTACCGTGTCGAGCAGCTCGTTGGTCATCCAGTTGGGGTGCGAGGTGAGAAAGCGCAGCCGCTCGATGCCGTCCACATTGGACAGGCGGCGTAATAACCCGCTCAGGTTGGGGTAGTCCGGGCGATCCTGGCCGTAGCGGTCGACGATTTGACCGAGCAAGGTGATCTCTTTGACGCCCTGGGCTGCCAGCGCGCGCGCTTCTGCCAGAATCTCCTCCGGCGGGCGGCTGAGTTCCACCCCACGGCGGTAAGGGATGATGCAGTAGGTGCAGGCATGCGAGCAGCCGTACACAATGGGTATAAAAGCGCTGACCAGGTTGCCGCGCTGCTCCACCGGCAGCACCAGATCCTCGTCCTGCCAGGCAAAACGCTGCGCCACCTCGGCTGTTTCCAATTCACGCCCGTCACGCTTGAGCAGGTATTCGATCAAGGGGGTCGGGTCGGAGGGCGGCGAGAAAACGTCCACATATGGGAAGCGCTGGGCAACTTTGACATTGCCCTTGACGCCCACCAGGCAGCCCATCAGATTGATGACCAGCTCGGGGCGGTGCTTTTTGATTTTGTTGAGGGATGTGAGACGGCCGTAGGCCTTGTCTTCGGCAGACTGGCGTACAACGCAGGTGTTCATCACCACCACATCGGCTTCCTCAGCCTTGGGCGAGGCGTGGTAACCCAAATGCTCCAGCGCCGAGGCCACGCGCTGTGAATCGGCCACATTCATCTGACAACCTTCGGTCCAGATGTAATATTTCATGGGCGAGATTATAACAAAAATTCGAGCGGATATTCCGCCTTAATTTGTCATATTTGCAGCGCAAACCTTGGTTGGGGTATAGGGACCGTCTCAAAAGTGGGCGGGCATGGAAACCCGCCCCTACCGGTAGGGGACGGGTTCCACCCCGTCCCGTATATGTGGGATGAAAATTTGCAAATAATTACTTTTGGGATGCCCCCTACATTAGGCAAACCGTAATCCGTGTTCTGCAAGGTTTTTCCGGTGCTTTTTGAGTCTTTCACGACCTTCGTGTTTTTAACTCGATACCAAATCCTCCAGCCGCACCTAAGAAATAAACAGAATGCTGGAAGGGATATCTAATTTTCCACGTCCTTTGCCACCCGCTGCAGAACCGGGTCTGAGTCTGCCGGGGCATCCAGCCGAAAGTTAGCGGTTTTCAGGTAGCGGCCAAAATGAGTTAGTCCAGCTGTCAGGGCAGCCTCGAAGGCCGCGTCCGGAGCGGCATGGGCTTCCCACCACCAGTTGCGCAGCACGGCGCTGTTGGTTTTGCGTTCGTAGAGCAGTTCAGCGCGCGCAATAAACTGGTCACCATACAACACGGGCAGCACATAATGTCCGTATTTGCGTTTGATAGCCGGGGTATACACCTCCCAGGTGTAGTCAAAGTCGAATATCTTGCGCAGCATGTCACGGTGCCAGAGCAAATTGTCCAGCGGCCCCAGGAAAGTCACCGCGGGCGCCGGGTGAGGGATTTGCCCTACAGATGCCAGCAGCGGCGCTTCACTTGCCCGCAGCATATACGTCTGGCCGTTGGCCTCCTCGACAGCCACATGCAGCACATCGCCGCGTTCGATCAGGCGCGCGAGTGATTGGGTGCGTTCAGGGGACTGCATCGTAAGAATCCCAAGCCAGCGCTCGCCGGCGCCGGGGTTGGCCAATCCCATACTGCCCACCCGCCGCAATACGTGCCAGTCGTGATAATCTGCTTCGCTGGCATGCGGGTCCGGCGCATTCAGCAAATCGGCTGGCAGCAGATTCTCGACCAGGTCGAAGTAGCGCCGCGTTCCTTTGCGGTGATGGATGCCAAGCCGTCCCATAATATACAGATTTTCCATGGCAGCCCGCTCCACTCGGATGGGAAAACCCCAGTAGCCGCCGATGCGAGTTTGATCTTCCAGGTCAAGCGACGAAAGCGGTCCCTTCTCGCGTATTTTTTCCACGATGAGCGGTTGCAGCCGTCTGGGTTCCTCTTCGGAGAAACGCACGTTGTCCAACCCATGGACGCGGCGGCGGGTAAAATGCGGCCAATCTTCTGTCAGATAAATGGACTGAACCTTATCGAAACCGTCCCACAACAGGCGGTCGGTGTAGAGCAGTTCATCGAGCATGGGCGCGCGGTAATCTTCCAGGCGCGCCTGCAACACCAGATCGGGGTTCCAACCCACCACATTGACCGGGTCGAACTGGATGCAGCCCAAGCGCCGTACAATTTCCAGCGCTCCGGCTTTGCCGTTGAGCTGCCGCGGCGGTCGCAGGAAGTGGTGGGTAAGCAAAAACTGGCGGGCTTGTGTCCGGCTGATGGTCAATTGCGGCGGGGGAAAAGGGGATTTTGCGGCCATGCGACTCCATAATTGGTATACATAGATTTTAGCATTATAGCACAATTTTTCTAATATGACTAACGTAAGCCATTATAAATATTCATTTGTGACAACCGTTTGAAAACATCATTAATGATGCAAAAACCAAATAAATCAAACTGTATCTGGGTCATCGTAAACAATAAGTGATATTATAGTAATTGATTTTAGCTGCAACAATATTTTTAAATTAATCCTCATTATTTAAAACATTTTAATAAACAGAATTTCCCATCTTTTGTTCTTTTAAAACAAATAAACGCAACATTATTTATTAATCACATTGTTTTGCGCGTAAATAGCGCTCGAGTTTATTCAAATCAATGCCACTTGACATTGTGATTTAATCAATTATAATAACAAAATATACAACAAATTAATCAACATAACTATATACGCAATCTATTTTACGAGAATATAAATCATGCCAAACCTGAACAATGGAAATCGCGCGTACCGTAATACACATCCTTGGATCTCTTTTAAGTTTAATTTAAACAAACTCGACTTTCGTGTGTGGATGTTGCTCGGTGAGGCGAAATCAAAATGTGAACATATTAGTGGAGCACCATTGCTACCCGAAACCATCCGTGATTTCCATCGAATATTTTTAGCAAAGGGAGCTCTTGCCACAACAGCAATCGAGGGGAATACTCTTTCTGAGGACGAAGTCAATAAACGTATCTCTGGGAAGCTGGAACTACCTCCTTCTAAAGAATATTTGGGGCAAGAAATTGATAATATTGTCGTCGCGTTTAACTTGGTAAACAATAATATTACAAAATCCCTTGATTCTTCACAATTAACACTTGAAAGCATATGTGAATACAACAGGATTATTCTAGAAAAATTAACTCTCGATGAAGGTGTCGTCCCTGGTGAAATGAGGAATTATAATGTTAGAGTGGCTTCTTATTTAGCTGCTCCTGCCGAAGATTGTAATTTCCTTATGGAAAAGTATGTAAATTGGATCAATGAAGACTTTAAATTTGATGATAAAGATAAAATCGTTTACGGAATTCTAAAAGCTGCTTTAGCCCATCTCTATTTTGTTTGGATTCACCCGTTTGGGGATGGCAACGGTAGAACCGCTAGGCTAATTGAATTTCAGATTCTCCGGTCGGTGGGAATACCTTCCGCCGCAGCACACCTTTTAAGCAATCATTTTAATGCTACGCGCTCTCGTTATTATCAAATGCTAGACAGATCATCTAAAGCAGAAGACGGTGTTTATGAATTTATTCATTACGCGCTTGAAGGATTGGTTGATCATTTACGAGAGCAAATTGAACTAGTTCAAGGCCAACAAGTTAAAGTCCATTGGATTAACCACATTTTTAATACCTTCAGAGGTCAACACTCTAAAAAAGAGGAGAGGCAACGGGATTTAATGCTTGAACTTGTAACGAGAGTTGAGTTCCAATATAAAGAAATAAAACAATTGACGCCTAAAATAGCTGTTATGTATGCAAATCTGACTGATATGACTTTAAAAAGGGATTTGGATGATTTAGTTAAAATTGGTTTGCTTGTTTATAAAGGGGCTAAATACGAGCACAATGTTGGGATCCTTTCACTTGGCTTAACACAGGATTGATATTTTTGTAATGTTATTCGGAGCATAAGATCATGTCAGTTTTTCAGATGGCAATAACAACTTTTAACTAATCGCTAGTGCTGCTTCAAAATAGTCCAGGCGACCAGCACTCGCAGCCCGACCGCCAACAACAAGGTGGCCATTATGCCAATCGCGCCGGCTATTGGCGGCGCCACAAGGCCGGCGAGCAGTACAGATGCGTTGATTGCCAGGTTATACCAGGCCAGGTGCGAGAAGCGATCGTTTACCGGCACCTTTTCCAGGATGTAATTGACCATGCCGCCGTTCATGAGGGCAAAGCCGATCCCGCCGATAAACTGGTGTAGCAAATAGATCCACGTCTGAAAGCTGAATGTAAAGATGGTCAACGTTACGCTGGCGATCAGCAAACCGTAGGCGGTCATGCGCCGGAAACCCCAGCGGCTGGCCAGGCGACGCACCTGTAGAGAGCCAGCAAAATTCATCACCCAGAAGACTGCGCTGCCAAGGCTGATGGTCGCATCGGTCAAGCGCAAAGCATCCACCTGATAGCGCGGCACCACTGGACCGATGAAAAATAGCGAGGTTTGAAACAAAAAGGTGATCCATAAGATGGGGGCAAAAGGCCCGCGCGTTACATCCAGACGCAGTGCTTCCCAACGCGATGCGCGCACTGGAGCCTGGTCACCTTCATCCACCTTTTCCGGGACCGCCTCCAGGGTATCCGGCAGTATGGTAGTGGATTCCGTAGCGGGCGGCTTGATTAAAAAGAGGTGCAGCGTGCTCATCATGGCGCCCAGGAAACCGATGGCAAAAACGACCTGATAGCCATTGGCAAAGGGAAGCTTGTCCAGCGCCAACCCCGAGAGCAGAGCTGTGACCATGGTAGTGACGGCGAACAGGGCATTGCGCGTACCCGCCACCTGACCGCGCCATTCGGGCGGAGTCACCTCGGCAAAAAAAGCATTGAACAGCACGCTGATAATAACGCCGGGTATGTTCATGACCAGCGTAATGGCGATGATCACCCAGATTTGAACATTGCCCGGCAACAGAATGGGCAGGGGGATGAGTAAAAAATAGAAGAGACGCATGACCAGCGCTGACCAGCGGACGGCTTTGGCTGAGGTCCATTTGCTGGTCAGCGTTCCGGCTGGGAAGGTGAATAACAGATTGACCAGCGCGGGAGAAGCGGTCAACAGACCGAGTTGAAAGGTGCTGGCGCCCAGGCGTGAAGCGTAAATATTGATGAAAACCAGAACACTGCCGTTGAGTAACCCCCACCAGGCGATATCTAGGTAGAGGTGCAAAAAATTACGGCGGTATTCCAGCGGAACTGGCTGCGGTGAGCGGAATAAGCGGCGGATGGCAAGCATAACCCGTTGAATTATACGCCAATGGCAGGAGTACTGGCCTGGGTGGATTAGTGATATAAAATAACAAGTTCCCGCATCAAAAGCATGATATTCTTTCACATCCGAGGTGCTTGCATGAAATTAACGACAGCGGAAATAACTGCCCGACCGTGGGTGGGTGCGCTGTTAGCGCAGCCAGTTTTAGCGCGCCTGGCAACGGCTAATCCAATTACCCTGCAGCCGCATGTCGTCCCGGTATGGTTCGAGTGGGACGGCGAAGCCATCTGGATCAGTTCGTTCGACACGACGCGCAAGATGCGCGATCTGGCACGGAATCCGCGAGTCTCTATCGTCATCGATGCCGTGGATGACGCTGAGCATTATCGCGGGGTTGTTTTCGAGGGCAAGGCAGAAGTGATTAGCGACCCGGCTGTAGTGGTGGCGCGGGCGACTTCGATTTATATCCGTTACCTGGGCGAAGCAGGCACGCGTAAACCCGAGCCGGCTTCATGGATCGTGGATCCGGAAAATCGGGTGATTCGGCTGACGCCGGAACGCATCTACGTCTGGGGCGTTGAATAAACAAGGCGTTTTTGAGCGATTCGCTTGGCGCTAAAGCTGTACCTGGCTGGAATGGATTGAGGGGTGGTCCAGTTCATTCAATATTTCAATTTTTCGTTTGGCTATGTAATTTTCCAGCCAGATCTCTTGATTGGAAGTGGGTTCCAGCCGGATGCCCAGTTGTGCCAGGGTGTAGTCCATCTGACTGATGCTTGCGATCGACCCTGCAACATGAATTTCAGGTTGGGAACCCAAATGAAAACCGACTTCAACCGGCTTTCTAAGCATCAGATCGCGGCATTCATCATCACCGAAGTAAACTAATAAGCCAGCCCCGTGCTGCGACAGATTATTTAGATTGGCGCGGTAGGCCTGTCTCCCAATCGTTAAGACGGCTTGCAAGGGGGTGGGCGGCTCGATGCGCTGCTCGCGGCGGTCGCGCCAGTAAACGCCGGTAAAACTAAAATTAGTTAGCGTGATTTCAGAACGGATGGCATCGATGGATTGTAAATCCGTGCGCACCGATTGGGGCAGAACATGCGAATGTAAAATGACTTTATCGCGCAGTGTTCGGTACATGGGGGATTTAGGCGCACGGAAGACCACATAATCCGGACCAACTTTAAGAGGCGCCACCTTTTCTTCAAAAAACAGTCCTTTATAGGTGCCGGTAACCGCTATCGGGATACGCTGAAATGCAAGCGACTTGACTGCCTGAAGCGCGTAGGTGGGATGGGTGAACATGCGCGATCTCTCCTGCAAAGCCAGCTCTCATTGTGCCAAAAGGTCCGCGTTACACCGCATTACCGATAAATGCTTCTTCCCGGGCAAGCCGGGACGTCACCTATAATTCCGCACGCGAACAGAACCCGCGCCGGATTGAATTGAGTATAGCAAAATTAGAGAAAATTGGTATCCGTATCAATACTTAGTCTTTTCGAAGATGCGTACAATTTTCGAAGTATTTTGCGCATATTGGCTTCGACAGGCTCAGCCATCAGGCTTCGACCGTGCCCTGTTCGCATCCGCAGGGCAATCTGCGATTGAGCTCGTCGAAGGGCAGCTACTGGGCTTCGACAGGCTCAGCCGACAGGTCATTTTGCATTCAATAGCTCAACACGAAGGACCCAAAGGTATTTGCAGGAAATGGACATAACCATTCTGAACTGCCCACAGGGACAGCCGAAAGGTGCTGTTAATAAAATAACTCGGTCAAAAGGGTTAAAAAAACGGGTCGGCTTTCACGCCGACCCGTTTTTAGAAAACTCCCTGAACCTGGATGGTGCAACGGTCAGGCAATACTCATCCTGGAAAAAAGGACGTTCCGAAGTTTATGGCGTGGCTGCGAGCGCCGCAGCAGCGTCGACCAGACCTGCACCAGTGGCATCAGTACCCCAGGTAAAGACCTCTGATAGGCCATTCGGCCCAAGAATAGTCCGGGAGCCAGGAGCAAGCGGAATGGCAGATCCTTCAAGAATGCCCTCTGCTTGAGTTGCAGTTAACGTTGGATTTTTCTGGGCCATCAAAGCCACAATGCCGGCCACATGCGGCGAGGCCATCGAGGTGCCGCCCAGGAAGTAGTAGGAGGTGCTCATACCGCTGTTGACTTTATATGGACCAACCACCCAGGAACCGGGTGCAGCTACATCCAAATCCTGCCCAGTTAATGCACGGCTGGAAAAATCTGTGATGTAGAAATCATCTGCAAGGGTTGGGTCGACAACATCTCGGTTATTCCACCAGGAGCGATTTCCTTGCAGCCACTCACCAACCCAACCTGAGGCTGCCACTGAGATGACCGGCGCATATGCGCCCGGGTAACCCATCCCAGCTGTGCCTGAATTGCCTGCCGAGGCGACGATGATTACGCCATTTGCGACCGCGTAATCGATAGCAGCCTTTTCAACAGCATCCAATTCCGGGCCGCCTAACGACATGTTGATCACAACCGGGAAGTCCGCAAGGACGCCTTTCTTCAAATCAGCCACATAGGTAATACCCTGGGCTACCACCGATGACCAGCCAGAACCATTCTGGTTGAGCACTTTCACTGGAATCACGGTTGCCAAAGGCGCTACGCCATTTACCGGAGTACCTCTCAGGTTATACCCAAGAATGGTGCTGGTGACATGCGTCCCGTGACTGTTCTGGTCGTGCTCCCATTTGTTGGGCTGCTCGGAAACATACCCAACTTCACCGCCGCCACCGCTGAAGGATTTGGCATACGCTTCCGCAACGCGTTCCTGCGGGAAGTAGGCGCGCCAGATATCTACTAACCCGGTGTCTAGCACTGCGACATAGACGCCGGAGCCGTCAAAAGTAACCTGGCGATTGTTGAAACCAAAATCGGTCACATTGACCGCGTCCAGGTCCCAGGTACTCAATCCATTCGAGAAATTTTCGGCGGACACGATATCCACCGGCGCAGCGTTCCGTTCGGCATCCGGGTTGGCGGCTGCCACATACGGCAGGGAGCGAATAACCGCCAGTTCGCTCACGCGCACTTGCATGGTTAATGCTCTGATCTCTGGCATCATAACTTTCACTTTGCCGTGAGTGCCAATGTCGGCTAACAGCTCATCGTTGATATCGTAGCTGAGCAGCACGTTAATACCAATGGTCCTGTTGGGCGCTGCTCCTAAAGAGGCGAGGGTGAGCGCCAGCATGCTGACAATCAATAAAAGACTTAATAACTTGTGTCTCATCGTTTTACCCCTTCTTATTCGTCATAGTGATTAGTATGCAACCATGGAATTGTCCTGTATATTGCTACCTCTCCTTTCTCACACCAGGACTGACGGGAAACGTACGCAAAACGGCCGTGTACTTAAAAATCACGGCCGGTTACGCCACTTGCTCGCCTATCCCCTGGCGTCCAGTCTCACAGGGATAGGGTCATTGCATCCGAATGGGTTGCCTACGGTTTGTTTTGCGGTTTTAAAATTATATACAACCTTGAATGGGATTTCAAGGAGGTACCAGCTATTCTAAGAAAGTTGACGCAGCGAGATGGACGCTACCTTAAACCTCATCGAAACGTTTCACGATGTGGCCAACCAGCCCATAATCCTTGGCTTCCTCGGCGCTCATCCACAGGTTGCGGTCGGTCTCGCGCTCGATTTTTTCCAGCGGTTGCCCGGTCTGTTTGGCAAAAATTTCATTCAGCCGACGGCGCATCTTTAATATTTCCTTGGCCTCAATGGCCAGGTCCTGCGCGCTGCCGCGAATTCCGCCCAGAGGCTGGTGCAGCAGGAATCGGGTGTTGGGCAGGGAATAGCGCTGCTTGACGGGCGTAGCGGCGTAGATCAACGCACCGGCGCTGGCAACCCAGCCAGTTCCAATAATTTTTACTTTAGGCGTGACAAAGCGAATCATGTCGAAAATGGTATCGCCCGATTCGACATGCCCACCCTGGGAATTGATAATTATTTTGATATCATCCTGCGAAATAGCCGAGAGCAGAAGAAGCTGCTGGGTGACCCGTTCCGCCATCTTTTGGTCAATTTCCCCAAAGATGAGCAGGGTACGTGTTTCCATTAATTTTTCTTGATAATTGAATTTGGGCTGTTCTTCGGCAGTTTTTTGTTCTTGTTCTTCGGTTTCGAACATGGATAGCCTCCCTTGGCGGCTGAGGTGAATGGACTGATTATAAACGATGCGGACTGCGGTTGTAAAATTATGCGCCTCAGGGCGCGAATTGCTCATTAAAGGTACCCGGCAAGGCTTTGAAACGTATAAATAGATGATAAGATATTTATATGTATTCATTCTTTCACAGCAAATGAAAAGGAGAGATACTATGCCAAAACTTGAGGGCGACGACTTAAGTGCTGTTTATAAAAAACTTGCCGCAGAAAAACGAACCGAGTTCGCGCGGAAAGTTGCTCTTCTCAAAACCAAAGCGGAGCACAAAGTGGCTGCCGGCGAAACCCTCAGCGCTCTGGCTCTGAAATATTACGGCAAATCTGCCAAAGACTATTGGATGCTGATCTACGAAGCCAACAAAACCGCCATCGGGGAAAACCCGAATGTAATCAAAGCCGGAATGGTACTCAAAGTCCCGGAACTGCCAGAGGATATGAAATAAATGCCAGGCCGATCTGCTCTTGATCTCTTGGCCATGTTCAAAGCGGCTTCCAGGTCGCTTAAACAGAATAAAGAAGCCCTGAACCAGGCTGACGATTACAATCACAACCATGGCGATAATATGGTGGCGATCTTCCGGGTAATCACCAGGGCGATGGAGGCTAAGAAGGATGCTTCTGCTGCAGATCAACTCGAATATGCCAGCCAGCTCTTACGCCAAAACCCCACCAGCAGATCAGCGGTGGCTTATTCGGAAGGGTTGGAGCGGGCAGCCCAAAAATTTCAGGGCAAACAGGTGACACCCAACAGCGCTGTTGAGCTGATCTCAGCTTTGATGGGCGCCGGTTCCGGGCAGGCTCAATCCAGCAGCCCGGCCGGGGATATGTTTGGTTCCCTGCTGAGTGGGTCGTCCACGTCAGTCGAGGCGAGCAGCCCGGCAGGTGATTTGCTGGGCTCGTTGTTGAGCAGCGGTAGCTCGAAGTCTCAGGGCGGTAGCTCCGGCGATATGCTGGGTTCGCTGATTGGCGGCCTGATGGGCGGCGGGTCCTCCTCGCAGCAGACCTCTGACGGCATCGATACCGGCGACCTGATCAACATCGGCATGCAGCTGTTCCAGGCTTATCAGTCCGGTAGCGGCAAGCCATCCAGTCAGTCCGGCGGCGGACTTGTCGGCGGTCTGCTAGACACGTTGCTCTCGAACAGTTCGATGAGCAGTTCAGCGCACCGCAGCGAATCGGGCAAGCTGGTGGTGGATGCCTTATTGAAAATCGCCAGTCAGTATCTGAGCAAGCAGTAACCTGTCACCTGTGTAGATCAGTAGCAGTGGGCATTTTTAAAGAACTGGAGCAAAGTACCGAATTCTCGTCCGGTGCGTTGCTCCTGGGCAGCCTGTCACACCAAATAAATCACGGAATGAGGAGCGATGCACCTGCACTAAGCAATCCATTTTACCGAAGTGCAGGTGCAAGGCACTGTACAAGTGCCTCGCACCCCAAAGCGAATAGGTGCATCGCTCTTAGGTGAAATGGTATCCTGGAATTGAAAGGCAGATGCCTTGCACTATGCAAATGCAATACACCCCGATCAAAGCCTGGAGCACCGGCCCAAAACCGTTTGAGAAGCGACACACCTGCGCTTGATTGAAAACTTACCTGGAATGGCAGGGTCTGTCCACTGTCTTTTTATTTTCCGTCCAGCGCCTTAAGCAATTCGACATTACCTTGAGGAGCGCCCGGATTGGCCTGATTGCCGCGGATATGCATGATCCGGCTGAACCCGCAGCGCGTCCAGAATCGCAGCGCCCGCCAGTTCTTTAATCCCACCACCACACGCGCATCGTGAAAACCCGCCTGCAGCACCAGGCGAGCCAATTCGGCAACGATCACCTGGCCAAATCCGCGTCCCTGCCACGCCGGCCGCATATAAAGGCTGCTGATGTAGATGGTTTCAGGGGTTGGGTAACCAAAATAAACATTAAGGAAGCCGATTGTGTCACGGCTTTCGATATCGCGGATCAGGTAGAGTCTCTCGCGCCAGGGCACGCCGCCCGGCGGCAGGACGGCATGGCTCACCTCACGCTGGGCTTGCTCTTGTGGGTTTCCCGGTTTGCCGCTGATTTCCAGCGCTTCAGTATTTTCACCCAATATCATTGCTACTGTACCGGTGGCCTGGTCGTCAGCTTCCACCATGAAGCACAAATTGGTTTCCCAGCGACTCGGCAAATACTGCACCGGGCGCCCTTCCTTGCGCATCCAGTAATGTACTTCAGTTTCACCGATAATTTGAAAACCGAGTCGTTCATATAACGGACGCGCCGGAGTATTTTTCAAGGTTCGCAAGCTGACTGGCAAGCCGCGTGCAGCAGCCTGCTCCAAAAGCTCGGTGATTAGCGTAGTGCCAATTCCGATTCCCTGATAGGATGGCAGCAGTTCAATGGAAGAAAGGATGTATCCCAGGGGCGTCTCTTCGACAGCCAGCACCCCAACATCCACGCTCTGGTATTGGATTACCTGGTTGTGGAGTGTGCTGTAATTTTCGAGATAGTAACTACGCTGAAAGGCTTCATCCCAGCCGTAAACTGCCGAGACATGCGGTTTCAGGGCAGTCACATGCAAATCCCAGAGGAAGTTTGCGTCTTCCTGTTCTGCCGGGCGCAGCGTGATGTCACTCAGTTCCATACCTGGACCGTTCCTCCTTCCATCTGGTTCATCCATTTTTGCCACGCCGGGCTGCGCGAACCAACTGATCTGTTCTCCAGGTTATCTGTAGGAATTTTGCCAGGTGGTTTAGCGGATGGATGTGGCTTTTTTCGCCTGCATAAATCGTGCGGATGGGAACCCAGTCCAACGAATATTTTTTGAGTACACAGGTAACGATCATTTCCACTTCGAATTCAAAACCCGACTCGCGGTCGTTTTGAATAGCCTGTATAAGCCGGCGGCTGATAAGGCGGTAACCGGACTGATTATCCGGTACGGACTGGCGGATCGCCCGCGAGAAGAGCGCCGTGCCCAACGTATTTGCCAGGCGGCGTACCGGAGGCATGCTGCTAAAGTCGCGTCGTCCGATAATCAAGTCCGCACTGGTCCTGAAGTACGCAGCCAGGAATGCCGGGATTTCCGCCGGGTCATGCTGGCCGTCCGCATCGAGGGTCAACACCGCCTGGTAGCCACGTTCGAGCGCAGCCGCAAAGCCAGTCCGGAGCGCGACGCCTTTGCCCTGATTGGGTTGCTGGTATAGCACCTCGGCGTCGGCATCCAGAGCGTGCTGCGCGGTGGCATCACTTGAGCCGTCGTCAACTACCAGAACTGGCAGGTAGGCCAGAGCAGCGCGCACGACTGGCGCGACCCGGTCTCCTTCGTTATAAGCCGGAATGAGAGCCAGGACTTTGGCTTCGGCCAGATCAGACATTCTGAAAGTGGACCAACTCTCTAGCAGGCAGCCTTCTCAACCGCAATTTAGCCGCGAACAAAATGCGGCATCTCGAAAGGAATCTCCAGAGATAATTCGACAAACCCGCCGAAAACCCCGTCAGCGTACCAGGGCACCTGGTAAATCAGCTTTTTCACGCCTTTTTTCTCGATAGTGTAGATGTTCGGCTGTTCATTGGCGAACATTGCATGGATTTTTTTGTGCGACTCCTCGGAATGGCAATTCCAGAAAGGAGCGCCAATCAGTTTTTCACCCCCATCGCTGGCAAAAGATTGAATGGCTTTTTCGTTCATTTCCAGAATAACACCATCCCGGTCGCAGACTGTTACTGCGCCAGGGAAACCCTTGATCCAGGCGTGTTCAGGCATGTATTTCTCCATAAGCAAGGTTGGTCTGATCGCTGACGCGGTGAGGCTGATGCTAATACTTCGATTCTACCTTGAACCGGGATTCGCTGCGTACGGAAAGGGTCATGATTAATGTCATAACTGGCTTCCTTTGCATTTGGTTCATTTTTTCAAATGGTACGGCACGTCAATGATAATATTCTGGAAACCATTTTTTCGGCGGCGGAATAAAAGCGCCTTCTTGATCTCGTCAGCCAATTGGTTATGTAAAATTTCTTGCCAGGATGACGCTGGAATCAATTCTGGCAAGACCAGAACTGATTGCTGACCGTCATTGCGCTCCAGATCGGTTTGATCTAAGAACTTAATTAGAGGCTCCACAATGGACCGGTATGACGAAGGAACCACCACAAAGTTTACGTCCGGGAACCATTCATTCCAGTGTTTCCGAAGCACGACTTCATCCGAGCTTGGGTCCACATCAATATAGACCGCAGTTACATCATCGGTGAGCGAGCGAGCCAGATTTACCGCATCGACCATGCCGCGATGGACGCCAGAAACGGGGATTACCACCCGCGGTTTGGGTAAGGGGCGCAAGGAGGGCGGCACTCCGCTCATCGATAATTGCTTCCCCACCAGCTTGTAATGCTCGCGAATTTTAAGAAATAAATACACTGTTGCGGGGATAACGATAATGGAAATCCACGCCCCGCCCAGAAATTTACTGATACCGATGACCATCAAAGTAATTGCCGTTACCACAGCGCCCAAACCATTAATGAACGCTTTAACTTGCCAATCTCTTTCTTTTGATTTGAACCAATGCACAACCATGCCAGCCTGTGAAAGCGTGAAGGCGGTAAAGGCGCCTACCGCAAAAAGTGGCACCAATGCATGTGAATCACCGTTAAAAACAATGATCAAAATCGCGGTAAATCCTGAAAGGATATAAATGCCATTATGAAACACCAGACGGTCGCCAAGGTTAAATAATTGGCGCGGCATGAATTGGTCCTTTGCCAGGATGGCAGTTACACGAGGAAAACCGGCGAAACTGGTGTTGGCTGCCACTGCCAAAACCGCAAGTGTTGAAAATTGCACCAGGTAGTAGCCAGTTCCATTACCAAGCACCCGGCGGGCCAGAGCCGAAAGAATCGTTTCACCGGGCCCGGCTACAATTCCGAAGAATTGTGTCAATCCGATGCTGCCAAGAAATAAAGAACCCATCAAGACCGCCATAACGATCAATGTCTTGCGCGCATTCACCCATTCCGGCGGCTTAAAAGCCGGTGTTCCATTGCTAATGGCCTCGATTCCAGTCAAGGCGGTACACCCGGCTGAAAAGGCATGCAGTACCAATAATATGGCTAGCGGCTCGACAGCCGGTGGCGCGGTTGTGACTAAAGCCGTTGGTGTGCCCTGAGCTAAAGCCTGGGCCAGACCATATAGAAGCATCCCAAAAAACGAAAACAGAAACAGATAAACGGGCACGGCCATTACCGTGCCTGATTCGCGCAGCCCGCGTAAGTTAAGTACGGCGATCAATATCAACAAACCCAGCGCCAACCATACTCGATATGCCGCTAACTCGGGAAACGCGGATGTGATGGCAGCCACACCGGCCGTCAGGCTGACTGCGGCTGTCAGCACATAGTCCAATAGTAAAGCTGCTCCCGCCACAAGTCCGGGGTAGGTACCCAAATTCTCGCGGGCCACGATGTAAGATCCGCCGCCAGATGGGTATCCGCGGATGGTCTGGGCATACGATAACGCCACGATCCCTAATAGAAATGCGATAGCCAGGGCGATCGGAAATTGAAGCGATAAACCTGCGGAGCCAGCTACCAGCAGGCCTAAATAGATTTCCTGGTTGGCATATGCGATGGATGAGAGAGCATCGGGTGAAAATGCCGCCAGGGCTCTGACTTTGTTGAGCCGCTTTTCACCTAATAATTCATTTGGCAGGGGCGAGCCGATGATTAAATATTTTAGCTTATTGAGCATTAAATACCTGAATGGCGTACTTCCATCAGGATTCTATCACCAGTAAAAAATTAAAGGCTGGATTATGAGGCGGCAATTCTTGCACTTCAAGTCCTACCTGCCTGGCAAGCAATTCAATATTCCGATTTTGACCTTGGCGGCGACCCATTTTTATTTTGTGGAACAGGATGTTAGGCATAGCGCTTAACCTGACCGGCCAGGAAACGGGGCATTATTCGATTATGGCAGCTCGTAACTCTTTAGCCATTTCACCGAATTGGGCGGTGTAACGCATTTCCTCGCAGCGTGGACGTTCCAGGGTTACCGGGTAGTCCAAAGCCAGCTGGCCGGGACGGGGGGTGAGCACCAGCACCCGGTCGGATAGCAGCAGGGCTTCCGAGACGGAATGGGTCACCATCAAGACTGTGCTGCGCCGGTTTTGCCATAGATCCAATAACTCTTCACCCATCCGGTCGCGGGTTAATTCGTCCAGTGAACCGAAAGGTTCATCCAGCAGCAGCAAGTCGGGGTTTTGAATCAGGGCGCGGGCAATGGCCACGCGCTGCGCCATGCCGCCGGATAGATCCCGCGGCCAGGAGTCTTCAAATCCTTTCAGGCCGGTCAATTCGATCAACTCGGCTGCCCGACTGCGGGCATTCTCCAGCGGCACGCCCTGCATTTCCAACGGCAGCATGATATTCTCCATGGCGCTGCGCCAGGGCATCAGGTTGGCCTGCTGGAATACATAACCAATCAACGGCGCCTGCTCGGTCAGGAAACGCACTTCGCCGCTGGAAGGCGGCAGCAAACCCGCCAGCACGCGCAGCAAGGTGGTCTTGCCGGAACCGGAAGGCCCCAGGATGCAGATGAATTCGTGCGGATGCACGTCGAAGGTTAAATCTTTCAGCGCCAGCAAACCGCCGTTGTCATTCGGATAGGTTACGCTGAGCTTGCGCACCCGCAGGGATGGCTGGAGCAAAGCGGAGGTCACCGGTCACTCCCCTTCGGGCAGATAATCATTGGTATAGGCTTTTTCAAGGTCCAGCGGTTGGCTGACAAGCCCCATATCCAGCAAAACACTTTCCGTGTTCTTCCACGATTGGGGATCCGACCAGCCCCACGGCTCCAACTGATAAAGTTCAATGGAGGCCGCGAGCACCTCCTTTTGGACTGCCGCATCGGCCTGCGCCAGATTCTCCACATACTTGAGCGCAACTTCGTAGGCTGCGTCCGGGTCTTTGACGGTATCCTGAATGCCGCGGACGATTGCCCGCACCATGCGCCGCACCAGTTCCGGGTCTTCGCGCAGCACGGTCTCATTGGTAATCAGACCGTTTGAAACCATTGAGAGGTAGTCGGCCACCTTGATCAAGTCGGTCTCGTACCCCTGGCTGGCCAGTTGTACCGGCTCATTGGCGATGTAAATCACGGCGGCTTGTTCCTGCCCGGCTGTCAGCGCCTCCACCTGGTTGAAACCGATCGAATCCAGGGTGACGTCCTTCTCTGTCAGGCCGCCGGCCATTAATAGCGCCCGCAGCCCAATGTAACTGGCGCCGTATAGCCCGGGCAGACCGATTTTTTTGCCGCGCAATTCAGCCGGCTGGCGGATGGCTTCCGATTTCAGCGATACGATCCCGACTGGATAGTCTTTATACCAGGCCATGACATACACCACCGGCAGGTCCTGAGCGCGTCCGAGCAGCACCTGTTCGCCGGAGACGATGGCAAACGGCAGCTGGCCGGCGCCCACCAGGGCAACGTTGTCATTTTCCATGCTGTAATCCAGGGTCACGTCCAGGCCTTCGGTCTGGAAATAACCTTTGTCGAGCGCCACGTAAAGCGGGGTAAATTGCACATTGGGGATAAACCCGACCGGGAGGCGAATACTGACCGCTTTGGGCGTTGGCGAAGGGGAAGCTGCCGGAGCACAGGCAGCGACCAGTAATAGCAGCACGATGAAAGCAAGCGAAGTTTTTAAGATTGTAGGTTTCAATGGGTTCTCCAGAAATTATTTTTCTTGTGGCTCGTTTTGCCACGAGAGCAGACGTTTTTCCAGCAGCATGACCAGGCCGTAGAGTGCCAGTGCCAGCGTAACCAGGGTGAAAACAGCGACGAAAACCAGCGCAGTGTCAAACTGACCGCGTCCGACATTGATTAGAAATCCCAGCCCGCGGTTCGAGCCGACCAGCTCGCCGATCACGCCGCCAATCACCGAGAGGGTGGCGCCGATGCGCAACCCGCCAAGAAAGACAGGCAGAGCGGCCGGGATTTCCAGGTATTTCAAGTTCTGCAAACGGGTGGCGCGCAGCGAGCGCATCAGGGTGCGCAAATCTTCGGGCACCGCCCGCAGCCCGACCACCGTGTTAACCAGCACCGGGAAGAACACGATCAGGGAGCAGATCAATACTTTGGTACCCATGCCAGGGCCAAACCAGATAACCAGCAGCGGGGCGATGGCGACGATGGGAATTGCTTGGCTGGCAACCAGGTAAGGTGCGATCAATTTCTCGAACATGCGCGAACGGGCGATCCAGTAACCGGTGAAGGTTGCCATCACCGTACCAGCGATCAACCCAAGAACGACTTCGAGCAGGGTTGCCAGCGTGTGGCGCAGCAAAGTTCCGTCGCTGGCTGCCTGAACAAAGCGCTCGAATACGCGTCCCGGGGTGGGTAGAATAAAGGCTGGCAGGTTGGCGATACGCGCCACCAGTTTCCACAATACCAGGGCTAAAACCATCGAGATGGGTGTGAGGAACAGCCGCGCACGGCGAACCAGCCGGTTCCTTGCCTGCGAAGTGCGCAGCGCGTTCGGAATACTCACCTCCATAAGAAATCCTTTCTTCAGCGCAGGTTTTCGTTAAAAACGAAAACCCGAAAACAACTAGTCTTCGGGGCATGGCAGACGCAGTGCGCCCATTGTGCGCAACACCGGTCTTATTTGCCTTCTTTCATCCGGACTTTACCGTCGACCCTGGAGTTTCACCAGGTCATGCGCTGATTGATGCGCTCGTGGGTTATCACCACCGATCGGGAATTGGGATCGTTATCCCTCACCCTGCCCCGAAGGCCAAGTATTCAATTAATTCGAGTATAGTCAGCACCGCAAGGTCTGTCAAGGTGCGGAATGTCACGGAAGGTATGGTTAAACCCTGGGTTGGCAAGCCAAATATTGGTTGTTTCCAAATCCCCCTTTCTTCTGTATAATACTTAAGCACTTGAATATACAATTGCCGGATATTTGAAAGTTTTTGAATTTGGTGCGTAATTCTTAGAAATTTCTACCAATTACAAACCAAAAAGTTATTGACAAGGACTTTTATTAATATATAATACTAAGTAACAACATTAATAATTGAATGGTATTATAAGGCGGCGAAGATCTATGTGCCAGAACATGGTCGCTTGATCCTGAAAGTGGGGACAGGTGCATAGGGAGCCAGTAGCGAAACCGGCCTTTGGGCTGGTTTTTTTTATTTAATACCAGTTAATACCAAAGCAAGGGCGGCGTTGATCCACGAACCCGAAATTGGTCGCTATCTTTTCCAAGGGGGAAAGCGGGATGTGGGGAGCCAATAGCGAAACCGGCCCGAATGGTTAGCTAGAACGTCCTTGCACATTTAAATAGGAAATCTCAGACTTTTAGGTTCACCGCTACTGGCGGGATTTCTATCCTGGCGCCATTTCCGGCGCTGGTTTTAATAACTCTTTTATTCAAGTTCGTTTTCTTCCTTTTTTACTAATGGGAAACAGGAGTACCTAATGAATACACACGGAATTCCCTTACACAAAACCTTACGCTCGCTGAGCCGTATCAGCTACATCACCGGAGTCGCATTCTTGATCGTTGCCCTGGCATTGAACGTGGTTCCAGCCAAACCGGTGAGTGCAGCCCTGACCACGATTTGGACCACACGCACTACCTGTACCTCCCCGGATCCGCAAGATGAAAATCAATATGTAACCGGCGAGACGGTCTATATACGCGGTACATCCACGGATTCGTTTACCGAATTCAAATGGACCATTACTGGCCAACCAGGCAATGCCAGCACTGACCCGAATATTGTCGTTGCCGCTTGGAACATCCCACCCGGCGCGATCATTACAACCGATGCCAGTGGCTATTTCTGCTTTGCTGCCTATACTATTCCACCGGGCGACGATGGCACTTATACCGTCGACGTTTATCAAGTAGGTAGTACCCAAAACAAAAAGAATGACAACTACACGGTGGACGAAGTTCTCCCTACCCCGACCAATGTTCCGCCGACCAACACGCCGACAGATGTTCCTCCTACCAACACGCCGACAGATGTTCCGCCGACCAACACACCAACTAATGTTCCGCCGACCAACACGCCAACGGAACTACCGCCGACCAATACTCCTACCAATGTTCCTCCAACCAATACCCCGACGGAAATTCCGACCTTAATCCCGACCAGCACGGAAGTGCCCCCGACGAATACCCCTGAGGTTCCTACCAATACACCGGAACAGCCAACGAACACCCCTGTTGGTCCGACAAGTACCCCAGTACCCCCTACGAACACCCCTGTTGTTCCGACAAGTACTCAGGTACCCCCAACGAACACCCCTGAGGTTCCGACCAACACCCCCGAAACCCCGGTAAATACACCTACCGAGATCCCGGCCACAGAGATTCCCGCCACCGAGGAACCGATCAACACCCTGCCGCCGCCTGTAGTACCCAGCAATCCACCGCAGGTTCTTATCCCGGTGACCGGCGCTGACCTCTCCATGCCTGCTCCTTTGGCAGACTTGCAGACAGTGTTTAGCAAGCTCGGCCTGGCGCTCCTCGGCATCGGCCTGGTGCTGCAAGGTCTCTCCAAGAAAATCGAAGAGTAATCCATATCCTTAACCAAGTAAAATCCCCTCTGGCTTCCCAGAGGGGATTTTTATTAACATCCAGGTGTGTGTATCCCTCTTCTTTTAAAACATCCCCGACAGGATGATGCGAGACGCCCTGCCGCGGCACGGGTTGGCACAGGTGAATATTCTGTGCTAAAATATCACCACTTTGGGGCAGTCGCCCCCACTGGGGCATGGTGCAATGGCAGCACACCAGACTTTGGATCTGTGGATCTTGGTTCGAGTCCAGGTGCCCCAGCCATAAAACTAAGCATGAACGCTGAGACCGAATCTTCTGAACAACCGGATGACCCTTCGCCTTGTCAAGGCCAGCTTTGCTGTACCGCGCCAGGGGAAATCATCCATAATTTCATATTCATGAGCACCGGAGCGCGATGGGCGACTCATTAAACGCGGTCGTGTTGGCTGCAGGTTTTGGCAAACGCATGCAGTCCGACTTGCCGAAGGTGCTTCACCCCCTGGCGGGGGTACCCATGCTCGAACACACCCTGCGAGCAGTTGCAGGTGTGACCAGCGAACTGCCGGTCGTGGTCATTGGCCACGGCGCGGATCAGGTGCGCCAGGCAGTCGGCAGTCATGCGCGTTTTGTGATGCAGCAAGAGCAATTGGGAACTGCCCACGCGCTGCAAATGGCTGAAACGCTGCTATCCGGTCAACCAGGACTGTTACTGGTTACGACCGGCGACATGCCGCTCTTAACCAGCGCCACCTTCAGCCGTCTGGTTGAGATGTCGCGCAGCAGTTCCGGACCGATCAGCATGTTGAGCGTGGTTCTGCCTGATCCGCATGGGTTTGGACGCGTGGTACGTGGCGCTGACGGTACGGTACGCGCAATTGTTGAGGAAGCGCAGGCAACCCCGGATATGCTGGCTATTCGCGAACTCAATGCCAGCGTGTACTGCTTCGATAACCGTTGGGTATGGGATGCGCTGCGCCAGATTAAACTCTCGCCTAAGGGCGAGTATTACCTGACCGATGTGGTCGGCGTGGCGGTTGAGCAGGGTTTGCAGGTGCAAGCGCTGATTGCGGATGACCCGCAGGAAGCGCTGGGGATCAACACCCGCCAGCACCTGGCCGAGGCTGCCGCAGTGCTGCGCAGCCGAATCAACGCCCGCTGGATGTTGGCGGGTGTCAGTATGATCGACCCGGTTGCCACCTATATCGATGTGGATGTAAGCATTGGACGCGAGACGTTGCTGCATCCAGGTACGGTATTGCAGGGGAACACGGTCATCGGGACGGCCTGCCAGATTGGGCCGGATGTTAAGATTGCCAATAGTAAACTGGGGAATGGCTGTCAAGTATCCTATTCTGTAATCGAAGACAGCCAGTTGCCGGATGGAACTGTCTTGGAACCGTTTGCCTACCGCCGCTACAATCAGGATGTGGGCCCGGCCCGTATATAAGAAGTGAGGCTAGAAAGTTTGGACGTTCAAGTTCTTTGGGTCATCGCCGTTGTCGTGTTGATTTTGGATTTACTCGTTAATGCCGTTCGGGTGAGCCTGAGCAATGCCCGGCTGCCGCAGCTAATCACCATTGGCGCGCAAAATGAAGCGCGCAGCCTGGAGCCAACCCTGGCGATTGTGGAAAAAATCAGCCTGCGGGTGGCGCTGCGCTTTATGATCATCATCCTGCACTTTTTGCTGGCAGCCCTGGTGTATCTATTATTAATGGCTTATGCGGCTGGAATTACCGTTGGGCTCGGCCTGTTGGTTGTTTTCCTGACCGGGCTGATGGTGATGGCTTTCGAATTCGGGGTGGAAGGTGCGGTACGCAAAAATCCTGAATCCTGGCTGGTCTGGCTGACGCCCCTGGCGCGCGCGCTGGATGTGATCCTGCGGCCATTTTCCGCGCTATATCTGGGATTGCTGGGCGATTCTGCGCCGGTCGAGCGCACTCCGGGATCCGTGACGGAAGATGAGCTGAAGAGCTGGGTAGAGGTTGGCCAATCGTCGGGCGGGTTGGATAAGGGCGAACGCCAGATGATCTATTCCATTTTTCATTTTGGCGACACTCTATGCCGCGAGATCATGGTGCCGCGAATCGACATCCTGGCGCTGGAAGCGGATGCCAGCGTGACGAATTCGATCCAGGCGCTGACCCTCTCCGGGCACTCGCGGGTGCCGGTTTATGATGACACCATCGACAATGTGATCGGACTGTTGTACGCCAAGGACCTGCTGCGAACCCAGCTGGATGAAACCCCGCCCGAAAGCATCCGCCCATTCCTGCGCCCGGCTTATTTTGTGCCGGAGGCCAAGAAAGTGGACGAGCTGCTGCGTGAAATGCAGTCCCGCAGTATTCACATGGCGATTGTAGTGGATGAATATGGGGGCATGGCTGGTCTGGTGACCATGGAAGACATCGTCGAAGAGATCGTTGGCGAAATTCGCGACGAATACGACCAGGGCGAGGAGCATCTCTTCCAGCGCATTTCCGACGATGAGTTTATGCTGAACGGACGGATTGGCCTGGACGATTTTAACGAGATATTAGGCACCAATCTTATGACCGAGCTGGCTGACACCCTGGGTGGCTACATTTACGGCACCATTGGCCGCGTACCAACCGGTGGAGAGCATATGCAGGTCGAGGATTGGGATTTATCAGTGGAACAGGTGAGCGGGCGGCGAATTCGCAAGGTGCGGGCACACCGCCAGCCGCTGCAAATTCTAAATGAGGAAAATTCAGATGCCGGAAAACCGTGAGGCGATAGAAGCGCTGATCGACGATGCCATTCAAGCACGCAGCCGGTCGTACGCGCCGTATTCCCATTATCAGGTCGGCGCGGCTGTACTGACAGCATCCGGCAAGGTGTTCACCGGGGTAAATGTTGAGAATGCAGCCTACCCGGCTTCCATGTGCGCTGAGCGCGTAGCGATTTTTAAGGCCGTGTCTGAAGGGGAAAAGGATTTTGCAGCCATTGCGGTGGTGACTTCCAACGCCGGCATGCCATGCGGCGGCTGCCGCCAGGTAATGGCTGAGTTTGGCTTGGACACGTTGGTGCTGATTGCCGATGACCGGGGCAATATTGTGCGGAAATTGACCGTGCGCGAACTACTGCCGGGAGCTTTCATGCCTGAGAATTTGTCATAGGCGTAAACAACAGGGATGTGAAGTTTTCCCACAAAGGTACGGTGAAGGTTGTCCTTGCGAGACCCCGCAGGGGTTGAAGCAATCCACGCCGATTTATCGAAACCTTGATGTGTAGACATTTGTCCCGTTCGGTCGAAATGGATTGCTTCTCTCCGATCGCAATGACAAAATAATCTCTGTGTCGTGGTTAAATGTTGAAACCCTGGCAGATTCAGAACACGGGCGCGTATCACGTGCGAGGGTAGGGAACGACCCCTGTGTCGTTCCGGTTTAACAACGCCTCGCGGTTTATGCACCCTGCGGGCTCGTCGTTCCCGAATTGCCGGAACGGTCTTGGTCATTCTATACCGTCGACTGACCAAAGGCCTCCACGTTTCCGCTCGCTGCCTGGGCAGTACAATGTAGGGCGAACTTCAGTTCGCCTCGCAAACTAAAGTTTGCGCTACAAGCCAGATTTCTAATCGCACCGTCTCCAGATTGAGTGCAACGTGCTCGCGGTTTTCTTTGGACAGAACGGTCAAGACCGTTCCCTACAAAAACCTTGGCGTCCGTGGTGATCATTTTATTTTCCCCATCCAGGGCTATAATCAATTTATGGCCAAACTGGAACGCAACATCCGGGTGGAAGCGGTGGTCTTACGCCACAGTGATTGGGGCGAGGCGGATCGCTTATTAGGCCTGTACACCCGCGAGGCAGGTAAACTTCGCGCCATCGTCAAGGGCGCTCGCAAAATGCGCTCGCGCAAAGCTGGGCACCTGGAGCCGTTTACCCGCGTCCAATTGATGCTGGCGCGCGGCCGTGACCTGTGGATTGTCACCCAGGTTGAAACGGTGGACGCTTACCTGCCGCTGCGCGAGGATTTGCAGCGCATCGCCCAGGCAAGCTATGTCATCGAACTTTTGGACCGCTACACCTACGAGGAGGGTCAGAACCGGCTGGTTTATACCCTGCTGGTGGATACCCTGGCCCGACTGTCAGAAGGGAATGACTTTTTCCAGGCGGTGCGCTATTACGAACTTCAACTGCTGGACTTATTAGGTTTCCGGCCGGAACTGGTCAACTGCGTGAAGTGCGGTGAACTGATCAAGCCGCAGGATCAGTTTTATTCGGCGCTGCTGGGCGGTGCGTTGTGCCCGGCTTGCGGCCCGCGCGAAATCTCTGCCCGCCCCATTTCCATGCCAGCCCTCAAATATTTACGCCACTTTCAGCGCAGCACTTTCAAAGAAGCCGCGCGCGCCCAGGTGCCCGCCGAAATCCGGCAGGAAGTGGAAGCGGTAATCCAATACTTTCTAACCTACCACCTGGAGCGCAGCTTGAACTCGCCGGCGTTTATCCGCGAGGTGCGCCGCTTGAGCGCCAAACAGCCCTGAATTTCAGTCGTAAAACACCTGGAGTGTCAGAGTGTTTGAAAGGGGGAATACGTTGATTGTCTACAAACTGTTCGATCAAATCTGGTTAAGCCCGACTCTGACGGCGCGCTAATCTGACCGGCGAGGGTAGCGATCACGCCCAGCCTGGGTGGAAGTGGACGTTTAGCCGCGGGAACCTTTATCGGCGTACACCGCGCCTAGATCGTCCGGTCGAATTTTCAAGCTGGCAAAGGAAGCGAAGTCCAGATGTTCAGCGGTCAAACCAAGGTTGGCCTTCAGCCGCCCGAACATCCCCAGGTAGCTGTCGGTAATGCGCGCGCCCCAGTCCAGCTTGAGCAGGCCGGCAGTTGACCGGATGGATTCGGCATCCGGGCCTTCGATTTCACAAAAATCGCCGTAAGGTAATTCATCCAGCACGATTTCCAGATTTTCGAGCTGGTAGGTGGTGCGCCATTTCTCATACATCACCGCTACCTGGTAACCCAGCGCTTCCAGAATGCGCCGGGCAGCGGCAAAATCACTGACGTCGGTTTCGATCTCCTGGCGCATATTGACCACCTGTCCGGCAGCAGAGGGGCCTTTATAGGTCAACACCGAACGCACATCCTGGCGCAAGCGCAGCACGCGGCGGTCGGCGGTCAGGCTGCCGTCCGCCAGGTCGAAACGCAGGTTGACCTCGTGAACCCGGGCCTGCGCCAACACACCGCCGGCTGCCTGAATCCTCTTTTCCAGCGCTGCCTGGTGCAGCAGGTAAAACTTGACCTCAATTTCCTGATCAGGCTGGTTCATCGAAAATGATTCCTTCCTCGGTGTAGTGCGTAAATGGTGCCGGTTAGAATGAGTGCACAAGCGCCTAACAAAAATGGCCAGTTGGTCAACGCAGCAGGCGACCGGGCAATCCACAGGCGGTCCACCCACAACCAGATGACCCAACCGACCCATACAATGAGGGTCAGCCTGGGCGCCCAACGAGAGCGCCGCCAGAGGACAGTACAAACCGCTAGAGCAGCCAAACCGGCCAGTGCGCCGGTAATGGCCAGATACAGCGGACCCGGCTGCAGCCCAGCCTGGCTCAGAGCATCCCAACGGGCAACCGACTGCTCCAACCGCAGCCAACCGGAAAGGGAGAGAGCCAGCATCCCAAAAGCCAGCAGCTTAAGCCACCATGGGCGGCGTGAGGTCGTGCTTTGCTCGGGTTTCAATAGAAGGAGATCTCCCAGAGGTGGACGTGTGCGGGCTCAGAATCGCGGATGTTGAGAATTTCGAACTGGATCGCTTTGATCATGCGGGTTTCATAAAAGTCCAAAAAAATCTCGCGCGGCGCCGGACTCTCTGCGCCTTCGACGCTGAAACTGCGCGGCAGGCTCTCGCCTGCTACATATACCAGTGCGGATACCCGGGTGGCAACGCCGCCAACCCGCAATTGTAATCCATCCATGGGGCGCGCCTCGGAAAAGGTGAGATTGATTTTGAACGGGTTGGCCTCGAAGGTGCGAATCAGACTGTTGGGGTTGCCGTCGAAGGCCGATTTGATCACGCCGATGTCAAGAGCAGAATACGCCACCGCTGCCTCAGTCCCGTCTAGTAACAAAAGGGTTTCTTCCTTTAATGTGTGACGCTGATTGCGTTCCTGCTCGAAGACGGCATCGGCGCCATCTACATAAGCCAGGCGCGTGAAGTAAAATCCGGGTTGGCCGTTGGGATAATTAACGGTGCGTTCGATTTCAATCGTCCTGAATTTTTTGCTGGCGCGAACCTGCTCCAACTCCTCGGGCAGCAGGATGAACACCTCGTCTGCCCCTATCGGGATATACCCGCCGAGGTGACCTGCCACAGAGCCAAGCGTGAAGGGCAGCGGGTCATCAAAGAAGAAGCGGGCGATCACATCGGTGCCGTTAGCCCACGAAGGGCTGAGCAGGATGCGCACATTCGGATTCTCATCCAGGTAAGTGCGCACCGCCGAGAATAGGTTGGCTCCGCCGTATTGCATGCCGGCGAGGCCGTAATCATCGTACCAGGTCGGGCCGTTGACCAGCGCGTCGCGCAGCATGAAGCCGCCCGCGGCGCTCATGGCGATAAACACGACCAGTGAGATGCCGAGGAACAAGCGCTCATGCAGGTTGGGCTGGCGCAGCCGTTCGATCAGCCATTCCAGGGCGGTTGAAAAGCCAATTCCGCCCAGCAGCGCCGTCGGAACAACCATGAACAATAAGCGGGTAATGCCTGAGCCAACCAGCGCAGCCCCGGCGGGCGCCGCCAGCACGGCAGCCAGTACGACCCGGTACTCGGGTTTTCGAATACGCGTTAACGCCAAACAAAAACCGAAGACCACAAACGGCAGCGCCGGCAGCCACAGGGGCGTGTAACCTTTCATAATGTGGCGTATCAGACCGCTCGGTGTTAGGTCGTACCAGTACAGCGGGTTAAGCCCGTTTAAATACTCCCGGGTGTAGCGCGCTAACTTTTCGGAAATCGGACCGTTCTGGACCCAATACGAATCCAGGATGGTCAGATGGCGCAGCGTCTCACCCGGGTGGTTGATCTGAAAGCGCAGGTAGGGAATTGCCAACGCCAGCGCCAGGATGACCCCGCGTAACACGGTCTTACGCTGCTGCCAGTGGTAGCGAATATCCGAAAGGAATAACAATAGCGCGGTTAAAGCGATTACGACTTGGCCGGGGCTGTAGCTGTAAAAGGTCAGCGCGGCGAAAATTACCCCAGCATACAGGTAGCCTGGTTTGCCCTGGCGGTAGAGCAAATAGCAGTAGAGGAACCCGGCATAAAAGCTGACCGCCAAAACGGTCTCGAAGGCCGTGCGCGAATGCAAAAACCAGGTCGGGGTGACCGCCAGCAGCAAAACGCCCGCCCAGGCAGCACGACTGCCAAATGCGTTTTTCAAAGCCAGGCCAATGCTCAGCGCGGCGAGCAGCGAAATCCATACCGAAACGGCGCGCGTGACGAAGACGCTTTTGCCGAATAACAGGGTCGGCACCACCTGCAGGTAAACTGACAGGCCCAGGTTATACTGCCCACCGTTCTTGAAGAATGTGGGCAGGAACTCACCATCGGGGCCGCGAAACTGATTGTGGATCAGGTCGGCGGCGGTGACGGTTTGAATCGCCTCGTCGGTGAAAAAGTAGATAGGGAAGTGCGCCAATCCGATCAAACGAATTGCCAGGTAAACTACCAGCGCAGCGGCAAAAAGCCATATTCCCCAACCGGGCGTACCGAAGGAACCGAGCGGGTGGCGGTGGGGTTGTGGAGCGGGCAGCGGGTCGTCCGGGGACGGTTGTGGCGCCGGGTTTTCCAGCGTGATCACGCGCTGTTCGAGGGCGGCGCCATCCGGACTGTGGCTATCCAGCGTTACGCGCAGCCGGGTGCCGGGCGCCAGTTCCAGGTTGATATGGAGCTGCGCTTCCTCAGAATCCGCTGACCGGGATGGCTTGCTTGGCGGGGGCGACGGTTGCCGGAACGATTCCTCATCGTCCATGGGGGATTTCCCTTCCTGGAAAAGATTATAGCATGCGGTCATTTTGTTATAATCAAACGACTGCACATGCGCTTTTGACGATTCTGGCGAAGGCTTCCTTGACAGACATTAAAAGATGCATATACTGACAGTAATTCTTTGCCACAAAGGCATTCCGCACCGCAGGACGCAATATGAAAAAGGGGTTCCATATAAAGGACTCGATCTGGAATATTCTTACCGTCCTGGTGGTCGCCAGCATTTTTGGGTCGATTGCAGCTTTTGTGATTGTATTTATCAATCCCGCCAGCCCGCTTAATCCGCTGCCGCCGTTCGATCTACTGCCAACGGCCCAGCCTTTACCGACAGACCTAAACCCTGTTCAGACTCAGTCGTCAACCGCCACCGTTAAGTCGCAGGGGCTGCCTCCTACCTGGACGCTCACCCCGATCCCCATGACGGCTACGCCAACCCATACCCTTACGCCCACCAACACCGCAACGCTCGAACCCACGGCTACCCCCACGATTACCGAGACTCCCACCCAGACGCCGACCCGCCGGCGCACTGCCACGCGCACCCGTACGGCCACGCCACCGCCGCCTGAGGTTCAACCGACAGAACCACCGCCGCCACCGCCAACCAACCCACCTCCACCGCCGCCAACTGACACACCGGTCCCCCCAACCGAGACAATTATTCCTCCGCCCCCTCCTTAGTTTAAGGCAGCTAAATTATCTCTTTGTTGGCTGCATTCCGGCATGCGGAGGGCTGTCCGCGAGCTTTTCTATGGTAGGATTAAACGTCCCGCCGGGACACCGCCGGGTGATTTCTGGCCATTATTCCTGTATTTGGATAGGTTTCGATGAGCGATTCCATTGACCGCGACACTTTTGATCACCTGGTCGGGCTGGCAGCGCTGGAGCTGGACCAGCAGCAAGCCGACTACCTGCTGCGCGAGCTTAACAACCAGCTAAAAGCGATTCGGGAGCTGGCAGCCATTCCGCTGGACGAGAGCGTTCCCGCCAGCCTGCATGGGGTTCCCTACGCCAGCGCTGTCAGCCCGGAACTACGCGAGGATATCTGGCAGCCGCACCCCAACCCGGACGAAATCATTGCCCAGGCTCCCGCCACGCGGGATGGCTACATTGTCGTTCCCGATATTCCCCACACCACGCTGGAATGAAGCCCCATGGAATTATGCGATATCCCTGCTTATGAATTGAGTCTGCTGCTGCGCCAGCGGCAAATCTCCGCGGAAGAAGTTACCCGCGCCTGTCTGGAGCGCATCGATGCGGTGGACGGGCGCTCCGGCGCCCTGGATGCCGGCAACCTGACGCCCGAGGATGAACACAAGGTGCATGCGTTTATTACCTTAACCCGCGAACGCGCCTTGAATCAGGCGCGAACGGTTGACCAGAAACTGGCTGCCGGGGAAGATCCCGGCCTGCTGGCGGGCATTCCCTTCACCGCCAAAGATATCTTCTGCGTGCGCGGCACGCCTTCCACAGCGGCCTCGCGCATTTTAGCCAATTACACCGCCCCGTACACCGCCACGCCCGTGGCGCGCATGGAAGCCGCGGGAGCGGTCATGCTCGGCAAGGTCAACCTGGACGAGTTCACCTACGGCTCCTCCAACGAATCCTCAGCCTTTCAGCCGGCGCCGCGCAACCCATGGAACCCGGCGCATGTTCCCGGCGGCTCCTCGGGCGGCAGTACGTCCTCGGTAGCTGCCGGCGAAGCTGCGCTTTCGCTGGGCACCGACACCGCCGGCTCGATCCGCCAACCGGCAGCCTTCTGCGGGGTGGTGGGCGTCAAGCCGACCTACGGGCGGGTCTCGCGCTATGGCTTGATTGCCTTTGGGTCGTCGCTGGATTGCCCCGGGCCAGTGGCGCGCAATGTGGTGGATGCCGCGCTGATGCTGCAAGTCATCGCTGGCGCCGATCCGCGTGATTCGACCGCTGCCAATGTGCCCGTGCCGGATTATCTCGGACAGTTGGATGGAGGCGTCAAGGGCCTGCGCATCGGGTTGTCGCCGGATTATTTCCGCATCGCTTTCCCCGATCCGCAAACCGGCGAATACCGCGAGCAGCCGCTGCCGGTGGATATAGAAACGCCGGTCCTCCGCGCCGCCGAAGTTCTGGCCAGCCTGGGCGCTGAAATCGTCGAGGATGTGCCCATGCCCAACACCCGTTACGGCATCCCGGCTTATTTTGTTATCAGCCGGGTCGAGGCGGCTTCCAATTTGCACCGCTACGACGGCGTCAAATACGGCTACCGTACCCGGCAACCAATTGGCGACCTAACCCAACTCTACCGCCAGACGCGCAATGAAGGGTTCGGCTTGCAGCCCAAGCTGCGTATTTTGATGGGCATGTACGTCAGCGCAGCGCAGTATTCGGCGCAGTACTACCAGCGCGCCCTGCGGGTGCGCACCCTCATTCGTCGCGATTTCGAGCAGGCTTTCGACCGCAGCGGGAAGTACCGGCTGGATGCTCTGCTGACCCCCACCACGCCGACCACCGCCTTCAAAATAGGCGCAGTGTACGGCGATTCGGTGCTGATGCAGTACGCCGACCAATTGACGGTACCGGCCAACCATGCCGGCATCCCCGGGCTTTCCCTGCCCGGCGGGCTGGATGCTGACCGCCTGCCGGTGGGCATTCAACTGCTTGGGCCGGATTTTAGCGAAGACGTACTTTTGCGCATTGGGCGGGCGTATGAACTGGCCACCCAGACCGAAGACTGGCGCAAAGTCAAACCGATGGTACTGCGCTGAGTTGCTTGACCTCGGAATATACCACCCTGTCTCCAAACCCTGCATGGAGAGTGCCTGTTATGAATGATTACGAAGCCGTCATCGGGCTGGAGACCCACATCCAGCTGAATACGACCACCAAGATTTTTTGCGCCTGCAAAGCTGACTCGTGGTTCGACCCGCCCAACACCAATATTTGCCCGGTGTGCACCGGCATGCCCGGCGTGCTGCCGGTATTGAATAAGGCCGCGGTCGAAAAAGGGGTGGTGCTGGCTGCCGCCATGCACGCCGAAGTGCGCCCGCTGTCCTACTTCGACCGCAAGAACTACTTTTACCCCGATCTGCCAAAGGGTTACCAGATTTCGCAGTACGACCAGTCGCTGGCGTTTGGCGGTTCCCTGGATCTACCCGTCCCGGCAGCCAACGGCCAACCGGCGTACATTCGCAAAGTGAACATTCACAAGCTGCACCTGGAAGAAGATGCCGGAAAGACCAAGAACGCCGGAAATGAACGCCTGATCGATTTCAACCGCTGCGGCGTGCCGCTGGTAGAAATGGTCACCGGACCGGACCTGCGCAGCGCCGATGAGGCCGCGCAATATCTGATGCGCTTGCGCCAGTTGTTACGCTGGCTGGGGGTTTCAGAAGCGGATATGGAAAAGGGGCACCTGCGCTGCGATGCCAACGTCTCGATCCGTCCGCGCGGGGCAACCTACCTGAACCCCAAGACCGAGATCAAGAATGTCAACTCTATCGAAGCTGTGCGCAGCGCCATCGAAAAGGAAATCGAACGCCAGATTCGCGAAGTAGAAGCCGGACATCGCATTGAGGCGTGGACGTTGGAGTGGGACGAAGAAGCCGGCGTGTTGCGTAAAATGCGCTCCAAAGAGACCGAGGCCGATTACCGCTACTTCCGCGAGCCCGACCTGCTGCCCATCCGGTTGGACGATACCTGGAAAGCCGATATCCTCAAGGCGTTGCCCGAACTGCCGCTGGTGCGCCGTCAGCGTTTCATGGATGCCTACGGCCTGCCGGAATACGATGCCGACATCCTGACCAGTGAGCGCAATCTCTCGGACTATTTCGAGAGCGCGGTCAAGGCTTACAGCAGCGATCCCAAGCGCGTTTCGAATTACCTGATGAACGATGTGCTGCGCATGCTGAACGAGAACAGCAAGACCGCGGACCAATTGCGCCTGACGCCAGCCTTCCTGGCCGAGATCATCAAACTGGCGGATGCGGGCACGGTCAATACGTCAACTGCCAAGAGCTTGCTGCAAAAGGTGGAAGAAAGTGGCACGGCGCCGGGTGAAATCGTCGCGGCGGAAGGTCTGGGCAAAGTCAGCGATGACTCAGCCATCCGCGCGGTGTGCCTGGAAGTGCTGGCGGAAAGCCCGAAGGAAGTTGAGTCCTACAAAGCCGGCAAGGTTACATTGATCGGCTGGTTTGTCGGGCAAGTGATGAAAAAGATGCGCGGCAAGGCTGATCCAACCCTGGCGCGCACGATTTTGGAAGAATTATTAGCCTGACGACTTATTTGCGGCGTGCAGCCCGCGTTTGACCGGGAGCCGGGCGGCGATGCTCGCGTTTCCTGGGCTGGTGCGCTTCGCTGCCGATCCAGATGCCGAAGTGCGGCAAAATCCGGCGATGCAGCAGTAAGGTCAGGGCTGTTACGCCAAAAGCGGCGGCAAAGATGAGCAGCGCACTGCTGAGCTGGTTCATTAAAGCCGGCTTGATCAGCATGACGGCGGCCAGGGTGAGCATCAAAATCCCGCCGATCAGTTTGAGGATGCGGCCGTGTTTTTCCTCAAGGCGCGAGGCCTTGAGGGTGAAAACGGCCACCAGGAAGATTACCAGTTCGTCCAACTGGTAAATGACCATGTAGAGCAGCAGAAGCAGCGCAAAATTGAGCGGCGTGACGTTCTGCGCGGCCAGAATGTTGCTCCACATCACCGGAAAGCCGGCGGTGCAGGTAAATTCGACCAGCGAAACCCCGGCCGCCAGGGCGACCGTGGCAACCGCCATACCCCAGAATGATTTGCTGTCCATCACGCGCCGGATACCCCTGGCGATGCCCCCTTTTTTCTCGTCGGCGATGGTAAAGGACACGCCTTCTTTATACCAGAAGTAATCTTTGATGTTGATGACGGCAAAAAACAGCGCCACCACAGCAACCAGCACTTGAATCCAACCCATGAAGCTGACAAAGCTGAGAATGGTGAAGATTCCAGCGATAAACAACGCGTAGGCCGCGGCGGTGACGGTCAGGAAGATGCCGCCGATGATCAGCACTTTCTTGCGCGACCCGGTATGCAGCGTCAGCGCCAGCAGCATGGTGAGCACCCAGACCGAACACGGGTTGAAGCCGTCCACAAAGGCGATCAGGGCAGTGCTGACCAGCAGCGACTGCTTGCTTAGATCCACTTTGCCAATCAAGGGCAGATTGATGATGTCGCTGTTGACGTCCAACGCTGGGGTCGGCTGGGCTTCGGGTTTGGGAAGTTTAATTTTAGTCAGCACGCCCTCATTGGGGCCAATCACACCCTCGCTGAGGTCGGTGCAGGCTTCGGTGGAGCAGCGCGTGACCAATTCCTCGATCTGCGCCCCGACTGCGTCCGACCAGCCTTCCCAATGCTGGTCTGCGATGTAAATGGCCGGGACGCCGCGCGGTTCATAATCGTGGGCAGCGCCCATCCGTTCGAAAAGCGCGCGGTTCTCGACGATATTGTAGATTTCGTAAAAACGCAGCTCGACGTTCGGGTTATTGGCAGCCAGATTCTCCAGGAAGGGTTTGGCTTTGGCGCAGTGTGGGCAGCCGTCGCCCCAGAACATGTAGATGACGACCGGATTCAATTCCGGGGTTGTGTCCTGGGCGCGGGTAGGCTGGACGGTAAAGAAAGCGCCGACCAGGGCCGCCAGTATGGCGATGGCCAGAAAGCGGGTCAATAAATGGTGGTTTTCGCGGGCCGTGCGGGCTGGCATGGAGAGAAGTCGCATAATGGGTCTCGGATTTAATATTTCAGATTGGAGTGAGAAAGAGGCGATAGGCATTATTGCCCTATTGTGAAAAATATCATAACATGAAGGGGCTGGTCTGTCAGCCGATAATCCTCCTGATTTCTGTGATAAAAATCGCAAATTGAGCGGGCACGGTGCGATCGAAGCACGGCCAGTTTACCTGCAGCTTTTTGTAGGTCGGATTGAGGGGAAGTTGCACTTAAAAAATTACCAAGTTAATATAGCCTCGAAATCCGACAACCAAGGAATACCCTAGTGTTGGACTTCGGGCAACAAACGAACTTCTCGGGGCGACCATTTCGCATGCTGCCCTTCGTCAAGCCCAGGGCACGACGAATCGATGTCGGGTTTCGCCCGCAGGGCGCTCTGTGAGCGGGGCTGCAAGGTCGTTTTTTCAATTTGTGCCGTTCACCGCCCCGAACCCGACCTACGAATGCTGAGCCTGTCGATCCAACGACACATCGGACAAGCTAAAGCTTATCCTACTTCGTTTGCTGCCCGCACTCACAGAGCACCCTTCGGGTGGGGCAATCTGCGATTGAGCCTATCGAAGCAAAGGCACGTCGGACAAGCTAAAGCTTATCCTACATCGTTGGCTGCCCGCACTCACAGAGCACCCTTCGGGTGGGCAATCTGCGATTGAGCCTGTCGAAGCCTTGCGGGCACCGGCTAATTACATGTCACCTTCACGGCAAAGTTCGGGAAATACTGGTGGTTGGGATTGTCGATATACACCGTCACCGTACCATCAAAACTGGAGCCGAACTGCCAACTGGAATTCACCGTCTTTGTCCCCCCGGTGTCGAAAACGACCTCCTGCACCGCGCCCTTGGTACCGTCGGAGCGTTCCCAGAAATAGGTAACCCTCCCGGCAGCGGTTGCTGTGATCGCGGCTGCGAGTGCGACGGTGTGCGGGCAGGCGCCGGTAAAACTGGCATTATCAGCGCTGACGACCACCTTGGTGATTGCAAACGGCAGCACGGCTGTTTCCACCTTGATCTTCACCCAGAAGCTTTTTTGTCCGTCTTCACCCAGGCCAAAGATAACGCCGCTGGCGTTTTGCAGCTTCCAATTACTCTCATATTCTTTGACCGCGTCGGGGGCCTTCATCTGCACCGAAATATCCACAATGGCGTCCGGAGGCACATTGGTTGGCAGGTTAAAACTGGCAGGCGCTCCCAGCGAGTTACCCGAATCAAAGATCACCCTATAGGACGTAGTCCAGGTGCACGAACCGGTATTTTTCAAACGCCAGGTCTTGGTGAATGTCTGCCCGGGGGTAAAACTCGTGCCATCCGGCACAGTTACATCGGTGACAAACTCGCCGACGTCACAGGCTTTCACCGGGGTGGTCTCGGCGGTAGTCTGCGCCGGCTGGGTAGCGGTCAGAACCGGTGGGTTGGTTGGCACCTGCGCGGGTGTTACAGTATCTTTCGGCTGAAGTTGAGTAGAGAGGGCTGCCACAGTTTGGGCGGCGGCAGTGCCAATCGGGTCTCCCGGCGGTTCAGCGGTCGCATTCGGGCGCGGCAGGTTGCAAGCCGCGAGCAGCAGGATGATTGCCAGGGTCAAAACGGTGAACAAGCGTCGGTTGGTCATTTGGGCGGCTCCAATCAATGATCAGGTTGCAGTTTTTATGCCGATGCGCCGTTTTCCAGCAGCAAATCAACCGCTTCCTGGTGATTTTCAGCCAGGGCAAAAGCCAGCGGCGTTTTGCCTTCGCCATCGCGCACATTCACCTCCGCACCCGCCGCCAATAGCGCCTGAATGATCTCCAGACTGCCGTTTTGAGCCGCGCTGTGCAACGGCGTGAAATCCTCTGCCTGGCGGGCATTTACCGGCGCGCCGTGATCGATAAGCAGCCGTGCAATTTCAACCCGACTACCCGCGGCTGCAGAATGGAGCGGCATCACTTTCAACGGATTATGCGATGGGGAATCGACCGCTGCTCCGGCGTCGATTAGAAATTGAGCGACGTCCAGGTGGCCAAAAAAGGCTGCCAGACCAAGCGGTTGAAAGCCGTCCGGCGCCACCGCATTCACCAGCTCAGGTTGGGCTGCAACGATTTTGCGGACCGTGTCGAGTTCACCGACGGCGCAAGCCGCGAAAAGGTCCAAAGTAGCGCCATATTTGACCAGCAGCCGGGCAATGGCAGACTGCCCGTAGTAAGCAGCGGTCAGCACTGCACTTGTACCATCCGGTTCATGAGCATTGGCCAGGCTTGGATCCAGCGAGAGGGCTTCCTGAATTTCTTCGATCTTCCCGTGCTTGATTAAATTTAACAAGTCTTCGGTTGAGAGCATGGCAGTCTCCTGATGCTTAAACGATAGCCAAAAATCGCCTGGACGTCAAGCCAGTCAGAAGGCGGCTGTTTTTTCACACGCGGCTGTTAAGGGTAAATTGGATTCCGTATGAGAAATTCGATGCCTCAGCAACCGCTGGATCGATTTCCGTCCTTGGTTTCGGACTGCAATTACGAAATCGATCCTTTGAAGATCATCCATGCTAGAATTAAAGGTTGGCGCATCCACCCTGTTGATCCCCAGAGATTTTTCATTGACAACGGCATTGACAAAATTTTCCCCAGAACAGAATCTAAACTTTCCTCAACCCGGCCAACGCATTATCGTCGTTGGCAGTACGGGCAGTGGAAAAACCACCCTGGCGGAAACAATCGCTCAACGCTTGGGGCTGGTGCATGTCGAAATCGATGCGCTGCATTGGGACCCCGATTGGCGTGAGGCTGACTTATGGGTCTTTCGTGAAAGACTATCCGAGGCTCTGGCAGGCTCGGCCTGGGTTGTCGATGGAAATTATGCCAAGGTGCGCGATATCATCTGGCCGCGCGCGGATACGTTCATCTGGCTTGAATTACCCCTGGCAGTGGTTTTGTGGCGCTTGTTCTGGCGCACAGTGCGGCGAGTAGTCACCCGGGAAGAATTGTGGAATGGAAATAAAGAGACTTTCAGGGGAGCCTTTTTCTCAAAGGACAGCCTGCTGGTCTATGTATTCAAATCGCGCAAGAAACACCGTCAAACTTATCCGGATTTATTCCGGCAGCGCGTTTGCTGGCGGTTTTCCCCTTGACAACGTCGAGGAAAGCTCGGGTGATCTCCGGCTCGAACTGTTTGTTGGACTGTTGTTGGATGTAATCCAGCACCTGGTGTTGAGACCAGGCGGGCCGATACGGCCGGTTTGAACTTAAGGCATCCCACACATCCACAACGGCAAATACTCGGGCGGGCAGTGGAATTTCACGGCCGCTTAAACGGCGTGGATAGCCGCTGCCATCCCATTTTTCATGGTGACAGTAGGGGATATCGACAATGTCGTTGAACTTCGGGATCGGGCGCAATAATTCGTAGGCGTAAACCGGGTGCTTACGCATCACCCGCCATTCGGCTTCATCCAGCGGGCCGGGTTTCAACAAAACGCTGTCGGGAACGCCCATCTTGCCGATGTCATGCAGCTGCGCGCCGCGTTGGATGCGCAGCAGATCGGGTTCATCTAGTCCAATTTGGCGCCCCAGCTCAATACTCATCGAAACGACTCGTTCGGCATGGCGTTCGGTGGAAAAATCGCGCAGTTCCAGCGCACGCGACCAACCATTGATAGTGGCTTCATAAGTCTGAGATAAATCCTGGCTGGCGCGCTCCAGGATTTGCGTCAACCGGGCGCCGTGGATAGCACTGGCAGCCGTATTGGCAATCAAACTGGCAGCCGCAGCGTCGCTGGAGTGATACCGGTCCGGTTTAAGGCTGAAGGCCTGCAGAACGCCGATAACAGCCCCGCCGGCGATCATGGGCAGGCTGATGCCGGATTGGATCAGCTTGCCAGGAGTGAACAATTTCAAGCGATCGACTACGGTTTTGTGCCGTTCATCACGCTGGTCGGTTATGATAGGTTGCCGGGTATGGATCGTGTCGCTCAACAAACCCAGGCTGGCGGCAGCCAGTTTCATTTCAGGGAAGTCGGCGCGTTGGAAGGATTCACCAACATGCTGCTGGTAGATGCCAGTGATGGACTGCTGTTGCGGGTCATATAACGATACCAGCACCGCGCAACTGTCGGGGAGCATGTCGAAGGTCGATGAAGCCAACTGCTGCGCCATTTCGTCGGTGCTGGCTACTTCAGCCATAGCCAGACTGAATTGATTGGCCGTCTGGACGTGTTTTTCCTGCTGGTCAAGCACGGATTGAGTATTCCCGGCTGTTGAGGTATTCAATGTGACCAGCACAGCCTCATGGCCTTGAAAATCCACCAGTTGGACCTGGCTGGCGGTTTTGATGACCTTGCCGCCACCCTGAAGGATTATCAAATCCAGGTTGCGAACGGTCAGTGTTTCTTCCGTCCGGGTAAGAATCTTCTTTAGATTATCATCGCCCAGACCGGCAGGCGAGTCAGCGCCGCTTTTATGGAGAATATTCTCCCGGTTCAAACCCATGAGCCGGGCGAAAGCATCGTTGGCGTCTAGGTATTTGCCGGTCAACCGGTCCAGTACACACATCGGGACTGGCATGGTTTGCAGGAAGTAGGCTGATAGCGGCTGAGGGCGGCAGGCCGTCTTGTGATTCGGTTCGTTGAATTTTCTGCGAGAATAAATGCTTCGGTTCATGGCTGAATCAATCCACCTTGGTCCGGTTTTTGGGCTTTTTAAAGGCTTGCTCCGGGAGTATAAAGTTGGTCAGGGAAGAAATGGTTTCGCCCCGTCGGACAGCACGTGCCGCCGTTGATCCTATAAGTGCAAGTGTGATGCCAGCCGCGGACCACGCCTGGAGGAATTCGCTCCATGGCGCGTGAAAGGAGTATCCCCCGTGCCAGGAGCTAAGCACCAAGTCCCACGTACCGCACGATTAAAATTAAGTCCGCCCCAAATATGGGGCGGCATGGGTGGGGTTGATCATCCGACCATCACGAAAGGCGTTTATATCGAATTACAAGGATGTGCTTTCCACAGGATGCGGTGCGCAGCGCGTCGTAAAAACGAATGGTGCCGGCTGGCGCCGGTCTACTGGGGTCAGGTTGGATCACCCGTCAACGGTCAAGGTCCATGCAGACCGGCCGTTACGGGGAAACCGGCGCCAACCAGTAGTTGGAACTGTCGCCTTCGGCCGTCCATCCTTCCAAACCGGTTTCATTGGAGCGGACTTTCCACCACACCCAGCCGTTGGCGCAGGCCGGACCGTCCAGCACCAGCGCATCTTCACCGGGTTGGATGGAGCCAACGACTTCAGCGTCAGTGGCTGGCCGACTGCGAACCCGGTTGGCCAGCGGCGGATTGCTGCTGACTTCCGCGGTATCGCCAATGTGCAGACGGGAAAGGTAGGATGCATCCGGGCAGGCTGCCCACGGCTCATCGAGCGGCGTTACGCCGGGCTGCGGGGTGGCAACGACCAGGGTGACATTGGGCGCAGGTGTGTTGTTCGCTTGAGAAGGCAAAATGACCAGCACGGTTGGGGTGATGTTCGGGTTGACGCGTGCCCTGAGGATGGACAGGGTGACGATGCCTGCCAGGCACAGGATGACGCCGGTCAGGACTGCCCCGCCGATCAGCCACCCGCGGTTCATTTTACGAATTTCCGGCAGATTCGGCAGAATTGGAGAGGTGTCCGATTGCTCGATGGGCAGGCCGTTGATCGGGCAGTAAAGCGTCCCGGTTGGGTGGCGCTGGCTGCAGTGCGGGCAGCGGAAGGTCTCGGTTTCAGTCATTGGCGCGGATTCCTTCCCCGGAGCAGCCGGGATTGGCGAAATGGGCGGTGGCTTCCGTGGTTACTGGATTATACCAACGGCTGCGTCCGGGCGCAGGTTAGGCTTGCCAAAGTTGGAACGCTTGACCAGCGGCAGGGAGATGGCGGGGTCAAAGGTCTGCACGATGACAGATACTACGGTTTTGATTAACTCATCAACCGGCAGGGGTTCGTGCTGGGTGGCGGTAAGGGTTATATTGTCCGATGCTCCGACCGGATAATCGGTTGACATTTGCACGGTTGCATAGACAACAGTCGAGGCCCCCGCTGTGAGTTCCACCGAATATATATCCAATGCAACGGGATTAAGCGCTGACGAATGGATGGTCAACTCGAAAGTTTCAGTGGTCTTCCCGGGGTTCTCTACTGAAAATGGGATGATGGCTTCCGAGCCCCAGTCAACGGGCAAATAAAATTTATGCGTCCGCAACCGTGCGCCTTGCGGCTGCCGGAAGGTGAGCGACGGGTCGCCGAAAAGCTGGTATCTTTCATAATCAGCTTTTGCGCCTGCTGTAGGGAAGAAAATTTTATCCAAATACAACAGGGAAGCCTGCAGCGACTCACCGACACTCCGCGGGGTGCTGAAATCATAAAATTCAGTATAAAAGAATTGGTTCGCCAATCCCCTGTCCGAGTTATTCTGGGTATCAGCTGATGCCCCGATGTAGACCAGAGCGCCGGATTGTGCGTTGAGGATCCATGCATCTGCCATGGATTCGGCTGTTGCAAAATCTGCGGTCTGGTGCGCCAAGGCTAACACCAGCGGGATCGGTGGTCCGCTAAACGTTCGAACTTGATCCACAGACAGGAAAGGACCTGCATTCCAATTCCACGAGGTTGGGCTGCCGCTTCCAAGATAGACAACTGCAGCCCGGCCTTCTCCGATGATCGACACAACGTCATCCGAGTTGGCGTTATAAGTGAGCGGGAACAGCCTGTCGCCACCGGTGGTGGGTGCAGTAGCCCCGTCACGCCCCGTAAATGTTCCACTATAACCAGTCGGTGTGGTGTGAGTAGCAATGATATATTTAAAATCGTCCTCGGTATCCATGGCGAACGTAGGATGATCCGTGGTTATGAAGGAAATTTGCTGCTGCCAGGAGGGAATCGCCGCCATGTGATAATACGCAATCAATTTGGACAAGTAATCGGTTAAATCGGTTGCATTATGGACAGGCAAACGACCAAGGATTGTTTTCGGTCTGTAGCTGTTGTCAGTGAAGGTGGTGTAATACAGGTCGGTGCTGGCCGATGGGATGGCGAACGTTGTGAAAGGCCAGGTGGGGATGAGCTCACTATCGCCAACTAAGAGCACGTACTTGGGCCGGGGAAATAATCGCTGGATGTAATTTTTGATTTGTTCTTTGTCAGCCCCGGTCTGTGAAAGCAGCGCCACTTGAACTTGAAATCCGCGTTCCTGTTGAACGGCAACAAAATCGGTTAAAGCGCTGGCAAATGCATCCGGGGTGATGATCAAATACAGCGGTGCGGCGCTCTGCGCAGCCACTGAAGAAGACTGGACGGGGAATGCTGTCAGAATACCCGCCAGCCATAGCATTGCAAGGGTCAATCGTTGGAGAAACCGGCGCATCGGATTAACGGAGTTGAACAGGTTTGGAAATTAGAACCATTGTAGCAGGAATTTCAAACTGACCGGGAGAAAAAGCGTAAGAATTTGCATAACCTGACCGGATCATGCACAATACATTTTTCGTTCCGGAGGATATATCCATGCAGGCTGCAACCGGCGGCCGTTCCGCTGGGCTGAATGGCTGTTTCACCTGACTGGCTTGCTTGCCTCTGGTTTCTGCCCATGTTACACTTTACTGTTACCAGATCGGTCCTGAATAATTGCTTTCTTGCTAGTAAACGGAACGGACTATAACCGCGCAACATTTGCCAGATTGGACATTTCATGCCGCCAACCCTGTATCTGATTGATGGACACGCCTTGGCTTACCGCACCTTCTTTGCCCTGACTGTGACCGGGCAAAAGTTTTCCACCAGCAGCGGCGAGCCGACGGCCGGTACCTACGGTTTCGCCAGCGTGCTGCTTCGCCTGCTGGAGCAGGAGAAGCCCGAATACATGGCGGTCGCCTTTGATACCGGGAAAACTTTTCGCAACGAGATTTTCCCGGACTACAAAGCTACCCGCGCCAAGATGCCGGATGACCTGCGCCCGCAAATCGATCGCATCCGCGAAATGGTTGATATCTTCGGGCTGCCGCGCCTTGAAAAAGAAGGCGCCGAGGCGGATGATGTGCTTGGCACCATTGCCGTTCAGGCGGTAGCCAAGGGGCTGGGGGTCAAGATCATCACCGGCGACCGCGACCTGTTGCAGCTGGTCAACGAGCGCGTGCTGGTCAATTTGGCCGGCAGCAAACTTTCCGAGGCTAAAGATTACGCCGCGGCGGATGTGTTCACAGCGCTTGGCGTGCGCCCTGACCAGGTGGTGGATTACAAAGCGCTGGTTGGCGACAAGTCGGATAATATTCCCGGCGTCGGCGGGGTAGGCGAAAAAACAGCCATATCATTGCTGGAAAAATATGACAACCTGGACGAGATTTATGCCCACCTGGAAGAGATCACCGGCCGGGTAAAGACATTGCTGGAACGCGACCGCGACCAGGCTTACCTCAGTCGCGACCTGGCGACCATCCGCACCGATATTTCCGTGTCGCTCGATCTGGAAAAAGCGCAAACCAAATATCTCGATCTCCCTGCCATCGAACAATTCTTCGCGCGGATGGAATTTAAAACGCTGTTAGCGCGCCTGAAGAAAATCGAAGGACAGGTGGAACCTTCTCCCATACCACGGCAACAGTTGTCGTTGTTTGGCGAACCGGTTCAGCAAATCGGCGAAACCCCGGCTTATGAACTCAAGACGGTCGTGGTGGATACTCCAGCGTCATTGAAAGCACTGACGGATGACCTTCTGTCTGCCCCGGTGATCGCCTTTGACACTGAGACGACCTCCACTGATCCGATGCGGGCTGATCTGGTGGGCATTTCGCTGGCAGTGCGAGAAGGAGAGGGCTATTACATCCCGCTTGGGCACACCCAGGCTGAAAAACAGTTGACCATCCCACAGGTGCTTGAGGCGCTGCGGCCGGCCATGACCGATCCCCATAAACCAAAGGTCGGGCACAATCTTAAATACGATGCCCTGGTGTTGGCTCAGGCTGGTCTGCAGGTCGCGCCGCTGGCATTTGATACGATGATCGCTGAATTTTTGATCAATCCCGATAATTACAATATTGGGCTGAAAGATACTGCTAAAAAATACCTGCACATTGCGATGACGCACATCGAGGACCTGATCGGCAAGGGCAAAAACCAGATCAGTATGAGCCAGGTGCCGGTGGCGCAGGCAGCACCCTATGCCGCGGCAGATGCCGAGGTCAGTCTGCAGTTGGTAACACTGCTCAAAAAAGGATTGGCGGAAGCCAATGCCCTGCGCCTGTTCGACGAGATTGAGATGCCGCTGGTGCCGGTGCTGGCGCAAATGGAACGCAACGGCGTGGCGCTGGATGTGCCTTTCCTGGCGAAAATGTCGCAGGAACTCAGCCAACGCCTGGGCGATATCGAGACTTCTATTTATGAGCAAGTCGGCTACCGTTTCAACTTAAATTCCACCCAGCAGCTTTCCAAAGTCCTGTTCGAGACCTTGAAAATCGAGCCGCCCGACCGGCGCAAGAAAACCAGCAGCGGGCATTTTTCAACTTCGGCGGACGTGCTGGAAGAAATCCGCAACGAGCACCCGGTGGTCAGTACCATCCTGGATTACCGCGAATTGACCAAGCTTAAATCCACCTACGTAGATTCTTTACCGCTGCAGGTGAATCCGCGTACCGGGCGGATACACACGTCGTACAGTCAAACCGGCTCGGTGACCGGACGGTTGGCCTCATCCGATCCCAACCTGCAGAACATTCCCACCCGCACCGAAATCGGCCGACAGGTGCGCAACGCCTTCGTGGCAGGCGACGGAAAATTCCTGCTGGCGGTGGATTACTCGCAGATCGAGTTGCGTATTGTGGCGCACATGGCTCAGGACGAAGCCATGTTGGATGCTTTCCGCGCCGGCCAGGATATTCATACCGCCACCGCGGCAGCCGTCCAGGGGTTGGATCTGGCAGCGGTCACCAAGGATCAACGCCGTCACGCCAAAGCCATCAACTTTGGCCTGATCTATGGCATGAGCGCGTTTGGTCTGACCCGCACCACTGACCTGACCCTGGCAGAAGCCGAAAACTTTGTAAAGGCCTACTTTATGCAATTTCCCGGGGTCAAGAGCTACCTGGATGGAACTCGCCAATTTGCAAAACAAGAGGGGTACGTGGAAACGCTGCTTGGCCGGCGGCGGTATTTTCCCAATCTAAAGAACCCGGTCAACCAGGCTCTGCGGGCGCGTGAGGAACGCGAAGCGATCAACGCCCCGGTGCAGGGCACTGCCGCCGACATTATGAAAATTGCCATGGTTCACTTACCGGTTGCGCTGGAAAAGGCCAGGTTGTCGGCACGCATGTTGCTGCAAGTACATGATGAGCTGGTGCTCGAAGTGCCGGCTGACGAACGCTCAGAAACCATCAAGGTGGTAACGGAAGTGATGGAAAATGCTTATCCGCTATCTATCCCGCTGGAAACCGAAGCGCGCTGGGGTCACAACTGGGGCAGCCTGGAAGTGGTTCGCAGCTAGGTCGAAAAAACTGTAGCTTACCTTGCGGGTTTGTAAATCAAAAATCCTGTAAAATATGCGCGGATCGAGTAAAGTAAAGGTGCGCAGAAACGTTAACTTGAATTGGAGAAAGCCATTATGGCGGGAAATCAACAGGTCTTTCAGAATGCAATGAACAATGGCAACTCGGCTGCCTGGGATCAGAATTGGGAACTGGCCAGTCGTTACTACATTGCCGCGCTGGAAGAGTTCCCGAACAATCCAACCGCGCTTGTTAACCTGGGCCTGGCCCTTTTTGAAAGGCGCGAATACGAACAGGCGCTGGCAGTGTACCGGCGGGCGGCTGTTGTTTCGCCGGAAGATCCTGCGCCGCAGGATAAGATGGCGCAAATTTACGAGACCCTGGGACGGAAAAACGATGCGGTTCGCGCCGCCATGCAAGCTGCGGAGTTGTTTCTAAAAGCCCGCGATGTCGAAAAAGCGATCGAATGCTGGCAGCGTATTACAGCCATGCACCCCGATAGTTTGACCGCGCACACCCGTCTGGCATTGATTTTCGAACGCCTTGGCCGTAAGGCGGATGCGGTATATGAATACCTGGCAGCAGCTGGCTTGCTGCAACGGGCAGGGGATTCCAGCAAAGCCACGCAGGTGATTTTGTATGCCCTAAATCTGGCGCCTGGCAACGCCGATGCGACCCAGGCGCTGCGCCAGTTAAAAATTGGGCAAACGGTGGCCGTTCCAACCCGACCACGCACGGGTCCACTCCCTTCTACTTCGGCAACCAGAAGCAAGCTACCGGAGACCGCAGCGGACAGCAGCGAGCGACAACTTGATCCCATTGCAGATGCGCTGCAACGTGCATTGGTCGAGCTGGCGGGCAGCCTTTTTGACCAGCCGGAGGAGGATGAATCGGTATTTTCGCAGCCCAAGCTGTCCCTGGAAACCCTGCGTCGTGGTCGTAATAAGCCGGTCACCGAGGCCAAATCCCGGTCAACGATTCTCATGCACATTGGACAGGCCATCGAACTGCAGACCCATGGGCAGGAAGCCCAGGCCGCAGAAGAACTGGAGAAGGCTCAGGAGGCGGGTTTTTCAACCCCAGCCCTATTCTTTACCATGGGCGTTTTACATGCCGGGCGCGAAGAAGAAAAAGCCATTCAAGCGCTGACAACCGCTGAACACAGTCCTGAATTTGCGCTGGCAGCATTTTTGGTTAAGGGACGGGTATATTACCGGACAAAGCAATACCACCAGGCAGCCCAGGCCTGTTTACAGGCACTGCGACTGGCCGACGCTGAAACTGTACCGGTTGCTCAACAGGCCGAATTGCGCCAGTTATACGACCCGCTGATCGAAGGGCAATCGCGGGCAAACGATGATGCGTCCCTGAAAGCTCTGTGCGATAAAGTGTTCTCCCATTTGATCCGCCCGGATTGGCGTGACTTGACAGCCAAAGCGCGCAGTCAATTACCTGCCGCCGCCCCAGGCCAAATGCCAACTCCGCTTTCAGAGCTTTTGCTCGAGATTCGCAGCGTAAACGTGATCGATGCACTCGCCTATATTCGCACGCTTTCCGACCAGGGCAAAGTGCGAACGGCGCGCGAGGAGGCCTTCCGAGCGATTGGCATGGCGCCGACTTACCTGCCGCTCCATATTCAGATTGGCGACCTGCTTCTGCGGGAGGGTCAACAACCGGAGGCAATCAAAAAATACCTGCTGGTAGCCCGGTTATATACCCTGCGGGGTGAGGCTGGCCAGGCGATTCTCCTGATACAACGCATATTGAAAATCGCGCCAATGGATCTGGATATCCGGAAACAACTGATCGAACTGTTTATATCGCAACGCCGCATCGACGAGGCGATCCAGGAGTACATAAACCTGGCAAAGGCCAATTACCAGCTTGCTGATCTGGAAGGCGCCGCTCGTATCTACCAGTCAGCGATGCTGCTGGCGCCAGAATCGACCCGCAGCCGCTACTGGGCTTTCCAAATATTGAACCAACTGACCGATATCGAAATGCAACGGTTAGACTGGCGTTCAGCGCTGCAATCTCTGGAACAAATGCGAAAAATGCAACCGGAAGACACAGGAACTCGCGGACGGATCATCGATTTGAATTTCCGGCTTGGATATGATGAAAACGCGATGGCGGAAGCTGACCAGTATGTATCACTGCTGGAGACCAAGAATCAACCTGCTGCTGCTGCTGGATTCCTGATCGGTTTGGCAGAGGAACATCCGGATAAGCTGGATTTGCGCCGGCGTTTGGTTGATCTTTATCTCCGCGGCCACCGCATCACCGAAGCGATCGAACAACTCGATGGATTGGCCGATTCCTATGCCCAGGCGGGTTTGAATGGCCAGGCCGCAGAGATTGTGGAGGAAATTATTGGTCTGAATCCTCCAAACCGAGCTGGCTATGAAAAAGTACTGGCCACGCTGAAGAAAATGGGATGAGCAGGGCAGATGGAAGACCAGCATCACCCCCACGTGCGTGGGGACGTCGATATCTTGAATGAGATTTTGGAGAACTCGGTATTGGGTAAATCGGGGATTGTTCGAACGGAAGAACTGATTTACGCAATGGCTTGGACCGCGGCAAAGATGAAGGTGGTCTCGGATATTGCCGAGGACACATACCCATCAGTAGCTTTTCAGATTAAAGATTACCGAAGGGAAATAGAGAAGGTGCGTGAAGAGATCCTGGGTGACAAAAGGGAAAATACCAGTCTGGATGAGGCCATTCACGGGGTGCTATCTAAAAAGACTCTGGCAGCCGCGGTGATAATTGGGGGAATGGTACTTTCGGCTTGCGGAGTTGGTATAGAGATAGTGACACCTAATGCCACAGCAACAGAGACACAACCAAGGGTGACGGAGACGGTAGATATAGGGGTAACGGAGACACCATTCCAACCAGGAGTTACGGAAACAATGCCTGGAGTGAGTGAGACACCAACTTTGGAGGTTACGCCAACTACGGAGGCCACGGCGACTCAGGAAGAAGCACCTGTAGAGCAAAAGAGGATATTGCTGAGCGAGAAAATTGAGTATTCTGGATACCAGTTTGATTTTGAGATTTCGATACTCGAGAGTGACAAGATAGTCAACGATGCTTTTGAAAAATATGGATTTAAAACAATCGAGTTAAATTACGACAAGACGGAAGTAAAAGAAAAATTAGCGAAAGCGCTCCTAGTAGTCAGTCATCCTGAAATGGATGGATAAAGTTGCTTCAATTTGATGCGCGCATCCTCGGTACGGAATTGCCAATGAATGATCGCATGGGTACCGTTTCGTTCCTCGACAATTGCTCGAACCT
>JBAZZG010000013.1:0-87449 GCA_041658905.1 Bellilinea sp.
GGCGACAATGTCAACATGGAAGTCGAGTTGATCGTCAAAGTGGCGCTTGAACAGGGTTCCAAGTTCGCTATCCGCGAGGGCGGTCTGACCGTCGGCGCTGGCGTTATCACCAAGATTTTGGATTAAGGGAAAAATGGCTAAGCAACGTATTCGCATTCGCCTGAAAGCATACGATCATCGTGTTCTTGATCAATCCGCCAAGCGGATTGTGGAAACTGCCGAGCGCAGCGGGGCGCACGTCGTTGGACCTGTACCCCTTCCCACCAGCATCGAGAAATTCACCGTTCGGCGTTCAGCCTTCATCGACAAGGACTCGCACGAGCACTTTGAAATCCGCACCCACAACCGCCTGATTGACGTGTTGGACCCGGATTCGAAGACCATTGACATGCTCATGCGCTTGAACCTGCCGGCGGGCGTCGATATCGAAATCAAGATCTGATCGAACTTTGCTAGTATGAAATACCGGCACGCGAATGCGCGCCGTGAGTGTGCGGCGCATTTCTACCACCTTACCACAAAGAACAGGCTGCAATGGCTTCGACCGGAACAGAATCGGCTGAAGTCATTGTCTGAAACCTGAGATGTGCAGCAAAAATGTAAGACAACCCTGTTCAAACAAGCAGAGTTGATTTATAATGGAAAGGTTGGGCATATGCCCAGCCAAGAGTTGGAAAAGAGCTGATCTGTGGGCGCAAAACAAACCCCACAATGACGCAGCAGATAGCTGACTATCCAACGTCAGGGATGATGCAGCCAAGCCCAGGCTGACAGTCCCGGGAATTCTTGAAGGTCAAGGAGAAAAATCGAGATGTTTAAAGGGCTGATCGGGAAGAAAATCGGCATGACTCAGATTTTCGATGAAAATGGTGCGGCTATTCCAGTCACCGTTATCGAAGCTGGGCCATGTTTCGTTACCCAGATTAGACGACCAGAAAACGACGGCTATTCAGCCGTTCAGTTGGGTTATGCAGAAGTAAAGCCCAAACGTTTGACGGGCGGCCAGCTCGGCCACCTCAAACGCGAAGGGTTGAACATGCCTCCGCTGCGCTATTTGCGCGAATTCCGTGCCAAGTCCCCGGAAGTTAATGAAGGGGATCAATTAACCGTTGAAGCGTTCTCGGTGGGGGAGCGCGTAGATGTTGTCGGTACCAGCAAGGGTAAGGGTTTCCAGGGCGGCGTCAAACGCTACCATTTCGCGGGTGGTCCCAAGACCCATGGTCAGTCGGATCGTCACCGCGCTCCTGGTTCCCGCGGTTCGGGTACCACACCCGGTCGTGTTTACAAGGGATCGCGCGGCCCCGGTCATATGGGCGATGAACGTGTCACTGCGCAGCATTTGAAGGTGGTCCTGGTAGATGTTGAGCGCAACCTGATTGGTGTGCGTGGAGCGATTCCTGGTCCTCGTGGAGGCCTGGTCATCATTCGTGAGGCCCGCAAGCAGTAGGCCTGCGACGCCGGATCATTACCTGGACTATGGGAGCAAAGTAGAAATGTTAGCAGATGTCTACAACATGGAGGGCAAGAAGATCAAACAGGTTGAATTACCTGAAATGATCTTTGGAGCCCCGGTAAATATTGATCTTATGCACCAGGCCTTCGTTCGCCAGATGGCGAATGCACACCTGGGCACCCACGACACCAAAGTTCGCAACGAGGTGGCTGGCGGCGGTCGCAAACCCTGGAAGCAGAAGGGTACCGGCCGGGCGCGTCAGGGTTCCACCCGGGCTGCACAATGGAAGGGCGGCGGTCGTATTTTTACACCCCATCCCCGTTCCTACAACCAGGACATGCCCCGTAAAATGCGCCGGGCAGCCTTGCGGTCAGCCCTTTCGGTGAAAGCCGCCGAAGCTGCGATTGTGGTTGTGGATGATTTGAAATTGGCTGAACCGCGGACGCGCCTGATGGCCAACGCACTGAATTTGCTGGTCGGTGAATCAAGCGCCCTGGTTCTTATCCCAGAAAAGACGAACTACGACAACGTCATTCTTTCCAGCGGAAACTTGCCCGCTACCAAAGTCTTGCTCGCGGGCTACCTTAATATCCGCGACCTGTTGACGTTTGACAAAGTTGTCCTGCCGCTGGCGGCTCTGGAAGTTATTCAAAGCAACCTGGGATAGGTGGGAGGTACAACATGACGACACTATTTGATGTTCTCCGCCGCCCGTTGGTGACTGAAAAAACGAACTATCAGGTCAATCGCCTGCACCAGTATGTGTTTGAAGTGGCGGACAACGTCACCAAAACGCAGGTGAAAGATGCAGTCGAGACCATCTTTGATGTAAAAGTGCTGCGGGTAAACATCCTCAATGTTCCTGCCAAGCGCACCCGTCGGGCGCGCAGCCGCCGCCTAATGGTTCGTAACGCTGCTTACAAAAAAGCCGTTGTCACCCTGGCGCCTGAAGATAGAATTCCGATCTTTGAAGGGGTTGAATAATGGCGATTAAAGTTTACAAACCAATAACCCCCGGTCTGCGCGATATGACCGGATATAGCTTCGAAGAAATCACCAAATCCCGTCCTGAGCGCTCGCTGCTGGTTTTGCGCACGGCTCATGCCGGGCGGAATAACACTGGCCGAATAACAGTCCGGCATCAGGGTGGCGGTCACCGCCAATTTATCCGTCTGGTGGACTTCAAACGCAGCAAAAAAGATATTCCCGCCCGGGTGGCAGCTATCGAATACGATCCGAATCGCACCGCCCGTCTGGCCTTGCTGGTGTTTGCTGATGGCGTAAAAAGCTACATCATTGCGCCGGTTGGCCTTAAGGTTGGCGACACGGTGGTATCCGGTCGCAATGCCGATATCCGCCCTGGCAACAACCTGCCAATTTCGAACATCCCGGTTGGCACAATGATCCACAACATCGAGCTAAAGGAAGGCCGCGGCGGTCAGTTGGTTCGTTCCGCTGGCACCGCTGCTCAACTACTGGCGAAAGAAGGCGACTATGCTCAGGTGCGTTTACCTTCCGGCGAGGTCCGTCTGATTCGGCAGTTGTGCTTCGCAACCATCGGCCAGGTTGGAAATCTGGATCATGGCAATATCAAACTGGGAAAGGCCGGCCGCAAGATCCATATGGGCATCCGCCCAACGGTGCGCGGTACTGCAATGTCCCCCCGTGACCATCCGCATGGTGGTGGTGAGGGCCGGCAGCCTACCGGTATGCCAGGACCCAAGAGCCCATGGGGCCGCCCCACTCGTGGTTATCGGACGCGCCGCAACAAGACCAGCGACAAGTACATCGTACGCCGTCGCTCGGCCAAGCGGAAATAGGCCCAGGTTGATAGGTTGAAACCGAGAAAGAAGGACGAGATATGTCACGTTCATTAAAGAAGGGTCCGTATTTTGACCCGAAGTTGCTTAAAAAAATCGAACAGATGAACACTCGCGGTGACAAAAAGGTCGTTCGTACCTGGAGCCGTGCGTCTGTGATCTTCCCGCAAATGGTGGGTCACACCGTCGCTGTTCATGACGGCCGCCGGCATGTTCCGATTTATATTACCGAGAACATGGTGGGCCACCGCCTGGGCGAGTTTGCCCCAACACGCCACTTCCGCGGCCATATGGCGGAAAAGTCCACGAAGAGGTAGAAAAATGGCTACTGATGTTCGTGCAGAACTGAAAAACTTTGGCGTCTCCGCTCAAAAAGTGCGTCTGGTGATTGACCTGGTGCGCGGTAAGCGGGCGAACGATGCTCTGGATATTCTCGCGTTTGCCAACAAAGGCTCCGCGGCTGACCTGCGCAAGCTGGTTGCCTCGGCAGTCTCCAACGCTGAAGAAAATTTTGGCATCAACCGCGATGACCTGTTTATCTATAAGATCACAGCCGATGAAGCCCCCACCCGCAAGTGGCGCCGCTTTGGTGCTCGTGGCCGTTTCAAGCCGTTGCTGCGGCGCTCGTCGCACGTGGTCGTAGTCTTGCGGGAGCAAGAGTGAGAATCGGGCTGGCTGGCAACCTTCGGGCAGCTGGCAAGCTAGAGACAGACACCAGGAGAAATTATGGGTCGTAAAGTACATCCGATTGGGTTTCGTCTGGGCGTTCACCAACCATGGGAAGGCCGCTGGTACGCTGACGGCGCCGAGTACACCGATCAACTGCACCAGGATATAAAAATCCGTAAGTTGATCTTCGGCAGCGCGGATAAAGCCGGCATTGCCAAGGTTGAAATTGAGCGTTTCCCGGGCAAAGTGAAAGTCATCGTTCACACCGCTAAACCCGGTATTCTGATTGGCCGCAAAGGTGAGACAGTTAAAAAGGTCCGCACCGACCTCGAAGCGCTCACTGGCAAAAAGATCGATCTTGACATTAAAGAGATCAAATCGCCGGACTGCGATGCATTTCTGGTTGCCCAGAATATTGCCGGACAGATCCAGCGCCGCGTTGCCTACCGCCGCGCCATGAAACGCGCGCTGCAGCAGGCTATGCGCCAGGGTGCTCTGGGGATCAAGATCGAGGTAGCTGGCCGCTTGAGCGGTGCAGAAATGGCCCGCAGCGTCTGGCTGCGCGAGGGACGTGTTCCTCTACAGACGATCCGCGCGCACATCGATTTCGCGCGCGCAGAGGCTCAGACCCAATATGGCAAAATCGGCATCAAGGTCTGGGTTTACCTGGGCAACGTTCTGCCGGGGGTGGAAGAGAAAGCCGAATCCACTGAAGGCGTTTATGTCAGTGAGTAAACCTTGCGCTGGGTCTATCCCAATGCGTGATGAGAGAGGTTAGCAGCTATGTTGATGCCAAAACGTGTAAAGTGGCGCAAGCAGCAGCGCGGCCACATGCGGGGCCTGGCTTTGCGTGGGGCAGAACTCCTGTACGGCGAATTCGGCCTACAGGCGCTTGAGCCAGGGTGGGTGACTGCCCGCCAGATCGAAGCCGCGCGCCGCGCTCTGGTGCGCCAGATGAAACGCCGCGGTAAGGTATGGATCCGGATTTTCCCGGACAAGCCCTATACCCAGAAACCCCCAGAGACTCGGATGGGTAAGGGTAAAGGTAACGTGGAATACTGGGTGTCGGTGGTTCGCCCCGGGCGCATTATGTTCGAGGTGGGCGGTCTGCCCTCTGACATGGCGCTCGACGCCCTGCACCAGGCTTCTTATAAGTTGTCGATCAAGACAAAAGTTGTTGCTCGCCATGAATCGGCCACAGGAGAATTATCATGAACAATGAACAAATTCGCCTGATGTCGGTTGAAGAGCTGAAAGCGAAACTGACGGATACTCGTCAGGAGTTGATGAACCTGCGTTTCCAGGTTGTCACCGGGCAGTTGACTGATACCAGCCGGTTGAAGGTCACCCGCCGCTTAATCGCTCGCTACATGTCTATTTTGCGCGAGCGTGAACTATCACAAGAGCGGGAAGGTGGAAAATGAACACTCGGCGTCGTTTAACCGGTGTTGTTACCAGCAACAAAATGCAGAAGACGGTAGTGGTGGAGATCACCCGCACCTATTCTCATCCGTTGTATAAAAAAGTGGTGCATTCGACCAGCAAGATCAAAGCCCACGACACCCTTGGCTGCCAGATCGGCGACAAGGTTGTAATTGTGGATTCGGCCCCGATTTCGCGCGAAAAACGCTGGGTGGTCGAAACGATCTTAACGCACCAATACGTTGAAATCGAGCCACCTGGCGAAGGAGCGTAAGCATGATCCAGCAGGAGTCTCGTATCAAGGTTGCAGACAATACAGGCGCTCGTGAGTTGTTGGTGATTCACGTGACGGGCGGTTCAACCCGCCGTTACGGCTCCATCGGCGACATCGTCGTTGCCACGGTAAAATCGGCAACTCCCCAGGGGTCGGTCAAGAAAAGCGACATTGTCAAGGCTGTGATCGTGCGCTGCTCGAAAGAATGGCGCCGCGAAGATGGCTCTTCCATCCGTTTTGACGATAACGCTGCTGTGATCTTGGATACCGATGGTGTCAACCCCAAGGGCACGCGTATCTTCGGACCGGTCGCTCGTGAACTCCGTGAAAAGGGCTTCATGAAAATCGTCTCCCTTGCGCCGGAAGTTATATAAGGCAGGGAGCAGGAGCGAAACGATGAATTTGAAAATTCACAAAGGTGATACGGTCGAAGTGATTAGCGGCCGTCTGGAAGATAAAGGCAAGCGCGGCGAAGTTATTCGTGTGCTGCCGAAGGATCAACGAGTAGTGGTACAGGGCGTGAACGTGCGCACCAAGCACCAGCGCCAGGTCCAGTCACAGGGCCGTACCATTTCTCCCGGAAAGGTGCGCTTCGAGGCGCCGTTTGACATCTCCAATGTCATGCTGGTTTGCCCCAAGTGCAGCAAGGCGACCCGTGTGGGGCTCTCCCGCTCGGAAGATGGCAAATCTGTGCGGGTTTGCAAACATTGCGAAGCCGTAATCGACGAATAGGCCATCGGGGAGCTAGATTATGAACATCATGAAAGAACGCTATCAGAAAGAAGTGGCTCCGGCGCTGCTCAAGGAATTAAACCTGAGCAATGTCATGGAAGTACCGCGGGTCACCAAAGTCGTTGTCAATATCGGTCTGGGAGAAGCTCTGGACAACCCCAAAGCGCTGGAAGCAGCCAGCGGTGATTTGGCCAAGATCACCGGTCAAAAGCCGGTCATCACCAAAGCTCGCACCAGCATTGCTGCCTTCAAACTGCGCGAAGGGCGCGCCATTGGCACCATGGTTACCCTGCGGGGCGAACGCATGTGGGCCTTCCTCGACCGATTGATGAATATCGTTTTACCGCGCGTGCGCGACTTCCGTGGAGTATCCGCGGAGGCCTTTGACGGCCGCGGTAACTATACCCTGGGCTTACGGGAGCAGATCATCTTCCCGGAGATCGACTACGACAAGGTCGACAAAGTTCGTGGAATGGAAATCACCGTCGTCACGACGGCGCGGTCGGATGATCAGGCTGCCAAACTGCTGCAGCTGCTTGGGATGCCTTTCAGGAAGGACTAGTATGGCCAAGAAGTGCATGGAATATCGCGAACTACGACGCGAATTTAAAGTACAAATACGCAACAGGTGCCGCCTTTGCGGCCGTCCGCGTGGATATATGCGTCGTTTTGGTCTTTGCCGCATTTGCTTCCGGGAACTTGCTCTTTCAGGGAAGATCCCCGGCGTGACCAAGTCATCCTGGTAGACCAGGCCGGAGGTAAGCATGAGTGTAAATGACCCTATAGCTGATATGTTGACCCGCGTACGGAATGGCACAATGAATGGCCAGCCCGTCATCGCGATGCCGAATTCAAAAATCAAGGCAGAAATCGCCCGCGTCCTCAAAGAAGAGGGCTTCATCGACGGATACGAAGTCGTCGATGGCGACAAAACGTTCGAGCATGTGCTGCGTGTCCGCCTCAAGTACGTCGGAGAGCGTCGCCAGCGCCAACCGGTTATCACCGGTATCGTCCGTGTAAGCCGCCCGGGCCGTCGCGTTTATACCCGTAAACAGGAAATTCCCTGGATCCTATCAGGTTTGGGAATTGCCATCCTGTCCACCCCAAAGGGCGTCATGACCGGGCAGCGCGCTCGCCAGCTGAATGTTGGCGGCGAGATCATCTGCAAGGTTTGGTAGCCCGGAAAGCGCAGAGGAGGATAAATCGTGTCCCGAATTGGTCGCTTACCGGTTGTTGTCCCCGCGGGCGTGCAGGTGGACCTGGATGGTTCATTGGTGCACATCACTGGCCCCAAGGGCGAACTGAAACGTGAATTTTCCCAGGCGATTTCGGTTGCCTTTGAAAATGGGCAAATTGCCGTTTCTCGCAGCTCTGAAGAGGCAAATGTGCGCGCGCTCCACGGGATGACCCGTGCATTAATTCAAAATATGGTGACTGGCGTCAGCCAGGGCTTCACCAAGGTGCTTGAAATCGAAGGCGTCGGTTATCGCGCTGAGATGGATGGCAAAAACCTGAAACTGTTTGTTGGTTACTCCCACCCCGTCATCGTGGAACCGGATAACGGCATCTCGTTTGAGGTCGATACAAAAACCCGCCAGATCAAGGTTTCGGGTTACGACCGCGAAATTGTCGGGCAGGTCTCAGCGGACATCCGCAAAATTCGTCCTCCCGAGCCCTACCATGGTAAGGGTATCCACTATCTGGGTGAAAAGATCCGCCGCAAGGCTGGTAAAGCCGGAAAAGCAAAGAAGTAGGTGATGGCGTATGTCTAAATTAAGTCGTACTGAAGCAAGAATCCGCAGACACCGTCGCGTGCGCAAGTTCATTGCTGGCACGCCGGCCCGGCCGCGACTGGCTGTTTTCCGCAGCTTATCCGAGACCTATGCTCAGGTGATCGATGATCAGGCCGGATACACCCTGGCTGCTGCCTCTACCATCGACCACGAACTGAACGGCAAATTGGACGGCAAGACCAAGACCGAGCAAGCTCGCCTGGTGGGTGAACTGGTAGCCAAGCGCGCCAAAGACAAAGGCGTATCTGAGGTCGTGTTCGACCGCGGCGGTTTCCGCTATGTGGGTCGAGTAAAAGCACTGGCCGATGCCGCCCGCGAGTCTGGCCTGGTTTTCTAGGCTGATCTGGAGCAATGATAAAGGGCCTGACTATGACAATGACTGAATTTCAAAGTTTAGAACAACAATTTGAGGAGCGTGTCATCGAGATCGCTCGCGTGGCCAAAGTGGTTAAAGGCGGACGCCGCTTTCAGTTCCGAGTAACCGTTGTGGTCGGCGACGGCCGCGGTAACATTGGGCTGGGAATTGGCAAGGCCAATGCCGTGCCGGATGCCATGCGTAAAGCCACCGAACGCGCTCATAAAACAATCCGCGGCGTCCCGATGGCGGGCACCACCATCCCGCATGAGGTGATCGGCCGGACGGCTGGCGCCAAGGTGCTGCTCAAACCGGCTTCGGCCGGTACGGGCGTCATCGCTGCGGGCGGCGTGCGCGCCGTACTTGAAGCAGCCGGGTTCCGCGACATTCTGACCAAATCCATGGGCAGCGCCAATGTCCTCAATGTGGTAAAAGCCACCTTCGAGGCGCTGGAACAGCTCAAGTCACCGGAAGAAGAAGCTGCTCGCCGCGGCAAACCCGTCAGCGAATTGCTGCCTTTCTGGGAGCGGAGGAAGAATGCCTAAAAAAGCCGAAACCAAAAAGGTGCTGCCCAAAATGCTGCGCATCACGCTGGTAAAAAGCGCCATCGGGTACTCGGAAGTGCACAAAGCAACCGTTCGGGCTCTCGGCTTGCGCCGCATGAACCAAAGCGTGGTGCAGCAAGATACCCCGGTGCTTCGCGGCATGCTGCGCAAAGTAAACCATCTGGTATTAATTGAAGAGCAGGGTGCGTAATGAAACTGAACGATCTTGTGCCAAATGAAGGCGCCAAAAAAGACCGCAAACGCCTGGGCCGCGGTATTTCCGCCGGTAAAGGTAAAACCAGCGGTAAGGGTACCAAAGGCCAGGGGTCGCGCTCGGGTGAAGGCGGTCACTTGTACCGCCAGGGTGGTAACCTGCCTTTCTACCGCCACTTACCCTTTATGCGCGGTGAGGGCTTCACCCCGCCGAACCAGGTTGAATATAACGAAGTAAACCTGAGCCAGCTTGCGGCAAAGTTCAAAGCCAAAAGCGTTGTTACTCCGGAAGCACTGGCCGAAGCAAATATGCTCCACAAGCCTGCTAATCCGGTTGTGATCCTTGGTCGCGGCGATATTGCGATTGCGCTGACTGTACGGGTTCAGCGCGTCAGCAAAGGCGCCCAGGCTAAAATTGAAGCTGCCGGCGGCAAGGTTGAAATCATCGCCTAAGCCTGAGCATAAGGAGACCCTCGCATGAAGCGGTCAGCATGGCGCTATCTTTGGAAATCGGAAGATATCCGAACAAAGCTTCTTATCACCCTGATGCTGCTGGTACTTTACCGGCTGGCAGCTAACATCCCGGTTCCTGGTATTGACCGCGGTGTCATTCAGAGCGTGGTCTCATCGACTGGAGCAGCAGGAACACTGTTTGGCCTGCTTGATATGCTTTCTGGCGGTACCATCTCAAACTTCTCCATTCTGGCGATGGGGGTTTACCCCTACATCACCGCGCAAATTATCCTCCAACTGCTGGTGCCGATCATTCCGGCGCTGGAGCGGCGCATGAAGGAAAATCCGCGTGAAGGCCAGAAATGGATGGAAAAATGGACCATCATCCTGACCGTGCCGATGGCGCTGCTTTCGGCTATCGGACAGATTCAGATTTTCACCTCGCTGGCGGGGCAGACTCAACAAAGCGTGCTGAGTTTTGCGTATGGGTTCACTGGCGCCAGCTTGCTGCCAACCCTCACGCTATTGATATCGATGGTTGCCGGCACCATGCTGGGCATCTGGCTGGGTCAGTTGATTTCGGAATACGGCATTCCTAACCAGGGTCTTTCCTTGATCATCTTCTCCGGCATCGTGTCTCAGATGCCTTCGCGTTTGGTCAGCCTGTGGAGCGATAAGCAGAATGGCTGGTGGCTCACTATCTTGATTATTGTGATAATGGCGCTCACCATCTTCGCCATCGTTTACGTGCAACAAGGTCGCCGCAACGTGCCGGTACTTTTCCCTGGACGCCGCGTGGGTAACCGGATGTCGATGCCGGTGCGCAGCAATCTGCCGTTGATGGTCAACATGGCTGGCATGATCCCGCTGATCTTTGCCCAGTCATTGCTCTTGTTCCCGGCGATTGTGGCCAGTTACTTTGTCAACGCCAAGACTGCCTGGGTAGCCAGCATGGCTTCAGGTATATCCGCCGTGTTTGGCGGGCAGAGCGGCTGGTATGCCGTGATGTACTTCGTGATGGTGGTGGCCTTTACCTTCTTCTATACGGACGTGCTTTTCGCCCAGCAGAATTATGGTGAAACCCTCAAGCGGCAAGGCGCGCAGATCCCTGGCGTTTTGCGCGGACCGGCGACACAAAAGTACCTGACCAAAGTTCAACGACGCATCACCTTCCCGGGCGCTTTCTTCCTGGGCTTTGTGGCAGTGCTGCCGTTCATCTTGAACCTTTTCCTGCCAGCTTCAGCGCGTAACGCGGGTTTGTTGATTACCGCTGCCGGTTTGCTGATTGTGGTAGGTGTGGTTCGCGATACGTTTACTATCATCGAAACTGAGCTTAAGCTGCACGGTTACGATGAGAGCCTGATCAAGGGGTAGGCAGCCTGATGGGTAAATACATTGTCCTGCTTGGTCCTCCAGGCGCGGGAAAAGGTACGCAGGCTGAGGTTCTCTCCGAGAAAACGGGTCTGGCGCACATTTCTTCAGGCGATATCTTCCGCGAAAATCTAAAAGCGCAAACCAAGCTGGGAAAATTGGCTCAGGGCTTTATGAACCGCGGTGAGTTAGTGCCGGATGATGTAACCATCGCCATGATTCGCGAACGGCTTAGCCGGCCGGATTGCAAGGCTGGAGCCATATTAGATGGCTTCCCGCGCACCCCGGCGCAGGCGCAGGCCCTAAGCGAAATGCTGGCGCAGCTGGACGGCAAGGTAGTCGGTGTTCCGTATATCTCGGTTCCTGCAGCAGTGCTCATTGAACGCTTGAGCGGCCGTTGGACATGCCGGGCGCAAGGACACATTTATCACAGCCAGTACCACCCGCCTGTAATCCCAGGGGTGTGCGATGAAGACGGCTCTGAACTGTACCAGCGCGAAGACGACCAACCTGCTACAGTGGAGCGCCGCATCCGGGTTTACTTGGATCAAACCACCCCCTTGATCGATCACTACCGCCAGGCTGGTTTGTTGGTTGAAATCGATGGGACGCAATCGATCGAGCAGGTCACCTCAGCTTTGTTAACCGCTGTCGAATAATCAAGGAAACATGTAGATGTCCTGGGAACGCCAAATCACCATCAAATCTGCCAGTGAGCTCGAGCTCATGCGGCAAGCCGGCCAAATCAACGCGGAAGCGTTAGCGGCTGCGCGTGATGCGGCACACCCCGGGGCTTCAACCGCTGACTTGAATGCTGCGGCTGAAGACGTGCTCAAGAAATACGGCGTTTATTCGCCCTTTAAAAACTATCCCGGCCCTTATCCGTATCCCGCCAGCACCAACGTTAGCATTAACGAAGAACTGGTGCACGGCATTCCCAACCCCAAGCGCAAGCTGAAGGAAGGGGATATCGTTTCGATCGATTGCGGTACGGTTTATGAAGGATTTGTGGCTGACTCCGCCATCACGGTACCGGTTGGCAAGGTCTCTGAAGATGTTGCCAAACTGCTCGAGGTTACTGAAGGATCGCTTTACGCTGCGGTCGCACAGATGGTGGCGGGCAATCATGTTGGCGATGTGTCTCACGCTGTGCAAAAACACGTGGAAGACCGCGGATTGCAGGTGACGCGCGAATATACGGGACATGGCGTGGGCCGCGAGATGCATGAGGGTCCCCAGCTGCCGAATTACGGCATTCCCGGGCGTGGCATGCAGCTGCGGGTGGGCATGACCATCGCAATTGAACCCATGGTGTTAATCGGCTCGCCGTTTACGCGCGTGCTGGCTGATCAGTGGACAGTCGTATCGCGGAACGGGTTGCCGACTGCTCATTATGAACACACGGTCGCGGTCACCGAAACCGGACCGCGCATCCTGACTCTATTAGCAAATGGAGCAAGTCCTGGACGAATCCAACTTCCTCGGGTATAATCGAGACTTTGGCTGTCCTGTAGCAATTATGTGAGGAGTATCCGATCATGAAAGTTTCACCATCCATCCGCAAACGCTGCGCGAAATGCAAAGTCGTCAAGCGTGCCGGAATCTTGTATGTAATTTGCGAAAACCCAAAGCACAAACAGCGACAGGGATAAGGAAATATGGCGAGAATTGAAGGTGTCGATCTTCCGCGCAATAAGCGGATTGAAACTGCTCTGACCTATATTTTTGGGATCGGCCCTACTCGGGCACACAAGATCCTGTCGGGAACCAAGGTCAATCCGGATATCCGGGTGAAAGACCTGAGTGAAACAGATGTCAATCTGCTTCGCGAATACATTGGTCAAAATTTCGAGGTAGAAGGCGATCTGCGCCGTAAAGTGCAGATGAACATCAAGCGCTTGATTGAAATTGGCTGCTACCGCGGCCTGCGCCACCGCCGCAATCTGCCCGTGCACGGCCAACGTACCCGCACCAATTCACGCACGCGCAAAGGCCCCAAGAAGACTGTTGCTGGTCGCGGCCGCCGGCGCGGAGCTACCAAGAAATAATCTGGCGCAAAGCGCTGGCTGGTTTGGGGACCTTCCCTTCCCAGCGGCCAACTGGCTGGCGCGGCCCAGGCTATGGATTACGCTGTACTCTGATGTAAATTGAGGTTGATAGCGAGGAATTATGGCACAGAATGTTCGATCAGCGCGCCGCACGAGCGCGCCGCGTAAAGTAAAGCGCACTTTGTCCTCCGGGCAGGTGCACATTTACGCATCCTTTAACAATACCATCATCACAGTGACCGATCAGCAAGGCAATGTTGTTTGCTGGGCAAGCTCGGGTTCGGCCGGCTTCAAGGGATCTCGCAAGAGCACTCCGTTCGCCGCGCGCCTGGCTGCCGAACAGGCCCTCAAAGCCGCTCAGGCGATGGGCCTGCAGGAAGTCGATATGATTGTCAAGGGCCCCGGCCCCGGCCGCGAATCTGCGATCCGGGCGATCCAGGGGATGGGTATTAAAGTACGCTCTATTTCGGATATCACCCCGGTTGCGCACAACGGCTGCCGGCCTCCGAAGAAACGCCGCGTCTAATTTTTTCAAGAGAGGGAAGGTATGGCTAGATATATTGGTCCGGTTTGCAGGTTATGCCGGCGCGAAGGTTTCAAAATGTTTTTGAAGGGCGAGCGCTGTTTCACTCCGAAGTGCGCCTTCGAGCGCCGCGCTTTTGCTCCTGGTGAGCACGGACGGGCTGGTGCAGGCAGGGGCGGTTCAGATCGCGCCTCTGACTATGCCCGCCAATTGCGCGCCAAACAGCAGGCACGCCGCACTTATGGTGTTCTGGAAGCGCAGTTCCGCCGTTATTTTGGCGTTGCCCAAAGCAGGCGCGGCCTGACCGGCCTCAACTTGCTGCAAACGCTCGAACAGCGCTTGGACAATGTGGTATACCGCATGGGTTACGCAGTCAACCGGGCCGAAGCTCGCCAACTGGTTTCTCATGGTCATTTCACCGTCAACGGCCGCCGCACGAACATTCCGTCCATGCTGGTGCAGCCCAACGATGTGGTCGAGGTTCGCGAAAGCTCCCGCCACAAACCATTCTTCAAAGAATTGTCTGACTATGCCGAAAAACGGGCTTGCGCAAGCTGGCTCGACCGCGATCTGAAGCAACTGAGCGGCAAGTTTTTACGCCTGCCCGAACGCGCTGAAATCGACGGTAACCTTAACGAACAGCTGATCGTCGAGTATTACTCTCGGTAGTCCTGTCGGAGTGCAAATGGTTGATTTACGTGCATCGGAAAGGGGTGTAACTTGTGTGCCTTGAGTAGTATGGTCAAGCCGAAAGTTGAGCGAGACGGCGAGGCTCGAAATTACGGGAAGTTCGTCATCAGCCCGCTTGAACGGGGTTTTGGCGACACCCTCGGTAATGCACTTCGTCGGGTTTTGCTTTCATCGCTGGACGGCGTTGCTGTCACATCCGTGCGCATCACGGATGTGCTGCATGAGTTCAGTGAAATTCCCGGAGTTCGGGAAGATGTAATCCAGGTCCAGCTGCAAATCAAGCAGCTACGGTTAGTGCTCCATGATGTGGAATCCTCCCATCTGCACCTGGACGTGCGAGGAGAAGGTACGGTCACCGCTGCGGATATTCAAGTTCCGGCCGAAGTTGAAATTGTCAACCCCGACCTGTACTTGTTCACCGTGGACGACAGCCGCACTCGCTTTGAGCTGGACATGACCGTGGAACGCGGGCGCGGGTATTCCCCGGCCGCAGACCGCAGCGGACGGCTGCCAATCGGCGAGCTGCCCGTGGACGCCATCTACAGCCCGGTGACGCGCGTCAACTTCAACGTTGCCGCTGCACGCGTTGGCCAGAACACCAATTTCGAAAAATTGGTTCTTGAAATCTGGACGGATGGAACGATCGCCCCTGAAAAGGCGTTGGGCACAGCCTCCAAGGTGTTGATCGATCATCTGCGGATGGTGTCGGGCATCAGCGAAGAAACCTTGCTTCTGGCTGTTGATAAAGAAATCACCGGCAGCCGGCTGACAAGTGAAGCCGCGGAGACGCCCATCGAAAACTTGGATCTGTCCGTGCGCGTCTTCAATTCGTTGAAGCGCACCGGCATTACGACGGTTGGCGATGTTCTCGAATTGCTCGAGAAGGGCGACGAAGCAGTGATGTCAATTCGCAACTTCGGTGAGAAGAGCCTGGATGAGCTGCGCCAAAAAATGCAGGAAAAAGGTTTCCTGCTAACCGAAAACGAGACGGAGTAAGGATTTATGCGTCACAAGATAGCTGGCTACAGACTGAGTCGGTCGAAAGACCAGCGCATTGGGTTGCGCCGGACTTTGATCAATCAGCTTTTTACTCATGAACGCATGCAAACGACCCGAGCTAAAGCAATGGCCATCCGCGGCGAAGCCGAAAAGATGATTACCATTGCCCGCAATAGCGCCAACGGCAGCGATATCGACAAAGTTAACGCCCGCCGTTTGATCGCTTCCCGCCTGGGTAATGCCGACATAGTCAAAAAGCTTTTTGATGATATCGCACCGCGTTTCGCGAACCGCCCCGGCGGTTATACGCGCGTTTATAAACTGGGCCCCAGGCTGGGTGACTCCGCCGAAATGGTCCAGATCGAGTTGGTCGAAGATTAAGAACCTTCCGGGTAAGGTTACCGGAATGGGATGGCACATTACCAGGTTATCATAGCCTACGACGGCACAAACTTCCAGGGCTTTCAACGGCAAGGAAGCAGCCGAACGGTTCAGGCAGAAATAGAAGCAGCGTTACACCGCCTTGACTGGCAGGGAAACGCCATCTTCTATGCGGGTCGCACCGACAGCGGTGTGCATGCCTCAGGTCAGGTCATTGCCTTCGACCTGGAGTGGGCGCACTCTCCGGAAGCGCTGCGGGGGGCGCTCAACGCTCACCTCCCGGCGGATCTGGCGGCTCGCGAAGTGAAATTGGCAGATGCGGACTTTCATCCACGTTACCATGCAGTTGCCCGCCGCTACCAATATCACTTGTTCTGCCAGCCAAACCGCGACCCGCTGCGCGAACGTTATGCCTGGCGTGTCTGGTCGCAAGTGGACAGCAGCCTGCTCATTCAGGCGGCTGGCTACCTGCCCGGAACGCACGATTTTGCGGCATTCGGTTCGCCCCTCAGACCGGGAGGTACCACGGTTCGCACGATTCACAGTGCTGAATGGGAACAGGAAGGAGACGGCTGGTCATTTACCGTGACTGCCAACGCCTTTCTTTACCGCATGGTACGGCGTCTGGTGTTTTTGCAAGTTCTGGTAGGGCAGCAGCGACTTTCGCTTGAAGCGTTTGCCTCTGCCCTCCAGTCTCCCAGCCCCCTGACACCAGGGCTTGCAAAACCAAACGGACTGGTTCTGGAACACGTGTTTTTTTCTGAAGATCGGCTAATAACTGAAGGGTCAAACCAAACCCTAGTTGCAAGTGGAGATGAAGACTGTGGATAAGACGTACGTCATTAAAGGAAAACCAGAAACAAAGTGGATCCTGGTAGATGCTGCGGACCAGAATCTGGGCCGTCTTGCCACGCAAATTGCCGCTTACCTGCTGGGAAAGCACAAACCCACCTTTACCCCCGGCGTTGCTGTGGGTGATTTTGTGGTTGTGGTGAACGCCGGAAAACTGGGTCTGAGCGAAAAACGCCTGGACACCAAGAATTACTACCGGCATTCCGGCTACCCCGGCGGTCTGAAAACAGTCGGTTTGCGCGAGCAGATTCAAACACACCCAGACCGTGTCATTCGTGCAGCGGTGTGGGGCATGTTGCCGCATAACAAACTGGGCCGCATACTGATCAAGCGCTTGAAAGTCTATGGCGGTGCCGAGCACCCCCATGAAGCGCAAACCCCGGAACCGGTTGCCAAATAAGGAGCAAGGAAACAAATGTCTGTTCAGTATTTTGAAGGAATTGGACGCCGGAAAGAAGCCACCGCCCGCGTTCGCCTCATGAGCGGTTCGGGCAAGTTCATCGTCAACCAGAAGCTGGTGGAAGAATATTTCCCCCGCCTGGGCGACCGCGAAGCCATTCTCAAACCTTTTGAAGCCACCGCACAGGATGGCGCCACTTTTGACGTGACCGTATTGGTCAATGGCGGCGGCGTCACTGGCCAGACGGATGCGGTCAAACTGGGTTTGGCCCGCGCTTTGGTCAAAATGAACGCTGACTTCGTTCCCGCCTTGCGCAAAGGTGGCCTGCTCACCCGCGATCCACGGATCAAGGAACGCAAGAAGCCAGGTCTCAAGCGCGCCCGCAAGGCACCGACCTACACCAAACGTTAAATCGACCCAATTTTCTGCTCAAACAGAAACGGGTAAATGCTGGGGCATGCGCAGGCAGCGAATTGTCTGCGCATGCCTAGCGTGTTAAATGGACGAGGATACTCGCATGACTGAATTGACCCCCGGAATCACGCTACTTGGCTTGGGCCCCGGCGACCCGGCTCAGCTGACCCGCCAGGCATGGGATTGGCTGCAGCGGATCCCTGAAATTTACCTGCGTACCTCCCAGCACCCGGTAGTAGCTGGACTACCGCCGCAATTGACGGTGCATACCTTCGATGAGTTTTACAAAAAGGCGGACAAGTTCGAAGAGGTCTATGCTCAGATTGTGGAACGCGTGCTTGAGCTTGGGCGCCGCCCGCAGGGAGTTACGTATGCTGTGCCCGGTCATCCTTTTGTGGCAGAAGCCACCGGCCCGGAAATTGCCCGGCGCGCGCGTGAGGAGGGCCTTCCGGTGCGAGTCATCGAAGGGTTGAGCTTCCTTGAGCCTGTCTTTTCCGCCCTGGGTATTGACCCCTTCCCGCGCACAGCGTTGATGGATGCATTTGAACTGGGGGCGCTGCATCACCCCAACTTCCCGCCGGATTCACCGGCGCTCATCACCCAGATTTACGACACATTCAGCGCTTCGGCGGTTAAGCTGGTACTCAACGCGGTATATCCGGATGAGCATCCTGTTCGTTTGGTCCATGCTGCCGGCACTGCCGAACAGGTGGTGGAGGACTGCAAGCTGTTCGAAATTGACCGCAGCCCGCACATTGGCCTGCTGACCGCACTTTATGTGCCGCCGCTGGCCGCCGATACTTCACTGGAGAGCTTCCAGGAGGTTGTGGCGCGGCTGCGTGCTCCAGACGGTTGCCCCTGGGATATGGAGCAAACCCACGCAACGCTGCGCAAATACCTGCTGGAGGAGACCTACGAAGCTCTCGAGGCGCTGGATGCCGCAGATCCGGCTGCGCTCCGCGAAGAGCTGGGCGATCTGATGCTGCAAATTGTGCTGCATGCCCAAATTGGTGTTGAAGAGGGCGAGTTCAGCATGGCCGAGATTCTGCAGGGAATCAATCAGAAAATTGTTCGCCGCCACCCGCATGTCTTTGGTGAAACGAAAATTGTCGGTGTGGATGGCGTGCTGGTAAACTGGCAGAAGTTAAAGGATCGGGAACGGGCCGAAAATGGGGTGGGGGACAGCAAAGGAATGCTGGATGGGGTTCCGATTATTTTGCCAGCCCTGTCGCAGTCCCAGGAGATTCAAGACCGCGCAGCCCGGGTTGGCTTTGACTGGCCGGAGATTTCACCTGTGTTCGCCAAGGTGTTCGAGGAATTGGAAGAGGTGCGCAGCGCGGACAGCGAGGCCAGCCGCGCCGGCGAGTTAGGCGACCTGCTGTTCGCAGTGGTCAACCTGGTGCGCTGGTACGCCGTGGATGCTGAAAGCGCGCTGCGGGCTGCCAATCAAAAATTCCGCCGGCGCTTTGCCTACATCGAAAAGCGCGCTCGCGAAGCCAGCCGGGAACTGACCAGCCTGTCTCTGGCTGAAATGGACGTTTGGTGGGACGAGGCAAAAAGCCTGGAAGATTAGGGCCCGCGTAATTCCGGCGAGTCGAACCATAATCCCGAAATCAGATGCGGATCGCTTTTGTCAAATACCACCCGCATGGTGACCTGGTTGTCTTTCTTATAAGTCAGGCGGTACACCACGGTAGAATAATTATCATCTTGCAGGACCGTCACAAGGTCGTTGGACTGGTAGGCTCCCAGCTTGCTGTCCAGCATGTTCAACAGGTCCTTGAAGGCCGTTTCATCCATGCCTTCCTTCATCGAATCAGAAAAATCGCGCGAGAACTGGCTGTAATCGCGGGCGATCAATCCAGCCAGCATATTTTCACTGGCTGGTGCGGCATAGTCGAGCACCGTTTGCTGCTCCGAGTCTTCCAGGACGCGCGGTTCGATCAACGGGGCGCGCACCAGCGAACAACCTGTCGCCAGTAAGAAAATAACCGTACCGGCGAGTGTTTTTAAACGGGGAAAGTAAGCTTTCATATCAACTGCCTTTATGTTTAGCGGAGATTTCTTTCTGAGTCCATCCAGTTCCTACGATGACACTCTCATTATAACCCGGTGCAGCTTCCTCCTTGAAGCTCCGGTCCAAATGGGCGACTCATCTATATTTTTTGAAAAATTATTTCAGGGACAATGTCGTTCTGTCTGCAGGACAATTTGTGAATAAACTTACCTTTTAACAAGTTCAATCGCAGATTGTCATACAGACAGAAAACCGGTGCTTCGACAAGCTCACTCACCGAGTGAGATTTTCAAGGCCGATCGGTGTATGCCACACGCCAGATCCTGGGCAATACAACGGCAGTTTAATTCCTCTCCCCATTTTTTTCGGGGAGAGGCAAGGTTAGGGGTTACCTGGAAGGTTTTGATCGACTCCAGGGTCTTCTGGATAACAAAATAGTTGTCATTCTGAGCCGTAGGCGAAGAATCTTGGCGCTGGTGTCAGAAAACCCTCGTGCCCTAATTGGGTGTGCATAAGAAGGTTTTGATAGACTCCGGAGCATTCGAGATGACAAAATTAACCATTTCATGATTATCTGATAGAGTGAGAAAACGCCCTCAATGTCCTTGACTAACCATCTAAGTTATTATAACTTCCAATTAATTTAATGATAAATAAATATTCCTAAATACTTAACAAAAATAATTCAAAACGATCTTGACAAAATCCAGAAAAAAGTTAAACTAGGGAAGGATGAAAAGGAATACAGGTATGGAGGTACGCCATGGCAGTCAAAACATTCCCGACAGGTTCAACGCCGTTACTGGAAGTTGCCGCTGATGCCAATTTAATGGTCAGTGGGTGGTATCAGGACACTGTGGAAGCTCAGGTGCGATCGGAAGACATACTGACCGCGGAGGTTCAGGAGGATAAACTGCGGCTGTATGCCGAGGGGGACCTGGTACTGAAGGTTCCCACTCAATCCCGGCTGCAGATCACCCTGGTGGAAGGTTCTTTAACCATCGCCTCGGTTCTGGGAGAGATCAACATCCAATCGGTTGGCGGGCACCTTAATTTGCAGACCACCGGACCGGTAATCTGCGGCAATGTCTCCGGTCACTGTAAATTTACCGGCGCCACTGGCGGCCTGCGTATCCGCAACATTGGCGGCAACCTCAAGGGCAGTTCAGCAGTTGGGCCGCTCTCCGTCTCGAACGTTGGTGGCAATATCAAACTTCTTGATGTCCTGCTGGTGGAAAAAGTGCATGCTGGCGGCAACATCAAAGCTAAACTCCCTACCTCACCGAATGAGCTGGAAGCCCTGGCAGGCGGCAATATCAAACTATGGGTACCGGTCGACGCAAATTTCAATTTGGAAGCCCACAGCGGCGGTGAAAAAGTGGTGCTGCAAACCGGGAATGAACCGCAGCGTTATGCCACTGGGCGTCACCGGACAGCGGTAGGCGCTGGCGGACCGCTGGTCCGGCTGCATGCTGGTGGAAATGTGTACATCCTTACCTCAGGCTGGGAGGAAGACCTGGTAGCTGAAGATTTCGTTCCGGCGGAAGAACCCTCCCATGACTGGACTTCCAGCCTGATCAATGACCGCATCGAGCGGCGGGTACAGGCGAAACTTCGGGCCGCTGAGGCCAGGGCCAGCGTTGCCAGCCGCCGCGCTGAAGCCAAAATGGAAAACGCCATGCGGAAATTGGATCGCTTCAACCTGCCAAATCTAGAAGACTTTTGGCCAATGGCCGGCAGCGGAACTGCAACCGGGATGCCGCAAGAGCCGCGCTCAAAGGTCAGCGATGAGGAGCGAATGATCGTGTTGACCATGCTGAGCGAGAAAAAGATCACTGCCGAAGAAGCCAATCAATTGCTGGATGCGTTGAATGGCAAGTTCGGCCATTAATCGCGCCTGGTACAGATTAAGGATTACGAGTAGAGGATGCCATGGACAGCAATCGGCTTGAAATTTTACAAAAAATCGAATCGGGCGAGGTAACCCCTGAAGACGGCCTGCGTCAGCTGAATGCAATAGATGGGGACCCGTTCGCCACCGGGCAGGAATTTACCGGCCCCGCACCCGACCCGGCGGTTGAGATTATCTCCTCAGGCCGTCCTGACCAGGGTTCAACGCCTAAAGCGGACATGCCAGACTTTGCGCGATTCCGCGTCATTTCGTGGGCGCTGTTTGGCACTTTCCTGCTCTTGACCCTGATTTCGGCAAACTGGATGATTCAGGGCTGGCAGTTGCGCCCGTATGGCTGGGGATTCTGGCTCTCCTGGATTCCCTTTGCCATCGGCGTGCTGGGTATGGCGACCAGCTTGAACACCCGCTGGCTTCACGTGCGCGTTAGCGAAACGGAAAACGGCAAGAGAAAAAACATTCGCATCAGCCTGCCGCTACCGCTGGGGATGGCCAGCTGGTTCTTTAAAATGAACCCCTCATGGTTGCCGCAAGAGGTGCGCGAGAAAAACATCGGTGAGACGTTGCGCGAGGTGAATAGGTCCATAACCCGCGACGAACCATTTTTTATCGAGGTCGATGAGGAAGACCAGCACGTCGAGATATATATTGGGTGATGCTGGAATTCAATTTCCACCGTAGGTAGCGTGGTCTTGAACTGCCCCGGACAAGGATGAACAATTCTCACCACGGAGGTCACGGAGTACGCAAACGAAATATACCCATCCCGTGTAGGGAGCGACGCCTCGCTATAGGATATGTACCGTAGGGGCGGCTCGCGAGCCGCCCTACCCGAAATGCCAAAAAAATAATGGTTTCAGCCCCTTTTTTGTATAATACCCCAATGTCTTCTCGAATTTGGCGCAAACTCATCAAAGCGGGGATCTTGCTGGTCGGACTGGCTCTTCTTACCGTTTCCACCTGGCCGCTGCCGGCAGAGCGTATGGAATGGATGGCGAACCCAACCGGTTCTTTGCAGGGTGAATTCAATTTTTCCCTTGCATGGCCCGTTTCCATCCGGGCCAGCGAGCCGCGTCCGGCACGCCTGACCGTCAGGCCACCGCCAGGCCAACCTGCCAATACCCTGATCGAAGCTCGCCTGGAATTTGCCGGGCTGGTGATTACGCCGGCGGGGATCATGGCGCAGCCTATTGGCGCCGCCGAAACCCTCGATTTTCGCTGGGAACTGGAGCCGCTAAAGGCTGGCGTTCATTCCGGCACGCTGTGGATTTATACTTCTCCCCTGGTCAGCGGTAGTTCAGTACAGCGCACGGCGCTTGTTGCTCGCCCGCTGCAGGTTCGCGCAATTTTCCTTGGACCCCTGCCGGTGGTTTGGCTGCGGTGGATTGGAATTGTGCTGATTGCGCTGGCAACGGTTCTCTTTTTCCGGCGGGTTAGAGGATAACCCCTCTGCAATCCGCACCTGTCTGGTTGTTCATACATAAATTGTGATTTTTTAAATTATTGCCCCTTCATTAAACTTTACTTAATATTTTATTGTTGATAAAATGTTTGGGTTGGGTGGGCGCAAGATACCAGTTAATCCCAGAATTCCCTAAATAATTTTCTAGGAGCTTCCATGCTGAACGACTGGCTCTACGTGGGCATATTTGCCCTGGTATCCATGTTCTTACCAGCGGCAGCCATATCGATAGCCGCACTGCTTTCCCCGAAGAAACCGAACTCAGTTAAAAATGCGACCTATGAATGCGGAATGGAAACCGTAGGTCCCGCCTGGGCGCAGATGAAAGTCCAGTATTATGTGTGCACCCTGGTGTTCCTGGTTTTCGACGTGGAGGCTGTGTTGCTCTTTCCATGGGCAGTTGCGTACAAACAACTGCCGCTCTACGCGGTTGCCGAGGCAATCCTCTTTATTCTCATTTTGCTGGGCGGGTTACTTTATGCCTGGCGGAAGGGCGCCTTGGAGTGGCTTTAGCCGCTCGACGGGTTGGAGGCAGATATGAGCTTCTGGCGTGACCCCATAAATTTCATCATCGAATGGGCCAAAGGGCTGCTGGCTGGCATCGGTTGGGGACCCGGGTGGGCGACCACTGTCGGTTTCGTCATCGGTGCTTTTGTACTGGCAGCCGGCGCTATGTTTTTTGTGGTCTTCCTGATCTGGTATGAGCGTAAACTGATTGGCCGCCTGCAGGATCGTTTTGGCCCGAACCGCCTTGGGCCCTGGGGACTGTTTCAACCGATTGCTGACATGCTCAAGATTTTCACCAAGGAGCTTATCACCCCGTCGGGCGTCGATTGGATTGCCTATAATCTGGCGCCGGTTCTTTCGGTGGCTGCTGTGCTGATGATGTGGGCCGTGACGCCCTTCTCGAAAACTTTCTTCGGGGTCAACATTTCGGTTGGGATTCTGTTCTTGATTGCCGTTGGCGGGTTGGGGGAGGTGGGGATTATCCTGGCAGGCTGGGGATCGAACAACAAGTATGCGCTGGTTGGCGCCTTGCGCGCCGTAGCGCAATTATGTTCGTATGAAGTCCCTTTCGTGATTTCCGCCCTGGTACCGGTGATGCTCACCGGTTCGATGAGCCTGGTCGATATTGTCGAAGCCCAAAATCCCTGGTACATCCTTGTTGCGCCCGCTGCCGCCTTGATATTTTTCATCGCCTCGGTTGCTGAGACCGGCCGCGCTCCATTTGACCTGGCCGAAGCCGAATCCGAAATTGTGGCCGGTTACAATGTGGAATATTCAGGCCTGAAATTTGGTATGTTCTTCGTCGGTGAATTCCTGCATGCCTTCACCGCCTCTTTCATCTTTGTGACTGTCTTTCTGGGTGGCTGGCGCGGCCCGGGCGCCGATCAGATCCCGGTACTCGGTCTGGTCTATTTCATGATCAAGACCTTCATCGTGTACTTCGCCTTAATTCTCTTCAGAGGAACCAATCCGCGCTTCCGCATCGACCAGATGATGGACCTCAACTGGAAGGTGCTGACGCCGCTTTCGCTGGTGGTGATTATGGTCATAGCCCTGGTCGACCGGTTGTTTGCTTCTTCAGCGGATTGGCTGCGGACGGTTATCCTGCTTGCAGCGAACCTGGTGATCCTGGTGGTCGCGGAGCGGCTGATCCGGCGCGGTGTCAAAACAACCGGGCTGGAAGTCGGCTCGCGCGAGCGTCCGGTAGCCAGCCCTGACAATCTCTTTATACAACCCGGCTCAGGAGCGAAGGGATGAGCGGATTACAAATCGTCTTTCTAATCGTCGCGGTAGTCACCTTGTTTTCCGGGGTGATGGTGGTCGCTTCCCGCAAGATGATGCACTCTGCCTTATGGTTGATTTTGACGCTGCTGGGGGTGGCCATTCTGTTTGCAACGCTGCAAGCCGGCTTTTTTGCGATTGTCCAGGTGCTGGTCTATATCGGCGCGATCAGCATCCTGATCATCTTTACGCTGATGCTGACCCGGCGGGCGATGGACGATGAGCACCCGCAGGTGATCAAAGGATGGTGGCTGCCAGCGGTAATGGCAGTCATTCTATTTGGGCTAATCGCTGGTTTCCTGGCAACCTGGAAAGATTTTCAGGTAATGCTCAATGAACTCCCGGCTGATGCCGAAAACCTGGCTGCCTTCGGTTCGGCGCTGGTGAACCCGGCCGGATATGTCATTCCGTTCGAGGTGGCTTCGGTACTGCTGCTGGCGGCCCTGGTTGGCGCCATTTATATCGCCGCAGAGCGCAAGGAGAAAGTCGGATGATCCCGCTGTCCTGGTACCTGATTGCAGCGGCCGCGCTATTTTGCATCGGCCTGTTTGGCGTATTGAGCCGTAAAAATGCGGTTTCGATTTTGATGAGCGTCGAGTTAATGCTCAATGCGGTCAACATCAACCTGTTGGCTTTCTGGCATTACCACACCCAGCTCCAGGGAGCGGGTCAAATTACGCCGCAGGTTTTTGTTGCCATGGTTTTCATCGTCGCGGCGGCTGAAGTGGCTGTTGGTCTGGCGCTGATTATCTCGGCATACCGGCGGCGCGAAACGCCTGTGGTCGACGAAATGACCCTGCTCAAGGGTTGATCTTGCTGGCAGAGAGGTGCAATGACATCTGAATCCTTAATCTGGCTGATCCCGCTGCCGCCCCTGCTGGCATTTTTTCTGATTGTGCTGTTTACCAACCGGAATAAAGCCCTCAGCCACTGGCTGGCATTGATTGCGGCAGGACTTTCCTGGCTGGCAGGCATGGTTGTGTTTGTTCGGGCGGTCACCGCTGAAGGGCTGAGTGAGCATCCGTTTGCCCAGTCCATCCCCTGGCTGCCCACCGGCAGCACCAGTTTGAGAATTGGTATCCAGATCGATCCCCTCTCGGCGGTCGTGTTATTCTTCGTCGCTTGGACTGTACTGATGATTTTTATTTATTCCACTGGCTACCATAACTATGGTCAGCCGGCCGGTAAGCATGACCGCAAGGGCCTGCCGCCGGAAGGCGCCGAGGTCAAGGACAAAAAAGGCAAGATCCTGCATGTTCCCTCCATCGAGCCGATGTATTCGCGCTTCTTTGCGCTCATCAGCCTGTTTGCTTTTGCCATGTTCCTGCTGGTGGTCACTGATAACCTGCTGACGCTCTACGTTGGTTGGGAAATCATGGGGTTATGTTCCTACCTGTTGATTGGCTTCTGGTACGCCAAAGAATCGGCGCGCAAGGCCATGATCAAGGCCTTCCTGACCACTCGCGTAGGGGATGTTTTTATGCTCCTTGGGTTGGCAGCGCTCTACTCGCTGACCGGCACGTTGAATTATCAGGAGATCCTTGGCAACCCGGCAGTACTGGTGCAATTGGCTGGCGCCATGTCACCGGTCCTAGGGCTCTCGTGGGCTGCGCTGATTGGCATTTTGATCTTCATTGGCACGGTTGGCAAGTCAGCGCAGTTCCCGCTGCATATCTGGCTGCCGGATGCCATGGAAGGCCCCACACCCGTATCCGCGATGATCCATGCCGCGACCATGGTGTCGGCTGGCGTCTATCTGGTGATTCGCTTCTTCCCGCTGCTCTCCGCGGGTTGGGAACCCGGCGGGGCAGTAACCACCCCAATGCTGGTGATGGGCATCATTGGCGCGTTTACTGCGCTGTTCGCGGCGACCATTGCCGTGGCGCAGAATGATGTCAAACGTGTTTTAGCCTATTCCACCATATCGCAACTGGGCTACATGATCGCAGCGCTGGGGGTAGGGGCATACGCCGCTGCCGCCTTCCACCTTGTGACCCACGCCTTCTTCAAAGCGCTGCTCTTCCTTGGTTCCGGCTCGATCATCCACGGCATGGAGCACGGCGTGTTGCACACCGGCGAGCATATCGACCCGCAAAACATGCTCAACATGGGTGGGCTGCGCAAGAAGATGCCCGTTACCTTCTGGACCTTCCTGATCGGCGGTCTGGCGCTTTCGGGTTTCCCGTTGGTCACCGCGGGTTTCTGGTCGAAGGATGAAATCCTGTCGGGAGCCTTCAAAGGTGGGAACATGGGCGTTTTCATCGCTCTGGCGCTGGCAGCTTTGCTGACCGCCTTCTATACCGCCCGCCAGATCACCCTGACTTTCCTGGGGCAACCCCGCACCAAAGCCGCCGAGCATGCCCACGAATCCAAATGGACGATGACCCTGCCGCTGGTTGTCCTGTCGGTTTTCGCGGTTGGCGCGGGTTGGGCGGGCATTCCGGCTGATTTCCCTGGCCTGGGTGGGCTGATCCCCAACTGGTTCGAAGAATTTGTCGGCAGTATGCTGCATTTTGAACAACCTGAAGCGGTTCATAGCCTGGTGCCGTTGTTCACCTCGCTGGTCGTCGCGCTTGGCGGACTGGCGCTTGGCTGGGGCGTTTATCGCAGGTTGAGCGAGCGGGTTGACCCGCTCGAAAAACCGTTGGGCGGTCTTTACACACTTCTGAAGAACAAATATTACGTGGACGAGTTCTACCAGGCCGCAGTCATCCGGCCGGCGAACTGGGTGGCAAATGTCTTCACCTACAAGTTTCTCGATCAGACCATCATTGACGGGGTCCTGCACGCTATTGCCCGCTTTGGGGTCTGGCTGGGTAGCGGGTTGCGCAACATCATCGACCTGCCGGTTGTAAACGGCGCAGGCGATACTGCTGCCGCCACCACCCGCGGAATGGGTATGTTCTTGCGCAGCAAACAGTCCGGGCGCATTCAACAGTACATGGTCATTGCCATATCGCTTTTGGTGCTGGCCGGTCTGGTGATTTATTTTACGGTTGGCATAAGCTGAGGGGGAAGGGTCAAGTCCTTCCATAATCGCGGAGGCTGTCGAGGGATGGAATTCATCGAAAATCACCTGCTTACGTTGATCTTATTCACGCCCACGGCTGCGGCGCTGATCTTGCTGTTTGTTCCGGGCAAGAATGTCAGGGTATTCCGCTGGGGAGCGCTGGCAGCATCCTTAATCCCGTTTGCCCTGACGGTATTTGCCTGGGCGCGCTTCAACCCCGTTCCAAATCCCGCTGCTCCATTCCAATTTGTGGAACAAGCTGCCTGGTACGCCGCCATCAACGCCTCCTACCACCTTGGGATCGATGGAATTTCCCTGCCGATGGTGCTGCTGACGACGCTGCTGACCCCGCTGGCGCTGCTGGCTTCCTTTAGCATCAAGGAACGCGTCAAGCCGTACATGATCCTGTTCCTGCTGCTCGAAACGGGTATGTTGGGCGTCTTCATGGCGTTGGATCTGATGCTCTTTTTTGTCTTCTGGGAGGTGGGCCTGGTGCCCATGTACTTCCTGATTGCGCAGTGGGGCGGCGCCAATCGCAACTATGCCGCCTTGAAGTTCGTGCTCTATACCATGGGCGGTTCGCTCGGCCTGCTGCTTGCCATTCAGTTAATGGGCGTGGCGGTCGGTTCGTTTGACCTGGTGACCCTGGCTGAAAAATGGCCGACCATTCAATCATTGGCCGTGCCGATCGGCGTTCCGCTGGAAACAGTCAAAACCATTGCCTTCTGGGCGTTCGTGATCGCGTTTGCCATCAAAGTGCCCATTTGGCCGTTCCACACCTGGCTGCCGGACGCGCATACCGAGGCGCCCACCGCCGGGTCGATGATCCTGGCAGGCGTGCTGCTCAAACTGGGCGCCTACGGTTTCTTGCGCCTGGTTCTGCCGCTCTTTCCGGTCGAAGCCCAGCGCTACGCCTGGGTACTGGCTGCTCTGGCGGTCGCGGCAATTATCTTTGGCGCGCTGGGGGCTTACGCCCAGAACGATTTCAAGCGGCTGGTTGCCTATTCCTCGATCAACCATATGGGCTTCGTGGTGCTTGGCGTGGCCGCTGCGGCCTACACCTGGAATGCTACCGCTGCCCAGACCATTCTGGACAAAAACATTGCGCTCAGCGGAGCAGTGCTGCAAATGTTCAACCACGGGTTGAGTGCGGCAGGCATGTTCTTCCTGGTCGGGGTGATCTACGAGCGCGCGCACACGCGCGACTTGAATGAAATGGGCGGCTTGTACGCCATCCTGCCGGTTTACGGCACGGTGTTGACCTTCACCGCCATGTCCTCGTTAGGGTTGCCGGGGTTGAACGGATTTGTCTCCGAATTCCTGGTGGTGCGAGGCGTCTGGCCCATCTTTACCCTGGCGACTGCTTTGAGCATGATCGGCCTGTTCTTTACCGGCGCATACATCCTCAAAGCGCTCAAGCTGGTGCTCCACGGCCCGCTCAATACCCGTTGGGAAAGGCATCTGACGGATATCAACGCGCGGGAAATGATTGTGATCGCCCCGCTTATGGTTCTCATGTTGCTCATCGGTGTCTGGCCGGCCTGGCTTTTGGATGTGATCAACCGGGCCGTCGCGTTCCTTTTCTGAGAGGTGAAGGATGCAGTTTCCAATATTGAGTGTTCTGATCTTCACCCCCCTGGCCGCAGCCTTGATCCTTTTGCTGCTACCCGAGGAAAAGAAATCCTGGATCAAAGGCGTGGCATTGGCAGCCGGCATCATTGTGCTGGCGCTTTCGATCTGGCTTTACGCCAGCTATGACATTGCAGCGGGTGGTTACCAATTTCAGGAACGCGTTGACTGGCTGCCTGCGCTGGGCATCTCCTATTTTGTCGGGGTGGATGGCATCAGTCTGCCGATGGTGCTGCTTTCCGGGCTGGTCATCGTCTCGGGCGTGCTGGTTTCCTGGGGCGTGCATGACCGTCCGCGAGAGTTCTTCTCCTTCCTGATGTTTCTTGGCGCCAGCGTGCTGGGAGTGTTCTCCTCGCTGGATTTGTTCATGTTGTTTTTCTTCTTTGAGCTGGCGGTCTTCCCCAAGTACCTGATGATTGTGATCTGGGGGTCGCCCAAGACACGCGAATATGGCGGCATGAAGCTGACGCTGTACCTGTTCATCGGTTCCATGCTGGCCTTGATCGGCGCCTTGGCAATTTATTTTGGCTCCGGGCTGCGTACCTTTGATATGCTGGCGCTTGAAACCGCCGGCTTCTCGCTGGCGTTCCAGCGGGTGTGGTTCCCGTTTGTGTTCCTCGGTTTCGCAATTCTGGGGGGTATTTTCCCCTTCCACTCCTGGGCTCCGGATGGTCACGTTGCGGCCCCAACCGCCATCTCCATGCTGCTGGCAGGCGTTGAAATGAAAGTCGGCGCTTTTGCCGCTCTGCGGATTGGCATCATGCTGCTGCCTGACGGAGCGCGGCAATGGGCTTGGCTGATTTTGATACTGGCAACGATCAATGTGGTTTACGGCGCCTTCATCGCCCTCATTCAAACGGATTTCAAATACGTTATCGGTTTCTCCTCGGTTTCGCACATGGGATTGGTGTTAATCGGTTTTGCCACCCTCTCGCGTGAAGGATTGATCGGCGCCGGCATGCAAATGTTCTCGCACGGAGTGATGACGGCTCTTTTCTTTGCTATCGTCGGTATGGTCTATGACCGAGCGCACACCCGCGACATCCCAAAGCTGGGCGGATTGGTGCGCAAAATGCCTTGGGCAGCGGTCGGGTTCATCGTCGGTGGCCTGGTTTCGATGGGCATGCCGGGTTTCTCCGGCTTTGTCGCCGAGTTCCCGGTATTCATGGGCGCCTGGCGATCCGCGCCGGTGGTAGCAATCATTGCCGTGTTGGGTATTCTGATTACCGCAAGCTACATATTCCTGACCATCCGGCGGGTGTTCTTTGGTGAACTGCCGGAGACCCTGGCCGGGGTACAGGATGTTCCTGTCAAAGATAAACTCGTCATCGGGGGACTCGCTGCGGTGATGATCGGCCTGGGCGTGTTCCCTTCACTTATGGTCCCCATGGTTGAATCCGGGGTCAAAACCATCCTTGCACTCCTGGGAGGTGCTTAGTGGCTGCCGGAGAATTTACTTCTGCAATGATGCTGGCGATCCTGCCTGAAATTGGCCTGGTGGCGCTGGCAGCGACACTCCTGGTGTTTGACCTAATCTGGCGCGGTGAGACGCGGCGCTATTTTGGCTGGTTGACTGCTGCCGGTCTGGCCGTCATCCTGCTTTTGGCGGTCTTGTTTGCCCGACCAGCTGCCGAGGATGTTCTGGTGTGGGGCGGCATGCTGCGCTTTGACTCAGCCGGTTTTGTGTTCCGGCTGTTCTTCCTGACTGCCGCTGCGCTGACGGCGTTGTACACGGCTGTAACCGATTCGGTGCGAACGCGCGGCGAGTTTTATGCACTGCTGCTGGTCAGCACGCTGGGGATGAGCCTGATGGCTTCGGCTGCCGACCTGATCATGCTCTTCCTGGCGATTGAAACAACATCGATCCCGCTGTATGTGCTGGCGGGTTTTATTCTGCGCGACCAGAAATCGGTGGAAGCCGGCATCAAGTATTTATTGTTTGGCGCTATGGCATCCGCTATTCTGCTGTACGGTTTTTCGCTCATTTACGGGTTCACCGGCACCACTCAGTTGTATAACCTGGGAGCAGCTTTCCGGGCCGGCGGAATTCCTACCATGCTGATCGTTGGGGTCATTGCGCTGGTGCTGGTCGGTTTTGGCTTCAAAATTTCGGCAGTACCTTTCCACTTCTGGGCGCCCGACGTGTACCAGGGTGCGCCGACCCCGGTTGCCGGGTTCCTTTCAACGGCGTCCAAAGCTGCCGGGTTTGTCGCACTCATGCGGGTCATGGCGGTGGCTTTTCCCGAACAATCTGTGCTGTGGTCAACCATGATCGCAGTGCTGGCTACATTGTCCATGCTGGTGGGTAACTATCTGGCTTTGGCGCAAAAAAGCCTGAAACGGCTGCTGGCTTACTCGTCCATCGCCCATGCCGGCTACATATTGATCGGTGTGGCAGCCGGCGGTGAATTTGGCGCACTGGCATCCACTTACTATCTGATGGCATATCTGGTCACAAACCTGGCGGCATTTGGCGTTGTCGCCTGGGTGGAGAGTAACACCGGTTCGGATGATTTGAGCGCGTTTGCCGGTTTGAGCCGGCGTGCTCCGGTACTTGGGTTGGTGATGATCGTTGCGATGCTCTCGTTAGGCGGCATCCCGCCGTTCGCCGGCTTCTTTGGTAAACTGCTGGTGTTTGCCTCCGTCATTGAAAAAGGGATGATCTGGCTGGCGCTGGTCGGTATTTTCAATGCCATTATCGGCCTTTACTACTACCTGGTGGTGCTCAAGACGATTTATGTCAATGAACCGGCGGATACGACCCGATTACCCAAAGCAGCCATAGCCTGGCGGGTGGCGCTGACGATTTGCGTCGTTGGCATTCTGGTGCTTGGCTTCTGGTTTGGGCCATTCTATTCTCTTGCTCAGGGCGCCGCAGCTTCAATTTGGATTTATTGACGCTGAATTTTGCATCTGATATAATCAACAAATCATGAGCCAGCCGGATCCCAGCGGACCTTCAGGAAAGCAAAAACTTCTGAATCTCACCCTGGCGAGTATTGCTGGTCAAGTGGGTTGTTTAACATTGGTAATCATTCTGGGAGCCGTATTTTTGGGGTTATGGCTCGACTCTCGCCTGGGTACCCGACCCTGGTGGACGATTGGGTTAGTACTTGGGAGCATCCCTGTTTCATTAGTTGTTATGTTGTTCGTTGTTCGCCTGGCCGTGTCCAAGATTAACACCAAAACTGGCCGTCCACAAACCACTCAACCGGAGGAAACGGACCTTGGAGACAACTCGTAAATGGCGTTGGGGTGTCAATCGGTGGATTGTGCTGGGATTCATCATCTTCAGCATTGTTGCGGTTAATATCGCCACTCCGGTTCAACCCTATATTCAAGTTGCCCCTGAAAAAATCACCGAAGCGACGCTACGCTTACCGCTGGTAGGCGAGGTGCCTTTCCTCAACACCTGGCCAACGCTGATTATGGTGGATGTGATCATCATTGCGCTCGCCTGGGGTGTGCGCCAGTCAGTCAAGAAGGGCAGCCTTATCCCGCAAGGGGTTTCCGGTATGATGGAAGCCTTCGTTGAGGTGATCTATAACCTGACGGAGTCGGCCGCCGGTAAATGGGCCAGACAGATTTTCCCCTGGTTTGCGACCATTATGCTGGTGGTGTTGGTTGCCAACCTGGTCAAACTGCTGCCTGGATTTGAAACCATCGGTTTGATGCACCATTACGAGGGCGAAGGCCACCTGATTTCCAGCCTGGGTGGAAACTGGTTTACCCTCTTGCCCGATAAGGTTGAAGGCGAGGGCTATATTCTCACCCCCTTCTTCCGCGCGGTTTCGACGGATCTCAATTTCACCGTGGCGTTGGCGCTCATTTCGGTGGTCATGACCCAGGTAATTGGCGTGCGCGCTCAGGGCACCCGCTACTTCAGCAAATTCCTCAATTTCACTACCATGTTCAAAAAACCGTTCTTTGGTTTTATGGACTTCCTGGTCGGGCTGCTCGAAACCATATCGGAGTTCGCCAAAATTCTCTCGTTTGCCTTCCGGTTGTTCGGTAACATGTTTGCCGGTTTCGTTCTGATGGCGCTGATCTCTGCAATGATCCCCATCTTTGTGCCATCCATGATTTCGATGTTCGAATTCTTCATTGGGCTCATTCAGGCCTTCGTTTTTGGTATGTTGACCATGGTATTTATGGCCCAGGCGACACAGGGTCATGGTGGTGAAGAAGAACACCACTAACAGGAATTTCCGCTCTTTTAGAGACCGCTACCTATTCGGATTAATTCAAGGAGGATCGTCGAGCATGTCTGGAGACATCGTATTAGCAGCAAAATTTATTGGAGCCGGTCTGGCAATGATCGGTGCGTTGGGCGGCGGGGTCGGCATCGGTCTCAGCGTACAGGGTGCGCTGCAGGGCATGGCCCGCAACCCGGATGCTTACGGAAATCTACTCACAAACATGATTCTGGGTATCGCTTTCTCAGAAGCCATCGCGATCTACTGTCTGGTGATTGCGTTCCTGATGCTGTTCGTTCTCTAAACGGACCTGAGGAAGGAGCATCCCCTTGGAAAAACTTGGTATTAATCTAGGCAGTATCCTAATTCAGATCGCCAGCTTCGGCATCCTTTTCGTAGTGCTGCGCGCCTGGGTATATAAACCGCTGATGTCCATGATGGAAAATCGGCGCAAGACGATTGCCCAGGGTCTGGAAGATGCCCGGGTAGCTGCTGAAGCGCGAGCCAATGCGGAACGTGAATCGAACCAGATCCTGGCTGAAGCTCAGGCGAAGGCCGCAGAGATCGTTCGCGAAGCCTCAGGTCGGGCCGAAGTTGCTGCTCGTGAGGTTCGTGTTGCTGCCGACGCCGAAGTCGCCAAGGCCCGTGACAATTCCTTGGCCGAAATTCAACAGGAGCGCGACCGTGTTTTGAGCGAAGTACGCGGCCAAATTGCTGCCCTGTCGATTGCCGCCACCCAGAAGCTGATCGGTGAATCGTTGGATGAGAAACGCCAGCATGCTTTGCTTACCGAATTCTTCTCCGGCGTGCGCTCGGGCAAAGTCTCTGTGTTGGAAGGTGAAACGGTCAGCGGCGGCGCTGCTGAAGTAACTTCTGCCCTGCCATTAACCGATGACGAACAGGACAAGGTCAAGAAAGACGTGCTCAAGAAATTAGGCGCCAGTGCATCGGTAACCTTCCGCGTTGACCCCGCCATCCTGGGCGGACTGGTTGTCAAGGTGGGTGACCGCGTGGTTGACGGCTCAGTAGCTGGTCAATTGCAAGGCTTGCGTCAGGCTATGCAGTAAACGATCGTCCCTCTGAAACTTGAATCGCCCCCACTTGATGCCGGAGTGGGGGCTTTGATTTGCCTGCTACGATATAATTGCGATAGGAATTCTTCGATGCCTAACACCCTTGATAAAATCTTTGCTCAAATTCCGACCAAACCACTCGCACCAGCAATCATCCCGCCGGTTCAAATTACCGGCATTACCCTGGATTCGCGCCAGGTGCAGCCGGGGTATTTATTTGTTGCGCTGACCGGCGGCAATGCGGATGGTCATCGCTATATACCGGCCGCGGTCGCGCAGGGGGCAGCCGCAGTGGTCGGTCAGCAGCCGGCGGAAGATTTTTCACTCGACATCCCGTATATCCAGGTAGCAGATACGCGCCAGGCGCTGGCGTATTGTTCGGCAGCCTTTTATGATTTCCCGGCTCGCAAATTGACCGTCATTGGCGTTACCGGCACGGACGGCAAGACGACCACCTCGAACCTGCTGTATACCATCCTCAAGCATGCCGGAAAAAAGGTTGGAATTATCTCTACCGTCAACGCGGTCATTGGCGACGAGGTCATCGACACCGGCTTCCATGTCACCACGCCCGAGGCGCCGGATGTGCAGCATTACCTGGCTCAAATGTCGGCGGTTGGCTTGACTCACGTGGTGCTGGAGGCGACCTCGCACGGCCTGGCGCAGGAACGGGTCACTGCCTGTGAATTCGACATCGGCGTTGTTACCAATATTACCCATGAGCACCTGGATTACCACGGTTCCTATGTAGCCTATCGGGCTGCCAAGGCGCGATTGTTTCAGCACTTGCTGGAAACGGTTGAAAAACCGCAGGGGAATCCGCGTTTGGCAGTCCTCAATTATGACGATCAGTCCTTTGACTTCCTGAACGATTTTACGCAGACGAACAAGCTTTTCTACGGTTTTGATCCTTGCACCCTGGTGCGCGCCGCTGACGTGCGTTACAGCCCATCGGACATGCAATTCACCGCGCATTTCCCGGACGGGCAGCAGGCGGAGGTTCACAGCCACCTGGTAGGCAAATACAATGTGTCTAACATCCTGGCAGCTATGACCGCTGCAGTGGGTGGGTTGGAGATTTCTCCGCAGCAGGCTGCCGCCGGCGTTGGGCAGCTTGATTTGATCCCTGGCCGAATGGAACACATCTATCTTGGGCAGGATTTCACCGCCATCGTAGATTTTGCCCATACCCCCAATGCGCTCAAGGTCACGCTTGAAACCGCACGTGAGATGACCGGCGGCAGGGTGCTGGCAGTGTTTGGCTCCGCCGGCCTGCGTGACCGCGAAAAGCGGCGCATGATGGCTGAAATTTCCGCGCAACTGGCCGACCTGACCTTTCTGACCGCTGAAGACCCGCGTACCGAGTCATTGGATGCCATTCTGGCTGAGATGGCGCGGGCAGCGACCGCGCAGGGCGGCATCGAAGGCGAGACCTTCTGGCGGGTGCCCGACCGCCGGGAGGCTATTCGCATAGCCGTAAATATGGCGCAGCCTGGCGATCTGGTGCTGGCGCTTGGCAAGGGTCACGAACAATCCATGTGTTTCGACGTGACCGAGTACCCCTGGGATGACCGCACCGCTATGCGCGCCGCGCTGGCAGAGCGCTTGAAGCTGCCCGGTTACGCTATGCCGTTCTTGCCCAACCCATAAAAACGCACCGGCCACCCTCACCTAATCTCTCCCTCAGGGAGCGGAATTTGTCATTCATTCCGCTGTTCTTCCTAACCGAAGCGGTTGCATTCGGGTGCCGTTCGACCCAGGCATCACAATTGCCAGCCAACGAACAATATTCACTTTGTATTGGTATGGGTCGAACGCACCGATCTTTTTCATGCTCTATGGGTGACAAATCTTACGATGGTAGGGGCGGCTCGCGAGCCGCCCCTACGCATACTGTCCCAAAGTCCCACTCAAGGTAGGTTAACAAAAAAACCCCTCTCGTATGAGAGGGGTTTTACTTGCATCTAGAACCTTCGGCCGCCGCGGTCACCGCCGCGACCACCACGGTCACCGCCGCGTCCACCGCGATCCCGATCACCACCCGGGCGGCCGCCGCCAGGGCGTCCACCGGTCGGCCGGCGGTCGCGGTCTTTCGACTGCGCTTCTTCCAGTGTCCAACCTTCCAGCACAGCCTGGCGAGACAGGCGAACCTTGCCGGCGTCGTCGATGCCGGTCACCATGACGGTGATTTCGTCACCCATGTTAACCACATCTTCGACTTTTTCGACACGTTCGCTGTCCAGCTGCGAGATGTGCACCAAACCGTCGATATTCGGTAAAATCTCGACGAAGACGCCAAAGTCAGCCAGGCGCACGACCTTACCGGTGTAAATGCGACCTAATTGGGGCACCTCAATCAATGAAAGGATCTTTTCGCGGGCAGCAGCTTCCGCCACACCGTCGGTTGCAGCAATGAAAACGGTCCCGTCGTCATCAATGTCGATGCGCACGCCGGTTTCTTCCTGGATAGAGCGGATCATCTTGCCGCCTGGGCCGATGATTGCGCCGATCTTGTCAACCGGAATCTTGATGGTGGTGATCCGGGGGGCGTGCGGCGCGAGTTCGGGCCGCGGCGCCGGGATGATTTCCAGGATGCGGTCGAGGATGAACAAGCGAGCTTCGCGGGCGCGGGTCAGGGCTTCGGTCATAATCGCAGAGGTGATGCCCTTGATTTTGATGTCCATCTGCAAGGCTGTGATGCCCGCCGCGGTGCCGGCCACTTTGAAGTCCATGTCACCCAGATGATCTTCCATGCCCTGGATATCAGTCAAGACCATGGTTTTATCGGACTCTTTGACCAGGCCCATGGCGATACCCGCCACTGGCGCCTTGATCGGCACGCCCGTGTCCATCAACGCCAGAGTCGAGCCGCAGACGGAGGCCATTGAGGAGGAGCCGTTGGAGGCCAACACCTCGGAGACCAGGCGCAGGGTGTAGGGGAAATCTTTCTCGCTGGGGATCACCGGCAATAGCGCGCGTTCCGCCAATGCACCGTGCCCGATTTCGCGACGGGATTGGCCGCGCAGCATTTTCACTTCGCCGGTCGAATACGGCGGGAAATTGTAATGGTGGATATAACGCTTGGAGTCAGCGCCGCCAAGGTTATCCAGTTCCTGGGCCTCCTTGGGCGTGCCAAGTGTGGCCATGGTCAGCACCTGGGTCTCGCCGCGGGTGAACAAGCCGGAGCCGTGCGCACGCGGAGAAACGCCAACCTCACCCCAGATGGGGCGAATCTCATTCGGCTGGCGGCCGTCGGGGCGCAGACCGCGGTCGACGATGCGGCGGCGGACAACATTTTTCAGCACTTCTTCAAAGGCTTCGGCAACGGCGCCTTTGAGGGACTCATCAGCGGCTGAAAGTTCAGCCACCACAGTGTCTCGCAACTCGTCGATGCCGTTGTACAACTCGGCTTTCATGTGCGTGGCGTCCAGTCGGGATTCCAATTCACCGCTGACACGCACGCGCACCAGGTCGATCAGGCTCTCGTCCAGTGATTTGATTTCGATGGCGCGTTTGGCTTTGCCAATTTCCGCGGCCATTTTTTCCTGAACGTCGATCATGGGTTGCAGTGACTGGTGCCCGAAGGTCAGAGCTTTAACCATCACGTCTTCCGGTAATTCATTGGCGCTGCATTCCACCATCAGTATGGCGTCGCGGGTGCCAGCCAGGCGCAAGTCCAGGTCGGATTGTTCGCGTTGTTCCATGGTCGGGTTGACGATGAACTCGCCGCCAATACGACCGATGCGCACGGCGCCTACCGGGCCTTCCCAGGGTACGTCGGAAATCATCAGCGCAGCCGAGGCGGCATTCACCGCCAGGATGTCCAGTGAATTTTCCATGTCGGCCGAAACGGAGAACATGATTACCTGGACTTCATTGCGCATGTTCTTGGGGAACAGCGGGCGAATCGGGCGGTCGGTCAGGCGGCTGATGAGAATCGCGTCCTCAGAAGGCCGGCCTTCGCGGCGGAAGAACGAGCCGGGAATGCGTCCGCCGGCATACATGCGCTCTTCGTATTCGACAGTCAGCGGGAAGAAATCGATGCCTTCCCGGATGCCGCCCAGGGTTGCAGCGGCAAAAACAACAGAGTCACCCAAACGCAGGGTGACGGCTCCGCCGGCCTGTTGGGCCAGCTTGCCGGTTTCGATGGTAATCGTGCGTCCACCGACCTGGGCAGTATACTGCTTTGCTTCAGGTATGTTCATTACGTCCTCTCTTACCCCCACCCGGTTAGGGACTGAAAGCTGTGGAGGAGCGCGTCCTCATCAGGTTTCAATTCCCAACCCCAGGGGTAAATAAAAAATATGAAATTGTCGCAGCGGATCTGCGCGCCGAAAAAGTCCGGTAGAAGATAAGAAGATGGTGAAGGTTCGCCATCTTCTTATCGCAATATCGTTCTTTTAGCGGTAGCGCAGGCTCAACTGCTCAACGATTGCCTGGTACTTGGCTATATCTTTGCTCCGCAGGTAAACCAGAAGCCGGCGGCGGTGCCCTACCAGCTTGAGCAGCCCGCGGCGCGACGATTCGTCGTGCTTGTTGCTGCGCAAGTGCTCGGTCAATTGCAAAATGCGCTTGGTGAGCAATGCAATTTGCACCTCGGGCGACCCGGTGTCGCTGTCGTGGCGGTGATATTTACCAATTACCGTTTCTTTTACTTCTTTTGTTAAAGGCATGACGTCTGCAAGCTCCTTCTCTTGATGATTTGCGCAGGTCTCCATGTCCGCAGCATTAACCACAGACAGGTCCAGTCACGGAGCGAATTATATCAGATGATGATCAATTGTGGAAGGAAACGAATTTTCTCGAGGTACGAAATGGTTTGTTTCATTATATGGGGGATAAGGAAACAACCCCAAATTAATGTGCGATAATGGATTTGAAATAATGAAAACTGGCAGCCAGGCAGATGTTTAAGGAGCAGATAAATGAGAAGACCCGTGTTTTTATTTCAATGTGGGATCTCGCTTTTTATTATCCTTACAATAGTCTTTCCAAATCCGGTGCAATTCGCAACTGCCCAGGTTTCTACCCAGCCAGACACGGCCACCATTGCGGGAACCATGCAATCCGAGCTGGGCTGCGCCGGAGATTGGATGCCAGGCTGCGAAAAAACCGATCTAACTTTCGATGCCCTTTCCAACATCTGGAAAGGTACTTTTGAGGTTACGCCTGCCAATGACCAGGATAAAAAAGGGCCAAGATACAAGGTTGCCTTGAATGGCACCTGGGATGAGAACTATGGGAAAAACGCCGCCAGAGGTGGAGCCGACATTCCCCTGGTTGTCGACCAGCCGATCCAGGTAACGTTCTATTATGACCACCAAACGCATGTTATCGCTGATGATTACAGCACGCCCATTGTTGTGGCAGTGGGGGACTTTCAAACTCAACTGGGCTGCGCAACTGGGAATGACCCGGATTGCCTGCGCTCCTGGTTGCAGGATCCGGAAGGTGACGGTAACTTTGCTTTCATCACCAAAGCGCTCAAGGCCGGCAATTATTCGGTATCGCCTTACGTAAGCCAAAAAACGATTTCCACTACCGGGAGTGCTGTAACCTTTGTCGTTGCCAATGATTATGATGAAATCTACTTTGGCTACGATGGAGTGAAAAAAGAATTAATTATCAGCACCACCGGCGCACCCAAAGGCAGCCTGGCCAAACAAAAAGCTATTTGGATCGACCAGGATACCATTCTCTGGAATATCGTTGGATCACCCGCATACAGCTATTCGCTGTTTTCTTCGCCGAACGCTGCGCTTGAATTGACATCGGACGGGGTGGCCGGCGGCTCGGAAATTCCACTCACCTACCAGAAATCCGGTCCGGGCGGCGATAGTTTCAAACAAAATCCATATTTGGCTGGTTTCTCTGCGTTTACGGTAGCAGAGAGCGACCTGCCAAAGCTGCCTGAAATCCTGCGCAGCCAGATTGCCGTAATCGTGCGGGATAACCAGGGTAAAGTCGTGGATGCCACCGGCGTCCAAATTGCCGGGGTGCTGGATGTGCTCTATTCCTATTCCGGAAAGTTGGGGGTGGAGTTCTCCAATGGAGTTCCGACACTGAGATTATGGGCGCCGACGGCGATATCGGTGGATTTGCGGGTTTATACCAGTTCCTCGGCATTTTTCAGCAAGCGCTACCCCATGACTCGCGACGACGCAACTGGCGTGTGGAGTGTGACCGGTCAGGCGGATTGGAAAAACAAGTATTATCTCTATGATGTCAGGGTCTATGTTCCCAAGACCGGGAAGATAGAGAGAAATCGCGTCACCGATCCCTATTCCTACAGTCTTTCGCTGAACAGCGCCAGGAGCCAGATGGTGAACCTGGCTGATTCCGATTTAAAACCTGCAGGCTGGGACGCGCCGGAAAAACCACCGCTGAACAATCCGGAAGACAGTGTAATCTACGAACTGCATGTGCGCGATTTCAGCATCCACGATGAAACCGTACCGGAAGAACTGCGAGGAAAATTCAAGGCCTTCACGATTGCCGAATCAGACGGCATGCAGCACCTGAAGTCGCTGGCGGAAGCCGGTCTGACGCATATTCACCTGCTGCCGGCCTTTGATATTGCGAGCGTGAATGAGGATTCATCCACCTGGTTGACGGCCGATGAAGCCCTTCTGCAGACTTACGGCCCCAGTTCAGACAAACAATCCCAGGCAATGTCCCTGATCAAGGGCGAGGACGGGTTCAACTGGGGCTACGACCCTTATCATTACACTGTGCCCGAAGGCAGCTACGCCACGAACCCTGACGGTTCAACCCGGATCGTGGAATTCAGAGAGTTGGTCCAATCATTGAACCAGAATGGGCTCCGGGTTGTGATGGATGTAGTTTACAATCACACCTCCCAGAGCGGCCAGGACGCAAAATCCGTGCTGGACAAGATCGTGCCGGGATATTACTACCGCTTGAACACCGAAGGGAACGTGGAAACCAGCACCTGCTGCCAGAACACGGCGACAGAGCACCGCATGATGGAAAAATTAATGATCGATTCGGTCGTAACCTGGGCGGCCCAATACAAGGTGGATGGTTTCCGCTTTGACCTGATGGGCCATCACATGCTGGCTAACATGGAAGCCGTGCGGGCAGCGCTGGATGCGCTGACCCTCGAAAAAGATGGCGTGGATGGTAAATCGATCTACATTTACGGCGAAGGCTGGGATTTTGGCGAAGTTGCCAAGAACGCACGTGGAACCAACGCCACTCAACTGAACATCGGTGGAACGGGCATCGGGGTATTCAATGACCGGCTGCGCGACGGCGTCCGGGGCGGCAACCCGTTTGACGATCCGCGCCTGCAGGGGTTCAGCACCGGATTGTACTTGAACTCCAACGCGGCGGAAACGCGGAAACCGGATGCTCAGCTCGAGAAATTGCTGGACTACACCGATTGGATCCGGTTAGGCCTGGCTGGAAATTTGAAAAACTACAGCATCATGCGCGGGAACGGCAGCATAGCTGACGGCGCCCATGTCTTTTACAGCGGAGTTGCAGCCGGTTACACGCTGGATCCGCAGGAAAATATCGTGTACGTCTCTGCGCATGACAACGAGACCCTATTCGACGCCGTTCAGATCAAGGCAGCAGCGAATACGAGCCTGGCTGACCGCATCCGGATGAACAATCTGGCGTTGAGCATCCCCATGTTCAGTCAGGGCATCCCCTTCTTCCATGCCGGTGATGACCTGCTGCGTTCCAAATCTCTGGATCGAAACTCTTACGATTCCGGTGACTGGTTCAATACACTGGATTGGACATACAGCACCAACAACTGGGGCGTTGGCCTTCCCATCGAAGGCACTGATAAATGGGATATCTTCCGCACGATCCTGGCAAACACCGCGCTGGCGCCTGATCCTGCCCAGATCGCCGATGCCGCCAGCGTGTTCAAGGAATACCTGCAGATTCGCAAGAGCTCACCGCTTTTCCGTTTGACTACGGAAGATCAGGTATCTGCTGGCGTGACCTTTTTCAATACCGGCCCCAAGCAAGTCCCCGGTTTGATCGTGATGCGGCTTGAGGATGTTGAAGATGTCGATCCGAATTATGCTGAAATCCTGGTGTTCTTCAACGCGAACCAGCAGCCCATCCAATTCACCGAAAGCACGATGATCGGCAAAGCCTTTACTTTACATCCCGTGCTCATCAACTCGGTCGATACCGTAGTGACCCATTCCGCTTTTGACCTAGCGGCTGGCGCCTTCTCGATCCCGTCATTGTCAACCAGTGTTTTTGTCCTGGAAGATTAAAGAGAACCATTCACGCCAGGCAACCTTCCATGGGCTTCGCGAAGACCCAAACTCGCGGCTCTTCTGTTCGCGTTTAAGGATTTTAGCCCACACCTGACGGTTACCCCTTATCTTCACGTGGCAGGGCTTGCAGCAGGCTACGCAGCCGGGTCTGGGTTTCCAGCGGAAACTCGGGCAGGCAGCGCCTGATGATGCGCAGCAACATCGGCGAAGGCTGTGACCCGATCACCTGGCGCAAAAAGAAGGCGGTCTCGGCAGGGGAGCGGCGCGCTAACTGAATGAGCAGCGTGCGCAGCTCGGTTTGCAACTCACCAGGCGATTGGGCCAATAATGGGCCGGACAAGGTAAAGATTGCCGGTAAATTTTCGAAATTTTGGTCATGGACCAGGGTCGTGACGGCCATGACACCCAGCCGTACAATTGCCTGATCGGTCGAATTGAGCCAGGTATGGATCATTTCCAGCCATTTTTGCGAATCCTCCCGGCGCAATCGAACTGACCCGAGCGAAAACAACGCTTCCAGATGGCCAAATTCCGCCCCGGGAACAGACCAGGCCTTAAGGCGGCCCAAAACGCTATCCACATGCGCTGCCGGGAGATTCCCGAGTAAAACCGCTGCCAGGCGGCGCGGCTCCGTCTTTTCGGTTTTCCATAGACCTTCAGCAACGGCAATTGCAGGTTCGGGGTAACGCGGCGCCAGAAAGGCCAGGCGATCTTCCAGGGCGCGCATCACAATGGGGGCTGTGCGGTAGCTCGAATAGGGCAAGCCGGTCTGGCGCACTGCCTGGCCGGGTTTATACGTTAGATCAGCATACCGAACGAGCAACGCCTCCAGGCCGTTTTGAAAATCAACCGGTTCGAGGAAGCGCTGCGCCAGCGCATCGATTTGCTGATTTAAACTGGCTAGCTGAACCGCCGGCATGGGGTTGGCTTAATAAGCTCGGGCAAAATACACTTTACTCTTCGCAGGTTGGCCGCAAACGATGCACTTACCCTGGCCCTCGGGTTGGTCCAGCGGAATACAACGGGTGGTGGCTTTGGTGTCTTCCTTTACCCGGGCCTCGCATTCGGTGCTGCCGCACCAGTAAGCCAGCGCCCAGCCGTCCTGCACAATTTGCTTTAATTCTTCGTAGTCTTTGGGTTCGTGGATGTGCGCATCGCGGAAGTTGCGCGCCTTCTCGAGCATGGCTGCCTGAATTTCATCCAGAACCGCCTGGACCTGGGATGCAAGTTCACTTCCAAGCGGCAAAGTGGATTTCCCGGCTCTACCCGGCAGGTGACGGCGGGCAATGGTCACAACGCCGTTGTCAACATCCTTCGGCCCAATTTCAATGCGCAGCGGGACGCCGCGCATTTCCCAGTCATTGAACTTGAAGCCTGGGGTGACCTCGCTGCGCGCGTCCAGCTTGATGCGGAATTGCGCCAATTGGCGATTCAAAGTTTCTGCCACCGGCATTACTTTGGCCTGTTCCTCATCATTGCGGAAAATAGGCACAATCACTACCTGAATTGGCGCCAGGCGCGGCGGCAGCACCAGCCCCTGATCGTCGCCGTGGGTCATGATGATGGCGCCAATGAAGCGAGTGGACAGCCCCCATGAGGTGGTCCAGCAGTGCTGCTGCTGGTTGTTCGGGTCGAGGAATTGAATATCGAAGGCCTTGGCAAAATTTTGGCCGAGGAAGTGGGAGGTGCCGGACTGAAGCGCGCGGGTGTCGCCCATCATGGCTTCGATGGTGTAGGAATCGGACGCCCCGGCGAATTTCTCGGTTTCGCTTTTACGGCCGGGAATAACCGGCACTGCCGCCTCATTGACGGCAAAATCGGTATAGACGTTCAGCATGCGCACCGTTTCTTCTACGGCTTCTTCGGCGGTGGCATGGGCGGTATGACCTTCCTGCCAGTAAAACTCCAGCGTGCGCAGGAACAAGCGGGTGCGCATTTCCCAGCGCACCACGTTACCCCACTGGTTAATCAATACAGGCAGGTCGCGGTAGGATTTGATCCATTTGGAATACATGTATCCGATGATAGTCTCGGAGGTAGGGCGAACAACCAGTGGCTCTTCCAACTTCTCGCCGCCGCCAATGGTGACCACTGCCAGCTCCGGCGAAAACCCTTCCACATGCTCCTTCTCCTTTTCCAGGAAAGACATAGGGATGAAGAGCGGGAAGGCGGCGTTGGTGTGGCCGGTTTCCTTGAAGCGCTTATCGAGCGCACTCTGGATATTTTCCCAGAGCGCCCATCCGTAAGGCCGCACGACCATGCAGCCGCGCACCGGGGCATAATCGGCCATTTCGGAGCGCAGGATGAGCTGGTTGTACCATTCTGAGAAGTTCTCGCTACGGGTTGGAAGTTTATCAGTATTCATGTAAATGTTGAATTCCGATCGGCGTGAGATAAGGGCGAAAAAAAGATTATTTCATTTTATGATTGACCGCCAGGTCGAGGGCGGTTGGATTGTTGGGCGCGAAAATCAACCAGCGCCAGTCGGCTTCGTTGGCGTAATGACCCAGGGTGGTGCGATATTCGGCAAACACCCGGCGCCAGCCTTCCCCAATCAGGACCAGGGGCTTGGGCTCGATGGCGTTGATAACCAGCAGGTTCCAATACAGCGTAATTTCGGTAAAAGTACCCGGGCCGCCAGGCAAAGCGATAGCGGCGTTACAGCCGTCGATTAGAGCTTTCAAGCGGTCGAACAAAGTGACGCGGCGCCATTCTTCGATTACCCAGGGGTTAGCGCCGCCAGCGCGGTAACGCTCAATGTCTTCACAGGTGACCCCGATGACGTGGCCCCCCGCTTCGTTCGCTCCACGCGAGACAGCCTCCATGGTGCCCACATACCCGCCGGTCAAGACGGTGTGCCCCGCTCTGGCGATCAATCCACCCAGTTCTTGGGCTGCTGCGTAATCCGGGTCGCCCGGGCGCGGTTTTCCACTGCCAAATACGGTAATATGCATCTCGATGCTCGCAGCCCTTATTTTACTTCATCCACATCCCACGTTCGCTGGTAATTTTGCTCCAGCTTGGTCAGGATGGCTTTTTCCAGGTCAATTTCTGCCACGCTGGATAGCTGTAGCAGATACAGCGCCACATCTGCCAGCTCACTGGCCAGTTCTTCTTGACTAACCGGTGTATCGCCCCACTGGAAATGCTCTAGAACTTCGCTGGCCTCCAGGTTCAACGAAATGGCGATATTGCGCATGGTTTGCGGTTTTGGGCTGGCGGGATTATACCAGCCCTTTGCCTGCACAAACTGGTGCATCGCTGCCGTTAGCTCGCTGAGTTCCATACATTCCTCGATTTCATTCGGTGCTGGAATGCTCAGAATTCAGCGCATCCAGGGCGGTTTGCGCGGACTGAATTTGTTCCGGGTGCCAGCCGTCTTCTCTGGTCATACGTATCAGGTGCTCGATTACTACCTGCTGTGACTCCGGGTCAAGGCCGGAATAGGTTGCCCGGATGCGTTTCGGATCGCGCGAGAGTAATCCATCCCATAAGATTTCCAATGGATCTGCATTCATAGTTAATTATTTTATCTTAATTTGCGGTATTACGCGTAGAAGCGCTCGCGAGCCGCCTCTAGGCTCACTTGTCATTGTGAAACCGGCGAATATTGCCGGTTGAAGTAATCTACGCCTGGCTGAACGGCTAGTCAAGTCGGTATTAGACGCATACTTCTAAAGGCCAACGCAGATTGCTTCAGTCGGCCTGCGGCCTCCATCGCAATGACAGTTGGCCTGAGGGTAGCCGCAGTCACAGTTGAAAACCATCTGGTGTCCTAGGTAGCAACAAAAAATTCCGCCCAAACAGGCGGAATTTTTCTTGGTTTTGTGTAACCCCGGAAGAAGATTATTCTTCCTTCTTCTCCGCTAATTCCTTCTGTCTTGCAGCCACAATTTCAGCCTGAATGTGCGCCGGCGCAATTTCGTAGCTCGAGAATTCCATGTCGAAAATCCCGCGACCTCCGGTTATTGAGCGCAACTGGGTGGTGTAACGCAGCATTTCTGCCAGCGGCACCGTGGCGGTAATGATCGAGCGGCCTTTTTCACTGTTCATACCTTGTACCCGGGCGCGGCGGGTATTCAAATCGCCCAACACGTCACCCATGTGGCCTTCCGGCACAGTGATCGTGACCATCATGATCGGCTCATACAGCACCGGGCTGGCATCTTTGAAGGCCAGTTTGAAGGCCTCGCGGCCGGCAATTTCGAAGGCCACCGGCTTGGAATCGACCGGGTGTTCCTTCCCGTCTGTGATAGCCACCAGAACGCCGCGCACCGGGTAACCGGCGATGACGCCTTCCTTCGTGACGGATGTGATGCCCTTTTGAATGGAAGAGAAATACGATTGAGAAATCGCCCCACCGACTACTTGCCAGCTAAACTCCAACTCTTTATCGGGCAGCGGCTCGACGCGCAAATGCACCTCGCCAAATTGACCCGATCCGCCGGTTTGTTTCTTGTGGCGGTACATGGCAGGCGCCTTCTTGGTGATCGTCTCCTGGTACGGCACTTTGGGCTCACCGACGATAAAGTTAACCTGGAACTTGGTCTCGGCGCGTTTGATAGCCACATCGATGTGCTGATCACCCATGCCTTGCAGAATCGTCTGATTGGTCGCCATTTCGTTGTGCCAGGAGAGCGTCATGTCCTCTTCGCACAGGCGGGTCAGGGTCGGGCTGATTTTGGTCGAATCAGCCTGAGTCTTGGGTAGGATCGAAACACGGTACAGCCCATTTGGGTAAGCTGGGACTGGCAGGGTCAGCGGGTGTGTCTTGTCACCCAGGGTGTTGCCGGTAACCGTTTCTGACAGCTTGGGTACAACTCCGAGATCACCGCTGTGAATGACTTTTACTGGAATGGTCTCTTTGCCGCGCGCGACGCTGATGGTGCCGAAGCGCTCTTCAATGTTCTTTGTGTGATTCCAGGCACGGCTGTCAGAATTGACCATGCCGGAGTAAACCCGGAAGAAGGTTTGCTTGCCGACAAATGGGTCAGCGGTGGTTTTCCAAACATACAATGCCAACGGGCCGGCGTCACTGGCATTGATTTCTTGCAGACCATTCTTCGTCTCGGCTTTGATCGGGGCAACCGCAGCAGGTGAGGGGAGGAAATTGAGCATGGCATCCAACAAAGGCGCCAGACCAATTTCATGCGAACCAGCGGTGACGAACACTGGGGCATAGGCGCCGCTCAACACGACTGCTTTCAGGCCACGGATGATTTCCTCGCTGGTGAGTTCACCGCTGTCGAGATATTTTTCGAGCAAGGCGTCTTCGCCTTCAGCGGCGGCTTCGACCAAAGCCACTTTCGCTTCGTCAACGGCATCTTTATACTCGGCCGGGATTTCGACCACTGTTTTACCAGCGCCCTCATAGGCTTTCATGGTGACTAAATCGATGACGCCTTTGAAATCAGTTTTTTCACCCCAGGGGATTTGCACCGGTACCATTCGCATGTCAGTGTAATCCTTGATGGATGCCAGCGCCTTTTGGAAATTGGCATTTTCACGATCCATCTTGTTAATTACGATAAACCGCGGCAGGTTGAACTGATTAACATAATTCAACGCGATTTCAGTCCCAACTTCGGCCCCCGATACCGAATCGACGAGGACCACGGCGCTATCTGCGACGCGCAAGGCTGAAACCACTTCACCAACAAAATCGGTGTAACCAGGGGTGTCTAGAAAATTGAGTTTCACATCTCTGTATTCCACCGGGACAACAGTGGTGTACAGAGAAATCCCGCGCTTGTGTTCCTGTTCGTCATAATCGGAAACGGTTGTGCCGTCTTCAATTCGTCCCAGACGGGTCGAACCGCCTGTGAAATGGAGGAAGGCCTCGGTCAGCATGGTTTTACCCGCGCTGCTATGAGAGACCAGGGCAATGTTGCGGATGGACTCAGTGGTATACTCTTTCATTAACCAAACCCTTTTGTGGAAGTGATGGCGCCAGCCTGGGATAGTTAAGACTGGACATGGTTCTTGTCAAAAGAACCCTGGAACCAACCAGCAAAACATCCCCTATTATATCAGGTGGAGGAAGACTCATGGATCGAATATTGAACCAATTCTCCTTCATCCTTGGCGGCGTTGTCATTTTTGGGTTTGCGGTTGCGCTCATTGCCCGGCGCGGCTTTACCCTTGGCCGAGGGATTCTACTGGGGGTCTTAGCCCTGCTGCTAGTGGCTGCCTGGGTGGTGCTGCATCCGGCCGGAACGAAAAACACGAACGCTGAACAGGTGCGCAACCAGATTGGTTCCGGCAAGCCAGTTCTGCTTGAATTTCTTTCACCCTATTGACTGGGTTGCACCGCGATGAAACCCGTCGTGGACGGGTTGGAAAAGGAAATGTCTGGCCGGCTGGATGTCATTCGGGTCGATATCCACACCAAGGGCGGGCGCGAATTGGCAGATCAAATGGGGTTTGAATATACCCCCACCTTTATTCTTTTCGCAGCAGATGGCGTTGAACTCTGGCGTCAGGTCGGCGGGCTGGATGTTGATCGCGTCCGCCGGTCAGTTGGAGAATGATTGGCTTGAAGCGGCGGCTTGAATTCAACCTGCGCTACCTGCTGGGAAAACCCCGCTGGGATACCGGCATCGTACCGCCGGAGGTGGAAGCGTTTGCGGGCAGTCATTCCCCCGGGCGAGCGCTCGACCTGGGTTGCGGCACGGGGACCAACCTGCTCTATCTGGCGCAACAGGGTTGGCAGGTTGTTGGCGTCGATTTTTCGCGGCTGGCCGTGCAAACGGCGCGCAAGCGGCTGCGAAATGCCGGGATAAAGGCGGATGTGCGAGTCGACGATGTTACCCGCTTGACAGCAGTGCAGGATGAATATAATTACATTTTGGATATTGGCTGTTACCACCAATTAAGCCAGGACGGCCGGAAAGCTTATCAGGTGAACCTGAATCGCCTGCTGGCGCCCGGCGGTGTCTGGATGATCTACGGGCACTACAGCGAGTCGGGCAGCAGCCCCAGGCATGGATTGACTGAAGACGATATCAACGAATTGGGAGGGATACTTGACCTGCAGCAGCGGGTGGATGGGCAGGAGGGAGCCCAAAGACCATCGGTCTGGCTGTGGTTCAAGCGAAGAGAACCATGAGAAAATTTATTTTAGTTTTGGCAGTGCTGGTACTGGCGGGGTTGGCTATTTTATATTTCACCGGCAATCTGCAGGGGTTGGCGGACATGTTCAATCCCGGCCAGACAGCGATCGATGACACGCAATGTGCTTATGTTTGGGCGACCCAACCACTGCCGGATGTCAGCGCCAAATTGCAGCAGCGCCTGGAAAAACAGGAGGTATTGGCCGCAGAGGTCAATGCTGCTGCGTATGGTGAAAATTGCGTCCTTGCAGATGGCAGCGTGGCGCGTTTTCTTGCCAGGCAGACTGACTTATATTTCAAGGTACCGGTCACGAATATCGAGGATAAGCAAACCCTGGGAGAACTGACCGAGGGGATTATCAATTTCGTCCAGGATATCCCGGCCGACACGCTGGTTGGGACGCAAAGCGGTTACATCCAGATCAATTTCACCACGAATTTCGGCGAAATCATCAGCCTGTGGTTCCAGACCAGCACCGGCCAGGCGGCGTTGGATGCAGGGCTGCATGGCGCAGAACTGTTCGATAAATTGCTAACGCCCTGATCGTTAAAGATGCTTTTCCATGCGCCAGGCGGGTTCTTCGACCCACTGCCGGCGTCCGGTATGATCAATGTAGGACCAAATGCCCGGTTCGTGGGCAACGACCACGAAACCGAGGCGGCTGTACAAACTGCGCGCCAGTGGGTTATTGACCGCTACATTGAGCGTCAGCCATGAAAAACCGCGCCAACGCAGGTCGTTTTCCACGTGGTTGACCATGCGCGTGCCGCAGCCTATCCCGCGGAAAGCTGGCCGGACGCGAAAACCATACAAATAAGCCCGATCTGTTCCGTCAGCCAGTTCAGGGCGATCGCAGTTCAATTGCAACAGAACTTGTCCAACCAGACCCTGGTTGGACAATTCGGCCAGCCAAATCAGGCTTAGCTGATGTTGCGAACGCCGGAAGGCGTCTGAATAAAGGTTGCGGAAGTGCTTAAATTCCCCTTCCCATTCCATGGCTGGCAGGTCTTCATATTTCGCTTCTCGGATGGTGAGCGGTTGTACCAAAATGGGGGTTAATTCAACATCCATAAGCCCTCTGCACCATTATATCTGGAAAGTTTGTAGCATCTGCTGCAGCAGGGCGGTTTCCTGATCGCTGGAATTTATTTTGCCATCTAGCCAGGCAGCCCGCAGCGACCAGAGGATCTGGCGGTAGGCTGGACCTGGTTCAAGGCCCAGCGAAAGCAAGGCGTATCCATCGACGGTGGGTTGAACGTGGCGCCAGCGCGTGACATATTGATTGATGATATTGCACAGCGGTTGCAATGGAGATAACTCATAGATGGCATATAGAACTGGCAAGGAGACTTCATCCAGTAACGTTACGATCCGGCTTGGACTGCGGTCGATCAATTCAGGCAAGCGGGAAATATATTGCCCGACATCGTGAATGGCAGTGATCAACTGGTGCGACAAACGCAGCCGGTTGGCAATGCTCTGCCCGACTTCCTCGGGGAAGCGTCCAAACCAGATCAGGTAAGCCAGCGCCCGGCGAATCGGAGTAGCACCCAGCGTCTCCGGCAAGGACCAGCCGTCACGGAGCGGTTGTTTGAGGACGGACAGCATTTCAGGGGCGTACTCGGTCTTCCAATTCAGGAAGGGATGGATGGCGCGCAACAATCCAATCGCATCCAGGCGGGCAAAGCCGTTTTCCGGGTGTTCCTCCGCCATCAATAGATCCAGCTCGTGACGCAGGCGGTCGCCGGAGACTTGCTTGAGAAGGTCATGCGCTTCACCCATCAATTGTTCCGTTCGGGCTTCGATTTCGAAACCAAAACGCTGCTCAAAGCGCACCGCCCGGAGCATGCGAGTCGGGTCATCCACAAAAGAGAGTGAATGCAACACACGCACGAGCCCTTTTTGTAAATCGTTCAAACCGCCCCAGTAATCGTATAAAATCCCGTAATGCCGCCCGTCCAACCGCAGCGCCAGGGTGTTGATGGTGAAATCACGCCGGTGCAAGTCGAGCTTGATGCTGCCGCGTTCTACAGTCGGCAGGGCAGTCGGGTAATTGTAAAATTCGGTGCGCGCGCTGATGAAATCCAACGTATCCGGCAGCTCTAACGCATCTTTTTCCGCATCGGCTGAAAAGCGCCGGACCAGAGCATTTTTGACCTCATTAATTTGCCATTTGGCGGTGCCAAACCGGCTGTGACTGGCAACCCGGCCGCCAAATAACTTCTCAAGCGACCGCGCCAGTTGGATGGCATCGCCTTCGACCACAATGTCAAAGTCCATACTCGGGCGATTGATGATCAGGTCGCGCACGAAGCCGCCAACAATGTAAATTGGCAAGTGCTGGCTGGAAGCTTGTTCTGCAATCAACTTCAAGAACTTAATCCGAACAGGCGGCAGGGCTGCTTCCAGCCGCTCGGCCAGGTTGTTTTGCTCGGAAAGCAGCGCTTCTCCGCCCCCAATGGTTTTTAATAGATCGGTGCGGGTGACGATGCCAATGACATGTCCGTCTTCCGGCGCGACCACAGGCACCTGGCCCCAGCCGCTATCCGCCATCAAACGCTGCAGGTGCTCGATGGTGTCTTTCGGGGTGACGGTGATTTCTCCCGCTTCCATCAGGCTGGCAGCCGGCAGGTTCAAGCGGTGCGACAGCGCCCGGTCAACCGCGCGGCGCGTCAGCAGGCCAAGGACTCTGCCGTCTTTGACCACCGGGTAGCCCTCGTAGCCGTAGCGCTGCATTAATTTTCCGGCATCCTGCGCGGAGGTTTCTGGTGTCAGAACGCGGGCTCCGCGCGACATGATCCGTCCCACGGTCAACGCCGGTTCGACGATTTCCGGCAGCAGCGCCAGGAGTTTCTGGTAGGCAGCCTCCAGCGGCACAGGTACGGTAGGTTCGGAGACTTGCAAGCGGACCAGCGCTGCGGAGGCGCGGTCATGTCCTCCGCCGCCAAAGCGGGCTGCCACCTCGGCCACGTTGACCCGGTCGGTGGTGGAGCGGGCAACCAGGCGTACCCCTTCTGCAGTCCCTACCAGCAGGAAAAGCGCGTCCGGGTCGAGTAAATCGCGCAGTTTGTGCGCAATACTCGAGATTTCTTCGTTCAGGCTGGGCGCCTCGGCGGTTGAGATTACGATGCTCTGCCCGTGGATATTGACCGTCTCAGCCGACTGCAGCAGCGAATTGTAAATCTCACGCTGTTCTTCTGACAGCGGCGGGTTGAGAAATTCGCTGGCGATCCGCAGGCTGGCGCCCTGGTCGAGCAGGTAAGCCACTGTCCGCGCGTCACGGGCGGTGGTACTGATATAGGTCAGCGAGCCGGTATCTTCGTAAATGCCAAGCAGCAGTGTGGTAGCCTGCAGGACGCTCAAAGGACCATTGTGGTCGCGAATATCTTCCGTCAGGATGGTAGTGCAGGCGCCAAGTTGGTCGTTGACGACGGTCCAATCGCCGGGCAAGTCATCACGCAATTGATGGTGATCTACCACGTGCACTTTGGTCTTTTTAGTGTGGCCTTTGAGGGTGATCAGTGACTGGGTGTCAACCAGGGTGATGGTTTCGATCGGTTCGGACGGCAGGTCGCGTGCTTCGATGAAGGGCAGTTCCGCGCCGTACAGGTTGAGAAAGGCGCGCACGTTGCGATTGACCCTGCGCGGCAGCACTGCCAGCGCACGTTCGTTCAGGATACGGGCAGCCAGCAACGCAGCAAGGGCGTCAAAGTCGGCCTGTTCATGCGTGAGGATCACATGCATGAATAGATTGTAACATTGTCGAAAGTTTTTGTTGGTCGGGTTAAGGGGCTGAAAGGATAAATGTTATTAAATGACCAGTCATCGACCCAACCTATGGGAGCGGATAGGGTGCATTCCGTTTTTTGAACGTACCACCTTTTTTTGTCATCGCGAGGAACGAAGTGATCTACGCTAATCGCAAAGGTTATTTGTTCTAAGTGTATGGTGCCGGTCAACCATTGCTCGTGCTCGCCTTCAAACCGCAGGTCTCCCCCTCGCTTTCGCAGTGCTCGCAATCATTTGTTTTCGCGCTCGGGTTTTGGTATGATTGCTCTTGTCCCGGAGGACATATGACGCTTCCGAATCTTTCTCAAGAAGAACTTTTGCGCTACTCGCGCCATTTGCTAATTCCCGAAGTGGGGTTGGAAGGCCAGCGTAAACTAAAAAATGCTTCGGTGCTGGTGGTCGGCAGCGGCGGGCTGGGTTCGCCAGTCACGCTCTACCTGGCAGCCGCCGGGGTCGGGCGCATCGGCATTATCGACTACGACGTGGTTGACAGCTCCAACCTGCAGCGCCAGGTACTGCACTCCACCCAGGCAATCGGAAAACTGAAGGTCGAATCGGCGCGCCAGCGCCTGACCAGCTTGAACCCGTACATCCAGGTGGACGCCTACAACGAGGTGTTCACCGCGGAAAACGCTGAACGCATCGCCGCTAGTTACGATATCCTGGTGGATGGCACCGACAATTTCCCCACGCGCTATTTGCTCAATGACCTGGCTGTCTTTACCGGCAAACCGTTCGTGTACGGCTCCATTTTCCGGTTCGAGGGCCAGGTAAGCGTATTCGACGCCCGGGTGGGACCCTGTTACCGCTGTCTGTTCCCAACCCCGCCGCCGCCCGGCAGCGTCCCGGCCTGCGGCGATGCCGGCGTGTTTGGCGTGCTGCCGGGAACCATCGGCACCATCCAGGCGACCGAGGTGATCAAGTTGATCCTTGGCATTGGCGAGCCGTTGACCGGAAAATTGCTACTGTACGATGCTCTCTCCATGAGCCAGCAAATCGTCAACCTGCGTAAGAACCCGAATTGTAAAGTTTGCGGTCCCAATCCGGAGATCACCCACCTGATCGATTACGAAGAATTTTGCGGGGTCCCGACCCGTGTGGTAAACGACGGCATGGCGGGCGAAGGCCGCGACCTGGACCCGGAGACCCTGGCAGAATGGATTAACCGCGGCCAGCCGCTGCAGCTGGTGGATGTGCGCGACCCGATTGAATTGGAAATTTCAGCATTGCCGGATGCGGTGAACATCCCCCTGGAACGCTTAAACCAGCGGTTCAAGGAACTTGACCCAACAAAAACATACGTCCTCTTCTGTCGCACCGGCGTTCGTTCGGCACGCGGCGTTCATCTGCTTTCAGCAGCCGGCTTCAGCCATGTCTACAACCTGTTTGGCGGAATAAACGCCTGGGCTGAACAGATCGATCCGGACATGTACCAATACTAAGCGACATGGAATGGGAGACTTCCTCATGACTGCTTCAACACAGCCAGGCGATGCGGCTATTCAGTCAGTTTCTGCGGACAATTCCTCGCCAGAGAAGAAACGACCGGTTCTGCTGGCGGTCCTGGCGCACCCGGATGATGAAACTTTTGGCATGGGCGGAACCATCGCCTATTACGCGCGGCGCGGCGTGGATACCTATTTGATCTGCGCGACGCGCGGCGAAGCCGGCGATATGGACCCGGCATTGCTGCAGGGATATGATTCCATCGCCGAGCGGCGCGAAGCGGAACTGCGTTGCGCAGCAGGAAAACTCGGCCTGCGAAAAGTCATTTTCCTGGATTACCGCGACTCCGGCATGCCCGGCTCGCCGGATAACAGCCATGTACGAGCGCTGGTCGCCCAGCCGTCCGAACGAGTGGCCGCAGAGATTGCCAGGCACATCCGTCAGATCAAACCGCAGGTGGTGGTCACCTTCGATCCGATTGGCGGCTACCACCATCCGGATCATATTGCCATTCACCAGGCAACTGTACGTGCCTTCGACCTTGCGGGCGATCCAGCAGCAGCCAATTTGCAGAATTTACCGGTCTTTACGCCGGATAAACTATATTACCAGACCATCCCGCGTAAATTCATGCGCCTGATGATGCGCATGATGCGTTTATTGGGCCGCGACCCGCATAAGTTCGGCAAAAACAAGGACATCGATCTGGTTGCCATTGCCGAGGTAGACTTCCCGACCGATGCGGTGATCGATTACCGAGCCGTCGCGGATATTCGCGACGAAGCGGCAGCCTGCCATGCCAGCCAATCGGCCAGTTCATTGACAGGCGGGGTTTTTGCCTGGCTGAGGCGCATGCTTGCTTCCAAGGAAATCTACATGCGGGCCGTTCCCTCACCGGACGGCAAGGTGGAGCACGACCTGTTTCAGCATATTGCCGAACTGCCCCCGCTGCGCCGTTTGTAACCCACTCGGTTGGCTGAGCGTGTCGAAGCACCGGTTGACATCCATGACGCACCCATCCCCGCACTCTTCGACAGGCTCAGGGCACGAGGAACACGCTGGCTGAGCCTGTCGAAGCCAAAGGCAGGGGTTGACCCACTCGCTACCCCGATTTTCAGGTGGATTGACCTCATCTGCAAGTATCTTTCCCAGGTGAGGATTACCTTTAATCAGCTAAAATGAGAAATATGAATCCGCAACGAGAGACTATCGAAGCCATCTGGCTTGGCCAGGTTGAATACCAGGCCGCCTGGGACTTGCAGAACCGGCTGGCGGCCGAAATCGCTGGCGGGACGCAAACTCCAATCCTGCTGCTGCTGGAACACCCGCATACCTTTACCATCGGGCGGCGCGGCGGTCGAGATCACATATTGTGGGATGAACAGCAACGTGCTCAGGCCGGCGTCGAGGTGGTGGAGGTGGACCGAGGCGGCGACATCACCTACCACGGACCCGGGCAGCTGGTCGGTTACCCGCTGCTGCGGCTGGCTGTTCCGGGGTGGCAGGGGGAGCGCCTGCCGCAGGCGGATTTTGTCGGCTACATCCGCCGATTGGAGGAAGTTCTCATCCACACTCTGGCGAAATTTGCCATCCAGGCTGAACGTCGCGCCGGATTGACTGGCGTGTGGGTTGACATAGATCATCCGGCAGCCCAGCCCGGGAAAATCGCATCGATTGGCGTCAAAGTGGATGCCAGAGGGATTTCCCGCCACGGTTTTGCCCTCAATGTTGCGCCGCAGATGGAATACTGGCAGGGAATTGTAGCCTGCGGGTTGGATGGCGTGCGTATGGCTGCTATGGCAGACCTGGTAACACCGACCCCACCTATGAAACAGGTCGTTCAGCAGGCTGCGTTGTCATTTGGCAAAGTTTTCGGCGTCGATTTGGTCTGGAAAGATGAACTGGCAGGGGAGTCACCGCATGCTCAACCGTAAAATAACCCTGGGGCTCTTATTTGCTGCCGGTTTGCTCAGCGGCATTGCGCTGGTCAATGCCACTTTTTTTCACCGCGTCATGAATTGGCTGACACCGGTCAATACGCTGGTATTGTTTGCTTTTGCAATCTTACACGGCGCGCAGCGCTTTGGCTGGAAACGCATTTTGCTTATGGCGATTACCGTCAGCGCGGTCAGCCTGGCGTTCGAAAGCTACGGCGTAGCGACCGGCGAAGTGTACGGCCCCTATCACTATACCGATATGCTGGGTCCGAAATTTCTTGGGTTGGTACCGCTGCTCATCCCGGTTGCCTGGTTCATGATGATGTATGCGTCCTATTTGATGGCAGACCTGGTTGTACCGGCCGACTACGGTTCGCCCACCTCGCGGCGTCTGCTGGTGGCTGCGGCTGCCGGGATAATCATGACAGCCTGGGATCTGGCAATGGATCCCATGATGGTGGGCGGTGGACACTGGGTCTGGGAAACGCAGGGCGCTTACTTTGGCGTGCCGCTGCAAAACTTTTGGGGTTGGTGGTTGACGACTTTTACCGCGCTGGCCATCTACCTGATCCTGGCGGACGTGTTGATCAAGCAGCCGGTCCATACCACCGCGGTCCCTGTATCCTGGGCAATCTACGCCTATGCCATCACCGGCATCAGTTCAGTGTGGGTTGATTTTATTTTTGACCTGGAAGGACCCGGCATGGTCGGCCTTTTCGCCATGCTGCCGTGGGTTATTGCCGGTCTGGTTCTGGCAAAACACCTTGAACCGCTGCCCAACGCGAATTGACAGCGTGATTACAAAGTCTCTGAACTGGCAGACGATTTCTGTTCGGAGTCGTCGGGCAGCGTAGCTTTAACCGGGGCAGAGATTTCAGCAGCATTTTCAGCTGGCGGCAGCGCTGGTTCCACCACCGGCGTCAAACGCGCTGCAAGGATTGCCGTCAAGCTTTCCCAAAGTCCTTCAGACTTCCAACCTGCCCAGGTTTCCCGGAAGGCGGCATACACCGATTCGCGCTCGCTGCGGCGGGCATCCTGGTACAGGCTAAGCCCCGGCACCAGTCGTTTGAAAGTTCGAATGCTGCCAAAATATTCAGCAGTGCGCAGGCGTTCCTCGCCCATGAACTGCGGGATGTACACTGCCCAGACATCGCAATCATGGATAGCGCCTAACATGTCCTGGGCGCTGCGCATGGCCCTCAGGTAGTTTTTTAGGCCTTCTTCGAATAACGGTGCAAAGGTCTCCAGGGTGTAGCGCAATCGTTTGGCGCTGATGCGCATGGCGTGCAATTCTTCAATCCGTTCGGGTTGGTCCACAATCGCATCGAAATCTAAAAAATCATCCAGGCGAGCACGAATCGCCTGATCAGCCAGTTTGAGCAATCCGGGATCATCGACGTCCAACCGGTCGCGGTAGATATCAAACGGTGCCAGCTTTTGCGCGATTTCAGCCACCACACCGCTTTTTTCGAATTTGTTGAGTTCTTTCATCACCTGGGGTTGCAATGCCAGACGTTGCTGGCGCAGGCGCAGCAGTAAGCGCCGCATGCCGCTGCGATTCGGGGGCTGCAACGGCTCCAGGAATTGAGTGACATGCTCGATCTGCACGTCGCTGTCGCGCGCTGCGCCCAGCGCGCGGGTGATGCCGCGCATGGTCTTGATCCAGACCAGATGCCGCTTTCCGGCCAGCTGCTGCCCAAACAGCGGCAGGGTGGCGCGCAGCCGCCGCGAGGCCACCCGCATGCGGTGGACGGCTTCGATGTCCCTGGCCAGCCGGACTCCTTCCATCTCCTGCACCAGCGCTGTCAGGTGGGTCATCATGGTGGCAGCGCCGTAAATCTGTAAATTCGGGTTGGGCTTGTTTTTCATTCCTGTCCGGTTATTTCTTCCCTAGACATTCAAATCTTCTTCGTCCATCCCGTCCATTTCGAACAATTCGCCGGTGGCGATGAAAACCGTGCGTTCGCAAATGTTCGATACGCGGTCGGCCATGCGTTCCAGGTTGTGGATGACCCACAGCGCCAGGTTGACGTTGTCAATCGTGGCGGGATTCGCCACCATTTCATGCAGAATTTTGGAGTAGGCGGTGTTGAAAAGGTCGTCGATGCGGTCATCTTCTTTGGGGATGGCCAGCGCAACATTGGCGTTCTCTTCGATGAAAGCGCCTAGAGCGCGGTGCAGCATCCCGACTGCCAGTTCCGCCATCTGGTCGATTTCCACCATCGGCAGGTTGACCTCGGCTTCACCCATGCGCAGGGTGACTTTGGCGATGCCCTTGGCATAATCCCCCATGCGTTCCAGTTCTGTGTTAACTTCTAACAACGCTGCCAGGGTACGCAGGTCGCGTGCCATAGGCTGCTGAGTTGCCATCAAGATTAAAATAGCATTTTCTATGGCGAAACGCTTTTCATTGATAATCTGGTCCTGCTCGAACACCTGTTTAGCCTCGCGCAGGTCGCGAGATTTGAGCGTCCCCACGGCGGCCCGGGTCGCCTGTTCCACCATGCTTCCCAGGATAAGGATTTCATCCTGAACCATATTTAATTGACGATTGAGAGTGTTGCGCGGCATAGGATTTTCCTCTTCCTGTCAGGTTTACCCAAAGCGTCCCGTAATGTAATCTTCCGTTCGCTGATCTTTTGGTTTGGTGAAAATCAGGCTGGTTTCATTGTATTCCACCATGATGCCTGATCGGTCGGTATCCATGGTGAAGAAGGCGGTGTAATCCGACGCGCGCGCTGCCTGCTGCATGTTGTGCGTGACAATGATGATGGTGTAGTTTTGCGATAGCTCGCGCATCAGGTCTTCGATCTTCAGCGTGGCAATCGGGTCCAGCGCCGAGCAAGGTTCATCCATCAGGATGATCTCAGGGCGGACGGCTAAAGCGCGTGCAATACACAGCCGCTGCTGTTGACCGCCGGATAGCGCCAGGGCGCTTTTCTTTAGGTTGTCTTTGACCTCATCCCACAACGCTGCCTGACGCAGGGTTTCCTCGACCAGGTCGTCGGAGTTGCCGCGGAAGCCGTTCATTTTGGCGCCCCAGGCGATATTATCATAAATTGACTTGGGGAAAGGATTCGGTTTCTGGAAGACCATGCCGATCAAGCGCCGCAACTGGACCGCATCCACGGATGGGTGATTGATGTTCTGATCGTGGTACAGCACTTCGCCTGTGGAATGGGCTGATGGCACGAAGTCGTTCATGCGGTTGAATGCTCGCAAGACAGTGCTTTTGCCGCAGCCCGAAGGGCCGATGATGGCAGTGATGCGGTTGCGTTCGAATTGCAGGCTGATGTCTTTGACGGCTTGAAAATCGCCGTAAAAAATGTTCAACCCGCGGGTTTCAATGACATATTTGGAGGGTTGGTTCATATCTTCCTTGAATTATACACGTTTGGAGAAACGGCTACGCAGCAAAATGGCAGCCGCATTGAGGGATAAGAGGGAGATCAACAGCACCAGGATGGCTGCCGCAGCGATATGCTGGAAAGCAGGCTGGGGGCGGGTGGTCCAGTTGTAAATTTGAATGGGCAATGCGGTAAAGCTGGAAAACGGCCCGGTTGGGTCGCTGGTGATGAATGTCGAAGCGCCGACCACGATCAGTGGGGCAGTTTCACCAATGGCGCGGGAAATGGCCAGAATGGTACCGGTCAGGATGCCAGGCATGGTGCCCGGTAGGACATGATGCCAGATGGTTTGCCAGCGCGTGGCGCCCAGTCCATAGCTGGCTTGCCGCAAGGAATCGGGTACGGACCGGATAGCTTCCTGCGCGTTAATGATCAGGATGGGCAGGATCAGCAGCGTCATGGTCAACCCGGCGGAAAGAATCGTGCGTCCGTTTTGTCCTTCCACACCGAACAACGCACCGCTGGTGAGCGGCTGGAGCGCCCGCACGAATAAAGCCAGACCGAGAATCCCATAGACGATCGAGGGCACTCCGGCCAGGTTATCGATATTGGTCTGAATCAACCGGTTGATCCAAGATTTATGCGATGCATATTCTTCCAGGTATATCGCAGCGCCTACCCCGATCGGGAAAGCGACCACAATAGTTATCAGGATCAGTTGTAACGATCCAAGTAGCGCCGAGCGCACCCCTGCCAGTTCAGGTTGGCTGGCCATGCTGTTGACCAGGAAATCGCCATTCAGCCAGTAACGGAACTCGACCCTGGCATTCGGGAAATTTACCGCCGCGTCTGCGATAATATTGCCGCGGTTGATCAATGACGGAAACAGGTTGTAGCTTTCCACTACCTCGGGCTGGATGATTTCGGTCTCCACCAGTTGCACCAGGGTGCTTTTAGGTTGGTCTTCGAGGAAGCCGGCACGTTCGAGCGTTCGCACCCGGTTTTTTCGCAGATTTTCTCGCAAAATTTGAGCCAGTTCGCCTGCGGTGAGTTCGGAAAGCGGGCGGTCTGAAAGGGTAGCCGGATCGACCTGGTTCTCGACTACCACATACCCCATGGATTTATTGACGACCGTGACCAGCAGGGTAGCCAGAAAAATCACTGCCAGTAGGGTGGTTAGCTGAAAAACAGACTGCGCTAACCGGGCGTGATGGTGGCGCCGTTGGAGGAAGACTCTCTCGGCATCCTGCATTTCCTGGTCACTACCGAAGGTTGTTGGTTTTATCTGGTTCATTCATAAACCTCACGGAAGCGGCGGGAGATGGCCCGGCTGAGAATATTCAGCCCAAAAGTGACCAGGAAAAGCAGCAGGCCAATGGCAAAAATGCTGTTGTAATCTGGCGTATTGTACGAGAGGTCGCCGCCGCTGATGCGGGCGATATAACCGGTCATGGTTTCGGCTGCATTGAACGGGTTGAAGGTGAAATTGGGCCCAGATCCGGCGGCAATGGCCACGATCATGGTCTCGCCAACGGCGCGGGACACTCCGATGATAAAAGCAGCAATAATTCCAGAGAGCCCCGCGGGCAGCACCACCTGTAATGCCGTTTCCAGCCGGGTGGCGCCAAGTGCATAAGCGGCTTCTCGCAGCGATTGCGGTACCGCACTGAGAGCATCTTCGCTCATGGAACTGATCAAAGGCAATATCATGATGCCCATCACCAGACCGGCGGAAGCCATGTTGTACACATCCACGTTCTGAATGCCAACGAGGCTGCGCAGCAGAGGAGTCATAAAGGTTAGCGCAAAATAGCCGTAAACTACGGTCGGAACCCCCGCCAGAACTTCGAGGATGGGTTTTAACACCGAACGCATTTTCGGCGATGCATACTCGCTCAAAAAAATCGCGGTGGCTATCCCAAGCGGTACCGCCACCGTGACAGCGATCAGGCTGGTGATCAGTGTGGAATTCAACAGTGGTAGCACACCAAACTTGCCAATTTTAGGCTGCCATTCGGTTCCGGTCAGGAATTTCACCACGCTGATTTCTGGATCGCCAAAGAATAGCCAGGCTTCCTTGCCTAATTCAAAGACAATCCCGAGCGTGGTCAGAATGGACACGACCCCGCAGAAAAACAAAAATGACTGAATAATCGCTTCAGTTGGACGGGCCTTTTTCCGTAAATTATAGGTGATGGGTTTTTTCCAGGCTGTTATGGTTCGTTTTCCGGTCATCCGAGCCGTGTTATCCATTCAAATTTCTTTCTTCGGTTTCTTCGTGCGGAGAGGCTGGCGGTTCATCTGACCCCGCCAGCCTGTTGTATTTTGATTTTTGTAGGCCGCCGACTTATGGTTGCGCGTCCAGCCAGGCTTGCTTAGCGGCATCGATGGCTTCCTGGCTGGCGGGGAAGTAACCGACTTCGCCGATGATGTCAGAGACGTTAGCCAGGTAGTAGCCGATAAAGGCGGAGACCTGCGGCTTGTCCTGCATGATGGTGGCGTCCGAATAGATGTACAGCGGGCGAGCCAGCGGATATGTGCCGGCTTCAGCGGTATCGAAATCGGGGGTTACGCCGTCAACAGAGAGGATGCCAAGTTTGTCTTCGTTCTCTTTGTAGTAAGCAAAGCCGAAGAAACCGATGGCATACGGATCGCCCGCTACACCTTGCACCAGTACATTGTCATCTTCTGAGGCCTGTAGATTGGCAGCTCCCAGGAAGATTTCTTCGCCGGTCTCTTTGCCGAAAACTTTTTGCATTACGAACTCGATGAAGAAGTCGTACGTGCCCGAATCGGTGCCTGGAACATAACGGTGAATGTCTTCAGCCGGCCAGGCCGGGTTGACATCCGACCACTGCTGAGCTTCGTTCGAGAACAGTTTGGCAAGTTCTTGCAGTGTTACGTTGGTTGCAAAGGTGTTTTCCGGGTTGATGACGATAGCCAGAGCATCGGTACCGACGCGGAATTCGATCGGGGTGCGGTTGATGGCTTTGCAGGCTTCGATTTCAGAGTCTTTGATGCCGCGGGAGGCATTGGAGATGTCGGTCTCGCCGCTTGTGCAGAAGCGCTCAAAACCAGCGCCAGAGCCGATCGAGTCGAGTTTGATGTTGCCCATGCCTTCGTAGCCGTCAGCTTTGAAGAGCTCCACAATTTTTTCGCTGACCGGGAAGACGGTGGAAGAACCCGCCATGGTGATGTCACCGCTGAAGTCAGCGGGGTTTATGTCGAAGGGATCGGCCGCAGCGGGTACCGCTTCTGTTGCAGCAGGCTGTTGGACGACGTCTGTTGGCGCAGACTGTTGAATGCCTTCTGTAGCTTCGGCGGCAGGTGTTGGGGTCGCGGTAGGCGCGCAAGCTGCCATGACCACACTAAGGACGGTTACGAACAATACGACTGAAAATACACGGCGCATTTTAAATTCTTCTCCTGTGATAGTTTTTTTCATGTGCTTATCGTACCAACCGGGGGTTAACCGCTCGCGAAGGGTAAGTTAACGTTTTGTGAACGGGAGGTAAAGATGTGTCATGTGTCAAGTACCAAGTACGCTCGATGTCTCACCTGGCACGTGGCACTTGATACGTGACACTTGAATTTCCGCCCTTCTGGTATAATTCACCCGCAAACGTTAAAAGAAAGCGATTAGATATCATTCTGTATGCTTGAAAAACTTGCCCAAATCGAAACCCGGTTCAGTGACCTGAACCGAATGTTAGAAGAATCTATCAACGATTATCAGCGCACGGCCGAACTGGCCAAGGAACGCTCCGACCTGGAAGAAATTGTCTCCAAAGCCGAAGCTTACCGCTCGATCTCCGAACGCATCGATCAGGCTCACCAGCTCGAAAATTCCGAGGATGCCGACATGCGCGAACTGGCGCAGCTCGATCTGGCAGACCTTACGCCTCGACTGGATGAATTGGAAACGCAGCTCCGGGCGCTGTTAGTACCCAAAGACAAGCGCGATGACCGCAATGTCATCGTCGAGGTGCGCGCCGGTACGGGGGGTGATGAAGCCGCCCTGTTTGCTGCTGATTTGTTCCGCATGTACTCGCGCTACGCCGAGCGGCGCAACTGGCACGTCGAAATCCTGTCGGAAAACGAAATAGGCATTGGCGGATACAAGGAAGTGATCTTCAACGTCAAAGGTAAGGGCGCCTATTCACGCTTGAAGTACGAATCCGGCGTTCACCGCGTTCAGCGCGTTCCGCAGACGGAAGCTTCCGGCCGCATCCACACCTCGACCGTGACCGTGGCTGTCCTGGCTGAGGTCGACGAAATTGATATTCAGATCCCTGATTCAGACATTAAAATTGATATTTACCGCTCGGCTGGCGCCGGCGGGCAGAATGTCCAAAAAAACGCCACCGCAGTACGCATCACCCACTTGCCAACCGGGATTGTGGTAGCCTGCCAGGACGAACGTTCTCAGTTGCAAAACCGGCTGCGCGCCATGGGTATCCTCCGCGCCCGCTTGTTTGAATTGGAAGAAGCCAAACGCCAGGCGGACCTGGATGAAACCCGCCGTTCGCAGGTGGGATCCGGTGAACGCTCGGAAAAAATCCGCACCTACAATTACCCGCAAAACCGGGTGACCGATCATCGTATCAATGTTTCCTCGTTCAACCTCCCGAACGTGATGGACGGCGACCTGGAAATCTTCATCGATGAACTTTCCATTCGTTCTGAAGCGGACCGCCTGTCCACCCGTGGAGAGTTTGACGACTGACGCCGGCGAGTGGCTCAAAACTGCCCGCCAGCAGCTGACCGGCGTCGAACAACCCGGGCTGGAGGCGCAGCTCATTCTTGGATCGGTATTGCAACTCACCCGCGCTGCGGTTTTGGCACACCCGGAGCGCAATCTTACCCCGGGACAATTGGAACAGCTCACTCAGCTTATAAACCGCAGAGCAAGCGGTGAACCTTTGCCTTACCTTCTTGGGCACTGGGAGTTCTTTGGCCTGGACCTGATGGTCACGCCTGCGGTGCTGATCCCCCGGCCAGAAACGGAATTGCTGGTCGAGGAAGCGCTTGCCTGGTTGAAACAGCATCCTGACCGCCGTCAGGCCGCCGATGTCGGGGTTGGTTCTGGCGCCATCAGCGCTGCGCTTTCAACCCATATACCCGACCTTCGGATTTGCGCTACCGACCGGTCGCGCCTGGCACTGAGGGTCGCGCAGGAAAATATGCGCCGCTTGAGTTTGATAAACCGGGTCTCGTTGCTGGAGATGGACTTATTATCTGCCTGTCATGAACCATTTGACCTGGTGGTTGCCAACTTGCCGTATATTCCTTCTAAAAAACTGGCTGACCTGCAAGTTGCGCGCTTCGAGCCGGCGGACGCGCTGGATGGGGGAACTGACGGCCTGAGGCTGATCGAACGGTTGTTAGCGGATGCACCGCGCTGGTTGGCGCCGGACGGTCTGATGCTGCTCGAAATCGAAGCCGGGCAGGGGGAAAGCGCACCAACCCTGGCACGTAAAATTTTTTCGTATGCTGAGGTGGATCTGAAAACCGATCTGGCGGGGTTACCGCGCTTATTGCGTATAGTCAATTCATCTTAAATTGAAATTGAGGATGCTGAATGGAAACCACAATCCTACCGACTACCGACTCCCAGGCGATTCAAGCTGCATTGCTGGTGTTACAGGCTGGCGGGTTGGTTGCCTTTCCCACTGATACTGTGTACGGCCTGGCAGCAGATCCATTCAACCCCGCAGCAATTGAGCACTTGTATGCTGCCAAAGAACGCAACATGAGCAAAGCCATCGCCGTGCTGATCGGGACAATGAAACAGTTGCCCCAGATCACACCGGGGTTTTCCGAACAGGCAGAAGCGCTGGCAGCCCGTTTCTGGCCCGGCGCCTTGACCCTGGTCGTCTCACGCCGGGCGGAACTGCCGGCTCAATTATCCGTGTTGCCGACCATTGGCGTGCGCATGCCCGACCATCCTTTTGCCTTGAATTTGCTGCAGGCCAGCGGTCCGCTTGCAACCACCTCGGCCAACCAGTCAGGCGCTGGTAACCCGCTAACCGCCGCTGATGTGCTCGACCAGCTGGGCGGGCGTATCGAACTAGTGTTGGATGGCGGGACATGCCCGGGCGGGGTGCCTTCGACTGTGGTGGATTGCACCGTCCCGGATGTGCGGGTATTACGGGAGGGAGCTATTTCGGCTGAGGATATTAGAGCGGTCTTGGGGAAGAATCTGTAGCGCAAACTTTAGTTTGCGTTTACCGCAGAAAGCGAACTGAAGTTCGCTCTACAGAATTACCTCCTATAATCCATGCTACAATTATCCAATGAATTCCACGCCCAAAGCGACCCGCACCAGGCCTTCCCTGCGTCATCGCCGGCAGGTATTTTGGCAGATCCTGTTGCCGGTTATCCTGGCAGGTGCAGGCGTGATCGCCCTGATCGTGCTGGCCGCGATCGCATCTACCCGCGGGTCAACGGTCACCGGGACGTGGGCCAATCTCGCCACCGTCTGGTTGATCATCCCCCTGATTTTCACCGGATTGTTCTTTACAATTTTTACTGCAGGTATGATATTCTTATTCTCTCGCCTTTTACGAAACGTACCGACTTATACCCGTTTGGCTCAACTTTATTTGCAAATCTTCAGCGTTAAAGTGGATACGATACTACATCGAGCTGTTCAGCCACAGATCAATATGCTCAGCCGCTGGGCGGCATGGCGATCTTTTTGGAAGAAAATTGGCCTGTAACGGTCGCGCTTTTGAACCTGAAAACGGTCACAGGAGGATCACACATCCATGGTTAAGCAAAGAAGAGATTTGATCATCATAGGAGCGCTGCTCGGCGCAGTAGCAGGCGCAATGGCAGCGGTGATCCTGGTCCAGCGCGCGGAAGAGGCACAGCAATCGCCCAAATTAACCGCGGGTGACGGAGTGAAAGTCGGTTTAGGCGTTCTTGGCCTGCTTCGATTGATTTCGGAAATTGGCAGCAAAAAATAATCCGCTGAGCGTCCATTCCGTACTTATACCGTCCGCATTGTAACCGTTGCGCACTGAGCGCCCAATAGGGAAGTGAATCTGTCGGCCAGCAGGCAACCGAATCGGGTTCATTAAGGCTTCATGAATTATGATTGCCGATCGTTCGACCATTCGAAGATGGCTGGAAATTAATCAATGAGAAGCCCTTCATTGCTGCGTTTTATTGTTGCCGGGAAACTCCAACGGGACTATATCCTCCCGGTGGCCGGACGTGAAGCGCTGGATGTACCTGGCGGCAGCCTGTTATATGCCAGTTTTGGGCTGAAGTTGTGGCAAAATGAAATCGGGTTGATTGGCCGGGTGGGGGAAGATTACCCGCAGGATTGGTTGGAAAAGCTTTCACAGTTGGGATTCGATTGCCGCGGCATTCGCATTTTGACTAAGGCGGTTGACTTGCGCTTTTTTGCCGCATATCCAGACGCGGAAACCCGTTCGCTCACCAACCCGGTAGCTCATTTTGCCCACCGCGGGTTGAAGTACCCCAAATCTCTGCTGGGGTATGTGGAGCCCGGACAAGCCGTTGACAGCCGTTTGCAGCCAAGTGACATTACCGCGCGAATCACCGACTTTCCGGAAGATTATCTGGACGCAACCGCCGCACATATCGCTCCGCTCGATTTTCTGAGCCACACGCTGCTGCCGCCGGCTTTCCGGCAGGGGCACATCACCACGATAACCCTCGACCCGTCGACCAGCTATATGACCCCTATTTTCTGGGATGAAATCCCTGGGATACTGCGAGGAATCACCGTTTTTCACGCTTCCGAGGATAAAATGCGCTCACTTTTTCAGGGGCGCAGTGCAGATCTGTGGGAAATGGCGGATACCATTGCCGGTTACGGTTGCGAGTTGGTGGTGATCAAACGCGGCGTCCAGGGGCAATATGTGCTCGACCATGCCCGCGGTACCCGTTGGATGGTTCCGGCTTATCCGGCGCGCGTAGTGGACCCCACCGGGGCTGGGGACGCTTTTTGCGGGGGTTTCCTGGCGGGATTCCGAGAAACCTATGATCCGTTGGAAGCTGCTTTACGCGGGAATATCTCGGCGTCCATCGTGATCGAAGGCGTGACGCCGTTTTACGCGCAGGATACCCTGCCTTCGTTGGTCCAGATGCGGTTGGAATCGCTGCGCCCGCTGGTGCGCCGGGCATGAATCCGTTCTCGCAAGCCCAGCTCAACCAGTTTGTGGATTGGATCGGTACGATCCAGCAAATCCCTGCACCGACCTTCCATGAAGGTCCGCGGGCGACCTATATGCAGTCCGAATTCGCCCGGCTGGGAATGTTGGAAGTTGTGCAGGATGATTCTGGCAATGTTTTAGCCCGGTGGCCGGGTGGAAAAGCAAAGCCGCTGGTTATCAGCGCTCACCTGGACACCGTTCACAGCGATACTGCGCCGCTCCCACTGGAACGCACCGATGTTCGACTCACCGGCCCTGGGGTAGCGGACAATTCGACCAGTCTGGCGGCGTTGCTGGCATTGGCGGATAAGTTCGCAGCCGAGGATATTCATTACCCCGGAGATATTTGGCTGGCAGCCAATGTCTGCGAGGAGGGTCTTGGCAATTTAGCCGGGATGCAAGCGCTGGTGAACCGGTTTCAGGGAGAGGTCCAAGCTTATCTGATTCTTGAAGGCCTCGGGTTGGGTCAGGTTTGCCACCGCGGGTTGGGTGTCATGCGCTACCGGATCACTGCCGAAACTGCTGGCGGGCATTCGTGGGTGGATTATGGCACACCTTCTGCCATTCACGAATTGGTCAGGGTCATGGCAGATTTGACCGAATGGACCACCTCTCACAAGCCGCGGTCTAGCTTGAACATCGGCATCATCCAGGGCGGGACTTCAGTGAACACCATTGCGCCGCAGGCGCATTTTGACCTCGATCTGCGGGCGGAAGACCAGAATGCGCTTTCGCGACTGAATGATCGCGTTCGCCGGGCGGTTCAAGCTCAGGAAAAGCCTGGCGTGCACTTTACCCTTGAATCGATTGGCAACCGCCCCGCAGGTGAGATTCCTGCCGGACATCCACTGGTCAATTTGGCTGCAGTCATCCTTCAGTCGCTCGATATACCCGTCACGCTGGAAATCGGCTCGACGGATGCAAATTTCCCCTTAAGCCGTGGGTTTCCCGCAATTTGCGTTGGCCTGACACGCGGCGGTTTCCCGCACACGCTCCGCGAAACCATCGAGATCGAACCGTTGAAGTTGGGAATGGAACAGTTGCGAAGTTTCGTTACCCGCATCTGGCAGTCAGCGGGTTGATCGCTGCTCAACGCGACCGGGTGAAACGCGCGTTTTCGATCGGCCTTTGGGCGCCAGTGATCCAATCACCCGCCGTACTCAGCCGGTTCATGATGGTTAATTTCCACAGGGCTTTGGCGGCGTCCCGCGCTGCGTTGTAATCGGATGGGTAGGGGCTGTAGGCCGCTTTTTGATACTCCTCCAGCACCGTCCGAGCCGGCGAAGCGCCGGCCGGCAAAGAATCAACCAATTGAGTGATCTGCTCCAGGGGCGTGGAACCAGCCTGGGCCGGATTGCGTAACAGTTTAAGCTGCCAGCTCACCTGGATGAATATGCGTTCAATGGGTGAGAGGTGGGTGAAACGCGACCATAATCCCAGCCAGGCTGGCACTTTCATACCGCGCTTGCGCAGTGTCTTTTCGATCACGACTGGCAAAGCATGATTGGGGTTTCGCCGTCCTAACAGGTACATCAGTAAGGCGAACAAGGGGATAAACAATACCGCACCGATAGCGGCAATAACCCGCAACGTCGCCCAGCCCATGGCTGCAAGGTCATTCCGGCTATCAAAACGCCCGGCATTAGGATCTTCCTCTGTTGTCCGGTCAAGCGCGGTGTCCCCTTCGTCGATCTGGGCGCTCGCCCCAGGCTGCGGACCGCCGGTTGTGTTACTGCCGGCTCCGGATGGACGGTTGATGAATGCCTGCGAAGCAGTTGGTTCAAATTCCACCCAGCCGTACTTCGGAAAAAAGACTTCCGGCCAGGCGTGCGAGTCGCGTTCGCGTACGATATAAACCCGCGCGTTTGGATCGTATTCGCCTTGGGCGTAGCCAACCACCCAGCGGGCCGGGATGCCCAGGCTACGCAGCATTAATATTTCAGCGGTGGCATAATAGTTACAGAATGCCTGTTTTTGTTCGAAAAGCATCCATTCGATGGGTTCTGCGCCCTGCGGGACTTGGGGCAGGATCTGGCTGTATTCGATGTTATCCCGCAGCCAGTTCGTCACCGCGACCACTTTGTCGTAAGGATTTTCGATACCACTGGTGATTTCGAGCGCCAAATTGGAAATCGATGCGGGCATAGCAGCGGGTAACTGTAGATATTTATTCGTCACCCATTCAGGGTATACGACGCCAGCCCCGCGTAATTGCGCCACGGTCGGGGCGGCGATCATCGAAACGACTTCATAAGTCTCGCCGGCTCGTACCATCGGGTCAACCGAAACCACCGTTACATCGACCAGTTTGCCAAGAATTTCGTCGTACAACAATGTTACCGGTCGGCTGACTGTCAGCGGGATGGAGGGAGCATACAGCATGCTAAGGTTGCGCTCTGGACGGAATTTGAAGCCGATATTTATGCGGCTGGTATAGCGCTCAGATGAAACGACTGCAGTGTTTGTGGATAGAGGCGCCTCGTTGTTGACGGAGGTTGCCCAGCGGCCATTTTCATAACGGTCATAGCTGCGCACGCGCCAGTAATACGGCACGCCGATCCTACCTGTAATCGTAGGATCAACTTTAAAAACCTGAGAATCGGACAGTTGGGAACCTTGCCCCAGGGAAAATTGGTCGCCAAAGTATTCGCGTGGAACCACAGTAGTGCCGCGCAGTGGTTTGACCGCGTTCTCGAAGCGCAAGCGGATATCATTCCACAGCGTGACCCCGTGGTGGCGTTCCGGCGCGTTGGGGTTGACTGCTTTCACCACCGCATTGACATTCCAGGCAAGGAGAACTAACACAAAAGCGGTAATCAAGGCGCCGCGGGACCAGGAAAAGCTTGTGTCGGTATCCACTGACACATCTTCACCATCCCACTCGCGTTTACGGTGCAGGAAGTGCATTCGGGTGACCAACACCAGCATCAGGATGATGTAAAGCGCCATAGCAATACCCCGGTTACCAACCGCCGGATGGTAAATGTCGATGATGATGATTGCGATTCCGCCAATAATCATCGACAGCCAGGGTTTGCCATGACGCGTCAGCGAGTAACCCCCAACGATAGCTGCCAGCCAGAAGAGCAGCGCCATGTTGGCCAGGAACAACGCCGGGTCGGTCAGCGGCTGGTTGCGCAGGAACAGATCGAAGCTGGTCCACAGGCGGCCGCCCAGGCTGGCAAGCTTCTCTGCATAAGCCACTTCGCCGGGGATAATTTTGATCAACTGCCAGGGGAGGACCACAATCGAGTAGCCCAACCCGATCAAGGTAGCCACCCAGCGCTGGCACCGGCTGATTCCGAGCAGGAGTCCGATTACCGCGCCTAATATAGTTAGCGAGGTAACCAGGTTGAGATTTTCAGTCCATTTTGTGTCGCTCAACCGGTAAGAAACGATGATCAGAGCGGCCAGAAAACACAGGACGGCTGTCCAATCCCACCAGCGGTTTGGTGCAATTTTCATATCTTTGAGTGTACAATAAAACAATCCGAGTCGTCAACCGCTCTGCAAAACCCTGACCCCCGTTAATGTTGCCCGGAGTTGATTGAATGGACGCACTGACACAGTGGGAAATTACGGTTAACCTTTTTCTGCAGGGACTTGGAACCTGGCTGCTGCCGGTAATGTCAGCAGTCACCTGGCTGGGCAGTGAAAATTTCTATATTCTGCTGCTGACCATACTCTACTGGTGTGTTGACACTGGCCTGGGTCTGCGGATGGGCATCATCCTGATGCTTTCCAACAGCACCAATGCTGTCTTCAAAATATTGTTCCACAGCCCGCGTCCTTATTGGATTGATTCGCGCGTGCAAGCCTACTCTTCCGAACCCAGCTTTGGTTTGCCTTCGGGACATTCTCAAAATGCCATGAGCGTTTGGGGCGTCATGGCTGCCGGTATCAAACGCCAGACGGGCTGGGTAGCGGCGCTCATCATTTTACTGATGGGCCTTTCCCGCATGTACCTAGGCGTGCATTTCCTTCGAGATGTGATCCTTGGCTGGGTGATTGGCGCGCTGCTGTTAATTCTAATGATCATGTTCGAGAAACCGCTGGTCAAATGGTTTAAATCGCAGAATTTGGCCTACCGTCTTGGTTTTTCCCTTACGACCGCGCTGGTGATGGTCGTGACCGGGTTGGCAGTCCATGCCGGGCAATCAGACTGGATGCTGCCCGAGACCTGGTACCAGACCGCATTGCAGGCAGCCCCGAATAACCCGATCGATCCGTTTGCATACGAAGGAATTTTCACTGTCAGCGGAACCTGGTTTGGTATGCTGGCAGGCGCAGCACTGCTGGTTGGCGGCAATGGCGCCCATGACCCGCACGGGCCGCTGGCGCAGCGCGCGCTGCGCTACCTGTTGGGGATTACCGGCTTGCTGATCCTTTACCTTGGCCTGGGTGCCCTCTTTCCGCGCACCTCCGACCTGGTAAGCTATGGGTTGCGTTTTCTGCGGTACGCTTTAATCGGGCTGTGGGTAATTTGGCTGGCGCCAATGGTGTTTATCAGGTTAGGCCTGGCAAAGCCGCGCAGCGCGGTATAATCAAATGTGAAGCTGGATATGCAAAAAATAAAAATCAATGGATAGAGGAGGAACGATGCGCCGGTTTGTTGCATTATTTGCGGGGTTGTTGACAGGGGCTCTGGTTGGCGGCGTTTTGGCGCTTGTGTTTGCCCCTAATTCAGGAAAAGCCTTACAGCAGCAGATTGCCGATACGGTTGACCGCCTGGCTGGCGAAGTGCGCCGGGCTGCCGAGGAACGCCGTATGGATTTGGAAAATGAGTTGGAAAAGTTGCGCCAGCCGCAGGTTAAATTAGAGTAGTGGATACAAAAAAGCGGAGATTTCTCCGCTTTTTTTGATACATGGTTAAGTCTTACTGCGATTGGGTTACACTGAAAGCGTAAGTGGCCCTTTCACGCGTGAACCGGGTTGTTCCGCTGACGATTACCGTTACCTGATTGCCGCGAGGATTGTCCAGATTTAATTCGGCTGTGCCGGCTGAATTAATTTCCACATATTGCACGGACTGTTCCCGGCCATTTTGCACAACCGTCACCCGGAAAGTCTGCGGCAGGCGGTTTTCGATGCGCACAAAACCCTCAGCAGTCCAACCGCCGCCATCCTGCTCGAAATCGCTGGCATAACCGATTTCCGGGATGGCGACATCGTCGAGCAGCAGCCCTTCGGCGGTGATGGCGGCATCGGTGACGTAATCGAAGCGCAGCGTCACCTGCTTGCCGGCGTACCGGGAAAGGTCAACCGACTCGTTGCGGTAGCCGCCGGAAGTTCCATTGAAGCCGCAGCCGTAACTGTTGCCCGATGGGTTGTCCAGAGTACAGGAGGGGGTTTGTAGAATTTCCCAGGTCTTGCCGTCTGTGGAGGCAGACAGGTAGGCGTAATCGTAATCGACCTCGAGGTTATACCACACAGAATATTCGAAGGTCAGCGGAGCTTCTACGCCGCGGAAATCAAAAGTTTGCATCAGGCTCATATCGGATTCATCGCTGCTGTTCGACCAGAAGGCAAAATCGCCGGAATGGGCGCCCATTGAAAGTACACCCACCTCGCTGGCGCCCTGAAAGGTCAATTTGACCTGACCCGGGCAGTCGATGCCGATGTAATCTGCGCCGTACTGGCTGACCGTGCGTGTTTCCCAGGCGCCATCGCAGGTCGAAATGGTTTCCGTCTCGTGGAATTTGGGCAGATCGGTATAACGGTGATAGGCGTAGCGCTCGGCCTGAAATTCGGGGTCGTTGAGGTAATTTGTTACGGTCCAATCGGCAAACAGGTCGTCAGCGCTGCCAGCTTGCGGGTCGATCAACTCCTGCGAGCTTAGGTCCTGGAGTACGGCATCCACGCTGTCCATGCTGTTTTTGCTATTGGCGACCAGCGCTTGCGTTGCCTGCTCGCCGTAGCGATCCAGGAAGTAGGAGACGAAGAGGAATGAGGAGCCGTAATTTGCCGAGCGCGCATCGGGGTCGAGCGGCCAATCTGTCAGCTGCATGTCGGGGTTCAACGAAAACAGATAATCGAATCCCCCCGGATCATATCCGTTGAGGAAAGCCGCCAACTCAGAGAAACCTTCGTTCAACCATGAATCCTCGTTACGATCATTATTCCAGTGGATCATGTGTTGGAATTCGTGCGCCAGAACCCCAAAGGTGTACTCCTCATCTAAACCGACAGAATCCGCATTGACCATGAACATTTCGTGAGCGTTGGAATAAGGGTGTGCCAGCGGGTTGACTGAGTCGATGCTGGAGTAGTAAGCGGCTGTACCCTCGCCAAGGTTATGGGCATATAAAATGAACAACCGCGGGTCACCGTCGATGCCGGGTGACCATTCACTGCCAAAGAATGCCCGGTTGACCGGGTAAATCTCATCGTTAAAGGTGGTTGCCAGGCGGTTCAGGTCCGAGTCGCGGTAGGTGATGCCTTCTTCGATCCAAAAATAGGCGCTGTCCACAACCTGTCGCAGCACAGCATCGACCTGGAAAGTCTCATTGGTCTCCGTATTGGAAACCCAGAAACGCTGCCGGTCGCCGACTTGATAAGGACCGGTTGGCGTGACTGTCTCGGGGATATCCGGTATGCCAAGCAGCCGTTCTGCCAGATCGAGCGGGTTGTTTACCGGCACCTGTGCCGTCTGCAAATTCCTCAGCGTCTCAAAAGCACCCTCACCGGCGGGTTCAGGCACTTCATTCGGATTTAATGGGTTCGGGACCGGCTCGTCCGGGTTAGATTGTTCCTGGTAAGGGATGGGGGCATTCAACCCGCCCTGAGTGTCGATCACGCGCCAGGCAAGCACTCCAGTGAGCAACAGCATAGTTGTCAGGCAAATGCAAAAAATGACGGTGACCGCGATAACGATGATCCAGATATTTTTAGATTCCATCCATGCTCCTGACGCCGTGCCGTAGCGCGATGGGTAGATACGGTTTATTTCGGCCCATTATACCGGATTACGATTAGCCTATTCGATTGAAAATTTATTCCATGAATTAATGCTAAAATTTTCACTTATGGACATCACTACAACTGCCCTGGACAAGAATCCCCCTTCCTTCTTCGACCGGATGATACAGGCGGCAATTAACATCTGGGAAGCACCTTATGGGGCAATGATCTTTGCCGCATTTATTTACCTGGGGATTTCTCTTTATTCAGGCAGGATTTTTACTATCTCGCGTTTTCCTTATTTCAACTACCTTGCAGATGCTTTTCTCAATGGTCAACTTTGGTTTCGCCAAATCCCGCCAGAGACGCATGATCTGGTGTATTTTGCCGGCCAGTATTCTCTTTACCAATCGCCTTTCCCTGCCTTTGTCATCCTGCCATTTATTCGTATCTTTGGTATCGGGTTAAATGATGTGGTCTATACAGCTATGTTTGCTATCTTTAATGTTGGCCTGGTTGCGCAACTTCTCAGGGTAACCACGAAAAACCAATTTCTACGCCTTTCAAAAATTCAGCGAAGTGTTTTAGTCTTTTTCTTTACACTTGGAACTGTCCATTTTACCCTGGCACCCAATGGCAGGGTTTGGAATACAGCATTGATCCTTGGCTTTACCTGCGTAATTCTTGCGTATTTAGCGGCTTTCTCCTTGTCCGGTCCTAAGGCCTGGTTCTTTACAGGATTGGCCCTAACAGGTGCCATGCTTACCCGCAATCACCTTGTCTTTACCGGTATATTTCCGGCAGTTTATCTACTCACCAGGGAAAACTCATGGAGTTGGGGCCGCACATTCCGCAACCTGACACTGGCAGCGCTGCCCTTGATGATTGGCCTTGGATTCTTACTGTACTATAACCAGGCTCGTTTTGGTAATCCGCTGGATAACGGAATTGCTTACCATCTCATGGCAGATTTCTTCCGCAAGAATTTTGAACAGTACGGTGCATTTAATCTTCATTATGTGCCGATAAACCTGTACTACCAGTACATTTTTTATCCTTTCCCAATCAGCAATGAAACCTTTATGGGGGGTAGCCTTTTTCTGATGAGCCCTTTGTTTTTTGGCGCGTTTGGCGCATTCTGGAAACCACGGCAAAAATGGCCAGTCTGGGTACTGACCCTTTCGATCTTTTTCACGATGATTCCAATTTTGCTGCTCATGGGCACTGGGTGGTCCCAATTTGGCCCCAGATATACTTTGGATTTTACAGTCCCGTTGTTGCTTCTCACGGGTCTTGGAATTGAAAGATGGAAGCCCTCGATCATCGTTATTTTGGCGTTAATTTCCAGTGTGCATTTTATTGTTGGACTGCCTTATTGGACTTTGATTTAATTTGGTGTAATCCGCTACCAGTCTTTTTCGTTCGATTTATGGTATTGCGAATGCGCACATTCACTTGCCCGTTGATTGATTATTGTCGCCTCGGTCAGGTATTGATCTTATAGGTGAACACCCGCTGCTTGCAGAAATAGGACTCTCAGGATGGATATACCGCTAACCCAACGCTACATGGAAAAAGACGATCCCTGGTCGAGTCATACGATCATAAATAATTGGCTGGCAGGTTTACCTTCTGGTTCCTGTGTGCTAGATGTTGGCACCTCGCATGGTGTTGTTGGGCGAAGGTTTAACCAATCTGGTTTCTATCTTAAAGGGCTCGAGGTTGTTCCAGAATTCGCAGAACTGGCGCGTCCATTCTATAACGAGCATTTGTGTGCCGCCTTCGATGATGTACCGGATGAATTTATAGCCTCTCAGGACGTGATTGTTTTGGGGGATGTGCTTGAACATAATCCCGACCCGGCGCGCATCCTACATCGCTTGATCCGACTCCAAAAACCTGAAACACAATTCATCATCTCTGTACCGAATGTGGCAAATCTTTGGGTGCGGATAAATTTGCTGTTTGGGAAGTTCAATTATTCAGAAAATGGAATTCTCGACCGGTCTCATCTTCGTTTCTTTACAAAGCATACTTTCAGCCAGCTGTTAGTTAATTCAGGATTGAAAATCGAGGAGTTAAAATTTACACCCATCCCGCTTAATCGAGTAAATCCATTCTTTTCGAAAAACCGGGTTGGAAGATTTATTCACATGCTATTAGCCCGACTGACCCGGTTGCTGCCTAACCTGCTTGCATATCAATTTGTAGCCCGGACAAAACTTGATCGAGAGGGTTTACACCCATGACAATTGATGAACCTAAGATCATCATCGTGCTGCCGGCATATAATGCTGAAAGAACGCTGCTTCGCACACTCGCAGAAATCCCAACTGAATATCGGCAGAATATCATTCTAGTGGATGATCACTCCACCGATCGGACGGTTGAAACTGCAACTGCGGCTGGTCTCAAAGTGTTCCGGCATGAAGTTAACCGTGGCTATGGCGCAAATCAAAAAACCTGCTACACTCAGGCGCTTGCAATGGGCGCCGATATCGTGGTTATGGTACATCCTGATCACCAATATGATGCCTCTTTAATCTCACAGATGGTACAACCCATAATTGCCGGAAAAGCCGACGCAGTTTTTGGGTCACGCATGCTGGGCGGAAAGTCGCTTGAGGGGGGCATGCCGTGGTGGAAATATGATGCAAATATCTTGTTGACGGCCCTTGCGAACATAATTTTCAGAAGGTACCTGACTGAAATCCATTCTGGTTTTCGAGCATATTCACGAAAATACCTTGAAACGGTTCGGTTTACTCAGAATAGCAATGATTTTGTTTTCGACACTCAAATAATTGCCCAGGGGATGGCCTGTAATTTGTATTTTGAAGAAATACCCATTGTCACTCGTTATTTTCCTGAAGCCTCCTCGATTAATCTGTCCCGCAGCTTTAAATATGGCTTTGGTATTTTATGGACTTTGATCCGTTATTTTCTTCACCGGAAAAATATCTGGCAGAATAAACAATTTCTGAACACCAATCATCAGGGGTGAGGACGTTTCATTAGAAAACCATCCGGAATCAACAGAGGCTCTACGTTTGAGCGTTTCTGATCGTTGGATTGCATGCAACTTTCTCAATGGATTATTTCCACCGCCAGGCACTTTCCCCTTTGCGATAAAAGAAAAACAATTTCATAACAGCACTATGCATCCATGCGCTGCGTTGGTCGAGCCTGCCGCTGGCCGGGCCTGTCGAAGCCCGCGGCAGACTGAACCCCCCGCTGGCTGAGCCCGTCAAAGCCTGCCCTGGCACACGGCACGTGACACCCACCTGCCCCGGTATCAAAGTTGCAACAGAAATGGGGTATCAAGGGGATCCTCGTGTATCAACCTTCGCCCATAACTCGCACCGGACCATTAAGCCAGGAAGCCCTGGCGCAAAAGGTGGACGCTTACCTGCGTACCGCTGAACTGTTTTCCGGCTCAGACCCGCAGCATGCGCTATCGTTGGCGCGCCAGGCATTGACCATGCTGGGTGAAAACGCAGTCAAGGGCAAGCTCGCAGACCTGAATCCGGCTGAATATTCAGGAAGCGCAGAAGGCCGGCAAACGTTTGGCCGCGCCCTGCTACTGGAAGGCCGCGCGAGTATCCAGTTGGAAGCCTACGATCAGGCTATTCCGGCGTTTCTTAAGGCCTTGGAGTGCTTTGCCCCCGGCGATGATGACGCGCTGATCGCCACCGCGCTCAACGGGTTGGGCGGTGGCTACCTGGTCATGGGCGCCTACCCGGAAGCATTGCAGCATTTACTGCACGCATTGACGATCTATAGCAACCTGGGCGATCAGACGGGGGAAGCAGCCACCCGCTCGAATGTTGGCCGCTTGTATCTGCTCCTGGACGATGCACCCAAAGCGCTCACTCATCTGGAGCAGGCGCTCGACCTGGCGCGGGCGACCACCAACCGCCGCCTGGAGGCGGAAATCCACGACAACCTGTGCAATGCACTGCGCATGACCGGTCAGGACAAACCCGCCGGCGCGCATGGGCTACGCAGCATTGAAATGTACCAGGAGATCGAGTATCACGCCGGTGAGGCTGAGGCGCTCAGTTCGGTCGGCGACCTGTACCTGGAGATGGGCGACTATACCCAGGCGCTTAATTTCCTGCAGCTTACCGCCGAGGTCTCGCAAAAGATCGGCAGGCGGCAGGAAGTGGCGCGCGCCCTGCGGCGGATTGGCACGCTGCATGCTCGTGAAGGCCGCATGGAGATGGCGCTCACTTACCTGCAGCGCGGCTTTGAGGCTGCGAAGGAGAGCGGCGCCAAGCGCGAGGTTGTCCGGTGCCATGCCGAGTTGAGCGAGGTTTATAAACAAATGGGGGATCAGCAAGCCGCTTTGGAGCACTTCGAACAGTTTTATCGCAATGAACGACTGCTTTTTGACGAAGAATCGGACCGCCGCCTGAAGACCATCGAAATCGTTCACCAAGTGGAGAATGCTCGCAAAGACGCTGAAATCTACCAACTGCGCAACGTCGAACTGCAACGCGAGGTGGATGAGCGCAAGCAGGCTCAAGCCGCGTTGGAACGTCTTGCGACCATCGACACGCTGACCGGACTGGCCAATCGCCGCTATTTCCTGGAACTGGCCGAGCGTGCCGTTTACCAGGCACGGCGGTACAGCCGTCCGCTTTCAGTGGTGATGATCGATGTTGACAATTTCAAGCACATCAATGATACCTTCGGTCATGCCGCCGGTGACCAGGTGCTCACCAATATTGCGCGCCGTATGCAGGGTGTGCTGCGCCGTTCAGATATTCTTGGCCGCTACGGTGGAGATGAGTTTGTCGTGCTGCTCCCGGAGACCGGGCAGGAGGGGGCGCGGCGCATGACGGAACGCCTGCGGGCTTCGGTGGCGCAAACGGTTGAAAAAATGGGAGAAATGGACATGCCGGTCAGCTTGAGCGTGGGGGTTTCGAGCAGCTTTGGCATGACGAACATCTCGTTGGACGTGCTATTGCAGCGTGCGGATAAAGCGTTGTACACCTCCAAGCAAGGCGGCCGCAATCGGGTGACAGCGTTCGAGGTGGAATAAAAGCAGTGTGTCATGTGCCAAGTGCCACGGGGATTTGCGCCTCCCATATTTTCGCATGCAGAAAATGGGGGAGGTTGGAGGGGGTATGAACTCCTTAACCCGTACGGCGTATTCTTCACTATAATGGAAGTATTACAAAAGGAGCGTCCATTATGGCTGAAGATTCCCGCTCGAATGTCCCCTACGGCGCTTTCACGGCGCTGATCATCTTCCTGGCTGGTATTCTGGCTCTCATTCTGCGCAGCCGGCGCTGGCCAACATACGGTGTGCATCTACCGCCGTCCACGGTGAATGAGGACAAAACACCGGTCCGCGCCATTCTCTTACCGGAAACGATGCCGACTGGCACCTTACCCGCTCCGGATGACCTGACCGTGATCGAGGGTATTGGCCCGAAGATTGCGGCTGTACTCAAAGCTGCTGGTATTCACCGCCTGGAACAGTTAGCGAAGGCCGCCCCGGACGAGCTCAAACGCTTGCTGACAGCCGCTGGCAACCGCATTGCCAACCCTGCAACCTGGCCTGAGCAGGCCAAATTAGCCGCAGCCGGAAAGTATGATGCCCTGCGAGCCCTGCAAGCGAAACTCAGGGCTGGGCGGCGGACTGCCTAGCGCACCCAACCTCGTCTCAGGTTTGTGCTGCGTACGGTCTGGGCCTTTGCGACCATTTCATGCAGGGAACGGGTAAAGGGTGGGTAAGCGATTCCCTGTTCAGTGATGATTGCGGAAATGTATTCTGCCGGGGTGACGTCGAAGGCTGGATTGTAGGCTGGCGCGCCTCTGGGGGCGATCCATTCAGCTCCGATCTTCGTGATTTCTTCAGCACTGCGTTCCTCGATGGGAATAGCGGCGCCGTCCGACGTATTGAGATCGATGGTCGAGGTCGGACCGACGACATAGAATGGCACCTGGTGGGCCCTGGCGACAATCGCCAGATTGTAAGTGCCAATTTTATTGGCCGTGTCGCCGTTGGCTGCAATCCGGTCACAACCAACCGTCACTGCGTTGACCCCGCAGTGCTTGAGCACATGCCCGGACGCGCCGTCAGCAATGATCTTATATGGAATGCCAAGCTGCTCCAGTTCCCAGGCGGTCAGGCGGGCTCCCTGCAAACGGGGGCGGGTTTCATCGACATAGACCATTACTTTCTTGCCGTGTTCATGCGCGGCGCGGATGACACCCAAAGCCGTACCGTAATCCACGGTGGCTAGCGCGCCGGTATTGCAATGGTGTAAAAAAGTAACGGTTTCAGGCCATAAAGGCAAAGCATTCTGTCCGATCTGGATATTATTTCGGATCTCTTCATTCGCGATTGCATGCGCTTCGGCCACGACCGCGCGACGCACTGTGTCGACATCCGGCAAACTGGGGATATGAGCGCTTTTCAAAACACGCTGAACCGCCCAGGCAAGGTTTACCGCCGTTGGGCGGGCTGCAATGAGCATTTTTCCAGCTTCGCCAATAGCGTCCCGAATTTCATTCAAACTACGGAAGGGTTTACCCGCCTCGAGCGCCAGCCCGTAGGCAGCAGCCGCGCCGATGGCCGGGGCGCCGCGGATGGTCATCTCCTGAATCGCTGAGACGACCTGGCTCACATCCTGCAGCGTGACATAAACCGTCTCATGGGGTAAAAGGCGCTGATCCAAAAGGATCAAGCGGTTATTTTTCCATTCGATTGCACGGTAAGGGGGCATATTAGGTTCTCGCATTCTCGAAATTTGGCCGGTAATAGCCAGTGTCCATGTGAATGGCCTGAAAGTTGCACAATAAAAGCTAGTTTACCAGTTTCATGCATAAAGTGGGAAACCTTCATGGCTGACACTACTGCCCCTCATCACAACGCACAATTCACCTCGAAAGATCGTGTACGTATTCCGCTGCGCGTAAAGATTACCGTACCCTACCTGCTGTTGGCGATCGGCCTGGCGGTAGGGGCTGCATATGTGGTCATGCGGATCGTATTCGATACCACCGATGAACGGCTTTCGAACCAGTTGATCGAGACCGAAAAACTAAGTTCCGAGTGGATGGTACGAGAGGAAAACCGCTTGCTAAAAACTTTGCGGATGCTTTCCTTTACCGAGGGCATGGACAGTGCGGTAAAGGCCAGAGATTTGCAGCGCTTAAGCGACCTTGCAATTGGCGTTGCCGCTGCCCAGGGTGAGGAGCAGGTGATTATCCTGGATAAGACAGGGGCGGTGGTTCTTGAACTGCATAAAGAGGGCAGGACATCTTCGGCCAACTATTTAATCGAGAAAGGGAACGGGACTGATTTTGCTGCGCTTCCCTTTGTGAAGCAGGTGCTGGCTGGTGAGCTGGATGAGGTTGGCGATAAATTCAGTGGTGTAGCCTATCACGACAACGACTACTATTTTTATATTTCCGGACCGCTGCGGGATTCTCGTCAGCAAATGGTCGGTGTTACGCTGGTGGGCAAATCACTGCACAGTATCGTAGTTCAACTGCGAGAGGAAATCCTGGCGCAGGTGACGTTGTATGACACCTCCGGCAAGATCCTGGCGACCACCTTGTCCGCGCCGCAATCCTTATCAGCAGAACTGGCTGAGGAAATCATTGCGGGTAAAGAGACCTCGAGCCTTAAACGCCAGCAGAGTGGCCAGCGAACGTTCAACATTCTAGATTTGAAATACACCGAACTTGTCGGCGTCTGGCAGATACGTAACAGTAATGTGATTGGCCTGCTTGGCGCATCGATGATCAACAACTACTGGGTAACCACCAGTACGCTAACCAGAGTTCAAGTAGGTGGCCTGGTCACACTGTTGATTCTCCTGGTTTTTGTGGTCGGAGTGGAAATTGCAGACCGTATCACCTATCCGTTAAAGAGTCTGGTGGTGGCCTCATCGCAGGTGGCAGCGGGTAATTTGAACGTCCGATTGCCTACGGGTGGGAATGATGAGGTAGCGTATCTGACGGAAACGTTCAATATCATGGTCGCCAATCTTAACCAGTCACGGCTGGATCTGATCCGGGCATACGATGAAACCATTACCGGGTGGGCGACCATGCTTGACCAGCGCGACCATGACACGGAAGGTCACACCCGGCGAGTAACTGAATTAACCCTTGAAGTTACACGCCAATTTAACCTTTCAGAGGATGAAATCGTGCAGGTGCGGCGCGGGGCGCTGCTGCATGATATTGGCAAAATGAGCGTCCCAGACCAGATATTAAAGAAACCAGGCAAGCTGACACCTGAAGAGTTGGTAATTATGCGTATGCACCCTAAAGTGGCGCATGATGTTTTATACCCAATCGAATATCTGCGACCTGCACTGGATATCCCCTACTCACATCATGAGCGTTGGGATGGCAGCGGTTATCCCCGCGGGCTGCAGAGGGAAGAGATCCCGCTGGCGGCGCGCATATTCTCTGTGATTGATGTGTGGGATGCCATGACCTCAGACAGGTCATACCGCCCCGCCATGGATCCTCAGGAAGTCATTGATTATCTCTTCCAACAGCGTGGAATCATGTTCGACCCGCAGGTCGTTGAGATCTTCTGGGATGTCATTAGCAAGACCCATCCCGATCTGGCAAGACCCATATGCCCGCCAGACACGGATAATCTTGAAGGAATCCATGAGCCCTTTTCCAGAGATTGAAGCACCCGATACTGCATCTCACCGGGCGCGGCGCTATTTGGGGTTGGTAATCCTTCTCCTTTTTATAACCGCCGTCATCGGGATTCTGATACTGGCATTTCTGACCATGCCAGGCAGCGATCATGTATTTTTCGGCGTGCGGGTTTTATCTAAATCTTCAGCCGACTACTCCTTCGATGAAGCCCCATTGATTGCACCCATTTTACCTGGGATTTTAGATGATTTATGGCGGGATAATGGTTTCCTTAATCCGGATCGGGCTTTTGGTAAGACGCCGTTGGCGGTTGGCTTATTTGTCCCTACCCAGCGAGATGATCCGGATGTGATCAAAACGGGTTTTGCTGCAACGGCTTTCCCGCCCCCCGGTTTGACTCCGGCAGAACAAACGAATCCACACCCCACGCCGACGCAGAGGGCAACATTGCCGCCTACCGGTCTCCCGACAAACCAGCAACCCACTGCAACCAATAAATCGCCGACATCGCTTGCTCCAACAGCCACAAGCCGAACGCCAACAGCAACTGCGCCGACAGTTACACCGATAACCTCGAAACCGACCTCCCTGGTGCCTACAGCTACGCCAAAATTGCCTCAGCCTACGACCCAGGCGCCAACCGTTACGCAGAATCCCCATAAGCCAACGGCTGCGCTAAAAACCCCCAAGCCAACGAATGTGGCGCCGACTGATAAGCCGAAAACTCCCAAGCCTACAAAACCGGCGCCGACGGCTACCCCGGAAACGCCCATACCAACTACCCTGGCGTCGACACCAACGCCGGAAATGCCCACGCCTACGAACATTGCGCCGACCGACACCCCCAAAAACCCTAAACCGACCAAACCGGGCGTCAATGGAACGACGCCCACCACCGCAGCCTCTACCCCAACGATTGCACCCACGCCTGTGCCTACCGCGGGCAGCGCAGGGCTGACTGGTATTATCACGACATGGGGTCCCCCGACCAAGGTTTCGTCTCCCTTCGCAGAGCCCAGTTCCGCACCCGTGCTGGATTTATTTGTAACCCCCATGCCGCCCCGGCACCTGATTACGCCCCTCTTGTCCGCGATATGTCTCCGGGCAGGGTTCGCTGACCAGGTTTGTACAGTCGAGACATTCTGAAACGATTGGATTGTTTGCCGGAAGTGCGGGTAATTATTACAAACGGTGGGGTGGTTTTTGCCTGGTAACCAATGCAGGGTTGCGCTGCTCACCCAACCCCCGCCCCCGGTGGGCAGCAAATTTTTTAGAGAAAAAAGGCCGTTATCGTAAAAAATAGTTCCAAAGCTCCGGGCCTGCGATGGTCATCCATCAAGAGCCGCTGATTACTGTAAATAAGGGTTATATTCTTTTTCGTCTGCCACGGTGGTCTCTGGGCCGTGACCAGAAAGCAGGCGAGTTTCCAGCGGCAGCGTGAAGATCTGGTTGTAGATGCTGCGCAGCAATTGGGTCGTGTTCCCGCCCTTTAAATCGGTGCGCCCGACTCCATTCTTGAAAATGAGGTCGCCAACCAGGACAGCACTGGCCTGAGGCAGGTAAAACACGACATGACCCGGAGAATGACCGGGGGTGTGCCGTACTTCCACCTGCTCCGCGCCAATGGATAACAGTTGACCATGCTCAAAAAAGAGGGTTGGTTCCGGCAAGTCGGGCACAACCACGCCGAACAGGCTGGCTCCCCCACCGCTGTGGAACAGATCCAGGTCGAGCGGGTGCAGGCCGATGGGCAAGGGAGGATTTGCCAGACGGGTGAACTCGGCAGCACCAGCCGTATGGTCGAAATGAGCGTGAGTCAGCCATACCTGGGTGATATTCCACCCAGCTTTCTGGACAGCTTCGATAACGTGCCGGCTGTCGAAGGTTGGGTCGACCACCACGGCCTGCCCGGAGGTGGGTTCAACGATCACATAGGTGTTGTTGGCCAGTGGACCAAGCGTGTAGGCATAAATTTCAAGGGCCATAAAGATCATTCCTCGAGGCTGAAGTTACAGGATGGTCAGTTCGCGCGGAAAATCGGTCAGGCTGGTTGCACCGTCAGCGGTGACGACCATATCATCTTCGATGCGCACGCCGCCTTTGCCGGGCAGGTAAATACCCGGTTCCACGGTATAAACCATCCCTTCCTGCAAGAGAAGATCGTTTTCCGCGAACATGTACGGCGCTTCGTGACCTTCCATGCCCAAACCGTGGCCGGTACGGTGGGTGAAAAAGAGACCGTAATCGCCGCGTTGAATGACACCACGGGCAGCATGATCGACGTCGCCGGCGCGCAGACCCGGACGCCCGGCTGCCTGCCCGGTGGCATTGGCTTCTTTGACCAGTTGATAGATCTGACGCAATTCGTCGGAAAGCTGGCCAACGCCAAAGGTGCGGGTAATATCGGATGCATAGCCGTGGTAGGAAGCGCCCCAGTCGAAAAGCAGTAAATCACCCCTCTCCACTTTGCGGTCGCTCGGTACAGCATGGGGGTTGGCGCTGTTTGGACCGCTGGCGACAATGGGAGCGAAGGGCAATTCAGAGTCTGAGCCAGCGCGCAATAGTTGGACCGCCAGTTCCGCTGCCAGCTCGCGTTCGGTCACGCCAGGTTTCGCCATTGGCAATGTGGCGGTCAGAGCTTTTTGAGCGATAACGGCTGCTTGCCGCATTGCAGCAATTTCTTCCGCATCTTTTTGAATGCGCAACTGGCTGAAAACGCCTTCTCCAGAGACAAAAATTGCTTTTGGAGCGGCATGATTCAGGTAAGAGAGTTCCAAAAAGCGCAGTCGGGTAGGTTCCACGCCGACGCGTTTTCCATCCAGCTGAAGCGCCGTAGCAGCCTGCGTAAACACCTTGCCCCAGGTCTGCAAGTTATCGCCGAACGCAAAGGGGGTCAATGGCAGGCGCGAGGATGTCACTTTAGGCAATTCCAGTTCGGGCATGACCAGCGCCGGGGTAGCCGGTGGCGCCAGCAGCAGCACGGTCGGTCGTTCCATCAGGTGAAAATTGAGCCCGGTCAGGTAAAACAGGCTGGGCCCCGGGTTTATGGCTATCGCATCCAGTCCGGAAGAAGACATCAACTGATACAGGCGTTCAAGACGGTCAGCGGTCATGGGTGATTCTCCTGCGCGAATTATACGCCTAATCCTGGCGTGAAGTGGCTGGCTGGCTGCCGGGCAGCGCTGAATTTGGCAGTCCTGTTAGGAAAACTTTAAAAGTGAACTCAACCAAACTTCAAAAGTGAACCATGGGATTTACCTAAACTTGAACCAAACCTTAAAAGTGAACCGTTTTCCCGAGGGAATCAGCAGGTAAAGTGACCAT
>JBAZZG010000014.1:0-83601 GCA_041658905.1 Bellilinea sp.
CTTCCACCTCCGCCTGTGAAGAGGCGGGTATCCAATCCTTTGGCGTCGAATTACCTGCAACTGCCACCCAGGCGGAGGTGGAAGGCGCGGTCCGCGAGCTCAACCAGGACAGCCGGGTCAATGGAATTCTGGTCCAACTGCCGCTGCCATCTCACCTGAACGAAGAAGCGGTGCTGAATACCATCAACTTGAATAAAGACGTGGACGGCTTCCACCCGGTCAATATCGGGCGGCTGGCCCAGAAGGGTCGCGAACCGGCCTTTGTGCCGTGCACCCCGGCAGGCTGCATCTATTTGCTTGAAAAAACCTTACCAACATTGCGCGGTGTGAACGCCGTGGTTCTGGGTCGTTCCAACATCGTTGGCATGCCGGTTGCGCTGCTACTGGTGCGCGCCGACGCCACGGTGACCATCTGCCATTCCCGCTCCAAAGACCTGCCGGCTATTGTCCGAGAGGCTGACGTGTTGATCGCAGCCGTAGGACGGTCTGAAATGGTGCGCGGTGACTGGGTGAAACCCGGCGCAGTGGTGATCGATGTTGGCATCAACCGTGTCGAAGATGCCTCCAAAAAGAGTGGATACCGCCTGGTGGGCGACGTTGCCTATGACGAGGTCAAAGAAGTTGCCAGCCACATCACCCCGGTACCGGGCGGTGTTGGCCCCATGACCATTGCCATGCTGTTGCAAAATACCTTGCGCGGCGCCGAATTGGCAGAAAAATAGTGACATTTGGATGTTGTCTGACAATTGACTTTTGAGTTAAATTGATTACACTTAATGTGTCGCTGGCAGTACCTGCCAGCGCTGTTGGCGCGAACGAAATACAACAACTCTCCAACCATTTATTGAACTCTGATCTCTCAGACTCATGCCCAAGACATTCCTTGTAAAGAACGCCGCTGTTTTAGTGACGATGGACGGGACGCGCCGGGAAATTCCGGGCGGAGGCCTTTTCATCCGCGACGGCTTTATCGAGCAGATAGGACCCAGCGCAGACCTGCCCACCGAAGCAGATGAGGTACTGGACCTTACCGGTCATGTGGTGCTGCCGGGGATGGTCAACACTCACCATCATTTTTACCAGACCCTGACCCGCGCGGTGCCTGCTGCCCAGGATGCCAACCTGTTCAACTGGCTCAAGACTTTATATCCCATCTGGGCGCGATTGCGCCCGGATGATATTTACATTTCGACCCAGACCGCACTGGCTGAACTGGCGCTCTCCGGGTGCACCACGGCTTCTGATCATCTGTATTTGTTTCCCAACGGCTCGCGGTTGGATGACGAAATCGCTGCCGCTCGTGATATGGGCATGCGCATCCATGCTTCGCGCGGTTCGATGAGCTTGGGCGAAAGTCAGGGCGGACTGCCGCCGGACTCGGTTGTGGACACAGAAGAAGCAATTCTGCGCGACAGCGTCCGGCTGATTGAGACCTACCACGATCCTAATCCCGGGGCGATGGTCCAGATTGTGCTGGCGCCGTGCTCGCCGTTCAGCGTCACGGGCGAGTTGATGAAAGAAAGCGCTGTTCTGGCGCGGCATTACGGCGTGCAACTGCACACGCACCTGGCCGAGACGCAGGACGAAGAGGAATTTTGCCTGCAGCGCTTTGGTCACCGGCCAGTGGCGTATATGGAATCGGTCGGCTGGCTTGGTAAGGATGTCTGGTTTGCCCATGCTGTCCATATCGATTTGCCGGAGATTCAGGTGTTCGCGCACCACGGCTGCGGCGTGGCGCACTGCCCGTCGTCCAACATGCGGTTGGGGTCTGGCATTGCGCCTTTGAACGGCTATCTACGAGCCGGAGTCAAGGTTGGACTGGGCGTCGACGGTTCAGCCAGCAATGATGGTTCGCATATGCTTGCAGAGGCACGTCAGGCGATGCTGCTTGCGCGCCTTGGAGCTGGCCTTGCCGGAGCATCGCTGTCCACAGAAGACGCCCCCCCGCTGCTGACCGGAAGGCAGGCGCTGGAACTGGCGACACGCGGCGGCGCTGCAGTACTGGGTCGTAGCGATATTGGTTCGCTGGAGGTCGGCAAATGCGCTGACTTCATTGCTTACGATCTGAGCCACCTGGAATACACCGGCGCGCTTCACGATCCGGTGGCTGCGTTGGTATTTTGTCAGCCGCGGAATACCGATTACACCGTTGTGCAAGGCAAGTATGTTGTCAAACAGGGTCAGCTCGTGACTCTGGATTTACCCCGTCAGATCGAAATTCATAATCAAGCGGCTGCCCGACTGATTACCTGAATCCCCTAAAGCAACCTGTGAATTCCCCATACAGGTTGCTTTCTTAAGCTGGAGGTGGAATGGTTTTGAAAGTTACTGCTGAGTCCACTCGCAAATTAGTGGATTGCGCCATGGGCCGACTGCCTGCTGACCTGGTCATTCGCAAAGGGCAGTGGGTTTCCGTTCAATCTGGTGAAATTGTCCCGGAGACGGATATCGCCATTTTAAACGGCCGGATTGCCTATGTCGGTCCGGATGCCAGTCATACTATCGGCGCGCAGACCAAGATCATTGAAGCAAAGGGCCGTTTCCTGGTACCGGGGTTGATGGACGGCCACATGCATGTCGAGTCAGGGATGTTGACCGTGACCGAATTCGTCCGGGCAGTGGTCCCACACGGCACCACCGCCATGTTCGTTGACCCGCATGAAATTGCTAACATCTTTGGCTTGAAAGGCGTGCGCTTGATGGTCGATGAGGCCGCCGACCAACCGGTGCATGTTTTTGTCCAGGCGCCCTCGTGCGTTCCGTCAGCTCCCGGCTTCGAAACCCCAGGCGCCAGTATCAGTCCGGCGGACGTGGCTGAAATGATGGAATGGCCAGGCATTGTCGGCCTGGGTGAAATGATGAACTTTCCGGGCGTATTCAACAGCCAGGAAAGCGTTCACGCTGAAATGGCCGCTACGCGCAACGCCGGTAAAGTGATTGGCGGGCATTATGCCTCGCCGGACATGGGATTGCCGTTCTACGGCTATGCTGCCGGCGGTGCGGAAGACGACCACGAAGGCACGACCGTCAATGACGCGATACAGCGCGCTCGCCAGGGCATGAAAGTCATGATGCGCTATGGCTCAGCCTGGCACGATGTGGCCGCGCAGGTCAAAGCGGTGACTGAAAAAGGGCTCGACTCGCGGCGTTTTCTGCTGTGTACCGATGATTCGCACTCTGCCACCCTGGTGCAAGAAGGCCACATGGACCGCGTCCTGCGCCATGCCATTGCCCAGGGTCTTGATCCCTTGACCGCCATCCAGATGGCAACCATCAACACCGCCGAGCATTTTGGTGTCAGCCGCGATATGGGCCTGATCGCTCCCGGCCGTTTTGCGGACATTGTACTGGTACAGGACCTGAAGAATTTCACCGCGGAGTTGGTCATTGCGCGCGGGAAGGTCGTGGCTGAAAAAGGTACTTTGCGCATCGAACTCCCTGTAAGAACATATCCGGGTTGGGCGCTCAACTCAGTGCATTTGCCGCGGCCAAAAAGCGCCACCGATTTTGCCTTGAAAGCCGGAAATATTCAAAATGGTACCGCCATCGCCCATGTAATCGGCGTAATCGAAAACCAGGCGCCCAACCGCCACCTGCATCTGCCTGTGAAGGTAGAAGACGGGTTGGTCCGATTGGATCTTGAAAACGACATTATCAAAATTGCGCTGGTCGAACGGCATGTATCCAGTGGGCGGGTTCAAGTTGGACTGGTACACGGGTTCAATCTGACTCCCCATTGCGCCATTGCCACCACGGTCGCCCACGACAGCCACCATTTGATCGTCATTGGCACCGACGACGCCCTGATGGCTCAGGCAGTCAACGAATTGGCCGCATGCGGTGGTGGACAGGTCGTGATCAAAGAGGGACAGGTGATTGGGAAGGTTCGCTTACCGATTGCTGGCCTTATGTCTGACCAGCCAGCCAGAGTAGTGGCGGAAGAAGCTGCCACGGTGCTGCGCGGGTTCGTTGCCTGCGGCTGCAACCTGAACAACCCCAATATGCAGCTCAGCCTGATGGCACTGGTGGTCATTCCCGAACTGCGCATCTCTGACCTGGGGGTGGTGGATGTCAGTCAGTTCAAATTTGTTTCTGTAATCGAGAGGGAGGAAAAATCATCATGACCGATAATATTCATCCATACCAGCGTCTCCAAATAGAGCTGGCTGAACTGATCGAAAAAACAGTTCCAGGCGACCGTTTGCCTTCGGAACCGCAGCTGGCGCAGCAAATGGGCGTATCCCGCGCAACCTTGCGCGAAGCCATGCGCGCTTTCGAAGGGCAGGGTTTAATCCGCCGCCGCCAGGGGATTGGCACCTTTGTCGTCGGACGTCCGTCCGTCATTGAGAGTGGGTTGGAAGTCCTGCAAAGTATCGAGTCATCGGCAGACTCGATTAACCTGAAGATCTCCATGGGCGACCTGCGCATCAACCAGGTTAATGCCAATAGCGATCTGGCGAAACAGCTTGGCGTGGATGAAGGTTCGCCGCTGGTCAGGGTTGAGCGCGTTATCTTAGGCGATAATCGTCCCGTAGCATATCTGATTGACATTTTGCCGGAAAATGTTCTGACCGCACACGACCTGGATGAGGGTTTCAATGGTTCCGTTTTAGACCTGCTGATTCGGCGTGGTTCCCCCAAACTTCTCAAGTCATACACAGAAATCAACGCGGTCGCGGCCACTTCAGAGGTGGCGCGGGCTTTGGAAATTCAGCGCGGCGACGTGATGGAAAGGTTTATTGGTTGGCTGTATGACCAGGAGGGTCGGGTAGTGGATTATTCGCTCAGTTTCTTCCTGCCGGGTTATTTCCGTTTCCATGTAGTCCGGCGGGTGGGTAATCTGGTAAAGTCAGAAATGTGACCTGGTTGATATTTCAAAGGAGAAAAGAAAGGATATTTTGTATGGCGAAGGTTGATCGTCAAAAAGTTCAGCAAGTTCAGGAGCTGGTTGCCAGTCATCGCAGCGCTATCGTTCAATTTATGCGCGATATTGTAGCCATCCCGAGCATGGATTCAAAAATCGGCGGTGTTGGCGAACGCATTGGTACAGAGATGAAGAAATTGGGCTTTGCCGAAGTGCGGTTCGACAAAATGGGGAATATTCTTGGCCGGATTGGCAGTGGAGCGCGCACGCTGGTATTCGACTCGCATATTGATACCGTTGGCATCGGTGACCCGGCCGAATGGCCGCATGACCCATTTATCGGTAAAGTTGAAAATGGCGTTTTCTATGGCCGCGGTGCTTGCGACGAAAAAGGTTCGACCCCTGGTATGGTTTACGGGCTGGCAATTGCCAATCAATTGGGCTTGCTCGAAGGTTGGACCGCCTATTATTTCGGCAACATGGAAGAATGGTGCGACGGCATTGCCCCCAACACCTTTGTCGAGGTTGACCCGGGCGTGCGCCCAGACTTCGTTGTGATTGGCGAGCCGACCAAAATGCAAGTTTACCGCGGGCATAAAGGTCGCGTTGAAATGCGCGTCGTTTCCAAAGGCCGCAGCGCGCACGCTGCCAGCAATCACCTTGGCGATAATGCCATATACAATTTGCTGCCGGTCATTGCCGGCATCCGCGATCTTGAACCCAAACTGGGTGATCATCCCTTCCTGGGCCACGGCAAGATCACCGTCAGCGACATGGTGGTCAAGACTCCTTCGATCAATGCCGTGCCGGATGAAGCCATCATCTATATTGACCGGCGCATGACTTTCGGCGAGACCAAGGAAGAGGCTATCGCTCAGGTAGAAGCTTTGATCCCGGCTGAACTCAAGAGCAAGGTCAAGGTCGAGCCGCTTTTCTATGACGAACCATCCTACACCGGTTTTGTTTTCCCGGTGGACAAATATTTCCCCGCCTGGGCGTTGGAAGAAAAGCATGCGCTGGTTCAGGCCGGATTGGAAGCGCGCACCCGGATCGGTCTGCCGGAAGGCGCTTCCGGCAAATGGAATTTCAGTACAAACGGCATTTACTGGGCCGGTAAAGCTGGAATCCCAAGCATTGGCTTTGGCCCGGGTGACGAAGAAACCGCTCACACGGTAATGGATTCGGTCTCGCTGGACGATATGGTCAAAGCGACCGAGTTTTACGCACTGTTCCCTGCAATTTTGGCTGAGAAATTGGCCTGATTAAACCCCAATTACACAAAAGGAGTTAAAACATGCAGACAAATTTACATGGTCGTGACTTGATCGGTGACCTCGACTTCACCAAGGAAGAAGTCGAAACCGTACTGGACGTCGCCTTCGATCTGAAGCGCAAACGAGCCCTAAATGAACCGACCCCCTACCTGCGCGATAAAGTCCTGGCAATGCTGTTCTTCTTCTCCAGCACCCGCACCCGCGGTTCGTTCGAAGCCGGTATGGCGCACCTGGGCGGGCACGCTGCTTTCATCGAAAGCACCACCACACAGATCAAGCACGGCGACACCTCAACCGAAATCGGCGAGATCTACGGCCGCTATTTCGATGGCATTGCCATTCGCCATTGCGATTGGGGACTGGGCAATACGTACCTCAATGAAGTTGCCAAAGCCTCCCGCGTTCCAGTGCTTAACATGCAATGCGACATTTATCACCCCTTCCAATGCCTGGCTGATCTGATGACCATCATGGAGAAGAAAGGCCGCGACCTGCGCAAGAAGAAAATTGTGGTTTCCTGGGCCTATGCAGCTTCCTACCTGAAACCGATCTCCGTCCCACAGTCGTTGATCCTGCAAATGCCGCGCTTTGGCATGGATGTGACTTTGTCTTACCCGAAAGAATTCCCGCTCATGCCCGAAATCGAAGCGGCTGCGGCTGAACAGGCGAAGAAATTCGGCACAAAATTCGATATTGTGCACGACATGGATGAAGGTTTCAAGGATGCAGACGTGGTCTATGCCAAATCCTGGGGTCCGCTGATGACCACCACCGACGCTGCCGAAGGCAAACGCCTGCAGGATAAATACAAGAACTGGATGACGGATGCCAAGAAGATGAAGCTGGCTAAGGAAGACGCCATCTTTATGCACCCGCTCCCCGCTGACCGCGATGTCGAAGTAACCAACGAGGTTATGGACGGACCGCAGTCGGTGGTCTTTGACGAAGCTGAGAACCGCATGCACGCTCAAAATGCGGTCATGGCCTTAACAATGGGGTAGGAACTTACCCCAGAATCATTTCGACATTTTGCAAAGAGAGAAGATTGGACAATGGAAAAAAAAGGTGTAGTAGTTGTTGCAGTTGGCGGGAACTCCCTGATCAAAGATGCCAAACATCAGACCGTTCCTGACCAATACCAGGCAGGTGCGGAATCGATGCACCACATCGCTGATATGATTTCAGCAGGTTATGACGTCGTTGTGACCCACGGCAACGGTCCCCAGGTCGGTTTCATCCTGCGCCGCTCAGAAATTGCGCGGAATGAATTGCACGAGGTTCCGCTGGACTATTGCGGCGCGGATACGCAGGGCGCGATTGGTTACATGTTCGTCCAGGCATTGCACAACGAGTTCAGAACCCGCAAAATGAACAAAAAAGCAGTTGCTGTGGTTACCCAAACGGTAGTTGACCGCAGCGACAAGGCTTTCCAGAACCCGACCAAGCCGATCGGCTCCTTCATGGACGAGAAAATGGCCAAAGAGAAACAGGCCAATGAAGGTTGGAACGTGGTCGAAGATGCCGGGCGCGGTTGGCGGCGGGTAGTTGCCTCCCCGATCCCCAGTGAAATCGTGGAAGCGGAAGCTATTCGCAAACTGATCGACGACGGATTTGTGGTCATTGGCGTGGGCGGCGGCGGTATCCCGGTCATCCGCAAAGAAAATGGCGATCTGGTAGGCGTGGAAGCGGTGATCGATAAGGATTTCGGTTCATCCGTATTAGCCACCTTGATCAAAGCTGATATGTTCATTATCAGCACCGCAGTCGAGAAAGTTGCCATCAATTTCAACAAGCCCGACCAAAAATGGCTGGACAGGTTGACCGTGGCTGAAGCCAAGAAATACATCGAAGAAGGGCACTTTGCCAAGGGCTCCATGCTTCCCAAGGTACAGGCAATCTTGCGCTTCCTTGAAAGCGGTGGAAAAGCCGCTATCATCACCAATCCGGAGAATTTGAGCCGGGCGCTGCGCGGCGAAACCGGAACCTGGATCGTCCCTTAACCTTAAAATATGGGATGGGGCTGTTTTTTTAAGGTTATTAACAGCCCCATCTTCCGAAAATCCATCAGCTTCTAGTAAAATAAACCATGGTTCCAGGTTTGCCCGTCGATCTGGGGTGTTGTGTTTTTAGCGGGAATGCAAAAAGGTTTCAACCGTGAGATAGAAGGAGGTGTGTCAGATTGCTCCTATGTATCCGGTTCGTTTCAGCAACATCACAGGAATACGCCCTGTGTTGCCCCAATCCCATTTACCCTTTCTAGAGAAAAGTTTGGAGGAGAAATGAAACGTCTGTGGTTGTTTGCAAGCCTTTTGCTGGTAGCTGCTATGCTGCTGGCTGCCTGCCAACCCGCTGCTCCGGCTGCAACCGATGTTCCTGCCCCTGAGGAATTTATCTTCGGCTTGCTGATGGTCGGCCCGTACAATGATCACGGCTACAGCCAGGCCCACTATGAAGGCGGGTTATATGTTGAAGAAAACCTGCCCGGCGCCAAGATGATCTACATCGATAAGGTTAATTCCGCTGATCGCCCCGGCACCACTCCGGCTCAACTGGCCGAAGATTTGCTCTCCAAGGGTGCTAAGCTCATCATTTTCAACTCCGATGACATGAAAGATGCGGCAGTTGAATTTGCCCAAGCCCACCCAGATGTCCCGACCATTCATGCTTCCGGTGATTCTTCCTGGAAAGACGGTGTGAACTACGTCGAAATGCCGCTTTTTGGTAACTCCTTCGGCCGCATGGAATACGGCAAGATGATTGCTGGCTGCGCGGCTGCTTTGACCACCAAAACCGGTCAGGTTGGTTATCTTGGACCGCTAATCAATGACGAAACCCGCCGCCTGGCCTCCTCAGCATACCTCGGCGCCAAGTACTGCTATGAAAACTATGCTGGTAAAAGCGCTGCTGATCTGAAATTCAAGGTCACCTGGATTGGTTTCTGGTTCAATATCCCCGGTTTTACCTCCGATCCTACCCAGGTCGCTGATGACTTCCTGAATAGCGGCTATGATGTGGTCATCTCTGGCATCGACACCACCGAAGGTCTGGTGCAGGCTGGCAAGGCGAAAGCCGCCGGCAAAGATGCCTGGGCTGTTCCCTACGACTATGTCGCCGCCTGCGAGGAAAGCAAAGATGTCTGCCTGGGCGTTCCTTACTTTAACTGGGGCCCGGTATACCTGAAACAGGTCCAGGCTGTCAAAGACGGCACCTTTGCATCCTACTTTGAATGGCTGGCCCCCGACTGGACAGACATCAACAATGTTGACACCAGCCCGGTTGGTTTCCAGAAGGGCGCTGCCCTGTCTGCCGAAGCTGCCACGAGCCTGGATGCCTTCATTGCTGAACTGGCTGGCGGATTGAACTTATGGACTGGCCCGCTGAATCTGCAGGACGGCACCGCTTACCTGGCGGATGGCGAAGTTGCCACCGACGTACAGGTCTGGTATCTGCCGCAGCTGCTCGAGGGTATGGAAGGCCAGAGCGTTTCCGCTCAGTAATTGCTTTACAAACCGGGATCTATCAATGATCTCGGCCTCAGGTACAATCCGGAGGGGCGAACGGCAATCTCGCCCCTCCCGTTAAATAACGATCCGTTAAAACCGGGAATTTGATTCACGGAAAAAATTAATGCTCCCTCGTAAATGGCACAACTTAATATTATCTCTTGCTGGTCGTATATCGCGGTCAGCCAATGATTCCTGATCCAAGAGACCTGAATGAATGTAGAACTGGTACAAATTCATAAATCGTTCGGCGCTGTCCACGCGAATAATGACATCTCGATAAGCATAAAATCAGGCGTCATCCAGGGCATCCTGGGAGAAAATGGGGCCGGGAAGAGCACATTGATGAAGGTGCTTTCCGGGTTCATTCAGGCTGACTCAGGTGACATTTTACTGGATGGAAAAGCGGTGCGTATCGGCACTCCATCCGACGCGATCAAACACGGCATTGGCATGCTGCATCAAGATCCGTTGGATTTTCCGCCGATGAAGATTGTTGACAATATGCTTATCGGTCATGATGGCGGGCTATTTCCCAACCGGCGTGAGGTAAGTAAGTCGCTTAAGGAACTGCAAGCACAATTCGGGTTTAATCTCGATCCAGAAGCATATGTAGATGGCTTGACGGTGGGCGAACGCCAGCAGCTTGAAATTCTGCGGCTTTTGTGGCTCGGAGCGCAGGTTCTGATTTTGGACGAACCCACCACCGGAATTAGCGCCAGCCAGAAAGCAAAATTGTTCGAAACATTAAAAAAATTGGCCGAGCAAGGCATGGTGATCATCTTTGTCTCGCACAAATTGGAAGACGTCGAAGGGCTTTGCCATAAGATTGCAGTTTTTCGCCAGGGAAGCCTGGTAGGTGAAACCGTTCCACCCTATAACACAGATAACCTGGTTGAGATGATGTTCGGCAAAGTTATCAGTCTGGATGAAAAGACCCGTCTGGAAAACTGCGAACCAGCGGTGGAGATCTCCAACTTGTCGATTGAAGACAATCGCATTCAGATCCGAAATGCAAATTTGACCGTCAACTGCGGTGAAGTGATTGGCCTGGCGGGTATGGAAGGATCCGGACAGCGCCAATTCCTGCGCACGCTGGCGGGATTGATGCGCCCGGTCGGCGGCGATTTACGCCTGAGTGGAAAACGCCTGACCGGCAAACCCTATCACGCCTTTCAGGATGCTGGCATATCTTATGTCCCGGCTTCGCGCATGGAAGAGGGACTGATTCCCGGGCTGTCGATTACCGAACATTTCATCTTGAGCGAAGACCAATCCGGCTTTTTCATCGATCGCGACAAAGCTGTTGCCGTCAGCCGGGAACGCATACATACTTTCAACATCAAAGGTGAGCCGGTTACCCGCGTTGAAGCGCTTTCCGGTGGTAATCAGCAGCGGGCGCTGCTGGCGATGCTGCGCACACCACTGAGGCTGCTGTTGTTGGAGCACCCCACCCGCGGACTGGATATCGAATCATCGATCTGGATTTGGAGCCAGCTGAAAGACCGCTGCAAGCAAAAAACCTGTATTGTATTCATTTCGGCCGATCTGGAAGAGGTGCTGCATTACAGCGACCGCATTCTGGTTTTTTATAATGGCAAAGTCTCTCAACCGCTGGATGCCGCCGCGACCACCGTGGATCAGCTTGGGCAATTAATCGGCGGGAAAGGTTTCTAGTGTTGAACAAGTCTTCCGCTGGATTTAAATTCGGTTTCCAAATCCTGGCCATTGTGGCAGCGTTAATTTTCACCACCGTAGTAATGTTGTTGGCTAAGGCGCCGCCGCTGGAAGCCTACAAGTTAATTTTTACCGGGTCGGTTGGATCGATCGGCAAAATTTCGGATGTCATCGTTGCCTGGATTCCGCTGCTGCTGGCCACGTCCGGGCTGTTACTGACCTTTGCCGCCGGTTTGTGGAATATCGGCATCGAAGGACAGATCACGCTGGGCGCCATCTTCACTACCTGGGCGCTGCGTTTGCTGCAGGACACAAGCCTGTCGCCAACCCTGATTATTCTCATCGGTTTCCTGGCCGGCATCCTCGGCGGTATGATCTGGGCATCGCTGACCGGATTGTTGAAAATCTATGGCGGGGTGAATGAAATTTTTGGCGGACTTGGCCTGAACTTTGTCGCCACCGCATTAACCATCTGGCTCATCTTTGGTCCGTGGAAACGCCCCGGAGTGGGTTCGATGAGCGGTACAGTACCTTTCGACAACCTACTTTGGCTGCCGCAGGTGGAAGGCCTGCGCATGAGTTGGTGGTCGCTCGGTGTTGGTTTGATCGGCATTGTCATCGTTTATCTGATATTGCAGGGCACTTATTTTGGGCTTCGTCTGAAGGCGGTCGGCAAGAACGGACGGGCAGCTTTTGTCATTGGCATTCCGACCGGCAAATATATGATGTCTGCCTTCTTCATTTGCGGCGCATTCGCCGGTCTGGCAGGCGCCACCCAGGTGCTGGCGGTCTATCACCGGCTGATCCCGTCCATTTCGTCTGGGTACGGCTTCCTTGGGTTAATGGTTGCCATGTTGATCAATTACCAGGCGCTGTGGGCCGCCCCGGTGGCGCTCTTTTTTGCCGCTCTGAATATTGGCAGCATTCAGCTCCCCATTGTACTGAAATTAGACTCAACGCTCTCCGGCGTCCTGCAAGGTGCGCTGGTGCTCTTCGTCCTGATGATGGACGGTGTCCGCCGCCGGCTGACGGCCAAGAAGGTGAAATAAACCATGGACAATAATACCCTGGTAGGTTTAGCAGGAATTTTAGCGTCAGCGGCTCCGGTAGTTTTTGCTGCCATCGGTGAGACCATCACCGAGCGGGCAGGCATCACCAATCTTTCGATCAACGGCCTGATCCTGCTTACCGCAATGGCGGGTTTTGCCACCTCGGTCACCACGGGCAGCCTGTTACTTGGTTTTTTGGTGGGCGCGCTGATTGGCGCCTTTGTTTCGCTCATTGTTGCTTTTAGCAGTATTGCGCTCAAACAGTCACAGGTGGCTGTGGGTTTTGTACTGGCATTGATGAGTCGCGATTTGTCGTATTTCCTTGGCAATCCATACATGGGGCTTTCTGGACCGCGCGTTCCGTCGCTGCCCATTCCTGTACTGGCGGATATTCCCGTGGTTGGAGTGCTTTTCTTCCGCCAGGATATTTTGGTGTATTCCAGTTATATCCTGATCGCTGTGGCATACATCTTTGTGTTCAAAACCCGTCCGGGCTTGATGCTGCAGGGGATTGGCGAACAGCCGGCGACCGCCTATGTGCGCGGCGCGAATGTCAATCGCTTAAGGTATATCTACACCATCATTGGCGGCGCGTTGGTGGGAATGGCCGGACCGATGTACTCATTGAGCGTCAAGGTTGGCTGGAAAGGCACCATCACCGGTTTGGACGGCATTGGCTGGATTGCTTTGGCAATAACCATTTTCGGCGGTTGGAACCCGCTGCGAGCGGCTTTTGGCGCTTACCTGTTTGTGCTGCTACAATGGTTGGGGTTGGTGTTGCAGCCTTCACTACCCAACATCCCGTCACAGGTGTTGCAGGTTGCGCCCTTCCCGCTCATGATCCTAACGCTGCTGTTGGTTAATATAGGTAATTCAGAGTGGGTGGATCGGACGCTGGCTGGCTTGCCGGAAGAGGTACGGCGCCTTATAGCGAAGGTGCTGCGCGCCATGCGCACCACACCGCCGGCGGCGCTTGGCATTCCTTTTGAGAATGAATAGGCAACAACATGAGTGAATTTATCGGTTACCGCTGCTCGCTGTGCCAGACCGAGTATGCGCCCAGTCAGGTGACCTACACTTGCCCAAAAGACGGGGGCAACCTGGATGTAGTGCTGGATTTCGCTGCTATCCGGCAGCGTTACCAAATCAATGACATCACCACGCGAACCGAACCGTCCCTGTGGCGTTACCTGCCGCTGCTGCCGGTCAGCGACCCTGGCGGTGAGGGTACGCCGATCCATACCGCCGGGTGGACGCCTATTTACAAGGTTGACAGCCTGGCGCAGCCGCTGGGGCTGAAGAATCTATGGATCAAAGACGAGGGGCGCAACCCGACCGCCTCGTACAAAGATCGCGCTTCGGCGGTAGTGGTGGCGCGCGCGCTGGAAATTGGCGCTGAGGTTACCGTGACTGCCTCGACCGGCAATGCCGGGGCAGCACTGGCAGGCATGGCAGCGGCAGTCGGCCATAAAGCCGTCATTTTTGCCCCGAAAAATGCACCGCAAGCTAAAATTGCCCAATTGCTGGTATTCGGGGCTCAGGTCATCCTGGTGGATGGCAACTATGATGCCGCCTTCGATCTGACCATTCAGGCGTCCAACGAGTTTGGTTGGTACTGCCGCAATACCGGTTATAACCCCTTTACCGCTGAGGGCAAGAAAACTGGCGCCTTTGAAATCTGGGAAAAACTTTTGCTCGATCTTCCTCAGAAGTATGCGCCGCTCACTCTGTTTGTATCGGTCGGCGACGGGAATATCATCTCGGGACTGCACAAGGGTTTTAAAGATCTGCACCTTTTGGGATGGCTGGACCGCATGCCGCGCATCTTTGGCATTCAATCAGACAAGTCGGCGGCTGTTGCCAATGCGTATTTTGCCGGCAACGAAGAGATCATCCCGGTGCAGGCAACGACCATTGCCGACAGCATCTCGGTTGATTTACCGCACGACGGCATCCGCGCAGTGCGCGCAGCCCGGGAGACGGGCGGCGAGTACCTGACCGTAAGCGATGAGGAAATCATCTCCTCCATTGGAGAGATCGGCAAGGCAGGCATTTTTGCCGAGCCAGCCGGCGCAGCTGCTTTTGCGGGACTAAAAAAAGCGGTGCGAGAGGGTAAAATAGGACCGGATGACCCGGTGCTGGTCATCAATACCGGCAGCGGGTTGAAGGATATTCGCGCTGCGTTGAAATCGGTCAACGAGGCTCCGGTGATCGAGCCGACGCTGGCGGCATTGAAGAAACACCTGGGAATCTAAACTGATTTATTTGCCCTGTTTGCCCTTTGAAAGAAGGTCGTCACATGGAACCCACATTTTCGATCATCGCCCCGATTTACAACGAGGAATGCTGTCTGGATGAACTTCACCGGCGCATCAGCGAGGTGATGGATCAGACGCATGAACCATGGGAACTGGTGCTGGTCAATGACGGTTCGCAGGATGCCTCACCAGAGATCATTCGTCGCCTGGCTGCCAGCGATAAACGCATTCGCCCAGTAATGTTTGCCCGCAATTTCGGGCACCAGATCGCTGTTACCGCCGGGTTGGATTATTCGCGCGGACAGGCGGTGGTCATCATCGATGCAGACTTGCAGGACCCGCCGGAAGTGATCCTGGAGATGATTGCCAAATGGCGCGATGGCGCTGAGGTGGTGTATGCCGTGCGCGCCGAGCGGGAAGGCGAGTCGTGGTTCAAGAAATTTACCGCGTCTCTGTTTTACCGCATTATTTACAGCATCACCGATGTTAAAATTCCGCTGGATTCCGGCGATTTCCGTTTGATGGACCGCAAAGTAGTCAATGTAATGAACAGTATGCGGGAACATCACCGCTTCCTGCGCGGCATGTCGGCCTGGGTGGGCTTTAATCAGGTTGGCGTCACCTACAACCGGGCAGCGCGCTTTGGCGGGGAGACTAAATACCCGTTCAAGAAGATGTTCAAGCTGGCGTTGAACGCCATCACCGGCTTTTCGTATTTCCCCTTGCAGTTGGCAACTTATGTCGGCTTCATTACCGCCGGATTGGCGATTTTAGCCATCCCGGTTGTTGCTGTCTTGCGCGCCATGCAATCGCAGGCGTTCTTTGGGCAGGCGTCCACGCTGCTGGCGGTTCTCTTCCTGGGCGGCGTGCAATTAATCTCGCTTGGAATACTGGGCGAGTACATCGGGCGAATTTACGACGAAGTCAAAGGCCGGCCTTTATACATTGTCAGCCAGAAACCGGATGACTTCCATACAGATGAAACTAAATTAACAGGAGAAAACTCATAATGGCTAAAATTGACCTGACGATTTACCCCGAGCACCGCGACCGGGCGATCCAGCGGGTGAAAGAGCGTAAAATTGTGATCCCGACCTTCGCCCAGATGAAAAATCCGGACCTGATTCCTGCGAAAGTCAAAGAAGAATTGGGTTCGATTGGTTTGTGGGATATCCACCCGCGCAATTTATTTCGCATCTCATGGAAAAATGAACCAAAAGCGCGCGGTGGCGGATTTGGCGGGGTGAATTATTTCGAACTGCCTTCCAGTTTAACCGGCACGCCGGCCCGCATTATCGGCCTGGTGGGCAAGTGGTTTCCCACCGGAGCGCACAAAGTCGGAGCGGCCTTTGGCTGCCTGGTTCCGCGCCTGGTGACCGGCCAGTTTGACCCGGCGACTCAAAAAGCAGTTTGGCCGTCCACTGGCAACTATTGTCGCGGCGGCGCTTATGATTCAGCGCTGCTAGGCTGCCAGTCCATCGCCATTCTACCGGAAGGGATGAGCCGGGAACGCTTCGAGTGGCTGGAAAAGATTGCCGGCGAGGTGATTGCCACCCCCGGGTCCGAATCCAACGTCAAGGAAATCTTCGATAAGTGCTGGGAATTGCGCCGCTCCGGGCAGGATCTGGTCATTTTCAACCAGTTCGAAGAGTTTGGCAATTATTTGTGGCATTACAACGTCACTGGACACGCGATCGAAGAAGTTCTCAAACGCGAATTGGGTCCCAAGGATAACTTCCGGGGTGTAGCGCTGACCACCGGTTCTGCCGGCACCATCGCCTGCGGCGAGTACTTGAAATCAGTCTTCCCGGGCAGTAAAACGGTTGCCAGCGAAGCCCTGCAATGCCCGACGCTGCTGCGCAACGGCTTTGGCGCGCACCGTATCGAAGGCATTGGCGACAAGCATGTGCCGTGGGTGCATAATGTCAAAGAAACCGATATGGTGGTTGCCATCGACGACAACGCCGTGGTCAACATCGCCCGCCTGTTCAATGAAAAAGTTGGCCGCGAGTACCTGGTGCGCAAAGGCGTGCCCGAGGCCGTGACAGCCAAACTGGACCTGCTTGGCTTTTCGGGCATTGCCAACATGCTCTCAGCCATCAAAATGGCCAAGTATTACGAAATGGGTGAGAACGATGTGATCTTCGTGGTCTTCACCGACTCAATGGAGTTGTATTCGAGCCGCATTGGTGAGTATCGCCAGGAGATGGGCGAGTTTACTGCCTTTGACGCCGCAGAAACATTTGCGCGCGACCTGCACGGCGAATCCACCGACAATCTGCTCGAGCTTTCATACGAAGACCGCAAACGCATCCACAACCTGAAGTATTACACCTGGGTTGAGCAGCAGGGGCGCACCTATGATGAGATTCAGGCGCAGTGGTATGACCCGGATTACTGGAGCGGCTATCGCAGCCAGGCGGACGAGATTGATGCGCTGATTACCGAGTTCAACCAGCGTGCGGGTGTAACTGCCTGAAAAAGGGGCGGACGCATAGTCAATAGACATCCGTAGGGGCGGCTCGCGAGCCGCCCCTACGGCCGCGCGCGGTAAATACCGGACAGGCTCACTCGCAGAGTGCCCTGTGGGCAGCGAGCGGGGCATAGGCGGACATGGCGGGCAGGCATGGAAGCCCGCCTCTACAAAAACCTTGGCAGTCTCGCCGTCAGGCGCACTGTGTGTCGCGTTCTTTGTGGCCCAGTGATTTAATGTTGAAAGCCTGGTTGTACGGGTTGGGCGGAACGGTCAAGACCGTTCCCAAAAACCCTGGTGGTCTTCGTGTCGTGTTTGAATAACTGGCATGCAGAAGAGCGGGCGGCTCGCGAGCCGCCCCTACTCTCTAATCGGGCTATAATAATAAAATCATGTTTCTCCTCATCAAGGTGAACGATGACATTGCAGCCTGAGCCGACCGCGTTAATCCTCGTTGTGGTGGTTACCAATCCGCGCGACCTGGAAATTGCCCGGGTTCTTGGCTGGTATCGAATACCGCTTAAGTCTGCACCGAAAGTGGTGGCGGTGGATTACCTGGCCTTTTACCAGACGGCTGGTTTTGGCGAACAGGAACGCTGGCGCATTAATTTCATTGCGCCGGTGCGCGGACATGAGCTGACCACGCGGGCGGATTTAATCCGCGCTGAACCCGATCACCCACGCGCTGGCGAGGAATATTACAAGATCCAGCTCGGACCGCTACAGGTTTTACCACATCCCGTGCAGGCTGACCAATGGCGGCGGATCACTTTTCTCTACACAACCGGCGAACTTCTGCATCAGGCTCAGATCGTTAAAGATCTGGTCGTGCGGGATGAGGAGCGTGCGCTGCTTTGGCTATCGCTGCGCGAACGCGCCATGCGCAGCGGCGATTATAGCGCTGCCGAACTGCCGGAAGATCAATTTCAACTTGACCCACTGGTGCTGGCAATGCTGGGTGGGTTTGATAAAATTCACGAACTGTCCACAGACTGGGACAATTTTTAACATGCTTCATTATCGAGGAATCTCATGACCGTCGTCATCCAATCCGGTACCATTCTGACCGCTTCCGACACATACCAGGCGGATATCCTGATCGAAGGCGAGCAGATTAAAGCCATCGGTACAAACCTGGCCGTTCCTGCGGGAGTGCAGTTGATCAATGCCGCCGGAAAGTATGTCATGCCGGGTGGGGTGGATGTTCACACCCATTTTGATCTGCCGATGTTTGGCACGGTTTCGTCAGATGATCACTACACCGGTCACAAGGCCGCGGCTTTTGGCGGAACCACCACGGTCATTGATTTCATTTCGCAAGACTTTGCGCCGCTGCAGGCTTGCGTGGATGCCTGGCATGCCAAAGCTGACCCGAAGGCAGCCGTCGATTTTGGCTTTCACATGAATATCAGCCAGCTGGATGAACAGGTGGAGGCCGAGATTCCGGGACTGGTTGCGCAGGGAATTACCAGCCTAAAGGTTTTCACGGCTTACAACAACCGCCTACGGTTAAGGGACGATCAGATTCTACGGGTCCTTCGCATCGCCAAAAAGCATGGATTGTTGACTCTGGTGCATGCTGAAAACGGGGATGTGATCGATATGCTGGTGGCGGAAGCCCTGGCGCTGCATCATTTCGAACCGGTCTGGCATGCGCGCACCCGGCCGGCCTGGGGCGCCGTTGAGGCAGTCCTGCGCTCAGCGTCGCTGGCCGCCGAAAGCGAAGCCCCGTTATACATCGTTCACATGAACACTGCCGGCGAAGTGGATATGCTGTCCTATGCGCGCGAGCAAGGGCTGCCGGTCATGGGTGAAACCTGTCCGCAGTACCTTTTCTTTTCGGAAGACAACCTGGCACAGCCCGACGGCGCAAAGTTTATCTGCTCACCTCCGGTCCGATCGGAACCCGATCAGCAGCGCCTGTGGGAAGGCCTCGAAGACGGCACAATCCAGGTCCTGTCAACCGATCACTGTCCGTTCTTTTACGATGGCGCCAAGTCCATCCTGTACGAAGGCAAGCCGATAGCAATTCCCGGCAAGGAACTCGGCAGAGAAGATTTTACAAAAATTCCAAACGGGCTGCCGGGGGTTGGTGACCGGATGCTGGTATTCTGGAGCACCGCTGTCGTGACTGGCAGGATCACCCCGAACAAGTTCGTCGAACTGACCAGCGCCAACCCGGCCAAAATTTTTGGCATGTACCCGCGCAAGGGCAGCCTCACTCCCGGCGCTGATGCGGATATCCTCATTCTCGATCCCGATCAGCGCGTTCAATACGGCGTTGCCCACTCCCATCAGCGCACGGACTACAATTTGTACGAGGGCTGGCAATTGACCGGGGCGGTTGACAAAGTATTCCTGCGTGGAAAGTTGATCGTCGATGGAAAAGAATGGCACGGTCAGGCCGGATCGGGTAAGTTTGTTCACCGCAAGCCTTTCGAGCATTTAATCTAAATTCTGTATGCTGGCCATTTTACCGCTTGCACTGCTCGTGATCACTGCCCTTGCGGTTTATATCCTGCGTTATTTACCGCGTGGAACCGGCTACGCCTGGTTAGCAGCTGTTTTAATGACCCTCATTACGTGGGGCGGGGTGCTGGCCCTGAACTGGTTCACCCCAGAAGTTTTCGCTATTTCCCCGTGGCGCCCGTTTGACCCGGAAAACGCCGATGCCATCCGCCTGGGCTGGGATTCGATATCGTGGGTGTATGCTTTCAGCTTGATTACCGCTGAATTAGTCGTATTAATGACCGCGGCTGCTCGCCTCCGACTTAACAGCAACCCAGCCACCTGGGCAGCCAACCTGGTTATCGCCGCAGCAGGGATCGCCGCGGTTTTGGCACAGACACCCTTGGCTCTCTTACTGGCTTGGGTAATATTAGATATGCTGGACTTGCTGGTGGTGATGCGACTCTCTCGCGCCTGGAAATATACTTCAAGTGGCGTGATGGCTTTTGTCGTGCGTACCATCAGTTCCTTCATGCTGATCAGCGCCCTGGCGATTCAACGCGTCGAGGGTGGTCCGCTTACATTGGATACCATGCTCCCGCAGGCCAGCCTGCTGGTTTTATTGTCCATTGGCTTGCGGTTGGGGCTTTTGCCACTCAATACCCCGTACGCCGAGGATATTCCCTTCCAGCGCGGACTGGTCTCTTTTATTCGTCTCGCGGCGCACACCGCTGGACTGGCAGCCCTGGCGCGTTTTCCCCAAACAGGCGTCCCGGCTGCCTGGCAGCTACCTTTATATATAGTCACGGTTTTTGCAATCCTGCATGGGTCTGTGATGTGGTTGACCGCTCGCAATGAAATTCAGGGGCGGCCGTACTGGTTGCTGGTGCTTTCTGGCCTGTCATTTATCTGCGTTTTGCAAGGGCAGCCGTTGGCATCACTTGCCTGGGGGTTGGTGATGGTCACCAGCGGCATGGGTTTATTCCTGTACTCCGCGAGGACGCGGGGTTTGACCATTTTGCCGCTGCTGGGTGCGCTGGCTTTATCCGGGTTGCCCTACACTCCGGCCGCCAGCGGATGGGCCGGGTTAGTGACTATCCCTCTTAACCTGGGTGAACTCATTATCATTTTATCGATTGCGATGCTTCTGGTCGGGTATGTGCGGCATGGTACCCGGCTGGCTGATAATTTCAATGAACTGGACGGCTGGGTTCGCGGCATTTATCCCTTTGGCCTGGCCCTGGTGGTACTGGCTGGGTGGCTGGCAGCCGTTTTTGGATTGCCCGGTGGTATAAGGACCGTGCAATGGCTGCCCGCAGTTATTACAGCAGTCCTGGCTGTAACAATCGGGGTGATAAGTTGGCGGTTTGTTCCCGGTGGGATGGCAATGCTTCCGGCCAGCGCTTGGCCTGTCAGATCGCTGCGGTATGCGGGTCAATTTCTGGCGCGATCTCATCGCCTTACCTGGCTCTATGATTTTTTATGGCTTATTTATCGCGGATTGCGGCAGTTGGTCAGCTTTGCAACGGTCCTATTCGAGGGGGAGGGCGGCATGATGTGGGCATTCGTCCTGCTTGCATTGCTGATCACCCTTTTGAGTGGCAGGGGTGTTTTCTAAATGGCTGCGTGGACTAATTTTATTCCGCTGGTTCTGGTAATCGTGGGGTCGCTTTCGCTTCTTTGGACGAATAAGTGGCGTTACAACATCGCAGCGATTGCGCTGCAGTACCTGGCAGTGTTCTGGTTTGTTTCGCAAGTTTGGCCAATTGGCCTGGCGGCCATCAAACTCGTTGCGGGGTGGATGGCAGGAGCGGTCCTGGCGGCCTCGGTCACTGCAAGCACCTCACCGGAATTCGATCCCCCCGCGATCAGCGCGCGCATTTTCCGCGCAGCAGGCGCTGTTTTTGTGCTGATCCTGGCATTTTCGGTGGCTCCATCGATGGCAGATTGGATTCCCGTCCACGCGCCGGCCATGGTCTCTAGCCTGGTGTTGATTGGAATGGGGCTGCTTCAATTGAGCATGACAAAAGACCCGCTGCGGGTTACTCTCGGGTTGTTGATGATGCTGTCTGGCTTTGAAATAATCTACGCGGCTGCCGTGACCTCGGTGCTGTTAGCTGGCTTACTGGCTTTGGTGACGATTGGCGTGTCTTTGACTGGCGCTTACTGGCTCAGTCTGACTGCTCCGGAGGAGCCTGTATGAGTTCACCGGTAATTTGGATCATCATTCCCGCTACCATGGGACTGTTGCTCTGGTTTTTGCGCAGCAGGCAGCCATTATCCTTAATTTTAGCTGCAATCATTTGCTTTATATTGAGCGTTTTCTCCGCTGTCGTACCGATCGGTGAGGTAGTAAATTTAGGCAGCCTGTCATTTACCATCCCATCCACTTTACCTGTGTTGGGGCGGCGATTTGTCTTGACAGCCGGCGACCAGACGATCTTGACCCTGTTGTACGGCTTGGGAGCAGTGTGGTTTGCGGTCGCACCGCTGGCATGGCCGCACCGACTCTTCCCATCCTTCGGATTGGGAATGCTGGCTGCCTTAACGGCAGCGCTGGCGGTGGAACCCTTTTTATACGCTGCGCTGCTGGTGGAAACCGCGGTGTTATTCAGCATTCCGATCCTTTCGCCGCCCGGGCGTCAGGTTGGGCAAGGCCTGCAGCGGTATATGATCTTTCAGACGCTGGCGGTGCCGGCGATCTTGTTCGCCGGTTGGCTGTTGGGTGTTGCCGAAGCCAACCCGGCAGATACTGCCATGTTTCAACGCGCGGGGATGCTCCTTGGGCTGGGATTCGCCTTCTGGTTGGGGGTGTTCCCTTTTTATAACTGGCTGCCGATGATGATGGCGGAAACGCATCCATTTCCGGCGGGATTTGTCCTCAGTCTGCTGCCCACTGCAATCTTGCTGCTTGGACTGGATTTCATCAATTCAATCGGATTCTTGGGTGATTCTGCGACCTTGTTCTACATCGTGCGCATCATCGGGGTATTGATGGTGGTTACGGCAGGGCTTTGGGCAGCATTTCAGGTCAACCTGGCCCGGGTATTTGGTTACGCGGTCATTTTTGAAACAGGTTTTGCCTTATTGGCAATCAGCCTGAACACCTTGTCGGGTTGGATGCTGTTTGCAGCAGCCTTCCTACCGCGTTTGATGGCGCTGTTAGTCTTTGCCTTTGCCCTGGCAGTGCTGGAAAACCAGGAAATTCCGCTTACCTTGCAGGGCATACGCGGCCTGGCGCACCGTTACCCGCTCACAGCTTTCGGCCTGCTGGCAGCAGTTTTATCCATCGTGGGGTTCCCCTTACTGGCCGGACTACCTGTCCGGCTGGAGATCTTTGAACAACTCGCGCCGATTTCCCGTACTTCTTTGATCGGAGCGGGGATCGGCACCGCAGGATTCCTGTTTTGCGGCATGCATCTTCTATCGGAACTGATTCACAGCGATGAACAAGAGTGGCACATGATGGAAAATTGGCCGCAGCGGGTGATCTTGATTGGCGGTTGCCTGCTCCTGCTGGCCTTCGGCTTATTTCCAGAGACCTTTTTTCATTCGATCCTGTTTATTTTGCAAGCATTTCCGCAGTTATTCTAATCTTTTTTGTTGTATGAGCATTCTGGTGCGTTGCAGTCAAAAGAATTATGTGCGCATAGTCAATAAATCAAATCGATTTGCGCAAGCAATATCTGCGACAATCGAACCAGATGTTACAATGCTGCGGTAACGTAGAATTGTTTATAATATTGCCATTCAAGCATTAATCCCTAAAACGCTGCCTGCAATTTTCCCCATTTAGAGGAATTTCAATGGATCTTGATCAATTTAAAAAGCAACTTGACTGGTTGGATGAAGAGCGCCGCAAAGATAAGTTGGTGATCGCCACTTTGCAGGACCGGATTGCGGACCTTGAGGAGCGCATCCCGCCGGTTGACCAGCGGGTAAATGAGGTGGAAGGGGACCTAGCGCGCATCACCACATCGCTGACACGCTTTGAGCAAATCGAAAACAGCATGGGTCAGATGCGGGTGGACCTGGCGCGGCAGGTGCAAGAAGTGGAAAAACAACGCGCCGAGCATGACCGTGAAATGGAAAAAGTTCGGCTGGCTGATCTGGAATTAACCAACCGGATGGTCGGGGAAATTCGCAAAGGAATGGAAACCCTTCCGGATATCAAGAAAGGGTTGCAAGCCCGCAATGAAGGTGAAAACCGCCTGGGGACAGAAATCGAGGAACTGGGCAACCGGTTGAATGCGACCCGCCGTTCTGATGAGGAGTACCGGCGGCAAATCAAACTATTGGATGAAGGTCAGCGGCAAGATGCCAAGCGCTTGACCGATTTACAGGGGGAGGTCAGCGCAATTCGTAAACGAATCGAGGAGCAGCGCGGCAAAACTGACCTGACCACTGATGCCATGCGCAAACTCGAACTGCGCATCGGCGAACTGCTGGCAGGTGAAACCGAGCGCCGGCAGGGGCAGCTTGCCTTTATGGAAAAGCAAAATCTGGCGGTGATGGAGCGCGACCGGGTCTGGCGTGAATGGCAGGCGCGTTTTGAACAGGTGGAGAGCCAGTCGCTCAATTTGGACTCGCAAATGCAGTCGCTGGATGCTACCCACCGCGCAGTGAAACGGTCGCAGGAAGCCTTTGACGAGATCAGCGCGCGCTTTGAGCGGCGCATCAATGAGATTACCGAGATGCAGCGTCTGGTGGAAGAACGGTTCCGACAGGAATGGGTCTCCTTCAAAGCCGATGACCAGAAACGCTGGACGAATTACACCCTGGCGCAGGAAGAGCAATCTCGCGAAATGAGCCGGCAATTTAACAAAGCGGAGGAACGCCTGGTACTGCTGGAAGATCAGATGCAGGAAATCCAGGATGTGATCCACCAGATGGTTGAAGAAACCCAGAAGAGGCTAAATGCGCTGCTCGGGATGACGCGCGACTGGGCAGAGCAGCACAATCAAACCTTGCCCCGTAATCGTTAGGGATTTTACGGCATGCATGTAGTCGGTACTGCTGGGCATGTGGATCATGGTAAATCAACGCTGATCGCAGCACTGACCGGCGTACATCCTGACCGCCTGCGTGAAGAACGCGAGCGGGAAATGACCATCGACCTTGGCTTTGGCTGGTTACCGTTGCCGAACGGTGAAACGGTGGGTATTGTAGATGTGCCGGGTCATCGCGATTTCATCGAAAACATGCTGGCTGGCGTAGGTGGAATCGATGCAGCTTTGTTTGTGGTGGCTGCCGATGAAGGGGTGATGCCGCAAACGCGCGAGCACCTGGCCATCCTTGACTTGCTGCAAATCGAGCGCGGGATTGTGGTACTCACTAAAATAGATCTGGCACCCGACACGGACTGGTTGGACCTGGTCGAAGCCGATGTGCGGGATGTGTTGAAAGGTACGGTACTGGCAGAAGCGCCTTTCATCCGCGTCTCAGCCCGTACCGGCGCCGGACTGGACGACCTCAAAGCAGCTTTAAGCACGATCCTGGAAGAAACGCCCAGCCGACCCGACCTGGGGCGGCCGCGTCTGCCGGTTGACCGGGTGTTTACCATGCCCGGCTTCGGGACGGTGGTTACCGGTACATTGGTGGACGGCAGTTTACGCGTGGGGGATGAATTGGAAATATTACCGTCCGGGCTACGTGGCCGGGTGCGCGGGCTGCAAACGCACCGCCAAAAAGAAGATCAGGCCATACCGGGCAGCCGAACGGCTGTGAATGTGAGCGGGTTGGACGTAGACCAGATTCAACGCGGCGAAGTTTTGACGCATCCCCGCCAGTATCATGCCAGCCAGCGGTTGGATGTCCAATTCAGGATGGTGCGGGATGCCAGCAGCGCACTCAAGCACGGCACAGAGGTAAAGCTATTTATTGGCGCGTCTGAGGTCGTAGGTCAGGCGCGCATCCTTGGCGATGATCAACTGACGCCAGGCGAGGATGGATTCTTACAACTTGAACTGCGCGATCCGGTAGTAGCCGTCCGCGGTGACCGGTATATCTTGCGGCGGCCTTCGCCGAGCGAGACTCTGGGGGGCGGGGTCGTGTTGGACGCTGACCCGCGTGTACGTCACCGGCGCAAGGATACCGCAGTCCTTTCGCGGCTGAAAGCGTTGACTCAGGGGACCCCGGTTGAGGTACTGCTGCAGGCAGCGCTAGTGCTTGGCATTGCACCCCTACGCGACATCCTGCGCCGGGCACGTCTGGATGAGGCTCAAGCGCAGGTTGCCCTTCAGGAAGCCCTGGGAGGTGGGCAACTGCTGCTGGTGGAGAAAGGCGAGGCTGGCCCCGTCAGCGACGTCCTGGCGGCCCACACAGCCGTCTGGGCTGGCGAAACGGGGCGAGCGGAACGGGAAATTGCAGCGTTTCACCAAGCGAACCCTCTGCGGGTTGGAATCCCGCGTGAAATGCTCAAAAACCGGCTAAAGATGGGTCAGCGTGTATTTCAGACAGCCGTCAAAGTATGGGTTAAGGCAGGAAAATTTCATGAAAAAGGTCAAATGCTCCAGTTGCCTGATTTTCAAGTGCGGTTTAGTCCGCAGCAGCAGGCCCGCGTGGATGGTTTATTAAAGCAGTTTGCTGCCGCCCCGTATGCTACGCCGAGCGTGAAAGAGTGCATGGCAGCAACCGGCGAAGACGTTTACACTGCCCTGGTCGAGCAGGGCATACTGGTTAACGTTTCCGCGGAGGTGGTGTTCCGCGCAAGTGATTATCAAGTCATGCTTACCGGGGTCGAGCAGGCCATCCAGCGCATTGGCAGCCTGTCGGCAGCGCAGTTCCGCGATATGTACAACACCAGCCGCAAGTATGCGCTGGCCTTTCTCGAGCATCTGGACGCCATTGGAGTAACCCTGCGCGAAGGCGACGTGCGCAAATTAAAATAAAACCGGGTAACATTTGTCACTATATCAAGCTGACTTTGTAATAATTTACCAAAAATGCCATCAAGGCATTGACAATCAATCTCTGAAGTGCTATAAACCGCCCATTATGGAACTTCGTCGTCAGCAACAGAACCCTAAGCCTCAGAACCTCCGAACCATACTCGAGAAGGTTGCGGTTTCATTTGCTTAAGTAAGTTCCAAATTAACCAGTGCAAAAAGACCTTCCGAGATGCGGAAGGTCTTTTTATTTTTATATTCGTCTCGGGAGGAGATCGATGAAAACTAATTTGAAAATGTTCGTGTTGTTCATTTAAACGGTTCGCAGCGAGATTCTGGAAAATGGCTGGATCTGGATTCACGGGTTGCCCGGAAAATGCTACATATTCGCGATATTTGCATCAGGAGACGCCGCAATGGAAATGTTTGACCGGATATCATCGCAATTGGCTGGCTGGCGTGAACGCATTGCCAGCCTGAAAGAGAAACACGGTTCGTTCAAGGTGAGTGAAATTACCGTCGAGCAGCTTTACGGTGGCATTCGTGGAGTGCCAACCAGCGTTAGCGATATTTCTTATGTTGACCCGTATGAAGGTATACGCCTGCGGGGCTACACCATCCCTGAAATCATCGACGCCTTACCCCGGTTGGATGGCGCTGAAATTCCGCTGGTCGGCGGGCTGTATTATCTGCTCATGGTAAATAAAATTCCCACTCTGAAAGATGCGCTCGAAGTGGAGAACGAATGGAATCAGCGCAACCGCGTTCCCGATTACGTTTTTGATGTCATTCGCAGGTTGCCAGCTGATGCTCATCCCATGGCGATGTTTTCCATTGCCATCCTGGCGCAGCAAAACGATTCTGTGTTTACCAAAAAATATGATGAAGGGGTTCCAAAAACTGATTATTGGAAATACTACCTGGAAGACAGCCTGAACCTGACCGCCCGTTTGCCGGTTATCGGCGCATTCATCTATAACCTTAAATTCCGCCAGGGCCAGTTCGTCCCGCCTGACCCATCGTTGGACTGGGGAGCAAATTTCGCCCACATGATCGGCAAAGGCGAAGATCGGGAGTATCACGACTTGGCGCGCCTATTTTTCATCCTGCATTCCGATCATGAAAGCGGAAACGTTAGCGCACATACCTCCCACCTGGTCGGGTCGGCGCTTTCAGATGTGTATTACACCTGTTCCGCTGGCATCAACGGCCTGGCCGGCCCGCTGCACGGCCTGGCTAACCAGGAATGCCTGAAATGGCTGCTGGAACTGCAAGCTACTTTCCCGGGCTTGCCCACCCGTCCGCAGCTTAAAAAATACCTTTCGGATTATCTCAATAGCAATAAAGTAATTCCCGGTTACGGGCATGCCGTTCTCAGAGTGACGGATCCGCGCTTTACCGCACAGCTGGAATTTGGCAAGACACACATGCCTGACGACGAATTGTTCAAGCTCGTTTCGCTGGTTTATGAGTGTCTGCCGCCCATCCTGATGAAAAACGGCAAGGTTAAGAATCCACGACCAAATGTGGATGCGATCAACGGTGTTATGCAATATCATTACGGTGTTCGGGAATACGAATTCTATACCGTTCTGTTTGGCATTGGCCGTATCCTTGGGTTGACCTCGCATGCTGTCTGGGCGCGCGCTCTGGGAAAGCCTATCGAGCGTCCCAAATCCCTGACGACGCGAATGCTAGAGGATATGGTCTCAGCATCATAACCGGGCGCTGCGCGCCTCGATCGAGCGTTTCATAGTGCCGGATAAGGTCCTAAATGCCTTCTGGTGTGGTGCAGTGATGCGTATAGGCGCCCAAACTCGTATTTGACGAAATGGTTGACAGGCTGTATAATACCTTCCGCTGTCGCCCCGGCGCAAATTGGCTGGGGCAAGGGTTTGTATCCCCAACTTCCCCGCACACCGGCGGAATGGCCGCGGGATGTGTGGTGAAGTGAAGATTGGAGATTGGAGCTTATGAAGTACGCGATCGTTGAAGCTGGCGGCAAGCAATACCGGGCCGTCGAAGGGTCTACCATTGAGGTGGATCGCCTGCAGGATACTGTGGGCTCGCAGGTTATGTTGGACTCTGTCCTATTGCTTGTCGAGGACGGAAGTGTGCAGGTGGGAACCCCCACCATCAAAGGCGTCAAAGTACGAACGACGGTAGAAGATCACGTAAAAGGTCCCAAGCTGACCATCTTCAACTACCGCGCGAAAAAGCACTACCGTGTCAAGACTGGTCATCGCCAGCAGTACACCCGCCTTAAGATCGAAACTATTGCAGTGGAGTAAGAAATGGCACATAAAAAAGGTGGTGGTTCCAGTCGTAATGGCCGCGATAGCAACGCTCAGCGCTTGGGCGTAAAACGCTACGCAGGCCAGGTCGTTCTTTCCGGTAACATTCTCGTGCGCCAGCGCGGCACTCACATCAAGCCCGGCTTAAATGTCGGTGTTGGCAAAGATGATACCCTGTTCGCCACCGCGAATGGCGTTGTTGTCTTCGAAACCTTACCCAATGGCCGTAAACTGGTCAATGTAGTGCCAGAGGCAACCGTCGTGGCATCCGCTGAGGCATCTGCCTAGAGAATGTTAGGTCCAAGCACCGCCGGCCGATTTAGCGCCGACCGGAAGCAAAGGAAACCTAAGGAAAAAGGTAAATTTAGAAATGAAACCAAATATTCATCCGACGTATTACACTGACGCAGTCGTGACTTGCGCGTGCGGCAACACCTGGACAACCGGTTCGACCCGGAAAGAAATTCATACCGAGGTTTGCTCCAATTGCCATCCGTTTTTCACCGGGCAGCAACAGCGCATTCTCGACATCGAAGGTCAGGTGGACCGCTTCTACAAACGGTTACAGGCTCGTCAGGACTATGTCGAAACTACCAAAGCTCGCGAAACCGTTCGCACATCTCCGACCCGCCCTATCGTTGAGCTCGGCCTGGGCACCCGCCCGACCGATGCCCTCGCAAAAGCCGGTCTGACCACCGTAGGCCAGATCATCGAGAAGTTGGAAGGCGGCGAAGCTGCATTGCTCGAGGTTGACGGCTTTGGCCGCAAATCTCTGATCGACCTGAAAAAACGTCTGCGTCAGCTGGGCTACGCTCTGCCAGCCGCCGCTGAAGACGTCGCAGTCTAACACCCAAAGTAATTAACAAAAAAACAGACGCCAAGCGTCTGTTTTTTTGTTTAAAGGAAAATAGATATCATTGCGACGAAGCGTAGCTGAGGAAGCAAGCTACATTGATCCATAACCGCCCGTTTCCAGGTGCAGAACCCAGGTCGAACAGCGAAGATCGCCGCGTTCTGCGCTCGATGACAGCCAGCCATTAATATTCATGGATGACTCCAAACAAAACCAACCAACCGGCTGTCAGGCAGCGCAAGATGCGGTAAAATCGAACCATCTTTCCAGCGCATGAGGGACAAATGAAGCATCATAACGGATCGGTTGAAGTGATCACTGGCTCCATGTTCAGCGGCAAAACCGACGAAATGATCCGGCGGCTGCGTCGGGCGACCATCGCCAGACAGAAGGTGCAGGTGTTCAAGCCGGTCATCGATAACCGTTACCAGGTCGAAAAGGTCACTTCGCATGCCGGGACGGCGTTTGACGCCACCCCGATCGAGCATGTAGAAGACTTGTATAACCACCTTGACAAAGACACAACCGTGGTAGCCATCGACGAGGCGCAGTTCTTCGAAGAGAAAGTCATTGAAATCGTGCAACAGCTTGCAGATCGCGACATGCGCGTCATCGTCGCCGGGTTGGATACCGATTTCCGCGGTGAGCCGTTTGGCTGCATGCCGGCACTGATGTCCATTGCAGAACATGTAGAAAAATTACAGGCAATCTGCATGGTATGCGGTGAACCGGCGGCGCGCACCCAGCGCCTGGTCAATGGCAAGCCGGCGCGTTATGATGATCCCATCATTATTGTTGGCGCATCGGAAATGTACGAAGCCCGCTGCCGTAAACATCACGAAGTTCCGCGCGGTTAAATCTGGGAGGCAGGATGCTGGATTACCACGATTTTCTAGAAGAGGTGCTGGTCCCCGAAGATTTGCTGCAGCAGCGGATCGCTGAATTAGGCGCAAAAATCAGCGAGGATTTTCAGCATTCCGACCAATTGGTTTTAATCTGTATCTTGCGCGGCGGCGTGATGTTTTTGACCGACCTGATGCGCCGGATATCCGTTCCGCATGCTGTAGAGTTTATGGCGGTATCATCTTATGGTTCGGGCAGCCGAGCCACCACCGGGCAGGTGCGTATTACCCTCGATCTGAACATGAACATTCATGACAAAGATGTCATTTTGGTGGAGGACATCATCGATTCAGGTCATACCCTATCCTCTGTGCTCGACTTGCTGGCAGCCCGTAAACCACGTACGTTAAATGTCTGCACGCTGCTTGATAAGACCGAACGGCGCGAGGTATATGTGCCGGTGCGCTATGTTGGCTTCCAAATTCCGAATAAATTTGTTTTTGGCTACGGGCTGGATTTGGACGAACTGTACCGCAGCCTGCCATTCGTGGGGGTGGTGAACGAGCGAAAATACCGGCAAAGCTTGAAAAAAGGCGATGATCAACACACTTGAGCACATCATCCCCGGGATACCGATTTTAGAGATCCTGTGCAGGTTGGCCGGTGAAAGGCAAAAGGTGTACCTGGTCGGCGGCGCCATTCGCGACAGTTTAATGCAGCGCCCGGGTCATGATCTGGATTTTGCCGTCACCGGAGATGGGTTGCAGCTTGCCCGGAAAACAGCCGACCAGATTGGAGCGGCTTTTTATGTGATGGACGCAGAACGCCAGACTGCCCGGCTCATTTACCATGCAGATGGCGGACGGCGCTGGATGCTAGATTTTTCCGTGCTGCGCGGCAGTAGTATTCAGGAAGACCTCCGCACGCGCGATTTTACAATCAATGCCATCGCCATCGACCTGCAAGCACCAGGTAAATTGATCGACCCGCTCAATGGCGCACAGGACATCATCGACCGCCACTTACGCATGTGTAGTCCGGAATCATTCGCGGATGATCCATTGCGCACACTGCGGGCGGTACGCCTGGCAGCTGAATTTAGCCTGCGCATTACGCCGGATACAATCCAGGAGCTCAAAAAGGTCGTTCCGATGTTGGAACGCGTTTCGGTAGAACGACAGAGGGATGAATTATTCCGTATCCTGGACGGTCCCCAGGCAGCGGCCGGGCTGCGTACAGGCTTTATGCTGGGCGTGTTCCAGTCGCTATTGCCGGAGCTGGAAAGCTTGAAAGGTATCGGGCAGTCTGCACCGCATATTTATGATGTCTTCGAGCATACCCTGGCGTTCATTTCAGAGCTAGAAACCCTTTACTCTGTCCTGGTTGAACCGTACCGGGAGGAAAAAAGCTCCAGTATGGTGTCCGGTTTGGCTGTGATGGAACTCGGACGCTACCGCGAGCAACTGGCAGCTCATTTTGGCGCTGTACTCAACCCGGACCGGACTTTGCGTGGACTGCTGCTGCTGGCTGGCCTGTATCATGACATCGGCAAACCGGCGGTTCGCAGCGTCGACTCTGACGGCCGGGTGCGTTTCTTTGACCATGAAACCCGCGGCGTTGAAATTGCATGTAAACGCTTCAAGGCGCTGGCATTATCCGCCATCGAGGTTGACCGCCTGACAATGCTCGTCCGGCAGCATATGCGCATTCATCACCTGGCTCATAGCGCTGAACTCATCAGCCCCAAAGCGTTATACCGCTATTTCCGGGACCTTGGCGAGGTGGGAGTCGACCTGGTGTTGTTTTCTCTGGCGGATAAATTGGCAACGTATGGTGTTACAATTACCTCGGACGGCTGGCAGCAGGAATTACACGTGTGCCGCCAGCTACTGGACGCCTGGTACGACCGCCGGGAGGAGATTCTTCAACCCGCGCGTTTGATCAACGGCAGTGACTTGATGCAATCACTCGACCTACAGCCGGGTCCGCTTGTCGGGATTTTGCTGGAGGAAATCCGCGAGGCGCAGGCAGCCGGTCAGGTTACCACGCGCACGGAAGCGCTTGATTTTGCCCGTGAACGGTTGGCTACCAATCAAGAGGGATAAGAAGGACGATCGATGAACATTAAACCGGTTGATTTGGCTTATGAGGAAATCGGTCAGGGGACGCCCGTTTTATTGGTGCATGGCTTTCCCGTGGACCATACAATCTGGCTTCAAGTAGCGGAAGGGTTGAAGGATGAAGCCCGCGTGATCATGCCTGATTTACGCGGCTTTGGCGACTCGCCCGATTCGAATGAGGTTTTTACCATGCGGCTGTTGGCGGAAGATTTACTGGCGCTGATTGACCGTCTGAAATTGGAAAAGGTGGTGCTGGTAGGTCATTCCATGGCCGGTTATGCTGCGCTGGCCTTTGCGCATGCCTATCCCAACCGGCTGGCCGGGTTAGGCCTGGTCGCCACTCAAGCTGACGCTGATACCCCCGAACGCCGCCAGGCGCGGCTGGTCACCGCCCGTGAAACCAAACGCCGCGGCGTACACTACATTGCCGACGGCATGCCTTCCAAACTGACCCAGAACGTTGACATTCAGCAGCAGTTGCACGAAAGCATTATGAAATGCCGGACGGCCTCACTGGTTAATGCCCTAAAAGGGATGGCTGATCGCAGCGATGCCAACCCCTGGCTGGCAGCGATCGCTGTACCGACGGTTGTGATTGCAGGTCGAAATGATCAGACGATCCCGCTGCAGCGCTCGGTAACCCTGGCACAAATGTTGAGCAAAGGCTGGTTGGTCGAAATTCCAGAGGCCGGCCACATGCCCATGCTGGAAACCCCCCAGGAAGTGGTCAGTGCGCTGCGCCAATTGATCTGCCATGTGGCTGGATGCGGGTAAGGTTAAACCAGTTACTATCGAGTACCACCAAAAAGGACGGCTATAAACCGTCCTTTTTATTACGGCGGTCAGGTTAGTCTAGGGGTAAATTTCATCCAGCATCGGTTCAAAAAAGCAGCGGCAGCCGTTGGCGTGCGAACAACCTTCAACCGGCAGGGTGGGGAGTTTATCCTTTGTATATGTGCCTTCCACCGCCTGGCATGCTGGGCAGGAATCATGGGAGACGACCAAACGTAAATTGACGACGCGCGGGTTATCCCGCATTTTTTGCACCGCTACAGCCGTGGTCGAGTATTCCTTTAGATTTGCGCCGCAGGATGGGCATATGTGCGCCTGGTCAGGAGACTGGGTAAAACAACGAGAACAAGTCTGCACGATGGTTCTCCCTTTTATGGATGTTGGTGCTGGAAGTCGTACAGGCTGCAGCAAATTATTTGAACCGCAGACCGTCCGGACGGGTTCGCTGTAGCCTGTGTGAATTTTACTACAATCAGGAGAATGGACGGCCTGAATTAACCGTTAAATTGTTATGGTATGAAATTTTTCGGTTTTCGCCCGGCTGCGCCGGGTTAAATTAACTAAATACGCATTCAAAATGCTGGCAGAAACAGGTTTGATCAAATAGTCATCGGCGCCAGCATCGAGCGCAGTCGCGACTATTGCCGGATTATCCAGAGCTGAAAGAATTAAAATGGGCGTTTGACAGATCTCGCGAATCTTTTTACAGGTCTGCCAGCCGTCCATTTCTGGCATCAGCAAATCCAGAATAATAATATCCGGGTTGGTCTTGCGGACCATTTTTAAACCCTCTTCGCCCGAATAGGCAGTTTCCACCGTAACGAGGTCTGACTGAAGTTGAATCTTCAATAGCTCAGTCATCGCCGGGTCGTCATCGATTACCAATACTCTCATATGATCTCCATAACCTGGGTTAATCCTGCTTAATTATCAGTCATCTGGTATGTTTTTTTCCTTTCAACTGGTTTACAAAAGAGGGCGAAGAATGTCCACTTTCTGATCGATTGGCAATCGATGTTCCGTCTGAGGACTCGTCTAAACATTGTGAAATAAATCTCGTTTGTGGTAAAATCGTAAGCTTAATGGCTTAATATTTACCTCCTTTTGGGGAGTAGAAATCATTTTAAATCAGCGAAAGGGAACAAAATGAAAAAGTGGGTTTATTTGTTCAACGAAGTAAACGCTGCTGAAAAGTATGTCGGCGGCGACTGGGAAGGTGTGCGCGGGCTGCTGGGCGGCAAAGGCGCAAACCTGGCGGACATGACTCGCCTGGGCGTTCCGGTTCCCCCTGGCTTCACCATCACGACCGAAGCTTGCAACGCCTACCTGGAAAGCGGCAATAAATTCCCCGAGGGGATGTGGGATCAGGTCCTGGTAGCGCTAAAAGAGACCGAAAAAGCTTCGGGAAAGTCCTTTGGCGGCAGCGAAAACCCACTGCTGGTGTCCTGCCGCTCCGGCGCTAAATTCTCGATGCCTGGCATGATGGACACTGTCTTAAACATCGGTCTGAATGATAAGACTGCCGAAGCGCTGGTCAAACTGACCAAGAATGAACGCTTTGTGTATGACTCCTACCGCCGGCTGGTGCAGATGTTTGGTGCAGTTGTGCTGGAGATGGATGATAAGCACTTCGAAGAAAAATTAGATGAATTTAAAGCTGCAAAAAAAGTCACCGCGGATACCGACTTAACGGCCGAGGATTTGAAAGCATTAACCGTTGAATTCAAGAAAATTATCCGCAGTGTCGAGAAGATTGATTTCCCCAATGAGCCGCTGGAGCAACTAAAACTGGCAGTTGAAGCTGTGTTCCACTCTTGGAATGGAAAACGCGCCATTGATTATCGCAACGCAACCAACATTTCTCATAATCTGGGCACTGCTGTCAACATCCAGACCATGGTCTTTGGCAACACGGGCAATGATTCGGGTACAGGCGTGGCCTTCACCCGCAATCCCGCCACCGGTGAGCGGGTCATGTACGGCGACTTCCTGCTCAATGCACAGGGCGAGGACGTGGTTGCGGGCATCCGCAACACCAAGAAAATCCAAGAGCTCAAGAAAGACATGCCTGAGGCTTACGCTCAGTTCCTTGACATTACTGCGAAATTGGAGAAGCACTATAAAGACTTGCAGGATGTCGAATTTACCATCGAACGCGGCCGCCTATTCATGCTGCAAACCCGCAATGGCAAGCGCACCTCCAAGGCAGCAGTCAAAGCAGCCGTAGATATGGTTAATGAGAAGTTGATCACCAAGGAAGAAGCGATCAGCCGCATCCGTCCCGAGGATGTTGACACATTACTGCATCCGCAGTTTGCCCCCGAGACGATTAAAGCCGCTAAGAAATCCGACCGGTTGTTCGCTACCGGGGTGAATGCTTCCCCGGGCGCTGCCGTTGGCCAGGTTTATTTTGACGCGGACACCACTGAACTGATGCACAAAGAGCACAAGCAGGCTGTGATCATGGTTCGTCCATTTACCAAGCCAGATGATGTTCATGGGATGCTTTCGGCCGAGGGTATTGTCACCAGTGAAGGCGGCGCCACCTCCCATGCTGCTGTGGTCGCCCGTCAGTTTGGCGTCCCGTGCGTCGTTGGCGCTTCTTCCATTCGCATTGATATGGACAAACGCCTGATGGAAGTCAACGGCCAGGTTGTCCACGAAGGCGAGTGGCTGTCGATGGACGGCACCACTGGTGAAGTTTTCACCGGCAAACTCAATTTGACCGCGGCTTCGCTGGAAGAGCAGACGGATCTGCTGACCTTGCTTACCTGGGCAGATGAGATTTGCGCTCGCCCGGGTCTGCGTAAAGGTCCAACTGGTTCACCAACCACTGGCATGCAGGTATGGGCTAACGCGGATTATCCGAAGGATGCTGTCCGCGCCCGAAAATACGGCGCCAAGGGGATTGGCCTGTGCCGCACCGAGCACATGTTCTTCGAGCCGGCTCGCCTGCCGGTTGTGCAGCGCATGATTCTGGCCAAAACTTCAGAAGATCGGAAGGCAGCTCTGGATGAACTGCTGCCAAGCCAGCGCAGCGACTTCGAAGGCCTGTTCGAAGCTATGACCGGACTGCCCGTGATTATCCGCCTGATCGATCCCCCGCTGCATGAGTTCCTACCGGCATCCGGAGAGCTTGAAGAGCAGATTCTGACCGCGCGCGTCGAAGCCCTGTCAGGCTACCTGCTTGGAAAATCCGAACCCAAAGAAGTAAAAGACCTGGAAGTAATTCTGAACGCAGTCGAGAGTCTGCATGAAAGCAATCCGATGATGGGTATGCGCGGCGTGCGTTTGAGCATTGCCATGCCGGAAATCGTCGAAATGCAGGTGCGCGCCATCTTTGAGGCCGCCTGTAACATCCGCCTGAAGGGATTGGACCCGCATCCTGAGGTCATGATCCCGCTGACCGGCCACATTAACGAGTTAAAGTGGGTGCAGCCGCGTCTCGAGCGCATTGCCAAAGACGTGATGACCGAAAAGGGCGTCAAAGAACTGCATTATAAATTCGGCACCATGATCGAAATCCCGCGCGCCTGTGTGACTGCCGGTGAAATCGCCAGCGTAGCCGAATTCTTCTCCTTTGGCACCAACGACCTGACCCAAATGACCTTTGGTTACAGCCGTGACGATGCTGAGCGCAGCTTCTTGATGACCTACATCGAGCAGGGCATTCTGCCCAAGAACCCATTCCAGACGCTTGACCGCGATGGGGTTGGCGGATTGATGCGCATCGCTGTGGATGGTGGACGTGCTGCCCGCCCGAATCTTGAGGTTGGCATCTGCGGTGAACACGGCGGCGATCCGGCTTCGATCGATTTCTGCCATACCCTGGGCAACAACTATGTCAGCTGCTCGCCATTCCGCGTCCCGGTTGCGCGCCTGGCAGCCGCTCACGCTGCCCTAAAGCACGCTGTTAAGTAAAATCCGATTCGTAAAAATTCTCTCCGCCCCTTGCCAAAAGCAGAGGGGCGGATGATTTTAACCCATCCGCAACATCTTTCTCACGCCTGAAACGGAATTATTTTAGACTTACAGACCTGATTCTGGTATAATTCCGATAATAATATTCATAATAATTCTGAACCGTCGAACAAAAACCCCGGTAACGGGGTTTTCTGACGGATGAGATCAAGAAGGAGCTCCACGGATGGAGAAGAGCGATTATCTGAATTTGTATCACCAGATGGTGGTGATCCGGCGGCTGGAGGAACGCGCCGCTGAACTTTACCAGCAGGGAAAGATTGGCGGTTTCCTGCACCTGTATATCGGGCAGGAAGCGGTCAGCACCGGGCTGATTTCTGCCCGGCGCCCCGAAGACCGGGTCATTACCGCTTATCGCGACCATGGCGTAGCCATTAACTGCGGCTTGAGCGCCAAGGAAGTCGTGGCTGAGCTCCTCGGCAAAGCGACCGGTTGCTCGCAGGGGATGGGCGGGTCGATGCATATGGCGGATGTCAAGAAGAATTATTGGGGCGGACACGCGATTGTCGGAGCGCACCTGCCGATCGCCGCCGGATTGGCGCTGGGCGACCTCTACCAGAACCAGAAAGCAGTCACGCTATGCATGTTTGGCGACGGTGCGACCAATATCGGTTATTTTCACGAGGCTTTAAACCTTTCCAAAGTCTGGAATTTGCCCATCCTGTGGGTATGCGAAAACAACCAGTACGGCATGGGCACTTCTGTGGAACGTGCCTCTGCCGTTTCTGAAATCCGGCAAAAGGCTGACGGCTTCGGCATGAAAAATTACCAGGTGGACGGCATGGATGTGCTCAAAGTCCGCGAGATGGCTGATAAGTTGTTCCAGGAAATCCGGGCGGGCAGCGGCCCGCAATTTCTGGAAGTGGATACCTACCGTTTCCGCGGGCATTCCATGGGCGACCCTGAACGCTACCGCTCGTCGGACGAGGTCCACCGCTGGCAGGAAAATGACCCGATTGGCATCTTCCATAAGAAACTGGTGGAAATGAAAGCAGCCGGGGATGCGGAACTGAATCACCAGGCCGATTTGGCGGAGCAAGAAATAATCGAGGCGGTCGTTTTTGCGGAAGCCAGCCCCGAGCCCACTGTGGATGTCGTTTTCAGCAACGTTTACGTCGAAAATTAGGGGAGGAATCATCATGGCGCGTATTACGATGCGTGAAGCAATTTCTCAGGCGCTCTGGGAGGAAATGGAACGCGATCCCAAAGTCTTTATTATGGGAGAAGAAGTCGGTTTATGGGGGGGTACTTATGCGGTTACCAAGGGGTTCTACGATCACTTTGGGGCGGATCGGGTACGGGATACCCCGATAGCCGAAGCTGCCATCATTGGCGGCGCGATTGGAGCCGCGTTGACGGGGCTGCGGCCGGTGGCTGAACTGATGACCATCAATTTTGCATTTTCCGCCTTTGACCATATTGTCAATCAAGCAGCCAAAATGCACATGATGTTCGGCGGTCAAATGGTGCTACCACTGGTGATCCGGGCAGTAGGCGGGGGCGGACGCCAGTTGGGCGCCACGCATTCGCAGACACCGGATGCCATTTTTGCCCATTTTCCCGGTTTGAAAGTGGTTGCTCCCGGCACGCCTGCAGATGCCAAAGGGCTGCTGAAAGCCGCCATCCGCAGCCAGGATCCGCTACTGTTTATCGAGCATGCCACCTTATATCAAACTCGCGGCGAGGTGCCCGAAGGCGATTACATCGTACCCATTGGCAAGTCAACGGTGGCGCGTCCTGGCAAAGATGTGACCATTGTTACGTACAGCAAAATGCTGGAAATTTCGTTGAAGGCTGCTGAAACTCTGGCTAAGGAGGGTATTGAGGCAGAAATCGTGGACTTGCGCTCTTTGCGCCCATTGGATATGGATCCGGTGATCGAGTCGTTTAAAAAGACGAATCGGGCAGTGGTTGTGGAAGAAGGCTGGAAGTCTTTTGGGATCGGATCGGAGATTGCCGCGCGAATTTATGAGGAAGCCTTCGACTACGTGGATGCGCCTGTCAAGCGAGTTGCTCAGACGGAAGTTCCGCTGCCATACAACCACACTTTGGAACAAATGATGCTGCCAAAGGTCGAAGATGTAATTTCCGCAGTCAAGGAGGTGCTGTAATGGCTGAAATCGTCGCAATGCCTAAACTTGGCTTTGATATGGCTGAAGGGACGCTGGTGCGCTGGGTCATCGCTGAAGGCGGTGAAGTGACGAAGGGCGCGGTATTAGCCGAAATCGAAACGGATAAAGCGACGGTTGAAGTCGAATCCAGCGCCGGCGGCATTCTTTACCGGCAGCTTGTGGCTGAAGGAACAGCCGTGCCGGTCGGCACGCCTATTGCTGTGATCGCCGCTCCGGGGGAGGAAGTCAAAGACCTGCCGGAGACTGGCCTGGAAGCCGAAGGCGCTGTACCCGTTGCCGCCGTTGAGGAAAAGAAGGCGCCGGATGAGAAAACAGGCGCCGCCGAATCTGCGGGGCAAAAGGCCGAAGCGCCTGAAGTTCCCGCTGCCCAGCCAGCGCAAGTTGCGCCGGAAGGCGGTGCATTGCGCGCGTCACCACTGGCCCGGCGCATTGCTCAGGAAAATAATCTGAACCTGAATCAGGTAACCGGCACTGGACCTTCGGGTCGGATAACCCGTAAAGATGTCGAAAAAGCTTTGCTGGGCGCCCCGGCTGTAGTTACCCCGGCAGCAGCACCCTTAAGGCCGGTAACGGCGGCTGCAACCTTGCCTGCGCCTTCCTGGGAGCCAGGCGCGCCGGTCCCGGCTGATGAGCGCCAGCCAATCGCGAAATTGCGCTCAATCATTGGCAGGCGCATGGTGGAATCCAAGCAGCAAGTGCCGCATTTCTACATCACCAGCGCATATGATGTTGCACCATTGATGGAATTGCGCAAACAGATCAACCTTCAGTTGCCGGAAGAATCCAAACTGTCGGTCAATGATTTCATCATCAAGGCTGCTGCATTGACTTTACGTCAGTTCCCCAATATCAACGCATCACTGACAGACAAAGAGATCGTCCGTCATGGGCACGTCAATATTGGAGTGGCGGTTGCGATGGATAGCGGTCTGATGACGGTGGTGTGTAAGGATGCTGACCAGAAACCGTTACGGACAATCAGCCAGGAAGTCCGCGATATGGCTGTCCGCGCGCGCGCCGGCAAGGTTCGACCGGATGACATCGAAGGCTCGACCTTCTCCATCAGCAATTTGGGAATGTTTGATGTTGAGCATTTCGTCGCCATTATCAATCCCCCCGAAGCTGCCATCCTGGCCGTCGGGTCGGCGCAGAATGTACCCGTTGTGATTGATGGCGAGGTGAAGGTTGGGATGCGCATGAAAGCGACGCTATCGGCCGACCACCGCATCACGGATGGGGCCGAAGCAGCCCGCTTCATGCAGGCGCTGGCCGGATTTATCGAGAATCCGCTAAGGTTGATGCTGTAGATAAAGATAAAATAAAAGATTCAAGCAGCGGTCGTTTTCTGTCATGGTGAGGAACGAAGCCATCTACACTTGCCTGACCGAGTAATTGCCATTGGCAGTGATCCTGGCACACTAGGCGTGGATTGCTTCGCTGCGCTCGCAAAGACAGAATGTTTTTCATGGCGAGGAACGAAGCCATCCACGCCTGTCCGACCATGCGTTTGGCGATGGAAGAGCCGCTCGTACTGAATTCCTCTCCCTTGGAGAGGTTTGGCGAGGGGCAAAATTTACGGTTGGCTATAAAACTGCCGGTACAAATTCATAAATTCTGCGATCTGGCGGATATAAGTGCGGGTCTCGTCAAATCGGATGACCTCAAGGAACAAATCCGGGTCATTACCAGATAACTCTTGCCAGACATTAGCGTTACCGGGGCCGCCGTTATAAGCCGCCAGTGCCACGTAGATTTCCCCAAAAAAATCGCGTTGATTGGATAGATAACGCGCCCCGAGACGCAAATTAACCGCCGGATTTAGCAAGTCATCCACCGTATAGTTTGGCGGCCAATCGTATTGACTGACCAACTCCTGCCCGGTGGCTGGGATGATCTGCATCAAGCCACGGGCACTTGCTCCGGATGAAACAAATCCTTCAAAAAAGCTTTCCTGGCGGATGACGCTCAACAGCAGCAGGGGGTGGAGGTTGACCCGGTTGGCTTCTTCAACCACCAGCTCGCGGTAATAGGCGCCAAAGCGGATGTGGTTGAAATACACGAGAGCATCCAGGGTTTGGGTATCGTTCATCCCAGCCAGCGTCAAAATTTGACGGCTGGCAAAAATGGCCGGGCGGTAGGCGCCCAGCGAAAGCAAATGATTCATCAGACGATACGTATTAAGCGGATCCTGGTCCAGTCTGGACCGCAGGGTCTCAAATTCATCGCGCGCTGCCTGGTAAAGACCGATTTCCCACAACGCCTGCCCGCGTTGAAAGTTGACGTCCGCGCCAAGGTCAGCCAGACTGGAAAAATCAGTTCCGGCAGGCAGGTTGAAAGTCACTTCCAGCCAATCCTCAGCATCAGCCCGTTCACCTGCAAAATCCACGCCCAGGCTGAATTGAAGTGGCTCGTGCATCACCGGCTGTCCACCAGCTAACTCAGCGGAGCGTACCGAATAATACCCGGTTGGGTCGAGCACAGCCGCCTGTTGCCAGGTTTGGCGGGCAGCGGTTGAGTCTCCCAGCGCTTGCTGCGTCTTGCCAACCCAGAGCAGGGCTGCCGCCTGATCTTCCGGGTTGACGCCCAGTACGGCGTTACGCTGGAAAAGGGTTAACGCCTGGTCGTATTGCCCCAGCCTGAACAGGGTCACCCCGGCCAGCAGGTGGCCGCGCGGAGTGACCTCTGCTTCCGGGTATTCGTCGATCAACCGTTCCCAAATCGAAGCTGCCCGGGTTAGTCGTCCACCGCGTTCCAGAATCCGTCCGGCGTTGAACAGTGCGTCCGCCGCATTGGGGCCATTGGGAACCAGCGCCACCAGGGAAAGCAGGGTCTCTGCGCCCTGGTCAAACTGATCCAACCAAGCCCATTGCGTGTAGGCAATTTCGTTCCAGGCTGAAGACCACAATTCATCGTCAGAATGATCGGCGATCAATCCCTGCCATTCGGCAATCGCCGCCTGCGGTTCATCCAGAGCACGCAGCGAACGGGCACGCAGGTCGTGGGCGATAGCCGGGTGGTCGGGATTGGCATTCAAATAGCGCAGCAGCGCTTCGTTGGCGTAACCGTACTGACCGGCATAATAATCTACAATACCGCGGTCCAGGTCATTGACCGGCACGCCGGCATTGACCAGCGCAACCAAACCGGAATAGGTGTCATACGAGGTGGGATACTTCGCCACCGAATCGGCGTAGCGGGCGTACGCCTGCTCAGGAAAACCCAATGCCAGGTAGGACTGGCCGGCCAGTAAATTAGCCTGGGCCCGCTGGAAGTCGTTGTCACCGGTTTCGATCACTTCCAGAAAAGTGCGGACGGCATTGGTATGATCTTCCTGAGAGGCATAGGCTTGACCGATTTTTAATTTCAACGCCCCGACCGACGCCGGGCTGGCCTGAATTGCTGCTTCGTAAGCCAGAATTGCTCCAGCATAATCAGCGCCAGAAACCAGCACATTGCCGCGCTGCGTCTGGATCACATCGTCAATGATGCCCGGTTTGAGTTCGCTGTATTTAGCCAACGCGCTGGCTGCCAGGGCGTATTCCTGCCGTTCCAGATAAGCTTGCGCCAGAAAGTAATAAGCATTGGGCAATGACCGGTTTTCAGGGTGCTCATGGATGAGCGCGTTGAAGGTCTCAATGGCCTGATCGAATTCACGGTCAATGATGAAGGAACGCCCGATTCCCAGCAGCGCTGCTGCCTGGATCTCGATATCCTGGCTGCCGGCCGAACCGCTGCGGTATTCTGACCGCGCCCGCTCGGTTTCGCCTTGCAGCAGCGCCAAGTCGCCGGTGGCAATACGCGCTTCCGGTGTGGGCGTCGGAGTGGGCGCGCTGGTGGGCGTAGCGGTCGGCTGACCGGGGAGGATCAGGCTGGTCAGGGTTGGGGTAGCCCCGTCTGGATTATTCCGATTGAAGACCGGGAAGGAGCAACTGGTGAGTAAAAAAATCAAAATAGCGGCGATGCGCCAGGGGGTGCGGGATCGGATCATGAAAACCTTATACCGTGTGTGATTGAGGGTGTCAATAGCAGGATGGAGTGGGTTCGAGTCTGGCTTGAGCAGCAAGGTCGCGCCCATGACGCTGGATTCTGATGGTATAATGAGCTAGCTCCCGCGAGGGAGCGGTTTTGATGATTCTACCCGAACTTCATGCCAATTTTGAAAGCTGGATGGGTCTATGACGATTGTTTTGACAGGGTCGATCGCTTTTGATTATTTGATGACCTTTCCGGGTTATTTCCGGGATCACATCGTACCTGAACGGCTGGATACCATCAGCCTTTCATTCTTAGTTGACCAGCTGGAGCGCGTGCGCGGCGGCACAGCCCCCAATATTGCCTATACCATGGCGCTGCTGGGCGGGAACCCGGTTGTTTTTGGCACAGTCGGTGAAGACGCTGGTGAATACCTGGCCTGGTTAAAACTGGTCGGTGTGGATACGCGTTTCATTCGTACCGTCCCCGGAGTGTTTACTGCTTCCTTCTTCGCCAATACGGATCTGGCAAATAACCAGATTGCCAGCTTTTACACCGGCGCTATGGCTCACGCCCGCGATTTATCGCTCAAAGAGCTGGGGGACTTGCGGCCAGATCTGGTGGTCATTTCCCCCAATGATCCGGGCGCAATGGATCATTACGTAGCCGAATGCAAAGCAGCCGGCTTGCCATATTTGTATGATCCGGGCCAGCAGGTGGCCCGTTCTAGCGGCGCGGAGTTGGCCCGCGGTGTTCAGGGAGCACGCATCCTGTTTGTTAATGAGTATGAATGGGAATTGCTGCAAAAGCACACCGGCTTAAAGGCCGAAACCATCCTGGATACTGTACCCATCGTCGTGATAACGTTAGGCGCGCGCGGCGTCGAAATTCACGTCCAGGGAGAGGTGATTACCCTGGCAGCCGTTCCGGAACGCGTCATCATTGACCCCACCGGCGTTGGCGACGCCTTTCGCGGCGGTTTCCTGGTAGGTTACCAACTGGGGCTCAGCTGGAAAGTATGCGCCGAAATGGGCAGCCTGGCAGCAGTTTACTGCCTGGAAGCCAAAGGTCCGCAGGCGCACCAGTACATGGTAGCTGAGTTTGTCGAACGCTACCGCCAATTTTTCGATGACCAGGGCGCACTCGACGCTCTGATGAAGTAACAGCGTATCTCTTGGAGGATATGAATGAGCAATTTTGATGTCAAAGATTTGAAATTGGCCGAAGGTGGACGCCGCCGCATTGAGTGGTCTGCCCGCGAGATGCCGGTTCTGCGTTCCATCCGCGAGCGTTTTGAAAAAGAACGCCCATTGGAAGGACTGCGGGTTTCTGCCTGCCTGCACGTCACCTCTGAAACTGCCAACCTGATGCAGACGCTGCAAGCCGGCGGCGCGGATATCGTGCTGACAGCATCCAACCCACTGTCCACCCAGGACGACGTGGCAGCCTCGTTGGTTTCGCATTCCGAGATCCCGGTGTATGCGGTCAAGGGTGAAAACAACACGGTTTATTACAAACACATCCATGCTGCGCTCGATCACAAACCGCAGATGACCATGGATGACGGCGCTGACCTGGTGAGCGTGCTGCACAAAGACCGCCGCGATTTGCTGGCCAATGTGGTTGGCGGAACCGAAGAGACCACCACTGGCGTCATTCGCTTGCGTGCCATGGCTGCCGACAAAGCCCTTAACTTCCCGATCATCGCGGTCAATGACGCATTGACGAAGCACTTTTTTGACAACCGCTACGGCACCGGCCAATCGACTATTGATGGGATTGTGCGCGCCACCAATGTGCTGTTGGCGGGTAAGAATTTTGTGGTTGCTGGCTATGGTTGGTGCGGGCGCGGTCTGGCTTCGCGCGCGCGCGGGATGGGGTCCAATGTCATTGTGACCGAAGTGGACCCGCTCAAAGCCCTGGAAGCCGTTATGGATGGTTTCCGCGTGATGCCGATGGGTGAAGCCGCCAAAATTGGCGATTTCTTTTGCACCCTGACCGGTGACCTGAATGTACTGGATCGCAGCCATTTCGAGGTGATGAAAGACGGCGCGATTGTGGCCAATTCGGGGCACTTTAACGTCGAAATCAATATTCCGGCGTTGGATGAGATGTCCACCGGCAAGAAGTTGGTACGCCCGTTTGTTGAAGAATATGATTTGAAGGACGGTCGCCAGATATTCCTACTGGGCGAGGGCCGTCTGATCAACCTGGCCGCTGCGGAAGGTCACCCGGCCAGCGTGATGGATATGTCGTTTGCCAACCAGGCGCTCTCAGCTGAATACATGGTGAAACATGCCGCCGAATTGGAGAAGACGGTTTACAGCGTGCCCGAAGCCATCGACAATGAAATTGCGCGATTGAAGCTGGCAGCTATGGGCGTCACGATCGATGTACTGACCCCCGAACAGCAATCCTACCTGAATTCCTGGGAGGAAGGCACCTAGACCGGCAAAATTTGAGGGTACGGGTTCGTCCGTATTTTGCGAAAATAAGTAAAGGCAGCTAATCGCTGCCTTTTATTTTGTTTCATTGCTATCGACACATAGAAGCCCGCAAGCTTTCGACCGCTGCTAAGACGAATAGGTTACCGCCATATAGTTGAGGACGCTAAAGGAAGCCATGAACATCTCCCAACTGCGCCAGTAAAGCGTACCGCCGTCCAGTATGGTAACGCCAGTCGGGTCGTATCCGATGACAATGACCGTGTGCTCATTGGGAGCCACCAACACATCATCACCTGCTTCGGTGCGATAAATGGCCGGATAGCCTGGCCTGGTGCCAACAATCACCCAGGCGATGATTGGGCGACCGGCATCAATCTCCCGGCGGATCGCCTCGGCAGACATGGAGTAAACAGCTGTGGCGGGCACACTATAAGCACGCAAGAGCTTGGCGATGGGATCGGCATGTACACCGTAGCTATTGGGCGGAATTTGACCGCCATAATCGTTCACATTGCCGACAAAACCCTGGTTCGGGTCGTCCGAGGAAGGCAGGGTATTGAGGAACTCGGTTTCGCTGATGTTTACACCGAAATAACGCGCCCAATCGACTGCGGAGCGTGATTCACACGAGAGATTATAGCTTTGCGGGTAGCCGGTGATGTTGCCGATTATGACGCTATCGGATGGATAAACCGGTTCGGGCGGTTTAGGCGTTCGGGTGGGGGGAGGCGGCGGCTGGGTTGGCGTGTTCGTCGGAACCTCCGTCTCGGTAGGAGTGGAGGTGACCGTTGAAGTTGGCGTCGCCGTGGGCGTTGAGGTGGCGGTAGGCGTCAGAGTGATGGTATTGGTTGGCAACGGCAGGAATGGGCTGGAGGTCTGGATCATGCTGCCGAGGAAAGTCGGCGTAGCAGACAAGGATGCTCCCACCACGCGGGAGATGGCTGCCTGTGCACCGCCAGGGTAAAACAAGTCAGCTGCCAGCGCACCAAGCAGCAAACCCAGCCCAACCAGAATCACTACCAGTAAAATAAAGAGGACTGTCCACTGCGCCCTGGGCAGCTGAGCCGGTATCTTAAGGCGAGATTTCATCAAGGAACCTCTGGCTGTGCATCCGAAGCGTTATCCTCAACTATTATAGCGAGGAAAAGACCAATGCTAATAGATTCCCTGACAGGTGGGCGCCTCGGGGAGAAGATCAGCCCGGGGTAGTTGCCAGACTTTAAACTAGCTTATTTTCTAAAAGCAATTCAGCCGGGAATATCACAACTTGCCCCCAAATATCCTTCTTCATTCCCGGCAGTCTGTCAACCAAAATTAAACTTCCTCTTCAAAACCGCTTTCGTCCTCACTTGAACCGCCGCCGCCAAAGGCGATCGGAATTTCACCGCCAGCCGCGCGCTGCCGGACGGCCTGCTCAATTTTGTTCGATAGCTCAAGGTTCTGGCGCAGATATTCTTTGGCATTTTCACGCCCTTGCCCAAGTCGTACATCGCCATAGGAGAAGAATGCGCCGCGTTTGGTGATGATTTCCAGCTCGGTTGCCAGGTCCAGGATATCGCCGGATTTGGAGATGCCCTCGTTGTACATGATGTCAAATTCAGCCGTGCGGAAAGGGGCTGCCACCTTGTTTTTGACCACGCGCACGCGTACCCGCCCGCCGATGATCTCAGTGCCAACTTTGATGGACTGGATGCGGCGGATATCCAGGCGGATTGATGTGTAGAATTTGAGCGCCAGGCCACCGGGAGTGGTTTCCGGGTTGCCAAACATGATACCGATCTTCTGGCGCAACTGGTTGGTGAAAATGACCGCCGTTTTGGTCTGGTTGATGGCGCCGGAGAGCTTGCGCAGCGCCTGCGACATCAGGCGAGCCTGCATACCCATAGTCGCGTCGCCCATATCGCCTTCGATTTCGTTGCGCGGCACCAGTGCAGCCACCGAGTCCACTACGATGATGTCGATGGCGCCTGAACGCACCAGCGTCTCGGTGATCTCGAGCGCTTGCTCACCCATGTCAGGCTGGGAAACCAGTAAGTTATCGATATCCACGCCTAATTTGGTCGCATAGACCGGGTCGAGCGCGTGTTCCATATCCACATAGGCGGCGGTGCCGCCCATTTTCTGGCATTCCGCTACCAGGTGCAAGCAGAGGGTGGTTTTACCGGAGGATTCCGGGCCGAAGATTTCGGTGATGCGCCCGCGCGGAATGCCGCCCACACCAAGGGCGATATCGAGCGACAGCGAGCCGGTCGGAATGGCTTCTACTTGCAAATGCGTTGCCTCGCCCATCCGCATAATGGATCCTTCGCCGTAGCGTTTGATGATGTCGCCGAGGGCTTTGTCGAGCATCGCCCGGCGTCCTTCGCCGAGGTTACTGGAGTGCGGGAGGGATTGGGAGGGCGGGAGGGTTTTATGCGCCATATTGGGTAACTCCTTGTTGGGGATCGGTCATTTGATTATATCCAGAATGGCATAATGATTTGCTAAAAATGCCGCATGTTTATTATAGTACATTTGTTCAATTCGTCAAGTCATGAACCAGTTAAGCCGTTAAAAGCCGCTCCAAATTAGCCAGGGTCAGTAGTTTCAGATCAAAACCTGGTTCAACAAACGGGCGCACATCGTTCACAATGCCACTCCAATTCAGGTTCTGTAAATGTGCGCGCACCTGTTCTTTCCAGTTGTTCTCGGTTTGCATACTCCCCGCCCAATTGGTTTGAGCCAGGGCGTTATTTAGCAAAACTAAATTTGGTGGCGGCCAGGTGGAATCGCTTAGATACCACAGTAAATCATAAATATCGCGTCCTTTAGTAAAGGAATGCTGCAGGATTGCATGTAATTTTCCGGATAGTAAAGAAGCTTTGTCATGATGATGAAGTTGGAGCACAACGAACCGGCGCACAATCGTGGTGGAAAGCCCGGCTCCTTGAGGTGGATTGGTATCGATTTCAATTTTGACAGCAAACGTTTCACTTCTTTGTGGTGAAAGGTCTAGTTCAAACAGCAATCCAGGAAAACGGACGAATGCATTTTGAACCGTTTTTTGATCATTGACCTTCAATTCAATCTGATATCCTTCAAGAGTTAATTCAGACCGAATTGCCTGCAGATAGGAACGGAAATCGTAGTTTTGGCGATTGCCCTCTAGCGCAAAGTCGAGATCTTCGGAGTAGCGTCCGTGGGAAAATAAGAAACGCAGCGCCGTTCTACCATGAAATGCCAATGGAATCATGGCTCCACAGCGTTGCAACGCAGCCAAAATCCGTGCTTGAAGGTATTCTCTCGCCAGGTTTCGGCCTTCTAGCGATGAATTTGTTTGCTGCACCAGGTTGGCTAAGTATTCTTTCATAGTTCCTCATACTGACTGGTTTCACCTTGAATCAAATTATTAATCACCTTTGCAGCCACGCGCATTTTCGGTGAGTCAAAGACCTCTGTTTGTCTTTTCAATACATCCAAATCGAGGTGATCCAAATTCTGTAACCGTAACTCATTTAAATACTTCGCTGATTCACCGCCTGGTTGCAGGTAAACCAGGTCTAGCAGTGCTTTCGTTGGTGTGGCAACCAATGCATTTTGCCCACCCAAGTCGGTCATTTGGTAACCATACAGCAGGTTCGATTTGATATGGCGGAACTCAAAAATACCCAAAGGGTTTACCAATCGTTCAGGTCGACCTGCGGTAACACTTACGGTAATGTTGACTGTTTCCGGGATCAGGCCGTATAAAGCCAGAGCAGACTGCAAGCTTACATATGATGCCCGTTGCAGGCGATTCGCGACCAGAAAGGGATGGGGTCTTACTTTCTGGTAAGGCGGAGCAATAGAATATAATCCCCGCCGCAATTGGTATAGCCGCCCACTATTAACCCAACGGGTAAGTTGAAGGCGTACATTTTTGGGATCGATATTTCCGGCAAGAAGAAAGGAAGTTTCAAACACCGGATCATCGCCAATCAATTTTAATAAACGATCAAATTCCATTTTATTATATTAGCATAATTGATAACTTACTGCAATAGAAACACAAATAAAACTAGATTCAGAGATCTTCCTCGAACGCACAATAATATTGCTTGAAAGTCGTAAAATTGATAAGATGATCGATAAATTCTGCTTGGCCAATCTCCTTTTGGCAAGGCAGTTCGCACTGGAGCAGCCATGGCTTATGACCACAACTTAGCACAACGTATTTTTGGAATCCTGCACGGTACGCCCGCCCTGGACGAAAAGAAAATGTTCGGCGGCGTGGGGTATTTAATCCACGGCAATATGGCGGTAGGAGTCCATGGAAATGACCTGATGGTACGAGTAGGCCCGGAAAATCACACCGAAGCCATGAGGCGTCCGCACACCCGCCCCTTCGATATGACCGGACGTCCGATGAGCGGCTGGTTGGTGGTCGGGGCGGCTGGGATTCAGGATCCTGCCGTTTTAGCTGAATGGATCCAACTGGGTGTGACCTATGCTCAATCCCTCCCACCTAAATAATACAAACCAATGCGAAAACCCAATCTGCCTATTGACAATCGGGCTTAATCCCGGTAGCATAAAGCATCTTTTACAATTGCATACGGTGAGAGAGCGGCTGAACCTTATCCGAATGGATAAGGCAACGAGGTGGAGGTTCTCCTCTGCGAAGAGGACGCTAACCCTGTCAACCAGGGAAAAATCGAACGATCAGCGGATGCCTCTGGAGCCCGGTCACAGGCTCCCTTCTCCCTTCCGAAAAATGCCTGGATGAAAAACTGGCGGCGACGCCAGCGACAAGTCCGGCGTAGTGATCAGAGACCATGTCGTAGTGTTTCTGGTATACGTTGGAAGGGCTGCCATCTTGAAATCGGATCATTTATTACGGCACGCCCAGCGTGCTGTATTTGATTTAACAACCGGAGGTATAACAAAAATGGACAACAAAGAGATTTTGGAACGCGTGGCAGCCGACGACGTAAAATTTGTTTCTTACCAGTTTGTTGACGTGCTTGGCGCAGTCAAATCGGTGGATGCGCCTGTATCTCAGTTGAAAGGTGCGCTGGAACGCGGGGTCTGGTTTGACGGCTCGTCTGTGGAGGGATTTGCCCGTATTCAGGAGTCCGACATGCATCTGCGCCTGGACGTGGATACTTACGCAGTGCTTCCCTGGACGCCAGGCGATATGCGCCGCGCGCGGATTTTCTGCGACATCTTCCAACCCGACGGGATGCCATTTGCCGGCGACCCACGCGGCAATTTGAAACGGCTGCTGGAAAAAGTACGCGAGCGTGGCTGGGTGTACAACATCGGACCCGAGCCGGAATTTTTCCTCTTTCGTCAAAACGGCGGCCAAACGATCCATCCGGTGCCGCATGATGTGGGCGGTTATTTCGATTTCTCGCCCAACGATGAGGCTGTTCGGGTGCGTACTGAACTGATGGAAGCGCTCGATCAAATGGGACTCGAAGTTGAAGTCGGTCACCACGAGGTTGCTCTGGGACAGCACGAAATCGATTTTCGCTTTGCGAATGCGCTGCAGGCTGCGGACAATGTCCTGACGCTCAAATATACTGTCAAAGCCATCGCCGCGCAGAACGGACTGGTCGCTTCTTTCATGCCGAAACCGATTTACGGTATCAACGGTTCGGGTATGCACTGTCACCAGTCCATCTTCGACCTAAAGGGAAAAAACCTATTCTATGACCCCGGCGACCCCTTTAATTTGTCCAAAATTGCTTACGGCTTTATTGGCGGCCAATTGGAGCATGCCCGCGGGTTTTCAGCAGTAGTGGCGCCGACGGTCAACTCGTACAAGCGGCTGGTCCCCGGTTACGAGGCGCCGGTGTATGTCGGCTGGGCGCAGACCAACCGGTCGGCTTTGATCCGCATCCCGCGTTATACGCCCGGGCAGGAAGGTGCGGTTCGCGCTGAACTGCGCTGCCCGGATCCGTCCTGTAACCCATACCTGGCCCTGGCTGCCATGTTGACTGCTGCGCTGGACGGCATCGACCGCGAGGTCAGGCCACCTACACCGCTCAACAATATCAACGTGTATGAGTTGAACCGGGAAGAACGGGAAGAATTGGGCGTGGCAGAATTGCCGGGTTCGCTCACGGAAGCTTTAGACGAGTTCGAGCGGGATGAGGTAGTTAAGAGCGGATTCTCGCCCAGCCTGTACGAAAGCTTTGTGCGCGCCAAGCGTAGTGAGTGGGACGATTACCGCATCCATGTGACCGACTGGGAAATCAACAATTTCCTACAGACGGCATAAATAGACCCCCTTCAACCCTTCGACATGCTCACTCGCAGAATGCCCTGCCCGCAGGGCACCCTGTGGGTGTGGGCAGGGCACCGCCTCCCCCAAAGTCCAGAATCATGGATTTTAGGGGGGCCATAAATTCACGTTCCCTTGTATTTCGAAATCATTGAACGGACTTGGTGATGGTCAGATGGTCAACCCCACCCAACCCGCCCCATTCTTGGGGCGGGCTTATTCTTAATCGCGTGTTTTTGCGCCGAAACGGCGCAAAAACACGCTAAATTATTAAACCCCCGCTCCCAGGTGGTTTCGTTGGCTGCGAATAACGAATCACTTCCGGGGAGCGGGGGTAGGGGGTGAGGGGCAATCCTGTATCGGCCACCCTGACAATAGGCGTCTCCTACAATGGTATGGGTTTCCCTCAAGACGGTATCTACTGCTATCCCCCGGAGAAGGGGTCAAGACCCGTGCCAACGGAACTTCTGCCAAACGGCGTAAATAACAGGGAACGACGCCTTGCGATTGATGCACCCTATAGGCTCGTCGTTCCCTGTACCCAGGGCCGGGAATGGAACTCTATTGCGCTATTTTATCCTGGACGCATAACAGCCAATCACGGGTGATGCCGCTTGGCTCTGAGCGTGTCACTGCCAAAATGGGCAGCGTCCACTGGTCGCTGGCATAGCCCGTTACGGTTATTTGCCGGACGGTTGAATCGAGCCAGCGAGCCGGCAAGAATCCGATCGCCAATGGGTCGGCTGCCACCGCTTCGAGCATAGCAGCGGGGTTGGGGGCGATGCGAGCAGTGGTCGCGATTGGCGAGTCTGCCAGCAACGTAGAGGACAACAATGATTGAGCATCGTCGCCAGCAGGATAAACCCAGGCCTGAACTGCGCCCAAAAAAGCGCCTTCCGCGTCAATCCAGACGACAGCTTGCCCACTGTAAAAATCTTTCAGTTGAGCTGCATCCAGGGTATCGACCGGGTTATCCGGGTTGACGATTACTGCAAGCGAATCTTTCCCGATCTCGAATGATGGAGCGCTCGCAGGGGCCAAGTTGGACCAGCGCAGCAGAACGTCGGAATCCTCCAGCGACTGATCCTCCACAACAGTAGACCGGACGCTCAGTGTCAACCCCGGGGTTTGCTGTGCGCATTCGGCCATGCCAGGCCGCAGCCATTCGAGGGAACTGGTTATTTCAACGCGCAAGGCCATTGGGGTAGGCGCAGGATCCCCTTGCGGTTGAGTCGCGCAGCCGGTGATCAGTCCAGCCACCAGGGCCAGGATAAAGACCCTAAACATAGGCAACCAGGAGGACCACCATTGCCAACGCGGCGCAGTAGGCGGCGAAGATGTAAAGCGGCCGGCGGGTGAGGAACGCCAGCAGCCAGCGGATGGCAAAATAGCCGACTACGGCGGCGGCGATAAAACCGGCAACGATGGTGGGCAAAAAGCTGGACAAATTGGGGATATCCAACAAATCCAGAAGGCTGAACGCGCCAGCAGCCAACATGACCGGGATTGACATCAAGAAGGAAAAACGGGCGGCAGCCGGCCGGTCGAGGTGGCGAGACATGCCGCCGCTGATGGTCGCGCCGGAGCGCGAAATGCCCGGGAAGAGCGACAATGCCTGGGCAAAACCAATCCACAGCGCATCCTTCCAGGTTAGCGAAGCGACGCCGCGGCTGCGTTTGCCTACCTTTTCGGCGACGATCAACAACAGCGCAGTTACCAGCAGGAAAAGCGCCGTTACCGGAGCATCTTTGAATACAGCTTCTACCAGGTCTTTGATCAGCAGGCCAAGGACTCCGGCCGGAATGGTCGCCAGCACCAGCAACCAGCCCAGGCGGGCAGCAGGTGTGCCAAAGGGTTTCCCGCTGCGCAGTCCATTCCAGACTGCGTTGAGGATCTCCCACAGGTCGCGTCGGAAAAAATAGATAACCGCAGCCAATGTGCCAAGCTGCACCAGCACATCGAACGGGAAGACCACGGCTTCATCCAGCTTCCAGCCCAGCAGGTAGGGGATTATCACCAGATGCGCTGAACTGGATACCGGCAGAAATTCGGTCAGACCCTGGATGATACCGAGGATGATGGCTTGAAGGATGGTCATGATGTTTTAGCCTGTGGAGTGTAGTTGGCGAGGAATGTGTTTGCAAAATGGTCAAATTGACCGGCAATAATGGCTTCTCGAGCGTCGTTCACCAGAGACACCAGTGTATGGATATTGTGAATGGAAATCAAGGTGGCGGCCAGCATTTCCTTAGCCACGATCAGGTGACGCAAATATGCACGGGTGAAGTGGCTGCAGGTATAGCAGGCGCAGGCCTCATCGATGGGACGCGGGTCGTGCGCATTGGCGGCATTCATCAGGTTGATGCGTCCGGTAGGCGTCATGGCAGCTTGATGGCGCGCCAGGCGGGTGGGCAGCACGCAGTCGAAAATATCGATGCCGCGCCGGATGCCATTGATCAAATCCTCCGGAGAACCGACGCCCATCAGGTAGCGCGGTTTATCCTCCGGTAGGATGGCGTCCACTACCTCGATCATGGCGTGCATTTCGGTCTTGGTTTCCCCTACCGACAGGCCGCCAATGGCATGGCCTGGAAAGCCCAGTGCGGAGATGAATTCTGCGGATTGTTCCCGCAAATCGGGAAAAATGCCCCCTTGCACGATGCCAAACAATGCCTGGTCACGGCGTGATTGAGCCGTGTGACAACGTTCTGCCCAGGCATGGGTGCGCGCAACCGCTCGCTGGTTGTATTCGCGGTCATAGGGCGGAGCGCATTCATCGAAAGCCATGATGATATCGGCGCCCAGGTCTTCTTGAATTTGAACAGCCTTCTCCGGCGTAAACCGGTGAGTTGACCCGTCGATGTGACTCTTGAAGGTTACCCCGTCGGCATCGATTTTGCGCATATCCGCCAGTGAAAAGACCTGAAAACCGCCTGAATCGGTCAACATTGGGCCATCCCACTGCATAAAACGGTGCAGCCCACCCATTTCTGCCACCAGATCAGCACCCGGGCGCAAATAAAGGTGGTAAGTGTTCGAAAGCACCAGGCTGGCGCCAGTTGCGCGTAACTGGTCAGGCGAAACGGCCTTTACGGTCGCCTGTGTACCCACCGGCGCAAATACCGGGGTGAGCAAGTCGCCATGTGGAGTGGTAAACACTCCGGCGCGAGCTCGCTTATCCTGCGCAATGCGGCTGAATTGAAATAAGTTGGTCTTGATCATAAACCCCAGAAAATAGCGAGACCGGCCAGGATGGCCAGTATCACCAGGATGGTGAGCGGAATGCCAATGCGGGCGTAAGTGCGGAAATTATACCCCCCGGAACTCATGACCATAATATTCACCGGGTGCCCATACGGCGTGGGAAAGGCCAGGGAACATCCCAGCGCCACAGCCATGCCAAGCGCGCGCGAGTCAATCTGTGCTGAAGTTGCGGCTGCCAGGGCCAGGGGAGCGACCACCAGCGCTGCCACTTGACCGCTCATGAACTGGGTGAGCAGCATGGCGATCAGGATCAAAGCAAGCGCGATCCAGAGCGGGGCAATATCTCCCAGTAGCCCAAGCAGGGAGTTGACTGCCAGACTTGCCAGCCCCGTGTCGCGAATGGCGGTACTTAATGGCCACATGCCTGCTATCAGGAAAATCACTTTCCATTCGATCGACCGGTAGGCGTCGTTCATGTTCATGCAGCCGGTCACAACCAGAAGAACCGCGCCAGCTAAAATGGTTTCTGCAACCGGAACCAACCCGGTAGCAGCGGTAACCAATGCAACCAGGGTGATCCCTAGAGCCAGATAAATCTTTCCCGGTGCCAGAACGGCATCTGGGTCCTCCTCGAGAAGCACTATATCCGGGTCGCCGTGAAGTAAACGGATCCGCCGGGCGGTTCCTTGAACTAAAAGGGCATCGCCAGCTTGCAGTCGCAGGTCCGCAAGGTCCTCCTCGACCGGACAATTGCTTCGCCAGATTGCGACGACTGTGAGGTGATATTTCTCGCGGAAGTTCAGGTCGCGCAGGGTCTTCCCGATCATGGTCGAGTGGGGCGGGAGGATCAATTCTGCCAGTTTGATGACCTCGTTGACGACATTTGGCTGCGCTAGACTGCCAGCAACAGTAATAAGGTGAAATTCATCTATTTTGGCGGAATCGACCAGCCCGTGCACCATCAACCGGTCTCCGGGTAGGATAATTTCCGAACGCTTGGGACCGAGATAGGGTTGGCCTTTGCGGATGATGCCGATGATTGTCAGCCCGAGCTTTTTACGCCAGTCACCGGCGCTGATGGTCTTCCCGGCCAGAGGGCTGTTGGGGAGCACCATTATTTCAGCCAGGTTGCGTTTCAGGTTATATAACTCAGTCAGGCGCGCACCCAGTTGGGTAAGCAGCCCATCGCGGCCTTCGGGCTGCACGGTGAGCAGCATATGGCGGCCGGCGGTAACCATGTAAACCGCCCCAAGGATGACCAGCGGCGAACCAATCGGGAAAAAATCCAGCACGCCGAAAGGCGCGAAACCCGCGTCGCGCAGCGCGCCGCTGACGACAATGTTGGAAGTGGTGAATAAAGTGGCCATTCCCCCCAAAATGGTGCCGTAAGCCAGGGGCAGAAGCAGTCGGGATGGCGACACACTCGCCGACCGAGTAAGGGTCATGACCGCAGGCAGCAGGATCCCAACGACCGCGATATTGTTCATGAAAAGGGATAGTCCGGCGGCCGTCAGGAATGTGATCAGGATTAATGTGGCGTCATTCTTGTTTCCAAGACGCAGCATCCAGCGGCTGAGGACGAGCGTAACGCCTGTTTTATGTAGCGCGGCGCCGATCATCGAGATGGCAATCAGGGTCATCACGGCGGATCCGCTAAATCCAGCGAACACTTCCTGCGGTTTTACCGTTCCGGTGACACCCAGGATAACCAGTACCAGCAAAGCGGCCAGGTCAGGCCGCAAAATTTCCGTAATCAGCAAAACTGCTGCGATGACGGTGACAACGAGGGTTAGCAGGGCAGCAGTGTCCATTTGCATCGGATTATAGCCGATCCGCATTGAAAATTTGGTTCGATTGTGTTGGGTTTTAGGAAATTACCAGTAGGGGCGGCTCGTGTGGCCGCCTTTACAGCATCACTGCTTGCTACCTGGAGCAGTACAAGGTAGGGCGAACTTCAGTTCGCCTCGCAAACTTCAGTTCGCCTCGCAAACTAAAGTTTGCGCTACAAGCCAGATCTCTGATCGCACCATCTCCAGACCGAGTGCAACGCGTCTGCGTTTCTTTGGCGGAACAGTAACACTCGCTCCGCACGCTGCCTGGGCAGTACAATGTAGGGCGAACTTCAGTTCGCCTCGCAAACTAAAGTTTGCGCTACAAGCCAGATAGCTGATCGCACCGTCTCCAGACCGGGTGCAACGCGTCTGCGGTTTTCTTTGGCGGAACAGTAACACTCGCTCCGCACGCTGCCTGGGCAGTACAATGTAGGGCGAACTTCAGTTCCCCTCGCAAACTAAAGTTTGCGCTACAAGCCAGATAGCTGATCGCACCATCTCCGGACCGGGTGCAACGCGTCTGCGGTTTTCTTTGGCGGAACAGTAACACTCGCTCCGCACGCTGCCTGGAGCAGTACAATGTAGGGCGACCTTTCAGTTCGCCTCGCAAACTAAAGTTTGCGCTACAAGCTTCATGGTTAAATGCCTCTGCCAAGCACAGAACACCGGCCGCTGCGCGGTTAAATGAATGGCATGGATAGAACAGCGAGCAGGCAACGAGCCACTCTGCTGCACACCCTCCTTACTTGTGGGAATGTTGGACAGGCTTTATACTATCGCGAGCAATGCCAGGATGGTTGGCGAGATAAAAGGAATTTTTCAGCCAGTTTCCATCTTCCGCACGCCAAATTCAGCACCCAGGACAAACTATGCAGCCTCCATCCAGTAAACGATGGGTTATCGCGGAAAAAATCACGCCAGAAGCCGATCAGGCGTTGACCGCCTACCCATCGGTCATGCGCCAACTGCTGTTCAATCGCGGGGTCACCGAAGCAGTGCAAGCTATTCGCTATCTGGAGGGCCGGGACGCGGCTGTTGATCCGTTTTTGTTGACCGATATGGCCGCAGCGGTCGACCGTTTGATCTGGGCGCTCGATCACCGAGAAAAAATTGCCGTCTTTGGCGACTTCGATGTGGACGGTGTGACTTCGACCGTGATGATGGTCGAGGCGTTGCAGGCGTTCGGCGGGCTGGTTGAGCCGTACATCCCGGACCGGCTGGAAGAAGGCTACGGCTTGAACAACGAGGCGCTGACAAACCTGAAGGAAAGCGGGGTGCAGGTCGTCCTTTCGGTGGATTGCGGCATCCGCTCTGTAATAGAAGCCAAACATGCCCTTGATCTTGGGCTAGATCTGATTATTACCGACCACCATCATGTTGGCGAACAAATTCCGCCGGGCTACGCCGTCATCGATCCGAAACGTGAGAGTGACGCCTATCCGGATAAGAACCTAGCTGGCGTAGGAGTGGCATTCAAACTGGTTCAAGCGCTGGCTTCCCGTCGTCCCAGGTCTGGCCTTGCGGCTGAGGATTGGTTGGATCTGGTGGCGCTTGGCACCGTGGCGGATATGGTGCCGCTCACCGGAGAAAATCGACAGCTAGTGCGCAAAGGGCTGCACCTCTTGCGCCTTGGCAAGCGCCAGGGGGTTTTGTCGCTGGCAAATGCTGCCAGAGTAAACCTGAACACCCTCAATACCGGCGATGTCGGGTTTATGTTGGCGCCGCGGTTGAATGCCGCCGGGCGGTTAGAATCGGCTCTGGCAGCCTACCATCTTCTTTATTCCAAAGATGTAGCCGAGGCCGGTTTGCTGGCGCAAAAATTAGACGACCAGAATACTTCGCGTCAGAAGCAAACCCGCGACATGCAAACTGAGGCTGAACGTCAGCTTCTGGAAGTTGAAGAAGAGTACATCCTGTTTGCACTGGGACAAGAATTCAACCCAGGCGTCGTCGGGTTGGTTGCCGCCAGATTGGTGGAGTTGTTCCACCGGCCAGCAATCGTTGGCGCCTGGGTGGATGGTGTGATTCGCGCTTCGTGCCGAAGTATCCCCGGGTTTCATATCACTCGCGCGCTGGATGAATGCGCTGCTTTGTTAGTACGGCATGGTGGGCATGAATCTGCTGCCGGGTTCACCGTCCACGAGGAACACCTGGAGGAGCTGCGCGAGCGGCTGGCAAAGATCGCCTGGCGCGATCTGGCTGGCTCCGATTTGCGTCCAATTGTGCGCATCGATCAGGAGATGCCATTGAACGAATTACGCCCGACCCTGCTGGATTGGATGGAGATGCTTCAACCGACTGGACAAAATAACCCGGATGCGACTTTTTGTTCGCGTAATCTGCAGACTGCTCATGTCAAGACGGTTGGCGCCGATAAAACGCACCTCAAATTCTCGGTGACCGATGGAAATATCTATTATGACGCCATCGCTTTCCGCTTCGGGCATATGGCTGGTAAAATGCCTGAACGGGTAGACCTTGCCTACCAATTCGAAAAGAACGTATTCAACGGACGCGAGTCGCTGCAACTGAAGGTGATGGACATCAAGGCCAGCGGCACCCCGGATTGACTTCGAAGCATGGTCACTAAACCTATCGCGCAGTCTGGCGAAGTCCCAGCCGTCCGTAAACAAATACCCACGCGCCAGGCGGCCATAGGCTTGGCGCTGTTGGTGACCTTTTTGTGGTCTACCTCATGGGTATTGATACGCTTCGGGCTCAAAGAAGTTCCGGCGCTTACCTTTGCCGGGTTGCGCTATTCACTGGCGGCTGTATGTTTACTCCCGTTTTTGCTAACGGTACAAAACCGCCAGGCTGTGCGCGGATTGAATCGCGACCAGTGGTGGCTGCTGATCGGTCTGGGGGTCATTTATTATGCCGTAGCGCAGGGCGCGCAGTACCTTGGATTGGTGTATTTGCCCCTGGCGTCCGCAAGTCTGCTGCTCAATCTCACTGCGCTGGTAGTGGTCGGTTTTGGCATGATCCTGCTGGCAGAAGCTCCGACCCGGCTGCAATGGCTCGGAGTGATGCTCAACCTAGCTGGGATCGTGATGTTTTTCTACCCGCCGACCTTCACTGGCCAGGATTGGTTGGGCATTGCGATCGTCATGGTTGGCATGCTGGCGAATTCAGCCGGTACATTGATGGGGCGCAGCCTGAACCGGTCAGGAAGCATCCCGCCTATCGTCGTGACCACCGTCAGCATGACCATAGGCGCGATCCTGATGCTCAGCGCCGGGTTGGTGACTCAAGGGATGCCCAAATTCAGTCTGGCGAGTTGGGGCGCAATCCTTTGGATGGCAGTGGTCAACACCGCCTTTGCATTCACGCTGTGGAATTACACTCAGCGCAGTCTGCAGGCGATGGAAACAACCATCATTAACAACACCATGACAGTCCAAATCGCCATCCTTGGCTGGATTTTCTCGGGGGAAAGCCTGACCACGTTGGAAATTGGCGGGGTCATCCTGGTGTCGTTGGGAGCCGTGCTGGTTCAGCTGCGGCGATTAAGGAAGATCAATCCACAAAACGGTACTTAATCAACGCCCATAAGGCTTCGAAAGCGTCCCACATTTTGATCTTTTTTCCCTCAGAATAGTCGCGCGGGTAAAAAGCAATCGGGACTTCGTAAAGGCGAAACTTGCGTTTGAGTATTTTGGCAGTAAATTCGGGTTCAAATTCAAACCGGTGGGCGTGCAGCGGAATTTCTTTGACCAACTCGCGTTTGAAGACTTTGTAACCGGTCTCCATATCGCTGAGGATGTTGTTATACAAGATATTGGTGACGAAGGTCAGGATTTTATTGGCGACCATATTCCAAAACAAGATAGGCCGGCGGGCCTGCCCTAAAAACCGGGAGCCGTATACCACATCGGCTATGTCATCCTCGATGGGTTGAAGCAGGGCAGGGTACTCGCGTGGGTTGTACTCCAAGTCGGCATCTTGAATGATAATGACTTCCCGGGTTGCATTTTGAATACCCGTTCGCAGCGCGGCACCCTTGCCACCGTTCTTCTGATGGAAAATTGCCCGGACTTCACCCTGGTCCTGTAATTCTTGGAGAATTTCACGGGTTCCATCGGTGGAACCATCGTCCACCACCAGAATCTCGTGAACTAAACCGGTGGCTTTAACCCGTTTAATGATCTCGCGAATGGTCTTCTGTTCGTTATAAGCGGGGATTATTACCGTAACTTCCATTGGTGAGATTATAGGAGACAATCCTTTTTAATACAAGACGCCCGTGCTATAATTCTCGCATGGGCTTCCATCGCCATTCTTATGCTCATCGCTCGCATGATCAGCTTTCATCGGTTTAGAAACTCAACTAAAAATATCGCCCTCCAGGAGAATTGAAATGGCTGTTCTTGGTCGATCTTCGGTAAATACTCCCCGACAAGCACCTGCAACCCCAACTGGCAGTTTCTCGCCGGCTCCAATCATGAGCGTCGAAGACACAGGTCTTTCGGCGCTGTGGCTGCAAGATCTGGTCTTGAAGATTTATTATTTCCAGGGCTACATGAGCGGGTTCAAACTCGCCGAGGAAATCGCGCTCCCATTCACGGGTGTGCTGGATCAAATTTTGGAAGCTTTGAAACGGGAAAAATCTCTGGAAGTGCGCTCTTCACAAATGGGATTGGGTGAAGGGGCATACGTTTACGCCATTACTGGGGCGGGAACCGATCGCGCTCGCGAGGCATTAGATCGCAGCCAGTACGCCGGCCCGGCACCCGTTCCCCTGGCGCGGTATATCGAATCCATTCATAAGCAAAGCCGCAGCCACATGCAGGTGACACCGCGCATCATGCACCAGGTACTCTCAGCTATGGTGCTTTCCGAGCAGGCTTACCAGCGACTCGGACCGGCGGTTAATTCAGGAACATCAATTTTTCTGTACGGCCCGCCTGGAAATGGAAAGACCACAGTCGCACGTGCAGTTGGCAATATGGTCCAATCGCAGCACATGTACATCCCGTATTCTTTGTATGTAGACGGGCAGGTCATCAAACTGTACGACTCCGTCAACCATCAATTAACGGGCGAAGAAGATACCACCCCGTGGGGGACCGGCACGCTGCGCGCAGCGAACCGGCGCGATCCGCGTTGGGTGCAGATCAACCGGCCGTTTATCGTCACCGGCGGTGAACTTACCCTGGCCGGGCTGGACCTGGTATTCGATGACACGCTGAAATATTACGAAGCGCCTTTCCAGGTTAAAGCCAACGGCGGCATTTTACTGATCGACGACTTTGGCCGCCAACAAGTCCGGCCGCGCGATTTGCTTAACCGCTGGATTGTGCCGCTGGAAAACCGCATTGATTACATGACCATGCATACCGGGCGCAAAATCGAAGTCCCATTTGATGTTTTGGTCGTATTTTCAACCAACCTGCCGCCAAGGGACCTGGTCGATGAAGCTTTCCTGCGTCGCCTGCGCCATAAGATCGAAATTGTGGACCCCACTTTCGATGAGTTTAAGGAAATTTTCAAACGGGTAGCAGAGCAAAAGGGCGTGAAATACAACGACTCGGGCGTTAATTACCTGCTGCAGGATTTTTATATCAAGGGTAACCACAAGTTGCGCGCCAATCACCCGCGCGACCTGTGCGACCAGATTGTGGACATTTCGCATTACCTCGGCAAAGAAGCCGAAACGACCCCTGAATTGATCGACCGCGCAGTTCAATCCTATTTTGTCGAGCTAGGCTAATGCGCAGCGAACCTGCCGAGCCGCTGATTTATGCCCACCGCGGCGCCAGCGCTTACGCGCCAGAGAACACCCTGGCTGCGTTCAGACTGGCGTTGGAGCAGGGCGCGGACGGAATCGAATTGGACGCCAAGTTGAGTGCGGATGGCGAAATTGTCGTCATCCACGACCAGACAGTGGGCCGCACTACCCAGGGTAAGGGACGGGTGGACCAGCTGACCTTATTTGAATTAAGAAAATTGGATGCCGGCAGCTGGAAAGGCGATGCTTTTAGCGGTGAAAAAATCCCCACGTTGGCAGAAGTATTTGCATCCGTTGGCGGTAAGCTTACAATAAATGTCGAGCTGACCAACTATTCTTCACCACAAGATGGGCTGCCGGAAAAGGCCCTTGCCCTGGTTCAAGAATATCAGCTTGAAGACAGCATTCTGTTTTCCTCCTTCCTGCTCTCCAATCTGGCAGCGGTGCGTCAGGTCTGGCCAAAAGCGCCGGTCGGTATCCTGGCTGACCCCGGAATAAAGGGATTGCGTAACCGCTCGAAATTTAGCCGGGAAATTTCTCCGGATTATATGCACCCCCATTTCCTGGATGTTTCCCGACGCCTGGTGGAACGAGAAAAGGCGGCTGGACGGCTGCTCAACGTCTGGACGGTAAATTCCGCGGTAGTGATGCGTACATTAATTCGCTTTGGGGCTGCCGGGATCATCACGGACGATCCGCTGCTCGCATTGAAAATTCGAGGGGAAGCATGATTCCCGCTGAGTGGTTGGTGCACGCGCAGTCGGTTCTGGCGGAATGGGCTGAACGCACGCCGGTAACTTTTGATCCGGAATTGCAGGTTTATCTAAAATGGGAAAACCAGCAGTTGACCGGCTCGTTCAAGTTGCGCGGTGCATTCAACAAAATTGCCAGTCTGCTGCCGTGGGAACGCGAACGCGGCCTTGTGACTGCTTCAGCAGGCAATCACGGGATGGGGGTGGCCTACGCAGCCCGTGAGATGGGCGCAAAAGCGGTCATCTTTGCCAGTGAACACGCCGTGGCAAAAAAAGTTCAAGCTATGCGCGATTTAGGCGCTGAAGTTCGTCTGGTCACGGGCGGTTATACCGAAGCTGAGGCTGCCGGGCTGAACTATTCGCATGAATCTGGTTTAACCTGGGCATCGCCCTACAATGACGGCAGGGTAATCGCTGGGCAGGCAACCATTGGGCTGGAAATGGCGGAGCAGATTCAACCGTTCAACGTGCAATCGGTGGTTGTGCCGGTGGGCGGCGGCGGTTTGATCAGCGGGGTGGCATTAGCTTTGCGTTCCAATGGGGTAACAGCGCGCATCATTGGCGTGCAATCAGAGGCAACCGCGGTGATGCATGCGGTATTCAACGGGCGGCCGCAGGAATCGGTGGTCGAAACTCCCAGTCTGGCAGATGGGCTTTCCGGTGAGATCGAGAGAGGTTCGATGACCATCCCGCTGGTGCAGGAACTGGTGGATGACATCATCCTGGTCAGCGTACCCAGCATCGAAGATGCCATTGTGTATGCCTGGGAAAAATATAACCAGATTATCGAGGGATCGGCTGCGGTTGTGCTGGCGGCTGTCTTGACGGGAAAAATTGCCCCGCTACCGGCCGCCCTGGTTATTTCCGGTGGAAACATCCAGCCTGAAATACATCAATCGCTAATCGCCCGCAGCAGCGGCAAATTAAACCAGGCAGGGTCGCAGCCATGAAGCGGTTGGTCAGCCTTTGCCTGCTGGTTTTTCTCCTGGCGGGGTTGTCTGCGCCGTTTGCACAGGCCGCTCAGGCGCAGGTCACCGAGCCGCAGGAAGATTATTTGGCTAAGGCACGCAATCTGATGGTCAATATGACTCCCGAAGAGCGGATCGGGCAGCTCTTCCTGGTTTCGTTTAAGGGGACCGACATCGGGCCGGACTCAGGGATCTACCGGCTCATTACCGAGCATCATATTGGCGGGGTAGTTTTACGGGCGGATAATGACAATTTCACCGGGCCAACCGACACCGTACCGCGGGCTGCGGAATTGGTGCGCGGGCTGCATGAAATTGCCTGGCAGGCCAGTCAGGCAAAGCCCGACGTGGAAGGCGGCCAGGAGACCGAGACTGCCGGTTATGTCCCGCTGTTCGTCGGGATTTCGCAGGAAGGTGACCTGTACCCGACTGACCAGATTATTAACGGTTTGACAGCGATTCCCAGCCCTATGGCGATCGGCGCAACCTGGGATCCACAGTTAGCTCAAGCAGCCGGCCTGGTGATGGGCAAGGAATTGCGCGCAGTAGGATTTAACCTGTTCCTTGGCCCTTCATTGGATGTACTGGACGTCACGCTCACGCTCAACAGCGACGACCTGGGCGTCCGTACTTTTGGCGGGGACCCATTCTGGGTCAGTGAAATGGGAAAAGCCTATATTCGCGGGCTGCACCTGGGCAGCCGGGACGAAATGGCCATTATTGCGAAACACTTCCCCGGGCGTGGCAGCTCAGACCGCCTGCCCGAAGAAGAAGTAGCAACGGTCCGGAAACCGCTGGAACAATTGAAGCAGGTCGATCTGGCGCCTTTTTTCGCCGTTACCAGCCCGGAGACCGACCCACTTTCCATCGTGGATGGTCTGCTCGTTTCGCACATCCGTTATCAGGGGCTGCGCGACAATATCCGTGATGTAACCCCTCCTGTGAGTTTGGACGCGACTGCGCTGAACCAAGTCTTAAACCTGCAACCCATTGCCGGTTGGTATAGTAATGGCGGGCTGGTGGTCAGTGACAACCTGGGCAGCAACGCAGTTCGACGGTTTTACGACCCAACCATGCAAACCTTCGATGCACGCACTGTAGCGCGGAATGCCTTCCTGGCGGGCAATGACCTGCTGTATTTGAACAATTTCATCGAGACAATCGACGGTGACAGCGAAACGACGATCATTAAAACGCTCGACTCTTTCGTGCAGAAATACAACGAAGACCCGGCTTTTGCTGAACTCGTTGATCGGTCGGTTGCGCGTATACTGGCGTTGAAAATCAAGCTCTATCCCAGTTTTACCCTGGAAGAAGTTTTGCCGGACGCTGCCTTCCTCGCTGAAGTTGGGCGGTCACAACCCACCACTTTCGAAATAGCCCGGCGGGCGGTCACCTTGATCAGCCCGGATGCTGCAGATTTGAGCGCAGTCCTACCTCGTGCGCCGGACCCGCGAGACCAAATTATCATCTTCACCGATGTGCGAACTGCGCGGCAGTGCAGCGTATGCGCCGTTCAGGATTTTATTGAGGTGGATGCTTTCAAAAATTCGATTGTGCGACTGTTTGGACCTGGCGCCGGCGGGCAAATCAACGGCTCGATGATTCATGCCTACACCTACCTGGATCTAATCAGCTACCTCAACGACCCGTTGGGATCAGCCGCGTTAGGGGTTAACCTCAAAGCGTCGCAGTGGGTGATTTTTGTAATGCAGGATTCTTCGCTGGCACGCCCCGAGACGAATGCAGTCAACCGCCTGCTTTCTGACCGCTCAGATTTGATCCGCGATAAAAAGGTCATCGGGTTTGCCTTCAATGCGCCTTATTACCTGGATGCGACGGATATTGCCAGACTAACGGCTTACTTCGGCATCTATTCGAAGATCGATGCATTCATGGATGTTGCTGCCCGGGTTCTTTTCCAGGAACTATCGCCGGTGGGCGCGCTGCCTGTTTCTGTTCCCGGTGTCGGCTACGACCTGATCAAAGCCACTGCACCCGACCCAACGCAGGTGATTCCGTTGTCGATTGACCTGCCAGAGCCGACACCTTTCACTGGATCGGCTACCCCCGAGCCGACCACTGAACCGGTATTCAGTATCGGCGATACGATACCGCTCAAGACCGGGGTGATTATCGATACAAACGGCAATCCTGTTCCAGACGGCACGGTGGTGCGTTTTATTTTTTCTATACAAGGGGAAAAGGGCACTACCCAACAAATTCAAGAAACCACCACGCAGGATGGGATTGCTCGGGGAACCTTCGACATAACCGGTGAAGGCGCGCTGGAAATTCGCGTTATTTCGGAACCAGCGACGACATCGCGATTGTTGACCTTGAACATGACCGGTGGTGCTGGCGCGGCAGTAACGCCGATTAACCCTACCCCGATTGTGACGCAAACTCCAATGCCGACTGCCACCCTGGCGCCTTCGCCAACAACCGACGCCCCGACCAATGCCAATGCGACTTCTGCCCCTCGCGCCGGTGATTGGTTGCTATCTTTCCTGCTTATCTGGGGCAGCGCAGCCGGTATTGCCAAAATCGGCCAACGCCAAGTTAACCTGCGCTGGGGAGTGCGCTGGGGGCTGCTGGCCGTCGTCGGCGGGATGTTGGCTTACCTGTACATGGCCACCGGCTGGTTTGAGGCGATTAACTGGTTTGCCGCCTCCGGGACGATTGGCATCCTGCTGGCGTGTGTAGTGGGCATTCTGGTCGGGTGGGGAGCGGGCTGGCTGTGGCAAAAGCGCATCGCGCGCAACCGCAGCAACGGCGCTAGCGCAGTAAAGTAATCAGCAGACTGACCAGGGTCAGGCCGAGAGTGATCGCGATCAGCGACTGCTCCAGCGGGAAATTCAGGAAGTTCCAGACAGAGTTCGAATTGGGCGCCAGCCGCGGCAATGTTGGGCGATCGGTGGCCAGACTCTGGCGGAAGGCCTCAATCGTCTCCGGGCGTTCGTCGGGGTGCAGGCTCATAGCCCAGATGATGGCTCGTTCCGTGCGGGGGCTGATGTCCGGATTAATTTGACTGGGCGGGATAAAATGGTCAGGCCGCAGGAAGCGGTCGCGGGCATCTGCCGGCGGTTCATTCGTCAACAGGTGATAGAGCGTAGCGCCAAAGGCGTACACATCGGTGCGCACATCGGTGTGACCGCTGTCACCGCCGTACTGTTCCAACGGAGTGTACAGCGCCGTCCCCTGGCCTTGCATGACCGTAATGGTAATCTCACCGGGTGCCAGCAGCTTGACCAGTCCAAAATCGACCAATTTAATCAGTCCATCGGGCGTAATCTTTAAATTGCTGGGTTTGATATCCCGATGCAGGATGGGTGGATTCTGGCTGTGGAGGTAAGTCAGCGCATTGGCAAGCTGTCCGGCCCAATTGAGGACGTCGCTTTCAGCCAGGAAGCGCTCTTCCTGGCGGGCTTCGCTAATGAGCGCTCGCAGGTCCTTGCCCGGAACAAAGTCCATGACCAGGTAATCGCGATTGCTGACCGAGAAGAAGTCGGACACTTTTGGCAGGTTGGGATGGTCCAGACGTGCGAGCACGGTCGCTTCACGCAAGAATTGATCGCGAGCTTCACGCGCCAAGTCTGACGCCATGGACCTATCGTGTTCGACTTCTTTCAGGGCGCACTGGCGGCCTTCCAACCGCGTATCGTCCGCCAGGTAGATGGAGCCCATCCCGCCCTGGCCTATGATGCGCTTTACACGGTATCTCCCGCGCAGCAGTTCCCCTGACTTAAGGGGTATTGGCATTAACGATTCCTGTTTGGATTTGCATTCATGCTCTGATCCTGAAGGTCGGCGTTGGATCAGACTTTTTTGTGCTGAGAGCACACAAAAATGTGTTTATTTGTTATATTATACCGTACACCGGGTCGCAATTGCCGAACTTTCTATCAGGGGAAGGAGGGGAAGGATGAAGTCGATCAATGCCGACCTGCCGATCCTTATCGGACAGGCTGGACCCCTCAATGGGAATCGTTGGGAAATCGAAAAAGAGCTGCTCATTGGACGGGACGATTCTTGTGGTGTTGTCATCCAGGACCGCCAGGTATCCCGCTATCACGCCCGCATCTCCATCACGCCTGACGGCGTTGCACTCGAGGATTTAGCCAGTAAAAACGGCACGTACCGCAATGGGGTGCTGTTGGAACAACCGGTGATTTTGCAGGATGGCGATCAGGTTCAGATCGCCATGATTCAGCATTTTGTCTATCTTAGTTCGGATTCGACCGTACCGCTTGGTCCGGGCGTCCCGATTCCAGAAGCATTTCAACCCGGGGCGTCATCGGCAGGCCGGTTGGTACTCGACCCTCTTTCTCGCCGGGTGTGGGTTACTGGCAGCGAAGTCAATCCGGCGCTTTCTGTGCCACAGTTCCGCCTGTTGGAGGCGTTGTATAACAGCCGCGGCAAGGTAGTTGCGCGCCAGGAACTGGTGGCGGCGGTCTGGGGGGATGAGGAAGCGGCGGGTGTTTCCGAGCAAGCGCTGGATGCGCTGGTCCGGCGGCTGCGTGACCGCCTGGCGGAGTTGGACGCTACCCATGATTACCTGCTGACCGTTCGCGGTTATGGACTACGCCTGGATAATCCGCCCGCGCGGGCGTAGTTCTCTCACCTGGTTGTATTCATTTCACCATTGGCAAGGTTGGAAGCGACCAACAGACCGATTTACCAGGCTGCTTTTTGCAACATCCAGAGCTCGATCCCGTTTGATTTGATAGGTAACTGTAAATTCTGCCAGACCGGATTGTTATTAAGATAGGAGTAGCGGTTGGTGGCCTCCCGTAAAGTCATTCACCTGGATCTGGATGCCTTCTTCTGCTCGGTCGAGGAACTGCGCCGCCCTGAATTGCGCGGGAAACCCTTCGCAGTCGGCGGCCGGCCCGATACCCGCGGCGTAATCGCTTCCTGCTCTTATGCCGCCCGCATGTGCGGGGTGCGTTCCGCCATGCCGACCAGCCGGGCGTTGCGTCTGTGCCCTGCGCTGATCCTGATCTCGGGAGAGCACGGGCACTACTCGGAATACTCGCACAAGGTAATGGCCATTCTTGGTCGGTATTCCGGGCTGATCGAGCAGGTTTCCATCGACGAGGCGTTCCTGGATGTCAGCGATCTGGCCAGGCCTGGCGTGGAAATTGCACGGGATATCCAGCAAGCCATCCGCCAGGAATTGGATTTACCCTGTTCGTTGGGGATTGCATCCAATAAGCTGGTTGCCAAGATCGCGACGGATGCAGGCAAGGCCGGGCACCGCGGCGTCACACCGCCGTGCGCCATCCTGGAGGTACCGGCCGGCGGGGAAGCGGACTTTTTGGCCCCCATGCCCGTCCAGGCATTGTGGGGGGTGGGTCCGAAGACTGCGGAGCGCCTGAAAAGCCTGGGGATCCACACCATCGGCGATCTGGCGCGTCAACCGGAACAAAATTTAGAAAAGTTGTTTGGCAAGTACGGGCACGACATTTCCCGGCATGCCCGCGGGGTGGATAACAGCCCGATTGAACCTGAACATGACATCAAATCCATCAGCCAGGAAACCACCTTCGACCGCGATATTGCGGATGCGGTGCGGCTGCATCAGGTGCTGCGCAATCAGTCCGAGCAAGTCGCTTTTCGCCTGCGCAGCAAGAACCTGACAGCTTCGACCGTGCGCATCAAGGTTCGTTGGCCCGATTTTTCGACCCAGTCGCGGCAACTGACCCTACCGCAGGCAACTAACCAGGATACGGTGATTGCCCACGGCGCGCTGACCTTGTTCGACAGCCTATGGGACGGGAAGATCAAGGTGCGATTGATCGGAGTGGGGGTGAGCGGCCTGCAGTCTGAAATCTGGCAGCCCTCCCTGTGGGATACACCCAACGACAAAGAGCGGCGCTTGCTGGCAGCGATGGATGAATTGAAAGACCGTTATGGACGCAAAATTGTCCAACGCGGCGCAGCGCTCCAACCGAAGAACAAGCAAAACGACGATCCGTAAGACGATCAGGCAACGGGGGAACCCTGACCGGGAGAAGAAAGCGAGAAAGCCATGCAAAAATCCCTATCTACTCAACCCGCTGCCAGTCAGGAATCCCTGGAAATTAATCTGCCTTCCGGCCAGAGCACGGGGAGCGAGATCATTGTACCCGGGCTTAAGCCAGCGCGCCGGTCGATCGATTACCGGCTCAGGCGGCCGCGTTTTCCGAGTGATATTTCCAGCCGCCTGACCGACGGCCTGGTTCCGGCTGTCCTGCTGTTGGCCTTGACGATGATGATGGATATGCTGATCTATCCCATCCAGGCGACCGCCAACCGGGAAGGGCTGCTGATCTATTTGATTCTGATTTTGGCAATGGGCGTTTTCGCGTTGGAGAAAAGCACGCAATCCAGAGCAGCGGAAATCGGGCGCGCCATCAGTGGGATGGTCGCCGGCCAGTTCTTCTGGCATGCCTTTTGGATCATCCTACTGCTGGGCGGGGTCGAGCTCAATCCGCAGGGTACCATTCTGATCCTGGTGCTGATCAGCTTGTTGGGGTTGACCTTGTGGCGGCCGGTGCTTCCGCTGGGGGTGAAGTTCTTCCTGGTTTCGTTCCTGGCTAGCTGGGTCAACCGCTTCTTTATCAATCATTCCATCACCCAATCCGCCGGCGCAGACCTGTTTACCGGGTTGTTTTACGCCACCGGTTTCCTGGCGCTGGCGGGGGTGGTATTTGGGATAGCCTACTTAATTTTCCGGGCTGAATTCAAAGTCCAGCGATTGTGGGCAGCCTTAGGCATCTGGCAGTCTGCGCTGGTCATGTTGATCGTCGCCCTCAAGGTGTTCTTATAAGCTTGCCGGGCGGGATTACATCATCTGGCTCAGCCGGTGTTCGGCGTGCGCATGCGGTGAGCTATTGAGCAAGTCGTTGTACACCGCCATGATGCGCGCCGAAATGGTATCCCAGGAGTAGCCGCGGGCAATTTCGGCGCCCTGAGCGCCCAGGCGCGTTCGCAAAGCCGGATCGAGAATGATCTCGATCAGGTGCTGGCCGAGCAGTTCCGGTTCGCCATTGGGCACCACGAATCCGGTCACGCCGTCCTGCACCAAAAAGGCCAGCCCGCCAACCTGCGAGGCGACCACCGGCGTGCCGCAGGCCATGGCTTCCAGCGCCACCATTCCAAACGACTCGTAATGGGACGGGACAACGACCACATCGGCGGCGGAATAATAGTACGGCAGCGACTCCTGGCTGCGCTTGCCAAGAAAGAGGACGATGTCGCCCAGGCCCAGCTCGGCGCTCAATGCCTTGATGCGCGTCATTTCCCGGTCCAGGCTTTGTTCACTGACCTCCGGGTCGCCGCCGATAATCGCCAGATAATGCGGGCAGCAGTCCAGATTCTTAGTCGATTGAATGTAGGCCAGCGCCTGCAGCAGGGTATCGACGCCTTTGAGCGGCTCGATGCGGCCGACAAACAGGATCATCTGGGCATCGGCCGGCAGGTCGATGGCGGCTTTGGCTTCGTCCTTGGGGATTGGATAGAAGCGGCTGGTATCCACGCCCGGGGGAATGATCACCACTTTGGCTGAATCGGCGTGGTAGAGGAATTCCAACTGAGCCTGCTCGGCGAGGGTGGCGGCGACGATGCGGTCCGCCAGTTTGAGGATGCGCTGCTCGCCTTCCAGGCGGTAGCTGCCCTCCATCTCCTCCGGCGAGCGGGCGACACGGTTCTTCATCATCACCAGCGTATGAAACATCTGGACGATGGGCGTCTTCCATTTGACTTGCAGCAGTTCAGCCGCCACGCCCGACATCCAGTAATGGCTGTGGATCAAATCGTAGTGCAGCCCCTTTTTGGCAATGAAGTCTTCGATGCCGCTGACGAACTGTGGAATGTGCTCCACCAGTTCGGGTTTGGGCAGCGGCACCTCGGGCCCGGCCGGGATGTGTACCACGCGGTTGCCGTAGCCCAGGTCATGCAGTACATGCGGCACATGCTCATTCTGCGAGCGGGTGTACACATCCACATGCACCCCCAGCCGCCCCAGGTGACGGGTTAGCTCGGCGACGTAAACGTTCATCCCGCCTGTGTCTTTGCCGCCCAGGGTGGCGAGCGGGCAGGTGTGGTAAGAGAGCATGGCGATGTTCATCAGGCGCGATTCCTTGCCGTTTTTTAAGGGGTACTGTATAATCAGCCGCACGCCACCGTAGCTCAGCTGGCAGAGCAGACGTTTCGTAAACGCCAGGTCAAGGGTCCGAATCCCTTCGGTGGCTCTTGTATTTTAACCCGGAAAACGGGATTGGGCGGAAAGAGCCTCACCGCGGAGAGCACGAATCAAATTTGCGGAGACCTACGGTCAGCCTGCGCACGCGGTCGATCACAATTCGCCCCACCCGAAGGGTGCTCTCCCGGAAGAACACCGGGACGGTGTGTGAGTGCGGGCGGAGACCGGCGCGATCTGGTTGCTTCATTTCGCTCCGCTGCATTCGCAATGACAATAAATACTGCTCTACGATGATAAAAAAATGGTATTCGTTTCAAAAAACGAATGAAACGAATAGCCACGAGCAAGGGAAATTATGTCTATATGTGGCGGTGCGCTAAAGAGGCACCCTACAGCGGCACCCTACAGCTGGGGGTAGAAAGGGTCTTGTTTGCTCAGATATTCGTTTTGAAAAAAACGAATAGAAACGAATAGCCACGAGCAAGGGGAATTATGCCTATATGTGGCGGTGCGCTAAAGCGGCACCCTACAGCGGCACCCTACAGCTGGGGGAGAAGGTATTCGTTTTCGTTTCAAAAAAAATTAGAAACGAATAAATTCCGTGCCAAGTGTCAAGCGCCAAGTACTCTTGTAAGTGCAAAGGGCTGTATTCGCGCCCCCACTTTCTGACGAAAATGGTGGAGGAGTCATTACCGAAACTTCATCACGGAGCCACGGAGAAAACCCGTAAAGAATCGAATACCCTCTCCCAGCCTCCCCCATTTTGAAAAACGAAAATGGAGGAGGAGTCCATGGCGAGGTGATCATAGGGTTATGCAGCAAATTGTTAAGGTGCGAGATGATATTATATTAGAATAAATATTCTAGTTTGTCAAGGGTGGGTACGGATATTTTCCCTTTATTCTTCCTCTCCACCCAATTCCTCAACAATCCCAGAGAACTGCTCGAGAGCGACCTTCAATTCTTCCATAATCTCACGCGCGAGAACATCTGGGTCGGGGAGGTTGGCTGAATCTTCCAGTGTTTCGTCTCGCAACCAGAAGATATCCAAGTTGGCTTTGTCTCGCGCGACCAGTTCATCGTAATCAAACACCCGCCAGCGACCCTGGGGGTTGTCCTCAGACCAAGACTCCTGGCGGTCATGACGATTAGCTGGGTTGTAGCAGGCGACAAACTCATCCAGGTCTGAGCGAGCCAGGGTGCGGTTTTTCAAGGTGAAGTTCTGGTTGGTGCGCAGGTCATAAATCCACAGCTGCTTTGTCCAGGGAGTCTCGCTGGCCGGCTTACGGTCGAAGAACAGCACATTGGCCTTGACGCCCTGGGCGTAGAAGACACCGGTCGGCAGGCGCAACAAGGTATGGACGTCGCATTCTTTTAGCAGCCTGCGACGGAGCGTTTCACCAGCACCACCCTCGAAGAGCACATTATCCGGCACGACCACAGCTGCACGGCCGTTCTGTTCCAGGATACTGCGCACATGCTGGACAAAGTTGAGCTGCTTGTTGCTGGTGGATACCCAGAAATCATCGCGGACGATGTTCTGCGATTCGCGGCGCACCTCGCCCTCATCGGTAACAAAGGTGACACTGCTCTTCTTGCCGAAGGGTGGATTAGTCAGCACCATGTCAAAGTAGCTGCCTGGGTGGGCAGCCAGGCTGTCTGCCACACGGATGGGTGACCCCTCGCCATTGGCGCCAATGTTGCGTAAGTACAGGTTCATCACGCATAAGCGGGCGGTATTATCCACAATTTCCCAGCCGTGCAGCGCATAGTGATTGAGGTGATGCCATTGGTCTTTATCGAGCATATTGTTGGCTGCAATGTAGTCATGCGCAGCCAGCAGGAACCCACCCGTACCGCAAGCCGGATCGCAGATGGACTGACCAGGCGCGGGATGCATCACATCCACAATCGCTTTGATGAGCGGGCGTGGGGTGAAGTATTGGCCGGCGCCGGACTTGGTATCCTGGGCGTTTTTTTCGAGTAGCCCTTCGTAGATTTCGCCCTTGATATCCATATCCAGGCCGACCCAAACCTCGCCATCAATCAATTCGACCAGGCGTTCCAGCTTGGCGGGGTCCTGGATTTTATTTTGCGCCTTGCGGAAGATGACCGGAATAAGACCAGAACCCTTGCCCAACTCCCCCAGCAACTGGCGGTAGTGGATTTCCAGTTCATCGCCCGAGAGGTTACGCAGGCTGGCCCAGTTGTATTCCGCTGGTACGGCGCTGGGCTTGTGCAGTTGATGCTCGTTCTCATCATCCATTTTCAAGAAGAGCAGGTAGGTCAACTGCTCCAGGTAGTCGCCGTAGGACATGCCGTCGTCGCGCAGCACATTGCAGTAATTCCAGACACGTTGGACGATTGTAGAAGAGCCGTTGGTCATAGATTATGTCTCCAAATTGATATACACCAAACCACATCATCAGTAAGAAAATAGGCCAACTTTCCATCAGGTTCAGTCCCAACTACTCGAAACGAGATAATACTCTCCTTCTTTTCAGAACCAATTGAAAGAAAGACGTTAACATCGACATCTGCAACTGTCGGAGTACTTTCAGATACCTGGGTTAATGAATAATTTTCTAGTTTGAATCGACCAAATTTTTCTCTTATCACTTCAGGTGCAAAATCAAACAAAGGTTCACGACATTTTGCCATAAATCCATAATTTTTTTCCTGCCAATAACTGAGGAATTCTATTACTTTCTTCTCGGGGGAGTTTTGGGGATACTCCTGAAGTGAGCCATGTGGTGGAATAGTCTCTCCGATGGCAATTACTCTTGGCTGCCATTGTTTTAATTCTTCGACTTTTCTTTTCGTGTTTTGATAATCCTCAATAATTTCCCAAAGAGTTTTTTCAACCTCAGATTCAGTATATGGTGGTTCTAACTCGTTTCTTGCAGCTTTACTCGCCCAATCGCGGACTGCAAATAATGCAGCCCAGCATTTTGCAGCGACGAACTTATTGTCATAACCTAAATCCATTCCGTGAACGATTCCATTCCTGTAAGGGATGCGTATTTCATCACTTCTGGTCATTTGCCTCGATTTATTAAATGTATCTTTTATTTTCATCAATCCATTAGGATGTGCAGTTATGGAATTCCAAGCAACCAATTGACTTTTTTCTGAAAAGAATCCGTGACGTTCAAAACCGTTAATATATAATTCGTTAACCCATCCATCTAGCAGCGATAATATAACTAATACCGAGGCGTAATATCTACCAGCTTTATAATCCTCCAATGCTTTTTTGGCAAAATCAAATCGGGGGGAGAAACCCTTCAAATATTCCAATCGATTTATCTGAGTCTCGACCCACATTGGAGTGAAATAGTCTGTAAGAAATTCATCTGCCTTCTCAATGCTTACTTTCTCAGCAATTTCAATGGCTTCATTAGCGACATCAATATCCATGAATTCAAAGAAAATCCATCCCTGTTCCGAGAAAAGTTTATTATATCTTTCTGGGAGAGTCACTAACTCATAGGTTTGTTTTGCAAGTTCATCTACTTTGCTCAAGGTTTCGTCGATACTTTTCGTATCAGCTCCTAATATTTTAAAAAAGGGTCTGAGTAAAGGCCAGAATTTTTTGAATGTCTGAAAGTTCTGAGCATCTTCTCTCAATTTTCTTAATCGAGGGATATCTTTTATTTCATCATTTTGCTTTTTTTTACATTCCAATTTCATCCACCTATTTGTAAATATTAGTCATTGTCTAACCTGCCCTCAAACGCTTGCTTGAGAATAGCTTGACGCAGACAAACCGCTCTTACTAATGTGGTTTCAATTACAGCCTCATTTTCTTTTGCCACTGACAACCTTCGTTCAACCTCGGACACAATGCGACGCTGTTCATCGAGCGGCGGGTATGGGACTTTTAAAGTAGCGAGTATAGTTGCATTAACTCCAGGTTGTGCTGAACCTTTTCGAACAATCATTATTTGGGACCAATAAAGTGGCGAATCTAGGAATAAAGAAAAATAATCGACATCCAAAGAGTCGTGTAAACGCAACCTGATAAGGTAGCTCGCAAACACCGACTTTGGACATTCATTAATTAAGTAACTCTTACCGGTTGTTGCTCCCGTTCGCGCAAAAACGATGTCCCCTTTACGGAGTAGGTATTTTTCGGCTTGCTCATCATCTATCTTGCAATAAGGTACGATTTCCCATTCAACCAGTCCATGTTGAATGTCCGTAATTCGTAAAAATTTAGGTCCTATTTGTTCATCAGATGCACTTTCTGTGTATCCATACTGGATACTCTTGGCTAAATCATCAACGGTAACCCAACACCACCCCTCCGGCAGTGGCGCCAAGCCTTCCCCTTCCATCGGTTTCTTGCCTATCTTACGCAGCATTTCGGCTGCCGGCTCATCGGACGGGTCCTGCGGCACCAGCTTGCCATCGACCGCCGCCTTGAGCACACTGGCTTTGTAGCGCTTCAACCCCGCCTGTACCCGCTTCAGCGCTGCCATACCGGCATCCAGCTGGGTGAACAGCTCCTCAATTTTGGAAGTGATTCGTTCCTGCTCATCGACTGGAGGAAGCAAAATTGGAAACCGTCGCATCTGCGCTTGATTTAATTTTAACCGAGTTGTCCCAGTGACATAATCATGATAATCAAAAAAATTAAGGTAATGCATCAAAAACATATTTGAGGTTATGCCATTTATTGCTTTCAAAACGTGGGCATGATTATTCACCCAACTTTTACCTTGTACTAGATAGGCTTTATCTTTTCCATTATCTAAGAAAGGGGCTCCATCTTCACCTAGCAACAATATTTCATCGTTAAAAATGAAATCATCAATCCAACCTACTTGTCCTGTTGCGCCAAAATATGGAAATAATTGGGCTTCACTTGTATTCGCTATTCGTTTTTCACGTTCATCGGCGTTAATTGGTATCCGACGACTATCAAGTATCTCTACACACTCTTCCAATGGCTTAATATTCCAACCATTGGGAAGAGAATTAAGTTGCATCATATGCTATTCACCTAAGGATTGATTTAATTCATTAATTAACGCTGGTAAGTCCAATCCAAATACCCGTTGGGCTGCTAGCTGTCCACCACGTTGCTGGAAACCGTAATAATTCAAGTCGTCCAGGCTAACCGAAACATTTATACCCATGTTCTTGGCGATTTCATCCAGCCACCAACGCTGTTGCGGGGAGAATTGTTTTCCATTTCTGGCTTGTGTGTCCAGCCATTCCTGGTAGCGTGCCTGGACTTGCTCAGGGTAGGGCACCAATTCTTCTTCTCCGGCAGCGTGGCGCACCAATGAAATTAAATCAGCCAGTATGCGCTGACTTCCTGTACCACGCACTTGGTCCTTCTCCAGTTTCTGGTAGGCTTGCCACAACGATTCGGTCAGGAACAGCGGGTCAGTCTGGTGCAAATGCTCGATGAGCTGCTGTGCCAGTTCGCGCACCTGAGCAAAGTCCAGTCGGCGCTGGTGGTAAGGGCGGTTGAACAGGATTTGCAGGGCAGCAATTTCATCCTTGTGCTCGTCAACGAATTGCTGAAATGATTCCACCAAATGACGGGCGTGCTCGGTGGCATCCTGGTCAAAGCCTTGCTGAATCACTGCATCCTGGCTGGTCTCGTCAATCAGGATTTCACGCTCGAGTAGAAACACCCGCAGGTCGGGGCTGGCTGCCAGGGGCATCACGGCTCGGGTCACTAACTGCTGTCGGGCAGTCGCCAGCTCGGTCTCAGTCGGACCAGTCACAGGGTCAGCCCCGTTTTGCAGGGCCCGTTCATGGATGGAATCAGTATCAGTGGCATCCAAAAGCGCATTGGAGACCTCGCGTAGGTTGCTAAACCGTTGCGGCGCTCCGGCCACATCCAGCATGCTGGTAATGTCTTGCCGTTGATTCGGACTCAAGCGCCGTTCCAGTAAGCTCAGCCGGCGTGCCAGCGAAGTTAAGACATCTTCCTCCGTGATTCCTAATGCCACAGCTTCCAGCAAAGCCTTGAGCGGCACAGAGCGCTTGCGTTCGACCGTCCCAGTATCTATCAACTCCTGCTCGGTCACGCCGACCGCATCCACAATCACAAAACGAGTCTTGCGTGCATGGGGTGTGGTGGTGACTGCCTGAAAATCTGTATCAGAAATGACGCGCGTACCGCGCCCGAGCATCTGCTCAAAGAGCACCCGCGAGCGGACTGCGCGCATGAAGAGCAGAACCTCGAGCGGTTTGATATCGGTGCCGGTGGCAATCATATCCACAGTGACAGCGATGCGCGGAAAGTAGGATGTGCGAAACTCACTGATGAGACTCTCGGGAATTGCTGTAGTTTTGTAGGTTATTTTCTTGCAGAAATCATCTCCCCTGCCAAACACTTCACGTGTGATGCGTACGATTTCCTCAGCGTGATTGTCGTCTTTGGCAAAGACGAGCGTCTTGGGGACCTCGTCCCGCCCTGGGAATAGTTCCGACAGACTGTCACGGTAGGCACTGACGATAGTTCTAATCTGACTGGGGGAAGTTACCTGGCGGTCCAACTCATCTGGGTCGTAAGTCAGGTCCTCATCGAGCAGTTCCCAGCGCTGCCGGCGGGTGCGTTTGTCACGGTGGCTTACCCACCAGCCCTTCTCGATGGTGCTGCCCTCGCTGCTGATGCGGGTCCGAATGCGATACACCTCACCATCGACATTGACACCATCTGCCACAGCTCGTTGGCGTGAATACTCCATCACCAGGTTCTCATTGAAGAAACCAAAGGTTTGGACACTTGGGGTTGCGGTCAGGCCGATGAGGAATCCATCAAAATAATCTAATACCTGGCGCCAGAGGTTATAGATGGACCGGTGGCACTCGTCGGTGATGATGAAATCATAATATTCTATCGGGATGCGCGAATTGTAGCGGACCTCGCGTTCTGGTTGGCCGGCCAAAGCCGCCTCAGCTCCCCACAACGAACCCTCCTCGTTGGCTGGGTCAAACTCTGGCTCTCCTGACAGCATGGAGTACAGGCGTTGGATGGTGGTGATATGTACTTTGCTGACATCATCCAGCAGGTTGGATTGTAGATGCTGGACATTGTACAGCTCAGTAAATTTACGGCCGTCATCCGGTGTGATGAACTGGTCGAACTCCTTGAATGCCTGCCGGCCCAGGTTGTTGCGGTCCACCAGAAAGAGAACGCGTTTTGCTTTGGCATGCTTAACCAAACGATAAACAAAGTTGACCGCGGTGAAGGTTTTCCCGCTACCAGTCGCCATCTGAATCAATGCCCGAGGGCGGTTGGCAGCAAAGGAGCACTCAAGATTGGTTATGGCTTCTGATTGTGCATGCCAGAGGCGGTCGGTAATCAGAGGATGCTGCTCGGGCATGTGGCACAGTCGGGCACGCAGCGTGTCAGGTTGACCTAGCCAGGCCGACAGAGTCTCGGGGCAATGGAAAGTGAATACATGCCGAGAACGCGGCTCTGGGTCCCGATTGTCACGGAAATAGGTTTCCACGCCTGTGGATTCATACATGAACGGCAATGGCAGCGTCACATGGGGGATGTTCGCCGGCAGCCCGACGGTGTAGGCTGCGGCTTGCTCAGCCACGCCGGCCAGCGTGATGCCTTCGGCCTTTGCCTCTACCACCCCCACGGCTTTTTGGTCAACGAAGAGCAGGTAATCGGCGTATCCTGTGGTCAACGGGAACTCGCGCACAGCGACACCACTGCCGGCATAGAGATTCATGCCGGAGCGATTCTGCACGACCCAGCCACAGGCGGTGAGTAGAGCGTCGATATTGATGCGTGCGCGTGCTTCAGGTGTGATTGCCATTTGCCCCGATGGTTATTATACGGTAATTATACTAACGAGAACCAATATACGCCTATAATTTAGGTATGATAAGACCCACTGTTACCTTGCTCACCGACTTTGGCCTGCAAGATGAATTTGTTGGCGTGATGAAGGGTGTCATCTGGAGGATTGCCCCGAACGCCAATATCGCCGACATCAGCCACGCGGTGCCCATGACATTGAATCCACTCCTGTCCTTTGGCAAAAACATGCCGAGATAGAGCAAGCATTGTTCAATGTCATGTTTATGACAATCGATTTCTTGTATTAGCACTTCGAGGGCATACGAATTGAACTATAAGATGGGACAAGGTCTCCTGACCTGCCCCAGGCGGGGGGCGCGATCACTCGCAGCGCATAATGTAGGCGGGACGGGGTGGAACCCGTCCCCTTGTCGTCCTCGCCGTTAAACGCACTGTGTTTCGCGTTTTAAAGTTGAGGATTCGCCCGGCATAGTTTCACCAAACCAAACCCAGGGCACGGGGGTGACGCAAAACCCTGCCGGAGTCCCGCAATCCCCGTGCCGCTACAATTGCTGGCGCGCGACCGCCTCCAACCTCTCGACCAACTTCCACTCACAGAGTGCCCCACCCGAAGGGTGCTCTGTGAGTGCGGGCGGAGACCGGTGCGAGCAGCGTGATGTGGAGACCTGCGGTCGGTAGGCACACACGGTCAGGAGACCGGTGCGATCAAAGTGGGTAGTTTGACGAAGGCAAATTTACCATCAACAACGTGCCATTGATTCTTGGAATATTCTGAGAAAAAAACAGTTGAAGTTGGATAAAAATGGTGTAAAGTTAAAAATAATTCTTATTGATAGATTACCCATTTCGAATAAAAAAATCAAATATTTGTAATCTTGATGGAGGCGATGAACCAGGACCTCATTTTGGTCGCTTACCCTCGAATTAGGGGAAAGTCTTGGGGAGCCAACAGCGAAACCGGCCATATGTTGGCTGGTTTTTGTTTTCATAGTGCGTTAAGTAAGGGGGTGATAGGGGAAACCGATAAAACTTAGGAACTTCGTATCGCCGTTTACTCAATAGTCAAAGTTACGATCATGAAAGGGGAAAAAATGTTTAAGAAAATTACTTTCGTTCTTTTAGTCCTCGTTCTACTTCTTACGACCACCACGGTAGCCTTTGCAGATAAACCCACCGGTTTTGATGAGGCTGGTAATGTCACTGGCTCTGCTGCCGACAACGGATTTGACGAATTTGGCTACAACCGCACCGCGCGTATTTTCAGCGGGACCGGTTGGAGCTGGTGCATGGAAAAGGTGGGTAGCGCCACCTGGTGCGAAAATTACTTGGGCTCGTACGCGAATGATAAGATCGTGATGAAATGGAACGCTGAATGGGACCGCGGAAATGCTGAAAATTGGGCGCACCCGCCTTACAACGCAGAAGAAAACAATATCTGGAACGGTCATGGAGAAGGCGGTTCCGGTGAAAACTGGCTGTACAAAATTGTTTGGGTCGGGCCATGTGGTACAGATGGTACCCCATTGGATAGCGGCGGATACTGTCTCTGGGGTCAGTTTGCGGTGATCCTGAGTCAAGGTACTGCTGGCGGCGAGCATATTTGGGAAACGCTTGCAAAACCCGCAGGTTATGGGGCATACTACACCAATCCATAAGTAAAACCATCCATCGGCCCTAAGTATCAGACCCGGCGAAATACCGGGTCTTTTATTTTTATAGCGCCTTCGGGCCGGAGGTTTACGAGATTAGCGTGATGTGGAGACCTGCGGTCAGCCTGCGCGCTCGGTCGCTTGTACATCGTCCGGGTCTTCTTCCGGGAGATCGCCCCACCTGAAGGGTGCTCTGTGAGTGTGGGAGGAGACCGGTGCGAACGTCGGCGCGCTTCGACAGGCTCAGCGACCGCCAGCACCGCCCTGGGATTATGCGCTGCTAATCGGTTTTTATCCTATAATTCAGGTATGTCCCGGACTGTAATTACCTTGCTCACCGACTTTGGCCTTTCCGATGAATACGTCGGCGTGATGAAGGGTGTCATCTGGGGGATTGCGCCGGACGTAGCCATCGCCGACATCAGCCACGCGGTGCCGCCGCAGAACGTGCTGCATGGGGCGCTGCTGTTAGGGCGGGCGTACCGCTATTTTCCGGCGGGCAGCATCCATGTGGCGGTGGTGGACCCGGGCGTGGGCACTTCCCGGCGCGGGATTGCGCTGCGAGTGGGGGAGCACACGTTCGTCGGCCCAGACAATGGCCTGTTCACCGCGCCGTTGACTGGCGGCGAGCCTTTCATTGCTGTCAGCCTGGATAACCCGGCTTACCGCCTGCCCGCGGTCAGCCGCTCGTTTCACGGACGCGACGTGTTTGCCCCGGCGGCGGCCCACCTGGCTAACGGGGTGCCGCTGGCGGAACTGGGTGAGCCTGTAAGTGACCCGGTAATCCTTGAAATTCCACGACCGTTGCGCATAGCCAATGTTTGGAACGCGCAGGTGCTGCTGGTGGATGCGTTTGGCAACTTGATCACCAATTTAACCGAAGCCGATTTGCAGGGGCAGGTGGTGGCTGAGGTCAGATGCCAGGGGCAGGTGATTCAGGGGGTGGAGGTCACCTTTGGCAGCCGGCAGCTCGGCGAACTGCTGGCGATGTTCGACGGTTCGGGGTCGCTCAGCCTGTGTGTGGTCAATGGCAGCGCGGCGGAACGGTTGGGAACTGGCGCCGGGGCACGGGTAGAAGTCTTGGTTTCCCTCACCTAACCTCTCCCCATTGGGGAGAGGAATTAATAAGCCAGCCATCACTCATGGAGCGCCCCACCCGAAGGGTGCTCTGTGAGTGCAAGCAGCCAACGGGCTTCGACAGGCTCACTCACAGAGTGCCCTGCGGGCAGCCAACGTGGAAATGCGCGAAAAAGTGGACACAAAAAATGTCCTGATCGGGTAGACTTTTAGAGATCAGGAGATCAGACATGAACGACAGGAAATATCGCGAGTACTCGCGGGAGTTCAAGCTTGAAGCTTTAG
>JBAZZG010000015.1:0-70512 GCA_041658905.1 Bellilinea sp.
GCTTGAAGAATCTGCATGAGAACGGGTCTGAAGTGTTCCCAATCTGCGCTAGATAACTTCTTGAGCGTGCTATACAATTCCCGAGAAGGCAGGCTGGTGAATGCCGCCTGGTAGGCTTGGCCAGCGCAAGTGTGCATCTCGGCGCACCATGGATTGTAAAGATGAAGGGGCTGTCTCAAAAGCGGTGCCGGCCCGCAAATATGGGTTTTCACCCGTTGCAATTCCTCTTTTGGGATGGCCCCTTTTTGATTTAGTCCTCAATGATCAACCAGGCAAGATCTCGTGGAAACAGTCTCAGGCTCGAAGCTGACCTCATCATTTTATTAGCCAACGCCGATTTACTTGAACGGGTATTGCCTGGACATCGCTGATTGTAATAAAATATTGCCAGATAACGCCAGCTGCGCCGCTCAGTTCGCAGGGACGCATTTCAATCCCGGGCGTTGTCCATAAGCATGAGTTCTGACAGAGGTTTCATGACCGGCTATTTGGGTACCCCACTGGCAAAGAAACTGGGCATCAAACCCGGCTTCACGCTCGCGGTTGTAAACCCGCCGGGAGGGTATCGCCAGCTCGTCGATCCCATGCCGGATGGGGTGACCATTCACAGCGTCGTTACCAACTCAACGGACATGGTTCATCTTTTTTGCACGCAGCGAGCCGACCTGATCAGCGCGCTGACAAGGACAATTGCGCATCTGAGGCAGGATGCCGCGCTATGGGTCTCATGGCCCAAGAAAGCATCGAAGGTGCCAACCGACATCACAGAGGACACAATTCGAGCGGAGGCGTTGCCTCTCGGCCTGGTGGACGTCAAGGTGTGTGCTGTGGATGAAATTTGGTCGGGCTTGAAACTGGTTGTTCGCAAGGAGAATCGCGCAGGCCAGACCCAAGATGATCCCCTTCACCCTATATAAGTTCGCCTTACTCCCCGCTTTTGAATAAAGGGGAGCTTAACATAGATCGAGCCTTTTTCTGGGCAGCAAGTTTTTGTTTCCGGATGTGAGCCTGACTCAGCGCGGGCGTCCGCCGGGCCAAAAATCGACTCATATGTCTCGCTAACCCGCCCATGGCTGTTACACGCACCGCCCAAATTGAGGATGCGCTCGCCATTGCCCATGTCCACGTAGACACCTGGCGTACAACCTATGGGGGCATTATCCCTGACGAGCATTTGGCCAACCTGAGCTATGAGCGCTGCCAGGCAAGCTGGATCGAGCATCTTTCGCAGCCGGAGGTGGAGCGGGTTTTTGTGGTAGAAGAGCCAGGCGGCCCAATTGTGGCATTTGCTTCCGGCGGCCCGATCAAGGAAGCCCTGGGCGAGTGGGATGGGGAATTGTATGTGCTGTACGTGTTAAAGGCCTTCCAGGGAATGGGTTACGGAAAACAGCTGGTCACACATGTGGCGCAGGATTTAGCAAGGCGGGACTTTCGCTCGATGGTCATCTGGGTGATGAAAGACAATCCGGCACGACGTTTTTATGAAAAGCTGGGCGGCCGGCTGATCGGCGAGCAGGGCATTACAATTGGCGGAAAGCCGCTGTTGAAGGTGGCGTACGTCTGGCCGGATCTCGCCATGTTCAGGTAGGACGGATTTTCCCCACAAGCAGGCAGCCTGGGTCAGCGGAAGGTCGCCGAACGCGAGGTCAAGCGGCAATGTGCGCTTTATCATGGTGTGGGCAAAAAGGCGGTCGGGCAGTGACGGTTCCTGAAAGCAGGCACGTGGGGCTGACCCTACAGGGTGACGATTAACCTTGCCCAAGGATGATCAACCGGGAAGATTTAGGCAGATTGCTTTGCCCCGAAAACCGGGGCTCGCAATGACAATAAAAGTGCCACACAGGTGATTTTTGCTGGCAGGATGTTAAGGTACGAAGGGGGAAAACAGGGTATTCGTTTCAAAAACGAATAAGCGATTTTAAGGTTTTAGGCCTATATGCGGCGGTGGTTGGGTCGAAAACTCGTACTGCTGGGGCCTGGACCATTCGTATTCGTTTCGAAAAAAACGAATAGAAACGAATAGGTAGTGGAATGAATAGTAAATATGTTCTATTATAGCATGGGTGTCAACCCCTCCACAGCCCTCCCCATTTTTCCAAAATGGAGAGGGAGAAAGAGACCTGCGGTCGAATACGCGCTCGGTCGGGAGACCGGCGCGATCAGGGGCGCGAACAGGGAAAATAGAAGGGGATTTTTCATTTTATGCCATAATTGCAGCACAATCTGAGTCCGAGCTGCAAATATTGGGTTGGGCGAATTTTCAAAATCCAGAGGTGATTCGCATGGCCAAACAAGAATTCAAGTATCTCGATCAGTATGAAGGTTTTATCCAGGCAAAGATAAAATCCTGGTCACCTGCCCAACGGATTGCGCTGGCGGCCGGCATGGCAGAGCGATGGCTGCACGCGTATGAAACCTTCTCCAACAGCGAGAATTGGGGGGATCCGGCCGTCCTGCGACGGAGTCTGGATGCCGTATGGAACAGGCTGGGCGGCCAGGCATCCTTCGCAGTGAAGTGGTCTTCCCTGAGCGATCAGGTGCAAAACATTACGCCGCATATGGACGATTTCGACGCGAATGAGGCGTTATGCGCCTGTGTGATGATCCAATACGCCATCGACTGCTGCACGGAGAAAGACAACAACACTCCGGCGCTTATGGCGGTACTTTCAGGCCTCGAAGCCGTCCAGCCGGATTTGCTCGAAGTCGATCCAGTTCCAGCCCGGATGTGGAACAATAGCGTCATTCACAAGGAAATCAACAAGCAGCTGCGCCTGATCGAAACCATCCAATCCCCGGGCGGGGCAGACGTCGATTATCAAGCCGCGCGGGCCTTGTTGGCAGATCCCCAGATGGCCGGCGAGATAGTCCCCAGAGAAGAGACCGGCCCGGTTGGACGGACGAACCAGGAGATTTACGAGCAGTACCGGCAGATCATCCAATTGGAAATAAAGAGCGCAGCAAGAGGGTTGGATCCCAGGAAAAATCCGGGGATGGCGGCCATGCTGTACCTTGCGGCCTGGATGGGAAGGTACAGCCGGCGAAAACAGATGCTCTCGGGTGAATACGGCCAATTGATGGACCAAACGGCAATCCAGCACCTTTTGGCAAAGAATCGGGCCAAAGACCTGGCAGAAACCGAACTTCCCGCCTGGGACACAAAGACGCGCTGGACAATCGATGTGTGTTATCAGAACCCAATGAATGGGTTGGATGCTGACACGCCAGAAGGCCCCCATGCATATGGTCCCTCTCTGCGTAGATTATGGGTGAAGGCGAAGCAGCGCGGTCTGTCCGATCTGGATGCCTGGGATACGATCGAGGCCTGGGCACGCTACCAACCGGAGGCATGGGGGCGGAAAAGCAAGAGGAGTAAAGATAAGGCGTCTATAGACCCCGCAGCCTTACAAACACACCTCTCCCTTCCTCTGATCTGGAGCGCCACCGGTAATCTGAATGTTCCATGGAAAACAGATGTCGATGGGAATTCCTGGCAGGTTCGACTGAATGATTTCCCCGACGAGGTTATGTATTCTCTCATCATCAACGGGGAACCTGCCGGAGATTTCCATGATTGGCCAATGACGTGGAGGCGGGAGTAGAGGTGTGCCAAATGTGGGGGGCGTTGCTCGCAGAGACCTGCGGAAAGCGCATCTACCGTTGAGAAGGTAAAATGCCCTCCGGTGATAGAGCGTAGAGGGCGTTTATTTTTCCCCGTATGCTATAATTTCCGTATGGATATCGATACGCTCTTGTCCGCCCGACAGATCAAAAGTTTCTGCCAGAAACATCACATCCGGCGGCTATCCTTCTTTGGGTCGGTGGTGCGGGATGATTTCGGGCCACAAAGCGATATTGATGTGCTGGTTGAGTTTGAAGCCAACCATATCCCGGGTTTCAATTTCTTCTTGATGCAAACAGAATTATCGCAGTTATTGGGGCGGAAAGTAGATTTGCAAACCCTCAACTTCCTCGGTCCGGAAATCCGGGAGACGGTGTTATCAGAAGCCATTCCAGCATATGAGCAAGCGTGATCCTGAAATCGCTTTGAAACAAATCCTCACCCATGCACGTGAGGCAATTGAAATTTGTCAGGGGAGAAAACGAGCAGATCTCGACACGGACCGGCTACTGAACCTGGCGTTAACCCGCCTGATCGAAATCGTCGGAGAAGCCGCAAATCGCGTGCCGGATGCTGTGCAAGCAAAACATCCTGATCTACCCTGGTTGCAAATGATCGGAGTGCGTAACCGGCTTATTCATGCTTACGACAACGTGGATTTTGATATTCTCTGGGCTATTGTGGCCAACGATCTACCCGGGGTGGTTACACAGATCGAAGAAATTCTTGCCACGAATTCGAAAACGAATAGGCTGAAATAAGAACCCGGAAATTTGTTCAATAATGATAAAGCGGTAGAAGTTTGGCCCAACCGGCCGAGCCCGATATAAAGACACTGTGACAGCCGCCCTCCTGCTAAAAAGGGTGCTCTTTTTATTGTGCTTGAGAGAGAACAGATATAATTAACAGTGTTGGGAGCCCTGTGAGCTTCACTCGACAGATAAAAATGATCCTTGGTTGATGAGAGAGTTTCAGATTGGACTCGAAACAAATGTTCAAAGACACAACTACAAAAAGTTCGAGCATTATTTGGTGACAATAACTAATGGTTTAGGTTAGGATACTTACTGATAGAATGGCTAATGATACTTAATTGTAATATTCTTAAAGGTCGAATGAGCCGGTTTGTGGCTTCCCTGTAATTATAGGTTTTCTATTCAGTTAATAAATACCCGTAAAGTTGTCAATAATGTATGAATTCGCCCATTTTCATATGTAAATTGGAGTAGCGATATGAAACTGATTAATGGGGTACCTGAAATTTCAAATACACCAGCAGTTTTCATGATAGATAAATATACTGAAGAAACCTCAAATCATTTGTTGGCCAAAGTGATCATATATGCGAAGGAAGCTTCTAAAGTTGTTTTAGAAGCATTTAAAGAAGAATGGAAAAATGATCCATCAACCAAAGTTCGGGGAGTATTCGGACATTGGTTAGTTAATTCTTCACGTCATTTTAGGGCGGCTATCATCCTTTGTGAGGAATTTGATTTATCGATTGTCGCTGGGGTTCATCACCGTCAAATTTTTGAAATATTCCTTCAAGTAAAATATTATGCCTCTCTAAGTGAAGACGAAAAGGAAAAACGAGCAGACCTAATATCAATTATTGGGTGTTTGGAATTTTTAGAAAGAATGAAAGAGGTACGAGATAACGATAATATCAAAAAGTCATATAAAGAAATAATCGAGTACCTTGATCGATATGACCAGGAGTTGGTTAATGAATTAAAGAGAAAAAGGAACGTGAAGAGATTTAATTGGTTCGATTGTTCTTTTAGTCAACTTGCCCATAAAATGAGCGAAGAAAACGAAGACTTAAGAGGCGCCTACCAAATTATCTCAGCTGATATCCATGGTAGTTGGAATTATTTATTTGATGTTAACCAACTCGAATCAGGAATGATTGATTTACGTGGTTACCCAGATAGAAAAACATTGTTAATGCGGTCGGCAGAAGAGCTATATCAAGTTACAAATCAATTTCTTGTTTTATGGAATGAAATAGCTCGATCAGTAGGCGCAGAAGAAGTATTTTATAAATGAATTAATAAATGTCGATACAATAAAAATAATTTAGAACAAATGCATACTCTCCAGTGCTCTATATTAGCCATTAATGAAGATAGCTCGTAGGGTGGGTTCGCCTTTGAACGCGCCGAATTTACCGAGCAGGCGCAGCACCCCCTTCGGTCGGGCACAGCACTCCCGCCAGGGGTTGCCGCCAGGATGCTTTCAACCACGTATAGACGAGAGACAAAGAGGTTTGCCGGATTAACAACATGCCCTGAGCGTGGGTTGGTGCGCTTCGCACAGCGTCCTGCGGAAAGCGCATCTACCGTTGAGAAGGTAAAATGCCCTCCGGTGATAGAGCGTAGAGGGCGTTTATTGATTATGTGGCATAATTGCAAAGTATCAGGAGTCTGTATATTTAATTGTTAGCCTGTTTCTATATCATGGCAAAGCCTAATACTGAAAACTATTACAATGGCCTCGCTCCCTTCTACAAATTCATCTATCCAAATTGGGACGCAAGCGTACAGCGCCAAGCAGATTCGTTAGACAGCGTCATTCGAGAATTTATTGGCGAAAAGCCAAAAACTATTTTAGACGTTGCATGTGGGATTGGAACTCAAAGTATAGGTTTGGCTCATCTTGGCTATAAAGTAGCTTCATCAGACTTATCGTCTGCTGAAGTTGAGCAAGCACGAAAAGAAGCATTGAGACATGGTGTTCAAATTGAGTTTCAAGTTGTGGATATGCGTCATGTTTGGGAAACCTACCAGAAACAATTTGATGTGGTTATTGCTTGCGACAATTCCATCCCCCACTTACTTAGCGACAGCGAAATTTTATTGGCATTCAAGCAGTTTTATCAATGCACAAAGTCTGACGGTGGTTGCATCATCACCGTTAGAGATTATGCTCAGTTGGAAAGAAAAGATAAGCAAAATCAGATGTATCCTCGTTTAGTTCACCAAACCGGTGACAAACAAATTGTGATGTTTGATGTCTGGAACTTTGACGGCGCTTACTATGAAATGACAACCTACATTGTAGACGACACAGGTAAGCCTGACGCTAAAACTCAAGTTATTCGTGGTGGAAAGTATTATTGCGTGGAAATTCTCACATTGGAAAGGTTATTTCAAGAAGCGGGATTTCGAGAAGTCACTACTTTGCGCGACCGTTTCTTTCAACCACTCTTAATAGCTAAGAAGTGATCTTTGGAAAGATCGCTGGCTAACACTGTGTATACTGGACAATTTTGTCCAAACGACGGTTTCGGCGTCTGATGGCTTTTCCCGCCAAATCCCGCCCTTGCCGGTAACACCTGCCGTTAGGCGGCTCGTATGCGAACTTCAGGAGTAATAAGTGTGGCAACTCTTCATTTGATGGTTGGACTTCCATGTTCAGGAAAAACAACACTTGCTCAAAGGCTTGAGAGTGAGAAAGCGGCGCTTCGATTGACACCTGATGAATGGCAAGTGCGTCTCTTTGGTCAAGATGCAGAAGAACCAGAACATAACGTCAGACATACCCAGATCGAGACCATGCTTTGGAACATTGCAAGTAGGGCACTTGCATTGGGAACGAATGTAATTCTCGATTTCGGCTTCTGGGCACGGGAAGAACGCGAAGACTTCCGGTTACGAGCAAAGCAGCTTGGAGCCAGTAGTGAAGTACACTTTCTCGATGTGTCGGAGGATGAGCTGATGCGACGGCTTGCGGTAAGGAATTCACAGCTTTCACAGGAAAGCTTCCACATTCCCGAAGACATGATGAAGCCATGGATAGCATTCTTCCAAAGACCAACACCCGACGAACTTGAGCTCAGAGAATAAAGAAAATTGGAGAAAACCATCACGCTGCACACCTCATGTTTTCAAAGGATGCTTGTGAAAAAAGATAATCCTGAAATGACTGCAAATGATGTGATCGAGTTTGTAAAACTCCTCAACAATAACGACATTGATGTTTACATAGATGGCGGATGGGGAGTCGACACCTTGTTGGAAAAACAAACAAGGCGTCACAACGATTTAGACATAGCAGTTCAACACAAAGACATACCTCAAATTCGAGCATTACTTGAAGCGAGAAGTTATAAAGATGTTCTTCGTGACGACGCCAGAGATTGCAATTTTGTTTTGGGCGACGATGACGGACATCTAATTGATGTTCATTCTTACACATTTGATTCCGCAGGAAATATTGTATTCGGCGTTGAGTATCCATATGATTCACTAAAAGGAATAGGTTTAATCAGCGGCTTTCCAGTCAAATGTATTGATCTAGAATGGATGGTGAAGTTTCATGCAGGATACAAACTTGACGATAATGATTATCATGATGTAAAGTTGCTCTGCCAAAAATTTGATTTTGAACTGCCTTCAGAATATGCGGAATTCAAATTGAAAGAGAGTGATCTGTTATCAAGAAAGTCCAATGAATAAACCGCGCCTAACAAAGCGTGCACTGGACGCTGGGGATCCTGCTGAATTATTCCCGGCATTTTTTGTCGCTCCCATAAGCGCCAACTGCATATAACCCTTTGCTGTTTCCCCACGCACGTGAGGGTGATCCTTCCCCGTCGGCGTAGCATGTGGTACGCCAATAGTTGCCTCACGCACGCGGGAGCGATCCTTAGTGAGAATTGGACAAATTATGATTAAAGGGAAAGAACTTGTAAACAATTACATGGGTCGGCTTGTAATCCTCGCTATAATTGAAGTACCCCATGAAATTAAATCCGGTTCTGAAATACCTCTTAAAACTCCTCGCTCTCGCGGTCATTTACCGGCTGGGCGTCGTGATTGGCCTGAGCATGGCTTATGTGCAGTCCAACATCTCACCCGTCTGGCCGCCAACCGGGATTGCCATCGCAGCCTTGCTGCTTTTTGGCTGGCGGTTGTGGCCCGCAATAACGCTGACTGTAATTCTTGGTTCCTTGCTGACCGGCGCGCCTTTAACCCTGGCGATTGGCATGGCCATCGGCAATACCCTCGAAGCTCTGACAATAGTCTATTTGCTCCGCCGTTCTGGTTCCTTCCATCCCAACCTGGGTCGGATCCGGGATGTGATCGGCCTGATACTGGCCGCAATTTCCGGGACAGTGCTCAGCGCGACCATTGGAGCCATTTCGCTTCTGCTGACCGACGGAACCCTTGCACCGACATTCTGGCAGATATGGACTACCTGGTGGATCGGCGATCTCCTCGGCGCCCTGGTAGTTGGTCCATTTCTCCTTGTTTGGGGATCGCGCTCTATCGAGTGGTTCCCCCTTCAGCGCCAATTGGAAAGCGCAGTTGTATTTATTGCCTTAGCATTCGTCACCTGGTACGTGTTCTTTACACCCCAGATAGCCGGGATAGCGCACCGAGCCTTGCTTTACGTCGTTTTTCCATTCACCATTTGGGCAGCATTGCGCACCGGGCAGAGAGGCGCCACTGCTGCCATTGTGATTGTGTCCGGGATTGCTATCTGGGGGACGACCCTGGCGAATGGTCCCTTCGCAGACTCGTCCAAGAATGACAGCTTGATCTTGCTGCAGACTTTTATGGCGGTGGTTGCACTCACCTCGCTCATCCTGGCAGCGGCCACAACAGAACGTCATACCGCTTCCGAAGCGTTGAATCAAAAAGTTCGCGATCTGGCGACCCTGAACCGCGCATCTGAAACCCTGCTCTCGACACAAGGGCAGCAGGATTTCTATGGAAAAATCTGCCAACTCGCCCGAAACCAATTCGGCGTTGACGTCGCCTGGATTGAAATTTCCGATGGGAAAACCGATCAATTTGTTCCGGCAGCGATCAGCGGTGTTGCTGTGGAGCAGCTCCCGATTTTGGCAGCGTTTTGGAATGACGGCGATCATAAGGTTAACCTGGGGGCTTTATCCGACCGTTCGACGAACCCAACCCAATCTCCGGGCGAGCCCGTGCACAAGAGTTTTGCATCCTTTCCCCTCCTGTTTGGTGAACAACCGCTGGCAGTCCTTAAATTATTGAGCCGGCAGGATGATTTCTTCGACAGAGACCGCCAACTGCTGCTGCAATCGTTTGCCAACCTTGGCGCCATCGCCATTCAAAATTCTTTGCTGCTGGACAGAGTTCGGAAAGGAAATGAGCAGTTACACGCCCTCTCCCAGCGTCTGATGAAAGCCCAGGAAGAAGAACGCTTACATCTTTCTCGTGAACTGCATGATGAACTGGGGCAATTATTGATCGCTGCCATATTCCAATTGGGTCTGCTTGAACGAAATTCAATCAACCCGGAGGCGGTTCAGGAGCATGTCCACGAATTAAGGTCCACCGTAGAGAATATCCAGCAAGATCTGCATTCCCTGGCAGTAAACTTGCGACCGGCTTCCCTCGATCACGTAGGCCTCGTCTCTGCGTTGGAACAGTACATCAACGAATTCCGCAGGCAGTATAGTTTGAGTGTGGAATTCGAAACGACCGGCATGCAAAACCGCCGTCTCTCTTCTGCCATTGAAACGGCTATTTTCCGCATCGTACAGGAATCACTTACGAATGTCATTCTGCATGCTCAGGCTACTCGGGTGGACGTTGTAGTAAATCTCAATGAAGACGCTGTCATTGCAATCATCGAAGACAACGGCATTGGATTCTTTCCCTCACTGGCAACCGATGGCGATCATTTGGGGTTGTTTGGTATGCATGAGCGGGTTGAGATGTTGGGCGGCAGCCTGGCAATCGAGAGCAAACCAGGGCAAGGAACGACCGTAAGGGTCGAGGTTCCCTGCCATGATTAAAGTCGTCATTGCCGATGATCATGCCATCGTCCGGGGTGGGCTACGAGCCTTGATACACGCCGATCCGCAGTTGGAACTGGTCGGCGAAGCAAGCGGCGGAGTTGAAGCTATTGAGCTTGTAACCCGACTTGAGCCGGATATCCTCGTTCTGGATCTCTCCATGCCGGATGTGGATGGTATTACCGTGACTCGCCGTATCAAGCAGAGTGGGCATGAAACGCATGTTTTGATTTTAACGGTACACGAAGACGAAGGTCTGCTTCGCGAAGCAATCCGGGTTGGCGCTTCAGGCTATGTCCTGAAACGCGCGGCAGAAGCCGAACTTGTATCAGCGATTCATACGGTCCACCAGGGCAAATTGTACGTCGATCCAGTACTGGTGTTATCTGTTCTTACCGAACCCACTGAAAAGCCCACCGCCCCACGCAGCGATATCCCACTCACAGGCCGCGAACTTGACGTCTTAAAATATGTTGCCCAGGGATTTACGAATAAACAAATTAGCGAAGAGCTGCTGATCAGCATGCGTACTGTTGAAGGCCACCGGGCGAGTTTACTCGAAAAACTCGATCTGCATAGCCGCGCCGAACTGGTGCGGTATGCCAAGCAGCGCGGCATCATCGATTGAGAAAAACAGAAAACAGGCCTGACCACCCCCGTAGTAAATACGGGGGTGGTTTTTACGCCTATTAGTCCCATTAATTCCAGTAACTCCTACTCTTTCTGGCGCTATCAATTTTGGATACCATAAAACTGCTAAAAGATTAGTACAAAATTCTCGCATTCGGGAAAAGTAAAGTGGATGAACCAAAACAGCTACCGCTGATCACCTTGCGCGGCATCACGAAGACATTTCCGGGTGTCCTTGCCAATGACAAGATCGACCTGGCTATCTATCCTGGAGAAGTCCACGCCCTCCTGGGCGAAAACGGCGCCGGAAAAAGTACCCTGATGAAAATACTATACGGTTTTTACCGGGCCGATGCGGGTGAAATTATCTTTCGCGGTAAAAGTGTGCAGATCCGGACCCCGCGCGCTGCGATGGATCTGCAGATTGGCATGGTCTTTCAGCGCCTGAACCTGATACCAGCCATGACCGTCGCAGAAAATATTGCCCTGTTTTTACAAGACCTGCCTGCCTTTTATCAGCCGCACAAAATCAACGAACAAATCGAGCATTTTTCCAGGCAATACGGCCTTGCCGTTGACCCACATGACCTGGTTTCACAGTTATCGATCGGGGAGCAGCAAAAGGTTGAAATCCTGAAACTGCTGCTCTCAAAAGCAAAATTGCTTATCCTGGATGAACCTACCCGGGTATTAGCGCCGCACGAAATCGATGCACTATTTCTAATAATAGACCGGCTCCGCAAAGATGATTACTCGATAATTTTAATCACCCACAAGATGAAGGATGTTTTTCGCTGCGCGGACCGCATCACAGTGTTGCGCGCTGGGCGGCTGGTGGAGACCATGCGGTGTGAACAGGCAACCGAGGAGCATTTGATTGCGCTGATGTTTGAAAAGGAGCTATCCAGCCGCATCGTCCGTAAGTCGGATGCAAATCAACTCCCGTCACAACCTGTGCTCGAATTGCGAAATGTAAACACTCACGGTGAAGGCGCGGTTACCAGCCTCGCGGAAATAGATCTGGCCGTGTTCCCCGAAGAAATTGTTGGGGTCGCGGGTGTTTCAGGAAATGGTCAAAAAGAACTCGGGGATGTGGTGCTGGGAATGGAGCGCATCACGAAAGGCCAGAAAATGCTATTTGGCAAAGATTACACGCGCCGTTCCATCGGTGACATCCGCAAAGACGGCGTGAGTTTCATCCCGGAAAACCCTCTCAGCATGGCGACGGTCCCTTTTATGACCGTCCTCGAGAATATGGCGCTTACCAACACCTGGCGTTACGCGCGATTCGGCGGTTTACGCGTCGATTGGCAAGCAATACGCGAAGACATGAAGTCTGCATTGGAAAAATTCGGGTTTTCATTTTCCCCGTACTGTACGGCTCAATCCCTTTCGGGTGGAAATTTGCAGCGGTTTATTATCGCCAGGGAGATGGCGTACCAGCCCAAACTGATCATTGCCTCTTATATCACCAGCGGTTTGGATGTCCAAAGCACTGCCGTTGCCCGGCAAGCGCTGCTTCAGGCCCGGAACGATGGGGCAGGAGTTCTGCTCATCTCAGAGGATTTGGAGGAACTCTTTTTGTTGAGTGACCGGTTGATCGTGATTTATGGCGGCAGGATCGTAGGTCAATTCAAGCCTGCTGAAACCGACTCGTACACCGTAGGCCTTCTGATGACCGGAAGTAAGGCGTAAGATGGCAGTCACCTCGCAGGTACAGCCGCTTAATTCCCTGTTCGCCAAAAAACCAGTCCAGGTCTTCGTGCGATATCTCGCGATTTTCTTCGTCGCCTTCGTCCTTTTTGGTGTCATTTTGTGGCTGGCTGGCAAGAATCCGTTTGAAGCGATCCGGGATATGCTGGTTTATACACTGGGAACTCCGTCAGGATTCTCGGAAGTTATCGTAAAAATGATTCCACTACTTTTCACCTCGATTGCTGTTGCGCTACCGGCACGGGTTGGGCTGATCAATGTTGGAGCGGAAGGGCAGCTCTATATTGGGGCAATGTTCGCTGCCGGAATTGCATTGGCCTTTCCACAGTTGCAGGCATGGATTCTGCTGCCGATGATGGTAGCAGCTAGTTTAGTTGGCGGAGCAGCCTGGGCATTTATTCCGGTGTACCTCAGGGCAAAAGGTTGGGTAAACGAAACCATCACCACCCTGTTAATGAACTATGTGGCACCGACGATTGTCTCATTCGTGGTCTATGGTCCCTGGCGCGCCCGCGGGGCAGCCAGCGCTCCTCAAACGGTGGATTTTTCGGCATCCGCCCGACTGCCCTCCTTTTTTGGCACGCGCATTCACCTGGGACTCATCATCGGTCTGGTAATTCTCGCCGCTTACTGGTATCTGATGAAGTATACGCGCTGGGGCCTGGAGATGCGTGCAGTCGGCGGCAACCCGCAGGCTGCTCGCCGGAACGGAATCCACATCACGCGGTATCTTATGCTGGCAATGTGCATCGGGGGAGCCATCGCCGGATTGGCGGGAATGTCCGAGATATCCGGCATCCATGGCCGACTGCGGCCCAATTTTTCCCCTGGCTTCGGCTTTACCGGTTTTTTGATCAACTGGCTATCGTTTGGCGATCCAATCGGTATTTTCCTGATGTCCTTCGTGATTGCAATTATCACCTCCGGCGGAGATATCTTGCAGCTCAAGCAAGGATTGCCATACGCGGTATTAAATATCCTCCTGGCAATTACTCTTTACGTCGTTTTAGCTAAGCCGACCCTCTTTCGAAGGAAAAAAGCATGAGCCTCTTAGCGCTTCTCGGCGTGCTGTCCAGCGCCATTTACTCCGGCACATCCTTACTCTACACCACCCTGGGCGAAGTGATCAGCGAACGCGGCGGTATTGTCAACCTGGGGCTGGAAGGAGTTATGCTGGTAAGCGCAGCCACCGGTTTTGCAGTAACCAGCGTGACCGGCAATCCTTATTTTGGAATCCTGGCATCCATGCTTTCGGGTGGATTAATTAACATGCTGTTTGGTTATCTGGTCATTGCGCGTAAAGCCAACCAACTGGCGAGCGGGCTGGCAACGATGTTTTTTGGTTTTGGGCTAAGCGCTTTGATCGGTGCGCCCTATGTCGGCGGAAAGATAGAAAGCCTTCCACGCATCCTCGTACCGGGCCTGGGCGGATTGCCCAAACAATATACCTTTCAGTTCCAGTTCGACCTGCTCATCTACCTGGTGGTTCCGGCAGCAATCGGCGTCTGGTTTCTCCTTTTCCGCACGCGCTGGGGCTTAAGCCAGCGGGCAGTGGGTGAAAGCGCAGATACAGCCTTCGCCGCAGGGTACGATCCCAATAAACTGCGTTACCAGGCGCTCTTCCTGGCCGGGATGCTGGCCGGATTGGGTGCTGCCCATTTATCTATTGTCTACACCCGGACCTGGAAGGAATTCATGACAGCCGGTCGCGGGTTCATCGCGGTGGCGCTGGTAATCTTCTCCAAATGGCACCCGCTGCGCGCAATAGCTGGTGCACTGCTCTTCGGCGGGGCGGTGGCATTTCAATTACTCTTGCAGGCCAGCGGCGTGAACATCTCACCATTTTTACTGGATTCTATTCCTTATGTTTTGACCATTCTGGTTCTGATGGCCTGGGGAGGAACCCGGAAACAATCCGCTCCGGCCAGCCTGGGTCGGGTTTATCGCGGTTCCGAATAAATGAACTGGAGAAAATATTCCCGGTAAAGGAGGTGGCTTGAAAGAAATAACTTGCCGATTTGCTCCAATCAATGACCGAATCAACCACAGGAAGGGAAAAATGAAAACGAAGTCAACGCTAATGTTTGTTTCGCTGTTTGTTATCCTCGGATTAATACTGGCGGCCTGCCAACCAGCGGCAACAGCCACTCCAGCTCCCGAGCCCACCCAACCGCCTGCACCGACAACGGTTCCCCCAACCGATGTGCCGACTGAAGTCGCCACCGATGAACCGCCCGAAGGCCCTTGTTTGATCATCGGGGCTTTGTATGTCGGGTCGGTGAAAGATGCAGGCTTCAACCAGGCTATGCACGAAAGCCTGCTGCAGGTCAAAGAGAATATCCCCTGCGTCGAAATCATCGAAGCTGAGAACATTCCTGAAGGCCCCGATGCCGAGAAAACGATGCAGACCATGATCGATCAGGGCGCAAAACTGATCTTCCCCACCAGTTTTGGCCACCAGGAACCGGCGTTTGCCCTCTCAGAGAAAAACCCAGATGTGATCTTTGAACACGTCGGCGGGTATATGATGAGCGGCAATTTTGCCAACCTATTCGGCAAACCTCCTGAAACTTTCTATATCATGGGCGCAGCAGCCGGCATGATGACCAAGTCCAACAAATTAGGCTTCATTGGCGCTTTCCCGATTGGCTGGTCAGTGACCTTTATCAATGCCTTTGAACTTGGCGCCCAGTCAACCAATCCCGACGCTGAAACCATTGTCACCTGGAACTTCAGCTGGTCTGACTCCGCCAAAGAGGCGGCAGCGACCGATGCGCTGATCAACCAGGGCGTGGATGTCATTACCATGCATGTAGATGCCCCCAGCACGATCATTCAAACCGCAGAGGCTCGCGGGGTTTACTCCATCGGGTATCAGTCGCTGGCTGCCCAACAATTTGCACCCGAATACTGGCTCACGGGCGTTGGCTTCACGCTTGGCGGCACCATGACCTGGTTAACGCAGAACGTGATCGATGAAAAATGGGAGCCAATATTCCTGCGCTGCGGTGTTGCTGATGGTTGCATGACGATCGCCCCGTTTGGGCCGAAAGTCCCCCAAGAAGTACAAGATAAAGTCGGCAGCCTGCTGGAGGACTTGAAATCTGGCAAAATGGCCATCTTTGACGGCCCCATCGTTGATCAGGACGGCACAGTCCGTATCGCTGTAGGCAGCACCCTAAGCGACGAAGAAATGGGCAATGTTGACTGGTTCGTTAAGGGAGTTGTTGGTAGTCCTAAGTAACATCCAGACCTGATCTAAATTGTGTGATGCGCTCTGGGGATGAAACGGTCCATCCCCAGAGAGTCCAGCCATCCTAACCAGATGATTCATGCGGTCTGCCGTTGAATTGAATAATTTCAACCGCGCATCAGATGACTCATCCCATCTAATTCGACGAACTGAGGGAGCAGAAAATGGACATCAAACAGAAAATTGAAACGGCCAATCAACTGGCAGTTAAGCGCATGATCGACGGTGATCCGGTTTTGGTCGATATCGCGCCGGCAATCGAAGTGATCCCGGGAATGAAGGACAAAATGATTACCCATTCCGGTCCGCCTATTCCCTGGAACCGGATGTGCGGAGCACAACGTGGAGCCATTATCGGGCAAGTATTATACGAGGGATGGGCCAAGACCCCTGAAAAAGCCGCAGCGATGCTCGAGAATGGCGAGATTACCCTGGAGCCCAATCACCATCACCAGACCGTTGGACCGATGGCGGGTTCAATTTCTGCGAATGCCTGGGTGTATGTGGTTGAGAACAAGACCTTTGGGAATCGCGCCTTTTGCCGCCAGGTTGAAGGTGCACAGCAGTTTGGGGATTACAGCGAGCCCGCGCTGGACGGGCTGCGCAAGTGGCGCGACGTGTTCGCGCCTTCGCTGCGGGCGGCTTTGAAAGCCGAAGGAGAACTGCCCCTCAAACCCATCATCACCCAGGCTTTGCAGATGGGCGACGAACTCCACAACCGGCACAGCGCGTCATCCGCCCTTTTTGGCAATGCCATGGCGGTCGGTCTGGCGAAAGCGGATATTTCTCGCCAGGACCAGATCAGCACCTTGTACCTGCTCAAGAATCACAACCTGATCTTTTTAGGGTTGGCGATGGCGGCTGGCAAGGCCATCGTGGACCCGGTCCGGGATGTTGAGTTCAGCACACTTGTTACTGCCATGTGCCGCAATGGAACTGAGTTTGGCATCCGTGTGAGCGGTCTGGGGGATGGATGGTTTACTGCGCCTTCGTCGTCCGTAACAGGCCTATATTTGCCAGGCTACTCTGCGCAGGATGCAGGTCTCGATATGGGCGATTCAGCCATAACCGAAACGGTCGGGTGGGGTGGTTTCGTTCTTGGCGGCGCCCCGGGTATTTTAAGCCTGGTAGGCGGAACGCCAGATGAAGCCCTGGGTTACACTCGGGAGATGAGGAATATTACAACAACAGCCCATCCTTTTTACCGCATGCCAGCCTTCAGCTTTGCCGGGGCACCGCTGGGGATTGACATCCGCAAGGTGGTGCAAACGGGCATCACACCCATCATCGATACCGCCATTGCCCACAAAGACCCGGGGTATCCCATCATTGGTGCTGGCTTGGTGCGGGCGCCGATGGAATGCTTTGTCCAGGCGCTAAAAGCCTTTAGCTACAAATACCAGGGGACCTGAGGAGCAACTTATGGCAACCAGTTTGAGGATTAAGAAGAACCAGTATTACGACTCGGTCTTTCTGATGGGTGTTAATAAACGGCTGTCGGAATCGGAGGGTGTATCCCAATCGATGGTCGTGATGGCCAGCGAAGCGAATAAACAAATGCTGGCTGACCTTGGCATTCAGGATCCCCGTCTGCAGACTGCCCAGCCTAACGATCTGATTGTTGTGGTCAGCGCTGATTCTCAAAAAATCGCCGATCAACTTCTTGAACAGTTCGACCAATTCCTTGAAGTGAGTGCGGCAAGTAAAGGCCAATCCAGTTTGCATACCCTGCAGGATGGGCTGGAATCAAAGCCGAATGCCAATTTGACCGTGATCTCTGTCCCAGGTGAGTATGCTGCTCGAGAAGCTCGTCTGGCAGTGGAAAAGGGCCTGAATGTCTTCTTATTCAGTAATAATGTCAGCCTCGATGACGAAATCGTGATCAAGCGCCTGGCCAAAGATCGCGGTGTACTGGTGATGGGCCCGGATTGCGGAACCAGTATCATAAACGGCGTAGGAATTGGGTTTGCCAACCGGGTACGGCGCGGGCCGGTTGGTGTGGTGGGACCCTCGGGTACAGGCCTGCAGGAATTCACCTGCCTGGTGCACCATCTTGGCAGCGGCATATCGCATGCGATTGGCACCGGCAGCCGCGATTTGTCGGATGCAGTCGGAGGCGTGACCACATTAGCCGCTTTGCAAGTGCTCGACAAGGACCCAATGACTGAAATCATTGCGGTGATCTCAAAACCGCCTGGGCGAAAAACATTGCCTGTGCTTACCACCGCTTTCGCAAGCTGTACAAAGCCGGTGGTTGCATGCTTCCTGGGGATTCGTGAAGATGTCTCTGGCGCCGGAGAAACTTTCCGACTGGGAAGGACAATTGACGAAGCGGCATCTATGGCTACCGGAAAACAGGGGGCCTTGGCTGAAAATATCGAGGCACAGAATTTACTTGCGAAAGCCCGAAGCAGCCGGCATCCTAAGCAGCAATACCTGCGCGGATTGTTTGCCGGTGGCACATTCTGTTACCAATCGCAACAGATTTTGCAATCACACAATACCCAGGTATATTCGAATTCACCTCTGGATGACCGCTTCGCACTCCAGCATCCTGACCGCAGCCAAAAACACACCCTGGTGGACATGGGCGACGATTTCTATACTCGTGGCCGGCCACATCCGATGATCGATGGTAGCCAGCGTGCCCGGCGAATCATTGCAGAAGCGGAAGACCCAAATGTTGCGATTATTTTGCTGGACTTTATTCTGGGATACAACAGTTCCATGGACCCGGTAAATGATTTGCTGCCAGCGATACACGTGGCCCAGCAAAAAGCCGAATCGCGCGGCGGGAAAATTACTTTTGTGGCTTCCATCACCGGCACGGAGCTGGACCCACAGGGATATAAAACTCAAATAATGGCGTTGCAAGCCGCAGATGTGATCACCTTCCAAAGCAATGCGGCGGCTACTGAATTTTGCGTGAAATTATTGGAGAATTGAGATGGAAGAACGCGATCCCATTCAATCACTGTTAACTGAGCCGCTGGTGGCCATTAACCTGGGTCTGGCCGGGTTTGGAGAAGCTATCCAAGACCAAGAAGCAGAGGTGGTGCTGGTGGACTGGTCTCCGCCGGCCGGAGGTGATAAGGAGTTGATGGATTTGTTGGATCAGTTGTTATAGCTTACCCTTCGATAGTAGAAAGACTTTTGAACACCTTCAAAAAAAGTGGGCTATCCAAGAAATGGGCAAAGCCAGAGATAACAAAATTGATCAAATACTTCAAGATGCTTAATCCAATTGTCTGGCGGCCAGTGGTACGGGCGATTAAGCAGAATAGGTAGCTTCGGTTAGCGTACAAGTCTGTTCTGATTCTTTTCAAATGAAAATGGAAAAACCTATCCAAATTGATGGATTGCAATTAATCTGGTGGACGATATTTTGGCCTAAATTAATATACAAAGGAATCAGCGCATGTTTAAACCAAAAACGCCCATTTCCGCGATCTCTGCGTACCCGAACTGGGGTCGTGAGAGGGATGGGCGTCTGGATAACAGTAGCGGGGAGTGGATTCGCCTGCCCTAACGGCCAGTCCAGGGAACCACTGACCTCCGGGTTACGCTAGCACCCAGCGCGGTGTGAGCAAAGATCCTGAATCCGTGTCACCAGTTCGTCCTGCACGAAGCACGGAGTGCATGGGTTTGTGCGGCGGGTCTTGCAAACCCTGGCACTGCCCGCCAGGGCAAGTGTCAGTCAAACCGACGAACACTGGTTCTCCCTTGCCCGACGCGCTGCGATAGTTGATCGATGTGCGTATGATGGTCCTTTCGCTTAAGGAAGTCAAGCCCTTTTTGGCAGCCCTTTTAGGGGTTATTTTTGCTTTATGCAGGAACAATGTGCAGGAACAATATTGACATATTAGCTATTAATACCTCTGTAAATGAATATTCAGGTTAATTACAAATTCGTGTTTTGGTGGTGGATCTACGCGACTAGTCTGCACTAACGACCAGTCCTGGGAATGCCGCAACCTGCTGATCAATAAGTGTCATTCATCATAAAAACCGACCCAAATTGATAGGTTTTTAAGTTAAATCCAACCGAAATTGATAGATTGTCATCACCTTCTGGGAAGCAAGGATGGGATCATAAATCATTAATGAAATTGTCTTCGATGCTAGAAATGTGATGACAAATTCATGAGCCGGATGCTAATCTACGGGAGGGTATATTCGGATTAGAAATCACTCTTTTTCAAACATATGATCATTTTCCCTAGATCTAATTATGTAGCATCCAAAAAGACCGTTATTTTATTATAGATTATACTCATTTTTCTCATTCGCCTACTATCTGCACCCGGACAAGCCGTTCCCGCGCTCTAACCTGGTCAAAATCAGCAAAGTAAATTCTTCCAAATTCACCCAGGGTTATCTTCCCTTCAACGATCGGAACCGTCACAGAGCGCCCCATTATCACAGAGCGCAGATGGGCATCGGTATTAAGCGACCAGTTCGGCAACTCGTCTCTGCCTGCTGCGGCTTCGATATGTTTCGGTCCAGGGTGTAAATATTGTCCCTCTGTGTGGCAAGTAGGAATGATCTTCTCTAGCACATTTACCAGATCCTGCATTAGCAGCTCTGTCCCCCAGTAGTTCACGTCATCCGCAGCTTCCTGGATTATCACGCTGCAGGTTGTATGCTGCGAGTAAACCACCAGAATGCCTTCGTTAATCTTCGAAGTAGCCAATATTCTCTGAACTTCCTCTGTAACATCGTGGAAAGTTGGCCGGCGGTCCGACTGGATAGTAAAGTACGCATGATGTACACTCATTTGTCAGTCCTTTTTAAATGGGTCAAATCCCAGGCTTCTCTTACCGATTTGATCATCTTTTCAAGCATCACATATGGATCTGCGGCCATAAGGATCCCACTGGTGGATCCGGTGCCTTGCGCACCAGCCATCATAATTCTATATACGTCCTTCTCATCAGTGATTCCCGCTCCATGCAGTACTTTAATCTCAGGATTAATATCCCACACCATTCGATTGATAACCCCAATCGCGTTCTGATCGGATTTATCCCGCTTGCCTGTCCCAATCAGGTCCGACGCTTCCGCCAATATAATATTTGGCTTCAACCTGGCGATTGCATTGACTTCTTTAAGGTTCCCGGCGCACACCATACTGGCTAATCTCACTTCATCTGCCCGCATAATCGTTTGTTCAATAATCTCGATCGAAAGGGGTTTTTCGGTGTGATTCAGAAGAACCCCAACTGCACCTGTCTCCTTCACTGCTTCAGGGAGTACCGAACCTATTCCACGTCCGACTTGCAAGGCATCCATGTGCTGGGCAAAAACAAGCAGGTTACGCGTCACTTGGGCCACCCGGTATAGGTCAACTGCCTGCGGTGTGAATATGATCTGAACATTGTATTTCGCGCTGACTTCATCCGCCCAACGCGCGAGGTCAACCACTTTCTGACCAAAAAGATATGCTTTCGGGCCAATTTCAAAAAACGGCGGTGTGAGATTGAGAGCTTGAAGCATAAGCAATTAAACCAACTTGACTTCAACGCCCAGATCGCGGATAGAAGTTACCTGTTCTGCTGGGGCATCTACATCCGTAATGATCATTTGAAATTTTGTCAGCGCCGCGGCAGGCACAAAGCCTATCCGCCCAAACTTACTGCTATCCGTCACAAGCACGGCTTTCCGGGATCGATCCACCATCAAGCGGTCTACTTCAGCCATGAGAATATTGGCTGTGGTGACCCCGCCGGTCAGTGTCAAACCATCCGTTCCCAGGAACACACAATCCGCAGTTAATTCATTGAGTTGGTGTACAGTTTGAGGTCCGGCAGTTGCCTGATAATCTGGCAAATAAATACCGCCAAGCACGATCAAGTTTGGAGATGGCCAACCTAATACTTCCTGAGAAATGGGAACAGAGTTCGTCACTAGTGTAATAGAAGCTCCCTGGCGTAAATCCAGTGGGATTTGTTTAACAATCTGCAGAGTGGTGGTGCCAGAATCAAGAAGGAGCACATCATGCGGGTTGATCATTTCCGCCGCCGCTTTTCCTATGCGCTGCTTGGCTGCGTTATGAAGCTGCATTTTCTCAATGAACGAATCTGAGCGTATATTCCCTAATGCCTGCACCGCACCGCCATGAATCCTTTTGAGCCTTCCGGCCTCCTCCAAGAGTGTAAGATCCCGACGAATAGAGGTTTCAGTAACTTTAAACCTGGCAACAAGATCAGTGAGGAATACAATTCCATTTTCCATCACCAACTGAGCAATCAAAGAACGCCTTTCCATAGCAGAGAGTTCACTGACGAGGTCTTTGCTACCAGACGCATCAATAGCATCTCCAGTGTATTGGATTTGCTGGTTCGTATACTCCTCGCGGTTGTTCATAAAAACCTCCTGCCTGAAAGGCTGTATTTAGAAGTGAAAAAAGTCCAATATGCAGCATGTAGTTGATTAAACCTCGATTACATCCAAGCCTGCCATCTCTGCATAAATCTTGATGCTATGGGCAAGGTGGCCATAAGCCAATGCCATATGATGCGGTGAACCCGCTTTACACCAGGCGTCACACCAATCGGTAATCGGCAAGGATTTCGGTTTAAACAACATCTGCGGAGCTGAAACAGGGCGTGGTTTGATTCTAATGGACTCACCCTCAGAGATAATCAGGCGCCACCTCGAACCACCCAATGGAACAAGGGAAAGATTGGTGACAGGGCCAGGGGCATAGGCAAATTCTAAACCTGCACCAAACCCATTCACTCCTTGATAGTAAATACTGTGTTTTACCGCCACATCGCCGGGTTTTTCTGCCATCGCCGGGTTGCCATGCCCATCATGTGAAAGGATCATCGCATCTTGTTTGTAGTCGACAACATAATTTTCAAGGAACGTGGCCTTACCTGCCAATTCCTGCAAAATTAACATGGCTGTTAAAGTAGTTATGTCAGCTTCCGTTGAGGTTGGGATACCAATTTCGCACAATCTTCCAGTGCCATAGGAAGGAATGATCCCCACCCGGGGGTCGGGCAGCCAGACTTGATCAAACGAAGCTAATGCATCAAATTTCTCATCTCGCATCACCTTTTCGAGCGCGAGCGCTAACCGGCATGACTTTTCGAACAACGTTTGATCCATCTCCACTTTATATCGAGAGCGTTCTTTAGCCATCAGCTCATTGACTTTTTCAGCTTCCATATCAACCATAGCCAATGAGACCTTTTCTGGCTCCACCGGCCAGCATACTGGACCAACATATTGCCGCAAGCTTAATTGATCAACCATAAGATCGGTCATACCCTCAAAAGCGTGGCCGGCAATTGCGATACGTGCAGTTTTAAGCCGCCGGATGACTCCGGCTGCTTTAATGTATTCTTCCAGCTTCTTCTGTCCCAGCGGATCATCCATCAGCGATGTTACCATCCAAAATGGACGCCCCATCCTGAGCAGTGCGGAGGTCATTTCAGGCACGCCGCACATTCCCGAGTTCACCATAATCAGGTCAAAATCCGCATCTTCAGGCAAGGCTTCAATCTGCTGCGTGTTCCACACCACAACCGGAGCGGTCGTGTTTAAGAAACAACGCGTCGGTACAATCCCTTTGGTATACGCCACTTCAACCGCGATAATTAAATCAACCCCGGCCCCATTGAACATGACCGCTGCAGCTTCAGCCTGATCCTCTGTCTCAACCAGTTTTGGGCAGATCGTATCAGCATACTTACCAATAATGGAACCGATCTTGTCCGCAACCTGTTGTGCCATCGGTCGAACATGAGCAGTCTTGTTGTAATCATCCTCGAGTAATGCCATGACAAGTAAACCAACTTTAGTTTTCATTTTCTCTCCAATCGTTTTTAGTCAGTTCGAGTAGTTGCGTATGAAATAATCCTTCAAAGTCGCGTCCAGATCGACATATCTTTGGTAGTAGCCATTGTATGCTTTTCTGGATTCTCCCGGATTTACCTGGCCCGATCGATGTACCATGATTCTGACACCTTCATCAATTGATTTAAAAACCTCAGCAGCAACCCCTCCAAGTATGGCATCTCCTACCAAACCTGTATCTTCATTTTCAAGCCGGATGATCGGTAATCCGCAAACATCCGCTTTGATTTGATTCCAGATAGAACTTCGGGCTGCACCGCCGCTCGTGCGGATTTCATTAATAGCCACCCCAGCTCTACCTATTACATCAATATTCTGGCGAAGCATATACGCCACTGCTTCCTGAACTGCCCTGACAAAATGAGCTTTCTTATGCAGTAACGTAAAACCAGTGAAGGATCCGCGGGCTGACGGGTTACTTACAGGACTGTATGCGCCCATGAGGTGTGGGAGCATGATCAAACCATCACAACCTTCTGGCACACTTTCAGACATCTGGTTCATGATTTCGTAAAGATCGACCCTACCAGCGGTTTCAGGAGCATCAAGATCAACTATGAAGTTGTCCTTGAGCCACTTAAATGCCATCCCTGCTGTCGGGCATACAGGTACAAACAAGTACCTGCCCGGTACACTATGTACATATACCGGCATCGACCGAGCAGGATCAATCAGTGGAGCGCGGATCGTTACTTGAATAGTCAGCGCGGCTCCGGTGGTTTCAGAAACCACTCCCTCCTCAATATTACCGGCTCCGATCGCACCTGCGCATTGGTCCATGCCACCGCAAACGACGATCAAATTCTCGGATAGACCAAGTTCAGCAGCAACATGAGATGAAAGTTTACCCGCAATTGAACCAGGGCTTTGAATCCGCGGAAGGTGATCCGCCTGGATTCCAATTGCATTTAGGGCTTTTTGCCACCAATCATGCTGAACAATGTCGTACAACAAAGTCGTGCAACTAATCGAACCGTCTGTCACCATATTCCCAGTCAGAAGATAGATCAAATAATCCTGAACAAGCAGGAAGTGGGTTATTTGACTATACCGTTCGGGTTCATTTTGCTTTATCCATAGGATTTTACAGGCGGGCCAGGTGGGAACGACTTCTGGAATTCCTGTCACATCGTAGATATCAGCTCCCAATGTGGCTGCCAGCGTTCTCGCCTGTTCCACTGCCCGGTTGTCCATCCAAACGATGGCATTGCCTACTGGCTGACCATCTTCATTTAACATGATCAGGGTTTCCCCCTGGCTGGATACTGTTGTGACCGCAATTTCATGGCCATTAATAGCAGCCTTGGAAATTACCCTTCTGATGGTCTCCTTGGAAGCCCGCCAGTATACCTGGGCATCCAATTCAACCCGATCAGCGGCTGGTGTGATCAATTGGTACTCCTCCAAAGCAGTGGCAAGGCACCTACCTGTCTCGTCAAAGAGACCTGCCTTTATAGAGGTCGTACCAACGTCCAATGACAGTAAATACTTCATCTTACAGCAGACCAAATTTCTTTGCGATTGTCTCGGGAGATTTCCGGGCTTTTACGATTTCTTTTAGCGCGTCCAAGAAACGTTCCGGTTCCTTGGCCTGCAGTACGTTTCGACCAAACACGATCCCGCGGGCACCAGCATTAACCGCGTCATATGCCAGTTGCAGCGCATCAATCTCGCGAGGGGTTTTTTTTGCACCCAGAGCTAACACGGGCACTGGTGTTGCTTTTGTGATCTCTTCAAAACGGGGGCCAGTATAAAAGGTCTTTACCAGGTCAGCCCCTAATTCAGCCGCCATGCGGCAGCCTATGTAAATATGATCCTGCAAATCTTCAGGTTTTGTGTCATCACCACCAGTTGGATAGACCTCGCCGATCATCGGTATGCCCAATGCCTTCTTCTGAGCAACACATTCAGCGAAGATTTCCACATTTTGAGCATCTTCCATTTCTTCTGGGTTTTTCAGAGTAAGGCTTCCGATCACCAGATCAGCTCCTTCCCGCACCGCTTCCTCCACACTCGTCATCATAACACTGTGAGAATGTTTGTACTTCCATTGAGCGGCATAGTTAGGCGCCCAGTTAAGGCGGATGATCAATCGCGGAGCATCCCTCTTATAAAACACATTCTGGCAATGAGCAGGCATTCCCGGACCCATAAGGATACCATCTGCGCCGGCAATAGAACCGACAACGCTTGGCAGGTCGATCATTCCCGGCAAGGGACCAAAATACAACCCGTGATCTACCGCCACGATTACGACATTTTCCGTCCCGTTGAAAAGTTTGGAAAACCTGATTTGTTCACCTGTACTGGCCATCCTTTTTACTCCTAATTACTAAAATTTATGAAAAAGTTTGATGATAGCAATTCTGGAGGGTAGTAATAAACCACCCTCCAGTGGTTCCGAAAATTATTGCGCGATCAGGTTCCAACCATCAGAGATCTTGGTCGCGGCTTCTGCAAGAGCTGCAAAATCCTTCGGAAATACTACTGAATCATATGCTTCAGTTGGGGGGAACTTGGCGAGTAATTCGTCAGGAATGACAACATTTTCGCGGATTGGATGAACAAAACCATTGGCATAAGCAAGCTGGCCCTCATCGGAATATTCCAGTTCGATGAGGAGTTTTGCCGCATTGGGATGCGGTGCCCCTGCGGTGATAAACTGGATATACAAACCGGCTACGGTCCCATCAGAGGGGATCACGGTGACCAGGTTCATCCCAAGAGATTCCTTCTTGCTCAATCCATCAAAGTCCCAGAAGAGGGAGATGGGGCATTCACCTTTTTCAATGGTTGAGGTGCTGGGGGCAACTGCGCGGAGTTGACCAGCATCGATCAACTGCTTGAAGTAATCTACTCCTGGCTGCGGATTCGTCTCATCGCCACCATTGGCATAAGCCGAGGCTAATACAACCATATTAGCCGTGGCCGATTCGCGGGGATCCTTCATGCAGATCGTATCTTTGTACTCAGGCTTTAACAAATCCTGCCAGGTTTGCGGAACATTTTCCACAATATCAGCATTGACTGTGAAGGCGATTGCACCCCAATATGCAGCAGCCCAACGGCCATCCGCATCCTTAGCATAATCAGGGATTTCATCCCAATAGGCATTCTTATAAGCTTGGGAAAGGCTTTCGTCGTTCACAACCTGGGCAAAGTTCAACCCGAGGTCGGTGATATCTGCAACAGGAGCACTGGCTTCTGCTCGTAACGCCGCCAGGATTTCACCGCTGGACATATCGGTATCTGCATGTGGAATGCCATACTTATCGGTATAAAGGGTCCACATACCGCCATAATTCACCCAATCATCTGGCAAACCGTATGAGACAATGGTACCTTCAGCCCTGGCATCCTCTTCCAGTTTTACCATTGGGTCAACGACAGGAACTTCAGTCGCAACTGGGACCGCGGTGACCACGGCGGCCACGGGGGCCTCTGTCGCAGGCGCCGCTGTAGGCGTAGACTTGGCACATGCCGCCAATAGCATACTGAATACAAGTAATGTACTTACGAGCAAGAAAATTTTTCGGGACATTTTTCCTCCTAAAAGATTGGTTGAAATTAATCTAGAGCCTTCCAAAATCAAGCTCTCTCGGTCTAAAGAATTTCTGCCAATCCACCTCCTTTCCAATCTATCAATCTTCTTTGCATTGATTGAATCCCCCTTACTGACCAGGACGACCTGCTATCCTTATCGAAGATTGAGAGTGATTGATGATAAGTAAATGTGACATCCGATCAAAGAACCATCCCTCCCGGGTTACCGGTGTCAATAACCGGGTGAGGACCTGATTGCCGGATTCAACTTGTACGGGTTCAAAGGTCAGTTTGAGCCGTTGAGTTCCTTTTTGATCAAATGTCTGATAATTTACTTCATAGGGCTGATAAGTAATCTCGCGTATGATAGTTGTTGACCGAAGCATGTGATCTGAATCACCCGGGGCAAGTTCTGGAATAGAAGCCATGGTATCGATAAAATGGGGGACATAATCAAAATAGCCGTCAGTGAACCAGCATTGATTGTAATAATCAGGCCGGTCAACCCCAACATGAACTGTTCCGTCCTCGTTTGCCATATATGACGCCCAATTTAGGGCCCGGATGGCCATCTCCCGATATGTCTCTTCTCCACTTTCCTCAAACCAATGAGCACATAAAGCTGCAAAACGTGCAGTATGGCTGCCCATGACATGGTAACAATATTTCTGCTCATGGATTGGAATAGCTGAAAAGAAAAGCGATGCACCTAGCGTCTCACGCACCCATTGGATCAAACCGGGCGCTGTTCTGCCAGGATCAGGATCCAAAGTAGGGTTTTGAATGAAGTATCTGGCAGTTTCTAGTGCAGTCAACTGATCGCGGTTGCCATTTTCTGGATCCAAACGAATGTCTTCAAAATATCCCTTCCAGATGTTGTTTTTCAACGGATATTGAATGAGCCAATTCATGACCTGATCGCGAGCAGAAGAAAATTCTAGTTTTCCCAAACGAATCAATTCATCAAAGAGGCGAACCAATTGGATCATGTCTGCTGTATATGCTTCAATTACCTTTCCATCCCTCACATCCACCCTGAAAGGCACTGGAGAGTGTTTCTCATCTCCCACAACAAGGTGTTTCACCAGTACACTGGCGCAATCAATACCTGCCTGCAAATATTTCTCTTCTCCAGTCATTTCATAAAAATCAACAAAGGCTCTCCCAACCTGTGCAACCTTATCTGGTTCTGTGGCGTATTCGCCATCGGCACGAGCACCAAAGTAATTTCCTGTTCCGGGATGAGCAGAAGCATATGGAGCGTTCCCCCATGCGAGATGCTCGAGAACACGATGGGCAATTAGACTGTCCAGCATGGAACGAACAATTTCAATATGGTCCTGGTCGCCAGAATACGGATAGTACTTTAGCAATGTCGTGACAGCCCACGCAAATTTTCCAGCGGGGTTGTCCGGCCAAATCGTAGGCCCCAGAGGGTCAGTCCAAAAACAGGAATAAAGGAGGTACCAGGGACGTCCGGTTTTCTTATCTACGGGGCAGTGTTTTATGAAATCCATTGCCAACCAAACCACCCGGTCATGGCTTGTCCATGGTTCAAGGCGTTCATCTTTATCCAGTATGATCTCGTGTGAATTAATATGATACATACAGGTCTCTACTTCTCTGCCATTACCTTGCAATATTCCGGGTTGAAACTCAGCCAGACGTGCTGATGGTAACTGAGAATGTTCCTGCCGGTGATGGTCACATCCGCTGTGATCATTTTGCCGCCAGCATTAATTCCCAAACGGGTGATGGCACCGTGGAAGGTAATAGTATCCACATCTCCTTCGACTACATTTACCATCGAATCGGTTGGTTTTTGATCAAAGACCTCAACATTTTCCGGTCTCACCAGGGCCACTACCTCGCTCCCAATAGAGAAGTTGTGTAAACCTGAAGTTTTAATTACCAAGTTGCCGGCTTTCACATTTTCAGAATCGGTTACGATTCCATGGAACTCATTAGCTGTGCCAATAAACGTCGCCACAAAGCGGGTATCCGGTTTTCGGTAGATTTCCTGAGGGGTACCAATTTGCTCGACCAACCCGTTGTTCATTACAACCACCATATCAGAGATGGATAACGCTTCTTCCTGGTCGTGGGTAACATAAACTGTCGTGATCCCCAAATCTGATTGAATTCGGCGAATTTCCCCCCGAAGTGCAACCCTGACTTCAGCATCCAATGCAGAAAGTGGTTCGTCTAAAAGAAGCACTCGCGGTTGGATAGCCAATGCTCGAGCAAGAGCAATACGCTGTTGCTGCCCACCCGAAAGCTGGTGTGGATACCGTTTGGCGGTGTTTTGCAACCGTACCAGGTCCAACACCTTTTCAGCTATGCTCGTCATCTCTTTTTTAGGCTTATGTTGCATCTTCAAACCAAACATAACGTTTTCCAGAATGGTCATGTTAGGAAACAGGGCATAAGATTGAAAAACCATACCGATTCCACGGCGATTGGGTGGTATTTTTGAAATATCCTCATCCGCTAATAAAATCGTCCCAGAATCAGGAATTTCAAACCCCCCGATCATTCGCAGTGTGGTTGTTTTTCCGCAACCCGATGGTCCTAAGAATGAGACCAACTGCCCTTTTTTGATAGAAAGATTAAAATCCTTCACTGCGACAACGTTTCCAAAGTTTTTTGAGATATCGGTTAGTTCTAGATATGTCATCATAAATATCCTTAGCGAGCACCAATGGATTCGCGCGAAACTTTGATCCCTTTTCCACTAGCCCAAAGGATTAACAAGGAAACGATCCAGGCAATCGTAAATGAGATCACAGACATGCCTGCCGCGATAGTTCCATCCTTACGGGTATATTCAACCAACAACATTGGAAAAGTCTTGAAGCCCGCTCCAACAATCAACCGGGCAAGCGTGAATTCGGCGAACACAGTCGCAAAGACCAACAAGCTCCCGCTAAGTATGCCCGGGAATATATTGGGAATGATTACACGCCAGAGCACATTAAATGTATTCGCTCCCAGGCTTTGAGCTGCCTCGGTCAGAGTGGGAATATCCACTGCTGCCAGGTTGTTTGAGACTGACCGATACATAAACGGCATTGTAAATACAACGGTTGCGGCAGTGAGAAGGAGTGGCGATCGGCTGATAGGTTGAAAGTTGTACACCTGCACCAACGCGAGCGCCAACACCACTCCAGGAATACCGAAAGGCAGGATCATCAGGAGGTCCAACAAGGGCTTCGCTGAATGCAGTTTTACATGAACCCAATATACTGTTGGTACCACTACAAAAAGAGAGACCAAAACCGAAGCCACTGATAATACAAGAGAGTTCTTTAGGGTGATAAAAAAATAGGGGTTTGTCGTAGCTTCCATGTACCCCTCAAGAGAGTACCCTTCCGGAAGGATAGTTCGGTCCCATCGAGTAGCAATAGAGAAAATATACGTGGCAATAATGGGCAGGATCATATAAAAAATGAATATACCAACAATAAAAATCTGGCCAGAAGAAGGTTTTGATTTTTTTAATGACCCCATCATTTACCCCCTTGTCCATTTTCTTGCGCGGCTGGTGGCTACCTGGTAAATGGCAATACAAGTCCCCATTATGAGTAGAGAAAGCACTGCCATAGCCTGTCCGATCCCTGGTTCATGCAGTACCTCACCGGTAATGGTGAAGCCAATTTGCAGTGTCACCAGTGATAGCTTGGAACCGGTTAATGTATATGCAGTGGCATAAGCACCAAATGCATTGGCAAACAAGAGCACAAACCCGGCTATAAGTGAAGGAGCCAGGATAGGTAAGCCGATGTTCCACCAGAATTGGTATGTGTTTGCTCCCAGGTTGGTGGCAGATTCGCGCCATTCTTTCTTAATCCCCCCAAAAGCCGGGATGATCAACAGAACCATCAGCGGAAGTTGGAAATACAGATATGCCAGGATTAACCCGGAAAGTGAGTAAACACTGAATTCAGGATATAACTTAATATCAAGGTATTTCAGGAAAAACTGGGTAATAAGACCGTTCGAACCTAAAACAATAATGAAGGCAAAGGCTAGCGGAGCCCCGGCAAAATTAGTCGTCACATCCGAAAGAGCGATCAAGGAATCTTGCACCCTTTTTGATGGCCAGCGAAAAACGCCATATCCCACAACCAGACCAATCGTGGTCCCCAGGAGGGCCGTTATGCCAGATAGCTTGATGCTATTCCAGAATGAGCGTAAATATAAAGGAGCAACTGCGCCCTGGTAATTTGCAGCTGTGAGTTCACCCGCCCTGGTAAACAAGCTGTCCCGTAGAAGCAGGAGGATCGGCACAATCTCAAATGCAAGGCAAAACAAGAGGAAAGGCAACAACCCCAACCAAGAGAGTACCCGATTGCGATTTTTACTAGATTGTCTCATTTTGTCTCTATATCATTGGATAGCAAGAGTATATATGATTTTGTTTCGTTTTGCAACCGTTTTTGTTATGTTTAATATCATTTGACTATTGTTTTAAGGTTTGATAGAATATATTTCATAACCTTCTATTTCACATCAACCAATGGGGCCAATTATGAGTATTCAGACTTCTTCGAAAGCGAAGATTGCTCCGGATGTCGAGAAGTTTATTCGACTTTGCCGTGAGTTAACAGGTGCAATCTTTCAACCCAAATCCACCATCCATATCAGCCGGGTGCCAGGTCGATTGGATTTAATGGGTGGCAATGACGATTACACAGGTGGACTGGTGTTTGAAACCACCATTAATGAAGCTACCTTTTTTGCCACTCAACCCCGTAAAGATGATCTTTTTGTACTGCAGAACCCTTCAGTAAGGTCGATAGGGTGGGAAGAGCGTATTGAATTCTCAATGAGTGATATTTCGCATTCAACGGGAGTGCGATCAATTGAAGAAATGCGAGAATGGATCAACCGCGATCCAAGACGATCCTGGTTCGCTACCTTGGTAGGCAATTTATATTACCTAAAAATGCAGCACCCGGAGATTGTCACCCATGGTTTGAATATGCTCATCGATTCGACCATTCCATTGGGGAAAGGAGTCAGTTCTTCGGCCGCATTGGAGGTCTCTGGCATGAAAGCTTGCGCTGCGGCCTATGGGATTGAAGTCAACGGAGTCGATCTTGCGATCCAGACCCAGTGGGTGGAAAATGCCATCGCACAATCTGCAAGCGGAGTTATGGACCAATTCGCGGTAGTGATGGGTGATGCTGATTCATTTACACCAATGCTCTGTCAACCTTGCATTCCATATCCGCTGGTGCGCCTCCCGCAAGGTCTAAAAATCTGGGGCATTGATTCGGGGGTACGCCATTCTGTAGCTGGAATCGAATATGAAGCTGCAAGGGCAGCAACCTTCATGGGGTACCAATTGATTTGCGAATTGGAGGGTTTGAATGTAATGCGTGACGATTCCGGAGTCCTTTCACGTTTTACCGATCCCAGGTGGGATGGATACCTGGCGAGGATACCCCCCAATCTTTTCCGCGAGAAATATGAAGATGCGCTTCCAATATCAGTCAAGGGAGATGGGTTCATAAAATCTCACCCGGTGCATTTCGACCCTTATACTCCTGTCCGGGCAGAAGTCGAATACCCGGTGCGCAACTGCACAAGATATGCCGTAGAGGAAAACCAGCGGGTATCCCTCTTCTTTGCGTTGCTGAATTCTACTTCTACGCCAGTTACAGACCGCACCCTTGAATTGCTGGGCGAACTTATGTATGGTGCCCATGTGGGATATTCAGATTGCGGGTTGGGATCACTGGAGACTGACCTGCTTGTTAGCCTGGTAAAAAATCTGGCCGGGCAGGATTTGTTCGGTGCTAAGATCACGGGCGGTGGCGCAGGCGGGACCGTGGCGATATTGGGTCGTGATACAGACCTGGCGCACAAAGCATTTACCAAAGTCGTTCATGATTATCAAACACAGACAGGGATCGAACCCTACATTTTTTCCGGATCCTCACAAGGTGCGGATGCATTTGGGATTTTAAGTATTTAATACCTCGATCTAATTTAGGTCGTCTTCTTTTACTTCACAGTTTGGTGCATTAAAGTGCAATTGGGGTGCAAACGAAGCGCCAAACAGTGGATTAAATCGTCTGGGAAGACAGATTCTCCCCATATATACGATACAGAACCAATGTTCTGCTTTTACAAATAAGGAGCAGCAGGGAAGGTTTCGAATCCAATTCAGCATATCCAATCAAGCCTAAATGAGGATAAACGAGAATCAGTGTCAATTACTTTGCTTCATCACCCCAACCATGGTTAGAAAGTTTGAATGGTAGAGCACTTAGTGCTGAAATTGAAAGAATTTCAGACATTATTCAAACAGGACACGAAAACGCAACATAATATGTGTGATAATGTTATGATTATTTATAATACAGCACATAAACGCTATAAAACAATTGACTTTACATAACAATATTGCTATGATAATACCGATTTGATTTGGAATGTTCGGAAGACGCCAAACTGCGATTTGTTATCTTTTCATTAAAAAGCTTGAGACTTATGAAAGTTACAATTCTTGGAGCTGGCACAGCAATTCCATCCTTAGATTATTCCCCTGCATCTATTCTGCTTCAATCTGGAACAGCTGACGCCCTCATCGACTTTGGTCCAGGTGCACTGCAGAAAGCAGCCCAGGCAGGGATAGATTACATTAATCTGGATACGGTTTTTCTTACGCACTTACATTCTGATCACACCTTGGACTTGATTACATTTTTACAGGCTAACGATTCAAACCCCACCGAAAAACGTACCACTCCTCTTCAGGTCTATGGTTGTGTTGGAACAAAAGCCTGGTATAAAAAATTGATGGAGGCATTCCCGGGGATTTCGCCTTCAACTTATTCATTCGCGATTGCCGAAATTAAGCAATATGTTTGGACATGGAGAGAATTACAGGTTTCCTCTATTTTAACCGGCCATACAGAAACCAGCTTAGCATATCGTTTCGAAGGAAATGAAGGTTCTTTTGTTTTCACAGGTGATGCAGTTCTCAGTAATGACTTGTTCGAGTTTTGCGCAAACGCTGATCTTTTAATTTGCGAGTGCTCTTTCCCGTCAGGGTGGGTCTCACAAGATCACATGACAGCAGATAAAGTAGGCTTACTTGCGAAGACCGCTGCAGTGAAGCATATTGCTGTCACGCACCAGTATTCTCCTGCGCTGGCAGTGGACATCTTTTCCCAAATTGCTGAATCCTATTCTGGAAAAATTACGATTGCGAAAGATGGCTCCTCATTTACAATCCAAAAGGGAATTAAATGACCACTAACTCCCTGATGTTAAGACCCCGACAAAAATTGTTTAAAATAATCTTTGCTTGGCTTGCGTTAACTCCGTTATTTATTTTCGGCATCAGCTTTCAGTTGATTCCAATGTTTACCTTACTAAAGTCCAGTTTGATAACAAAATCTGGGTTGACCTTTGAGTATTTTGCCAAAGCATTCACCCCTACCATCCTTAATTCATTCGGTAACTCGTTGAAGCTTTCGACTACGACTGCTTTTTTGGGGGTCGTCCTGGGATCGTTAGTTGCCATGGCGATTATTTCCTCGCCGAAGAAAGTTGTTCGGGATGCGTTAACGGCCTTGGCAGATGTGACGACGAACTTCGGGGGAGCGCCGTTAGCTTTTGCGTTTATCATAACGCTTGGATCAACCGGGGTGATCACGCTCATTCTCAAAGCGATTGGTGTGAATTTATACCCAGAGTTCCGAATCTATTCAATCACCGGGTTAACCATTGCTTACTTGTATTTCCAGATACCTTTAATGGTCCTTTTGATAGTTCCGTCGCTACTTGGACTTAAAAAGGAGTGGTGGGAGGCTGCCATCAACCTGGGCGCGAATACTTTTAAGTTCTGGTGGCATATCGGATTACCGATTTTGGGGCCTTCATTAATGAGTAGTTTTTTGCTTTTATTCGCAAACGCTTTTGGCGCCTATGCCACTGCTTGGACCTTAACCGGACCAGATGTGAACTTGGTAACAGTCCAGATCGCAGCCCTCATCCGCGGGGAAGTTCAACTTCAACCCGAGCTTGCAGACGCGCTGGCGGTAGTCTCTCTGTTGATCATGTCGTTTTGTGTCTTTGGTTACATCTGGCTATCCAGCAAAGCGAATAGAGGTCGCGCATGAGAATGAACCGCTTCTGGCGCACGACGACCATTGCCCTATTTCTGGCATTTATGATCATCCCGGTGGTTGCTACGCTAGCTTTTTCTCTCTCGACACGTTGGGATCGGTCCATTTTCCCTGAGGGCATGACTACAAAATGGTGGCAAACGGTGACAGAGCGGAGTGCATTCAAGTTGACACTCAAGAACTCACTGGTAGTTTCTACGGTTACCGCGCTTAGCCTGGGAGTATTGGTGACCCCAAGCGTTTATTGGGCGCATGTTCGCCTCCCCAAAAGTAAATCCGTTTTTGAGTTGATGTCAGCTTTTTCATTCGGGATTCCTGGGGTTGTGCTGGCGCTCTCTCTTCTTCGGTTTTACTCAAAGGTTCCGATTCCTTTGGTAAATACACCCAACATCCTTGTGGCAGCCTTCATGGTTTTGTGTTTTCCTTTCATGTACCGCCCTGTGGCAAACGCGTTGGATTCAATTGATGTGAAAGTATTAACCGAGGCTGCCCAAAGCCTGGGTTGTGGATGGTGGAACACTCTTTTTCGCGTCATCATCCCCAATATCATGCCGGGTGTGATCAGCGGCTGCCTTCTTGTTTTTTCCACTGTTTTTTCTGAGTTTACGCTCACTAACTTACTGGTTGGCTCACGGTTTAAGACTTTTCCGATCTACCTGGTGGAATTTACCCGATTCGATGGCCGGCAGGCAAGTGCGCTGGCTGTGATCAGTTTTGTGGTTGCTTGGGTTACTTCTCTGCTAATTATCTGGATCGCCGGCAGAAGAGGGAAACTTTTAGGCGGACCGGTTGGTGGACATTAATTGGCGATTGAAAAGGAGGCATCCAAGTAAATAATATCTACGAGCCGAAGTGTGATTGTTCAAGGTTCGTTCAACATTCTGAAGGAGGAGTTCTAATGAAAAAGTTTTTGTTCGTTGTTTTATCTGTTCTAATGGTGACAACCTTGCTAATGGGTTGTGCCCAACCCGCTACACCCACAGCAGCACCGGTTGAGCCTACCAAGGCGTCTGAAGCCACCACCCCCCCGGAACCTACCAAGGCCGAAATGGAATTGATCATAGAAGCCGCCATTACCGAAGGGCAGGTTGTCAGTTATGGTATGTCCGACGACTGGGTGAACTTGGGCAATATTTGGAAAGCTATTGAAGAAAAATACAGCATCGTCCACACCGACACCGATATGACAAGCGCGGAACAGATCACCCGGTTGCTGGCGGAAAAAGATGCCCCTGTGATGGATGTCGCAGACATCGGTTTTGATTTCCTCGGCACACTGGTTGAAAACGATCTTGCAATGGAGTATCGCAACACTTACTGGGACAAGATCCCAACCGAACGCAAAGACGCCAATGGAAAATGGGCTGTGGCTTATTGGGGTGCTATCGCTTTCCTGGTCAATAAAGACCTGGTTGCGAATCCACCCCAGACTTGGGATGATCTATTAAAACCCGAATACAATGACATGGTCTGCAGCCGGGATCCACGCATTTCATCCTATGCGACCGGAGCCGTTGTAGCGGCTGCCTACGCCAAGGGAGGCGGCGAGGATAATGTACAGCCCGGTTTGGATCTTTTCAAACAACTGCGCGACAGCAAGAACTGGCGTGAAGGTGTTGTGCTAAACGTCTCTTCGGTACAAAAAGGCGAATGCCCGATCTCTATCGTGTATGACTTCGATGGATTTGCCAAACGCGATGCGACTGGCTTGAACCTTGAAGTTATCATCCCGCAGGACGGAACATTTGGTATGCTGTTTGCTGAGTACATCAGTTCTGTTGCTCCACACCCCAATGCTGCCAAACTCGCTAACGATTTCCTGTTCTCGGATGAAGGTCAGATCATGCTGGCGACTGGTTATGCTCACCCGGGAAGAACCGACGTTGTTCTCCCTGTTGAAGTCGCAAGCAAACTACTTCCTGAATCTGCTTATCCGAATCTGCATTTCCCATCAACCCCTGAGAATTTCACCAAAGCCAAAGATGCCATTGTAACAGGTTGGGATAAGATCGTTGGTGGTCAATAGAACTTGTAACTGGATGGATAACACTGAGGCGGAGGAGATCTCCGCCTCTTGTTTTTATGTAATAAGATTTCTTGCACAACACTTTGTCAGCGATTCAATTACGCGACGACTTTTAAAATGCGACTGGAATTTCGCTAATAATCTAAAATGAGCCCCAAAAAAGAACTCGGAAAATTCCTGGTGCATGTGGTGGTGTTAGTACATCAGGCGCCCCGGCGCGGCTTGAACGTGCAACCTACTGATTCGAATTTACAGAAAAAGGTTGTGTAATCTAAAAATCTATCCGTTGGAATGATATTCTTGGGCTAAATAAAAATACCAAGGAATCAGCGCATGTTTAAACCAAAAACGCCCATTTCCGCGATCTCTGCGTCCCCGAACTGGGGTCGTGAGAGAGATGGGCGTCTGGATAACAGTAGCGGGGAGTGGATTCGAATATCATCCCCAATGGGGACCACTGACCTCCGGGTTATATCACACCCGCTAGGGTGCTCCGAAAGCACCCGGAGCGGTGTGAGCAAAAATCCTGAATCCGTGCCACCGGTACGCCCTGCACGAAATGCATGGGTTTGTGCAGATGGTCTTGCAAACCCTGGCACTGCCCGCCAGGGCAAGTGTCAGCCACACCGACGAACGCTGGTTGCGAAGCACCCTGGTGGTTCTTGCTTGCCCGGCACGCAGAAGTAGTTGATCGATGTTTGTATAGACGCCTCTTTTACCTGGGTTCGTCAAGTCCTTTTTGTTGATCATTATAGTAATCTTTCCAATTCAATTAGTTCAAATCCATTACCGAGTGAGAAGTGGGTACTCTGGTTATCCAATTCAACTGTGTTCGATAAATATTTATTTTCACATTCTTGAGCGTTCCGAATTTATATTAAACCTTTTATCGGCAAAACCACATCTATTTTCCATGAATCTAGAACAGCACTAAGATAGCGAGCCCTTTCTGTGAAAAATCTTCAAAAAACCACTTCCCCATTAATACCTCGCCTACAGAATTTTCCTGAAATCGATAAATCCTTTTTCTATATCAACCGAACTTAGCTGCACCCGAACCCGGTCTCCGACATCCAGACCTTCGAACCCATGAACCAACTTTCCTTCAACCGGAACAGTAAGCAGCCGGACCCATGTGCCTTTCTCGGATGCACCAGTGACAATCGAATCAAACTTTTGTCCGATTCTCGATTCGAGCAATAACGCTGCCGCTGATTTTTCGACCTGCCGTTCAACTTTGTTCGCAGCATCTTCTGCCTCGGTGCAATGCGCTGCCAAATCATTCAATTCCTCGATGCTATAAGGCGCCGATTGGTCCTGCAAGGCCGCTTTTAGCAAACGTTGTGTCAGCAAATCAGGATACCGACGATTTGGGGCTGTCGAATGGCCATAGTCCTTGACCGCCAGGCCAAAGTGACCCTGGACGTTCCCATCCGGAAGCTCTGCAATATATTCACCTGCGCCTAATAACTTGATCACAGCCAAAGAAAGGTCGGGAAAGCGCAGCGGATCCACGGCTTTTTGCTTGACGAGGAACTCTTCCAGCGCTTTTGAATTCGGAAGGTCTGGAAGGTTGTACTTGTGATCCGCTGCAATTTCGACAATCCGTTCCCATCGTTTTGGCGTGCGAACCACGCGGCGAATCGAGGGGAACTTCTTAGCCGAAAGGTAGCGAGCGGTCACACCATTGGCCGCAATCATAAAATCTTCAATAATCTCCTTCGCGCGGTTCTTTTCCTCAATTTCGAGTGCGTGAATTTGATCGCCGTCATATACTGGTCTGGCCTCAATGGTTTCCAGACTGAGGGCTCCATGCACATGGCGTAAATTTTTCAGCCTTTGTGCCGCCTGATCCTGCAGTTGTAGATTTTCGGCCAGACCTTGGACCGCAGTTATGGCTTCAGGGATATTCCCATTCTTTTCCAGCCAGGCCGCCACGCTGTTATAAGCAAGTTTTGCATGATTGCGCACCCAGGCTCGGTAAATATTCGAATCTTCCAGCGCACCATCAACGCCGACCAGCATTTCAACGACAATGGCCAGGCGATCCTCAGTAAAATTCAGGGAGGTAATGTCGGTAGAAACCTTTTCCGGTAGCATCGGAAATATCTCAGCCGCAGTGTAAACCGAGGTGGTGTTATTGCGCGCGTGTTGATCAATCGCTGAACCATTCACAATGGATGAGGCCACGTCTGCTATAGCAACAAAGATTTTTACTTTATTCGTGGAAGTTACCTCGGCAACGGTAAGTTGATCCAGGTCAAGTGAGTCATCGTTGTCGATGGAAGACCAGAGGAGGTGCCGCATATCCTGAATCCCATTGGGACCTTCGGCTGACTGGCTCTCTGGAACCACAGCTGCTTGAAGCCCGCTAAGCTCGGCAAGCGCTTCGGCGGAAAAATCCGGAAGCAAACCTCGCTCCAGCATTGCCCGATGGGCAATACTGGATAATATGGAACGATGGTTGTGATTATTTGTATTCATAGGTAGTACTCCTGACTCGACCTAAAAAAAATCACGCATTCATATAAGGCTTATATTACCTAATCGAATAGAAAATTCAAGGGATCTACCCCCAGGCTGTTGACCGGAAGGTAGATCCCTTTGGGGTTCCACAAGATAAAGCCATTCTCAGAGTCGACAGACTCGGTCTAAGCGTGGAAGGCTTAGATTACATTTAGAAGTTTCAATATGACCAGAATGATGGCGATAACGATCAAAGTGTGAATCCAACTGCCGGTCTTTGGGAAGTTAGGACTTATGTTGCGACCAAAAAAGCCGAGCAGCCACAGTATGATGAGAATGATGATGATCGTCCACATGAGATTTCTCCTATTGCTTGATCTGTTGAATAATCGAATGGTTACCACCTGGTCACGTGACCAGGTGGCAGTTGACCTAACGGTTCAGTAAAATGAATATCCCGGCAGCGATGGCCAGGAATGGCAGGATCACGCCCAAACCACTAAGCGCTGGGATAAGCCCAACCAGCCCCCAGATAATGAGCCAGATGGCCAGCAATACCATGCCGATGCTTCTCGTGAATCTTTTCATGGAAGGTCCCTTACCTTAGAAAGTGATCGCGAACTTTGGCTGCAATTTGGTGATCCGTCATCTTATCAACGGTTTCAATACCTACGATACGTCCTTCGAGGCCGTCACGTTTAAGGTGATTTTCGAGTTCGACCTTTGCCTCGCCAGGGCCAAATATCCAAATGGAATCAGCAGTACGAATAAAGGAGATAACGCCATCATAATATTTACCAAGATGGTCGCCAAACTGCCGGTCTCGCATATCCTCCGCAGTCGATCCTTTTGGAACATTGGGAGCCTTCGAACGCGTACCACTTGAAAATCGGACATGCTTCTCCATGTTCGATCTGATTTCGCGGGTCACATCGATTTCATTTTCAATGGTCACGATCACCGCTTTGCGATGGTCAATCCACAAACCCACTTCCCTTTTCATGAGGCTCTCCTTTGGTAATATCCTTTGCCTGGAAAGGCTGACTTCATTAGCATCCTTTATTTCTTAGCCCCCACAATGGGGAGTTCTTTGTTAGCTGCTTGCTTCAATCTCCGCACATGGGTGCGCTTTCCTTTGGATAATCGTTTAGTCTTGGTTTTGGTAATCTTGTCTGACATGGGTGTCAACTCCTAATCCTATATTTGAACGTGTAAGGCCGAGCTTGGCTCGTGGGTGGGTTGCCCGCCATCGAGCCTATGCCAGACCAGGTTGGGTTTTTTACTACCGGCTAATCACTGCTTGCAAAACTATTGTCATCAGGAAGCTCGGCCTCGACATACGAGCGCAGCATCCAGGCCATTTTTTCGTGTTGGTAGAGGATCGTCACCAGAAGGTGGTGTGTGACTTCGTCTCCAAACTCCTCTGAGCACTTTTTGGCATCATCGCGCAAGAAACGGATAGTGACCTCGTGGTCTGTCAAAAGCCCTTTTGTACTTGGAGTATCCCCAGACTGTGCATTCAGGTTGATATACTCGAAATATTCCTGCAGGCCGCCACTGGCAATCCCGCCCAGCTCCAGAATCCGCTCCGCAATTTTTTCAGAAATTTGGTTGAGCTGCTGATATTGGGAATCAAAAAAGATTCGCCTCTCAAAGAAACCTGTTCCCCTCACATGCCAATGAACATTACGGGTTTTTAAGGTTAGCAGCGTTTCTTTGGTAAGTGTATGGTTGAGGATTTTTAAAACCGCGTGGCGGTCATCGCTCTCCAACCCGATGTTCGGCTGGATGAGAACCTGCAAGTTCGGGTTACGACCGTCGTTTCTCTTGGTTCCCACGGAGCCTCCATCCAAACGAAAGTATTTGCTACATTTCCATGGTATGCGCAAGGAGCTATCTATGTCCCTAATTCAACCTATAAAATATCTATCAAAACCATCAACACCCCTGCCTCGCCCATCCCCTTGATTTGAGTGCCGAGTAAGATTTGCTAACCGCCATGCCAAGTTACCTGCATTGGGAGCTGTGATCATCTCAAAATCACCGCTAAGTCGGTAAAAGAATGACCTGACCCGCAATACCAGGGTCAGGTCATTTGGCATCTGGCTTATTTATTGGTCCTGGTAATTCTTGCTTTCAATCCACCAGAGCGTGGTTCGTCGACAAAACTACCTTGTAAGAATTCCAGCGCATTCGCAACCGCTCTGATCCTTTGTGGTTTATCACACGCTGGATTATCCAGCCGGCGTGATTGCAGGGTCCTCGTTGGCGAGAATCTCGTCCATCGGATCTTCGTAGAGGATCGAATTGCTGACCACAGCCTCGTCAGCATATGATTCGCCCACCGTGGTCTTGTAAGGGATCGTTGTGTCTATTGGCGCCGCGGGGACAATTGTCTCGTCCATCGGACCAACTGCAGCTACGGTACCACCCATCGGGATCTCCAGGTCAGGCGTTTCGAACAGCGGGATCTCAGCGAGAATGGTCTCGTTCAACGGGCCAACCGATGCAACGGTTCCGCCCATCGGCGTCTCATGCATCAGTGCCTCATCCACCGGGACATTGTCGGCAAAGGGATCAGATGTTACCACCGGGTTATTGGTATCTTTATCAGTTTCCTCAACAAATTCCGGGGTATTTACAGGGGATCTATATAATTGGTCATTCATCTTTATTTCTCCTTTACTGCGCCGGCTTCTGTCCCGAGGAGTTCTTCGAACAGCGACCGGTAATAAATCATTGCCTGCCTTAATTCTTCAGTATCAGCCTGGTGCTGCTCATTTTTGATCGCGATCTCACGCGCAGCGCGGTAATTACTTACTAAAGCAGGATAATTGACAGAGATATCGGCTGCCCGCTGCTCAAAATCTGAGACTGGATAGGCACGAATCTGCATAACTTCCATGATCAGGCGGTCGGCATTCCCAATTGCCTGGCCTGGTTCGTCGACAAATTTGGATTGGATAGCAGCCCAATTTTCCAGATAACGCTCACGTTCGGCAACTGTCAGAGGCTTAATATTCAAACCTTGAACATGTTTTTGCCGTTCATCCAGCTCCGTTCGAGCTTTCTTCTCGTTACCCAAAGTCTGCACAGTGTGATCGTATTCAGCTCCAAATTTACTTTGTAATCGTTGTGAATGTCGACGGCGTGCAAAAACTGGGCCTAAGAAAAAACCAACGATCACCACTATCACGACAGCGATAACGATCATTAATGTAGTATCCACGAAAGACCTCCTTGATTCTCGATGAAATACCTCTTTGCAATACTCACCGAACAAAGAGGATCTTCACTATTGACAACCTTACTATTACCATAGTATGAATTTTCGACTATCTTTGTCCCCAAAAATACCTATATTATTCCTATTAAAGTGGAAAAACACAAAATCTTTTTCTACCCAATAGATCATTGCGCGCTCATCAGCTGGCACCTGTTGCAATGAATTTCATGTCATCTCGCCGCGTTAAAACAAACCTTAGACGGGTTAAATTTCAACAACGGCATAGGACTTGCCAACGATCAGTAGCCCTATGCCATTCTGTGAATCTGAAAGTAAGCCGAAACTATGCGCTACGACCGGCCAGATTTATGTCTGTCCAGTTAATTGCGGGGTCCCGCGCTTCCTACCAAGCACAAAGGTCAACGCTAACCCAGCCAAAAATCCACCAATGTGCGCCATATAAGCCACGCCGCCCGTCTGAGCTGTATCAGCGATCGAACCAATGCCGCTAAACAACTGTAGAACGATCCAAAGCCCAATGACCACCAGTGCAGGCATAGGGATCACGCCTCTGCCCATCAGCACGTTGACTTTTCCCTTCGGGAACATCACAATGTATGCCCCGAGCACACCGGCGATCGCTCCAGATGCTCCCAAATTTGGCACATTCGACCCGGCGCTAAAAGCCAACTGTGCGAACATTGCCGCAATACCACACAGCAGGTAGAAGATGATGAACTTGAGGTGGCCGAAACGGTCTTCCACATTATCTCCAAAGATCCACAGGTACAGCATATTGCCACCGAGGTGGACCCAACCTGCGTGCATAAACATTGAAGTGAAGATCGTCAGAAAGTCACCCCCGGGATTCGCAAGAAAGCGGCTCGGAACAAAAGCCCATTTTTGGATAAATGCGTCCCCTCCACTTAATTCGACCAAGAAGATGAGGACGTTGATCACGATCAAGGCATACGTGACCAGTGGAACTGTTCTGCGAGCGCTATTGTCGTCACCAATTGGAAACATAAGGTTTTCCTCTTAAAGGTCACCACCCAGTTAATGGCCAGGTGGCAGATTGGTAGCAGGTAAGCGTGATGAGGTCGTCATCAAAGCAACCAATACCAATATTTATAAAAGGTCCGTTAACAGGTTGCGATAAATCAAATTCCCTGTTATTTATTACCGGTTTGTGAAATATCTTTCACAATTTCGGCAGTTTTTTCAGGCTGGTTCACGCGCGTCGCCACATCGGCCTGGGAAATAATTCCGAGAATCTTATTGTCCTCATTCACGATGGGAATACGGCGCAACTGATGCTCAGACATCTTATCCAACGCTCTTTGAATATCGTCTTCGGGTCGGCAGGTCACCAGCTTATAGGTCATGACCTCCTCTACTTGAACCGATTTGGGGTCCGATCCCTGGCCAACAATTTTCAAAGCCAGGTCACGATCCGTCACGATGCCGACCAATTTTCGCGTCTCGTCGTTTTCGATCACAGGTATCGAACCGATGTTTTCACGCTTCATCCATTGGGCCACTTTCATAACCGAGTCAGACGGCTGGCAGCAAATGGGATTTTTTGTCATTACGGTTTCACAAGTATGCATGGAAAACTCCTTTCAGGATAACGGGTAAACATTTCCGGAATTCATTGTAACCCAAACGTTGATTATATTGGTAAACGATTTTTTATTCGTTCAAACCGTCCTTGCAGACAACGATTGAAACGACAGGCGAAGGCTTGAGCTGAAGATTCAAGTACTAAGAAATTCGGGGTTCAGCGGGAGCCAGGGATTTTGTTACGGAAGGCAATGCTGTCCGGCTGAAGGTTTAAACCGGGAGAGGATCACGTTTGATGATGGCTAGATTGCGTCACTCACGCTTCACCTGACCCGGTTTTTCCGATCCTTCCCCAGAAAGTTAGATCACCCCAAGCAGCTTCAATATAACGAGGATGATCGCGATTACGACCAGGGTATGAACCCAATTACCAGTTTTCGGGAAGCCTGAAAACACTCTTCCGCCGAAAGCGCCGAGCAGCCACAAGACAAATAGAATTACGATGATAGTCCACATGAGATTTCTCCTTTTGATCGTTAGGTTGAAAATCAGATTGGTCACCTGCCGGGCGGCAGTTGACTTACGAGATGGAAATTAACCAAGATTATCGTCCGCGACGGATCAAGCGGACGATCGCAAGCAGAATGATGGCGCCCAGCAGGGTTACCAGCATGGTTGGAACGGTGATCGCGTCGTTGATTGTCCCGACACCGAACAGAGGACTAAGGAAGTAGCCAGCCAGGAAAGCGCCAACGACGGCCACAACAATGTTGATCAACAGGTTTGAGCGGTCATGCATGATTTCAGTCGCCACCCAGCCGATTACTGCAGCAACGATCAGGTAAATGATGAGATTCATTTTTTCTCCTTATGAATGTTTGAACCGAACAGATTACGGTGTGCGTTTTTGTTGATCCAACCTCCTTCTTGAGGGAGAAGAGGCCGGGGAAATTCCCGCGTATGTCACGAGGGAGAAGCGTATTTATACCCTTTGCACTTTGGAGGCATCCTGCCGACCTGGGTTTTTATCATTCATCCACTATTTTCCTTCCTGGCTTTCGCCGAGAGCTGGGTCGGACTCGATATGGGAACGAAGTCTCCAGGCCATCTTTTCGTGTTGTATAGGATATCCACCAGCAAGCAGTGTGTGGCTTCATCTCCATACTCCTCGAAGCACTTTTTGGCATCCTCACGGCAAGAAACGGATTGCGGCCTCATGGTCTGCCAGAAGGTCTTTAATATCAGGGGTATCCCCTGGTTGTTCTCCCAGCCTGGCATACTGGAGAAATTCCTGCAAGCTTCCAACGGCAATTCCGCCCAGCACTCCCACCCGCTCGGTGGTCATCGCTTTCAAACCCAATGTCCGCGGGATATCAACCTGTTTCTTCATGTTGATTAAATCGTTGCGATCGCGTCCCATGCAGAATCCTATCCCTTGCTGGTGGTTGACTACAAAACTATCTTATACAAAAAGTACTATCGATGTCCCCAATACAATCTAAAAAATATCTATAAAATGGAGGCATGAGCTGTTAGTTTTCCTTCGTGTGGTGTTAGCCAATCTCCACCTGGCGCTCGGTTGCGAGAAACTTATTTCGCTATTTTTTACCCTATTCTGGTCATCATATACCCGCTTACTATCATCCCAAGCAACCCCCAGGCACTGCCCAGAATGGCCCCTGCCAGAACATCTCGTGGGTAATGCGCCCCAACGTACATGCGAGTGATACCCACCAGCAGTGCAACCGTATACAGCACAAACACGATCCAGATGTTGGGGTGAAAATGCTGGGCGATCAGCGTCGCCAAGAAAAAAGCCTGACTGGTATGCCCGCTGGGGAAAGATCGTCCGATGGCTCGATTCCCGATGGTGCGCGTCTGGGTCAGCCGGAAAATTGGCCGCGATCGGTGTACCAGCAATTTTAAAAACTCGACCACCAGCCATAATGTCAATGTACCAAGCATGAACTCATAGGCTAAAAGGCGATTGCTGGTCAAAAACAAAACGATGCCAATCCCCAGGGCCGCTATTCCGCTGCCGATTTGGGTAAAACCCAACATCATTCGATCCAACCAGATCGGGCGCAACCCCCACAAATTAAAAATCAGGAAAGCCCAGGTATCCACCTTTTGACCGGCCGTCCAAACCAACGAGATCGCCAGCAAGCTGAAAACCAAAAGCATTATTGCCAGAATTTTATTGGATTGTAAACTAGCCCAAAAAAACAATCGTATGTAAGGCGGCAATAATGCGAGAAATACGAAGAGGCCGGCCGTCAGACCAACCAGACGAACAAAGGGTCGATGCTGACTACCCCATAGGGCTAATCGACTACAGACCCCGAGACCATTAACTTCGGGCAAGTGCTGCATCACCCGTTTGCTCCGCAAGGGCCTCGCCTGGCCCGACCATTATTGCCAGGACTCGCCGCCGCATTTCGATTCGTACCAGCCCTGCTCCTAAAGCGTTCCCATCCGCCATGACCGGCATGGCAGGGTGAGTGTCAATTTCCACTTTACGCACACGGAAGTGTTGGATGCGCTGGTCTTCCGGTTTACCAACGCCAACTCCCTGGAGAATGTAGCCCAGCAGATCCAACTTGGAAAGGTCGGCGAAGAACAATACATCCAATAATCCGTCTTTGAATGAGGCCGGGGAGCCAAGCTGATAATGGAAGCCGATGTAGGGCATGTTTGAAACCAGGACAACATGGCCCAGATTTTGGATCTCCTGTTTGTCATCCAATAACAGATGAATTTCGGCTGGGGGAGAAGCAGCCAGCGTTTTCAAGAAATCGCCAACCCGCGCCAGGTTGCCGTGCTGGATATCGTCTGCAGACGGGAAAAGATCCGATATCAACCCCACCGAGCAAGCTTCCAGGAATGGGGTGTTACTATTGCCGCAAGCAGCCATGCCAACGTCTACTTTGATACGCCTACCCGTTCGCAGGATGGCGATGGCAGCCGGGATATCCGAAGGAATCCCCAGGCTAAGGGCTGTATTGTTCTGCGTGCCAATAGGGATGATCCCCAGGGTGGCACGTGTTCCAGCCAGAGTTCTGGCCACGGCAGAAATGGTGCCGTCGCCGCCGCAAACCACGAACATGCGGATCCCTTGCGAGAGGGCAACCTGAACTACGCCTTGCAGGTCGCCGCCCGGTTCAACCAGGTAAGCTTCCGGTACCAAATTCCAGGTCTGCATCTCATGGATAACATCCACGATCTCGATCGGCGTTGTTCGGGCTGCACCTGCGCTGGGGTTGAAGATCAGCTTGGCGCGCATCCTACGTTTATTCGTAGTGCGAGGCGCATTATCTTGGTTCTCTTTCATATGATTGCATCCTTTGACCAAATATTCATCAGCCCCTGTTCGTGTTTTCGCCCGGAGCTAATTTTCATTCGTCTACTGGTTTTGGATCCTGCTTTTAATTGCTCAGCTTAAACTGCCCATCGGGCTCTTCCCGCTCAAGCCGGGGTGCAACATGCGGTGGTTACTCTGAAGGTTCAGCCGGCAGGGCCGCTTCTAGTATGGGTTCGGCCTTCACAATCAATTCAGCCAGCCGCTCCATACTGCTGGTCACCAACGGCGGCGGCGGTTCATCCATGGCCTCTATCGTAGTCCAGATGTGTTCTTGCCGTGATTTAAGGTCTGAAACCAGAGCAGCCGCCCCTGAAGCACGACGGTGACTGACCAGCCGGCTCCACAAGATTTGACATACTACCGATATTGGCGGCGTAAAAATGATGCCGATAATGCCAAAAGCGTCTGCCAGGGCAATCATCAAAATAATGGTTAGAATGGGATTGTCCCATTTGCGATTAAAAAGCCGCGGCCTGACCCACACAATCAGGGCAATCATGACGATGAGTGCATAGAGGGCAGTAAACAGGCTAAGTTGAACGCTGATCAACAACCCAACCAGGAGCGGAGGCAGGACCACCAGGGCAGCCCCAACGACGGGTAATAAACTTGCCAGGGCGCCAGCCAGCGCCAGGAGTGCCGGGTATGGAGACCCGAGCAGCCAGTAACCGAGGCCTAACAGCAGCCCAGCCAGGATGCTTTGGATTACCTGGCTGCGTATGTAGCCGCCGAGGTCAGGCTCGACTACCCGCCACACACCGCGCGCCTGTTTACGCTGGCCGGATGGCAGCAGCGAAAGCCAGAGTCGTTCAAAATGAACCTGGCTGATGCTCCAATAGATGCTCAAGAAAAGGATGATGACTGTGCCGCTCACAATCCCGCCGATACCCTGCATAAAACCAAGTAGAGTCGGCAGGACAAGCTGACCTTGATTACCGGTTACCGCCTGGAAAAGCATACTCGGCGGCGGCAGCCGCGAAATCAGGGATCGTTCGAATGTGGAGCCCTCAAGCCAAAGCGGCAACACCCATTCACCCTGAACCGACATAGACTGAGCTAACACCTGGATTTCATTGATGGCGCTTTGACTGGTTAGGACGAGTAAGAAGCCAAAACTGGCCAAGGCAACCAGGTACAGTAGTATCCAAGCGGCGCAGACCACAAATTTTCGTCCGGCCAGGCGGTTTGCCAATGGGCGCAGCGCCGCGGCAAGCATGAGCGAAATCAATACATAGATGACAACAATCCGTAATTGCCAGAACACCACCAGAGCCAGCAAAGTGGTCATAACCGCCGTGCCGTACCCTATCAATTGCTTTGTCATGTTGTACCTGAGGTCCTGTCCTGTGCCAGTAGTGCATCCAGGTCGGTAGTTATGGCCTCAATTTCATCCATCACATGATCAATTTGCTTGATCCTAAGGTCCGAACCTCCCTTATCGAGGCGCGCTTGTTTGCGCAAGTCCTGGGCCAGGTCCTGGGTTTCATACCGCAGACGGCTGGCATAATCACGATCGGACGAGATTTCTGGCTCCTGCTCTGCAGGATGAAAGACAAACCGATCGAGTAACAGCTGAATAATGGCCGCAGTGGGAATTGCCATGAGCGCGCCAGCAATACCGAACAAAGAGCTAAAAGCAAAAATCGCCAGCAATGAGACGAATGGATTGACCCCCACCGCCTTACGCATGACACGCGGCACGAGAAAAATACTTTCCGTCTGCTGGATAACCAGGGTGGCGACGACCACCCATATCAACTTGGATGGTGCAATGGATAGGGCAATTACCCCCGCAGGAATGGCGCCTAACAGCGGTCCAACCAATGGCACTGCCTCAAGCACCCCCGCCACGAGCGCCAGTACCAGGGCATTAGGCAAACCAATCAGTAGATAGGTAACCAGGGACAAGATGCCGATGACCAGACATAGGACACCTTGTCCGGCAATATAAAAACCGACCTTTTCTTCTATTGCCGAAATCAGTTCGCTAATGCTTTCGCGCCGGCTTTTTGGAACCAGTTGCAGCAATGATTGGATGGTTCGCGGTCCATCGAGCGTCCAGTGAAAGGCCAATAACAAGATCGTTGTAACCAGAAAGACGGCTTTAGCTGCCCCCGTGATGTAACCCACCGCTTGACCCGCAAAAATCAGCACCTGCTGACCTGTCTGCTCGATCGGCGCGAGACCTGGCAGTGCCGCTGGTAAGAACGTACTTAGTTGCACAATCAACTGATTGGGGGAATTCGTCATCCACTCGCGTAAGCTTTGGTAGTATCCTGGTACCGCGGCAGAGATCGTTGAACCCTGTTCGACAATGGACGGGAATACCAAAAGCACGAAGCCAACAATTAAGGCGAGCAGAAGAAGGTAAACAACCAGGACTCCCGCAATTCGTGGAAGCCCTCGCCGATTCAACCAGGTTACGACTGGTCTAATCACCGTGCCCAACACGATGGCAAAAAACAAGGCGAAAACGACCTGGTAAAACCGATAAAAAAGCCAGAAGCAGAAAGCAACTAGTACAAGGACAATCGTCGCCCACATGATGCGCCGAAACGTCCATTGATTGGTTGGTGATGGCGGATCGAGTGCCATGCTTTCCCTACGCCTTCAGTACATCTGGGGACGAGCTAGATCGGGTAAACGCAATCATTTTTCAAATGAACTGCAATGCCTATTTCCACCCATGTTCCGTGAAGCAACCCCCCCGGCATTCCATGTACCATTCGGTTAATACTTCCTCACGAATAATTTGGGAACTTTGCCCCACTATCGTTCCCAAATCAGCAGGTTAAGTGACAGGTGGAAACCATACTTCTTGAATACCTGTAATGCCAATTCTGATCAGGAAGATCAACCCTTTTTGGGCTTTTTCTTCCAATCTGAGGCAGGATTCAGACCGCCTTTACCGGAAGAGAGGGGTTGGGCTTCATCTGCTGCCACAATGGAAGATACGCGGCCATTGGTAGTGCCGCTGGTCATCGGTTTAGGTCTGGTCTGGCTTGGCTTGCGTTTGCTTACACCTTTACGTCCCATATTTAGCTCCTTAATCAAACAGTAAACAAATTAGATGGTAGATTTTGATTTGGTTCCTGACGGATATGGCCGCAGCATAGATTCTGACACGGTTCAACTTCCCAGAAGCTCAGCTCTTCCCAGAACTGCTATCCTTGCCAGTTATTGGTTTGTGCGTGAGCTTACGTTCTGCTTTGACCATCTTGCTGGCAAACCAGCCGACAACCGCTCCAGCCGAGAGCCACACAATGAAATTTATTAGATTCATTTTCGTCCTCCGTCTCCCGATCAATATGTGATCAAGGCATGCCATTCCGTATGTTTCACACTACCGGTTTTCTCAATTGTATTTTGACAAAACCGGTAGTGTGCTAAACCCACGATAGACCCGTGTCCGGTTATAAGGTGGTATCCGTTTTTTCAGTGACAGTTGTTTGACTATCAGTTGAGGGAGCCTGAGTAGTGGTCGTTCGCGTCTGGCTGATACCTTGTAGTGGTGTATGCTCAGCGACGACTGTCTGTCTGGTGCTCACAGGGCCGCTCGGGCGGTAGAAAAGCACATACGCGATTCGGGCCAGGACCCACCCGATCAACGCGTACACGATCATGGCAATCAAGGTGGATACTTCGAGCACCATGCCGCCAGCTGCCGGGGCACCCGTCAAACTGGCAAAAGGCGCCACGAAAAAGTCGGTCACGTTGTAAAGGAGCGATGCGAATGCGTTGGCTGCATTGACTCCGATCAACTTGAATATAAATCGCAACCCAAGTACACCTTCAAGCAAACCAACCAGCAGCCAGATCAATTGGGTGACTTTGAAAGTCGTGACCCGACCTTCACTTCCTTGTTCATGTGCTGTGGTTCTTACCTCTTTATAGTCTGTCATATCAGCCTCTTTTTATATTCTTCTTCAGCCTGCTGCCGGGTGTATCCGTACTTTTCCTGGAGCAGACCCATAAATTGATCGAGCTTACCGTTTACTTTTTCCAGGTCATCGTCGGTAAGTTTGCCCCACCAAACTTTTGCCTGGCCGCGTATTTGTTTCCACTTTCCTTCAAAAACATCGTCATTCATCTAGTTCTCCTTAAGAATGAAATAATTACTTATTCGGTCCTAACGAAGTTGCTGCCGTGCAGGTCTAATTAACATACCCAGCAAGAAACCAACAACCACGGTAATCGATAGCGCTACCCAGGGATATTTGGCAGCCTTTTTGCCGAAGCCGCCGGGAGCTTTGTCTGCAAGCTCCTGAACTTTTGTATTGTATTGGCTCAATCCGTGTCCAACATCCTTTTTCGCTGTCGCTGCAGCGTTGACCAAGGTATCCCGAGCGTCACCCGTAAGCTTTTCAAATTCTTTGCTCATTTGGGAGACGTTTTCATCCACCCATGTGGTCAGATCTACTTTGGCTTTGCCAGTGGCCTGGCTAACGTCGTTTTCAAATCTGCCAAACCGGGCTGCGCTATCTCCCGCCAGGGTGCTTACATCTTTAATTACATTGGCAGCATCCTGACAAATTTTGTTTTCTAATTGTCGATCATTCATCTTTTAAAACTCTTTTCTGGCTTTCGCCATGGATCTATACTGGCTCATCATTGGATGGGAACTCAGGGACAGGAACCTTTGGATAGAAATCGGATCTTACGTTTTAGTCTCGGCTTGCCTGGCTCACGAAAACAGTATCGCTGCGCGAACTGTATCCTGCCCAGTAAATTTTTCCATCCACCTTATATTCGCTCAGGGTTATCGACCGGCCAACTTCGCCAATATGCTCGACATAAACCGTTTTATAGTCCGGCACTCGCATGACCTTAACATTCCCTTCCACCGGTTCACTCTTTCGGCTGAACTGTTCCACAATCTGGGTGATCTGCTTTTCATTCATTAATACCTCCACATCAACTATCGTTTATCAAGTTAAATTCGAAAGGTCTACCGGTATGTGAGGCATTGCAACCAATTTTTCGTCGTGAACTGGTTCGATCTCGAGGTAGGAGCGCAGCATCCAGGCCATTTTTTCATGCAGACGCATAACACTCACGAGCAATTCGAAAGTGCCTTCGTCCTCATATTCCTCGGTGCATTTTTTGGCATCCTCGCGTAAAAAGCGGATAGCGGCTTCATGGTCAGCTAAAAGGTTCATGATTTTGGGGACGTTTCCAGGCTGTTCCTCTAAACGAGCGAAATTAATAAATTCCTGGAGGCTGCCAATGGCAATACCACCTAGCATTCGCACGCGTTCGGCAATCTCGTCTGAGATTTCATTCAGCTGTTTATATTGGGAGTCAAATAGGATGTGCAGTTCCAAGAAACCAACTCCACTCACATTCCAATGGGCGCTGCGAGTTTTTTGGGATAACACTATCTCGTTTGCCAGCGCGTTGTTGAGAATATCCACAACCGAATGGCGGACATCGCTATCCAGACCGATGTTCGGCTGGATCTCAACCTGTAAACTCGTTTTGTGGCCGTCGTTACGATTGTGTTCCATTTGGTTTCCTTTCATTAGATGGTTTAACGCCACAATACCATCTTATTTGAAAGGAGCTATCTACGTCCCTAATATGGCCTATATTATTTCTATTAAATTCTGTTCTGCATGGGTTGTTCTGTTGCGGAAAAGCCCCTTTTTAGGATGCAGGCTATGGTAATTACTGCCAGGAACAACTTTACCTGGCGCGATTATGGTTGATTATTCGATTGCCCTTCCTGACTGCGTGTCGCGAAAACGACCGTACGCTGATCGAACTGGCCGTTCGCGTAACTTCCAGCGCAAGTGATGAGTGTCAGGTGAGAGAGGCCGTCGGGCGCAGGCTGTGGACCTGTGCCTTCAATTGGCCCGATGCCAAAGATCTTTGTAAGGACCGCAGGTGTAGAAGAGTCCTGGATGGAGTAGACCTTAATTTGGTCGACGATGAAGCGAATATCCAGCGCAGGATTTTTGGCGCGGACGATGATTACGTCACCGGGATTAAGATCCTCTAAATTGGCAAAGATCTCAGGATTGCTAAGGAGATCGGTGACGTGTCCGGCAATTACAGCAGTACCTGACTCGCCGGGTATACCGCTGCCCCGATACCAAAAGGCAGTTTGCCAGACCGGATCGCCAATTGGACCTTTGGGCGCATCCATCACATTTTCGGCTGTGAGTCCAACTCCAAGCACGGGAGCACTGACATTGAGGACAGGAATCTGAAGCTCGAGCGGCACCTCCACTGGCCCTGCTCTCAGGTCAAGGCTCGAGTCATAAGAAGACCCCAGGATAGAGAGCGTAGGTGTCGTTCGAATTGTGGGTTGACCGGTTGGTTGAATTGTCCGTTGAATCGTCGGAGTAATCGTTGGCCGAACTGCCGGCTGGATGGATACCAACGGCAAGGTTAACGGGGGAGGCCAAGAATGCGCCTTCCCCGTTTCCTCGTTTCCGTTACCCGCAAGCAATATTGCACCGATCAGAAGGGCTGTAAGCCAACCGAGCGAGCTGCGGCGAGTGTAATACCTCATAGTTCTCGCTTAGAGTGCTTTATTTCTTCGCTTGGTTCGTCCGGCGCATTGCTCGAATGCTAACGATCAAAGCGGTCGCGCTGATACCACTGAGTACAACCAAACTCCAGGGGAAACCATCGTTCCGAATAGGCCCACCACCCGTGCTCGGTAATCCGGCGACAGCCGGTAAAAGCGTGGCAGTTGCCTCGGTAGTTTCTGAAGTAGCAGCGGGTGTTTCCGTAGGAGTGGTCGGCGCCGGCCTCACGCAGCTCGGTCCGGTTATGGTGTTGGTGTCCATCGTCACCGGTCCGCCGATTGCCAAGGCTCGACCGTCCAAACTAACGCCTGTGCCAAAAACGATGCCCGTACCCGCGATGATCGTTCCTACGAACGAACCGCTAACGAGGTTAGCCTGGGTGGCGACATGCCAAAATACGTCACAAGCCGCAGCCCCATTGATCAAGCTAACCGAACCGGCTGTTGTCAAGTCACTGGTCGTCCTGAAGATATAGACACCTTCGCCGTCCAGGGTAAGCACACCCCCGCCTAACGATCCGGCTCCCAGGTCATAGACTCCCGGGCCAACGACCAATGAATCGAGTGCGCCGAGGCTGCCGCCTGAATTGGCCTGCCCGGTTAGATTAAGGTCCGCGGCGCTGGCATCGGCCTGAGCTTGCTGTGCTACGGGATCAGTCTGGTGTACAGCTCCGCCAACGATGATGGACTCCAAGCCGGTGATCGAGGTCCCAGACCAAACCCCCAGATCTCCGGAGAGGTTGGTCGTGTTGGTGTTAGTCACGGCTGCGAATCCCAGGACCGAAAAACTGTTGGCCGCACCCAGTGAGGGCGCAGTAGCCGCAAGCGGGCGTGCAGATACATTCTGTGACAGGCCTGCCATTGAAAGGGTCAGAACCACGATGATCGAAATTGCCAGAACTATTCGTTTATGCATTTTATTCAGCCTCCTGCCAATTAAATCCATCCCAAGGATGGTAAAAGAGCAATCATTCCCCTCATGAGAAATTGGTTTGCACCAATATCATCCTATTCGAAGGAGGCTGTCTATGTCCCTAACACAACCTATAAAATATCTATTAAATATCCGACCCGAACGCAAGATAATCCATACTGAAGGGATTTAGTAAATTTTCTTCGAGTGCAAATCGTATCCCATTCCAGGGACGGTCTCGATTAGTGTGCCGTATTCCCCCATTTTTTTACGCAAGCGTCCTACATAAGTATGTAAATAGTGGTTTGATCCTCGATATTCTGAACCCCAAACTTCGGCAATCAGCTCGTCGTGTGTCACGATCGAGTCCAGGTGCCGCGCCAGTTCGGCCAGGATCGCATACTCGGTTTTGGTAAGGTGCAAATCGATCCCGGCAATGAAGACGCGGCGTTCATCCAGGTCGATCCGCAAATCACCAATCTCAATCCTGCTTTCGGATGTCTTGGCTGAGACGTATGACCGGCGCAGGAAAGCGCGTACCCGCGCCAATAATTCTTCCTGGCCGAATGGTTTGGTCACGTAATCATCCGCACCAGCATCGAGGGCGGCGACTTTGAGATCTTCTTCCAACCGGGCGCTTAGTATGATGATGGGTACATCCGAGCGCGCCCGGATCCAGGCGCAAATATCGACCCCCGAAAGCCCGGGAAGCATCAGGTCAAGCAGAACCAGGTCAACAGGTACTTCCTGAAATAGGGCCATTGCCTGGTGGCTGTCCGCCGCTTCACTGACCGTATAGCCACGTTTTGCCAGGTTGACCCGCGCTAATTTGCGGATACTTGGGTCATCTTCGACAATCAATATATTCCCCATGTACTTTATCCCCCCATTTCTGTATGTACTTCTTGGGTCTGTAAAGGAACGAGTGGGATCGTAAAGCAAATCGTCGCTCCTGGAGTAGCCTTTTTCTTAATCCAGATGCGACCGCCGTGGGCTTCGACCAGTCCTTTGCAAATCGCCAGCCCTAATCCAGCGCCTTGCGACATGCCGTATTCCTGGTTTATGCCCCGCCGAAACGCCTCAAATACTCTTTTGTGATCGGCCGGTAGAATACCGGGTCCTTGGTCGTTGATATCAATCTGCACGAAATCTCCCCGCACCTTGGCTGAGATGCTGATTTCAGTGCCTGTAGGAGCGTAGGTCGAAGCGTTACGGACCAGGTTAACGAGCACCTGACCGATCCGATTCGCGTCTGCAAAAACCGGAGGCAAGTTGGTAATTGGATGGATGGTTAAGGTATGCCCTTTTGTTAAGATATTTAATTGCGGTGAAGCATCTTCGATAATTTCATGAAGAGACCGGGGTTCCATTAATATCGGCAGCCTTCCCGCTTCCAGGCGAGAGAGATCCAGCAGGTGACCGATGAGTTCCTGAAGCCGGTCAGCTTCCTGCTTAATTGTCTGGATGAAATCACGCTGTTCATCCGGTTCCCAAACGACATCTTCGGCCAACATAGTGGTAGTAAATCCAATAATAGACGTTAAGGGGGTACGTAGCTCGTGCGAAATCATCGCAAGGAATTCGGTCTTTATCTCGTTGGCCCGCTCTGCCTCATGACGGGATTCTTCTTCTACCTTGAGCAGTTTGAGGTTATAAAGCGTTACGGCCGCCTGGTCAACAAGGATTTTAAGATGACGGAGTCCAATGTGGTCGAAAGGATGTTCTTGTTTGTAATAAACCAACAGACTCCCGAGCCAGTCTCCAACTGCAACCAGCGGAAAGATTGCCAGGGTTTGGATTTGTGCCTCCAACAAGGAATCACGCACCAGGCGTGTTAGGCGCGGGTCTGTTTTTATCCCAGTGATTACCACTGTCCGACTAGGGTTGAGTAGCTCCCATAGGGCGGGCTCTTCATACAGGCTAGACTCGCTCAACCAGGGTGAATGATTCGGGCTGGCCAACCAGGCGGCCATCAACTCCACCCCGCCGGTAGGTCCAACCTTGGGATCATCGAAAAAAAGCAGGGCAGCCCGATGGGCGGATCGCAGCTCGTGAGCAGACATTAAGGTTTTAAGCGCTGCTTCCGGTTTATGGGCCAGGCTCATCTTGCGGCTGAGGTCAAACTGTTCACGAGTGCGGTCCAGGGTTTTGCGCAGCGCCACCTCGACCTCTTTCTGGTCCGTGATATCCTGCGCGATACAAAACAAGAAGTCTGGCTCTCCGGCATCATCACGGATCAGGAAGGTACGCGCAAAAATCCAGCGTAAGATACCGTCCGGACGCAGAATCCGGTAAGCCTGAGTGAATGGTTTTTGGTCATTTAGCGGCCTGGCAACCATTACCTGCAATCGATCTTCCGGATGAACGCTTTCGATCAAGATCTTTGTGTCAGAATACAGGCTTTCGCAGGTACGGCCCCAGACCGTCTCAAATGCCGGGCTGACATAAAGAATACGCTCGGCGCTTTGATCGAAAACCCAGACCACCTGGTCTATTTTTTGTAAAATTTGTTTAAGAGACGGATAACCCTCAAACAACAGCTTCAGATCTATTTGAGATTTTTCATTCTCTACCATCTCATTTTTCCATGAGGTCAGATCTGTAACGGCTGAGGATATACCTGCCAACTCTTTGCGAATTTATTGAGAAATTAATAAGAGGGAACGTTGTCATCTTAACCTCCGCAGGGATAAATTTGGTGCAGTAGGTAGAGATGTTTTTTGACTGGACTTGTACATGATCTCGGAACAACCACGATAATTATATTATTATTTTGAGTAAATGAGTGTAAATTTGGTCCTGACCGGTCAAGGATAGCGAACGACGTGGAATTTGTAATTATCCTCAATCCGGGGTACGATGGAGTTATCGTCTAGATAGTAATTTACGAACTCTTGCACTGATTCTTTCAGATATTTCCAGTATGCGAGTATTTATAAAGTGGGAATACTCAATGAGGTAACGCTGATCATCCGATATTCGTGCAAGGATATGGGCTTGAAATGCACTTTTGTGGTCAAGGGAAAGACCCTGGAAGAGGTGACACGGCAGGCTTTGGATCATGTGCGAGAAAACCACGCAAATGAATTTAACAGGTTCAATTCACCGGAAGAGATCGAACAGATGAACAGGCGTTGACGCGAAATCAATAGACAAACATTTGATAGATATTTTATAGGTTCTAGCAGGGACATTGATAGTCATTTTTGGGTATGATAATTTAGGGGTAATTTTGCGAAAAGGGATGATCGAATGTCCGATTTTACTGGGAGAGTAGATGGCGGGTATCTCGCACGGCAAATAACGAGCGCTCTATTCAGCTTCTTTATTACTTGCATTCACATAGAACAGAGGTATTTTTATGTTTAACCGAATCCTGGTCCCACTGGACGGATCGACGCTTGCAGAGCGAGCGATACCTCACGCCGAACAGTTTGCACGCATCTTTGGATCCAGCATCATGCTCTTGCAGGTCCTCGATCCTACATCCTTTCACGAAAACCCCAGTGCTGTAGATCCATTGAGCTGGCAGATCCGCAAAGCCGAGGCTGATATGTATATGCAAGGGATTGCAGCCCGGATTCGTGCGGAGCTGCATGAAATTTCCGCTGACGCCGAAGGTGCACAAAAACCAGGTAAAGAGCCTATGCCAACAATAGTCGAATATTCGATTCGTGAAGGCAAGGCGGCGGAAAACATTGTTAACTTTGCCCATAGCGAAAATATTGACTTGTTGGTGATCAGCACGCACGGGTCAGGCGGATTGAGCCGCTGGAATATAAGCAGTGTGACCCAGAAGGTACTCAACCTGATTTATTTGCCAGTGCTCGTCGTCCGCGCTTATAGCCAGCTAACAACACCGGACGCCAGGGTTCACTATCGCCGCATTCTCCTACCGATCGACATTTCGCGCCGCGCAGAGTGTTCACTTTCCGCGGGAATTGCGCTGGCAGGTGGAGAAATATCCAGCGGATTTTTATCGGAAGAAAATAATCGTATGCTCCGTCGTACCGTGCCGGTTAACTCACCATCCCCAACCAAGCTCATCCTCACGGCGGTCATTAAGCCGCCTGAACTTCCCATCCCGGAACCCTACCCTGTTGAAATCGAACAACTCTCTCGCCAGTTGATGGATGTCAGCCGGCAGGCGGTTACCAATTACCTGAACGAAATGCAAGAACGTTTACCCGTTGAATGCGAAGGCTGCGTCCTTGAGAACGTCAGTGTATCTTCCGCCATTCAAGAGCTGGCCAGTCAGGAGGAGGATATCGACCTGGTGGTCCTGTGCGCTCACGGTTATACCGGGAAGTACGCCTGGCCTTACGGAAGTATCGCGCGAAATTACATAGAACATGGTACCAAACCCGTTCTGGTCATCCAGGATGTACCCCGTTCCCAGGTGCAGCCAACAGCTGCCGAGATTGCCGCTGAAAAATCTGGGGGGCGTTAAACATGGTGGAGGATAGTAGAAATCGGGGCTTGGAGCAGGCCGATGTTTCCACCTTGAATCCCTCCGTCACCAAAACAGAGCAAATCCGGGAACTAGTGAACACCCTGGTAAGCAGTTACCAGCAGGTTGGCGTTGAGGAACCAGGCCGAAGATCAAAATCCGTCTTGCCAGAACGCGACCTGGCTGGACATGACCTGGTTCTCTTTGAATCCTGGCTGGCAGAAGCTCATCGCTATTTCCGCGAAGCGTCCCAGCAAAAAGAACCCCTCACCTATGCCTCTGAGTGGGTGCTGGATAACTATTACATCATCCGGCAGGCGCTCCGGCAAATCAAAGAGGATTTGCCCGTCTCGTTTTACCGCCAGCTGCCCAGGCTGACGGGTGAACCGCTGAAAGGTTACCCACGCATTTATGCGATTGCACGGGCGGTCCTTGCGGATCAACATCTTTTGGTAGACCCGGTCGACTTGCAGACCATTCTTATCCAATTCCAGGAACGCGTCCTGTTGACGATGGGAGAGTTGTGGGCTTTGCCCATCTTCCTGCGCTATAGTCTGATTGAGTTCCTGGCGCACGAACTGGTTTTGACGATTCATCCACCCAAGCCACCCGATTTGCCACCATCTGTACCGCTGCTGTCGGGGATCGGTGATCCATTTTCGTCCAGCGAAACTGCTGCAGGGAGTACAGCAAACACTGATGGTGTCGCCAATATCATCCTCAGTCTGAGAACCATCTCCGAACAGGACTGGAGCGACTTCTTTGAATCGGTAAGCCGTCTGGAACGAACGCTGCGAAAAGACCCGGCCGGGATCTATTCCCGCATGGGCTTCAAGACCCGCGACCTATACCGGAAAGAGATCGAAAACCTCTCTCTGTCTACCGGGCGTAACGAGAACGAGTTGGCCGAGACCCTATTGGGTCTGGCGAATTCCAGCGCGGCGGAACATTCCAACTCCTCCCAGGAAGCTGCTGCCGCAGATCCGCCAGCCGATGCGGACACCTTGCCCGTAACGGTGGCACAGGCAGGCCTCCATACCGATCTCTTTCAGGAGGTTTCCGGCAGCCATATCGGCGCGTTTCTGTTTGGGAAAAGCCGATCTACTCTGGAACATCGAATTGGCTACCAACCTGACACGAAAACAACCCTCGCGCGTTGGGTGGCCCGCCACACCAGTGGCGTTTACCTTTCCAGTATCCTGCTGTTGACGATCCTGGTCCTGGTTCCTCTGATAAGCGCGGCTCAGATACCGAATTTATTCACTTCAGCATCTCTTCCGCCTGACGATTCTCTCTGGAGTATGGCCCGAACTGCTGAAAACGTCCCGCTGCAAGGGATCATCGGCATCGTGCTCGCTTTAGCTCTGCTGGCGCCGGTGTTGACGGTCACCACCAGTCTGGTCAACTGGCTGATCACGCTGGTGATCCGGCCGCGCATTCTGCCCAAACTGGATTTTAAAGCTGAAATCCCCGACCCCTTCCGGACTCTGGTGGTCATCCCAGCCATGATTTCCAAACGCAAAGATGTCGATTCGCTCGCTCACCAGCTCGAATTGCATTATCTCCGCAACCCGGAACCCGGCCTGACCTTTGCTCTCCTGACCGACTTCACCGATGCGGACAAAGAATCCTTGCCCGAGGACGATGGCCTGGTCAGCTATGCTCTATCGGCGATTGAAGCGTTGAACCTTAAGTACGGACCTCCGCCCCCAACTTACGATAGGGGTGGAAGTCCAGATAACGATGACGAAAACGATGCAAGTCTCTTTTATTTAATGCATCGTAAACGGTTGTGGAACCCTTCCGAAAGAAAGTGGATTGGCTGGGAGCGTAAGCGCGGCAAGCTGCACGAGTTAAACATGCTCCTGCGCGGCGGAACCAACCTGTCGTTCACCGCCTTCAGCGACGGTATCCATGCTGCGAGTGCAAGTAGTGGAGTGCTGCAGCACATTCGTTTCGTCATCACACTCGACACAGATACCATCCTGCCGCGCGGTGCAGCCTGCCGGCTGGCCGGGACGCTGGCTCACCCGCTCAATCGAGCTGTGTTCGATGAAAAAACCGGGCGGGTCGTTTCCGGCTACACCGTCTTGCAGCCGCGCATGGAAATTCACCCCAAAAGCTCGAATTACTCCTGGTTCACGCGCATCTTTGCAGGAGATGCCGGACTGGATCTGTATACCCTGGCCGTCTCGGATGCTTACCAGGATCTGTTCCAGGAAGGGAGCTACGTTGGCAAAGGAATTTACGACGTGGATTCCTTCATGCGCAGCGTGGATGGGCATATCCTGGAAAATACCGTCCTCAGTCACGACCTCCTTGAAGGATTGATGGGGCGCGCCGGGCTGGTCACCGATATCACCATGATCGAGGACTACCCGCAAAATTACCTCATTCAAGCCATGCGGCAGCGGCGCTGGATCCGTGGAGACTGGCAGCTCTTAACCTGGTTGTTCCAGCCCGGACGGTATGGGTTGTCTTTCTCAATGATCGATCGCTGGAAGATTTTCGACAACTTGCGCCGCGCCATGCTCGCGCCAACCCTCTTACTGATCTTCATCCTGGGCATGATATTCCTGCCCGGCCTGGCCGGTCTCTGGACAACAGTGGTTTTGCTATCTCTCGGCATCCCGCTATTAACCAGTTTGACGCGCAGTGCATTGCAAATCCTGGGAGGCGAGGTTCCGGGAGTTGCCCTGCGCCCCTTAGGTTGGAATCTCATTCGCTGTGTCCTGGCAGTAGCTTTTCTACCCTATGAAGCCTACATCTCCATCGATGCTGCGCTGACCACCCTCTATCGTTTATGGATCAGTCACCGGGACATGTTGCAATGGACGACAGCCGCACAAACGGCCCGGGTGTTCGGCGCGCAAGCCCGCCGAAATATTGCCTGGCAGAAAATGAGTTTGTCTGCTGGCCTGGCTTTGATTCTTACGACGGGGATGCTTGTCATTTCAGGCCTTAACGGCAGCGGTGTGGCGTTGATCTTTGCTTCGCCGGTGCTGCTGCTGTGGCTGCTCTCGCCCTTCATCGCCTGGTGGATTAATCGGCCGATCATCGAACAGGCAAATCCCTTGAACGAGGAACAGGTAAATCTCTTGCGGCGGGTTACCCGGCGAACCTGGGGTTTCTTCGAACGATTCGTCGGACCGGAGGATCACTGGCTGCCGCCCGACCACTTCCAGGAATCGCCCGTTGGTACGATTGCGCACCGCACTTCGCCAACCAACATCGGTTTATTGCTCACATCTACTCTGGCGGCTTATGACCTTGGCTATCTGGATCAGCTCGGGTTGGCTACCCGCCTGGACACCACAATGGAGACGCTCGACCAGCTTGAGCGCTACCGCGGGCATTTCCTGAATTGGTATGATACGCTGACCCTTAAACCGCTCCACCCGGGCTACATCTCTACGGTGGACAGCGGCAACCTGGCTGCCAGTCTTATTGTCACCGCCCAGGCATGTAAAACGATGCCTGCCGAACCTGCTTTCCGCTGGGATTTATGGCAGGGTTATCTTGATACCCTGTCAAACCTGACGGAACTGCTGACAGATATGAGCAAAACTGAGTTTGATCAGCAGGTTGAAGGAATTAACCAACAAATAACGGCGATGCACGCTGAAATTCTGGCGGTCCGCTCCCAACCCGAGCGCTGGTACCCGCTCTATCTGAAAGCCAGCGGGCCGTTCTGGCAAGACCTTTCCCGCCGCCTGATGGAACTGGTAATGGTCGGCCGCTCCGCCTTCGACCTTGCAACGCTTGGGAAGCTACAGGAAGTTGCAGCACAGACAGAGCGGCATCACCTAGCCGTGCAGCGTACGATCACTGAGCTGGTGCCCTGGATCCCCTTATTCGAGAATCCCCCGGAATGGTTCCAGCAGCCTCGATTTGTGAAGGCGATGGCTGCCCTGAGAACCTCATTACCCTACAACGTTGCGTTTGGGCAGGTTCGCGGTCACATCGCCGAAGCGAACCAGCAGATAGCCATCCTGAGCAGTCTATTAGCAGAAGCGGACCAAGCGGAGGATGGTGCAGCAAGACCTGATTCAGCGCCAGCTACTGCTGCGCGCGAGTGGCTTGATAATCTGATCCAGGCGCTCGCGCGCGCGGAGGCCAATGCGGGGTTGTTGGTGGAAAAATATGCACTCATCTTTGCACGCGCTGAGCAGTATGTCAACGAAATGGACTTCCGCTTTCTTTATCATTACCAACGGCGCGTCTTCCACATCGGCTTTAACCTCGTCACCGGCCAGCTCGACCAAAACTATTACGATCTTCTGGCCTCCGAGGCGCGGATTTCCTCAATCATCGCGATCGCCAAGGGAGATGTGCCGCAATCGCACTGGCTGCATCTTGGCCGGCCTGTAACCCGGGTGGGGAATGCATATGTCTTGCTCTCCTGGAGCGGAACCATGTTCGAATACCTGATGCCACCGCTTTTTTTGCGCTCCTACCCTGGAACGCTGCTGGCAGACAGCGCCAGAGGAGCGGTACTCCAACAGATTGCCTATGGTAGGGCAAAGGGTGTCCCCTGGGGGATCTCTGAGTCTGGTTTTTACCGATTCGACGCCAATCAAAATTACCAGTACCGAGCTTTTGGCGTGCCCGGACTGGGATTTAAACGTGGATTGGCAGACGACCTGGTAATTACCCCTTATGCCTCGCTCATCGCAATTGGTTTTGACCCTCACGCCGTGGTTCGAAATCTTACCAGCCTTATCAAACATAAAATGATCGGGTTATACGGCGTGTACGAATCGATTGATTTCACCACTGACCGCCTGCTTCTGGACGAATCGTCGGCAGTGGTCAGTGAATATATGTCTCATCACCAGGGCATGATCTTAATGGCAATGGCCAACTTCCTCAACCATGGCATCATGGTCCGACGAATGCACAGCGACCCGCACATCCAAAGCGTTGACCTGCTTTTACAGGAGCAGGTCCCCCATGCGGTTCCACCGCAAGATCCCTATGCCGAGGATGTTAAGGGGGTTCAACGCTTAACGGCTGGTCCGGAAGAAATCATTCCCTGGAGGGTGCCCGTACAAACTCCCATCCCTCAGGTAAACCTGCTTTCGAACGGCAGCTACAATGTGTTACTTTCCAACATGGGTGGTGGTTACAGCTCCTGGCGCGATATCGATCTGACCCGCTGGCGCCCAGACGGCGTATTGGACCCCTGGGGAACCTGGATTTACATCCAAGAAATGGGTGCTGATCCGCGAAATCAGGGCAAGCTGTGGTCCGCTGCACACCAACCCATTCCTGGCAGCCCGGCGGATATGCAGGTCACCTATTTCGCTCACATGGCTGTTTTTCGCCGTACGGAAAATGAGATCACCTCTACCATGGAAGTCACGGTAGCACCTGATGACCCGGTAGAGATCCGCCGGATTCACCTGCACAATAACATCGGAGACTCCCGCGACCTCCGGTTGACGTCTTATGGTGAGGTGATCCTCGCACCTCAATCTGCTGATGTCCGCCACCCGGCTTTCAATAAACTGTTTATCGAGAGCGAATTTGTTCCCGAACTTAACCTGCAAATCTTCAAACGCCGGCCGCGCTCCAGTCAGGAAACGACGATCTATATGGGGCATATGCTGGTGGTCGAAGGGAGCTATGCCGCTGCAAAGCATGAAGCAGACCGGGACAAATTCATTGGCAGGAACCAATCCTTACGCAATCCGACCGCCCTGACCGCGCCGCATAACTTGACGGGCACATCCGGCGCGACACTCGACCCAATCTTCGCGCTTGCGCAGGAGATTGGATTGGAACCACACGCCAGCGCGGATGTTGCCTACCTTACCTTCGCCGCAGAGAGCCGCGAAGCCATTCTTGCCCTGGCTAAACGGTATCGCAATTGGACTCTGATCGAACATTCTTTCCACCAGGCCAATATCGCTGCCCAGGCTTGGCTGGGTAAACAGAACATCACCACTGAGGTGTTTAAAAACGCCTTACAAGTTCTATCGGCGTTGATTTATTCATTCAAGGGCGTCCGCGCCGGTTCAGAAACGATCGCAGCCAACCGCCTTGGTCAGCCCGGCTTGTGGCGATTTGGCATCTCCGGGGATTACCCCATCCTGTTGGTCGAGTTGGACAACCCCAAACATATCGACCTGGCGCGTGAAACCCTGCTTCTGCACAAGTTCCTGCGCAGCCGCCGGTTTAATGTGGACGTGGTTATCATCAATCGCCAACCGACCGATTACGGCGCAGAGTTGAATAGCATGCTCTATCGCCTGGTCAGCAAAGTAAACGGTGAGGAGTGGCTGCACCAGCGCGGTGGAATCTTCATTCTTTACGGCGACCAGATGACGGTCGAGGAACATACCCTGCTCCAGACAGCTGCCTGTGTATTTCTCATCGGAGCTAATGGGCCTTTGGGAAATCAAATGCAAGGGTATTCCTATCCGGTGCACCATCTACCGGATGTCACACCAACCCGGCAGCTGGTAGATCCTGCGAATGCTGCCATTCCCCCACAGACCCTGCCGTTAGCGGACAAGGGCGAGTTGATGTTTTACAATGGCTATGGGGGTTTTAGCGCCGACGGTCGCGAATACATCATCGACTGGAAAGGACATGTCCGTCCGCCGGCCGCGACCTCCGGCAGTGCAGAAAATTTGCCACCCAAAAAGACCACACCTGCCCCCTGGGTGAATGTAATCGGCTATCCGGGATTTGGCTTTATGGTCAGCGAGGCTGGCAGCCAGTGCACCTGGGCATTGAACAGCGGCGAAAACCGCCTTACCCCCTGGTCAAACGACCCGGTACAGGATCCAACCGGTGAAGCGCTCTACTTGCGCGATGAAGAAACCGGCGAGGTCTGGACCCCTACACCGCTCCCGGCCGGCTCGGACCAGCCGTATCGGGTCACGCACGGGGCAGGTTATAGCGTCTTCGAGCACAACTCGCACGGCCTCCGGCAAAATCTCACGCTTTTCGCCAGCCCGGAAGATCCGGTCAAAATTATCTATCTCAAGGTAGAAAATACCTTGAGCCACACTCGCCGGATCACCGCGACTCAGTACGTCGAGTGGGTTTTAGGCACAACGCACGCCGCAAGTATGGCGTATATCATCCCGGAGTATGATTCAGCCCGGCAATGCCTCATGGCGACTAATCCGTACAGTCCCGAATTTGGAAATCGCGTCGCCTTCCTGATTGCCTCCAAAGCGGTGCATGGCCTGACTGCTGACCGTACGGAGTTCCTCGGGCGGGGCGGAACCCCTGCCTTCCCGGCGGCGCTCCACCGATTGGGACTGGAAACTCGCATTGCCCCCGGTGAAGATCCTTGCGCTGCGATGCAAATTCATCTTGATCTGCTTCCCGGTGCGACTGAAGAGATTTATTTCGTCCTCGGGCAGGGCATCGATAAAGAACACGCTCTTTCATTGGCCAACAAATACCATCGCCCAAGCAATGTTAGTGGGGCCTATAAACGCACTCAGGTGTTCTGGGACAAGTTACTTGGCGCTGTGCAGGTCCATACCCCCGAACCAGCGACCGACTTGATCCTGAACCGTTGGATGCTCTACCAGACGCTTTCCTGTCGCATCTGGGGCCGCACAGGTTTCTACCAATCCAGCGGCGCGTTTGGTTTCCGCGATCAACTTCAGGATGTTTTAGCCTTACTCCCCATTGACCCGGCGATTGCCCGCAGCCAGATTCTCATTGCTGCGCAGTACCAGTTTGTAGAAGGCGACGTGCTTCATTGGTGGCATCCGCCATCCGGTCGTGGAGTGCGCACGCGATTTTCTGATGATTTGTTGTGGCTGCCCTATGTCACTGCGCTGTATATTGAAGCGACTGGCGACGCCGGTCTTCTGGATGAAAAAGTTTCATTTTTGAACGCCCCGCTCCTTGCGGAAGGGGAAGACGAGCATTACGGCGAGTACTCCCCCACCGAGCAATCTTATTCACTGATGGAACACTGCCTGCGAGCCATCGAAAAAGGTTCCACCAAAGGCCGACACGGCTTGCCATTGATCGGGACCGGCGACTGGAATGACGGCCTGAACCGCGTCGGGGAAAAGGGACAAGGTGAGAGCGTCTGGTTGGCCTGGTTCCTTTGCGACGTCTTGAAACGCTTTGCCGCGATCTGCGAAAAGAGCGGGCATACCGAAACTGCACAACAGTACAGGTCCCGGGCGGAAGAATATGCAGCCGCCGTTGAACACTCCGCCTGGGATGGTGATTGGTACCGGCGCGCTTATTATGATGATGGAACGCCGCTCGGTTCCAGCCAAAATGTCGAAAGCCAGATCGATGCCATTGCCCAATCCTGGGCGATTCTCAGCGGGTCAGGCGACCCGCAACGCAGCCGGCAGGCCATGCAGTCAGTGATGGAACGCCTTGTACGCCCACAGGAGCGGTTGTCGTTGCTCTTTACGCCGCCCTTCGATCAGACCGAAAAAGACCCGGGCTACATCAAAGGTTACCTTCCGGGTACGCGCGAGAATGGGGGGCAGTACACGCATGCTGCCACCTGGACCGCCTGGGCGCTTGCCTGCCTGGGTGATGGAAATCAGGCATCAGCCCTCTTTGACCTGCTCAATCCAGTCTTTCAATCCAACAGCGAAGAAAAGGCTGCTGTTTACCGGGTTGAGCCGTATGTGGTTTGCGCGGATATTTACAGCCAGGCGCCCTATCTGCGCCGCGGCGGATGGACCTGGTATACGGGTTCAGCTGCCTGGATGTACCGTCTCGGGCTAGAGGCCATTCTCGGCTTCAAGAAAATTGGAGATACGCTGCACATTGACCCGGTCATTTCACCCGCCTGGGAAGGCTTTGGGATTCGTTATCAATTCGGAGAATCCGTGTACTCGATCCAGGTGGACAACCCCGAGCATGTTTCCCGACAGGTCCGGCAAATTTTGCTGGATGGGCAACCGCTGAATAATGGATCTATACCCCTGGTCGATGATCATCGCGAACATCGCGTCATTGTGACCATGGGAGGGTGAAGTAAGGAACGACCTGATATTGCTTAATCTGCAAATTGCTAGCAATACCGATATGGTTTTTTTTTACAATGAGGGGATGAAACCAACTCAAGAGAAAGCTATTCTTTGAGTAAACAGATTGATCAAAGTGTACCGCATGTATTGTCCATAAACACCCAATCCTGAGTGTATCGAAAGCAGTTGCGGTGAGTGGATTCGAACCGCAGATCACAAGTTCAAATCCTAAATCCGTGTAAATACGAATGGTTATGTAGAACAACTTAAAAGTCAATAAAGACTATTTTGCTTCAAAGTACGGTTTTGGGCCAAGATGATAATTGGTTGCAATGATTTTGCTTGAATGCCCTGTAGTTTTCCTTTCAGGGATGTCTGAAGCTTTGAAAACCTATCCATATTGGTATATTTTGTTAAAAACCTATGCAAATTGATAGATTGCATCTTATCCGTTGGAATGATATTCTCGGGCTAAATAAAAATACCAAGGTTTAGCGCATGTTTAAACCAAAAACGTCCATTTCCGCGATCTCTGCGTCCCCGAACTGGGGTCGTGAGAGGGATGGGCGTCTGGGTAATAGTAACGGGGAGTGGATTCGAATATCATCCCCGATGGGGACCACTGACTTCCGGGTTATATCACACCTGCTAGGGTGCTCCAAAAGCACCCGGGGCGGTGTGAGCAAAGATCCTGAATCCGTGCCACCGGTACGCCCTGCACGAAGTGCATGGGATTGTGCGGCGGGTTCTGCAATTGAGCCAAACCGACAAACGCTGGTTCTCGCTTGCCTAGCAAGTAGCGATAATGGATCGATGTGCGTATAGCATCCTCTTTACCAGGGTTCGTCAAGTTCCCTAAGGTAATTGGAAAACTATCAGTTCTGTTTTGCGTTATGCTCCCGATCTGGTTTCTCATCGCAACTGGTTGTAGATTCAAGACAGCGGCATGATGCGATGTTATTGAATTTACCAGAGATCGTGGAATAAAAATCCTAAATAAAAGGGAAGGTGTTCTCTTGCCGCGGCCCTGCCGCTGACGTTACCGCAGACGTGAACCACAGGAAGCTATTTTTGGTTTACCTAATTAAAGAAACAGTGTGTTCCCCCAAACCACCAGAGTTATAATTTTCGCAGTTCTGCCTGCAGCGCTGGTCGGCGCGAATAGGTGCTTTTCAACCCATCCAGGTATGACAACCATTCGGCTTTCCTACCGGAGGAAAGATAAGCCCGTTTCATCTTTGCCAACCAGCCTGCTGCGATAGCATAATATTTGCTCTGGGTTCTGGCGATTAACCCTTCTGCCTGTTTACGGCTAGCCTGGATGACCCAATCTGGGCGAAAGGGTAAAACTACATCTGCCACTTTTTCGATCAGGGAATAATTCCATTCACCGGCTTTGTCGGCGACACCAATTGCCTGATCCCTTTCCTCTTCAAAAAGAAAGACAT
>JBAZZG010000016.1:0-67074 GCA_041658905.1 Bellilinea sp.
CCCATCGCCCGCTCAGTTCCCCGGAAACGGGGATTTTTTATATCCATGTAGCGGCGGGCATTGCCCGCCAAAATAAAGTCGTGGGTCCCCATTGAGGGGATATTATTCGAATCCCATCGCCCGCTCAGTTCCCCGGAAACGGGGATTTTTTATATCCATGTAGCGGCGGGCATTGCCCGCCAAAATAAAGTCGTGGGTCCCCATTGAGGGGATATTATTCGAATCCCATCGCCCGCTCAAATCCCCGGAGTCGGGGATTTTATATATCCAGGAAACCCACTTGTTTGTCCAAAACGATACGTCATTTTGAAATTCGCCGAAATGCGTTTTGCACAGCCTTGATCGTTTTTCCGACGACATCCTCAGAATGAAAGGACGACAAAAACCCGGCCTCAAATTGAGAAGGAGCCAGGTAAATTCCTTCCGACAGCATTGCCCTGAAGAACTCAGCATAAAGCGCAGTATCCGCTCGCTTTGCGCTCGACCAATCCGTTACGGGCCGGTCCGTGAAGAAGGTTGTAAACATGGTTCCCACCTGTTGCACTACGACCTTTATACCGGCATCCTTTGCGGTTGCGCGTACGCCGTCCCCTAGCTGCGATGTCATCTGCTCGATATTATTCCAAATTTCGGGCTTGTTTAACTCTTCCAGAGTAGCAATGCCGGCTGCCATCGTCAGCGGATTTCCGGATAGCGTCCCAGCCTGGTACATAGGCCCAGAAGGGGCCACCATTTGCATGATTTCCTTCCTCCCGCCATAAGCTCCGACAGGCAAACCGCCGCCAATCACTTTGCCCAACGTGGTCAGGTCAGGATGAACGCGATACAGCGCCTGAGCGCCGCCCGGATGAGCCCGGAACCCGGTCATCACCTCGTCAAAAATTAATAAAGCTCCGCATTCGGTCGTCAAGCGGCGCAAGACTTCCAGGAATCCAGCTTCTGGTGGCACCACTCCCATGTTTCCGGCCACCGGTTCGACGATTACCGCTGCAATTTCAGCGCCTTTTTGGTTGAAAAGCATTTCCACCGCAGCAATATCATTATAGGGAACCACCAGGGTATCGGCTGTGCTCGCGGCTGGAACACCGGGCGAATCAGGCAACCCGAGCGTGGCTACACCGGAACCGGCTTTCACCAACAGCATATCCGCATGCCCATGGTAACACCCCTCAAATTTGACGATCTTCGACCGCCCGGTGTATGCCCTGGCAAGCCGTAATGCTGTCATGGTCGCTTCCGTGCCTGAATTTACGAAGCGCAACATTTCCAGGTTTGGCATAAAAACCTGAATCAATCGGGCCAGTTTAATCTCAAGTTCGCATGGAGCGCCAAAGCTGGTCCCGCGTGCGGCAGCCTTCGAGATAGCTGTGACGACAGCAGGATGGGCATGACCCAGAATGAGCGGTCCCCAGGATAAAACATAATCCACAAACCGGTTTCCATCCACGTCGTAGAGGTATGCTCCCTCGCCCCGATCAATGAACAAGGGCTGCCCTCCCACCGCGCGAAAAGCCCGCACCGGTGAGTTGACGCCGCCCGGAAAGAACTGCTGGGCGTCGGAAAACAGTTGTTGTGATTTTGAAGTTTCCATTATGCCTCCATCATTCCACAGGTTGGTATGACCACTCGTGAACCAGATCGACGACGCGTTTGACCTGATCAACAGGCGTGTCCGGCAATACGCCGTGTCCCAGATTGAAGATATGCCCCGGACGCCCACCCGCCTGGCGCAAGACCCGTTCCACGCGCTTATCAAGCTCGGCTTCAGGCGCATAAAAGGCTACCGGATCCAGGTTGCCCTGCACCGCCACCTGGTGACCTAACAGCTTCCAGGCCCAATCCAGCGGGGTCTGCCAATCGACGCCAATGACGTTCCCACCGGCTTCTTTCATCAGCGGCAGCAGCGAGGCAGTGCCGGTGCCAAAGTGAATCGTCGGTACCCCCGTTATTTGGAGAGCCGCAAATATGGATTTTGAGTAAGGGAATACATACTCGCGGTAATCGTCCGGAGTGAGCGTTCCAACCCAACTATCGAATAACTGAACGGCTTGCGCCCCGGCATCGATCTGGGCGCTGAGATAATCCGCAATGACTTGCGCCAGTTTTTCCATCAACCGGTGCCAGGATTGCGGGTCAGAATACATCATGCGCTTGGTTTTTAACAGGTTGCGCGAAGAACCACCTTCGATAAGGTAACTGGCCAGGGTAAATGGCGCGCCGGCAAAACCAATCAGGGCTGTTGTGCCATCCAGTTCCTTCCGCACGATCCGGATCGCAGCGAGGACATTAGCCAGTGACTCTCGCGGCTCAACCGGGCGAAGCGCAGCCACGTCTGTTACGCTCTGAATCGGGTTGTGAATCACGGGTCCTTCTCCAGCGGCAAATTCCAATTGGATCCCCATCGGGACTAATGGCAAGAGAATATCAGCAAACAATATCGCCGCATCCACACCCAACCGAGTTACAGGCTGAAGAGTAACTTGCGCAGCTAGTTCCGGTTGGGCGCAGATTTCGAGCAGTGTGTGATGAGCCCGAATCGCGCGATATTCGCTTAAAAAACGACCGGCCTGCCGCATAAACCATACCGGTGTTCTGTCCACTGGCTTTTGCCAGCAGGCATTGAGAAATCGTTGACTGGAAGTTAAAGGTTCCATAGGATCAAAGTGGCTTTCGCGAAACATGGTGTGGAGTGTAGGTTACGAAGTTAGCCATTTTGCAGCCACCGGGCAGCGTCTTTGGCATGATAGGTGATAATCATATCGGCGCCAGCCCGCCGAATACCGGTCAGAATTTCCAACGCAACACGTTCTTCATCCAACCAACCCTGGGCGGCAGCCGCCTTCAGCATGGAATATTCCCCACTGACGTTATAGGCAACCAGAGGGAGTTCTGGAAAGTGTTCGCGGACGGCGCGGATTACATCCAGATAGGCTAGGGCGGGTTTGACGATCAGCATATCCGCGCCTTCAGCTACGTCTAAAGCGGTCTCTCGCAGCGCTTCCCGGACATTGGCCGGATCCATTTGGTGGCTGCGGCGGTCACCGGATTTTGGCGCACCCTGGGCTGCTTCGCGGAACGGCCCGTAAAAACCGGAGGCATATTTGGTGGAGTAGGAAAGGATCGGTGTATGCTCGTACCCAGCAGAGTCTAAGCCTGTACGAATTGCCGCTATCATGCCGTCTATCATCCCGGAAGGCGCGACGATATCTGCCCCGGCCGCTGCGTGTGAGACAGCCACTTTAGCCAGAATTTCCAACGTCTCGTCGTTCAGTACATACCCCTCGGGAAGGTGGAGGTTGGGCCGATTTTTCCCGCCCACGTTCAAGATACCGCAATGACCATGATCGGTATATTCACACATGCAAACGTCAGTGATCACCACCATATCAGGATGGGTGTTTTTGATCACCCGGGCAGCCTGTTGAATAATGCCGTCGTCTGAAAAATTTTCCAGCCCGATCGGATCTTTTTCAGCCGGAATGCCAAACAAAAGGACGGCCGGGATGCCCAATTCGGCAACAGATTGAATTTCATCCGCGAGCATGTCGGGTGATAAATGGTAGACCCCAGGCATGGAGGAGATTTCTGTTCTTACCCCCCGGCCATGGGTGACAAAAAGCGGATAGATCAAGTCATTGGGAGCCAGGTTGGTTTCTCGCACCATGGCACGGATTTGCGGAGAAATCCGTAATCGGCGCGGGCGAATGGTCGGAAAGCTGGCTGTCTGTCCGATCTTCTCTTTTGGGGTTTGAGTTGTCTTGGTTTGAAAATTCACAGGATACTCCTCACTGTCATCTAAGGTTGGCTTTAAGCAGCGCTTCAACCAGTCCATCCACCGTATAGTCTGCTGCCAAGATATCGACTGCAAGCCCCATCTTTTGGGCAGTTTCAGCCGTAATGGGACCGATGCAGGCTATTACCGCCCCTTTTAGTAGTTCGGACGCGCGTCCACCTAAAAGGGCAAAGAAATTTTGCACCGTCGATGAGCTGGTAAAAGTGGCAAAATCCACCCCCTTTTCCAGTTCGGCTAATGCTTGCGAATCAGGATGAGACGGCAGGGTGTGGTACGTTGCAATTTCCTCAGGAAAAGCCCCTTGATTTTGAAGCGCATCCACCAGCGCCTTTCGGGCTATCTCTGCTCGTGGCAATAGAACCCTCTGGCCGCGCACATCTCCCAGGCCAGGCAGTATGGCTTCAGCTACATATTCATCGGGGACAAAGGCGGGTTGCACTCCCATTTCCATGAGCGCCTGGGCGGTTGCCGGCCCGATAGCTGCGACCTGGATCCCGGCGAATGCACTGCTTTCTTTGCCTAGAGCAGTGAGCCTCTGCCAGAAAGCAGATACACCGTTGACGCTGGTGAAGATGACCCACTGGTAGGCGCTAAGATTGGTTATTGCCTGGTCGATCAATGACGTATCTTCCAGCGCAGAAATTTCAATGGTGGGAAAGACGACCGGCTCAGCGCCCAGAGCGGTTAATCGTTCAATCAAAGCCGCTGCTTGTGCTCTTGGGCGAGTGACGAGAACGCGCTTACCGGTTAGATTGTTCATCTTAACAATTCCGCGGCGCCCTGGTCAAGCGCTTTCTGGGCGAGCAGCCCCCCTGTCTTTTTCGGGTCTTCTCCCATCGCTGCGACACGGATTACCCGCCGCCCATCGATGCCCGCAACCAGACCGCGTATTTCGAGTTGCGCGCCATCCAGCGTGGCATGTGCTGCCACTGGCGCTGAACAGCCCCCGCCAAGTGCTGCCAGAAAAGCGCGTTCAGCAGTGACAGCGTTGTATGTAGGCAGGTCATGAATCGGCTGGAGTAGTTGGAGAAGTTCAACATCCCCGGACCGGCATTGGATTGCCAGGGCTCCCTGACCGGGGGCTGGAAGCATAACATCCAAAGAAATATATTCAGTAATATGATTTCCAAGACCCAGTCGCTCGATTCCGGCAGCCGCCAGAATGATCGCATCGTACTCTCCCTCCAGTACTTTGCGGAGGCGGGTATCTACGTTTCCGCGCAGCGGTAGAATGGTCAAATCAGGGCGGGCAGCTTTTACCTGGGCTTCGCGGCGCAGACTAGAGGTTCCCAACCGGGCACCCACAGGTAACTCCCAAAGCGTTTCTCCCTTTGCTGAGATCAATACATCCTGAGCGCAGGCACGCAGGCCTACTGCGCCGATGCTCAACCCTGCCGAGTTTTCAACCGGCAGGTCCTTCAGGGAATGAACGGCCAGGTCGATTTCGCCGGAGAGCAAGGCGCTTTCCAACTCCGCGGTGAACACGCCTTTGCCGCCGATTTCTGGCAGAGGGCGGTCGATGATTTTGTCTCCGGTGGTAACCAGGGTAACCAGCCGGAAAGAAAGGGCTGGCCAGGCTGATTTAAGCTGCGCAAGGATGTGTTCCGTTTGCCAGCGGGCCAATTTTGAAGGCCGGCTTCCCAAGGTGATTATCCGGGTGGTTGGATTGTTCATATCACTGCCTTTTTAAGAGAAAGATCCGGATCGGGCTCGCTCAGATCAAACAATCGGGCTAAAGTATCTACATAATCGTTGAGAGTTTCCCGATTCGTTTCGGTGCGTAAATGCATGGTCGGCTCATGCAATATTTTTCGAACCAGCCCCCGGGAAAGAAGGTCGATTTGCTCAAGAACTTCAGGATCCGGATCAGATAAATGTCTGAGTGTTCTGGCAACCTCAGACTGCCGGATTTGCTCCACTTTCTTATGAAGCTCACCGATGAATGGGATCACCTGGAGCAGGTTCTCGTAATCTGCCACCTCTTCAGCAACGATTGTTTTTGCATAAGCAATATTCTGATGGCTGCCGATTTTCGCTGTGTCGACATATCTTTGCAGATCGTCCATGTCAAACAATCGGACATTTGCTATTTCCCTGACCCCGGTTTCCACGTTTCTTGGCACGGCCAGATCGATTAATGTCAGCGGTCTGTGCGGCCGCCGTGACATAACTTTGCCAATCAAATCCCGCTGAAGGATGGGTTGCGATGCAGCAGTCGAGGTAAATACAACATCGGCGTCTTGCAATCCAGCTGGTATGTCCTCGAACGGTAGAACTTCCCCGCCATATTTCGCCACCAATTCGGCTGCACGTTTCAACGTGCGGTTGGCGAGGATGATTTGCTGAACGCCATGCTCCCGCAAGGATGTAATTGCATATCCGCCCATTTTCCCCGCGCCAATGACTAAAATTTGTTTATGGGTCAGGGTACCCAGGGTTGCTTCGGCAAGCTGAACAGCGATAGAGGAGATGCTGATAGGGCGGCGACCGATTTCGGTCTCGTTTCGAACCCGTTTCCCGGCGTGAATTGCCGCTCTAAATAGTGAAGCAAGAACATGCCGGGCGCTGCCGCATTGGAGCGCAATATCCAGTGCCTGCGAGACCTGGCCCAGGATTTGAGTTTCGCCGATGGCAATCGAATCCAACCCTGCGGCTACTTGAAAAAGATGCGCGACCGTTGAATTTCCGGTATATGTGCGGAAATAGGGTTCGATAGGGTGGGTTGGAATCTCAAACGCGTTGCGAAGATAAGTTAAAACGGGTTGAAAAACCGAATTCGTATCCGCTTCCAACTCATTTGTTGAAGCTATCAAAGCATAAATTTCTAACCGGTTGCAGGTGGAAAGGAAAGCCATCTCGCGGATCGGCTCGAATTCACCCACCCGAATTGGAAATTCTGATAATGCGCTTTCGATCCTATCCGAAGGTATGCTCAAACATTCGCGCATCTCAACCGGCGTGTTGTGATGGGAAACGCTCAAACAGATCAGGCGCATGGCTGGGATTCCATCATCCTAAAGGTAACTTTCTGCTTTCGTTTCACTTATAAAACCCATCACTTTTTTTGCAACCTGCTGTCCCTGATGGACACAATCCGGAATCCCCACCCCTTCGTATGTCGACCCGGTGAGGTAGATACCGGGCAGTTCTTTGGCGCAGGCTTCAAAAGTCTGGCGTACGTTATCCATATGACCCAGGTTATATTGCGGGTTGGCCTTGCGCCAGCGATAAATGCGGGTCAGCACGGGTTCTGCAGTAAGGTCTAAAATGTCCGCCAGCTCTGCGCGTGCAATTTTGATGAGGGTTTCATCGTCCAGCTCGACCATTTCCTCTTTGCCGGGACCGCCGACAAAGCAGCGCAGCAAAATGTGATCTTCCGGGGCGCGGTGGTCGAATTTGAAGGAAGTCCAGGTGCAGGCTGAAATACGGCGCTTTTCCGTGCTTGGGTTGACAAACCCAAAGCCCATGAACGGCTTTTGGATATCCTGCTTGCGAAATCCAAGGGAAATCGTAGCGGTGGATACATAATCGAAGGCGTTTAACATAACAGCGGTATTCGGGCCAACAGCAGCAAGCAATTCAGCCGCAACGTACGCTGACGTCGCAAGAACGACGGCATCCGCCGTGAGCGTTTCCCCGCTGCTTAGTTCGATCCGGTAGCCGCCTTCGCCGCCGCGCGCAATCGAAATGGCGCGCGTATCTTTGATCAACCGGCAGTCGGTCAACGCCGTTTCCAAAGCCTCGGTTAACCGGCCGACGCCTTGCTTGAAAGATTGAAAGAGCGATACCGGCCTGGCCTCTGCGGACTTTCTGGCTTTGGCAGCCTTGCGTTCGGCCAACATGCCGCGGATCAAACTGCCGTGTTTTTCTTCGATGGTACGGAAGCGGGGAAAGGTTGCCAGAAGGCTTTGTTTTTCAGGGTCCGAGACATGAATCCCAGAAAGGAGCGGTTCGGCAATTTTGTCCAGCGCCTCGCTTCCCAACCGGCGCCGCACAAAGTCGCCCACAGTTTCGTCATCACGCCCTGGCCGGCGCGGAATGAACCAGTCCAATCCCATGCGGATTTTTCCAGGCCAGGTGATGAGGGGTGAAAGGACGAACGGCATGATCCGGGTGGGAACGATCAACATCACCCCATCCGGCAGCGGGGTAAGCTTGCCATTATTCAAAACGAACGTCTTGCGCTGGTGATCGTTGGTACCGATCAGGTCATCCTGAATCCCGAGCTGGTGGGCTAATTCGGCAGCCCACGGTTTTTGACTGATAAAGCAGTCCGGTCCGCCTTCGACTGTAAACCCATCCACTTTTTCGGTCAGAATCTTTCCGCCCAATTTCGGGTTGGCATCCACCAGAGTGATAGATAGCGCTGCGTTATTGGCTTTACCTTCCTGCTGCAGGTAGAAGGCAGCGGATAACCCCGCAATTCCTCCTCCAACGACGATAACCTTCCGGCTGGTCGGTTCATTGACAGCGGACTGACTCACGATTTTCTTCCTCCCGATTGAATAATTTCAGCCAGCGCCGCAATGAACAGGGGTTGGTCATTCATGGAAGCAGTGCGCTCCAGATGAATACCAGCTTGCGCAGCGACGCGCCGGGCTTCGATGTCGATGTCATACAGCACCTCCACATGGTCGCAGAGGAAACCGATGGACGCCACCAGGACGGTTTTTCTCCCCTCGGATGCCAGTTGCTGCAAGCTATCCTCAAGCGATGGCCCCAACCAGCGGCCGTTGCGCGCTCCAGCGCTTTGATAGCAGGCCCGCCAATCCTCCGGTCGCAAGCCGGCTTCTTCCGCGACTCGCTGACACAGGTCGGCAAACTGTCCGGCATAGGGATCAGCTTGTTCAGCCAATGCAGCTGGCAAACTATGGGCAGTAAAAAGCACGACCGGGCGGCCTTCCCGCAGCTGCGCACCTTGACCGAACTGCTTGAGACCAGTCTGTAGGTTAGCAATCAGAGCATGGATAAAATCCGGGTGGTCGTACCAGGCTTCGATTTTCCGCAGGTTGAGTTCATTCCGCCAGGCGGATTCCACCAGTTGCTGCTCGATGGCCTTTTGCAGGTGTTCGTAATACGCGCCGGTGCTCATTTTTGAAAAGAAGGGGCTCATGCAGATGGCAGTCACCCGGGTTATGCCCTCGCGGGCAATTTGATCGACCGCTTCGCGAATGTATGGCTTCCAATGGCGCATTCCAACAAAGACCTTGTATTGCCCCGTGGAATTGTGGTTGAGGTGCGCTTCCAGGGCCTGCCCCTGGCGGCGGGTGATTTCCAGCAGCGGCGACCTCCCGCCAATCGCTGCATACCGGCCGCGAATTTCCTCAACCAACTCCGGCGGAGTGGCGCGGCCGCCGCGTACATCCAGGAGATATGGTTCGACATCAACCAGAGAGTCGGGGCCGCCGTAAGCCAGTAAAAGAATCGCATGTTTTGGGTTCATGGGTTCCTTATATGAACAGGCCCAATGTTTCTTCAGGGCTGTGGTAAATGGCTGTGAAAACGGGTGTATCCACGCTGGTAAACCGGCGCGCTTCACTGCTGCGTAATTCCGCCACCAATGCCGAGAACTGAACCAGGTCTTCGGTCTCGTAGGTGACAATAAATTCCTGGTTTTGCAGTCCTGTCGAGTAGAGCAGCAGTTGCTTGATCTGCGGGTATTGATGGCCGATGCGGATATGCTCGTTCATCATGCCCTGGCGGGTGTCGCGGCTCAATTTGTACCATTCGCTGCTCTTGGAAAATGGATAGACCACCAGGTAACGGCTGCGCTGACCATCGAACGGATCGATTTCCTGGGCGGATTTCCCGCGCGCGTAATCGGAGGGACGCGTCATGCCCCACCAGATCAATTTCGGGGAAACCAATTGTCGGTACGGCATCAACATTCGGGCTGCGACTTCGAAGAATTGCTCGGGGGTCATTTCCTCGGTCAGCTGGACCGTACACCACAGGAGCAGGTCCACCTGGGCGTCCAGCGGAAAGACCTGATAGAGATCAAAATGAAGTTTGGTTGCTGTCAAGTCGGTCAACAGGCGTGCCTGCACATCCCGGCGTTCTTCGGCGGCCAATTCCCAATAAGCTGAAGTGAACTGAAAAAAATTAAAGAAACTCAAAAGGCGATCATTCATTCGTTTACACCTCGGATTGAGACAAAGTTAATCCCTCCGCACGTAGCGGCTACAGACGCAATCCTCAACAGGATGAAATTAGTGTTTCATTTCTTGAATCGCTTCTGGGAAGGGGAAGGAACCAGGCTGATAGGAACAGAAAGGTTCTTCCGCCAAATAATCTCCTGCAGTTGCAAATGCGCGTGAACGTGAACCTCCGCAGACATATCGATATTCACATGCCCCACAGCGGCCTTTCAACTCGTCCTTGTTTCTTAATGATTTGAAGAGGTTGCTTTCCTGATAAATTTCTTTCAGCGTTTGCGTGCGGACATTCCCAGCGCTGAGCGGTAAGTAACCCGAAGGGAACACCTCTCCCAGCAGCGAGATGAACACAAACCCGTCCCCGGCATTGACATGGAGCGGCGTTCGACGCATGCGATCCGGTTCGATGATCGGGACAGGTCCAGCTTCAATGTGCTCGTGAAGCGCAGCGCTCAAACGGTAGTAGGTATCGTTCAATTGCATGTACTTCTCCACCGGCAAACCGTTGGCTTCCAGGTATGCCCGCTGCAGGACGACCCGCTTGTAATGATGGCCCTCGGTGGTCTTGAGGCTGACGTATTTGGATGCGTCGTAGAGGAAGTTCATCACCGCTTCGTAATCCTCCGGCGAGATTTCATCCGCCGCCAACCCTCTGCCGGTGGGTACCAGAAAAAAGAGACTCCAGGTCATGACGCCCAGAGCGCGGACCAGCGCAAACATATCCGGCAGGTCATCCAGATTGTAACGGGTGACGGTTGTGTTCACCTGCAGTTTCAAACCGATTTCGCGCGCCGTTTTCCAGCCGTTGACGGTCCAATCGTAAGACCCGGCCACCCCGCGAAAGGCGTCATGCGCTGCGGGAGTGCTGGCGTCCAGACTGAGTGAAATGACTTTACAGCCGACATTCTGCAGCCGGGTCAGGTTGGCTGCGTTGAGCAGCGGCGTACCCGACGGAGAAAGCGCCACCGGCAGCCCCTGAGAAGCAGCATAATCGGTCAGATCAAAAATATCCTTGCGCTTGAAGGGATCTCCGCCGGTCATAATGAACAGCGGGTGAGGTTTGCCCAGGTCAACCACCTGGTCGATGAGTTTTTTCCCTTCCTCGAAGGACAGGGCGTGAGGGTTGTGTTCGGGCTGCGACTCAGCCCGGCAGTGTTTGCAAGCCAGGTCGCAAGCCTGGGTTGTCTCCCAGATCACCATAAAAGGGCGAGTTTTCAGATCATATAAAGGTTGGCGGATAAGCTGCATTGCAATTACCTGTTCAGATGGGGGGGTGTTTAGGAATTGCTGTATTCCGATACCATGCCGACAGTAATCTCATCCAAAAAATAGACCATTCTCTGGAAAAGTTGGTGGCTGTCCACGTCAGCCATGCCTTGAAGTGTTCCTGTTTCGTGGATTGAGTTGAGCATGGATCTACGGAAAAACAAAAAAGTCCGGGTGCATTCTGCCAGCGTCATTCCGACGGAATAACAAAACCGGCCGTATTCGTGGGCGATCCTATCGCCTTCCTTCAGAAAGACATCGCCATTGGCGTCACGAGCGCAGTATTGGAAAAGGAGTGCAATTAATCGATTGCCTGAGCTCCGCATTTGCAGGCGGTGAGTTTCACTCAGTTGAAGGTACCAGGCCTGGTCAGCAATTTCGCTGGTGCGAAGTTCCTCACGCGTTTTGGTAACCAATTTGGATGTGAACTGTTGCAGCACAAGAGGATTCGAAACCTGACTCCGGTGGCGCTCCAGGAATTCATCAATCGCTTTGCGGGTATACTTTCTTTTACCGCCGGGTGTGCGGATATGCTCCACCAGGCCAGCGTTCGTCCAACGGCGCAAGGTGGTAAAATGGACGCCAAGTAATTGAGCAGCTTCAGATAGGGATAGCCAGGGGGAATTTTTAACCATGCAGATCTATGTATTCCTATATATATCTCATGATGTCTATGTACAAATATAGTTTAAGGGCATAGAGAAGTCAATAGTTCTTCGATTAGCGTTTCATTAGAAGGTTTATTTTCCTAACCAATATAAAATTTGGGGCACGATATCCGATCGCATGTGCGATGGTTAACCGTGCCCCTTTCCACGGTAGGGGATGCCGTGGAAATCCAGGGGTTTTTGGATCCCTGGAAGGATGAAACCATAATATTGCAGCGGTTTTATACGTTATAGGGTACTTCTAAAATCACCAGTCCCTGCTTGAACAGCAGCGCAAAGCGCAGCATCAATGCTGTCTGGTTATGCAACAGGTTCTCCCACCAGCGCGCGGTGACGAACTGCGGCACCACGATGGTCAACACATCGTTGGGCTGGCGGGATTTCAATAAGACTTCGATGAAAGCCATCAGCGGCTCGATGAAAAGCCGGTAGGGCGAGTCCAGCACCACCAGCCGGGTGCCATCGCCGTAAGCGTTCCATTTTTCGACCACTCTTTGTGATTCAAGCGGATCGATGGATACATGCACGGCAGTTACGTCTTCTGAAAGCGAACGAGCATACGCCAGCGCAGCCAGGGTGCCGCGGTGAACGCCGGCGATCAGCAACAGTACGCGGTTGTGGGAGATGCGCAAGGGCGTGTTGTAATCTTCCAACGACAATTTCTTGGCCAATGACTTATAGTGATGATGGATGCCAAAGAAAACAAACACCAGTAAAGGTACCAGGATAATGATGATCCAGGCTCCATCCATAAACTTTGTAACTGCAAAAACTACCATGACGATAAATGTGCAAACCATGCCAAAACCATTAATCACCATTTTCAGTTTCCAGTGACGGTCGTACGTGTTGACCGATCCCGCTTCGACGATTTTCTCGCCCTCCGCGAGTTTGCCAGACTTCCACCAGCGGCGCGCCATGCCCGCCTGCGACAGGGTAAATGAAAGGAACACCCCGATGGCGTAGAGTGGAATCAACCGGGTCACGCTGGCCTGGAATAGGATAATCAAAAAAGAGGCAATTACTGCCAGGGCGACAATTCCGCGCGAAAAGACCAGCCGGCTTCCGCGAAAAGTAAATTGACGTGGTAAAAAGCCATCGGCTGCATGCAAAGCCCCTAGCCGTGGAAAATCGGCAAAAGCGGTATTGGCTGCCATGATCAAAATGATCGACGTGCCGCCGATGACTGCCAGATACAAAAGGCCTTCCCCGCCGTAAATGGTGCGTGCAAATTGCGAAATGACTGTCTCAGCCTCAGAAGGAACGGCCGCGATTTTACCCGACAAAAATGAGATTCCAAGAAAAAGTGAGCCAAGGATGCTGGCCATCCATATCAATGTTATGCCGGCGTTTTTACTGCGCGGCTCTTTGAACGCCGTGATGCCGTTCGAAATGGCCTCGATGCCGGTCAGCGCCGCCGTTCCGCTGGCAAAGGCATGCAGCAGCAAAAATGGCGTTACCATGCCAATAGCGCCCTCAACCGAAAACGCAGGCGGATTGACCACCGCGCCGAGCGACCCGGTCAGGTAGCGAAAGAAGCCCACCCCGACCGTCGTGACCATGGTGATGATAAAGAAGTAGGTTGGAATAGCAAAGGTGATGCCCGATTCTTTCACTCCGCGCAAATTAATCAGCATGATCAAAAACACCATGGCGACGGCAATTTCAACGCGAAAAGCATACAAATTGGGAAACGCCGAAGTAATTTGCGCGATCCCGGAAGAAATCGAAACGGCCACAGTCAAAATGTAGTCGGTCAACAGGGCAGCGCCGGCAGTTTGTGCGGGCAGCTCACCCAGGTTGTCGCGAGCGACGATGTACGCGCCGCCACCGCCAGGGTAGGCATGAATGGTTTGCTGATACGATATCGTCACAACCACCATCAGAGCCACAATGGCAATCGAAATGGGAAACACATATCCCAGCGCGCCGCTGCCCGCGATGGCCAGAATCATCATAATTTCCTGGGTGGCGTAGGCGGTGGATGACAGCGCATCCGAGGCAAAGACTGCCAGGCCGATTGCCTTGCCAATGGTTTGATGCGGCGCATCGGCGGTTTGCAGCGGGCGGCCAATCAACCATTGGTGCCAGTTTTTGCGCGGCATATGCTCGACGTCCTGTTCGATGACTGTGGTGCCAAAATTACTTTCCAATCTCATCTTTATAACACCTTTTTCAAAATTAAATCCAGGGCTATTCGAATAACCCTGGCGGTAGAGATCCTTGATTACCGGCGAATGATCTGATTCCAGAGCCAGAACGCGCCAAACTCAATGATTAAAATTGCGGCTAAGACCAGTTTGTGGGTAAAACCCGGGAACGCGGTATCCGCCTGCAGCTCCAGAAAGGTGAAACCCGCCAGAATTACCAGCGCACCCATCCAGAAGAGCAAACCGCTCAGCCAATTTTTCAGCAGCGTACGCTGAGGCGAATAAAATCCATTCACCGTGACCACCGGGGCTTTCAAAATTTCTGACAGGTAGTCCGGCATAGGAACCGTTTTTAGAAATCCGTGCTTGACCATCTGTTCAGCATGACACACGACGGTGTCGCCTGGGCGAAGGACCTTCTCCAGTTTTTCGAACCAGCGGGCAGCCGGCGCCAGAATCGATCCGGCATGGATCAAATTCGACTCGGTCACGGCTTTCATAGTCGCAAGGTTCCGCTGGGCAGTCAGGGTGCTGTCTGGGTCATCCAGCAGTGTCAGATACAGGACGTCATTTTGCGCCCGGGCTGCCATCCAGTGGATTTTCTGGGCAAATTCCAGGTTCCCCGCCAGACTTGCCGGCATGAGCACGATTAGACGTGGATGTTCTACTTTTTCCGAATTCATAACACGCTCCTTCAAGTGCATAGGAGAGTGTATTCCAGAGATATAAATTGGCAACAAAAATCTGAGCAGACTTATAAAAAAAATATAAAGATTATTCTCCAGCCATAAACCGGTACCCTACCCCTGGTTCGGTCAGGATAAGATGTGGATCATCCGGGTTTTGTTCCAGCTTTTTACGCAGTTGGCCAATGTACACCCGTAAATATTCGACATGATCGAAGTCTTCAAAGCCCCATACCTGGGTCAGGATGGCCTGGTGGGTTAGCACCCGGTCAGCATGGGCTGCCAGGTAAGCCAGCAGCTTGAATTCGGTCGCGGTCAGGCGGATTTCTTCGCCGCGCATGGTAGCCACATGGCGGGCCAGGTCAACTGTTACGGGTCCGGCTTTGATGATACTCTGTTTGTTGCCAATCGCCTGCTCGGAATGCCGCAGCGCCACCCGAACACGCGCCAATAGTTCCTCGATGCCGAATGGTTTGGTCAAATAATCGTCGGCGCCTTTATCTAGCGCAGCGACTTTATCCTTTTCATTGTCGCGCACCGACAGCACAATGATTGGTACGCGCGACCATTCACGAACCGCCTCGGCGACAGCGATGCCGTCCATATCAGGTAGGGTCAGGTCCAGGATGATCAAATCCGGCGGCTGCGCCACTGCCATGGCAATCCCCTGTTCGCCAGTAGTCGCCAAAACCACCTTAAAATGGTTGGCTGCCAGGATAGTTTTGAGCGCTCGCAGGATCTGCGGTTCGTCATCGATGAGCAGGATGGTGGGGTCTTTATCCATTGTCGACCTCCCGCGGCGAATTCGGCAGCGCGCCGTCCAGGGTCAGCGGCAAAGTGAAATGAAAGACAAAGCGGCCGGGCTCGTTGGCTGCCCAAATTTTCCCGCCATGAGCCTCGATCATCCCTTTGCAGATGGATAGGCCCAGGCCAGTGCCGGTGACGCGGTCGGCTGCCGTGATACGGTGAAATTTCTCGAAGATGAGCTCCAGATGATCCTCGGGAACCGGCGGACTCTGGTTGGCCAGCCGGACGTGCATAAAATCAAGGTCTGTGCCGGTTGAAATCTCGATACGTGTGCCGGGCGCAGCATATTTGATGCTGTTGCTGAGCAGGTTGATAAACACCTGCTCGATCATGACATAATCGGTCGGTACCAGCGGCAAATCGCCGGGCAGGTTGATCTCCAACCGGTGATCCTGCAACTGAGTGCGCATTTTGCCAGCTACTCCCCAGACGATTTCACTGAGGGCGTTCCAGGTGCGGTGCGGCTTGAGCGCCCCAGATTCGATGCGCGACATGTCCAGCAGGTTGCCGACCAGCAGGTTGAGATGGTCGGTCTCTTCTTCGATGGTCGCCAACAACTCGCTGCGTTCCGGGGCATTCCAATCCACCGTCTGGCTGCGCAAGCTGGATACGGAGGCTTTAATGGCGGCCAACGGCGTGCGCAGTTCATGGGAAACCGAATTGAGCAGTGACGATTTGAGTTTATCGCTCTCCTCCAACAGCCGCGAGCGTTTCTCGCTACGCGCCAGGCGAATACGCTCGATGGAAAGCGCCCCCTGGCTGGCAAAGGCCGCTAGCAGGCGCTGTTCCTCCGTCGAAAGATTCCCTTCCGCCAACCACAGGCGTAATTCACCTTCGTTCTCGCGGGCCGTATCGATCTGGATGTGGGTAGTTGGAGCCAGATTGACTGAGTCAGACTCCGGTGCCCGGGCTGTAATAGAAGGATCGCCCTTCTTCTCCAGCGTAGCCACCTCGACCTGCGTGCAGTCGAAAGCTTCGCGGGTGCGGTCAGCCAGCGCCTGGGCCACTGCCGGAATATCCTGTAGGGGCGCCAGCGCCGAAATCAGCTCATACATGCGGGTGGCCTCCCACTCGCGGCTGCGGGCCAGCCGCTCACCCTGCCTGGCCTGGCCGATCAGTTGCGCCAATACCACTGCCACAATCAGGAAGATAATCAGCAGGATCAAATCCTGGGTTGCATGTACCTGGAAGGTGTTATACGGTTCGAGGTAATAATAGTTGAATGCCAGGAATGCCAGGAAAGCCGCCAAAATACCAGGAACAAGCCCCCATAACACTGTGCTGAGCATCACCGGCAGCAGGTAGATCAAGACGATGACCTGGTTGGTCCATTCAGGTTGGAACGCCTGGAGCACCAGGGTGATGGCAGCAATAGTCAAAATGGCTGCCAGGAAACGTAGCAGCAGCGCAATGATTTTGTTTTGTGTGGGATTGGTCAGGATATGCATGATTGCAGGATGGATTGATTCTAACCCCGAACGCGGTAGTTGAGGGCTCAGTGGTGGGCTTTCCTGTGGTGGGCTTTCCTTGACCAAACAGCCGTTGTAAGCTAAAATCCAGGCATTCCAGGCGACGTGGCCAAGTGGCAAGGCAAGGGTCTGCAAAACCCTGATCACGGGTTCAAATCCCGTCGTCGCCTCACCCCATCTACCTTCCCCATTTTCAGCGAAAAATGGAGGAGGTTTTTGTGTCATCCTGAGCCGGAGCACCGCGCAGGCGAAGGATCTAAATATTTTACGTAGAGACCCTTCACTCCGTTCACTCACAAAGTGCCCCACCCGAAGGGTGCTCTGTGAGTACGGGCAGGGTGACAATGGAACGACTACTGGCGCGCTGCGCACAAAGCACTTTGTGGCTGAGCCTGCCTGCACTGAGCCAAAGCCTGGGCAGGAACGGCCTTGCAGGCCTCCCATGGCAACCTGGGGACTATCTATGCCTTATTGATATAAGCAGATTATTGCCCTTGCTGTGCCTGGATTTCGACAATTGTTGCGTCGAGCTGCTCGAGGATCAACGGGAAATCTTCCAGCGTCACAAAGCTTTGCAGCGACTGCCAGAAGGCATCCTGCAGTACAAAGCGCGCAATGCGCCAGCCGGCAACCGGCGGGGCGGACTGCATGGTCGGCATCCACTGCTGGGCCAGCACCCATTGCGGGTTGCTGTCCATTTGCGTCCTGGCTAATTCGGCAGCCGCCGTGCTGACCGGCAAACCGCCGCCAACCGCCAGCAGCTTGGCGCTGTTTTCAGGTTGACTCATCCAGCGCACAAACAACCAGGCGGCTGTCTCCTGGGCTGCACTGCTGCGCAGCACCCCGTAGGATAAACCGCTGGCTACAGTCACCGGCCGGTTGCCGTCCGGGAACGGCAGAATCGTCCAGCTGTCCTGGCTTTCCAAACGGGTGTTGGTCTTCGCCTGCAAAGGCAAATCGGTCAAGTTGCCGGTGTAGAACAGGGCCTGCCGGTTGGCAAAATATTCATTGGATGCCGTTGTTCGCGAGAACCAGGCGCAGCCTTCATCTACCATGGAACGGACAAAGGCAAAAGTAGTTTGCGTCACCGGCTGATCGAAATGGAATTGCAGCGGGCTGCCGGCCAGCTCGTCTTTCAAACCAAAAGATTTGAGCCAGGAATACACCACCAAACCATCGGTATTCACGATCCAGCCGCCGGTGCCGTCATTGGCGGCAAAACGGTCGTGGCTGTTGACAAAAGCCGCCGCGCAAGCCTGTGCCTTGAAGTCATCTGCGGTAATTGGCGGTTCGGCAAAGCCCAGCTCAGCTGCCCAGGTTTCGTTGTAGAAAATAACCGGCATGTCGCGCTGCGCCGGGATGCCAACCTGATTCCCACCGGATTGATCCTGCTGCCAGAACACCAGCGGGATGTCAGCGCGCTGTTGTTCGGTCAGGCCAAAATAGGGATCGGCAATTAATTCATTCAGCGGAAGCGCCAAATTGCCATATTCCAGCCAGGAAAGCAGGTGCTCGGAGGGGGCAGCCACCACCTGCGGGTAATCTGCGTCCAAATTGCCGCCTTCGACCCGATCTGCCAGGGCCATGCTCGAACCGGCCCGCCGCACCATCATGTGAATGCCCCACTCGTTGCTCTGGTTGAAGCTGTCAACCATTTGGTCGATCCAATCTGCAGTTTCGCCGCTCCACGGGTGCGAAAAAATGATTTTCTGGCCATTCAGCTCCGCCAGCGGCACCAGATAAGCAGGCGTAGCCGTTGGCGCCAGCCTGGTAGGCGTACTTTCGGCGGTTGACCGGGTCGGCTCTGCAGGAATCCCAATCGCGGGGGTTGATTCATCCGGGATGACGGGTAGCTCGCCAGTGGGCTGACAGGCGCTTAGCGCCAGAACGGCCATTAAAAACAGCAGGCGGGGAATCCAACGGGAAAAAAGTCTCTGATTATACATAAAGATGTTTGTCAATCGAATTCACAGGGCAGCTGCGGATTGCGATAATGGGCGAACATGCGTTGAATTTGCTCGATGGAGGTACGCATGATCGAGAGCGTTGGGATCTCATTCTCGCCGTAAAATTCGGCGCCGCCGGTTTCGATGCTGACAGCCGGTTCCCCGCCGATCAGGTCGCACAACACAAACAGCTTATAGGTATGAAAAATATAAGGGGGATGCGCGTGGCGTGGATTGGAACGGTCATCCAGCGCCAACAGTTTACGCGCTTTGACGCGGTAACCCGACTCTTCCCACACCTCGCGTTCGACCGCCAGCGACGGCGGCTCGCCGACATCCACCCAACCGCCGGGCAGCGTCCAGCCGCCGTCAGCCAGTTCTTTGACCAGCAGCAGCTTGCCATCAAGGAAGACCACGCCGCGGCAGTCTAGTTTGGGGGTGGCATATCCGGCTTGCTGGGTGAACAACCCGTCCACTTTTTCAAAATCCTGGATGGAATATTCAGCAACGATACGCGCCGCGACAGATTGCAGCGCGTGATAGCGTTCGAGGTCAAAGGGGTTTTGAGAGTAAGCCAGCCCGTCCTGCGCCAACGCCTGGACTTGCTGCACCCACCCCAGCCATTTTGGTTCAGCCATGGGTCACCTTTCAGCAGCAGGATGTACAAAGCCTAATTGTAAACCGGAAAATGGAACCAATGCAGGCTTAGACGGCTGCCAATGCTTTGACCAAAGCGGTCAGCGTGGCGATCATGTGAAGAATACCTTGAGGGTCGCCGGTAAACGGTTCAGGCGTGGATGCCCCGGACAGCCGCTGAACCACCCGCAGGTGAGCATTCACTTCGAATTGGGCAGCCGGCAGGCCAAGTTTTTCCCAGGCAAAGCGGGTAACCGGCTCGCGCAAATCTTCCCCCAGCGCCGGGTACTTTTTATCCACATTCAAACCGGCCAGGCCGGAAAGGTTTCCAGAAAAACCGTGTTTGTGCAGGACCTGGCGAATGACCGGCCGGTGGCGCGGGCAGCTTGCCCCCTTCATTGTGCCAAGAGCAATGCCAAACCCGTTTTCCGGTTTGCAGCCGTGTATATCCAGCACGATTTTCGGGTTGTGCTGCCGGACGATTTCCTTAAGGGCAGCCTTGTAGGGGGCGTCCATGTCCGCATTCGGGTCAGTGGACGAGCGCCGGTTAGCACAGATCACATGTGCGCCGGTGATCTCGCCAATCAAGCGAACCAGCCCGGCGGTATACTCATCTTCTTCTTTGAAACGCACAGCGCGCCAATGGGCAGCGCCATGCGGCGCTGATAGTAAAACCGGCAGGCTGCCGGGGACACATAGAAAGCTATCCTCGCCCGGCGCCGGGTCAGTTTGATAGCCCGTTTCCGATTCGAGCGCAATCAAGCGCTCTAATAATGGGTGCATACGGCCAGGAAGGACATTCAGACGCGTTCGTATCTGCCAACGGTCACATAGCCGAGCCGGTGGGGTACCGTGCCGCTATCGCACAGCAATTCGACAAAGACGTTTGCCAGTTCGGTTTTTTCGAAATCCTTGAATTCCGCTTTGGTCGCCCAGACGGACACCACCTGCCAGGAAGCCGGGTCATCCTCGCTTTGCACGAGGTATGAGTCCATCAACCCTTTCGGCGGTTTTTTGGTCACTTCCTTCTCAAAGGAATGCTCAAGCGGAACCCAATTATCTTTCGCAACTCGTCCGGTCAAAATGGAAACGTACATTTCAGCCTCCTTTCGTGCAGAAAGCAGAGACTATCTCCTTTTATTATACAGAGTTGCGTATGCCGGTTACAACATTGCTTTGTACACTGGTAAGAACCCCTCGGGTAGGGAACGACCCCCGTGTCGTTCCGCTACAAGTTGCGATCTTGTAGATCCCTTGTTCATGAGCGAGCAGTGCTCGCCTGTATACCTATCCTCCAGAACACAAAGAATATACCTCCCCTAAATCCGGTCTTTGGATTTTGGGGTCGCGGTTTTTGCACACCCGCGTGAAGCGAGTGATGGAGGTAGGAGGGGGTCGGGTTGAGGGGTGGCGAGATGCCTCACAAGCAGATTCATCGATTCAGCCCCGAAACCCGACTTTTTGAATAACCAACGGTGTTTGATTATCCGAAGTTGTTGGTTTTCGGGGCTGCTAAGGTATTTGTTTTCATTGGGGATCGTTTGCAGCCCCTATAACCAACCTACAAAACCACAGACAACAGGGCAGGTCTGGTGACCTGCCCTGTTGTCTCCATTTGCCAATCAAATCAACGCTATTCCAGCTTCCCGGTTGTGAGCACCTGCTTGACCTCGGCAATCGCCTGGGTGATTTTGATCTCGCGCGGGCAGGCTTCGGTACAGTTGAAGGCAGTACGGCAGCGCCAGACGCCAAACTGCTCGTTGAGCACTTCCAGCCGCTTGGCAGCGCCCGTATCGCGGCTGTCGAAGATAAAGCGGTGCGCGTTGACGATCGCCGCCGGTCCAACATACTCCGTGTTCGACCAGAACGACGGGCACGATGTGGTGCAGGCTGCACACATAATGCATTTGGTGGTGTCGTCAAAGCGCTCGCGCTGCTGCGGCGACTGCAAAAACTCTTTGCCGTCCGCCGGGATGTTGTCGTTGATGAAATACGGCATCACCGACTTGTAATGCTCGAGGAATGGACCCATGTCCACGATCAAATCTTTGATCACCCGCAAGCCAAGCAGCGGTTCCACCGTGATCTCGCTGGTACCCAGGTCCTTCACCAGCACTTTGCAGGCCAGCAGGTTACGCCCGTTGATGCGCATGGCGTCCGAGCCGCATACGCCGTGCGCGCAGGAACGGCGGAAGGCCAGGCTGCCATCGATATCCCCGCGCACGTGCTCGAGCAGGTCAAGGATGCGTTCGGTCGGATCAGTTTCAATGGTATAAACGTCATAACGCGGACGTTGATCTTTTTCTGGCTGGAAGCGAAAAACACGTAAGCGTATTTCCATGGCGGCCTCCTGATTAATAAACCCTTTCTTTGGGAACATACTTGGTGATCACCACCGGTTTGTAATCCAGGCGTACCCGGTTGCCGTCCAACAACGCCAGGCTGTGTTTGAGCCAATTTTCATCATTGCGTTTCGGGTAATCTTCACGGGCGTGTGCTCCGCGCGATTCCTTGCGCTCCAGCGCCGCTACTGCGGTCACTAGCGCAAGGTCGAGCATGTTTCCCAATTCCCAGGTGTTGAGCAACTCCGTGTTGAATATTTTGCTGGTATCACCAACCTTGACCTCTTTGAAGCGCTCGCGCAACTCTTTGACCTTCTCCACCGCTGACGCCAGACCTTCCTCGGTGCGGAAGACCCCGACGTCATCGGACATCACCTTGCGCAGTTCACGACCAAGATTTGCGGCTTTTTCCTTGCCGCTGCCGTTCATCAACTGGTCAATTTGCTGGCGTGAGAAGTCGGTCGGGTCGCCTTGCAGAGTTGGAAGACTGGCCCCATTGGCATATTCCGCTGCTTTCAAGCCGGCATGTTTGCCGAATACAATTAAATCCACCAGTGAGTTAGTGCCCAGGCGATTGGCGCCATGCACCGAGACGCAGGCGCACTCTCCAGCGGCATACAGCCCCGGCAGAACAGTGTTCTGTGCATTCATCACTACCTGCCCGAATTTATCGGTTGGGATGCCGCCCATGGCATAATGGGCTGTCGGCTGAATGGGCATCGGACTTTTGACCGGGTCGACGCCCAGGTATGTCTTGCAGAAATCCGCAATATCCGGAATTTTGGCCAGAATTTCCTCGGCGGTAATCCGGTAAGGGCTGCCGTCAGGATTGGTGCGGCCGTCTTTCTCAGCGTATAAATTGACTGTTTCCGGGCGAATGTCGAGGTAAACGTAGTTCTTGCCCTGAATGCCGCGCCCCTCCTTGACCTCCAGGTAAATCGCCCGGCTGGTCACGTCGCGTGAGGCCAGATCTTTGATGGATGGGGCGTAGCGCTCCATGAAGCGTTCGCCCTTGTCGTTGAACAGCACACCGCCTTCGCCGCGCACCGCCTCCGTGATCAGAATGCCCAGCTTGTAGATGCCGGTCGGGTGGAACTGGAAGAATTCCATATCCTCGGCGGGAATACCGCGCCGCAGGGTGACCGCGACCCCGTCGCCGGTGTAAGCGTAAGCGTTCGAGGTGATGTCCCACATGCGCCCGTGACCGCCAGTGGCAAACACGACCGCTTTGGCGTGGAATACGTGCAATTCGCCGGTCGCCAACTCGACTGCTACCACCCCGGCGGTGACGCCATCTTGCAGCAGCAGGTCGAGCACCTGGAATTCGTCGTAGAAATTGATCCCATTGCGAATGCATTGCTGGTACAGCGTCTGTAGGATCATATGCCCGGTGCGGTCGGCAGCGTAGGCGGCGCGGCGCACCGGTTTTTTGGTGACATTGTTGGTGTGACCGCCAAACGGCCGCTGGGCAATCTTTCCATCCGGGGTGCGCGAGAAGGGCAGGCCGGCATGCTCTAGATCATAGACCGATTGCACCGCCTCCTGACACATAAAGTCGATTGCGTCCTGATCGCCAAGGTAATCGCTGCCTTTGACGGTGTCAAAAGCATGCCATTCCCAGTGATCTTCCTCCAGGTTTCCGAGCGCGGCGCCAACACCGCCCTGGGCAGCGCCGGTGTGCGAGCGGGTGGGATACAGCTTGCTTAAGACAGCGGTTTTGGCTGTGCGCGAGGCATTCAACGCAGCCATCAGACCAGCCCCGCCGCCGCCAACAATGATGACATCAAAAACATGGGTTTGGGTCATGGAAGCAGCCTTTCCAGATTAATTCAATGGGAAATCTTGCCGGACGCCGCCAATCAACGCCGCGGCGCCAATTGCGGTAATGGCCAGCCAGAAAATGAACAACGCCCAGCTCATAATCGTGCGGGCGCGCTCACCTTTAATAAAATCATTGGCTACCTGGCGCACGCCGTTCATGCCATGCGCCATGGCGAAACCCAGCAGCAGCGCGTCGTAAACGCGCCAGCCGATGTTCGCCCAGCGCTGCGCAACATAATCCAGGTCCATGGCGTGCACGCCGACGATCACATCCTGCAGGATCACATGGATCCAGACCAGGGGGATCAGCAGCAGCGCCGAATAGCGCATCCACTTCCAGGCCACATGGTCATAATTGGGTCGAACTTTCACCCGGCGAATTTGTTCAGAAGTCGCTGTCATTTCTTCCTCCTACCCGCCAAACAGGCCGTAATTATGGATGAGGATGTTACGCGCCATAAAGAAAGTGGCGGGCAGCCACAGGATCAGCGTGGCGATCAGCGTGATGCGCGTGGAATTGCGCTCGGTTTCGATCGACCAGTTGGCCGGTTTGAACATATCGAAGTAAGCGATCCGCAGGCCATTGATGCCGTGGAAGAACACGCAGAATACCAGGGCTATCTCTCCGATGCCAAAGAGCGTGGTCTGGTATAAGGCGATCACGTCCAAAAAGCCTTTGGGAGACAGATAAACCAGTGCAATGTCGATGATGTGGATGACGAGGAACAATACGGTTCCCAGCCCGGTGATCCGGTGCAGCAGGAATGCGTAGTGACCCTCGCGACCTCGGTAGCCGGTATACCCGGTCAAGGTGGTCTTCAGGGTTGACATATTCACCTCCGTTTTGTAGTTGGGACATAAAGATTGTAGCATGCCTTTGTTGATTATGTGCAGAAATTTGACCTTATTTTTTATGTTTTGTTATGCGAGCCGCATAGCGGCAAAACAATCCACCTCTTTCGGGCAGAACAATTGCCCATGGAGTGTAGCTCAAGTTAATCTGCGCAGATTGCTTCATTCCGCTCCGCTTCATTCGCAATGACAACTAACCGAGTTGATGTAGGACAAACTTTAGTTTGTCCACGCAGGCTCTCAGCCTGCGCAATGGAGAAATCTATTACAAACTTTGTTTCGTCATCGCAAACTAAAATTTGCGCTACATGTGAATGTGGGACGAACTTTAGCTCGTCCACGCAAGTTGCCAGCCCGCGCGACCGTAGGGCAAACTGCCAGCGTCCCTTACAAAAATTTCCGGGAAAGGTATAATCGGGATGCAATAAAGCCCCAAACAAACTCTACTTCACTTCGAAGGAAATCCAATGTTCAAAAAAACTGCTCCTGCCTTGCTGCTCATCCTCCTGTCGGCCAGCCTGCTGCTGGCTGCCTGCGGCCCGACCCAAACTGCCGCTCCGACCACCATCAAAGTAGCGCTCTTGCCCGTGTTAGATGTCCTGCCCATGGTCGTAGCGCAGCAGGAAGGCCTGTACACCAAACACAACCTGGTCGTCGAGATTATTCCCGTCAGTTCAGCGCCGGAACGCGACCAACTGATCGCCGCCGGCCAAACCGACGCCATCATGAACGAGCTAACCTCAGTCATGTTCCTCAACCAGGAGAAAATCCAGGTTCAGGCAGTACGTTATGCCCGCGCAGCCACATCTGACCAGGCTCTGTTCTCGATTATGGCTGGCAAAGACAGCGGCATCACGGAGGCACAAGGTTTGAAAGGCCAACCGATTGGCATCTCACAGGGAACGATTATCGAATATCTCACCGATCGGCTGCTGACCGCAGAAGGGTTTACGGCAGCCGACATGAATTTCGTGGCCGTGCCCAAAATCCCCGACCGCATGTCGCTGCTGGCCAGCGGCGAGTTGAAAGCCGCCACCCTGCCCGAGCCGTTCGTTACCCTGGCCAAACAATCGGACGCGGTCACTGCGCTGGATGATACTGCCCACCCCGATTACAGTTTTAGTATCATTACCTTCTCCAAAACCTTCATCGACGCCAACCCGGATGCCGTCAAAGCGTTTTTGGCTGCGGTCGAAGAAGCCGTTGAACTGATCAACAAAGATCCCCAAAAATATGCTTCACTGATGGTCGATCAGAAGATGGTGCCTGCGCCGCTGGCCGAAACCTTCAAGGTGCCAACTTACCCAACCAAGGGTATCCCGACCGAAGCCCAATTCCTGGACGTGCTGGAATGGGTGAAGGCCAAGGGCTACCTCTCGGTTGACCTTTCCTACGCCGATAACGTCAATGGCAGCCTGCTGCCCTAAATAACATGATCGAAGTCGAGCACCTGACCTTCGATTACGGTCACGGTGCGCCGGTTTTCCAGGATTTCAGCTGGAGCGCTGCGCGCGGTGAAGCCTGGACGGTGCTCGGGCCCTCCGGCTGCGGCAAGAGCACCCTGCTGAACATTCTGGCCGGGCTGGTAAAACCAGGCGTTGGCGCGATGCGCGTGGATGGGCAGAATCTCAATCGTCCGCGGCCGCAAACCGGTCTGATCATTCAGGATTACGGCCTGCTGCCCTGGGCGACCGTGCGTGAAAATGCTCGCCTGGGGCTGCGGGTGCGCAATTACTACGGTCCGGACGGCGTGCATGCACCGAAAGACTATGCCCGCACGATGGATGTGGAACTCTGGCTGGAACGTCTTGGCTTGCTGCCCCAGGCTGCGCAATTCCCGGGGCAGCTTTCGGGTGGGCAGCGTCAGCGCACGGCCATCGCACGCACCCTGGCTTTGCAACCTGACCTGCTGCTGATGGATGAACCCTTTTCCTCGCTGGATGCGCCTACCCGCGAGGGTCTGCAGCGCCTGGTGTTGGAATTGTGGCATGAGACCGGCCTGACATTGGTGACCGTCACCCATGCGATTGAGGAAGCCGCGGTGCTGGGTCAGCGCATTTTACTGCTCAATTTGCCGCCTAACACACGCCCGCAAATCATCGAAAATCCTAATATCCTGCAGCCCGGGTACCGGGAATCGGATGAATATGTAGCCCTTTGCCGCTCCCTGCGGACGATGATGGAGACCGCATGAAGCGCCGCGACCTGCTGCTGGCAACCCTGGCCTTATTGGTGATCTGGCAGATCGCCGCCATGCTGGTCAACCAGCCGATTCTGCCCACCCCGGTTCAAGTGGGAGCGGCTTTCGTCGAAGAATTGGGCAAGGGGCTGGCCGGTCACTTTCTGGCCAGCCTGTGGCGAGTGATTGCCAGCACGCTGCTGTCCATCCTGCTGGCAGCCCCGGCCGGGTTGGCGCTCGGGCAATCCAAACGCGCCAATGATTTTTTCGCGCCGCTGATCTACATCCTCTACCCGATCCCCAAGGTGGTCTTTGTGCCGATCGTCCTGCTTTTCCTTGGCATCGGCGACTTCCCCAAAATCGTTATCATCTTCCTGATTCTGTTTTTCCAGATTCTGGTGCTGGTGCGCGACCAGGCAGCCGGCCTGCGCCCGGAGTTGATCCGCAGCGTGCGCAGCCTGGGCGCCGGTCGCATGGCGCTGTTTCGCTTTGTATATTTGCCTGCCAGTATCCCTGGCATTTTGACTGCACTGCGCCAGTCAGTTGGCACCGCAGTAGCTGTGTTGTATATTGCGGAACTTTTCGCCACCCAAAAGGGGCTGGGTTACTATATTTACTTAAATGGAAACACACTCTTCAACTATCCGGCCATGTACGCCGGCGTGGTTGCCATGAGCATTCTCGGCTTGGGGTTGTACTTTGCGGTGGATTGGTTGGAACGCAAGCTGTGCCCCTGGCTGTTTGTCAGTTAATCAGCGCAGTAAGCCGCTGACCACCAGTCCGATGCTATAGAGGATCGAAAACAGCAGCACCAGTTGACCTGTGGCGCCCAACAGCCGGTTTAGTTCACGCCCGCGCGTTACCGCAACCTGGCGCGCCAGCGAAAACGCCCTTGGCGCGGAACCAAACGCCAGCAGCGCCCACGGGCTGACTGCGCGGGTGATTACGGAAAAAACCAGCCCGCCGTAAGCCAGAGCCAGCAGCGTGTTGTATTCGCGCAGGGAGCCGCGCTCTCCCAACCGTACCGCTTGTGTGCGTTTGCCCGAGGCGCGGTCCGTTTCGATATCGCGCAGGTTGTTGACCACCAGAATCGCGCTGATGAGCAGGCCGATCGAAATGGCGGCATACAAAACTGGGGCGCTAACCGCACCTGTTTGTACGAAATACGTGCCGCAGGTGGCTGCCAGGCCAAAGAAAATGAAAACAAAAACTTCGCCCAGGCCGTTGTAGCCCAGCGGGTACGGCCCGCCGGTGTATGCCAGCGCCGCCATGATCGACAAAAGGCCAATCACCACCACCGGCCAACCGCCGACCGCGATCAAGTAGCCGCCGATCAATGCTGCCAGGCCAAAGACTACGATCATGCCGCCGATCACCTGGTGAGCGGTGAGCAGCCCGGATTGCGTCACCCGCAGCGGTCCCAGGCGGGCAGCGGTGTCAGCGCCTTTTTTGTAATCGAAGTAATCGTTGGCAAAGTTCGCGCCAATCTGCAGCAGCAGCGCGCCTGCCAGGGCAGCCAGCGCCGGACCCAGGCGAAAGCCGCCCTCCGCAAAGGCTACCGCTGACCCCAGAATCACCGGCGCGGCAGCAGCAGGCAGCGTCTTGGGTCGTGCAGCGATCAACCAGGATCGCCAAAATCCGGGGTGTTCGGCAGGAAGTTGTTCAAGCGTCATGGGAAAATAATCCTCGCGCGAATTATACGCATTTACGCGAGATTCGGGAGGGAATTGAGGAAACTTTATTGTTGCGTGTTTGTCATTGCGATGAAGCGCCGGACGCCTTTTCTGGTGCGTCTGAAACAATCTGCGTCAGTTCTAAAGGCATCTGATTTTTCCGACCCGGCTCGGATTGCTTCGTTCCGCTCTGCTTCATTCGCAATGACACCACACTCCAACGTCACCGCGAGCGAATGAAGCGAGCGCGGCAACCTGCGCCCATCGCCCAGAGCGTCTTGGAAAACCAACAATAGTGTATGTTTACTACCTGCACAGCGTAGCTAAGGTTTTCGTAGGTTGGGCTGAGGGCGTTTCAATCGGATAGCTCACAACAGACAACCGCAGCCCAAAACCCAACAACACGGCTATATATCATCGGTGGGTTTCGGGGGAAATTTCTCATGCATCTGGCGAATCCTGCCCTTCCCCTCAACCCAACCTGCGAATAATAGATTGCGGTAAAATAGGGTATATTTTTGAGATTATTAAGAATTATTCAAGGATATTTGCATGCAGCGCTCGATCAAATTATGGGTAACAGCCCTTTTTATTACGCTGGTCTTCACCTTCTTTAGCTTTTCGACTGCCAAAGCGCAGAGCCTCGAACCCTACACGGCCCAACCGCTGTGTCTGCCGGGCGCTTACCGGGTTGACCCGGTCGACTGCCTGGCGCTGGGACCCTCCACCCGGCTGACTGAAATGGCTAAAGTCGGGCTGAGTGTACCGGCGCGCCCGCTGCCGGCGGTCAAACCCGACCCGGCGCTCAACACCAGCCCGGTGTCGATTGCCCGCATCAACCTGGACGCTACCGAAAAGGCGCCGCTTTACACCACCTTCGAAGATGCTACGCAGCAGATCAACCCGGTGCGCTACATCGACCCAGGCCAACTGCGATACGTCTCCTTTATCAACATTGATTACTTCAACAATAAGCCTTACGTGCAGCTGCGCAGCGGCGAATGGATGCGCGCATCCCCGGTAGCCTACACTAACTTCCAGGGGCTGTCCTTCAGCCGCACTCCGCGCAACTCCTTTGGTTGGATCGTGGATACCGCCGAGGTGCGCGCCGCCCCCACTTATTCTGCTGCATTGCTGGATAAAGAACTCTATCGTGAAGATGTGGTGCAGATCTACAGCGTGCAGAATGCGGACAAAACCGATTGGTACCTGATCGGGCCCGGGCAGTGGGTCGAACGCCGTTACATCCGCCAGGTGCGGATCAACACCACCCCGCCTGAGGGCGTTACCAACGGTCGGTGGATCGAAGTCAATCTGTACGACCAGACCGTTTCGGTGTACGAAAGCAGCCAGTTGGTATTTGCCACCATGGTGGCGACCGGCGTCGAACCGTTTTTCACCCAGCCCGGCCTGTTCCAGATCTATTCAAAAAAAGCCACCGAGACCATGTCCGGCGCATTCGAGCCCGACCGCTCCGATTACTATTACCTGCAAGACGTGCCTTGGACGATGTACTACGATCAGGCGCGCGCGCTGCACGGCGCATACTGGCGCGCCTGGTTTGGTTATGAACAGTCCCACGGCTGCGTTAACTTCTCGCTGGGCGACTCGAACTGGCTCTTCCAGTGGGCGCAGGAAGGCGACTGGGTATACGTCTGGGACCCTTCCGGTCAGACTCCCACCGACCCGAGCTACTACGGCGCCGGCGGCGCTTAGGAAGCTGACTGTTCGCCCTTGGCCCGGCGGTAGATCAACCAGATCACCCAGGCAGTAACCAGCACCAGCAAGCAGGCGATAAACACCGGCACAACCACCGCCAGAATGGACACCACGGTCGAGAGCAGGTCCTCTGCCATGCTGACCGGCACGTTACCGACGCCGCCCGTGGTGGCAGTGACCGCCGGGCGCACGGCCAGCGTCTTGACGGCGTTCACGCCGCCCGCCACCAGCAGACCCAACCCGAGCGACAGCACCGGATGGACATCTGTGACCAAATTGGCGCTGGCTGCGAAAACGATCGCCCCGGCTGCCGGCCGGACGAACGATTGGATCAAATCGTTGACATGATTGACCGCCGGAAATTTATCGGCAAAAAATTCAATGGTGGAGAGTACCACCAGAATCCCAATCGTCCACCAGGAGGTCAGCGCATCCCACGGCGGCTGCAGTTTGAGCAGGTCGGTGAAGCGCGCCAGCAACGCCACCACCAGCAGCGGGATGTAGGCATTCAGCCCGGCGCTGGCGGATAGCCCAAAGGCGGATAATACCCCAAATAATTCCAACATGACTTCTTCCTCCAGGGTCGGAAACCCTACAATTGAAACCCTGCCCAGGTTCCGGTAAAACGATAACGCAGCAGGTCGATCAGCCCGATTTGCAGCATGGCTGTAGTTAAACCCGCCAGCAGCGGTCGCCATGCCTGTTTTAAGCTGGCATATCGGTTCTCCTTATGGAAAGCAAGAATCCATAATAAAGCATAGCACATCCCCAAAATGAGCGGAACAGTCAACGCGCTCAGGACTGCCAGGGGGTACAACAGCGCCGGTATCTCGGAATATACCGCCCAGGCAACCAGCCCAATGACAACCAGCAAACCCGCTGCTTGCGGCCAGCGCTCCAGCGCCGGACGTTCCTCGCTTTTATCCCAGAGCGTCTGGTGGAAAACCGGCAGCAAATACAGCGGCACCAGCATTCCCAGGCCGGCCCCGGTGAACAATCGCAGCAGGTTGGTCGGCTCGTAAAGCTGCGGAGCGCCCGGGATAAATTGCACGAAGGAGTTTAGTCCATCCACGGTAAAGGCGATGAACAGAATGCTCAAAGGGATCGATATTTTCAACGGCGGGAAATGGGTGCGTCGGCCGAACGGCAGTTGAAATAACAACCCGGCCAACATGCCAAGGTACATGCCGGAGCAGCGGGCGCACAAGGGGGTTTGCCGCCCACCAATAAAGAACGACCGGTCGGCAATACGATGGCAAACGGAATAGCCAATGGTATCGGCTTTACCCAGCAGTCCTTCGGGTGTCAGGATCAGCCAGGCGCCAAATATAACTACCGCTGTCAGGACCAGCAGTCCGGTGGCAATGGGTTTTAGCTTCAACCAGGTTTTAGCCTTCAAATTCATCCTGCAGTAAATTATACCCTCGCGCTGGTTGGCACATCGTTGATGGTGGAACTCATGACCCGTTACACGTCTCTCCGGTTTTAATTACGAAAATTAGCCCTCGCGGTTGCAAAAAGGTCGACTTGGCAGTATCATCCAGGGGATAAGCTTGCATTGAGAACCGGGAGTGGACATGAAACAACCTCGACTGCTCGTCTTGATCATCCTATTCAGCATCATACTGACCGCATGCGGGGTGACCTCAACGCCGACGCCAATCGCTTCTGCCACTGTTGCGCCGCCGACTGCGACCGCCTTCCTGCCGCAGGAAACATCTACCCCCACCGAGATCTTACTCCCGGAAATGACGGCAACCGCCACCCCGCTTTACCCGCTGGAAGGCTATGGTCCGACTGACTTTCCTCTGGCCGTCAATCCGCTGACCGGGCTCAGAGTGAGTGATCCGACGCTGCTGGACCGCCGGCCGGTCATGATCAAAGTGCAAAACCTGCCGCGCGCCGGGCGGCCGCAGTTTGGCCTGTCACACGCAGACATCGTTTTTGAATATTACAGCGAGCTTGGCACCACACGTTTTGCCGCCTTGTTTTATGGCGAGGATGCCGAGAAGGTGCGTCCCATCCGCTCCGGCCGTCTGATCGACATTAACCTGATGCGCGCATACAAACCGATACTGGTCTTTGGCAGCGCAAGCTATCAAGTCTATGACCGGCTGGCCAGCGAATTTGGCCGCCAGTTAGTCCTGGAAGGTGAAGGCTCCTGCCCGGCCATCTGCCGTGAAAATGAAGGCAGCAACAGTTATCTGATCAGCAATACCTCTGCGCTGCGGGGGCTGTTGGAGAGGCGCGGCATGGATAATTCGCGCCAGAATCTGGACGGCATGGTGTTCAAGCTGGAAACTCCGGTGGATGCTCAGCCCGGCGAGCAGGTGTATGTACGTTTTTCGAGCGCCATTTATAACCGCTGGGATTACGATTCGGCCAGCGGCAAGTATTTGCGCTTTTCAGACGCTGCCAATGATTTCAGCGGTAATAACCCGATTTATGAGCAGTTGACCGATGCAGCTACCAGCGAGCCAATCGCCTTTGAGAATGTGCTGGTCATGTACGCACGCCACACGGACATCGATCCACGCCCCGAAGTGGAACTGCTGGAGGTCAACATGCAAGGCACCGGCCCAGCCTTCTTGGCACGTGATGGGAAAGTGTTGCCGGTCAAGTGGCAGCGGCTGGCCGAGTCGGATGTGATTACCCTGGTCGATGACAATGGCAATCTGGTGCCGTTTAAACCCGGTAAGACCTGGGTGGAAGTGCTGACAGCCAACGCCACCTTCGAGCAAGACGGCAACGCGTTCAAATTCCTGCTGATCAGCGATTGGAAGTAGAAGCACCTCCGTCAAATTGTATCCTGCTTGCAGGGGCGTGGCAAATTCACTACCTTGCGAATCTTTTTAAAAGGTGTAAAATCAAATATTAGTTATTCAATATTTGATGCAAGAGGAAAGTAGAAATGCCGGTTTATACTTATCGGTGCGAAAATTGCGGTGTGCAATTTGAGCGAACTCAAAAATTTAGTGAATCACCCCTGGTGATTTGCCCGGAGTGTGGCAAAAAAACGCTCCGAAAAGTTTACACGCCTGTCGGGATCGTTTTCAAAGGTTCTGGTTTCTATGCCACGGACCACCGGTCGCCTTCCGGCGCGCCGCGGCCTTCTGGCTCTCACAGCGAGAGCAAACCCGCTGAGACCAGTTCGGAGAGCAAGGAAACTGTTTCCAAGCCGTCTGAAACCAACGAATAGACGCTGCTCCAGCTTTCCAGTAGTAATTACCAAGTTAAATATCGAACAGCCCGGGTCAAACCGGGCTGTTCCTCTATCATCACCAAAATCTTTCCACCGAAGTGCCTTAGTTCACAGAATTTTTGCTTCCAATGGCATTCTACATCGACCCAAGGTCAGTCGTAAGGTACGTTTGCCTATGCTCATATCAAAAAGGTTTTCTTGCGTTCTTGGCTTCCTTTGCGGCCTTTGTGTTTTAATCTTGCACGACAATTAATATAAAACCGATCAATGGTCATTTCCATCCGGGAAGCGGGGGGAGTCTGTTTATTTATCCTTGCAGCACTGGCTGGCACGGTGGATGCAAAATGGAACGCGTTTGAAGGGGTAGTGGATCGCGTATCCCGGCGAAAAGGTCATTCTCCAGCGCACGCCCGCTGTTGACCAGGCTCATAGCGCGGAAAAATGCCTGCGTACTCCACAACCGGCTGGCAGCCAATGCGCTGCGGAAACCCGGGGCATCTGGAATCTGTGTCTGGTGGCATGAGACTGCCTGCCAGACCACATCCCGGAAGGCGCTGGTATCGATGCGGGTGGTGACTGCCCAACTTTCCCACGCCATCGGGCAGCGTTCGATTCCGTCCACCACCATGCTGATATCACCAAACAGCGAAAGGTAAAGCTCATAATCCTCGGATGTATCCACCATGTAGTACAACTTCAACACCTGGTGCGGTTCGCCATCCAGCGGGGCGCACGAATCGGCTGAAAGCATCAGCGCTGCGTGGGTGTACTGACAAATAGCGATGTGGTCGGGGTGTCCGTAGGAGCCTTTGGGATCGAAGGTGACGACCACCTGTGGACGGATCCGCCGGATGAGCGTGGCCAATTGGGCAGCCACCATGCCTGGGTCGGCCTGATCGAGGGCGCCGTCGGGATAGTCAAGCAGATGCGCCGAGTGTACCCCCAAAACGCGCGCTGCCTGAATCAGTTCATGCTCGCGAATCTGCCCCAGCATCTGCATTCCAGGGTTGGCGTGCTCCGGGCCAGTCCAGCCGCGTTCGCCGCGGGTGGCGCAGATTACGGAAGTGGCTACTCCCTCGGCAGCATACTTAGCCAAGATTCCGCCTGCCCCCAGGGATTCATCGTCGGGATGCGCCAGAATACACAACAATCGCATTGTACTGTCCATTCGACCTCCAACCGATTAAAACAAAACATCCGAAAAGGATTGGGGTAAATCTAACCAGCGGCCGTTGATGGATGCCGGTTCTCTCCACACTGAAACGGGAGGCAAGCAACCACGCTTCTCGAAAATCTTTAATTGGATAAATATTATCTTAATTAAATTATTATACGGGTTTTTACTCAAAAGAGAAGTCCTTGTTTTCGGATAGACAAGTCGAATCCCATTCATAAATTGATAGATTTTGACAGGGGGACAGTAGCTTTTGACAGCCTGACCGGCCTATGCTTTACTAACGCACGCACTCCTCAATTGCCAGCTCGCCTTTAGCGTATTGCGTCCCCTTAAGAAAGAGAGTAAAATGCAATCGATTCTTGGAGGTACGGAATGCCGGCAAAAGCAAAAAAGAAACAACCCGTGCGTGCCAGCGGCGACCAGCGCCGAGTGCGTACTCAGCAGGTGGTCTTCATCGTCATTTCAATCTTTATTATTCTGGCGATGATGCTTTCTTTCGCGATCAACCTGTAAGTCAACCCACACTCTCACAACTGCTGGTCCCGCGTCATTTTCATGGAGAAGGGACCTGAACGATATGCCACGTTATGCAAACCGCTTCTGGTTGGCTGCACTGGTCGTTGCCTGGACTGTCGATTTTTTGTTTTTCGCGCAGACCCCGGGCGTTTCTTTTTTAATTTGGATGCTGCTAGCATTGGCAGCCGGCTTGCTCCTGGCGCGCAGCGAGGGCATCCGACCCGCTCCCCTGACCTGGGTGCTGGTTGGCTTGCTGGTACTGTTGAGCGCCATCCCGTTTCTGCGGGCTGAACCGTTCAGCGCGGGAATGGGGACGCTGCTGTCAATCGGGGGATTGATGCTGCTGGCAGCAACTTTTCGAACAGGAAATTGGCTTTACAACCGCACTTGGGATACCATTGGCGAGCTACTGGGGGTGATAATTGCCGCCCTTTTCCGGCCGTTCGATTTATTCAAAGCCCAGCCTGCGCGGGTTGAAGATGGCGCCCCGGATGCAGCGGGTAAGCGCAGTTTTTGGAGGGGAGCGGCGCCGGTGCTGCGTGGGGTGTTGTTGGCCATTCCGGTGGTGGCGGTGCTGGCAGCGCTGCTTTCCTCGGCTGACCTGGTCTTCGCGGACCGGTTGAAGTCGTTGCTGAGCATCTTTGATATTGAAAAGCTGCCGCAGTATATCTTTCGGCTGGTCTATATTTCAATTCTGACCTACCTGTTCGCCGGAGTCTATTTACACGCTCTGTTGCCGGGAAAAGCAACCGTCCGTCCGGATTCCAGCCAACCCGTGGTCAAACCTTTCCTCGGCTGGACCGAGACGGCCATTGTGTTGGGGGCAGTGGTGCTGTTGTTTGCCTTTTTTGTGGTGTTGCAGTTCCAATATCTTTTTGGCGGGCAAGCCAACGTAACCGCAGCCGGATATACCTATTCCGAATACGCCCGACGTGGGTTCAGCGAGCTGGTGGCAGTGGCGGTGTTGAGCCTGCTCCTGACCCTCACACTAGGCAGTGTAGCGCGCCGCGAAACCACGCGTCAGCATGCGGCCTTTACAGGGATGACAACGGCGCTGCTTGTCCTGGTGCTGGTGATTCTGGGATCCGCGCTGCAGCGATTGCTGCTTTATGAGCAGGCTTACGGTTTTACCCGTTTGCGCACGTACACATTGATATTCATTCCCTGGCTGGCGCTGTTGCTGCTGGCAGCCATCGGGTTGGAGATGAGTCATCGCGGTGGGCGCTTTGGGCTGGTCCTGTTGATCGCCATCGCCGGGTTTGGCCTGACGGTGGGAGCGTTCAATGTGGATGGGTTTATTGCCCGCCAAAATATCGAGCGCGGGCTGCGCGGCGAGGAGTTTGACCGGGCATACCTGGGCGAGCTTTCGACCGACGCGGTGCCAGTGATGATGCAGTATTTCCTACGGCCCGGATTGGATCCGGCTATTCGGGACGGGTTGGGCGCTGAACTGGCCTGCCAGGCACAGGTTGTGCTCAGCACCCCGCAGCAATCCTGGAAATCTTTCACGGTCAGCCGGGCAGCGGCCCGACAGGCGTTGGCCGGACGGGATTGGAAAGATTACCCGGTGGCGCTCCGTGACGGGACATACTATGTAACGATTGACAAGAAACAGGACACCTGTTTCGGGTATTCGGGAATGGATTGAGCTTTACGAACTTCTTCCTTGTTGGGTGCAAGGCACTTCGAAAGTGCCTTGCACCTATCTTTAACCTCGGAAGTACAGGTGCATCACTCCTTCATCGGCGATCAATTGGCTTTATTTTTCTCCCAGGAGCAACGCACCCGACATTTTTTACTATGCAGGTCTCCAAATTTGCGCCACATTAACGATTTTGGTAAGAGCACCGATGAGCACCCTTCGACATGCTCACTCACAGAGTGCCCTGCGGGCAGCCACCGGCTTTGTTGTGAACTTGAATAACCCAACCTGCGGGAAATCCTATGGCGAAACTTTTGAAACTTTCGATGGTAAAATGACCCTATGCTGAAACGCTGGCAATTCTGGCTTGGGATCGCGATAAGCGCGGTCTTTTTGTATTTGGCATTGCGCGGATTGCACCTGGGGGAAGTCTGGCAAACGGTAAAAACAGCCCGCTATTTGTGGCTGCTGCCTGGGATTGCCGTCTATTTTGTCGGCGTGTGGGCGCGTGCCTGGCGCTGGCATTACCTGTTGCGCCCGCTGAAGAAAATTCCAACGCACACCATGTTCCCCATCGTGACCATTGGTTATATGGGCAACAACGTTTTCGTTGCCCGGGCTGGCGAGGTGCTGCGAGCTGCCATATTAAAAGACCGCGAGGGCGTGCCGATTTCAGCTTCACTGGCGACTGTGGTGGTCGAGCGCATTTTCGATGCGGTGGTCATGTTGGGGTTTGTTTTCTTTAACCTGGGTGCGCTGGAGAACCTGACTCACAACTCGGGCTTCATCGGCAACATCCAGCAGTTGGCAATCTGGGGTTCGGTAATCTTTATTGGCGCACTGGTAGTCTTCCTGCTGGCAGCCATGTTCCCGCTGGTTACCGAGCGCATTGTCATCCAAATCATCGACCGGGTGATCCCATTGCGCATCCGCGAAAAAACGCGCGGTATCGCCCTTAAATTTCTGACCGGGCTGGAGTCGCTGCGGTCACCGAAGGATGCCTTGATGGTACTGGTGACCACTGTAATTATCTGGCTGCTCGAAACTGGCAAATACTGGTTTGTCATGCAGGGCTTTGACTTCCAGGTCAGCTTCTTTGCGCTGATGCTGATGAACGGGATCGTCAATATTGCCACCACCCTGCCGTCAGCGCCGGGCTATATCGGCACCTTCGACGGGCCAGGCATCGCGGTGCTGGCAGCTTACGGCGTCCCGGCCGAGATTGCGGCTGGTTACACCCTGGTGCTGCATGCCGCCTTGTGGTTCCCGATCACCATACTGGGCGCCTATTATTACCTACGCCAACCGCTGCGCTGGGGGAAAGACCTGGAAAAAATCAAACACGACCAGGAAACACAGCCGGTTTAAAGGAGAATGAATGAATATTGCCATCATTGGAGCTGGGATTGGCGGAATGGCCGCCGCCCACGACTTTGTCAATGCCGGACATAAAGTGACCATCTTTGAATCGGCTCCCGCAGTTGGCGGACTGGCGGCCGGTTTCAAGGACGAGAATTGGGACTGGTCGGTGGAGCATTTTTACCATCACTGGTTCCAGAAGGACCATGATATTCTTGGTTTGATCCGCGAGCTTGGGATGCAGGACAAAGTGATTTTTCCGCAACCTAAAACGGTGGTGTATCACAAGGGCAATTTTTATCCGCTAGACAGCCCGAAGGCTGCGCTGACCTTTCCCGGGTTCAATTTGCTGGATATGGCGCGTTTTGGCTTTGTAACCGTCTACTTGCGCTACATTGCCGCCTGGAAACCGTTGGAAAAAGTGACCGCGCACGAGTGGATGCGCAAATTTTATGGCGACAAGCTCTACCGTTTAAATTTTCAACCGCTGCTCGAGGGAAAATTCGGTCCATATTACAAAGAGGTCAACATGGCCTGGTTCTGGGCGCGGTTCAAAGCGCGCAGCACCCGTCTGGGTACTTTTCAAGGCGGCTTCCAGGCATTTTCAGATGCGTTCGCCGGTCATTTGCGTCAACGCGGAGTTGATATCCGCTTATCTACGCCGGTTGAGCGCATTGAACGGATAGCAGGCGGTCGAACGCGCCTGGTCCAGCCGGGTGGGAAGTCCGAGGAGTTCGATCGCTGTCTGGTGACGGTTGGGCCTGGCTTGATGGCACGCCTGACGCCGGACCTGCCGCAGGATTACCTTCAGGGGCTGCTCAACCTCAAGTCGATGGGAGCAGTGGTGATGGTGCTGGCGTTAAAACACCAGTTTTCGCCTCAGGGCTACTACTGGTACAACCTGCCGAAGAGTGCGGGGTTCCCCTTCCTGGCGCTGGTCGAGCATACAAATTTTGTATCGTCCGAGCACTTTGGTGGAGACCATATCGTCTATATCGGCGATTACCTGGAGACGGACCACGAATACTTTAAGCTGACCAAAGAGGAACTGCTGGAACGCTTCTTACCGGTACTCACTCGGTTTAACCCTAATTTCAACCCGGAATGGCTGCGCAAGACCTGGTTGTTCCGTGCAGCTTATGCCCAGCCTGTGCCGCTGGTCAACCATTCGCGGAACATCCCCGCCATCCGCACTCCGCTGCCCGGTCTGTTTTTTGCCAGCATGAGCCAGGTATATCCCTGGGATCGCGGCACCAATTTTGCGGTGCAGATCGGTCGAAAAGCTGCGAAAATGATTTTGGAAGAGGCTGGGGGATGACAAAAAGAAATGTTAAAGAAAGGTTTCCAAACGAGCCGTTTTTTTGAACATAAACCGCATCGAGCAAAAAATTTCTACGACTCGTAATATTTTTGGTTTGGCCTACCACCTGTGGCAACTGGCATCCTCGACAGGCTTAAAACCACCATATATAGACTTGTTCTATTTTCGAAAACCGCATTGGTGGAGTATCACGCCAACTAAAATATCACGAATTAAAAACGGTTTCGCTGATGAATTTGTTAAGGTTAATTAAATTAAAGAATCAAAAATTTTTAGGCCAGCGGAGGGGAAACGGCTTGTTCAGTCCTGTTATTTCTGCTAGAATGGTCAGAGTGATTTACGGGGAAAACACAACCGCGGTAGCCCACCCGCTCTCCCGTCGATAAACTGAATATCAGGTTTTTTTATCTCCCACACGAACCTCTGTGGGCTAAGTTTTACGTCGCTGCAGCTCATCTTTTTCCTGGAGGACCGCTTATGAATGCTCAACAAGCATGGCAAGCAACAGTCGGCCAACTTCAAATGGAAATGCCCAAGGCGTCGTTTGACACCTGGGTACGCAGCGCCGAATTGGTCAAACAGGTCAACGGAAAATTCATTGTCGGCGTCCAAAATGGATACGCCCGCGATTGGTTGGAGAGCCGTTTGGCCGGAACTGTTGCCCGCTTGTTGACCGGTTATAGCGACGGGCCCGCTGAGGTTGAATTTATCATCTGGCACCGTGAAATGGAAAATGATTACCCTGGCCTGCAGGACGAACCCGGCCCGCTTACCAGTGAGGAATGCCGAACCAATCGGACTCTGATCTCTCGCTATCATTTTGATAATTTCGTTGTGGGTGCCAGCAACCGCATGGCGCATGCCGCTTGCATGGCGGTGGCCGACAGCCCGGCAAAAGCCTATAACCCGATGTTCCTGTACGGTGGAGTTGGATTGGGTAAGACCCACCTGCTTCATGCAATTGGCAATGCCGCCCAGCAGCGCGGTCTGGAGGTCCTTTATGTATCCTCTGAGGAATTTGCCAACGAATTGATCAACGCCATTCGCGCGCACAACACCCAAACTTTCCGCGACCGCTACCGCAGCATTGATGTGCTGCTGGTGGATGACATCCAGTTCATTGCCGGCAAAGAGTCAACCCAGGAAGAATTCTTCCATACCTTCAATACGCTCCACAATCAGGAAAAACAAATCGTCATGTCCTCTGACCGGCCGCCTAAGGCGATGGTCACGCTGGAGGAAAGGCTGCGCTCGCGTTTTGAGTGGGGACTGACGGTCGATATCCAACCGCCCGACCTGGAGACGCGGATTGCCATCCTGCGTTCCAAAGCGGAACGCGCCATGCGCAACGTGCCGCCCGATATTCTCAACCTGATCGCCCGCCAGATTCAGTCCAATATTCGTGAGCTGGAAGGCGCGCTGACGCGGGTGCTGGCCTACGCCGACCTTTCCGGTCAGCCAATGACCGCTGAGCTGGTGCAAATCACCCTGGCAGATATGCTGCCGCAGCGTACCAACATCGAACCTGCCTACATCGTGACCGCTGTCGCGGCAGCTTTTGGGCTAACGCGCGAACAATTACTCGGGCGTGACCGCTCGCGTGAGGTTGCTTTGCCGCGCCAGATTGCCATGTACCTGATGCGCGAGGTTGGCAACATCTCGCTGCTGCAAATCGGCGATGCCATCGGCGGGCGCGACCATACCACGGTCATGTACGCTTGCGATAAGGTGCGGGACATGATCGAGCGGGATGACCGGCTGCGCCGTCAGGTCATTCAGCTTCGCGAGCAGTTGTTCGGCCGCCCGCTGACAGCCTGAGTTGCTTTGGCTGTATCGAAACGCTGGCGGTTGCCTTCAGCCTGCTATATAGGCAATACTGATGGTTCCAGGCCCGGTATGCGCCCCAATCGCTGGGCTGACCTCGCTGAGGATGCCTTCTACAGCGTTGAATTGCTTGACGCAGCGCTCCAATAGCTCCTGGGCAGTATCGGGCAAATTGGCGTGGAAAACCGATACGCGCACGGGCGTGCGTCCGGCGATATCACGCTCCACCAGTTGTACCATGCGCTCGATAGCTTTACGGGTCGAGATGACGCTCTCCACCGCCTCGATTTTGCCCTCGCGGATCTCCAGCACCGGTTTAATGTTGAGCACAGTCCCCATGAAGCGTTTGGCGCTGTTGATGCGTCCCCCAGCGGCCAGGTATTTGAGCGTGGTAACCGTGAAATAGACCCCGATTTTGGGATAAGCGTCTTCGGCGACAGCTTTGCATTCCGCCAGGTTGGCGCCAGCGGCGGCAGCGCGAGCGGCAGCCAGTACCTGGAAGCTCAATGCCATCGATACCAGCTGCGTGTCGAGCACTTCCAGCGGCGCGCCCGGGAACTCGGTTTGCGCGGACAGGGCTGATTGCAGGGTGCTGGAAATGCCTTTGGAAATAGGCAGCGCCAGTATTTCGTACCCCTCATCGAGGAATTGTTTGAAGGCTTGTTCAAAGGCATACTCCGAGACCTGGCTGGTGCTCGGCAGTGAATTGGACTGCTCCATTAATTTGTAGAATTCGCTGGCTGAAATGTCCACCCCATCCCGGTAGTCCTTGCCCTCCCAGTGCAGCGTCAGCGGCAGGACGTGAATGTCATACTGTTTGGCGTACGACTCGGGCAAATAAGCGCTGCTGTCGGTGATAATTTTTACGGGTGACATGTCCCTCTCCCTGAGCTGCGATGACAATAAACAAATCGGCCAGCCGTGTGATGAAGTCATGACGTTAGCGGCCGGCCGAATGCATAACCAGTATACTCAAAAGCTGAAAATAGCGCAAGTAAAACAAACCGTTCGGTATGATTTTTGGCAGGCAATCTCGCGGTTGAATGGGAAGGAAGCATTGAGGACGCCTTTTGGGACGGTTGATATTTTAGGCACGTATTGAGCCTATCAAACAACAGAACAAGCAAAGGATATCTGTCACCTGTTTCACCTTGGCAAACCGGCCTAATTCTGATATCGTAAATACATAGCGCTGGAAACTGGTTAATAAGGATAGGGAGGGTCGGATGCGCTCGCGCGGCTTTATGTTCCTTGGCGTTTTGCTCATCCTCTTCGGGCTGCTGGCGCTGGTCAGCAACCTGACGGGCATTGAATTGGGCAGTTTTTGTTTCCCGGTCGGTTTGATTTTGATCGGGTTGTGGGTGGTGGCGCGCCCAAAGATGGTCAAAGACGGTTCAGCGGTCGAATTCAACCTGCTGGGGGAATTCAAACGCAGCGGCGTCTGGGCGGTCAAGCCGGTGGAAATCTGGTCGGGAGTAGGCGAGGTTAAACTCGACTTTAGCCAGGCCGAGGTGCCCGCTGGCGAAACGCACATCCACATTTATTCCCTGGTTGGCGACATCGTGCTGCGCTCAGCGGCAAACATGGGGCTGCAGTTGACTGCCAACGGCCTGGTCAATTCCATCAAATGGATGGGGGCCAAGCAAGATAATTTCCTCAACAGCGTGCAATTGGCCACCCCGGAGTTTACGCAGGCTGAACAAAAACTTTTGGTGGAAGTCACGGCGCTGGTCGGCGATATCAAAGTCATTCCACCCGGTGAGATGGGCTAACTTCTGATTAAAATTTCTTATCCCCTTGATCATGATTAACTGGAGAGGCATTACTTGGGCAAAACCAATTACTTAATCGACATGGACGGCGTGCTGATCAAAGGCAATACCATCATTCCGGGCGCCGATGCATTCATTGACCGGCTGCGGTCGAAGGGGCACAAGTTCCTGCTTTTGACCAACAACCCGCTGCTCACCCCGCAGGATTTGTCTCACCGCTTGCAACGCAATGGATTATCCATTAATAAGGATGATATCTTCACATCGGCGATGGCGACTGCGCGTTTTCTGCATAACCAGAGGCCGAACGGGAAAGCCTTTGCCATTGGCGAAAGCGGGTTGATGGTCGCCTTGCACGAAGTGGGTTATATCCTGACCGACTTCGAGCCGGATTACGTGGTGCTCGGAGAGACCAACAGTTATAACTTCGAACAAGTCACCCGGGCAGTCCGACTGGTCAATGAGGGCGCGCACTTCATCGCGACAAATCCGGACGCGACCGGCCCAACCGATCACGGTATCGTACCGGCGACCGGAGCCATGGCGGCCCTGATCGAAAAGGCTACCGGCCGCGCACCGTTCTTTATTGGCAAGCCCAACCCGTTTATGATGCGCGCCGCGCTGAATCATCTGGGTGTGCACTCCGAAGACACCGTTATGATCGGCGACCGCATGGATACGGACATTGTGGCTGGTATTCAGGCCGGCATGGGAACGATTTTGGTGCTAACCGGCGTTACCACCCGCGAGCAAATTAACGACTACCCTTACCAGCCGCAACGGGTTTTCGACTCGGTGGCTGAGGTCGAGATTTAACCCGCGGTTCGGCCATCAGGGTCAAACGTTCTCCAGCCAGGCAAGCCATTGGCGCACCTGCGCCGGGGTTTCCAGTCGAAACTGAGCGCGGGTCTCGACTGCATCGCGCGAAACCCGAATACAATAGCCCCCAGCGTCTAAAACAGGAGCGAAAGCCTCTTCGTCGTGCGCATCATCGCCGGCAAAAACGGGCAAGGCGTCTGGCGGCGTGTATTGTGCCAGGATGCGGTCGATTGAGCGGCGTTTGCTGGCTTCGACCGGATAGATTTCCAGAAAACGAAGGCGGTGCTCGATGGTAAATGCTGGTCCGGGCGAAAGCGCTTCAGCTTCAGCGCGGGCGGCTGCCAGCACCCGTTGGGCATCATCCGACGCGGCAAAGCGGGCATGCAGCGCCAAAGCCCAACCTTTATCCTCCAAAAAAAAGCCGTGCTGACCTTCCATCTGCTGCTGCCAGAGTGGTTTAATTCTTTCCATTGTTGGCCGCACTTGCTCAAAAGTCACAACAGCGTGGCTGGAGCCGTCAGGCAGTTGCATTTCCAGACCGTAGGTGCCTGCCAGCAGCATCCCCTTGAAGGGTAGCAATTCGCGCAGGTGCTGCAGGCTGCGTCCGCTGACGATTGCCAGCAAGAATTTATCCCGGCTCGCCATGCGGTAAAGCAATGAGATCAGTTCCGGGTCTTGCAGAATTACGTCCGGGGAGGGGGCAAAATCTGCCAGGGTACCGTCATAGTCCAGCAGCAAACGCACCTTGCCTGCACCTGCCAGACGCAGTAAAAATTCCTGCCAGGCCGCACCCGTCAACGGCTGCCTTCAAGTAAGGGTTTTATTTCGCGCTGGAAGATCGCCTGCCAGGTAAAATCCCGGCGAACGCGGCGGCACAACTGGTATTGTGAATTTTCCTCGATCCAGTTCAACAATTGTTCGACCAGCATATCCGGCGCGGTATTTAACGAAAAGACGAATGCATCTTCTAGCGCAATTTCAAGGGCTGCCGGCACGGCCGTAGTGACAACCGGGACTCCCACCAGACCGGCTTCCAGTACGGGCAAGCCAAAACCTTCGTGGTGGCTAGGCATGAACATCAAGTCGCTCAATCTCAGCAGGCCCGCTACGCTTGCCTGATCAATTTGGTAAGGTTGAGCCGGGTTGGGACCCGATTCATACACAAAACGAACTTCCTGTTGCAGATCCATGCGGCGGCGCAGGTCGAGCAATTCCTGAAAATAAGTGCCGCCTATGACCTTATGCGGATCGGGTGGACCGGTAACTACCAGGCGCGCCCGGTAATCGCTGCGTTTCAAGGCCGCCATCATTTCCATTGCATATTCGATGTTTTTGGCCTGCGTGATGCGCACCGGCATCAGCAGCACCAGGTCTGCATCCAAAATTCCCAGCCGGTTTGCCAGCGCGTAGGTTTCCGGCGAAATTCCCAGCAGCATCTGTCGGTCGACTCCGTTATAAACCACCCGTACCTTCTCCAATGGCAAGCCAAAGGTTTCTGCGGTTTCCTTTTGGCGCTGCATGGACACAGCGACATAAGAAACGTCCGAGCGCGCTGTGCGCAGCAAATTCCAGGGATAGGCATCCACTACTTTGCTGCGCGAGGTCGGACTCGTCCAGGTAAGGTCGTGGCACCAGGCATATACTCCATGCGCAGCGCCTTCGTCCATCAGCCGGAATAAGGCGGCGGTCAGCGGGAGATTGAAATGCTTGGTCAAAACGTTATGCACCAGCAGCCGGTCAAAACGGGTAACTACGGTGCGCAGCGCATCTGTCAAGCGGTGGGTAAGCGCCTCAAATTCCAGCGGGACTTGCCCTTGTTCCAGCGGCGCAGATAACTGCAGGATTTCAGGATGTTGGCTGGCCATCTCGGGGATCTGAAAAAATTCACAGTCTGCTGGCAGCGCCGAGGCAGCCCCACTGCCGGCAATGACGGCGATCGGCATTCCGGCCTGGATGAATTGGCGGGCGTGCGCCAGCATAACGGCTTCCACGCCGCCAATGACCGGTGGAGCCGAATAGTGCAGGAGGGCAGTTTTCATGGTCATGAGGGCATCCCAGAGAAGATTATAGTTTATAACCTCAAGGATTGAAGGGCATCAACCTGGCTGGCGAGCCAATCGTTGATATCATGCTCCTCAACCAGCCGGCGCAGACGGGCGGCGCGCAGCGCGCGTTCTTCAGCGGGCATGGTCAGCGCCTGATGCAGCGCTTCAGCGGTGGCATACACATCGCACGGAGAAATCACCAACGCGCCGGACTCGAGCTGCTGGCGCGCCCCGGTTCGTTCCGATAACACCACAACCCCATCCCGGCGGTTGACCAGCGGACCTTCTTTGGCAACCAGGTTCATACCGTCAGCAATCGAATTAACCAGCAGCACGTCGTACTGTTGCAGCGCTGCAAGAGCTCGTGGATAGCTTTCGCCGGTCAAAATGCGCACAGGCTCCCACTCGCTGGTGCCGTGGCGTGAATTGATCCAACCAGCGGCAGCCGTCAGTTCGTTGTGATAATTTTGATATTCTTCCACATTCAGTCGGGATGGGACGAGCAATGCATAGAATTTTACCCGCCCGCAGTGCTCGGGGTGCAAGTCGAGCATCTCGCCAAAGGCCTGAAAGCCGCGCACGATATTCTTGCTTGGCTCGGTGCGGTCAACGCGCACGATCAACGGATAGCCATCGATTTCTTTTTCCAGTTGGGCGGCCAACTGCTGCACTTCGGTGGAAATTGCCAGGCGCTGTACTGCCATAACATCCACCGAGATGGGAAAGTCGCGCACATGGGTCACGTGGTTGCGATAGGCAATTCGCCCGCGTCCGTAACTGACATGCGACCCCGGCAGGAAAGTCTCGACTGTGCGTAAAAAATTGAGGCCGTCCTCGCGCGTTTGAAACCCGAGCAAATCGACCGCCGTCAAGCCTTCCAGGATCGGCTGGCGCATGCCTGCTGGCAGAAAACCCCAATCCTCGGAACCGGGCCAGGGAATGTGAACAAAATATGTCAGGGTGTAGTTCCGGCGGCGGCGTAGCAGGTTACGCAAAAGCCGCGGCACCAGATAGAGGTGGTAGTCCTGCAGCATAACCAGGGTATGTTTTTTTTCAGCCTTCAAGCGGTGGGCAATGACCGCGGCAAATTCGCGGTTGGCTGCCACATAGCCCTGTTCCCAGGCATCCCATGTGGCGCGGGTAATGGTAGGCGCACTAATGAAGTTCCACATGGAATGCTGCAAGAACCACAACAGCGGGTTGGCAATGACGTTGTAATAGCCCTCATACACCTCATTGGAGAGCGGCACCAATTGCAAGTTGATGGAGGGAGCGCCTTCACCCAGTGATATTTGGCCGGATTGCCAAGATGTTTCCAGCGGGTTGACGGCGGCTGCCACCCAGGTCATTTCGACGTGCTCAGCCAGGCCGGTAAGCGCAGTGACCAGACCGCCCCCACTGCGCTGGAATAATAGGTCACCCTGATCGTCCTGAGAAAAGCTGACCGGCCCGCGGTTGGAGACCACCATGATCGAGCGGCCTTGCAGCCATTCCTTGGCACTACTCCGGGACAGCTCTCTCTCGTCCGGTTGGATCATCCTGAACTCTTTTCTACCGATGTTTCCTGACTGGCTTGAATGGCCAGATCAATGAAAATTGCCGACGTCCAGCCGAAGATATTGGCTGCACCCGGCGGAGGGGCGCCCGTTTCAGCGTTGTAATACTCATAGATGTCATCCTGCGCCATAACCATGTTCAAGGTCCGGTTGCGCAGTTCGGCGGCGATATCAACCTTGCCGATTTTCTGCAGCGCCTCGATGAAAAAGTAATTCACATTGGCCCAGACAGGGCCGCGCCACATCGTCTCTGGGTCGTAATGGCGATCATTGCGTGCAACTGTGGGCAGACCGTACGCTCCCCAGAATTCCTTTGGGTTGGTAAGATGGGCTAACAAAGGAGCAGTAATTTCCTGTGGCAAAGAGCCTGTCCACAAAGGCAGCAGGTTGAACGGCGTCACCACCCGTACCGGTTTTTCGTCCTTGAGGGCCCAGAACAAGCCCGCTTCCGGATCCCAGAAATCATGAATCATACGCTGCACCAGCGATGCCGCCCGCCGGCGCCACATGGCAGCTTCGGTTTGCATGTTGAGTTTTTCGGCAATCTGCGCCAGGCAAATCATCTGATTGTGCAGGTAGGTGTTCAAATCTGGTGATTCAACCGGCATGCCCTCGTCCCACAGCGGACTGTCATCTAATCCGGAGGAATAAGGGTGGTTGTATTGTGCCAGGCCGTCGCCATCGTCATCGTTCATCGAGAACCACCAGGCATTCAAGCGCACCAGCGGCACATAGATTTCCTGTAAAAATTGCAGGTCGGGGTCCGTCTCATGCAGTTTCAAGGCTGACCAGGCTAAAATGGGCGGTTTGGTGACCTCCCCGACAATCGGGTGATCGATGGAAGAGACCACGCCGTCATCGAAAATAGCATCCGGCAGCATACCGTTGGGAAGTTGGTGGGCCAACATGGAGCGGATCTGATTGCGCGCCAAATCAGCGTCAACGTGGCGGTAAGCCAGTGCATGCAGCGCGTTATCCCACAGCCAGAGACCAACGTAATTGAGTTTGGAGGGCGCCATCGCCTCCATCGTGACCATGCCTTGCGGGCTGATCAGGTTGTTGGCCATCACCCACCAGGCGTAAGCATAGGTTCGCTGGTACTGTGGCTGGACAGGGGGAACGCGGCCAAACCATCTTTCCCACCGTTGCTGGGCAGCCTGCAGCGCCATGGAAAAAGGTTTTATTATTTGCTCCGGCTGCTGCGAAGGTTGGATGCTGATCGCCACGGCACAATCCTGCCCGCTAGAAACCAGAATATCCACTTCATAACCACCTTCGACGGGCGTGATCTGGTTGCGTTCCAAAACACCGGTGGTCGAATAAGTCACGTTGCGCACGGACATGAATTTCCCGCCCTGCGGCGTGCTCTTCCAGTATTGTGGGAAAACGCGGAAACGCATTCCAGCGCGCACATCCGGCGGGTAGCCGAATGAGAGGCTGCGTTCATCCTGAAAGGTCAGGTAAAAATCGCCAATGCGAGTGTGGAAGGTGATGACTGAAGGACTGGTATCGATCTCGAAGTCCAGTTCAGCGCCGTCCTGGTCGGTAAGATACAAGCCCTGGATAAAAGGCGGACGGTGCAGGTAGGCTTCAATATCGCTTTCCAGCTGCGTAAGGCGTTCGGCCAGCTTGACATAAAGGCCGCTCAATTGGGGATAGCGAAATACCAGCAAACGCGAACCCCGGTCGCTAAACGGGACCCGGGTGATATCGATGTGATTCTTCAGTAAATCGAGGTAATCCAATCCATTCACAGAGTTCGCTCCGCTACCAGGGATGAAGACATCTAATTGGACCGACGACTGCTGAAAATAGTCTATCCTAATCACATAGGCCTGTCAAACAGGACAGGCCTAGCGCAGCAGCCTTAAGCGCTTATCAGGAGCAACAAAGAATCCCCGCCCTGATCGCGTTCCGCGCCTTGCTGAACTACAGCAAGTTATAATAGGACAAGAAGCTGCCTGGTAGTAAACTTAAAGAAAATAAGCCTTGCGGGGTTTGTCATGGTTACCATCGATGAATTAATCAAAAAAATGCCCCCAGAATCACGCGACATTTTACGCGTAGTCTGGGATTCGCTTTCGCCGTCGGACCAGAAGGGATTCCTTTCGCTGCTAAGCAGCCTGCCGTCCAATTCCAACCTGGTTCGGTTGCTGTTGCGGTTGTCGACGCAACAGTTGCGCATGGCATTTGGTCAAAAACATCAGGTGGCAATTGTAGGTCCGACCAATGTCGGCAAATCGACATTGTACAACCAGTTCATTCACCAAAAAACGGATCGGGCAGAAACCAGCCCATTGCCGGGTACCACCCGTACGAACCAGCAGGCTGATGCCGGATTGTTTGCCATTATCGATACGCCCGGTGCGGATGCAGTGGGAGATGTTGGCGCCCGAGAACAGGCTGAGGCGCTGCAGGCGGCTGAGCAGGCGGACTTCTTGATCATTGTTTTTGATGCCATTCAGGGCATCAAGCAATCCGAACTGAACTTGTTCAGCAGGCTGCGAGCATTGGGGAAACCCTATGTGGTTGCGCTAAACAAAATCGACCTGGTGCGAAAAGAATCTCCGGCAGTGATTGCCCGCGCAGCCCAAAACCTGGGATTGACCGTTGAACAGGTGCTTCCTTTAATCGCTAAAACCGGCGATGGCATTCCGGAAATCCTGACAGCAATTGCTGCTACCGAGCCGGAAATGGTTGCCGCCCTCGGTCGCGGACTGCCGCAATACCGCTGGCAGTTGGCCTGGCGCTCGATAGCCAGCGCCGCTTCGGTCTCGGCGGTCATTGCGCTGACCCCGTTGCCAATCATCGACTTTGCGCCGCTGATCATCATCCAGTCTGCTATGGTGTTGAGCATCGCGCGCATCTACAATTACCGTGTCACCATCCAGCGCGCCCGCGAGCTGGCAGCCACCTTTGGGCTGGGTTTGCTGGCGCGCACGCTGTTTACCGAGTTGAGCAAGCTGGGGGGGCCGCCAGGTTGGCTGCTGGGTGCGGCAATCGCTGCATCGACCAGTGTGGTGATGGGCTACGGTGCTGCCACCTGGTTCGAAAGTGGAGAAAAATTATCCAAAGAGCGGGTTAGTGCGCTCACAAAGGAGCTCACCGCATTTTTTCTGGATTCATTAAAGAATATGGGAAAAAAACGGCCAAGCCGTCAGACTTTGCAGGAACACATCAACGCAGCTATGCAGGAATTACCACAGAGTAAGGAAATCGAGCTTTTCGATGCCCCAGACAAAGATTAACCTTCAAAACCTGGCGAACACCCGCTTCGCCATCGCTGCCGGCCTGGCGTTGGGTAAAGGCCTGCCAAATTTCATTGGCAGGCCTTTGGCCCGGCTGATCGCAGATGAGATCAGCCGCAATCGCGACACCGCGATGGTGCGTGCGCTGCGCACCAACCTTTGGGTTGCCAGCGGCGGCGCATTAAGCGCTGCTGCCCTGGACCAACAGGTTCAGCAGACCTTTCGCAAGCACCTGCGATCGCTGTGGGACTTTTACCACAACCTGAACCGGCCAAACAAGGTGCTCGATATGGTGGATTTCGAGCCGAGCTTCCAAACCCTTTTCGATCAGGCGAAGGAGGACAAACAGCCCAGGTTGTTTGTCACCGTGCACACTTCCAATTTCGAAATGGCAGGCCGGGCGCTGGCGCTGCGCGGACTGGAATATCAAATATTGTCCTTCCCGCAGCCGCCTAGCGGATACCAGCTGCAAAATAAAATTCGCCAGGAGAGCGGCATCGAAATCACGCCTATGTCCGTGGAGGCGTTTCAAAAAGCACGCGAACGACTGCGCAATGGTGGTACCGTTTTGACCGGAGTGGACCGCCCTCTGGCGCAGTCGCGCCACATGGTACGCTTTTTTGGTCGGCTTGCACCATTGCCGGTGGCCTACGTTCAACTGGCGTTGCAAACCGGCGCGCCCATTATTGTGGTTTCTTGCATATCCAAACCAAGTGGTCGCTATGGCCTGATCTGCTCGAACCCCATCATTGCCCAGGCGGGCTCGGACCGAGACAGTGAGTTGGTTGGCAATGCCGAGGTCGTATTGAAGTATGCTGAGGATGCAATCCGTCCGCGGCCGACCGATTGGTGTATGTTTTATCCAGTTTTTCCCGAGGCAGAACGAGAAGTGCCGGCGTGATGGCAACCCACGGGATGCCAAATTAGATCGTTGGGGTGGTATTTCTACGATCGAAAGGCTATAATGAGCTTGGAGGATCAGGGAGATGGAAGAAGAAAAATTAAAACACCACCAGCGGATTAATGACATCTTACTAGGTCCTCTGGAACGGCCTGCACTGGCCTGGCTGGCAAAAAAAATGCCGGTCTGGATCACCCCCGACTGGTTGACTGGGATCGGCTTATTTGCAGCCGTTCTGATATGTATCAGCTTCTGGTTGACGACTTATAATAAGAACTTTCTCTGGCTGGTCACCTTTGGTATTCTCTTAAATTGGTTCGGCGACAGCCTGGACGGAAGCCTGGCGCGGTACCGCCACATCGAACGCCCGCGTTACGGTTTTTTTGTTGACCATGTGACCGATACACTCAGTGAGATATTGGTATTTGTCGGCCTGGGTTTGTCACCCTATGTCGATTTCCGCGTGGCGCTGATCGGCTTGATTGCCTATTTGAACATTTCCATTCTGGTGTATCTGATCATGGTGACCAAAGGGGTATTCCAGATATCCTTGTGGAAAATTGGGCCGACCGAGATCCGGGTCATCGGTATTTTGGCAAATATCGGTATTTATTTTTCGAATAACCCCAAACTGCCCGCGCCCTTTGGCCAGTTCACCTATTATGATGTAGTGATTGCCGGACTGGGCTTACTGCTACTGATCTTCTTTTTCTACCAGGCGGTCACCACCGGTATTGATTTATCGGCGCAGGACAACTATACCCGCGACCGCCGTGAGCAGCGCGCCCTTGCTAAGCAGAATCGCCGCGAGCGCAAAGAAAGCGAAAAACAGCAGCGCCGTGCCCGTAAACAGCAGCGGGTTGTGAAAAAGACAGCGGGCGATGTAACAAATCCGTAAACTAAAAATTCGGGATCTGCGCGTCGCGTAAGGCGGAGAGTACGCCCACCAGGCTGGGGTAATCGTCCCGCAGCAAGGTGATCAATTCCTGGGTGGCGCTGCGGATCCAGACAGAATTGCCTGCCGCGCTATGTGCCAGGCCGGCCTGCTCCAGGTGGGCTGCCAGCAGCTCGCCAAGTGGGATCTCTTCGTTGCGCAATACATGCCGAAAATAACCGAATTGACCGGCCCCGGTGAAACGCACCAATTCTTCCTGACTGCAGGTATATATCGCATCCAGTGAAAGCGGCGGCCGCGGCGGCAGCAGGTGGCTGATGCGCCCGGCTTGCGCGTAACCGCAGAAAAGCACGCTAATTTCCACCGGCACATTGCGGTTGATGCGGTTGTCAAGCAAAACATCTTCGCTCAGGCTCGGCGTGGTAACCAGTTGCCGCACCAGGCCGTCATCGTCGATGTGGATATCATGGATCAGGCCGTACACCTGGTAGCCCGACTCGAGCGGGATGCTCACCAGCCCGCCAAAGACCGGAATATCCAGTTGCGATACACGACAGCCGATCACACAGCCGGTCGTACCGGCGCGCAGTAACCGTCCGATTTCGATTTCAGCCATTGTATCTTCCTTTTCCGCCTGATGCAGCATCCTTCGCGCTCTGTTTGTTCGAGCCACCTTCCGGCATCTGACCTTGACGACGCAACTCGAAGGCGATCATTTCGCCAATCTGTTGTTTCTCCTTAAAAGTCACCAGCGCGATCTCGTGGGCACGGTACAAAGCGTAGGGATAGGGCTTTTGCCCCATCATGCGACATTGCTCTAGCAAAACAGCGTGAATCGTACCGGTGAGTTCTGTATCTCTGGCTACCCAAGCTGGTATCTCGACTCTAACAAGGTACGACTTTGTAGCTGTCCCAACGTTTAGATAGAAAAAATGAGGTTTCGTTTGCTCTGAAAATATACGTGCGTCTGTGGATTCCAGCGCGAACACAGCCGAACGTTGGCCTGGTGCTAGAAACTTGCCTAGCAAGTTTACGTCGCTCACCCGGCGCAGGGGACGGTGTTTGTCGGCCTGCGCTAATTCGCTGGGTGGAGTGTCGGCTAGTTCCAGCAAGCGTATTAACAAGTCAGCGCCAGGTTTGTCGACGTAGCCGACCATAGCGATCCCGTGGTGGGCGAGTTTGTTGTTGACGTTGAGAAACTCGGCGAAAGCCTTCTCCAACTCAGCGTCGGCATACGCCCCTGAAACATCGCGTGGCTTGCGATAGAACAGCGGCCCATCCACCAGCGCCAGAACCAGCTCATCCTCCTGGTGAGCCTTCTCTAACAGGAAATTACGCTCACGTAAGTCGCGTTTGAGTGCCACCAGATCTTCGTTAATCATCCCGCCCTGTGCTGGGTAAAGTTCATCGTCACTGAATAGGTGGCCGTCGGCAACCTCGGTTGCTGGCTGCCCGGGCATCATGCGAAATAGACCCACGTTGATCAGCCCGAAAACCACCTCATCGTGTCGACTCGGATTCACCTGTGAGCCGTCGGCCGCCAGTACAACCGGGCAGGCATGGTCAATAGGCGCTTCGGCGCAGAAATCGAGCGGCTCGTACAGCGGGCGGGCACAACGCAACCCAAAAAGCCGCGACACGACTTCCACGCGTTGCTGCAGGAATTCGACTTCGCCCGCATACTGCTCGAGTAAACGTTGCGCTAGCTCCAGACGGGCGTTTCGCTCAACTTGCTGCAAGCGCATTTGGCTAACGTTTTGTTTGATCTGTTGTTTTATATCCTGGTAATTGACCGGCATTCGTTTCCTTTATTGATCGAACATTTGTTTGAATTATAGCGGAACAATTTCCAAAGGACAAGAAGAGTTCTCGCTTTTTTATAAAGGATTCGATATACCTAAACAATATGGATCAAGAGCGGATAATCAACGGATAGCTGGATATAATATAGGTAGAGGCCCGATCTGCCATGTTCCCTTCGGACGAAGTTCTGCTGCATCAAATCGCCAGCACGCAATCCAACGCACTTGCCGCCTTGTACGATCGTTATGGACGGTTGGTGTTTAGCCTGGCGCTGCGCATGGTCGGAAACACCGCGGCTGCTGAAGAGATCACGCAAGATGTCTTTGTTCAAGTGTGGAACAATGCGGCCACCTATCAATCTGCATTGGGCAAAGTAACCACCTGGTTGACCAGCATTACCCGCTACCGGTCGATCGATTTATTACGCCGCAGGAACGTCAGACCGGATGGACACATGCTGGAGGACTCGCTGGAAGATTTGGTCCTCTCGGGCAGGAGAGAAGAGCTGCCCGAAATACAGGTTGAAGCGAAAACCGATAAACAACAGATACGTCTGGCCCTGGCGGATCTACCGGAGGAACAGAGGGCAGTGTTATTCCTGGCATATTTTCAGGGGCTAAGTCAGCCGGAAATGGCGGCTGCCTTGAATCAGCCTCTCGGAACGGTGAAAACTCGCGTGCGGCTCGGTTTACAAAAGTTGCGCCGCATATTGGAAGATGGTGAACTCGCTGGCCGGTAAGATCTATTCCTGCCTGTCATACGTAATAGTGGAACAAAGAGAGATTGTTTATCGATGATTCAGGAACACCCGATTGACGAATTACCGGCATATGCGCTGGGCTGCCTGGAAGAATCAGAACGTCAGGCGGTCGAGCGGCATCTTGCTGTCTGCGCGGAATGCCGAACGGAAGTCGCCGCGCTGCGAGATGCTGCCGCAAACATGGCGTTGAGCGTGGACCAGGTGGAACCCGCCCCGCAACTGAAGAGCGCTATTCTTGCGCGGGTCGCACCTGTCCAAACCCCGGTGCGGTCGATGAATTTGGGGGATTGGTTGAGAAATTTACAACCGGCCTGGGGCGTGGCAGCTTTTGCAATGATCGTTTTATTGGTGGTCAGTAATCTGATACTATGGAATCAGGTGCGCACGCTTACGCAAAATGCACCAGTATCCAACTTCCAGGTGGTCAGCCTGGCAGGCACCGGACCAGCCGAAGCGGCGCATGGGGTGATGATCGTGACCGAAAACGGCCGTTTTGGCACGCTGGTGGTGGACGCCCTGCCAGAACTGGACAAAGAGCAGCAGTATCAACTGTGGCTCATCCTGGATGGTCAGCGGACCAGCGGTGGGGTGTTTTCAGTTGATTCCTGGGGGTACGGCGCGCTGGTCATCAGGGCACCCCTGCCGCTGAATGCTTATTCCGATTTCGGCGTGACGGTCGAACCGTCCGGCGGCAGCCCGGCTCCCACCGGCGATAAAGTGTTGGGCGGGTCGTTTTAATCACGCCATCCCACTGGTTTCCGAAATCAAAATATATCTCATGCTGCCCGCACGCACAGGGTACTCTTCGGGTGGGCGCTTTGCAAACGAGCCTGTACTTCAACCGGTTGCTGCCCACACTCACAGAGCACCCTTCGGGTGGGGCAATCTGTGATTGAACCTGTCGAAGCACCGGTGCTGCCGTATTCATTAATTCTCGCGTTAGTCCAAACGATACATCCACTCCCTGCTTGCCTCCGTAATCATATGTAGCTTGATCATTTGAGGTAGATTTAGGAGGATGTTTCTTATGGATACAAAGAAGACGATGGTCTATCGGATATCTGGGTTGGTGGTCCTGGCGGCGCTGGTATTTACCGCCTGTCAGCCTGTTGCAGGCGACCAGGGTGCCGCTGCTGCCCCCACAGCAAACGCCTACTTTACCTTGCCCACTGCCGTGCCGACAATGGCAGCAGTTGAAGCCACCGCAAAGGTGACCGTCACGGATCAGTCTGTGGATGGCGGCCAATTGACGATTGCCGAAGTGGACAGCCCGAGACCCGGCTGGTTGGTTATCCATGTTCAAACAGACGGGAAACCAGGCGCTGTATTGGGGTACACACCGGTCAAAGCTGGCGTGAATACGAATGTGATGGTCATGGTGGACGATTCGGAAGCAACGCCGGTTCTGTATGCCATGCTGCACGCCGACGCCGGGAAGGTTGGCGTTTATGAATTCCCGGGCGCGGATGCACCGGTGCAGGTCGATGGCCAAATGGTCGCACCAGCGTTCAACGTCACCGGCGGTAGCAGTCAGTCGAAAAGCACCTCAGACGATAGCGGTGGCTATGATGATTACGGCAAGTCATCCAACAGCAAACCAACCACCGAAGTTAGCGGCACGGGAATCGAAATTAAAGTCTCAACGAAAGCCGGACTGGGTACCTTTCTGGTGGATGAAAATGGCCTGACCCTTTACCTGTACACCAAAGACACGCCAGGCGTAAGCAATTGCTCGGACGCCTGTCTGACGGCCTGGCCGCCATTGTTGACCAGCGGCGACCCGCGCGCAGATGACGGCGTGACCGCCAGTAAATTAGGCACCATCACCCGCGACGACGGGTCACTGCAGGTGACCTATAACGACTTACCATTGTATTACTACATCACGGATGTCCAACCCGGTGATACGACCGGGCAGGCTGTCGGCGGTGTGTGGTACGTGGTCGCACCATAAGGGAGTGGTGTATTGCGAAAATTAATCACCGGTTGGAAGATAACCTCACGACCAGTGAAAATATGCAGGCGTCAGTCAATCGACTGGCGCCTGCCGCGTTTCTCCGTAGTGTGAAGGTATTCCATACGTACTAATAGCCAATCGGAATCCGTAATTATTACGATTGCGACCGGCAATATAATATATATAATGAAATCAGATCGATTCTCAGGTAATTTGCGGTTGTTGCCACTATTATGGCAAAATCGACCTCCTTCATCGGTTCCTCAATTTTACCTAAGGTAGGTTGGACATAAAAGAGGGTGAACCTTGTAAAGGGATGAAATGGATGGTGGAAGCTTGAAAAATATTCCAGGGATAGAAATTCACACTCATCCGCATTAAGTTTTCATTCGTTTGATCGGGAGGGAACCATGACTACTCGTAGAGAATTTCTAAAATTGGCTGCCATGGGCGGTTTCAGTCTGTTTCTGCCCTTTAAGATCGATTTGAATAAGCTGCCAACCAGAGCCCTGGCTGCCTCCATCGCCACGCTCGATTTGACGCAAATTCAAAAATTTGTCACCCCGCTGGTGATTCCGCCGGCTATGCCGCGCACCACCAAGATCAAGCAGAAAGCCGGCAAAAATATCGACTACTATGAAATCGCAGTGCGCCAGTTTCAACAGCAGATCCTTCCAGCCGGCATGCCTGCCACCACCGTGTGGAGCTACGGCTCGGTCAACCACCCGGGCACCTTTAATTATCCCGCCTTTACCATCGAAGCCAAATACAAAAAACAGGTGCGGGTCAAATGGATCAACGATCTCAAGGATCCGGTTACCGGGAACTACCTGCCGCACCTGTTGGCGGGGACGGTGGATCAGACCCTGCACTGGGCGAATCCGCCAGGTGGACCTGGTGGTACCGACGCGCGCGGTACCGATCCGAACGCTTACACCGGTCCCGTTCCGATTGTGACCCATGTACATGGCGCGCATACTTATGAAGAGAGCGACGGCTATGCCGAAGCCTGGTATTTGCCCGATGCCAGCAATATTCCAGCCGGGTATGCCAGGGGCGGAACCTATTACGATAAATTCGCTGGAAAAGCTTCGGGAGTCACTGGCGCCTGGCCGGCCGGAACATCGATCTTTGATTACCCGAACCACCAGCGCGCCACAACCCTGTGGTATCACGACCATTCCCTTGGCATGACCCGCCTGAATGTGTATGCCGGACCCGCCGGTTTTTATCTGCTGCGCGGCGGGCCAGACGACGCAGTAATGGATAGCGCTACCGGTTTACCCGCCGTGTTGCCCGGTCCGGCTCCGGCGCTCGGCGACCCGGCCGGGATGAGCTACTACGAAATTCCAATCGTCGTTCAGGATCGCTCGTTCAATGCTGACGGCTCGCTGTTCTATCCGGATAATCGTGCTTTCTTCGAGGGGTTGGACAAGTCGCAGCTGCAAATCCCGTTCATCCCGGATGCCACCTGCGACGGCGGAGTCAGCGACATTTCACCGATCTGGAATCCCGAATTCTTTGGCAACACCATCGTAGTCAACGGCAATACCTGGCCGTTCCTGAATGTCGAAGCCAGGCGTTATCGCTTCCGCTTCCTCAACGGCTGCAACTCGCGCTTCCTGATCCTTAAAAACGATACCGGGCTTCCCTTCCATCAAATCGGCGCGGAAGGCGGCTTCCTGCCCGCGCCGGTGGCCCTCAATCAACTGCTGATGGCGCCGGCTGAACGCGCGGATGTGATCATGGATTTCAGTGGATTGCCGGAGGGTACGGTGGTCACCCTGCTCAACCTTGGCCCAGATGAGCCTTTCGGCGGTGGGGTACCCGATGATGATTTCGATGTGGCAGAACCAGCCACGACCGGCCAGGTGATGCAGTTCATTGTCGGGTCGGTGTTGACCCCGGACCTGAGCACCCCGGTTGCCCAGCTAGTGCTGCCAGCGCATCTTCCACTGCCGGAACCAACTGCCGCGATCCGCAGGCTTTCGCTCAATGAGTTGGATTCAAAAACAGTGAGAATCAGGGAAGAAGAAGACGGGAGCATTGTTGAGGATTGTCTGAGTTTTGAGCCATTCGGGCCCCGTGAGGCAGTCCTAGGAACTGTCATTATGGATCCCGACACGGACATGTTCATGCCGATGCCGATGGAATGGATGCACGAGATTACGGAAAATCCGGATGTTGGCGCGACCGAAATTTGGGAAATTCATAACTTTACGATGGATGCCCACCCAATCCATATCCATCAGGTGCAGTTTGAGGTGGTTGACCGGGTCGACATGGATGGCGTTGTGCGCGGCCCTGAACTCTGGGAGACCGGGTTGAAGGATACGGTCATCGCCTATCCAGACGAGGTGACGCGGATCAAGGCAACATTCGATTTGCCTGGGCTATATGTGTGGCACTGTCACATCGTCGAGCACGAGGACAATGAGATGATGCGCCCATTCTTTGTCGGGCCGATGTTGTAAACTAGCCGTAGTTAATTCGTCGGTCGAGTCGAGGGGCGGTACTGAACCTTGGTTATCAACCATTCTTGCCGCCCCTCGACCCGACAATCCATCTGTCAATACATGATTAACCAAAATAAAAGATCGAAACGCGAAGAAGTCCATACCTACCCCTGATTTATTCTGTCCAGGCTATAATCCGGCTTATGCAAGCCATGAGATTGATTAAACCCGCTCCAGTTGAAGATTTCCCTCTGGAGCTTGTTCATAGCGATATTCCCCGCCCGCGCGCCGGCCAAGTGCTGCTGCGCGTGCTGACCTGCGGGGTCTGTCATACGGATCTCCACATCGCCGAAGGCGACCTGACCGCGCCTCGGCTGCCGCTCACCCTGGGGCACCAGGTGGTGGCTGAGGTCGAGACGGTAGGCGAGGGAATAACCCGTTTTTCACCCGGGCAGCGCGTTGGGGTGCCGTGGATGCATGCCATCTGCGGCGTATGTGAATTCTGCCGGCGCAGCGAAGAAAATCTTTGTAAACAGGCGCGTTTCACCGGGCTGCACGTGGACGGCGGCTTTGCCGAGTTTATGCTGGCAGACACGCAGTTTCTGTTACCGCTGCCGCCTTCTCTGACCGACCTGCAAGCGGCGCCCATGTTGTGCGCCGGTATCATCGGTTTCCGGGCATTGCGGTTGAGCGGTCTGCAACCGGGGGAACGTCTCGGCCTGTTTGGTTTTGGCGCCAGCGCCCACCTGGCCATTCAGGTTGCGCGCTATTGGGGCTGCGAGGTGTATGTCTTCACCCGTTCGCAGCAGCACCGCTGCCACGCAGAAGAACTGGGCGCCGTCTGGGCTGGCGCCGCGGAAGACAAACCGCCTCAACTGCTCGACTGCGCGGTCAGTTTTGCGCCCAGCGGCAAGCTGATCCCTCTGGCGCTGGCAAAACTGCGGCCTGGCGGCACTCTTGCGATCAATGCGGTGTACAGCTCGCCAATCCCTGAAATGCGCTATGAACTTTTATACGGCGAACGCACGCTGCGTTCCGTAGCTAACGCAACCCACCAGGATGGCCTTGAATTTATTCAGCTGGCGGCCGATATTCCCCTGACTGCCAGCGTGACGGAATACCCGTTGGAAGACGCTAACGAGGCATTGCTGGACATCGAAAATGCGGCGCTCAACGGGCAGGCAGTGCTGCGGGTGGCGCAAAGCCTTTCGAAATTGTATTAAACAGCAAGAACCGGTTCGGTTTCTTCTTCCGGCAGAATGACGATCTCGGTGGTAATTTCCGCCACGCCGCGCACCGTGGAGGCTACCGAACAATATTTTTCTTCGGATAACCGTACAGCTATTTCCGCGGCTTCTACCGTCAGCCCTTTACCGCGCACTCGATAAACCAGGTGAATTTTGCGGAAGGTCCATGGCGGGTCGGCCTGTTGTTCACCGGCCGCGCTGATTTCCAACCCGGTCAGTTCGATGCGCTTTTTGTGCAGAATCTCGACCACATCCACCGCAGTGCAGGAGGCTAAAGCCACCAACAGCAGTTCAGAGGGCTTCATGCCGACGCCCTCGTCGGGAGTCGAAATCACCACCGAATGATTGGTGGAGTCGGTGCCAATGAATTTTTTACCGCTTACCCAGCGGACGGTTGCAGTTCCCAATGGATTCTCCCGGTTACTCAGGTGGTTTTTTCCAACATGCCGATCAATTCCGTAGCCAATTTTTCGCGCTGCGAGCGGTCGCTGCCTTTTTCCAGTTGCTCGAGGAGGCACTCGCTGATATAGGCCTCCATATACGCCAGCATGGCGCTGTTGACCGCCGACCGCGCCGCCAGCAGCTGCTGGAGTACATCGCGGCACTCGCGGTTCTCGTTTAGCATGGTTTCCACGCCGCGCAGCTGCCCCTGGATGCGGTGCAACCGGTTGGTCATGGCTAAGCGGGTCTCTTCGCTCTGCACTTTCATTCTAACCCTGCCTTTATTTCGCAAGACTATTCGAGCATGGACGTGAGTTGGACCTGACACGCAGGCCAATCAACTTAACCTCAGCTAAACCCGCCGTGCGACGTGCCGCAGGAACTGGCGCTCGCGCTGTAGCCCCCGCCGGCGGATTGGGTTGCGAAAGCGCTAATCTGTTTGCGGGTTTCGATCGAATGGCATTGGGGGCATTCCGGCTGGCGGTCGAGTTCACTGAAACGCATCATTTTTTCAAAACGCTGTCCGCAGCTACTGCAAACATATTCATACACAGGCATCAGAATTCACCTCAAGAAGATATACTATACTGGAGTATAGCATTATCAGAGGGGAACGGTCAAGTGACAGAGATCATATATATGAAACCGGGCAGCCCAGATCGGTTCCGCTCCAAGACGCGTCGAATGAAAAATCAGGGCGGAATCCTCATTTCAACCGCGGCTCATCCGCTGCATTACTCGCCTGGGTCATCTCCTGCCGCACGGCATAGTACAGGTTTTCGGCTTTCAATTCGGTCAAGGAGTAACAGGGCGCTTCAAGGTTGTCGGCCAGCGCCTGGGCCAACCCCTGGTCAAAGGCCACATGCTCCATATTGATCACCACGCTGTGAACCTTGCCTTCGGCGATTTGGGATGCAAACAGGTAGGCTTCCTCGTTGGGCGCCATTTTTCCCATTGCAACATTTCCCGCGCCGTCCGTCAGCACGATCAGCAGCGGCATCACATCCGGGTGAAGCAGTTGCTCGCGGCGCAGCACCTCATGCGCAAGTTTCAACCCGGCAGAAAGCGGCGTCTTGCCGCCAACCGGGATATCTACCAGGGCGCGGTTGGCTAAGACCACCGAATTGGTGGGCTGCAGCACCAGCGTAGCGCGATCTTTCTGGAAGACGATCAAACCGACCCGGTCGCGGCGCTGGTAGGCATCCGTAAGCAGCGAAAGGATGGCACCCTTGGTGGCCTGCATGCGTTCCGCCACCGCCATCGACCAGGATGCGTCCACCAGAAAAAGGATCAGGTTGGCAGCGCGGCGCACGCGGATTTTGCGCATGTAATCTCCGGGCTTGACCGAAAAGGCGACCCGTTTGCGGTCTTCTGCGCGCTGACGCTGGAACGGGGCGGCTGCGCGTAAAGTGGCATCAAAAGCCAGGTCGTCGGCTTTACCGGCTGAAGGTCGAGCCTGAATATAGCGCCCGCGCTTACGCTCGGTATGAGTGCGCGAACGCCGCCCAGGGAAGCGGCGCATCATTTTATCCAACGGCGTGTCCAGGCGGCGCGGTTCGAACTGCTGGCCAACACGCACACGCTCACCGCCATCCCACCAGTTGCTGGTCTGCTGGTCAAAGACATCGTCTTGTTGCCCGGGGTTGGGAGTTCCCTGAGGGAGCGTTTCCTCGGTGGTCGCGCCCTCAGTTATACTTTTTTTTGGCGCGCTTGCTCGTCTTCTGCTTCTACCGGTTCTTCGCTGCGCTGCCCGGTGGTCGAGCTGGCACCTTGTAGCCCCTCGATCCGGTCCTGCAGTTCCTCCATGGTGATTTCTTCCTGTTGGAAAGGCCCACGTCGGATGCGGTGCGGCAGCGCCAGTTCAGCCGCCAGGGCAATGTCGCGCCCATTGATTGCACGGCGTCCATCGAAGGCTGCCTGAGCACGCGCAGCTTTAAGAATGACCAGGTCAGAGCGGTGACCATCCACATGCAGCGAGGCGGTTAACTGCGCAATCGAAAGCAGATCGCGGCTGGAATAGCCGACCTCTTCGATGAGCTTCCGGGCCAATTCGATCTGCCGGGAAAGTTCAGTTTCTTTGGCCAGGAATTCCTGGCGGAATTGTTCGGGGTTGGCCTCAAAGGCCAGGTTGCGTTCCATGATGAGCACGCGCTCGCGCGCCTCGCGGATGCCGTAAATTTCCACCGAAAGGGCGAAGCGGTCCAGCAGTTGCGGGCGAAGATCGCCTTCTTCGGGATTCATGGTGCCCACCAGGATGAATCGCGCCGGGTGCGTGAAGGAGATACCTTCGCGCTCGATGATGTTCATGCCCATCGCCGCGGAGTCGAGCAGCACATCGACCACATGATCGTCCAGCAGGTTGACCTCGTCAATGTAGAGCAGTCCGCGATTAGCAGCAGCCAAAACGCCAGGCTCGAAATGGCGCTCGCCCTTCTGGATGGCTTTTTCAATATCCAGCGTGCCTACCACGCGGTCCTCAGTGGCAGAGATCGGCAGGTTGACAAACGATGTGGAACGGGAATGGAATGGCAGAACTTCGCCGCGGGCGAAGCGTTCACGGCATTCGGTGCACCAGGTGATCGGTTTTTCCGGGTCACAGCCAAAGCGGCAATCCGTCACCACATTGACTTGCGGCAGCAAGGCAGCCAGGGCGCGCGCTGCCGTCGATTTGGCCGTGCCGCGTTCTCCGCGGATCAATACGCCGCCGATACGCGGATCGACGGCGTTGAGAACCAAGGCGCGCTTCATGCGCTCCTGCCCAACGATGGCGGTAAATGGGTAAATGACTGGCATAGGTGGTTGATTCCTTCAAAACCCAGGTTGGATTTTCTGGTGTAAGTTTACCACCGGGGGAGAAACCTACGCAAGCAGAAGAATGGGATGGGCTGGCCGGATCAGACGTTTAACCCTTTCCTGCCTGGAATGAATTTGCTAAATGTCCATCCCCTGGATAACGTGGAAAATCTCATCTGCCTGAAAAATACGATTTCGGGCATCACCAGTGATCTCACGCACGATGCCAGCATGGTCAAGTTTTGCCAGGTAGTCATAAATCGCTATGGCCAACATCTCCGGATCATACCTGCATACGGGAACGAGATGTTTCTGGTCCGATCCGTTAAGTTGGATATTCCATATTTACACTTTGGGCCCAAAGTGTAAATATGGATCAGCCATAATTACACTTCAAGGCTTAAGTGTAAATAAGGAAGGGATCTGCAGCGGGACTTTTAGTTTTGCATCGCTGTAAATGGCAGCAGAGGCGTCTGCCCGGACGCCCCTGCTTTTGAGCCAACATCCATAAAGAAACAGGGTTGTGCTTCTACCTGCTGGTTACCCCCTGCGCGCTGAGCCAATCCTGAATTTTGGCATCAATCTGATCGCGGACCTGGCGAAAGACCGTCAGGGTTTCTTCTTCGCTGCCATGGAAAGCCGCCGGGTCGTCGAAAGGCCAGTGCAGACGCATGCCCATGCCCGGGAAGATCGGGCATTTCTCTTCTGCATTCGAACAGACGGTGATCAGGTAGCCAAAGTGTTGTTTACCGATAAATTCCGTCAGAGCCTTGGCGCGTAGTTCCGACGTGTCGATCCCAGATTCATTCAAAACGCGCAGCGTGTAGGGGTTCAACCCCCTGGGTTCAAGCCCGGCGCTGTAGACTTCGAAATAATCTCCGGCGCGTTTGCGCAGAATGGCCTCCGCCATCTGGCTGCGGGCGGAATTACCGCTGCACAAGAATAAAACGCTGGTTTTTTGCACGGCTGCCCCTTAGTTTTCTACTATTCTAAACCGCTTGTATTAAATTACGCCGAATGTTTGTTTATGGATTGGTTAACAATCGCTATAGAGCTGTAATTCAAGTTAACTTCATCCCTTTGGGTAAATCACTCTTTTATCATCCTATCCATTTGACGTTCACCGATATAATACATAAATTACCTTATATATCTTAAATCAACGAGGCCGCAAACGATGAAAAATTACTGGGTAGGATTAATTTTCTTCATATTCATAGCAGGATGCTCAACAAGGGGATCAAACGGAGGAAATCCATCGACAAAACAGGATGTCCAGGCCGTTTTTGATATTCCCGCGGACCCGATCGCGGTCACAATCACTACCGACGCAGACCGCCAGGCGGAGAAGTTGATTCCGGTGGAGGGCGGCTCACTTAGCGCCACTGCCAGTGACGGCAGCGTCTTTACCCTCGATGTTCCTGCCGGGGCGCTGGTGGTCGAAACAGTTATCCGCATGACGCCCGTCAATGCGGTCACGGGACTGCCTTTTGGCGATGGAACCGCTTATACGGTGCAACTGGAACCGGAAGGCCTCCAGCTCTTTGCCGATGCCATCCTGACCATTACCCCTGCCGTTGAAATCCCGATCGACCACCAGTTGTTTTTTGGCTACCAGGGTCAGGGCACGGACTTGATTCTCGCGACGCCGGTGGTGGATTCAAGTGAAATCAAAATCCAGGTCTCGCATTTTAGCGGTTACGGCGTCACCAAAGGGCTGCTGGCGGATATCGAGCCGGTGCGTCAGCGGCTGGGCGGCAGCGCGGAAGCCCGGCTCCGCAGCCGGATCGCCGAAGAGTTAGGCCGAGAGCGGCAAAGGCAGTTGCTTGGCAGCGGCGAAGAGGGCTTGGGCGTTGATTTTGAAGCTTACTTTAAGGAGTATGAGGAACAGGTGGTCAAGCCGCGAATTGCTGCTGCCGGTGAAAGCTGCGCTGCCGGGCGGTTGGCGCTGCAAACGGTACTGGGGCATGAGCGTCAAAAGCAATTGCTCGGGTTTGCCGACAGTGAAGCCGGCTCGCCCTTCGATGTTGGATTAATGGATACCGTGACCAACGTGTGCATGAAGGAAGAATACGAAATGTGCCGCGATGACCACGTGATTCAACGCATTATTCCGGTCTGGTTGGGTACCGAAAGGCAGTACCAGTTGTTAGGATTTGCCGATGGCAGTCCGGCCTTGGAAAATGCCCGAAACTATGTGCGCAAATGCCTGCGGTTTGAACTTGAATTTCATTCTGACGGGATTTTTCATGATGGAGGAGGCGGTGGATACGACTCGACAGTGGAATCTAAAATTGTCTTGCAATTCAATCCCCAGGACTTCACCATGAAAAGCAAATCCGCGCTGAGTAACACCGCATTTGAATTCAGGGCCCCAGGCTGCGCGGTCACCAGCAATCGCGGCGGGGGCGATTTTGAGGTGCTCGATCTGGCAATTGTCCCTGGCGAGACTTCAACCGCCAACCCGCTAGGCAGCGTTGATGATTTCAATATGCTGTACTTCCCGGGGAATACCAGTGAATCCGCATCGATTACCTGTGAAGATCAGCCCACATTTAATATGCCCCCCAGCCCATTATGGACCGGTTTTTTCTTACCGCTGCATCAAAGTGAATTGAGCTTTGAAAAAGGCGGATTTGTAGCCACCGGCTGGGAGATACTTGGCGGTGAATATTTTGCGAAGAAAGAATGGACGAAAAATGACGCCAGCATCGACATAACCGAGGTCGGAACTTTCAAACTCTACCACCGGCCGGAATAATTTTCGGAAGAAATAATGTCATTAAATAAATCGGGGTGGTCCGATTAGCTGGTTGGGTTGCCCGCAGGGCACTCTGCGAGTGAGGGCGATAAAAAGTTGTACTTCTAATCTCGAAGCTTGCAATCCGAAACCCAACAGCGCCAGATATGGGTCAAAGAGTTGGGTTTCGGGGAGGGACGATCCATTCTAGTCTCATTTACTGTACTCCCCTCAACCCAACCAGTTAGCTATACTGGTTGTAGGTGGGAAGAAAAAGGGGTAGAAAGAAGTGATGAACCGTATCAACTTCTGCCTACCCCACAACCACCTGCTTGGGTCAGAAGACTTAACCCGACCAGCGCTGCGAGCGCTGTCGTAGGATCGTTTCCCAAGCAAGTCAGACCTCACTGTTGAAAACGTATTGCACTGCGAGTGCCA
>JBAZZG010000017.1:0-64968 GCA_041658905.1 Bellilinea sp.
TATGGTCACTTTACCTGCTGATTCCCTCGGGAAAACGGTTCACTTTTAAGGTTTGGTTCAAGTTTAGGTAAATCCCATGGTTCACTTTTGAAGTTTGGTTGAGTTCACTTTTAAAGTTTTCCTAACACTACAGGGGAAAAAGATTCCAAAAATCGCCGGTCGCAACCTGGCCTGATTTTGTTACAATGGACGCATCCCAACCTCTGGGTGTTGACCTGATAAATCGCGGCGAAACCTTCTCTACTCAGGAGGAATATGGAACATCTGTGGTCGCCCTGGCGAATGGAGTACATCATGCACAATGAACCTGCCACCGGCTGCATTTTTTGCCAGGCGCTTCAGCAGGAAGACGGCCCGGCGAATTTAATCGTGACCCGAGGTAAAACTGCCTTTGTGATATTAAACCGCTACCCGTACACCAGCGGCCATATCATGGTGACACCCTATGCTCACCGCCCCAGCCTTGAACTGCTGGATGCGGAAACCCGGGCGGAACTGATGGAACTGGTTTCACGCGGCTTGCAGGTGATGCGGACAGTTTATAAACCGGAAGGGTTCAATGTTGGCGTTAATATTGGGGCAGCCGCCGGCGCTGGCGTGGCAGACCATGTGCATATCCATGTGGTCCCGCGCTGGGCCGGGGATACCAATTTTATGTCCACGCTGGCAGGCGCAAGAGTGCTGCCCGAGGCGCTGGAAGACACCTACTGCCGCCTGCGCGAGGCATGGGAAGCGGTCTAGCCGGGAGTTAATCGGGCGTTTTGGTTGGCAGAATAGTTTCGATTAACTTGGTCAATTCTGTCCCCTTATCGTCACTACCAGAATTAGACCCTTTGGTTTCTTCAGGTTCATGCGTTGGTTCGGATTTTTCGGGTTCCGGCGTTCTGGTCAGCTCAATTGTGGGAACAGGTACGTCATCGATGATATCGGTGATCACCGGATCATCAGAGTTCTTGCCGCCCTTATCGGTCTCTCCGGGTTTGTCGCCATCCGAGCCGCCAGTGACTCGTACAGTCAATGCCAGGAAATAGTCTTCGTCATAACGCAGGGTGGTTAAATCCACCCGCTTACCAATCTTCGGTTTGCCGGTAATCTGGGTGGATTCCATCACCAGCACTTTGACCCCACTGACTGTCCACTCGGTATCCTGGATGGCCTCCAGTGTGCCGGAGAAGGTGAATAACCGCAGTTCAAGGCTTTCCACCTCGATACCTTCCTCACCCCGAATTTGGCCGTTCACCTCGATATACGAGCCAATCAAAGTGCGGGCTAATACGGCCTGCTCGGATGTCAGCTTAAGTTTTACCCCACCAACGGACCAGGTTTCATCGTCCGATTCTTCCAGAGGACCGGCCACTCTCACGGACTCGGTGAGCCCGTTTTGTTCCAGTTCTTCCGCTTCAGCTACCCGGCGGCGGTCAAATTCCTCTTCCAGGTCCAACCGGGCAGTCTGACTGGTGGTCAACGCCAACTGCGCCTGCTCCACCACGCGTTTGACCGGATAGAGTGCCTCCCCCGGGACTGTTTCAGCTGATGCCAGGCTGGTACCAAAAATTCCAGCAAAGAGCAGGATGAGTGCAGTCATCAGCGCACCGGCAAAATTTAGCCGTGGGAAGAAAGCCTTCGGCTGACTCTGGCGACGTCGGGCTTCCACTAAAAAGCGGGTGCGGCTATCAATTTGGGCTGAGGCAGGGATGCGCAGCGGGCTTCCGCTCTGGCGGGCTTTCAATGCCGCTGTCAGCAGTGGACGCAATTCAGCTGCCTGTTGCGGGTATTGCGCAAGGATTGATTCAAGATCCTCGCCAGCATTCAGGCGGGCCAGACAATTTTCGAGAAGCGAATAGGTTTCCAAATGTTGCGCCACTACATGTATCTCCTGTCCAGTTGCCGTCGTAAGGCAGCCAGAGCACGGTATTGTAAAACTTTTACGGCATTCACCGTCTTGTCCATCATTTGGGCAGTTTCTTCAAGCGAAAGCTCCTGTGAAAAACGCAAAGCGATCACGTGTTGTTGGTCGTCGGTCAGGTTGAGCATGGCATCATGCACTTCCTGGTGAATGAGCTTGGATTCCGTTTCACCTTCGGGTGAATGGTAATCCGGCAAATTGTCGTGATTTTCCAGTTTCTCCACCTTCCGGCGGTATTTGTTGCGGTAATAATCCATTACCAGGTGATTGGCGGTTCCCATCACCCAGGCGCGCGCCGATTGAACGGTTTGCACTTTCTTCTTCAGCACATCCAGCAAGCGCAGGAACACCTCTGAAGAAATATCCTCGCAGGCCTGGGGATCATCCAGCCGGTACGCAACATACCGGTAAACCTGCGGGTATAGTTGGTCATGAAGCTGGGACAACGCCTGCGGGTCAAACTGGTGAGCGCGTGCCAGAAGGCCGTCGATATCCATATCCGGATTGAGAGAATAGGTCATCGATTTAAAGTATAACCGATGAATTTAGCGAAAAACCTTGGTCAAAATTGCTGCGGGAAATGAACATCGATGTCTCTGTGGGGCGGAGGGGATCCACCCCACAGAGTTTGTACTCAACCTAAGAGTCGATTATTAATGTACAGGAAACATCTTTCAGGGCTGCAGGCTGACAGAAACAGACAGCTCTAAAACAGCGTCATCGTCCTCTTCGTCATCATCGTCACCGCCGTTATCGTCGTCTCCATCGTCATCGTCCTGTTCGTCATCGTCCGATCCCGAAGACCCCGAATTGTCATCCGAGTCCTCAGAGTCATCGCCGGAACCGATTGATGCGTCATCTTTCAGTTCGATTTCGTGCGCCAGGACCGTGGTCCCGTCGCTTTGGACCTGTCCTTCAATTTTTATGATGTCGCCAATCTGGATATCGCCCTCAATCTTGGTGGACGAATCGACCATAAAGCTGACGCCGTCAACTACCCACAGGCCAGCTGTCATGGATTCCAGCACGCCAGTGAGCTTGACTTCTTCTTCATCCATATCCTCGTCCTGGTCATCCTGGTCTTCACCTTGATCGTCCTGATCTTCACCCTGGTCATCATCGTCGCCAGTATCAGGCGCGGGCTCAGTGACCAACTCGATCTCGCGTGCCTGGAAGGTTCCATCGGCGTTCAAGGCGGCATGGATTTTGACAAAGCTGCCAACCGCCAGCACACCGGTGATTTCGGTTGACGCGTCGGTATTTACCGTCTTGCCGCCAACCACATACACCGTGCCGGTTATGGATTCAATAGTGCCAAATATTTCAACTTCAACACCCACTGCGCCGGGCATGCTTTCCTTGAGTTCAATGGAGTCAGCAACCATCAGCCCGCCGACAACTTTTCCTTTGACTTCAACCAGCGCGCCTGCGGCGATATCGGCATCGATCACCGTATCTACCGTGACCTGCACCTGCTCGCCGGAGACTGTCCACATGCTGGCTGCCATCGCCTCAACCAGGCCATGGAATTCGAAGCTGGGAACGCTGACCACCTCATCCTGCAGCTCGATCTTCAAGGCATAGCGGGTCAGGTCGGGGAGCAGCAGCGCCTTTACCTCGACGCTGTCACCCACTGCCGGAGCGCCGCTGATGATGGTTAGGGTGTCGAAGCGGAAAGTCAAACCACTGACAGTGTAGCTATCAGCCTGGATGGAATCCACAGTTCCCTTCAACTCAATCACACCTAATTTAGGCGCATCCGCAGAGTTGATCTGCTGGCTGGAACCAAATGGAATTGAAAATGCAGCCCTGGCGGATTGATTGGCGTTACCCAGCAGAGCAAAAACGCCCACAATTGCCAGGAAAGCCACAGTAACGATTAAGAATTTATGTGCAACCTTCATTTGTACCTCCAATATCGATATGCGTACGATTAACAGTCAATCTTAAAGTCGCAGCCAGACAGGTAAAGTTACCATTCTTGTCGAAGTTGCCAGTTAATGGGCATGTTGAACAACCGGCTCGAAAAATATTGTGGTTTTTTTTAATATTTTCCAGCAAATTTTGTGGCAAAATAATTAACAATGAATGCAAAGATCGAATCACCGGTAAATGGTCATTTGTGGATCCTGACCGGGCCGCGCGGCTCCGGCAAAACCACTCTTTGCCGCCGGCTGGCTGCTGAGGCTCAGTCGCTTGGCTGGGATGTTGCTGGCGTGGTTTCACCGGCTGTTTTCGAAGGCGGTGAAAAAAGCGGGATCGAGGCGCTAGACTTGCGCAGTGGAGAAAGCCGCCTTTTCGCCCGGCGACCTGACGCGCCGTCACACCGGCATGGCTGGGTTTATAATCCAATCGCTCTGGCGTGGGGCAACCAGGTTCTGAGCAGCGCAATCCCCTGCGACATGCTGGTCGTGGATGAATTGGGCCCGCTTGAATTCGAGGCAGGTCAGGGGTGGAACGCCGGACTGAAAGCACTCGACTCGCGCGCCTACCAGGTTGCGCTGGTCACTATTCGGCCGGAATTGCTGGCAGCCGCCCGTCAGCGTTGGCCGTTTGCCGGTGTGGTGGATATGGAATCGGCGGAATCCGACCTGGACCCGCTCGAGGTGCAGGCGGCCCGCAAAGATCTAAAAACGGAATAACGGCCACAGGTGGCAAGGAGCAAGGCGGGGAAATCGCTCCGGTCGATATCTCTTTTTGCCACACACCGACCGACGGTTATACATCCCTGCCCGGCTAATTGGTCGGGATCATCCTGGCTTCACGTCCTGCAGGGCCTGGAATCCTTTGCCAAAGATATCGCGGGCGGGATTGACCACTACAAAGGCATTCGGATCGAGGTTCTGCACAATCGTCCTCAACTCCGCTACTTCGGTGACAGTGACTGCCACCATCAGGATGGTATGCGGCTGATGGGTGTACAGCCCCGTGCCAGGCAGGGAGGTAACCCCGCGCGCCATCCGGCTCATGATCGTCTTGCCAATTTCTTCCGGTTTATCGGTGATGATCCATACCAATAGCTGACGACGTTTGCGCTGCAGCGGAGAGCGTCTTTTGAGCGGCGTAGTGTCGCCTTCGACATCCATAAAATCAAATTTGGGTAACACCTCGCCGCTGGTTTGACTCAACCTAATGGTAAACAGCGCCAATAGCAGCATGAATCCGGTAAAGAGGATGCCCGCCAGAAAGACGGTTTGGCCGCTGATCGATCCCAGGGCAGCGCGTTGAATGAAATCCTCCCAGGAGAGCGCCGGGGTTGGGTGCAAATAAATCTTCATCACCCAGGCCAGCCCCAGGATGAAGTAAATAAAGATGTAGTTGCGCCGCAGGCGGCGACCGATGGCTTCGAGCATGGAAATGGGAAATTCCGGGTTAAGCAGCGAATCCGCCAGGCTTTCTGCCCATTCGGCGTGCGGTGAGAAGGGAGGCACCAGCATGGCGGCGAAAAAGTCAGTTTCCACCAGCCGGGCGCGAAAACTCCACAGCTCGTAGTAGCGGTAGCGGCGTGCTTCGATCCACAGGAACAGGGTCACCAGCAGAGAGGTCAGGATAATGACGCCGTAATGATTGTCCGGGCTGGCCAGCGCAAAGGAAAGCGCCGCGCCGGTGGAGATGACCGCCCAGTTGGTGGTGGCGTCCAGGCGGTTGCGCCAGACATTGCTGCGCTGAATCTCGGCGCGGTAGTAGTGCACCATGGCTGTGGTGAATTCAGAGGGACGCAGCTCGTAGCCGCGAAACTTCCAGACCGGTTCTTTGGGGGGATCGTTGGGAAGAACCACCATCACACCTCCGGTACGAGATCGGTTATTGGAATTATTCTACCAGCATCTGGACCGCGGCTGGGCTTATTTGAATGGAGCGCGATTCTGCCACTGGATCAGGTGGCGGTAACCAGCGCTTCAACGGTGTACAGCCTGACACCCTCAGCTTGAGCTTGTTTTTCAAGCTCAACCGTGAAACCAGACCGGGAAAATAACGCATACTCCACTCGTTGGAGGTCGATTTTTTGTTGCAACAACCTAACTTTTGCTTTGAGGTCAGCCAAAACATCGATCCCTACCAGATTGACTGACCATTTACATTCCCCAACCAGAGCAGTCTGTTCAGCATGACTAATTGCCAAAACGTCGATCTCGGCTTCACGATCCCACCAGCCGCCAATACGTTCAGGAAGGAAGGTTAATTGATCCTTCTGGGCTAACCGCGCGACAAATGCCCGGGCAGCTTCTTCGAAAGCTGTAGCAGTAAAATGATCCAAGTCCGGGCGGATACGTTGCTCTAAAACTGCATCCGCCAATCCCAGGTCAAGGCTTGATTGATAGGGATGGACGTAGCGAAACCAAAAGCGCAAAAAATGGTCATCGATTTGATACAACCCTTTTTTACTCTTTTCCGGCTGGGTCTCTGTTGCCGGGACACGGCGAGTGACTAAACGCAACTGCTGGAGGATGTCCAGGTAACGGGCAACCGAATTTACCTCTCCGACCCCTGATGTTTGAGCGATCTCGTTCAAACGAGTCCGCCCTTGAGCAATCGCCCGCAAAATTGAGAAATAATTGCGCGGTTCGCGCAGCTCTTCCATCAAAAGCAAGCGCGGCTCACTGAAAAGGGCTCCAGACTGGGCGTCCAGGATATGTTGGCGGATATTCGCAAAAATAACCTGCCGGTCACTGAATGTGCGCAAGTAATACGGCATTCCACCCAGAATCGCCCAGACCAGAAACTGTTCATGCGGTGCATAACCGGGAAAGAACAATGCAGAGGAAGGGAAATCCAAGGGGCGCAGCAGTGTGCTGGCAGTGCGCCGGCCATAGAGCGGAGCATGGTGACCCAGCACCTCAGTTTCCATCATACCAATATAGGAGCCGCAGAGCACCAGGAACAGGTGCGTGTCCTTCAATGTCTCATCCCACACCTTTTGCAAGATTGAAGGGATAGCCTTATTGCCAGTGATCAAGTAAGTAAATTCATCCATCACGACAATCGGGCGGAGCTGCGCCGGAAGATCTGCCAGGGCTCGGAAAGCCGTCTCCCAGGAAGGGAAGGTAAATCCCGATGGAACATCAGTATGGGTGAAACCGTAGATTTGCTGGGAAAAAGTGGCCAGTTGCTCCGCGTCACTGGACAATGTGGCTATAAAAAAGATGTGAGACTTGCCTGCGCAAAAGGCGCGCAGCAGTTCAGTTTTGCCAACCCGGCGGCGTCCGTAAAGAACGAACAACTCAGCTCGGCCCGAAGCGTAAAGGTTGTTCAATTGATTTAGTTCGGTGGTTCGGTTGATGAACATGCTGCCCTCTTGATTTACTAATCTAGTTTATTATAATCATAATTTGTATAATTTTGTTTATTGATTTCTTGCGACCTTTATCCGGATTTCTTCTCTGCAAATCTTTTATCTTGACAAAATTTGTCTAAATAGTATAATATTAGTATATCCTAATTAAGGTTTTAGTGTATGCTAACTTCTTCGGTTGAAAATTACCTCAAGACCATTTACTACCTGCAACATGAAACTGGCTGGGCTAGCACCTCCGCCATTGCTGACCACATGACGGTTGCCAACCCGTCCGTGACCATGATGCTCAAGCGCATGGCTGCCATGCAGCCGCCGCTGATCAGCTACACGCCCTACGAAGGTGCACGGTTGACTCCCGCTGGAGAAAAACAGGCGTTGGATGTCATCCGCGTTCACCGCCTGATGGAGACATTCCTGGTACGCGTGCTGGGTTACACCTGGGATGAAGTCCACGCGGACGCGGACCGGCTCGAACACGCCAGTTCGCCCCTGTTAATCGAGCGCATCTCTGCCTTGTTGGGCAACCCGGTGCGCGACCCTCACGGCGAGGATATCCCCGACCGAAACGGGCTACTGCCCAATCGCAGCGAGCTGTCGCTCACCAGCCTGGCCGCCGGGCAGAGCGGGCGCATTAGCCGCGTCGCAGCAGACAAGCCTGAGATTCTGCGTTACCTGGGTGAAATTGGGCTGAACCTGGACGTCACCGTGGAGGTGCTGGATAAAGCCCCGTTCGAAGGGCCGCTGACCATCCATAGTTTTGAGTCAGGCAGCGACCATGCCCTCGGCCGAGAAGTCACAAACAGAATATTCATTGACGCTGCCCATTGACGCAGCAGGAGACCCTTATGATATCAAGAAGAACCTTTATAAAAACAGTGGGAGCCGCCGCCGGTATGGCTGGCCTGGCCACCTTAATGCCGCGAGAGGCCGGCCTGGCCCAGGGTACTAGCCACGGAATGGATATGGGCCGACCCGCAGGCGCGCTCGATGCCAGCGGCACAGTTGGCGAGGTTGATTTATTCCGTTTTGACCCGACCGCCTTCATGACCCAATTCGACACCGGCGCTGCCAGTCAGACGGCTGACAGCCGCATCCTGCGTGAATACCAAATCACCGCACTCGAGCAGGAAATCGAAATCGCCCCAGGCGTTTATTTTCCGGCCTGGACGTATAACGGTCAGGTTCCCGGTCCAACCTACCGTTGCACGGAAGGCGACCTGTTGCGTTTTCACTTTACCAACAGTACCCCGCACGAACATACCATCCACTTTCACGGCATTCACCCGCCATCCATGGACGGGGTTACGCCAATCATCCAACCAGGTGGCGAGTTTACCTATGAATTCGAAGCCCGGCCGTTCGGGCTGCACCTGTACCACTGCCACGTAATGCCGCTCAAAAAGCATATCCACCGCGGGCTGTACGGCACCTTCATTATCGATCCGCCTGGTGGACGCGCCCCAGCGCACGAACTGGTGATGGTGATGAACGGTTTTGACACCAATTTTGACAATGAGAATGAAGTGTATGCGGTCAATACGGTTGCGTTTCACTACGCCCGCCATCCGGTACAGGTGCGGGTTGGCGAGCTGGTGCGCGTGTATTTGACCAACCTGACTGAATTTGATTTGATCAATTCTTTTCATCTTCACGCTGCTATGTTTCGGCTGTACCGTACCGGTACCAACCTGGAACACTTTGAACTGACTGATAACGTGATCATGGGACAAGGCGAACGCCACATCCTGGAATTTACCCTCGATTATCCCGGGCAATATATGTTCCACGCCCACCAATCCGAGTTCGCTGAGCTGGGCTGGATGGGAATGTTCGAGGCTGTCGCCTAGGAGGCAACCATGGACCTCGAAAAAAGCGCTATAGAAAAACCGGTGCGAATGCCCTCCTGGCTGCTCTCATTGCTGCCGCTGTTGCTGCTCGGACTGTTAGCCTGGGTTTTTTCGGTAGCTAACCCGCTGGCTCTTTTTACCGCCAATGTGCCGCCCATCGAGCAGCTCTCGGTCGAACGCGTGCTGCTCACGCCGGATGGATTCGAACTGCGCCTGTTGAACAGCGGGCCTATGACGGTCAGTATTGCGCAGGTAACGGTCGACGACGCCTACTGGCAGTTCACTCAGGAACCGGCCGGCCCGCTGCCGCGTCTGGGGCGTGCCAGCCTGACGATTCCGTTCCACTGGGTTGCTAACGACCTGTACAACATCCGTTTGGTGACCTCGACCGGGCTGACCTTCGACGCCGAAGTGCCCGTCGCCACGCAGACGCCGGTCCCCGGTAGGCGCGAATTCCTGGCTTATGGGCTGCTGGGCGTCTATATTGGCATCATCCCAATTGGTATCGGGTTGCTGTGGTTCCCGGCGATGAAACGCATGGAACGCCGCTGGTTGAACGCTGTGCTGGCCTTAACCATTGGTTTGCTGGTCTTCCTGCTGATCGACACTTTATTGGAAGTGGTCGAAATTGGCGCGAAAGTGCCTGGCGTCTTCCAGGGTATTCCGCTGGCGCTTTTTGCAGCCTTATTGTCCTGGCTGGCGATTATTGCCCTGAGTTCACTCCGCAAAAAAGGCAGCACTCAGACTAAATCCCCACGCGGGTTACCACTGGCGCTGTTGATTGCTGCCGGCATCGGGTTGCACAACCTGGGCGAAGGGCTTTCCGTAGGCGCAGCTTTCTCGCTGGGTGAAGCTGCCCTGGGCACCTTTCTGGTGGTCGGTTTTATCCTGCATAATGTCACCGAAGGGATTGGCATTGCTGCCCCGCTTATCCCAGGCAGCGGCGATGCCGATGCGGATGAAACAAAAAGCCCCGGATTGGGTACCTTCCTGTTATTGCTGCTGATCTCAGGCGGACCGGCCATCCTGGGCGCATGGATCGGCGGATTCGCATATTCGCCGGTGCTGAGCACGTTGTTCCTTGGCGTCGGGTTGGGAGCGATCTGGCAGGTGATCGTCGAAGTGGTCGGGCTGCTGCGCCGTTCGGCTACGGCTGAAAAGACTGGCTGGATCAATGCCCTCAATTTAGGTGGGTTTGCTGCCGGCCTGGCGATCATGTATTTGACAGCATTTTTGGTGAAATTTTAATGCAGCGGTTTATCTGCCAGCGGTAGGGTGCGTTCCGGGTTTGAACCCACCAAGAACAGGGCGAAAATTTTATGTTGGTGCGTTCACCCATTTCAGAGCGCTAAGGCGCGAATTGCTCTGAAAGACTCACTGATCATTCGGGGCGAACTGCACCCTACGGCTGTGCAGAAATCGTGCCTTGAATGGGCACGGGGTTGGCGATTAACATAGACCCGTTGATGAACCCCGTGCCCCTACGCATGGCTTATGAGATGTAGTCTTGCAGCACAATTATCAACCCAATCCGTACAGCGATATGTGCCTGCCGCTGCTGCTGGTAAAAGGCGACTGCTCCCATCCACCCCAGCGCTGGCGCAAGCGCAGCCCGGCCAAACGCGCCATCAGATCCATTTCAGACGGCCAAATATAGCGCAGCCTGACCGGATAAATCTGGATGCCCTGTTCGCTCAGGTGCACATGCTGGGCAGTAATCGTTTGATGGGCGACATCGATGCGAGAGGCATCCAGACGTAGAGCACCCTCGTCCAGGCTGATGACCTTCAGGCTTTGCCCATTATCAAAGCGCTTCAAGTCTGGCACGAACGCCTCGACCACGAATACGCCTTCAGGCGTCAGGTGACGGGCAACATTCTCAAAGCAGTGAATCTGGGCATCCTGGGTCAACAGGCCGAAGAGCGTGTTGAACACGACATAAATCATCGAGTATTCACCCACCACATCCACCGCGCTGAAATCGCCTACGGTTACGGGAATGCGCTCGCCATCGGGTTTGGCGCGCAGCCGGTTGATCATGGCCTGGGAGGCGTCGATGCCATGCACTTCCACGCCCATACCCAGCAGCGGCAGAGCAAACCGCCCCGTGCCGATGCCTAATTCCAACGCCCGCCCGCCGCGTGACAATTCGGCCAGGCGGTGGATCGCATTTTCGTCATAGCCAGGATAAAGCTCATCATATACCGGTGCAATCTTATCGCCGTAGGTTTCAGCAACATACGCATCCATTCCAAATTCCTTTCACGTCCAACCAGCCAACCTGTCTGAAATAATATCAAAAAAATACCGCTTTTTGTATCTTTTCTGCCAGGGTAGTGTTAAACTACAATAGAAGAAGTTGCGAGGCTGACCAGTATTCTCGTTTTTTGGGGAGGAAACCATGAAGCTTACTGCACCAAAAAATATCACCTGGTGGCTTGCCGTAATTCTCGGCGCTCTCGGATTGCTCGGGCAAGTGGGCGTCCTTGCTGTTGCTGCCACTTACGCCTTCTGGCTGGTCTTTGTCGGCCTGGTTTTGTTGGTTCTTGCAACCTTACTTAAAGATCTCTAAACTCAAAGTCTTGTGCGGATGGAACATCGTACAGCCTCGCAGAATTAATACTCATCCGCGCACCCTTAAATCCTCCCGAAAATCCGGGGGGATTTTTTATTGCCAGAGGAACTCGAGCGGTTCAACCTGCGGCAACGTGAGATTTATTAAGGCAGGTTCGACGGTACCGCACTCTCCGTTCAGGCAATTACAATCCTTGTCCATGGTCACGCTGGCGCAGGATACGGCCGTGAAGCTCACGTACCATTTTCCGGCAGAAGCTGCTGGCAGGAAAGCATAAAATATTCCGTTGGCGTCTGTGAGTGCGTCGGTACGCGGGGCGCTGGTACCGGCTCCCTGGATCATGAACTGAATGCCGTTGATCGGTTGGCCGTTGGCTTCTTTGACCGTTCCGGTGATCAACTGGACATCTTCCGGTTCACGGATAGGGGCCTGCTGCAGGTCCTGGTCGGTGGCGATCAACTGAGCAAAGAGCCAGCCGGTCTTCCTGTCTGCTAGCTCGACATAGATCCACTCGCCACCCGGCGATTTTGCGATCACCTGGAAGGGCGTGTCTTTGGCCAGCATTTGAAGTACATCAAACAAGTAGCCGGGGTTGGCGCGCAAATTCAGGTTATCGGCCAGCGCCTTAGCCTCGAAAGGTTGAAAAGGCGTAGCCGATGGCTGTGGCGTTTCGGTGGGCGGAGGAGACGGCGTCCAGGTGGCTGGCAGAACCGGGCTCGCCTCGAGCGTTTGGGTTACGGCAACTGGAGCTGGAGTCGACGGGCTGCAAGCTGCCAGCACCAGCAGGGTGATTAAACCGAACAAACCAGACTGCTTTTTCATAACTCCCTCCTGAGCGCAATATCATCCTGTATTCATTATATACACCCCTGCAAGCGGGAGTCACCAGGCGAGACTAATAGAGTTGGGTGCGTTGCACCTGGGGTTAGTGCGTTGCACCTGAATTTGATAGTGGGATGCTATTGGGTCTGCGGACGAGGTTGCAACGGGTTTTTCAGTATGCGGGATCAAGAACACGTGCAATGCACGTAGAACTCGTTTATTTGGACGGATTCACCGGCAACCTTTGGGCTGGGCGTGATACTCCCTAACGGGCCTGGCTAATCCAAATTAATTCCTGTGTTTCGCGATCATAAACAAATAAATCGTAACAGACATATGCGCCGACGATGATCGGGTCATTACACTGGCGTTTTTTAACGCCCGGAGGTAAAAGATTGGCTGCCTGCGAGGAAAAGGCCACATAGCGCCCGTCGCCTGAAATGCGGATGTCGCTGGACCAGCCCTCTTGCTGTAAGGAAATAATTCCGCTGGCGCCGTTCCCCGGATTCCCGTTTTTATCCGCGCTGATGAGTGTAATAGCGTTATCAATACGCTCAGCCTGTAGATCCATTAGATAGACCTGGGCATAGGCCTCAGGGTCCGGCGAACCATCTTCGTTGGTATGGGCTAAAGCGCCGAACGCCAGCCAGCGACCGTCATTCGAGATCGAGGGAGAATGCCCGGTGTAGTAAGGATAGGACGCGCCAATAACCCATTGCGCCCAAATCGTCCGCGTTTCACCCTTGATGCGGTCATGCAGGCGGATGATCGGGCGGTAAACCGGCGACGGAGTAATCAGTTCCGTCCACGCCAGCCAGCGGGCGTCAGCTGAAACGGTCAGATAAGGATATGGATTGCCCATAGTGAACTGTATCTGTGCCGGGATGCGTACCAGCTTGCCGGTCGAAATCTCGTAGAGAAATATATCAACACACTTAAGGTTGGTTTCGGAACAGCGTGCATCACCAGGCACCAGATTGCTGGCTTCGGATGTAAATGCCAGGTAGCGGCCATCCGCCGAAAAGACCGGTTCCACGCTGCTGCCGTTGCCTAGTTTGCCGCTGGCATCCACGCTGACCGGTATTATCTTGCCGGATGAGCGTTCAAACAGGTAAATTTGCAAGTAATCGGTCACGGTGACTTCCAGCGCCAGGTAGCGCCCATCAGGCGAGATAGAGGGATAAATTCCTTCTCCTAGCTGAGCTTCCAACGGGACAAAATCGATCTTCTCATCCTGCCCGGTCTGCAAGTCGCGCAAATAAATGTAATTATAGTGATCGGCTGCCGGCTGCAGACTGTTGGAACGCGCCCCATACAGCAGGTAGCGCCCGTTGGCGCTTAGGCTAACCGCACGAGTAGCAGGGGAGACCGTATTTTGAACTCCCAGCCCGGAACGCACAAGAGTATAGGTGTCATTTTCGAGGTTATAGATGAACGGATCCATGAGTCCAGCCTGGTCATCTGGCGTCAAACTGTTCAGACTGCTGTTGAAGGCTAATATCGATCCATCGGCTGAAAACCCCACCGAAAATGAGTTTTGATCTTTTGTGGCGGCTGATATAGCGGATGGCTCCAGTAAGGTATAGGAATCCTCGATCAGTTCCGCAGGGATATTATTTTGGGCGATAGCCATATTAGGTACCTGGATAGAACGGGCAATCTCCCAATTGAGGTAGAGCGCCGCCCGAGTGGGAGCCTTTAGTTCCAGCACGGTAAAGTAGTTGCCGTGCTCAAAAAACAGGTACACGGCGCTGATGTCCTGCTCCCAGCGGTTGAGAATGGCGTAGGCCGGCTTGCCGCCAATCATCAACGACGGGTAATCTTTATCCGGGAATTCGCGCTCGTCGTAGGAAAAGAACCGCCGCATCCGCTGTTCCAGATTCATGGATGCATACAGGCGGTAGGTGTCCGTTCGGACGAAGTTACTCATGCTATCTTCTTCGAAGCGCATAGCCTTACGGACCGTGTTGGCCCCAGTGGTCTCATCCGGCGCGGAACTGATGAGCCGAACTGCCCAATCCTGCGGGATATCCAATGCGAAGGAATAATCTGCATCGCAGTAGGTTCGGAACCCCGACGCAGGTTGATGATTTTGCTCCACCCGAGCGCAGAAGGTTTCCTCGATGGTCAGGGTTTCCTGCGGCTCAGAGGAGGTCCAGAAAGGCAGCAGGCCGTCAGCGCCTGCACAGGCAGTGAACAATTCAGACCAGTCCACCTGACCGTAATATTCAGCGCTTGGCGGCATAGGTATCTCGCAGCCGGGCAACGCCTCCAAATTGGTGGTCTCCAAATCGAACATCATCAAACGCGCGTTGGCGTCGGCCTGCTGGACGAAATAGAGGTGGCTGCCGTCCAAGTTCCATAACGGAGCGTCTTCGTAAACATCACTCAAGGTCAACGGCTGGTAAGCGCCGTTTTGCGGATTGACCACATAAATGCGGCGCGCTGCAATGGCCGGGTTATCCCAACCCATGTAATCGGCGTAATCGGTTCCGGTCTGAGCGGATTCGACCGCGGCAACGGCAATGAGGTCCCCCGCCGGCGACCAGGCAATGGCGCCGGTTACGAGTTCTCCAGTCGTGGGTAATTTGTTGATTTCGGTAATTTCGTTCGTCTCCACATGGTACAGAGACAAGTGTTTTCCGATTTGAGCCGAGCGGTAACCGCCGTTGGTAAAGGCCAACGTTTTACTGTTGGGCGACCAGCTTTGATAAGCCTTGTTAGGCAACGCAAGCTCGGACACCTGGCTGGCCTGACCGGTTTGGACATCCAGCAGCCACATCGGCAAGCCGTCGACTGAGAGCGACAAGGATTGCCCACCCAACCAAAAAACCAGCTTCTGGCTGTTCGGTGACCAGGGACCTAAAATCATTTGATCGTCCTGAGCCTGGTAGGCGCGCACCTGACGCCCCATGCCATCCACAATTTCCAGCTCACGTGTCAATGGATGGAAAATGGCGGTAAATTGCCGGCCCGGTGATGCCAGCCGCACAACCCCCAGCACATCCGACAGCGGGCCTGTAGGTAACGGGACCAACGTGGTGGTCGGTAGTGGAGTTGTAAGAGGGGTGATCGTGCCTTCGAATGTGGGGGTGGCTTCTCCAGATCCGACCGGCTGAACAGGCAAGAGTTTCGGCGCCACGAGCGCCAGAAGCAGAAGAATTGCCAGCGAACCACCAATTAACAGCGAGGTGCGCAGTCCGTGCAGCATGCCGGTAATACGGCTTCTGTGCTGCAATAACGACCGAGAATCCGCGGCTTTTTGGCGGATCGCCTGCCAGGAAATGGCGTTTGATGGGAAAAGAGCCGGCAGTGTGTCTGACAATTCAGCGACGAATGCGGCGTAAGTTTGGCATTCAGCGCAGCTAGAAAGGTGCCCTGACAAAGCAGCCTGTTCATCCGCCAGTAATTTGTTTCCGGAGCGCAGCATTTGCTGGGCCAGATCATGGTTGAGGGGTTTCATGACATACCCTCCTCTATCTGATTAGATGACTCCAAATCAAAACCTTTAAGGCGGTCGCGCAGCTTAAGGTGAGCATAGTGCAAACGGGAATGGACTGTGCCTTCACTGAGCTGTAGAACCTGCGCGATTTCGGCGATCGGCATGCCGTGAACATATCGCAGCAAAATGGGCAGGCGGTGTTTTTCGCCTAGCGACTGGACGCAGTCATACAGAATTTGCTGGCGCTCGCTGCGCACCACCGTCTCTTCGGGAGATGGCGCTGCCTGGACGGCTTGCCGGGTTCCCGGTATGAGCAGTTCCAGCAGCCGGTTGCGGGTTTTCAGCCGCCGCAACCTGTCTCGGCAAAAATTAACCGCGATGTGCGCCAGCCAGCTTTTGAGATTGCCTCCGGTCTGGTAGCCGGACAAATGGGTCATGGCTCGGATGAAAGTTTCCTGGGCTGCATCGTCCGCCTCGCATGGTTCGCCAAGAATTGAAAGCGATAGGCGAAAGATGAAGTTGTAATACTCGACCATCAAGGCTTCATAGACCTGTTGGTCACCAGAAGTGGAGCGGCGGATGAGATCGTCGAGGTTGGTCATGCCAGGCACTTTCCTATTAAACGCATGCCGGGAGGGAAATCTTCATTAGGGGGTGATTCCCCCTATATGTATTATAGTAAGATGCGCTCGATTGATGAAAGCACTTTTTTTAGTCAGTTGCCGAATTTTGTTGAGGCTTTCGTCCATGCGGCTAAGAGCATAGGCAACGCACGGAGATTAAGGTAGCGGACCAGGTGCGATGCACCTGCGATTGATCACGAGATATCCACTGAGCACATGGCGAGGCTAACAGGGACTGGTTCAAATGGACGGATTCCTCGCGCCTCGCCGCTACCGGCAATCTTTGTGTTGGTGCGATGCACCTGGGAGGTGCAATGCACGAAGATCAAGGACAGTGGTTGTATGTGATGGATATATGGCAACCTGCTATAATCTCCGATGGGGATTAGTCGCGATGCATGCTTCTCCAGTTTCCGTAAAAACCACCTGGAGTTCTTTTTTTATCTTCCTGGTTTTAGCCAGCCTGACGCTGGCATCTTGTGCTGCCCCCACCCCGGCCCCCGCCACGCCGGTAGCGACGGTCACGCCCTCCGCCACCCAGAGCCCGGTGCCAAGTGCCACCCCGATTGCCGTAAGAACGGCGCGCAGCATCTATCCCACAGCTCAACTGACTCCCATTCGCGCGACGCAACCGCCTTTGGCAGGTATCGAACTCCCTAGCGACGTCAAAACGCTGCTATTGATCGGCACGGACAGTCTGACCCCTTTCCCGGGCCGCAGTGACGCCATCGTACTGGTGTTTTATTACCCGCGGCTGGGGCGTGTAAGCTTTTTATCCATCCCGCCCGACACTTTCCTTAACATCCCTGGTTACACCATGCAGCGGCTCAACGTGGCTTATGCAGTAGGCGGGTTCAACATGCTGGCGGACGCGCTGGAATATAACTTCGGCGTGCGCCCGGACGACTACGCGCTTTTCCACCTGGATGACTTTGTCTATTTTATCGACGACATCGGCGGACTGGAACTGACGGTGGTCGAACGCATGCCAAGTATCTGTTCGGACATCCAGCCCGGGCGGGCGCTGCTCAACGGCGACCAGGTGATGTGCTATCTGCGCTACCGCGACAAGATGAACGAATTGAATCGCAATTTACGGCAGCAGGAAGTGCTGCGGCTGGTCATTCAACGCATGGTGCACGGCGGGACGCTGGCGCGCCTGCCGGATCTGTTCGCGTTGTACAGCGAAAGCGTTGAAACCAGCCTGACGCTGCCGAAAATTCTCAGTTTTATTCCCTTTATGCTGCGTCTGGGCGATGCAAACCATGTGGGTTATTTTCAGGTCAAAAAACCAGCTCTGATCACCTGGCAAATCCCGGACGGCCTGAAACCCACTGTTTTCCTGCTGGATCAGACATCGCTGGTCAAACAGGTGCAGGCTGCCATTGATTTTGTGCTGATTCCTGAGCCGAACAGTGAACTGATCGTGACTTTGGAGTATGAGCTGACTGTCTCACCCACCCCGACCGTCACTGGAACAGCTACCGCCACGCCGACCATCACCGAAACACCTACAGCCACCACATCCTTTACCCCAACCGTCAGCGCCACCGTTACGCCGTCGCGCACCGTCACCGGCACCATTACCCAATCAGTCACCGTCACGCCGACCGTCACATTGACCCCGTAATAACTGCCGTCGTAATAAATACGGTAGCTATTCAATCCCAACTATGCTAAACTTTACAAACGTCTTCCATAAGGCGGCTTATTCGGCATGGTTCCTGCATTTTTCGGTAGAAGATGATCGCATTCAAGCGCTGGCTGGCCAGGGGTCTATTCACATTCGTTGTAGGAGGGCTGCTTGTCACCACTGCCCTGCAGTCTGCACCCGTGCGCGCCCAAGAGGAAACCCCCGAAGCACCGAAACGCCTGACCACCCTGACAGTCGATTACACCGCCTACGAATGGTGGCTGGTGCGCTGGCGCGGCAATGAAATCACCTGCCGCTTTATCACCGATCATGACGGCCTGCCCATCGGCGATGAGATTAAAACCTGGTGCGGCGATGTGCTGTTCGCCGAATGGAGCCGCACTCAACCCTGCAAGCTGAGTACGCCCGGCCAATCCGTCCAGGAATGCCCTGGGATGTATCTGTATTTCTTCGAAAGCAAGCCTGCCAAAAAGCAAGTCGAGGTCGAGTTGCCGCTGCCCAACGTGTGGGTTTCGCTGGCCGGCTGCATGGTCGAACCGCCCGGCAACCGCTGTGTGGGTACGCCCAACCTGGTGCTGACCGGCGAGGAGCCGCTACCCAACGAGGCCATCATCAGTATTCAGGGCATCTATCAGGGTGAGCATTTCACCTGCAGCGGCAATCCCTGTAACCTACCGCTAAAACCGACCGGCTCAGAGGGGGCGACGATCGAATTCTGGGCTGATTCCAGTTTTGGCGACTCAAGCCAGCACTACGAAGGCCTGATCCGGGTGCTGCCGCGCGGCGATTTTATGTCACCGGAAGGCGCGTCCAGCGACCCGCCCCTTTATTACATCGACGTAATCACCGACCAATGGCGCGGCGGCCCGCAGGCTTCCTGTTCCGACACCTGGCAATCTTTCCCCGAGGCTGGCGGACCAGAACCCTGGCTGACGACCCCGCTGAATGCCTCCGATCTGTACACCGAAGTCTCGCTTTACTACCTGGCAGCCATGTTAATTACCAATGACCAGGTGGACGCCAGTAGTTGCCCGAACGGCGGGCTGGACGATCCGCTTTCTGCCAATCCGTGCGGCCTGGCGGCTGCACGGGATGAGGTGATTGCCTGGCAAAACCAGTTCGACGAACAAATTTTGACGGTTGGACGCGAAACCGGCATCCCGGCGCAGTTGCTAAAGAATGTGTTCAGCCGCGAAAGCCAGTTTTGGCCGGGAATGTATATCAATTACAAAGAAGCCGGTCTGGGCCAGTTGACCGACCAGGGCGCGGAGACAGTGCTGCTGTGGAACCCGGACTTTTTCGAGCAATTTTGCCCGCTGGTGTTGCACCAGTCACGCTGCGACCTGGGATTTGGCAATCTGCTTACCAGCGAGCAGGCCATGCTGCAAGGCGCGCTGGTCAACAAGGTCAACGCTTCTTGCGTGGACTGCCCGGCAGGCATCGATTTGACCCAGGCGGAGTTCAGCGTGCGCGTGTTTGCAGAGACCATGGCAGCCAATTGTGAACAGACGAGCCGCATTATCAACAATACCACCGGGCTGCTGCCCGGTCAGGCTGCCAGTTACGCTGACCTGTGGCGCTTCACGCTGGTCAATTACAATGCCGGGGCGGGCTGCCTGACCACGGCCATAAAACGCACCTACCTGGCAAACCTGCCGCTCACCTGGGATAATGTCTCCGACAGACTGGAAGTCGCCTGCCAGGGTGCGCTGGATTACGTAAACGACGTGAGCAAGGTGAACAGCGGGGTGCGACCAACGCCCACCTCCTGGGTGGTCTTCGGAACTGGACAGGTACCAACCGGACCCATTGCGACTTTGTTGGCGACCCCACAGCCCACCCGCACCCCAACACTGCCCACCGGTCCGACCGCAACGCCTCTGCCCGGTTACCCGGGCTACCCGGGCGATTTACCGACCATCACACCGGGTAGTGTCCCCACCAGCTATCCTTAATCGACTAACGGGGCTGGCCTTCTTCACCGCTTCGACCATCGGAGGCGCGTATGCGTTATTCACTATTAACCCACCTGGAGTGTTCCCGCTGCCATCAGCAATGGGATAGCGGAAAATTGCAGAACGTTTGCCCGGACTGCCAGTCGCCGCTGCTGGCGCGCTACGACCTGCTGGCAGTCCGCACTGAACTGCAGCGCGAGAGCCTCGCTGCCCGTCAGCGCGGAATGAACCGCTGGCATGAACTGTTGCCCGTTCAGGAGCTCGAAAATGTCGTCACACTGGGCGAAGGCGACACCCCGCTGCTGCAATTGCCGCATCTGGGGGCTGCAATCGGACTCAGCCGCCTGACGCTCAAGGATGAATCGCTCAATCCCACCGGCACCTTCAAAGCGCGCGGGCAGGCGGCTGCCATTTCCCGCGCAAAAGAATTGGGCGCCCAGCAGGTGATCATCCCGACTGCCGGTAACGCCGGCGGCGCCATGGCAGCCTATGCCAGCCGGGCTGGACTGATTGCGCGGGTTTACATGCCTGCGGACACGCCGCGCTCCAACATGGAAGAATGTCGGGCAGTCGGTGCCGAGGTGGTTCTGGTGGATGGCTTGATCAGCGATGCGGCTCGGGCGGTCAGCGAGGTGGTGCGCCAGGGCGGCTGGTTCGATGTGTCCACATTCAAAGAACCGTACCGGCTGGAAGGCAAGAAGGTGATGGGTTACGAGCTTGCCGAGGCTTTTGGCTGGGAACTACCGGATGTAATCATCTACCCGGCCGGCGGCGGGATGGGGCTGGTAGCTATCTGGAAAGCTTTCGCCGAGCTGGAAGAATTGGGCTGGCTTAACGGACCGAACAGACCGCGCATGGTGGCGGTACAGGCTGCCGGCTGCGCGCCGGTGGTGCGCGCCTTCGAGGCCGGCGAGATGACCAATACCTTCTGGGAAAATGCCGGGACGATTGCCTCAGGACTGCGCGTGCCCAAAAGCTACGGTGACCGGTTGATGATGGAAACGCTATACCAGTCGCACGGCACGGCCATTGCGGTCAGCGACGAGCAGATTCGGGCGGCGCAGATTCAGTTGGGGCAGAGCGAGGGCATCTTTGCCGCTCCGGAAGGCGCCGCGACGGTGGCCGCCTTGCCGGTTCTGCTTGAGAGGGGGTGGCTGAAAAACGATGAGCAGGTGGTGCTATTGAATACCGGAACGGGGCTGAAGTATCTGTAAATATACGATAGCCGGAGGGTAAGCTGTCAGCTTGCCCATGGGATGCATTCGGCCCACTCGGTTTAGGCAGATGTCATCTACCCACCCCGGCGTCCTGATCTCAGGGCTGAACGGCACCCAAAACTCGGAACGACAAGAGCATCGTTCCCTTGTATTTCGATATCATTGAACGGACTTGGTGATGGTCAGATGGTCAACCCCACCCAACCCGCCCCATTCTTGGGGCGGGCTTATTCTTAATTGCGTGTTTTTGCGCCGGTTCGGCGTCAAAACACGCGAAATCTTTAAACCCCCGCTTCCAGGTGGTTTCGTTGGCTGCGAATAACGAATCACTTCCGGGGAGCAGGGGTAGGGGGTGAGGGGCAAAACTGTATCGGCCACCATGACAATAGGCGTCTCCTGCAATGGTATGGGTTTCCCTCAAGACGGTATCTACTGACAAGGACACCCCCTTCTCTAGTATAATTTCCATTAAGCTAGCAACCAAAGGGAGGAAATATGTCCACCATCAATCTCGTCGTCCAAACGCTGCATAACCTGACCCGCTGGGGCATCGTTATCCTGGGTCTGATTGCCATCATTCGCGCATTCTCAGGCTGGCTCGGCAAAAAAGAATACACGCCGGCCGATAACAGGGCAGGCATACTCTACACGATCGCGTTCGATATTCAGTTTTTGCTTGGCATCATTCTCTATTTCAGCAAAGGCTGGTTTGGGGTACTGACCGCTGACTTCAATGTGGCCATTAGCGCGGTTCAAACGCGCTTTTTTGCCATCGACCACCTGGTGCTGATGCTGGCTGCCTTGATCCTCGCGCACGTCGGGCGCTCGCTTGCCCGCAAAGTCAGCGATGCCGCTCGAAAGCACCGCAGCATCGCCATCTGGTATGCGCTGTCCTTTACGCTCATGCTGACAGCCGTCCCCTGGCCGTTCACGGCCACAGTCCGACCTTGGCTGCGCCTGTTTGGCATTTCGTTCTAAAAGGCCGTCTTACTCATTCACCAGCGCTGAGCCGGCGTCTACAAAGGTCCCGTTGCGCAGGTCCATCAGCGCTTGCTGAATTTCCTCGCGGGTATTCATTACGAACGGGCCGTAAGGCATGATCGGCTCGTGGAAAGGCGCACCTGCCATCAACATAAAGCGCGTTCCTTCCAGCCCGGCCTGTACGATCAGTTCGTCGCCGTCGGTTAATACCAGCATATGCAGCGCCGAGACAGCGTCACCGCCCAAAGTTCCACTGCCCTCGAAGAGATAGACCAACCCGGTGTGTCCGGCCGGGACGGGCTGAGTAAAGGATGCTCCCGCTTGCAACTGGACATCCATGTAAACCGGATCGGCCGCAATTTCGGTGACTGGGCCGCGGACGCCGTGCACTTCGCCGGCCACCACCCTCACTTTCACGCCGTCCTGCTCAACCGCCGGGATTTGCGCAGCGCTGACTTCCTGATAGCGCGGGTGACCCATTTTAAGCGCGGCGGGCAGGTTAACCCACAATTGAAAGCCGTAAATGACGCTACCCGGGCCGCGGCGGGGCATTTCCTCATGCAAAATACCGCGCCCCGAGGTCATCCACTGCACATCGCCGGGACCGATGATGCCGGTGTTGCCCAAGCTGTCACGGTGGCGGACGTTGCCCTCCAGCATATAGGTAACGGTCTCGATGCCGCGGTGCGGATGAGTTGGGAAACCCTGAATCGGGCCCTCAATCGGGTCATTGAAGGCGAAATGGTCGAACAGCAGAAACGGATCGTACAGGTTGGATACCCGCGGAGAGATGGAGCGGCGCAGTTTGACGTCCGCGCCTTCGATGACCATCTGCGGGTCGATGGAGGCTAAAACTGAACGAGGTGTACTCATATACCCTCCGAAATGGATTGGTTATGGCACGATTCTAACAACAAACAGGTCGAATTACGAATTGAAACCCAGACAGCATGTTTTGCAATAAAAATAATAAGGCTTACTTCGGAAATGAGCCGGCATAATCATCGCGGACGAAAATCAATCCAAAAGCATCTCGATAAACCAGACGGTAACCATTCACCGTTTCTAAATCGGCATCCTGATAAAACTGCTGGTTGCGTTTAAAGGTATCTACGTCAATCCCAACTGCATTGGGATTCAGATAATCACGAATCCGCTGCTCCATCAACAACAGCACATCAAAATTGTTCTCAGAAATATAGCCATACTCTAAAAGGTCATAGGTTGAAACCGTTGACCAGCCGGCCGTTTCCGGCACATACATTCGAGCGTCATAATACACTTTGATATTTTGCCCTTGCAAAGGTTCAAGCGCTGCCAGCGCCTGGTCATAAAATTGAATCGAAGGTTCGTCATCGGCGCGATGATACCGCGCCAGGACATTCTGTACATCAGTTTGGTAAAACAATACCATCTGAATGAAAACAAGCAACAGTGCACCAAATTGCAGCATCTTTTCCCACCTGAAGGGCCGAAAATCTTTCAGTTTTTCTGGCATTAAGACGGCTACAGTTGAGATCAAGGGTAGGGCCGCAGGCAACCAATACTGAAATTTGAAGTGTGTAATATAAAACACGAGGATTGATACCGGCAGAAACCAGGCCAGGATTAAGGCAAACAGCAGTTTTTTATCGCTGCGCCATAATCCCCACAGCGTAGTGGCCGTGGCAATCAGTAAGAATATCGCGCCCCCATAATTTTGGCGCACCAAAGGCCATGAAGCGATCAAACCTTTTTCGTATACAATGCCGTAGCCGCTAAATAATAAATCAGTCTGCTTATGAAAAATATTTATATATGCCGTTCGCCCCCAGGGAGAAAGTAAAAACGGATTTGCAATGATGTACGACACGCCCATAACCAGCAGAAATGCGAGTGCCATGCCAGCAGCGCGCCTTAAACTTGATCTCCGAGTGATCAGACTGAGCAGCAGCGCCATACCAACTGCCAGAAAAAAATAAGCTCCGATGGTTTTCGCGGCTGTGAGAACTCCGCACAACACCGCGGCAAACAGGAAATTCTTCCCTAAACGCAGGTCATCGCGCTGCAGGAAAAATAAAATTAAAGCCGCTAACAACACTACCATGCCATCGGGATGCCACCAAAAATTGTTGCGAACCACGGCTGGAATGCTTATGAGCAGGATGAACAGCACAAAGGAACGATATGTCTTGAAACGATCCTGCAAATAAACCAACAAAAGGATACCGGCCAGCATAAGCAAAACACTGCTACCCTGGCGCAGCATAAGCATCACGGTTGGTGTGTCATTTAACTTTCCAAGCCATTTTAAAGGGAGCAACAAGATCGCAGAGTAAGCAAAATGCGGAAAGCCGTAATAATAATATTCACAAAAAACAAACTGCCTTAGTGCTTGCTCTACCGTACCGGCAGGCGCAATCATCTGAAGCAGGTACGGCATAGGCACGGCTTCATCGGGTTCGAATACCTGAACCATTTGGATATCTTCGGATGCGCGAGCGTTTGGCAGCGAGAAAATAGTAAGAACAAGGATTGAAAGGGCAAGGAGGAGGAAGAAGTTGCGCTTCTGCGTTGAGGTCATGGGTAAATTATAGCATTGGCAACTGACCGCCCCCGACGGCCCAACCGGCTAGAAGCTTTCCTGAACCCTTTCTTTGTATCCATATTACTTCATCACCATCACCAACAGTGCTTCACTGAAATGGAAAGCCCGCCCAACTGCAATATATAAGGACCAGATGCGATGAAAGTACGGGGGCATTTCGGTTGGATGGACAACCTGAAAGCCGAACTTCTCATAATAGGTCTGCAAGGCTGCCCGGCAGGTTAGGTAGAGCGGCAAGGGGTTCTCTGCTGACAACCGTTCGACAATGGACCTTCCAATTCCCCGGCGCTGCAATTCAGGGACAACCGCCAGCGACGCCAGCTCGCGGGTGCCATCAGCATGCGGTTTGACTTGACCACAGCCAATGACCCTCTCCTGCTTATCTACCGCCACCAGGAAGCGTCGCCAATCGAGCGCCATGGGATTGATTCTCGCCTGCCGGATCAAGACCCGGATGGCTCTGGCGTCGTGCTCGGCTGCGGGGCGGATTTTTATCATGGTATTGTGTTTAAGGTTCGATGAAACCCTTAACGACCCAATTAATCACAGTCTTGAGCCAGAATGAAACCCCACCCTTGACGATACCTTCCAACTTTGGATCGCTCCACAATGGCACTAAAATATTATTTTGGCCAGGGTCGTTGGTTATAAGTGAATTTAGAAATACCATTTCAGTGCCAGCACCCCCACCATGATTATATACTTTTCTCCTTAACTCACGGCTATAACAACTGCCTTTTTATCGGTCCGAAATTTTCCCCAGCCAACAGGCCATTCCGCAGCCCGGCTTTTTTGTGCACTGCGGCACCTCCTGCTATCCCCCGTGCCCGGGATATTACAACTTTAGTGCGTAGACAATCAGGTTGTCGTTGGCAGCAAGATCATCCGGATTGGCTCCCTGGCGCCAAAAGGCTGAAATCTGGGGATTGTCTGAAACGAATTATGCGCCGTAAGCCTTAATGCGCGGCCAAATAAGCGCCAGCAATAAACCGGCCGCCAGCACCTCCAATACCCTGCCGGCAAACTGAAAGGCGCCGGACAGCAGCCCGCTGCTGGCAGCCAGCAGCACGCCGAGGTTAAACAGGCCAAAAGAGAGCCACCCCAACTCTGCCGAACCGCGCGCCAGCCCGCGGGTATGGCGCGGCAGGATCCAGTACGCCGTGCCGAGCGCCAGCTGCATGATCCAGCCGGCCAGCAAGAACTCGACGTGAGCCGGCAGCAGCGCCCAGGCAGACGGTATGAACTCGACCCCGTTGTTGGCCAGCATCAGCGCCCCCAACAGGAACCCGGTCAGTAAATAAATCAGCGAGGCATGGATGAACCAGACGCTTAACCGCGGCAAATTTACTTCTCCTTGACCCGGCCCCAGGTATTGATAACGAAAGCAACCCCGGCTGCCAGCAGCAACAGGGCAGAACCCGCCATCAGCCAACCCGCCCAGGCTGCCTGTGTGGTGGAATGCAGCGGCTCGCCCACCAACCGCAGCGCCAGCCCAAGGTTGAGCGAGACATAGGTCACCCATCCTAGCGCATCACTGCGGCGCGGTTTTTGCTGAGAATATTTGGGGAACATCCAGAAAACCACGCCAATGATCAGTTGAGAAATCCAGCCGACTGCCAGGAAATGAATATAGGATGGAAATAAACCCTGTACGGGCAGGCGGATGATACCGGCGCTCTGTCCGGCCAGTAGAATGCCAAGGAGCAGCCCAAGGACAAAGTAAACCAGCGCAGTCTTGATCCATAAGCGGGTCAGAAGGGGCATTTTAACCTCAGAAACAGGTTTAACTCATTCTACGATAAATGGAATGAGATTGGGTTGCGCCGGGTCAATAAAATCTACCGGGTTGGCGCTGCAGGATGGACGGCAATCCCAGTCCAGGAGAATAAAAGAATAGCGAACTAAAAAGCAAGCGCGGCTGCCTGCGTACGGCAGCCGCGCCTGTTTTGCGAACCATATCCGTCAGTTATTTAAGAATGACCGGCAATAAGATGGTATACGTAATCAGTGATGCGACGGTGATCGTCACCGTGGCGACATTCGAGTCGGCAGCGCCGTCGTTCACTTTGAAAGTAAAACCGTCGCTGCCGCTGTATCCGGTATCGGGCGTGTAGGTCAGGTTGGGGGCAGTGCCGCTCAAACTGCCGTGGAGAAGTGGCGCGTCAATAACTGTCCACGTTACCGGACTTCCGCCGTCAACATCCGACATGGTGAGGGTGATGGCCAAATCAGTCTGGTAGGGGGTACCAACCGATTGGTTATTGGCTACCGGGGCATCGTTGACAGCGGTTACGGTCACCAACAACCCGAATGCCGTACTATCCGCCTCACCGTCATAGACGGTTACATTGACAGTCAGGTCGCCAACAAAATTCGACCCCGGCGTGATTGTTGTTCCACTCACCTGGTAATTTGTACCTGGCAACACCGTCAGGACAAAACTGGTGTCATCGGGATCGGTTACCGTTAGATTAGACAGAGTGATGGGTAGCGGGGTGTCTTCCGGGGTTGTCAGGACAACCTGCCCGGTAATGACCGGCGGGTCATTGAAGTCTTCAACGGCAACATTGGAGCACACTACCTGGTTATCGGTTGTCGCGCAGACCGCATAAGTCCCAACCGTGGTCGGGGCGGTAAAGGTGGTAGCAGCATCGCCGGCTGCATAGAAGCCGGCAGTGGGTAAAACCGAGCCAGAGGGCGTCACAGAGAATGCGACGGGAACTGTAGCCGGCACGGTGTCACCGGGGGTCAGGAATGCCAAGGCGGAGTTGTGATTCAGATCGACTGCGAAAGGAGCAGTGCCGCCCAGGTTGATGGGTCCCGTAATCGCAGCGGCGGTCATCACCAGCCAGGGATTCGCATCTATTTTTGGCAAACCATTAGCATAGAAGGAATCGCAGTCAACATTGCCAGGGCCTGCATTGCAACCCCACCAGTTGTTCTCCGCAACAATGAGGATGGGGGTGGTCATATCGCCCCCATAAGTTCCATTATTCAAGCCTGTGGTATTACCAAACAGACGATTGTGATGAACCACGATGGGGGTAATGAGATCGTCGATGGCTCCGAAGAAGGTGAGCCCATTAACATTGCTGCTGAGGTTATTGCCCACTGCGCGGATCAAGGAAAATAACCCGGTAGAGCAGGCTTCGAGGGTGGGCTCGCATTGGTGGAACTCAACACCATCCTCAAAGCCGCTGACCGTGTTGTCGTGAACATTCAGGTCTAACTGATTCGCACCAATGCCAGCTTCGGATGTAATTCCTGCCGTATTGGTATTATCCGCCCCGCTGAAGGAAATCGTATTGCCGGCGACTTCCACGCTGAGTGCTGCAGTAAGTTCAGCCCCATCAAGCCCATTCGTGGATGTTGCTCCGGTGATATATGTGCTGTCATACGGCGCGGGAACCGCCCAGGGCGGGTCAGATGCCAGAATGCCGAAAGCGTTTGTACCAGGTTTAACCACTGAAATGGTGTTATTGCTGATCTGCCCATGCCCATCGAAATAGTAAATGCCCCCTTGTGCACCGGTGATGATGTTTCCAGTGGTAGTTACGGGTGTATTGATAACATAGATACTGTTGGCGACTAATGGAGTTGGTTTCCCTGTATTGTTTAAGGCGACGTTCGAAATGGTGTTCCCAGAGATAGTACCAACACCATTTATCAATTCAATTTGGATGCCGTTTTGGGCAATTGTAGAGTTTGGGGTTATTCCTGTAATTATATTCCCTTGAATTAGGAAAGTAAGTGGACTCCAATATTCATGGGAAGTAAGAGTTAAGCCATTTTTATTGAAATTCTGAATGGTGTTACCCAGGATCTGAATGTCCCGAGTAGGGGATAGATCGGAATTGAAAAGATACAACCCGACGCCTTCTTGAACAGAGCTTAAGCCGCTAAACCTAATATTTCGAATGACGTTATTTTGAAACACGCCACCTGCGTTGCGGAAAGCGACACCCGTCAGCCGCAAATTTGTGCTACCAAGCGATAAACCGTCAAACGTGAAACCCTGAATGGTAGCAATGGCGCCACCGGTCACGCACAGAATGGGCCGGTTGGGAAGCGACACGGATGTATTGCAAGCCTCGTTCAGAACCGCTGGCGCTTCAATAATGGTGGTCAGCTTGTCCTCGCCCGAAAGCGTCAGGTTTTTATTAATGGAGATTTGCTCGGTGTATGTGCCGGCGTAAACTTGCACCGTGCCGCCAGCATCAACCGCGTCCACGCCAGCCTGGATCGTGGCAAACGAATCCGTTCCGAAAGTGGTAGCCGGGCCAGGCCCATCCGGGTCGGCACCAGGGGCGACCCCAGTCCAACCATCATCCACATAGATTGGGCTGACGGCTTCCACCGGCCGGCTGCTGCCAAGCGCCAGCCCGGCAACCAGCACAAAAATCAAGCCCAAATTCGATAATCGATAGAGCCACCTTGAACCGCGCGTATTCATGATTACCCTCCCATTACACCCCCCAAATGGATCGTATACCTTCCGGGCGGCAGCTAGAATAAAGAATAATAGATCCCCAAAAAGGTTCGCCGTCTATTCCCCCAACCCGGCACGTAAAAATGATCTGCCGCTTATATTCATTCGGTTGTAGGAAAAGACGTCCCTCTGACTTTTAAGTTTAGCAGCGGAATTATTTTTGTCAACCAACTTGGTAATAAATACGGTTCGTTTTCGCGGATTCTAAACAAATACAAAGAATTACCACCAGGAGCGACCGATCGGTCGCTCCTGGTGTAACATCAAGAAGTTTGTTATCTTAATTGCTGGTCGTTGCGACTCGTTCGAATTACAACGCGATATAACGCTCCACCCGCTTGCCAAGAATGGCCAGGCTGCCGCGCCAGAAATCCGGCTGACGAACATCGATGCCGAAGCGCGCTGCCAGGGTGGCAGCGTCGCCCATGCCAGTGGACGAAAGTAGCGCTTTGTACTGGGATACAAAGTCCGCGCCACACTGCTGGTAGATGGCATATAGGCCGGTGCCAAACAACAGCCCGAAGGCATACGGGAAGTTGTAGAAAGCCAGACCGGAACTGTAATAATGCGGCTTCCAGGTCCACATCCATTTTTGCAGGTAGCGTTCGTCCAGGCCGTCGCCGTAAGCTTCCTTCTGCGCCCATTCCATGATCTCGCAGAACTCGTCCGCCGATAATTCGGCCTTCTCGCGGCGCTTGAACACTTCAGTCTCGAACAGAAAGCGCGAGTAAATATCCACAATCACCTGCGAGTCGCCGGTCAGGGCAGTTTCCAGGATCGCCCACACCTCATCGGCATCCTTCGCCTGCTCCAGCACGGCCTCGACCACAATCGTCTCGCACATGATGGAAGCGGTTTCCGCCATGGTCATGGGCGAAGTGCGCTGCAACTCGGTGCGCCCGGCTTTGAACATGCAGTCATTGTGGAAGCCATGTCCCAGCTCATGCGCCAGGGTGCTGACCACATCCAGCGAGCCGTCGAAGCTGAGCAGCACGCGCGATTCCTTGACCCCCGGCACCGACATGCAGAAAGCCCCGCCGCGTTTACCGCTGCGTTGTTCCGCGTCGATCCAGTTGCCTTCGAAGGCGCGGCGGGCAAAGTTGGAAAGTTCCGGCGAGAATTTGGCAAAATTGTCCAGCACGAAGACGCGCGCCTCCAGGTAAGTGTACGCCCGGGTGCTTTTGCCGCCCGGAGCAAACAAGTCCCACCAGGGCAGCTTTTCCTTACCCAATTTGCGGGCTTTAGCCTGAAAATAACGCCTGAACATGGGCAGCGACTCGCGCATCGCGGTCAGCATAGCGTCCAGGGTCTGGCGGTCGATGCGGTTAATATCCAATGCGGAGTGCAGCGCATCGGTACGGCCGCGGTGCCGGTTGAGCGTGACCGCCGTGCCTTTGACGCCATTCAGCGCAGCTGCCAGCGGTTCGCGGGCGTTGTGCCAGGCCTGACTTTCCGCCTCGTACGCCCGGCGACGTACATCTTCATCCGGGTGCGAGCGCAGGTTGATCAAGGCTGGCATCGAGAGGGTCTGGACTTTTCCGTCGAGCTCGAAGTCAACCGTCATTTGCGAAGTGATCGTCCCCTGAAGCTTTTGCCAGGCATTCGCCCCGCTCAAATTGAGCTCCGCCGCCAGGGCTTCCTCCGGCTGGCTCATCAGGTAGCGACTTTGTTCGGCAACTTCCTGCAGCCAGAAAGCGTGATCTTGCGCCGGACCGGGGGCAGCGGTGAGCTGCGGCAACATGGGAGCGATTTTGCCGATCCAGGCGCGCAAGCGCGTTTCCAGTTTATCCATGCGCACCGAAACCTGCTCAAACTCCGATAATTTGCGCATGGCTTCTTTGTTGAAGGAATCAGTCGAAACGAACGAGTGGATGAATGCACCCATCGTGTTGTCAAGGAGCAGCAGCTTGTCGAACTCGGTGAGCATGTAATTGATGCGACTGGCGACCAGATCCGCGTCGCTGCTGGCATCGAGGGCCTCCAGCGAAGCCACCAGGTTTTCCATTTCACCCAGCATTTGCTGCCGGCGTTCGGTGGCAGCGGCAAACTCGGGTGAAGCCAGACCTGGATACACATTGGAAAGGTCCCAGCGGGGAGGTGTGATTTCAGGCATGTGATGTCCTTTCAAGAAGGTGAGAAAGCTACTCGCTGAGTATACTATACACGCCCGATGGGGGACGGGCGCATTCATGCCGGATCAAGATCAAGGTCAAAGTCAAAAACGCGCCGCGTGACACGTCCCGCAGCTATAATAAACCCAGGCTTTCCTCCCACCATTCACATTCGCTGCCAGGGTCGTTCATTTTGGCTTCCTCCTCCCATCCCGGAATCAACCGCATCATGGCGCCGCTAGGCATTGGCCTGGCGCTCTCGCTGATTGGCGACACCACCCTGTACACGGTGCTGCCTGACCCAACCATTGCCGCCCAGGCCGGGCTTTCACTGATGATGGTTGGTGTAGTGCTTGGCATGAACCGGTTAATCCGCCTGCTGACCAACAGCGCTTTCGGGTTTTTGTATGACCGGCGCCCGCGGCGCCGTATAATGCTCACCGGCATGCTGGCAGGCGGAGTTTCCACCCTGCTTTATGCGGTCAGTGAAGGACCAACCCTGATATTATTCGCCCGTATGCTGTGGGGTGCTTCCTGGTCGGCCATGTGGATCGGCGGCAATACCATCGCGCTCGACATTTCCACCGAAGACAACCGCGGTCAGGTCACCGGGCGGCTGCAGATGTGGTTCTACTTTGCCGTGGCTGCTTCCGCATTGTTGGGCGGCCTGCTCACCGACTGGTTAGGTTACCGCGATGGGTTGTTGGTCGCAGTCGGTTTTTCTGCCGCCGGTTTTTTGTTATGGTACTGTTTCCTGGTCGAAACCCGCGGCAGCCGCGTCACGCATGCGGTACGCCCGGAAGAAAACCGGCCTGTGCGGTCCTATCCCTGGTTATTTATGCTGGCGACCTCTTTGCCGCTTTTTGCCATGGGATTTGCCTTTTTTGGCATCACTAATGCCACCAACATATTGTGGCTGGCGCAATTTGTTGATGGCGGGATCCGCCTGGGTGGACTGGCGCTGCCCCTGGCGACCCTCAGCGGAGGCTTAATGGCCGGGCGGGTGCTGCTCAGCACGCTCGGGGCGCCGTTCATTGGCAGGCTGTCGGATATACTGCACCGCCGTTGGGGTATTATGGCTACCGCCCTGCTGCTTGCTTTGGCGGGACTGTTGCTGATGAGCCAAACCCGGTTGTCCCTGGCGCTGGCCGGAGCAGTCATGTTGTCCATTATGACCGGCGGCATTTCATCCTTATCCAGCGCCATCGTTGGCGACCGGGTAGTCATGGAAAGGTACGGACGCTCGCTCGGCCTGCTCTACACCGCCCGCGATCTGGGGGCAACGATTGGGCCGCCGATTGCGCTGGGCCTGACCCCGCTGATCGGGCTGGCCGCTGTTTATCAGCTGACTGCAGGCCTGATCGCGGCGGCAGCCCTGGCTGCGCTGTGGATGACCCTGCGCGAGCGCCGCAGTCGTCAACTTCTGACCGCCTGAGCGGCTGTGGTATACTCACCCTCGCCGGGGGAAATTTAATGGATCCCCGGTTCATTCTATGCTTATTTTGTCCTCAAATCTCCTGCGACCATGTCTCTGCTAACTGCTAATGCGCTAGCCAAATCCTTCGGCCCGGTGGATATCTTCAGCGATGTCACGCTGAGCATCCCGCACCGCGCCCGCATCGGACTGGTGGGTCCGAACGGCGTCGGCAAAACCACCTTACTGCGCATCCTGCTTGGGGAGGAAGAGCCTTCCGCTGGCGAAGTGCAGGTTTCCCGCGGCCTGCAAATGGCTTACCTGCCGCAGGAAGCCCGGCTGCTCACCGACCGCACCCTCTGGCAGGAGTGCCTGACTGTATTCGAGGACCTGGTCCAGCGGCAAGCCGAACTAGCCCGGTTGGAAACTGTCATGGCGGACCCCGAGCAGGCGGAATCGGCGCTGGTTTCGTACGGCCGGCTGCAGGAAAAGTTCGAGAGGTTGGGCGGCTACACCTTCGAGACCCGCATCCGTCAGACGCTCACCGGCCTGGGGTTTAGTCGCAGCGATATCAACCGGCCTTTGGCCCACCTTTCCGGCGGTCAGCGTACCCGCGCGCTACTGGCAAAGCTGCTGCTTTCCAGCCCGGATTTATTGCTGTTAGATGAACCCACCAATCACCTGGACATTGCAGCGGTGGAGTGGCTGGAAAATTACCTGAAAGATTGGCCGGGTGCGGTACTGATCGTCTCGCACGACCGCTATTTCCTCGATCAGGTTGTGGATACCATCTGGGAGATGACGCCAGCGCTGGAGACCTACCACGGCAACTACTCGGCCTACCTGGTACAGCGCGAGGAGCGCTACCAGCGCCAGTTGGAGGAATACCAGGCCCAGCAGGAGTTTATCGAAAAAGAGGAAGACTACATCCGGCGCAATATTGCCGGGCAGAACACCCGCCAGGCGCAGGGGCGCCGCAAGCGGCTGGAACGCATGCTGGAGGAGGTCCGGCTGGCTCCGCCGCGCCAATCCAGGAAAATGCGTTTCCGCCTGCAGGCTGTTAGCCGCTCCGGCGACCTGGTGCTGCGCACCGAGGCTTTGAGCATCGGCTATCACGATGAAGGCCGGCCGCTGTTCCAGGCACCTGACCTGCTGCTCAAACGCGGCGAGTGCGCGGCGGTGATCGGTCCGAATGGCGCCGGAAAAACCACCTTTTTGAAAACCCTGCTGGAAAAGATACCGCCATACAGCGGCGAGGTTCGTTTGGGCGCCAGCCTGCAGATTGGTTACTTTGCCCAGGCGCATGAGGGGCTGCGTTCCGACAACACCCTGATGGAAGAAATCAACAAGGTCGCGCCGCACATGCTGCCCGCCGAGACGCGCGACTACCTGGCCAAGTTTCTATTCACCGGCGACGATGTCTTCAAAGAAGTCAAATTGCTTTCCGGTGGCGAGCGCGGGCGGTTGGCGCTGGCCTGTCTGGCGCTGCAGGGGACCAACCTGCTGCTGCTCGACGAGCCGACTAATCACCTGGATTTGCCGTCGCAGGAACTTTTGCAGGCTTTACTGGCTGATTACCAGGGCACGATCCTTTTGGTTTCGCATGACCGCTACCTGATCGATGCGCTGGCGACCCAGGTCTGGGAGGTTGAACCGGCGCAGCGCGCACTGCGGGTGTTCGACGGCACCTACAGCGAATACCGCGCCGCGCGGCAAGCTGAAGCGCTCCAGGCAGCTGCCGAAAAAGCCGCCATCCTGACAAATAAAACCGAAAATACGCGCCCGCGAGGTGCAAACAACAGTGCAAATCGCAAACGCAAAGAGCGGATTCGAGTGATAGAAACCGAGATCACGATGCTCGAATCGCAAATTGCTGCCATCACGCGCCAGCTTGAGAATCCGCCGACCGACGCCGGCCAGGTGGTGCAGTTGGGGCGCGACTACCAGAACTTGCAGCGCAGTCTGGAAGCGCAGCTTAGCGATTGGGCTGAGCTGGCAGAAGAATAATAAAAAGTGGTTTATCTGGCAAGAATAAGCTATCAATTTCTATCCAATTCATAAAAAATTATGATACGATAGTGTCAAATGCCATTTAAAAGTGTTATAAATTAAGTAAACAACCGTTACAGGAATAAAAACATTAAGGAGGCTATGATGCACCCGGTCCGGCATATTCTGCAACTCAAAGGCGACTTTATTTGGACGATCTCGCCTGACGACACTGTTTTTGAAGCCCTGCGTCTGATGGCGACCAAAGGGGTCGGTGCACTGGTAGTGACCAAAGACGAAAAAATGGTCGGCATCATCAGCGAACGCGATTATGCCCGCAAGGTCATCCTGAAAGGCCGCACCTCCCGTGACACCCTGGTGAGCGAGATCATGACTTCGCAGGTCTTCACCATCCATCCCGACCAGACCATCGAAGAATGCATGGAATTGATGACCGATAAACGCGTGCGCCACCTCCCCGTAATCGAAAATGACAAATTGATCGGCGTGATCTCCATCGGCGATGTGCTGAAGAACATCATCTACCGCCAGCGGCAGATGATTAGCGAAATGGAAGACAAGGTGCGCGGCAAGATGCCCGAGGTGATCGAGCCGGCAGTGCCGCGGTTTGCGGGTTGGGGCAAAAAACCGGCAGATAAGCAACCTTGAAAACAAATTGGATCAAACAGACATGACCGGTAGCCGGTCATGTCTGTTTTTTTAATGCCAGCTTGCCGCCGGATATGGATAACTGAAGTGGAGTAAAATTATTCATTCCAAACGCACGGCATTTCCATTGGAGGTAGTTTCATGTCTGGTCCCCGCACCGTTCGCGCACCCCGCGGTACGCAGCTTACCTGTAAATCCTGGCTGACCGAAGCCGCTTACCGCATGATTCAAAATAATTTGGATCCCGAGGTGGCCGAACGCCCGTTGGACCTGGTGGTGTACGGCGGACGAGGACAGGCTGCCCGCAGTTGGGAGGCGTTTGACGCCATCCTGGAGACTCTGCGCAATTTGGAGGAGGACGAGACTTTGCTGGTGCAGTCCGGCAAGCCGGTGGCGGTTTTCAAGTCGCACCCGGATGCCCCGCGGGTGCTGATTGCCAACTCCAACCTGGTGCCGCACTGGGCCACCCAGCAGCATTTTGACGATCTGGCTGCGCGCGGACTGATCATGTACGGTCAAATGACCGCGGGCTCATGGATATACATCGGCACGCAGGGCATTTTGCAGGGCACCTACGAAACCCTGGCAGCCCTGGCAGCGCAAAAGGGTTGGCCTTCGCTCAAGGGGAAATTTGTGCTCACCGCCGGGCTGGGCGGCATGGGCGGCGCCCAACCGCTGGCGGTGACGATGAATGAAGGTGTTGGCCTGGTGGTGGAAGTTGATCCCGCTCGCGCCCGCCGCCGCCAGGAAATCGGCTACGTTGACGATGTGGTCGATACCCTGGAAGAAGCCATGACCCTGGTCGAGGATTACAAACAACGCGGCGTGCCGCGTTCGATCGGGCTGGTCGCCAATGCCGCCGATATTTACCCGGAGCTGGTGCTGCGCGGCGTGACGCCGGACGTGGTGACCGACCAGACGCCAGCCCATGATGTCCTGTTTTATGTCCCCGGTGGCCTGAGCGTGGCGGATGCGGATGTGCTGCGCACGCAGAATCCACAGGAATACGAGCGCCAATCGCTCCAGTCCATGGCGCGGCATGTGGAAGCCATGTTGGAGTTCCAACGCCGCGGCGCCGAGGTGTTCGATTACGGCAACAATTTGCGCCAGCGCGCCTTCGATACCGGCGTCAAGGATGCATTCAACTTCCCCGGCTTCGTCCCGGCCTACATTCGACCGCTGTTCTGCGAGGGCAAGGGTCCCTTCCGCTGGGTGGCACTCTCCGGCGACCCCGAGGATATCTACCGCACCGATGAAGCCGTGGCGGAACTGTTCCCCGAGGACGTGCACCTGCAGCGCTGGCTGAAGCTGGCGCGCGAACGGGTGCCTTTCCAGGGGCTGCCTTCGCGCATTTGCTGGCTGGGCTACGGCGAGCGCGTCAAAGCCGGGCTCAAATTCAACGAAATGGTTGCAAAGGGGATCGTCAAGGCTCCGATCGTGATCGGGCGCGACCACCTGGACTCGGGCTCGGTGGCCTCCCCCAACCGGGAGACCGAAGCCATGCGCGACGGTACCGATGCGGTTTCGGACTGGCCGATTTTGAACGCGCTGATCAACACCGCTGGCGGTGCGACCTGGGTGTCGTTCCACCACGGCGGCGGGGTGGGCATCGGTTACAGCCAACATGCCGGTATGGTCATCGTGGCAGACGGCACCCCGGCGGCTGCCCGCCGTCTGGAACGCGTGCTCACCAGCGACCCCGGCATGGGGGTGGTGCGTCACGCGGACGCCGGCTATCCGGAAGCAATCAAAACAGCCCACGAGCGCGGCATCCACATGCCGATGCTCAAGGATTGATCCACAGTGCGCAGCTGGCGAATTTTAGGGTTCGTGCTGGCAATTGCCCTCGGCCTGGCAGCCGGTTTGCTGGCGGGCTGGCTGCTCTTCCCGCCGGCGGCTCATGCGGCCGAACCCGAGAGCCTGCGCGCGGATTACAAAGCCGATATGGTGCTGATGACGGCTGAAATCTACAGCCTGGACGGCAACCTGGCAGCCGCCGACGCCCGCCTGCAGCCATTGGGAGTGCAAGATACGCTTCAGGCTGTGCAGCAGGCCATCATCACCGCCCAGGAGCTGGGTTACGAACAGGCGGACATGCAATTGCTGGCGCGCCTGTTTACCGGATTGCAGCGCTACACACCTGTTCCCCCGGAGCCGACGCCGTAATGGAAGACGATTATCTGGAACGCGACGAGCATCCGCGCCAGCCGCCCTGGTACCTGCTAACCGGTTTGCTGCTTGGCGTGGGGTTGGGCCTGCTGATTTCACTGGTCATCAGCCCGGTGACCTATAAAGACACCGCTCCCGCAGCACTGACCGAAGAATATAAAGCCGATTACCGGTTGAGCATTGCCCGGGCCTACCAGGCCAACCTGGACATCGAACGCGCGAGCCAGCGCATCGCCCTGCTGCAGGATGCCGCACCGCAGGAAAGCCTGGAGGCCCAGGCGCAGCAGGCTCTTTCCGCCGGCGACGAACAAGCCGCGCGCGACCTGGCCAGTCTGGCTTCTGCGTTGAGCGATCTGCGCGCAATTACACCCGAATCCACGCCAGTCGTGAGCAGCACCCAGGGGGCAGCGTCCACCGCGCCAGCAGCCGTCACCAGCCCGAGCCCAGCAGCGGAAGGCCCGTTCGTGATCGTCGACCGCCAGCCGGTTTGCGAGGCTGCGCAAACATCCGGCCTGCTGCAGATCGAAGTGCGTGGCAGCAGCGGTACGCCGGTGCCCGGCATCCAGATCAATGTGGCCTGGGATGGCGGTCTGGACACGTTCTTCACCGGCCTAAAACCGGCGGTCAGCGCGGGTTATGCTGATTTTCAAATGACGCCCGGAGTTTCGTACAGCCTGAGGGTGGGCGACGGCGGCGAGACCTTGAACGGGTTGAGCGCGCCGGAATGCACCGACAGTAATGGTAATACCTTTAGCGGCGGGTTATATTTGGTGTTTGGGAAGTAGGAAACGACCCCGTGTCGTTCCGTCCCACTAATTTTCCACTTTTTTTGGCGGGCAGACCGTGGCACGCACAACAAGGCGGGTGGGCAGCACCTGGTGAACCGGTTCGGGGTTGGATTCGATCAACTTCACCAGTTGGCTGGCGGCAATTTGCCCCTTTTCACGCGATGGTTGTGCCACCGTAGTCAGAGCCGGGTGAATCAGGCTGGCAAGTGTGATATCGTCGAAGCCGACAACCGAAAGGTCTTGCGGCACTTGTACCCCGGCAGCAGTGGCCGCTTTGATCACGCCGATAGCGATGATGTCGCTCATCGCGACGATTGCCGTCGGGTGACGGCGCAGTTTCCACAACGCCTGAAAGCCCTCCATGCCGCCGTTTTCGGTGCTGGTGCATTCCAGCAAGCGTACTGAGCGGCCGTTAATGCTCAATCCAAACTGTTGCAGCGCCTGCAAGTAGCCATGCATACGCGCACCAAGCGTGCCTACATATTCTTGATAGTGGCCCTGTTTGCCCGAGCGAATTGCCAGGATGGCGATCTGGCGGTGTCCGATGTCCAGCACATGCTGCATGGCCTGGCAGGCTCCACCCGCGTCGTCGATATTGACAGCCGGTACCCCTTCAATAGGGTCGCTGTCGACCGTAACGAAGGGAACGCCGCGCTGGCGCAGCACCACCATGGTGGCTTTGTATTCCTCCAGTCCAAGGGTGAGGAAGCCGTCCACTGCTGCATTGACAATGGCGCGGCGCATGCTGCCCTTCAATGGTGACACCAGCATCAGGGAAAGTCCCGAATGGGTGCACACCTCACCAATGCCTTCGAGGAATTCCGGAAAGAATGGGTTGCGCACGATTTCCGGTAGCGGCTGCGGCAGCAGGAGACCAATGGTGCCTGTATGACCGGTGGACATGCTGCGCGCCACCGGATCGGGCGAGTAACCCATTTCTTCTGCGATGGTTAGAATCTGTTGGGCGGTAGTTTCAGACAAGCGGCTGGGGTTGTTAAAAGCAAAAGATACCGCCGTTTTGGAAACGCCGGCTTTTTGAGCGATGTCCTTGATATTAACCCTGGCCATAGACTGATTATATATTAACGCTCTAATGGGATGAGCACCAAACCCTGCTGCGCTCCCACTTCAGGCAATACAAGCTGCCCGGCTCTGTTGACATAGCGCTGTTCACTCAGCACGTCGACCCACTCGCGGTCGGCCTCATTGGGCAGCGAAATGTGCAGCCCGTTGCGTGCATCGCGCGGGTTGGTGACGACAATGACCTGATCATTTCCCAGTCTGCGCTGGTAGGCATACACGCCATTGAAGGTCAGCAAGGGCTCATAGCTGCCGCGGCGCAGCGCTGGGTGAGTGTGGCGCAGCGCAATCAACTTTTGCAACGCCACACGGATGGTATTGTTCCATTTGCCCGGCTCCCATTCCATGCAGCGGCGGCAGTCGGGGTCATTTTCGCCGCGCATGCCGTTTTCGTCGCCGTAATAGATCATCGGCGCACCTACGCCGGTGAACTGGCAGATATAAGCCAAAACAGCGCGGGCGGGATTTTCGCGGCACAGAGTCAACAGGCGGGCAGTATCGTGACTTCCCAGCAAGTTTAACTGGGCGGGTGCAGCGGCGCCGTACTCCGCTTGCAGACGCCGGACATAATGGTCGAAATCCTCGGCATCCATTGCGTCGCGCGCGCAGTAATCCAGGACATAATCGCGGAAGGGATAGTTCATCACCGCGTCGCAGGTATCGCCCTGCAGCCAGTAAAGCGGGTCGCGCCAGGTCTCGGCAACAATGTAGGCATCCGTCCGGATGCCTTTGACAACCTGACGAAACTCGCGCCAGAAATCCAGCGGCACCTTCCAGGGAACGTCCAGTCGCCAGCCGTCCATGCCGGTTTCCTTGAGCCAGTACGCGGCTGCATCCAACAGATGACGGCGCACGGCAGGGCTGGCAAGGTTGAGTTTGGGTAAAAAACCGGCCCCGCCGCAGGTCTGATAATTGGGCGGGGTCTGTTCGATGGGCAGGTCACCTAGAATGAACCAATCGCGATATTGCGAAGCACTACCCTTCGCCATCACATCCTGAAAAGCCCAGAAACCATCGCCGCAATGATTGAAAACCGCGTCGAGGACGACGCGCATGCCGTTCGCGTGCGCGGCCTTCACCAGGCGCTTGAGCAACTCCAGGTCGCCAAAGGCCGGATCAACCTTGAAGTAATCGCTGGTGTCATACTTGTGGTTGGAGCGCGCCGCGAAGATGGGTGTGGTGTAAATAGCATTAATGCCCAGCTCACGCAGGTAAGGCAGGTGATCCAGGATGCCTTGCAGGTCGCCTCCCATGAAGGATAGCGGGGTAGGCGACGTGCCCCACGGCAGCACCCAGGCGGGATCGTTGCCGGGGTCACCATTGGCAAAGCGCTCGGGGAAGATCTGGTAAAAAACAGCGTCCTGTACCCAATCAGGGGCGTCGAAACGTTCGATCATGAGAGCGGTTATCCTTTCAACCCGGAACGAGTGAGGCCGGAAATGAAACTGCGCTGCGCTGCCAGAAAGAGGATGAGCGGCAGCAGCGTAGCGGTGACGGTGCCGGCCATCATGTAAGTCCATTCGGTTTGGTAGCGCCCGGCGAAGACCTGCAGCCCGAGTTGAATGGTGCGCATCTGCTCGCTGTTGGCCACCAGCAGCGGCCAGAGATAATCGTTCCAGGCAAACAGGAAGGCAAACAGACCCATCGTTACCACTGACGAGCTGTTGAGTGGCACCACCACCTTCCACAGCGCCTGCCAGTGCGAGCAGCCATCCAGCCGGGCAGCATCGAGGTAGTCGCGCGGGATCGAGATGAAGGCCTGACGCAGCAGGAAGATTGAAAAGGCATCCACCATGCGTGGCACAATCAGCGCCTGAAAGGTGTTGAACCACTGCAGATCACGGATGATCAGGTAAGAAGGGATGATAGTCGCCTGGAAGGGGATCATCATCGTCCCAAGAAAGAGCAAAAAGAGCAGGTTACGGCCGGGAAAACGCAAAAAAGCAAAAGCATAGGCGGCCAGACTGGCCAGCACCACGCGCGAGGCAATAATAGAGATTGCCACGATGGTGGTGTTGAGGTAATAACGCAGGAAAGGCGCCGCTTGCCAGGCCTTTAAGTAATTACCAAACTCGAATACGTTGGGAAAGAGATAGGGCGGCAAGCCAGTAGTGCCGCGCACCTTCAGCGATGTGGTGAACATCCATAAATAGGGTACCAGCACCACAAACGCCGCCGGGATCAGGATGAGCGCCAGGATCAGGGTGATGCGCACTTTACGCGGAGTGACCGGTTCGGCGCCAGGCCTGCGCAAGAGGTTCATTCTGCCTCCTCGGCCGAGCCAAAGCCAACAAAGCGCCATTGCATGAGCGTGAATACTGCCACCACCACAAACATCACCACCGAAATGGCTGCTCCATACCCGAGTTTGAATAATGAAAATGAATTCAAATACATGAACATGCCGATCACCTCGGTGGCGTCGTCCGGGCCGCCGCGGGTGAGCACCATCACCTGGTCAAATACCAGGAACGAATCGATTACACCCAGAATGATCAGCATGATGGTGGTGGAGCGCAGCAAGGGTACAGTGATGTGCAAAAAACGCTGCAATGCGTTCGCCCCATCGATTTCAGCGCTCTCGTAATATTCCTTGGATAACGATTGCAGTGCCGCCAGGTAAAGGATGAGCGTAAATCCCAGCCGCCGCCAAATGCCCAATGACATCACGGTTGGCAGCGCCCAGGTCTTATCCGCCAGCCAGTTCAGCCCATCGAGGCCGAGGGCGCGCAGCACCACATTGACCAGGCCAAAGCCGGGGTTGAACAGCAGAATCCACACCATGGCAGCCGCCACGGTGGGCGTGACCACCGGCAGAAAAAACATGCTGCGCCAGAAAGATTTGCCCAGCAGCATGCGGTTGTTGAGAAAAACGGCCAGCACCAGCCCGAGGAGGAGGCTTACCGCCGTCACCACAAGCGTGTATTCGGCAGTAACCTTCAATGAATTCCAAAAGCGCTCGCTCTGAAACAGCCTGATGAAATTATCCAGGCCAATAAAGGTCTTGGCGGGTGAAAGGTTATCCCACTTGAAGAAGCTCAAGCGAAAGACTCCGGCAATGGGGTAAAAATTGAAGACTCCCAGGATCACCAGCGACGGCAACAGGAACAGCAGCGCGGTAGGAATATCGCTGCGGCGCAGGCGGGTGAGCCAGTTATGGGAGTCTGTGGAACGAACCTGCATCAGTATCTTATCCTGCTACCAGTTTAAACGATCTGTGATTAAATGACGCTGGAACGATGAATGGTATTGCCGGCATTAAATGATCGGGGCGGCGGCTGGGGAGCCGCCGCCCCAGAAAAAACGCAAGTAGCAGATAGTTACTTCAGCGCTTCATTCACGGCCGCTTCGGCGGCTGCGAGCGCATCGGCAGGGGTAGCCTCTCCCAGGAGAGCTTTCTGAATTTCACGAGAGAAGGCGTCGGAGACGGCGAAATACTTGGGGGTGGCAGGGCGGGTATGTGCGCTGGCCATGCCCTCAACAAAGGGCAGCATGCGTGGTTCGGTCTCGTTGACCCAGGTGAGGTAATCAGCGTTTTCAGCTACTGACTGGCGCACCGGCAGGAAACCCGTCAACTGATCCCATTCCAATTGGACCTCTGTGCTGGTCAGGTATTTGATGAACTTCCAGGCTGCTTCCTTGTTGGGGGTAGCGTCGAACATGAAGATGTGCTCGCCGCCCACATTGCTGGCAGTTGCGCCGCCTTCGGGCGCAGGCACCGGGGCAATGCCCCACTGGAAGGGCGCATCCTTGCGGTAGCCGAACAGCCAGGAACCGTCAAGCTGCATGCAGGCCTTCTGGTCGCCAAACAGGCCCCACGGACCCGGCTGCGAGCCATTACCCTGCAGCATGTCGGCGACGTAGGTCAGAGCATTGAGGCCTTCGGGGGTATTGAAGGCAGCCGCGGTGTTATCTCCGTTGAGGAATTCGCCGCCGGCAGCCCACAGCCAGACCTGGAACTGCCAGGTTATGCCCTCGCCGGCAGGCTGGGTGTAGTATTCAAAACCGACCACGCCGTTGTCGGGATCCTGGCACTGCTCGGCCATAGCCTGCATTTCTTCCCAGGTGGCGGGAGCCTTTTCGGGATCGAGGCCGGCTTTGGTAAAGAGGTCCTTGTTCCAGATGAGCTGCATATTGTTGGTGCTCACCGGCAGGGCATAGCGCTTGCCGCCCATGATGTCATAGTTGGCCAACAACGGGTAGAAATCATCCACCTTGATATCGGCGTCCGCGGCCACCAAATCATCCAGCGGGGCGATGGCGCCGGTTTCAACCAACTGCGGGATGAGGATCAGATCCAGCGCAGCCACATCGGGGGTGGTGCCGCCGACGATAGCGGTCTGATAAAGGGTCATGATGTCGGCATAAGGCTGGAACACCGGTTCGACAACGATATCAGGGTTCTGTTCGTTGAAGCGGTTGATCAGATCCTTCATTACATCGGCATTGGTGCCTTCCCAGTTAAACCAGAAAGTCAGCTTAACAGGCTCGGCCGGCGGGACAGCGGTTGGCTGTTCTGCGGGTGGAGCTTGTGTGGCTTCAGAAACTGCGGTTGGCTCAGCCGGCGCGGCTGTCGGGGTGGCCGAAGGCGCGCAGGCAGCGAGAACGCCCGCCAGCATGGCAAAAACAACAAGCAGCGGGAGGTACTTGGGGATTCTCATAATATTCTCCTTACAGGTAGTTGAGAGATTGGACTTAAACCGGTTTAGTAAACCGGTTTAAGTATAGGACAAATCAAACGGAGAGTCAAGAGGGGAATTGTCAAAGGGAGCTGACCAGCGCAGATGGCTCTTTTAGGCGCTGCCCGTCAGGGCAAGCGCGCGGCCAAAGGTCCGCTATGCATCGGGTATAGATCTGTCACCTGCCCCTTCGACACCTCGATACCTCGGCAAGCTCGGTGCAGGCAAGCCCGGTGCTGGCAAGCTCAGGGAGCAGGCGGGTCATCGCACACGGCGTGCAACCATCACAAGGACTCGAACCTGGCGGAACGAATTTAATGTCCGCCGGACATCCATTTTTGATTAACAGGCGAGCAATGGTAGTATTGGAATAGGAAATTCGCCTTTTACCTGTTGGTAAAAGGTTCAATTCTCCTGGAGGGGCAAATTTAGCAGCCGCTGATCGAATTTGCCAAATAAAATAGAATCAGTCTTCGAGAATAAAGGTGACCTTCATCTCAACCCGGTACTCGGTGATTCGACCGCCATCATCGATCAAGACTTCTTGATTTTTGACCCAGGCGCCGGTGACATGCTTGAGCGTTTTGTGGGCGCGGGTAACCCCGGCTTTAATGGCTTCATCGAAGCTGAGTGGCGAAGAAGCTTTTAGTGTCACAATTTTTGAGACTGCCATCGGGACTCCTTTTAACTGGTTGAATAAAGATCGTATTGGTAAACAATCGATAAATTTTATTTTAGCGGACGAATTGTTAATTTACAAGGTCAACAATTAGCGCAGGGGAACCTGAGTAGATAACAATTTCGATTGGCCTGGCCGCGTGCAAAAACCGCAAGGACGCGAAGCTTGAACCTGGCGGAACAGGGATTATGCTCTTACAAGCTTACATTTTTATTGACCTTGAAACACTTAGTGTAAATTCCTAAATGTGCTTGTTTAAAACGACCCTCTGTTCGCTCTAATAAATTCCTCATACGACTTATTAAAGTCAAAAACAATAAAAACTCCATCTTTTTTCGGAGGTTCGGAAATTATAGTTATGAGTTTCTCCCACATATGTTCAAACACCATAGCCATTCCCCCCGCCATAAAACCCAATTCATATGGCTCTGGTACTACGCCTGGTGTCGAATGAATTGAAATATATTTGCCTATATCTTCATTGTTATTACCGATAATAAATCTTTGTCCAATTTCATCAATTGATTTGTTGAGTGTGCAGGCAAGTTCGTTTGATAAGGTTGAATAATTAATAATTGGCATCCATACTCCACCAAGTGAGAGAGCAATTTTTCCTCTGGTCCTCGGAGCAATTAATAACACGTACTTTGGGTTTAAAGGGATTGCCATACCAAGTTCTTTTAGGATTGGGTTCTGATAAGGTGTATAACCTAAATCATTTGTAATTAATTTGATTTCTTCTGCGACTTGTAAAACTGTCCATTTTGCTCCAATTATTGAGGAACGCAAGCGCTGACTCTCAAAAAGTCTAGCAAAATTAGTATTCTCGGGATCAATAACTTCTGCAAGTTTACCAATTTCAAATCTATCCTCAAAACGATCATTAAAATCTGGTCCTCTAACGAGAAGGCCTGTAACAAAATGAATTAATGTATCCGCCCATAATTCGCATGTTATGGTCCGATTGATTAATTGACTGATTGCTGTGTTTAATCTTGTTTCATAATATTCAAAGGTCCCATCAACCATTTCTGGATAAAAATTTTTGATTCTTATAATTTTTGATACTGGAGCCGTAAAAATGGACCCATTACGCTTATCACCTACCGATACAATCCTTTTACGTCTTTCTTCAAATGTGTCGGATGAAAAGTTCGCAAGAAATGTAGCTGGAATATAGTGTTGAAAAGACATTTTTTTTCAATAATGGCTTGATTAAATAATCAGTTTTGATTATTCTTTCTCGATCGCGCCGGTCTCAAGACCGAGCGCGCTGCTCGACCGCAGGTCTCGGGTGGTGGTCTTTACTTGACATTATAGAACGTAATTACTTTAAAACCATCAACCAGTACCTTAACAATTTAATCTCGCCATTACGCATCTGTTCAATGGGCTTTCCTCTTATCCTCCGTGCCTCCGTGGTTCATTTCAATTCACTTTTCCGTGATTTGCAAAGAAAATATTCGTTTCAATTCGTTTTTATTTTAAACAAGTATTATGCCAAAAACAGCCGCCTGTGGCGGGCCACGCTCCTGCGACCCCCGTCGGTGGGTCCAAAATCTCTATTTGTTTCATTGGTTTTTGAAAACGAATTTCGTGAAACTCGCGGAAAGCCAATCTTAGTGCGACCCCCTCCAACCTCCCCCAAAATCCTGGCGGATTTTAGGGGAGACAACGGCCCTTGCACGGTTAAAAGGTCGGAGTGATCGGTTAATGTCATGCTGAGCGTAGCGAAGCATCTAACTAAAACCCTAAAAATAGACCCTTCGCTTCGCTCCAGGGTGACAACCTTGTTAACGTAAATAGCTCCTCACCGCAGGAGCTCGAATACTATCCCCTGTGGGGGCGTCCACATCTGAATGATGTCATGCTGCCCGCACTCACAGAGCACCCTTCGGGTGGGGCACTCTGTGAGTGAGCGTAGCGAAGCATCTAGCTCGAAGCCAAAAGATAGACCCTTCGCTTCGCTCCAGGGCGACAACCTTGTTAACGTAAATAGCTCCTCACCGCAGGGGCTCGAATACCAGCTCCTGTGGGGTGTCCACATCTGAATGATGTCATGCTGCCCGCACTCACAGAGCACCCTTCGGGTGGGGCACTCTGTGAGTGCGGGCAGGGTGACAACCCCGTTAAAACAAATAGCTCCTCGTCGAGGACTCGAACCTCGAACCTAGCGGTTAACAGCCGCCCGCTCTGCCATTGAGCTAACGAGGAAGGCTTGCATATTATAATCTCGGGCTTCTATTTGTCAAGGACTGCCGATTCCGGCCATCAGCAGCACCGCGACGGCCACCACCGCCACCGGCAGCATGCCGTAGGCAATCACCTTGCCGACTACGCGGCCTTCCTCGTGGCTCAACCCGACGGTGCTGCAGCCGACGATCACCTTGGCCGGCGCCATGATGCTGCCGAGCGATCCGCCGGCGGTCTGCGCGCCCAGGATCAACGGCACGGGCAGCCCGAGCAGTTGGGCGGTGTTCATTTGCAGCACGGCAAACAGCACGTTCGAGTTATTATTCGACCCGGTAATAAAGGCGCCCAGCGCTCCGATGAACGGGCTGATCAGCGGATAGACCGGGCCAAACGCCAGGCTGAGTCCCTGGGCCAGCAGGTTGGTCATGCCGGCGTGCGTCATCATCACCGCCATGCCGACCATCGCTAAAATGCCCAGGCTGGAGTTGACCGCCCCGCGCGTCACCTTGCTCAAAATGCGGGCTTCAGCCCCGCGGGTGTACGAGCCGCTTTTCTTGTATATAAAGTAGGCCAGCAGCGAAGCATACAGCAGGATCGCTCCTGGGTGCCCAAAGATGTCGATCTGCCGGCCGGAACCGGCCTGTGTGACCCAGCCAAAGCGGGTGGCGAGTTCCGGGAAATCGAGGTTAAGCTGCACCGAGCTCATGATGCGCGATACTGGCGGAATCAGGTTGATGCCGAATGCCAGCACGACCAGGATCAAGTAGCCCGAGACCGCCAGCAGCAGCGACCGCGGCGATCTGCCGTTTTCCTGGCTCATTTCAGCCGTCAGTTCGTTTTGCGCTGCCGCGCGGCGGTAAAACGGCAGGCGCGTCAACGCCAGCCCAACCAGCAGGCCAACCATCGCTCCGCCGGTCGCGCCAAGCGTCCAAATGCCGTTGGTGACCAGCAGGTACTGGCTGACACTCATCACTGTACCCAGGATCAACACCGCCGGCAGGCCGCGCAGCAGCCCTTTCCAGCCGTCAGCCAGGAAAGCCACGATTGCGCCGCAAAAATAGCTGGAAATGCCGAGCAGAATGGCTGAATCCGACGCCAGCAGCTCGCCGGGCAGGTTGGTCACTGCCAGCAGCGTCTGGAACGAGGTCGCCAGCGAGCCAAAATTGACCGCCCAGCCGTGCCCCACCAGGGCCATCACCACCGCGGGTATCGGGCTGAAGCCCAGGCTGACCAGCAGCGGCGCCGCGACGGCAACCGGCACGCCAAAACCGCCCATGCCCTGCAAAAAGGAGGCAAACAGCCAACCCAGCAGCAGGCCTTGCATCATGCGGTCGGGCGTCAACGCGGTTAATGCGCGGCCGATGCTGGTCAACGCGCCGGCTTCCGCCGCTGTATGGAACAGCAGCAGCGCCATCCAGATGATGTAGAGCACGTCCAGGCTGAGCAGCACGGCTTTGACCTGGGCATACGCCAGTAACTGCGGCCCTGCGCCGAAAAAGACTGCCGCCACGAGCAACGCGGTAAACCAGCCGACCGCTCCGGCGCGGCTGCCGCCCCAGCGCAGTCCAAGCATTAGCGCCAGTACCGTCAGTACGGGCAGGAAGGCGAGGATCCAGGTGAAGAAGGTCAGTTGCATGGGCGTGGTCGGTGAAGGTTTTCCCCAGGGAGGTCGCTGTGATTATACATCACCCGGGATCAGTCCCTTGAGTTGATTTTCAATACGGCAGGAAGGCTTAAAATGCGAAAATCTCCCAAAATTTTCTTATAATTTTTTAATGGAAAATTTACGGAATCCGTGCTATCATTATTCCATCAATCGCCTGGGTGCCCCCCTCACCCCGGCGGTTGATATTTTAAGGCGGAAAAATTTGTCATCGCGAGTGAACGCAGTGAGCGTGGCGATCTGCGCCAATCATTCAAGCCGTTGCGCCTTAGGGCAGCCGTCCTTATGTTCGGCGCAGATTGCTTCGACCTCTCCGAGGCCATCCGATAGATTTTGGTGCGAGGCACTTCAAAAGTGCCTCGCACCTGCTTTTGACCTGTCTGTTATGACCCCCAGATCAGGTGCAGCGCTCCTTAATTCGTGGTCGATTAGCTTCACTGTAAACCCAGGAGCAATGCACCCTGGAAATGACTACAAGGTGAACCTGTCTTGAAATACGCCGGTGTTTCACGCATTCAAAAGTAAACATATTTCACCGCGGAGATACGGAGAAAAGAATTTAATCCGAATTATGGATCAGAATACGAAGGGCGATTAGGTCGCAAAGATCGTCAAGGAAATGTAGGGCGAACTTTCAGTTCGCCACGCAGCCTTCAGTTTGCGCTACAAAAATATTGGATATTCTCCGGAATGATGGGTTTTCTCATCTCCATACCCTGAATCGCCTGGACTGGGAGCGCAAGGAAATGTAGGGCGAACTTTCAGTTCGCCACGCAAACTGGAAGTTTGCGCTACAACGCTTTCCTGTGTCTCCGGTGCGAAATTTTTTCGTCGAAATAAGCTACAATAGCTGCGATGACCTGGCCAATTCTTGGACACCAATGGGCAGCCGACCTGCTGGCGAACCATATCGCGCATAACAGCGTGCGGCATGCCTATCTGTTCTGCGGCCCTGCCGGCGTTGGCCGGCGGACACTGGCGCTGCGGTTTGTGCAGGCGTTGAACTGCCTGCAGCCGCCTGCGCCCGGCCAGGCGTGCGGCGCGTGCCGCATGTGCGAGCAGACCTGGCGTCAGGAGCAACCAGATCTGAACATCATCCAGGTTGCCGAAGACGCCCAGACCATCAAGATCGAACAGGTGCGTGAACTGCAACGCAGCCTGGCTCTATCGCCTTACCAGGCACGCTACCGCACCGCCCTATTTTTGGGCTTCGAAAAAGCCACGCCTGGCGCGCAAAACGCGCTGCTCAAGACGCTGGAGGAAGCCCCGGAAAAAGCCATCCTGCTGCTCACGGCCGACTCACCGGACAATTTGCTGCCAACCATCACCTCACGCTGCGAAGTGCTGCGCCTGCGCCCCATGAAGGTCGAACATCTGGCGGAATCCCTGGTCATCAACCAGCGCCTGTCGGCTCAGGAAGCGACTCTGCTGGCACATATTGCGGCGGGACGCCCGGGATTAGCGCTCAGCCTGATCGACAATCAAACTGCCCGCGACGAACGGACATTCTGGCTGGATAATTTACACATTGCCTTGAGCGGGGGGATTATCGAACGTTTCAACCTGGCTGAGCGTCTGACCAAAGACAAAAACCGGCTGCGTGCCGGGATGCGCACCTGGCTGACGTACTGGCGCGATCTGATGCTGGTGACCGCCCGCGCCAACGCTCCCCTTACCAACCTGGATTATGCGGAACCGCTGGAAACTGTCGCCGCGCAGATCGATTTTGACACCGCCCGGCGCAGCGCTTCCGCTTTGGAAGCAGCGTTGGATGACATCGATCTAAATGTAAACCCGCGGTTGCTGGTCGAGGTGGCACTGCTGGACTGGCCAAGAATCACGGCCGTCGGTTTACCAGCCAAACTCCCAGCAGAATAATCGCGCCGCCGGCCAGGGCCACCAGGTAAACCGGTTCGGCCAATAAAAATCCAGCCACCACCACGGTCACCAACGGTTCAATATAGAGAAACACACCAACGTGCGCCGATGGCAGCACCTGGAGCGCGTCGTACCAGAAAATGTAAGCCAGACCGGAGCAGGCAATGCCCAGGTAAGCCACCGCCGCCCAGCCGTTGACCGTCAAATTGGCCAGGTCAGCAAAGCCTGGACCGGCAGCAAACAGCACGGTAGTGAACAGCCAGCCAAACGCCATTACATACAGCATCATCAACGCCGCCGGGTAGCGCCGCAGTCCATTGCGCGACAACGCGGAGAAAACGGCCCAATTCGGCGAACTGATCAGCATCAGCAGGTCACCGCGGGTACCAAATTGACCCAGTGACAGGGATTGCAGATCGCCTTTGGTTACCACCATCAGCACCCCAAAGGCGGCGATAAAAATACCCGCCACCCGCAGCAGACTCAGCGTCTCCTTGAAGAATATCCAGCCCAGCAGCGCCATGAAGATAGGCGTCGAAGCCACAATCCAGGCCGAAGTGGTGGCTTGCGCGGTTATCAGCCCGGTGGATTGCAGCCACTGGTGCCAGGTGATGCCCAGCGCGCCGATCAGGGCAAAATAGCCCAGGTCGCGAACCGGCGGCAGCCTGAACTGCCGGCGCCGGATAACCGCAGCGCCCAGTACCAACACGCCGATGCCAAAGCGCACCCAGACGATCGTTACAGGCTGGGCATCGCGCAAAGCGATCTTGGTTCCAACAAATGAGGCGCCCCAAAAGATCACCGCCAGCAGGATTTTCACGATGACGCCAAGGTTAGACCGTTTCAACGCATGCCTCTTTGGGGATCGGACTACGAACTAATGCACTGCCAGTAAAATTTCATCCAACTGGGCGGTGGTTGGTAGTACCAAGTCGGCGCCCGCCCGGCGCAGTTCGCGCTCCGAGCCAAAACCGCACAACACGCCTACGGTCTGCGCGCCAGCCGCCTTGCCCGCGCGAATATCCACTGTGGTATCCCCGACCATCAAACAGCGCTCGGCCGGCACACCCAATCGACCGGCTACCCAATAAATGGGGTCGGGGAACGGCTTGGTATGAGAGCTGGTCAGGGCAGTAGCAACCGCCGCAAACGAAGCGTGCAGGTTGTGCTGTTCAAGAAACTGCAGGGTGGTCCGCTCGCCGCGGGCGCTGACGATCGCCAGGGGGTAGCGTTCCTGCAGGGCAGCCACCATGTGCGCGATGCCAGGGATAACCGGCAGGGGTTTTGCTTTTTCATGGTTACGGCGAGACACGGCACTGAGCAACCGCCCAGCTTCATCGTCCAGATGCAGGCGGTCGAGTAGTTCGTAACCCCAGTTGCCCGGCGTCTCCAGTCCCATTACCAGCCAGCGCGCAGTGCGCAGGGTTTGTTTGCCCGGCAATATAAAGCGCAGGGGGATTAAGGTGCGCTGTAACCGATGCACCCACAGCTCATCGGTGTCGCTCAACGTGCCGTCCACGTCGAAGCAGATGGCAGCGATGCGGGGGATATCCAGCGCCACTTTAGCGCGCTCCGACGGAATCGGAGGCTAACAGCGCCTGCACCAGCAATTGGACGTCCGCGCCGGTAGGCGCAATGACCCAGAGGGTTTCTGGGCCCGAGCGAATGAAGACGGATGCGCCGTCGCCGGCTGAATCCCAGTTCAATTCGTCTGCGCCAGAGGTTTGGGCGGGATTGCCCCAGCTTGCTGTTCCATAAGCCTTGAAGGCGTCGTAGAATTCCTGCGCCTCACCCTCCGAATCCCAGACTGTGGAAAGGATCACGACCGGCTGCCCTGCGGCTTCGTCCCAGTAAACCGCATACGCATCGCCACCCCAACCCTCCGTAGCCAGCGCCGCCTGGTCATCGGGGATAAGAGCTGCTTGCTGGATGCCGCGCGCCAGGATCAAATAGGTGTACCATTCCCCCATCACGCCGCGGTCCAGTTCGCGCAGTTCACGCCCGAGCGTATTGGTCAAATCGGGCAGGTCCACCGGGATTGGGCGATCATCCGGATAGCGCGCAGGGTGCAAGATTTGTTCGGTCGATACCGGCGGGTCGTCGTAGGCATCATCGATGCGGGCAAAACCACCTTCCTCGAACAGCGCCAGCACAAAATCGACGCCCTGGCGGTATGGGAAGACAAAGTCTTCCTGCAAAAAGGCTGGCGCGGCGTCAAAGACCGACAGGTCATTGTTCTGATAATATTCGTCGATCTCTTTACGATCCTTATCGGTGCCATACAGGTACAGCCAGGACTGTTCGGTAAGCGAGGCATCACCTTCGATCAATGCCTGAATGGCAGCGCAATACTCGCTGTCTGTTTTGCAATAATCCTCGTTGTAATTCATGCCGTCGCGTACGTCATGGTTGTAATCCTGCAAGGCATGCGTGAATTCGTGAGAGTAGGTCGAGCGCTGCGGTCCGCTGAAACCCTTGTCGAGCACAACGAACATTTCATCCGTTTCCAGGTCGTAATAACCGGCTATCTGTTCAGTGTACAGGTCAAGGTAAAGCGCGTATAGGTCGAAATCCGGTTCGAGCAACCCAAACGCCGCCAGAACCCGGACATCGTCCTCCACCTCTTGCGGATGGTAATCTTTGAAGAAATCCGATTCCACCTGCTGGCGTAGTTGGTCAACGGTCAACAGCGCCCTGTTGATGGTTGGAGGAAGCGCCAGCGAGCGGATACTGGCAACCTGTTCCTGAATCCGGTCCATCTGGCGGGCAATGCCCTGCGGCAGTTCCTTCTCGCCTTGCCCACTGGGGGTGGCAGTGATCGGCAGTGGGCTGGGAATTGGGGTGGCCGGCGGCGGTGTGGGGGTAACCGTTGGCGGGGAAGAGGTGGGCGTGGCAGTGAGGAAAAGACTGTTCAGGCTGTCGCCGGCCAGGAGAAACACACCGCCGGATACTGCCAGAATGACTGCCAGGCACAAACAAGCGACCGCCAGGATAATGACCATAGAGAGGACGATGCGATTGTTATTCATTTTTAGGGGGTTCCATATTGGACAATTAAACCACAATTTAGCCTGTGCGGTTCGTTTCCGTGTGATGCGCCTTGGTGCGGGCGTAAATACCGGCTTGAGGGAAACCTATAGCATTAAGGGAAGCGCCCATTACCAGGTTGCCCGATGCGGTTTTGCCCCTCACCGCCTACCCCGCTCCCCGGAATTGGTTTGATCTTCGCAGCCGACGAAACCATTCGGGAGCGGGGGTTTAATGAATTTCGCGTGTTTTTGCGCCGTTATGACGCAAAAACACGCGATTAAGAATATTTTATTTGCGAACAATGGGTACTCGGCCTTACCGTTTTGGCTCGAACGCACCAACACCGATGCCAGATTATTTTTCGATGTGGTCACACGTTCGCTAATTGCCTTGCAGGTTAAACCTACCCTACCGGTCGGTCTCTGGCAAAGGTGCTATTAGCGTGGCACTGGACAAACTAAAGTTTGTCCTACTGCCCAATCAATTCGAGCGGACGAAGTCCAACGCGTATTGGGCGTCGAAGTAACCCGGATGCGCCTCGAGTGCTGCCAGAAAATCTTCAGTGGCTTTCAATTTATCGCCGGAGCGGTAAAGTGCCCAGCCGTGCCAGAGTAAGGCTTCCTCTGAATTAGGCGTGATTTTCAACGCATACTCGGTGAGTTCCAGCAAATCTTCGATGCGGTTGGTGTTGAAATAAGCAAAAAACGGGCCAAACTGGTAACGCAGCATGCGCTGCGGCAGTCCGCGCGAGCGAGCCTCGTCATACGCCTGGGCAGCTTCGGAATAGCGGTCAAAATACACCAGGTTCGAGCCAAGGTTGAACCAAGAAAACGGATTTCTTGGATCCTTTTCAGTCTCCTGGCGGGCCGTTTCCAGCGCCTGGCGGCGGTTGGCTGCTTCATCCCAGTTTTCACCCAGAATGGAGCGGATGGCCTGTTCCTGCTCGGGTTTGTAGGCGTAAAAGAACACCCGGTTGAATATCTGCCAGCGCTTATCCAGGTCGGTGTAGCTAACCACCAGGTCTTGGCCAACAAACGAGTCCTGAGTAGTAAAGACCTGCCGGCTGTCATCATAGGCAGTAATGAGCAGGTAGTGCCCCGACCAGCGGTCGTCGTTGGGCCAATAGCTCTCCGCCATGGTAAAACCTTCTTCGATCATCACCGGCAGGCCGGCAGCGATGAAAGCTTTGAGCGTCTCGACCGTACCGCCAACCCGAAAGCCGGTGGTCAGCCAGTTTACATTTTGCAGGGTAAAGGCAAACAGTTCGTCAATGTTGACATTGCGATCCTGTGGAATAGGTTTGATCTGGTCGGATATAACGTACTGGTCGCCTTCCCAGCCGTACATGCGCAAAAACATGGTCAGGGTAGCCGGGCCGCAATTGTTCATATCCTGCTTCTCATAGGCTGGGGAAACCAGTTTGGCAGCCCCCGGCAGCGGCGTTGGCGTCAGCGTGGGGGTAGGAGATATTTCCGGCGTTGCCGTTGGGGTAGCCGGATCCGGCGTTTCCGTAGGACGCGGGGTGGGCGTGGCGGCATCCGCAGCAGCCTGTACCCTACGCGGAGCAGGCATGGATTCCACCGGGTTGACGATGCCGCGGAGGTAGGCTTCGGCGATTTCGACCCGCCAGGCCAGGCGCGACTTAATGCCTGGAGTCTGGGCAGCCAGCAATCCGGCGACCACTAAAAAGAGAGCTAAAATCGGGACAAGGATTCGCCATCGTTTTTTGGCGCGATAAGCAGAACTATATTTCATCACAAGATTCGATCCATATTTCACTGCCCTGACAAGGGCAAAGGTATTTTGCGGTTGAAACCAGCAGGGTCAGGGGGCGGCCTGAACGATATCGTCGTGGCTGAGGAGGCGAATGCTGGTAAGCGGCCAGTAGATAACCACCGCCCGCCCAACCACAGATTCTTGCGGCACAAAACCCCAGACATGGGAATCAGACGACCGGTTGCGGTTGTCGCCCAGCACGAACAACATATCCTGAGGAACCTGCCACGACCCATCATAGGCCGGCAGGGAAGCAAGATAGGGTTCGTTGATCACCTGGTCGTTAATGGTCACCTGACCGGATTGAATGGTTACCGTATCGCCCGGCAACCCGATCACGCGTTTAATGTAATCTTCGGGCGGCTCGGTGTTATGGTGAAAAACAATGATGTCGCCCCGGTGGGGTTCGTCAAATTGATACGCCAGTTTATAGACTACCAACAGTTCGCCTTCATATAAGGTGGGCTGCATACTGATATTTTCAACCCGCACCCGGTCGGTCACCGCGCTGATGGCAAAGTACAACACAAACGCCAACAGGATGGTCTTAATGGCTTCGGAAAGCAGTTCGCTAAAAGTATTTTTCGGAGCCGTTTCAGGTTGTTCAACTGTTTCAACCGCAGTGGGTTTGATCTCGGGGTAGTCTTCCATCATAGTAAGGCGCATCTTATCACAAATTAGACCGGATGGCGAGTACTGAGTAGCTGAACAATTGGATGGCTATAAGTAATGAAATGATGACTCAAACATGCTACAATAAATTACCAAGTAGGGAGGTTATCGTTTCGCAGAATTGCTTCCGCGTCATTGCCGGCAAATCTGCACCGGGGGACGATCCAACTTAATAACCGCGTCTTTCATAACCAGGAGGGTAGGAAATAATGAAACCATCGCTTCGTATCTGGAATGTAGTGATTGCCGCTTTACTGGTGCTTGGCACTGCACTGGCTGTACCCGGCCAGGCTGCGGTGCAGGCGGCGGGTCCGAATGAATTGTTTTTCTCGGAATACATTGAAGGCTCCAGCAACAACAAAGCGCTGGAGATTTATAACGGTACCGGCGCGGCAATCAACCTGGCGACGAACGCCTATAACGTGCAAATGTATTTCAATGGCAGTTCTACCGCCGGATTAACCATCAACCTGACCGGCACGGTTGCGGATGGCGATGTGTATGTACTTGGCCAATCCAGTGCGAATGCGACCATTCTGGCGCAGGCTGACCAGACCAACAGCTCCGGCTGGTTTAATGGTAACGATGCCGTCGTACTTCGCAAAGGGTCAACGGTCATAGATGTCATCGGCCAAATCGGGTTCAATCCAGGAACGGAATGGGGTTCGGGTCTCCTCAGCACCGCCGACAATACCTTGAGACGAAAAGCGTCAGTTTCAGCTGGAGACACAAACGGGAGTGATGCCTTTGATCCTACCGAGGAATGGGAAGGCTATGCGACGGATATTTTCGATGGCCTAGGAGCGCATGTTTTTGGCGAACAAGCACCAATAGTTTTCTCGACATCCCCGGCAAATAATGCTAGCAATGTCGCTGTCAACTCCGATCTGACCATCACCTTTAGTGAACCGGTCAATGTCACCGGAGATTGGTTTACACTCAATTGCAATATCACAGGAAGCCATTCTGCCGCGGTTAACGGTGGACCGATAACGTTTACCCTTAACCCAGATGCTGATTTCAGTAATGAAATATGTGAGTTAACAATTGTGGCTGCGAATGTTACAGACCTAGATAGTGAGGATCCTCCTGACGCTATGGTGTCAGACTTCATAACGGATTTTCTTGCCATTGACACCGCTACTGCTTGTTCCATTGAAAACTTCACCAAAGTTTTTGAAGTACAAGGAACAGAAGAATTATTGGCTGTTCCAGGATTGGTTTTTACGCGTGGTGTCGTCATTGGTGATTACGAAGGAACCTCACCAACCTTGCGTGGTTTCTATATGCAAGACCAATGGGGTGACGGTGACCCAACTACATCAGATGGCATTTTCGTGTTCAATGGGAACAATAACTCTGTCAACAACGGAGATGTTGTATCAGTTACCGGCTTTGCTGCTGAATTCCAGGGGCAGACTCAGATAACCGCTGGGACTGTAGTTGTCTGCGGTACAGGCACGGTCGAACCGACAGACGTGTTCTTCCCTGTCCCCAATACTACCTTCCTTGAGCAATACGAAGGCATGCTGGTGCGGTTACCTCAGACCATGTATGTTACCGAGCACTTCCAACTGGGACGCTTTGGCCAGGTGGTGCTTTCGGCCGATGCCCGCCTGCAACAGCCGACCAATGTAGTCGCTCCGGGCGCTGACGCCAACGCCTTGCAGGCCGCCAATAACCTCAATAAAATCATCCTGGATGACGCATCGCAGGCTCAGAATCCAGACCCCATCCTGTTCGCCCGCGGCGGGTTGCCGCTTTCCGCTAGCAATACGCTGCGCGGCGGCGACACCGCTACCGACATCATTGGGGTTTTGAATTACACCTGGGCAGGTAATTCCGCCAGCGGCAACGCGTACCGCGTTCGCCCGATCAATGCACTTAATGGGTACGTCAACTTCGAAGCGGTAAACCCGCGGCCGGCACCACCTATTGATGTCGGCGGCACCCTCGAAGCTGGCGCGCTTAACCTGCTCAACTACTTCAATACCTTTGACGGCTTTCCGGACAGGGTTGACAACTGCACATTCGGTGTTGGCGGGGCCCCCGCCGACTGCCGCGGCGCGGATACCCAGGCTGAGTTTGACCGCCAGTGGCCAAAAACCGTGGCTGCAATCCTTGGCATGAATGTGGATGTGCTGGGGATCGTCGAAATCGAAAACGACGGTTACGGTTCGAACAGTGCCATCCAACATCTGGTGGATCAACTCAATGCTGCCGCCGGTGCAGGTACGTACGCCTTTATCGACGTGGATGCCGCTACCGGGCAGGTAAATGCCCTTGGCACGGATGCCATCAAGGTTGGGTTAATTTACAAGCCCGCCATGGTCACCCCGGTGGGAGTCACCGCAGCCCTCAACAGTGAAGCCTTCGTCAACGGCGGCGATAGTGCGCCGCGCACTCGCCCGGCGCTGGCGCAGACCTTCCAACAGAACGCTAACGGAGCACGGTTCACCGCGGTGGTCAACCACTTCAAGAGCAAGGGCAGCGCCTGTGACGCCCCGGATGCGTTTGATGGTCAGGGCAACTGCAACCTTGTGCGTGTCAATGCCGCTGTGGAACTGGCCAACTGGCTGGCCAGCGACCCGACCCTCACCAGTGAATCGGATATCCTCATCCTTGGCGATTTGAATTCCTACGCCATGGAAGATCCAATCACCACGTTGAAAAATGCCGGTTATACCAACCTGCTTGACCTGTTCCTCGGACCCACTGCTTACTCCTACGTGTTCGACGGGCAGTGGGGCTACCTGGATCACGCGTTGGCTACCGGTTCGCTGGTACCCCAGGTGACCGGCATCAGCGGATTCCACATCAACGCCGACGAGCCAAGTGTGCTGGACTACAACACCGATTTCAAAACGCCCAACCTGCAAAACAGCCTTTACGCGCCAGATATGTTCCGCGTATCGGACCATGATCCGGTGATCGTAGGGCTGGATCTGCAAAACTCGCCTTATCCGTCCGATCTTGGATTTGTAAATGGAAGTGGATGGGTGTCGGCACCTGAAGGCTCCTATCTTGGCAATCCTGCCTGGTCTGGCAAAGCTCAGTTTGCGATCGATGTCAAATACCATAAAGATGCCGTTGTGCCTGAAGGGTCATTCGTCCTTGTTCTGGAAAAAGCCGGGTTTGAATTCTTCAGCACGAATGTCGAATGGCTGACAGTCAGTCAGGACGGCCAATATGCTGTCTTTACCGGCTTCGGCGCCGCTAACACAATCGATGGGTTCCGTTACATCGTCTGGCTGCAGGTCGGCAAACCCGACTATATCCGCTTCCAGATTTGGGACGGAACGCAGCTGGTCTTCGACAACGGTCCGCTGCAGCGCCTGTCGGGCAACATCAGTATTCACCAGTAAGGCAAGCAACAGCCTTTCCATACAAAATTGCGCCGGGCGAACCGGCGCGATTTTGTATTTGAATAATGTGTCGGGCTTGCAGGAGTAGAGCGAACTTTAGTTCGCTTGCGCAAACTGAAGTTTGCGCTACATTAGCAGGCGCTGCTCGCTGCTACGACGACCCCCTCCCGGCCTTACCCTCACTTGCGAGTGCCCAGCTGAACCCAATTTGCAACCACGCGAAGGCTTCATTTGGCCAGGCCGATCTGGTAAAGCTTGGGGTTTTTAAATGGAATCAAGGCCATGATCACCGCGTGTTCATAATATTGCGCCCGGTCGATACCATCGCCGGTCAACAGGCCAATGGCGCCATTGGCCTGCTTCGAGTTGCTACGCCCAAAGTAGATATCGTCGGCTTCACCCAGTTCGATTCCCTGGCGCACCAGATCCGCAATTACCTTTGGCAGGTAAAACGATCCGGTACGGCCCTTGCCAACCCCGCGAGGCGAGAGCACCACCACCCAGGCATAGGCCTGCATGTCATTACCGTCATCCTCGGTGCCGCCTTCGACGCCAACCCAGTAATCCGCCTCCGGTGTCAGATTGCGGGCCGCTTCAGCGCGGTTTTGCGCGCCGCGCAGCATCTCCGCGCTCCCCTCGGGCTGGGCGCTGACCCCGGAAGGCACGCCCACCGCTTCAAGGTTATAGGCGACCTGCGGAAACATTTTTTCGAAACCCATGCGGACGCATTGGATTTTTACCGGATTACGGGATCCCACTACGATTTGAACCGGGTTATTCACTGGATACACCTTTCTTTGGCAGGGTTTGGGTTGAAATGAACGGCCTTTCGGATAATAATCAGTCGGGCAAGCCGGCCTCAGGGTTTGACCGCGCGGGTGGCAATATAGGTCGGCAGGGTCTTGCCCAACACGGATGTGGGGTCGAGATCCTCGTACAGCCCGGTCAGAACAAAACCGGCCGCCAACTGACCGCCAATCTGCTCGTCCAGCGAATGGCTCCATTCGTACGGCAGTCCCTCGTCTTCCAACTTGCGCAGTTGGTCGGGTGACAGGTCGTTTACATCAGCGTAGGGAAGCTTCTTGGTAACCACAAGCTCTCCCTGATCAAGTTTATCGAAATCGAACAGGTAAAGCACCGGGTTGTTAAATCCTGCCAGCAACACCCCGCCCTTACGCAGCACGCGAAACGCCCCGCGCCACACCGGCAGCACATCCGGGATGAAGACATTCGAGACCGGGTGAAAAATGAGATCGAAATGATCATCCGGGAACAGCGACAGGTCACGCATGTCCCCCAGAACCGTGACCAGATCCAGCCCGTCGCGTTCAGCCACTTTTCGATCATTCGCCAGTTGGGCCGGAGAGTTATCGAAGACGGTCACATGCGCGCCGGCAGCCGCCAACAGCGGGCCCTGCTGCCCACCGCCTGACGCCAAGCACAACACTTCTGCGCCAACCAGGGGTGGATACCATTCCCGCGGCACTGGGATAGTTGGGGTGAGCACCAGACTCCAATCGCCGCGTCGGGCAGCTTTAACCTGCTCGGCGGAAACCGGTTGGGTCCAGGGGTTTCCCTTAGCGACCTGGCCATCCCAGGCCTTGCGATTGTATTGACTGTAAGCGTCCAATGACGTTCATCCTTCCGGGAAAGAGGGAAAAGGTGGAGTGAGGCTTCAAAATCACCGTTGTTATTTTACTCTGCTATAAAATACTTATTGAACCGGAATCGCCAAGGAACATAATGCAAGCCAACAAGCCGATAATTCGATTAGCAGCCATCACCGCCTGGATGTTGTTCGTCCTGGTCGGATATTACTATTTCCATAAGCCCGTTTCACCAGACGCCCTGGCAGCGCCATTGACAGCCGTGTTCGACGTCCTGCTGATGGCGCTGGTGCTGGCATTGGCTGGTGGCATAGGCGCCCGGCTGCTAAAGGCATCGAATTTTTCGCCCCTCGAGCAAACCACGATCCACGGGGCGCTTGGTTTAGGTGTGCTTAGCCTGATCTGGATGGTCTTCGGCTGGTTGCATTTGTTTGCAACCTGGGTCGCCTGGCTGCTGCTTGGAATCGGGCTTGTCATTTTGTGGCGCGAAGCCCTGGAATGGTTGAAAAACCTGTCCGCAATTGGCGAAACGTTCCGCCGCTCAGCCAGGCTGGAACGAATCATCGCCATCCTTTGCCTTGTCCTGGTAGGTTACCAACTGCTGGTTGCGCTGGCACCGCCAGTCGGCTGGGATGCGCTCACCTACCATTTACAGCTCCCCCGCCTCTATCTGGAGGCCGGTTATCTCTATCATGTTCCAGAAAACATGTATTCCGGGCATTTTCAACTGGCAGAAATGATCTATACCCTGGCGATGGCGCTGCACCGGCCGGAGACCGCCGGGGTGCTGGGCTGGGCAGCCGGAATTTTAGTTCTGCCGGGGTTAATGGGAGCAGTTAGGCGATTGGTGGGAACTGCCAATTCAGAAGCCAGGGGAATTTCGGCTGGATGGGTTGCTGTCTTTGCCTTGCTAGCTGGCGAAACCTTTCGCGTCCTGTTAGGCTTTTCCGCCACGGACCAATTTTCGGCTCTCTTTGGCAGCGCTGTTCTCATTCTGCTCATCGAATGGATGCAAACCCGGCAGGTGCGCTGGTTCTACCTGGCCTGTCTGTTTAGTGGTTTTGCAATTGCGGTCAAATTAACCGGCGGCGTCCTGCTGGCCGGGATCATTCTGGTTGCGCTCTTTTACGCCAGACGAGAGCGCCTTCGATTTTCCAAAATAGTAATGGGCGTCCTCATCGCGCTCCTGCCAGTACTGCCCTGGCTGATCAAAAATGGGATTGCCACCGGGAATGCTATTTATCCATATTCAATCTGGATGACGTTTTTCCAGACAGGTCCGTTGGGAAGCCCGACCGCGCTGAATGTCAACAGCGGTTGGTTGGAGCGAATTTTCCTGCCCGTCTCCTTGACCTGGGTCGGTTACGATAAAGGTGGGCTGTTTGGTACCGACATCGGGCCATTAATCCTGCTGCTGGCGCTCCCGGGAGCGGTTGCGCTGTGGCATGACCACCGGATCAGGGCCGCCGTACTCGCGTTGATCCCGGCTGGCCTGGCGCTTTTTGGCGGCGGGTTCTTTGCCAGTCATTTACAGCAACCGCGCCTGTACTTCAGCGTTCTGGCATTTTCAGGCCTGCTGGCAGGCGTGGGATGGGATTGGCTGCAATCCAAAGTGCTGGCCGGAGTACGCGTCCGGCGGTTGATGGGGGCGGCAATCTTACTGGTTGGCAGTTTGATTTTGATCAGCGACACCATTTCCCTGACCGCCAGTAATCCGCTGGGCGTTGCGCTCGGCGTCAACTCAAAAGAAAATTACCGTTTGACGAACCTGGGCTACCATGAGCTGGCCATGCGATCGATCCATGACCTTCCGTCCAATTCGCGGGTTCTCATGCTGTGGGAGCCAAAAGCATTTTACGCCCCGCTCACGACTGAGCCCGATACCTGGATCATCCGGTTCAAGACGGACTGGCAAAGGTTAAAATCCGCTGACCGGGTTCTGGATGACTGGAGAACCAGAGGCTATACTCACGTGCTGGTCCATCAAGCAGGGGTCGAGTTGGTTCAGGCAACCGATGCGGATTACACGCCGGAGATATGGCAAGGGCTGCAGGAAACCCTTGCCCGATTGAGGCTGGTGAAATCGCTGGATCATATCTACCTGCTGTACGAATTACCATGAACCGGAAGGCCTGTTTACTTTCTTCCGTTACGCCTGAGAACGGAGGTTGTTGTTAAACTGCTGTTGTTAAACTGCTGGCTCGATCCTGTTAGCTCGATCCTGTTAGCCCGATCCTGTTAGCCCGATCCTGTTAGCCCGATCCTGTTAGCCCAAAGTTAAAATGTCCCCTATTCTGACAAAGTTAGAATGTCCCCTATTGTGGGAGCATCTCGTCTAGATAAGGGGGTAGCAAAGCCTTTGCGCCAGGGATGATCAACTGCAGGTGGATGAGCCTTGGCGGCATTGCGGAGTTCAAAGTCGATCGATTTGGCTGGAACCACCTTGACCTGCTTTTCCTGCTGGTGATAGACCTCAAAAGCCAGGGGCTGGTTTTTGTATAAGATGGTAATCTCTCCTTTCGGGCTTTCCAGGACAGTAACGACCGCATTTTTCATAGCATAGGCTGGACGGTCGACCCGGATCTGATAGATGGTACTATCATACTGGATGGTCAAGTTTTTAGATAAGGTTCGTTGTGCCTTGCGGCATAAAATCCGGTCCAGCTGATCTGTTGCGGTGAGCGGGGTGTGAGCATCGAGGCTGCTGCGCGGGGCAGTGGCAAAGCGTTGATTGAAATCCTGTATATATTCCGGCAGCCACTGGTTGGCTTCCTCGGGCGTGGAGATGCCGCGTAACCTGAGTTCTTTGGCCAGCCGATCCTGCAAGGTCTTGTTGGCCCGTTCCACGCGGCCTTTGGCCTGGGGCGTATTGGCACAAATAATCTGAATGCCCAGTTCTTGCATGGCCCGGCCAAAGTCTGTCAAGCCATCTCCACGCGTCAACCCGGGGTTATTGGGGTGAAAGATGCCGTGCTTGTCGCTGTAGAAGGCTCTGGGCTTGCCGTAGCGCTCAAAATAGTGTTGCGCAGCCTCGCAATAGGCATTGAAGCTCTCGTGGGGCACAAACGGCAATTCGACTAATTGCCCAGTGGCATCATCCACAAACACCAACAGGGTGCATCTTGGGCTGCGTCCTTCAAACCAGTCAAAATCTGACCCATCAATTTGCACCAACTCCCCAAACATAGCCCGCCGCTCACGCATTTGAAACACTTGAAGCTTGCGTTTCCGTCGTGTTTTCCATAGCCCTTCCGCGATCATGATTTGACGTACCTTTTCATCCGATATCCGAAGGCCATGCACCTCCAACAGCTTTTCGGTCGCCAATGTCGGGCCAAAGTCGCGGTAGTGTTCCAACAGTAGGTCAATGGCGCGCTGTTGGACTTCCGGGTCGACTTGGTTGTGGCTCGGTTTTCCGCGGCTCTTATGGATTAGTCCCGCTGCTCCGTGATCTATGTACGAGCGCCACAGCCGTTTGACCTGCCTTACACTTAGGCTCAACTCCTCGGCTGCCTGCGCTTGGGTGAGCTGTGTCTTGCTCAACTGGGTCATGATTTCTAATCGTTGGATTTCTTTGTCGCTCATGGTGTGTAGTTTGTCCACTTCTTTGCCCTCACTCATGGGGACATTTTAACTTTGGTAAAAGGGGACATTCCTACTTTGGGCTTACAGAGGCAATGCGGATCCCGTAGTGCCTCAAAATAAACTGTTACCCGAAGGCAATCGTTAGCTCAAATGAAAATGTTACCGGACATTCTTTAACAATTGGTCCACTTTGGTATCAATAGACGTTCTCAGGTTCACCGGGCTAA
>JBAZZG010000018.1:0-64013 GCA_041658905.1 Bellilinea sp.
TCTTTGAGTATATTGAGGTTTGGTACAATCGCCAAAGATTACATTCATCGCTGGGTTATGTGAGCCCTGTGCAATTTGAACAACTTTCTGGACATTAATCGTGTCCACTTTTTAAGGGCAAGTCCAGTGAGGCTCTCCCGAAAGGACACCGGGACAATGTGCGAGTGACCGCGCAGCGACAGTGCGGGCGCGCAATCCCTTGCAGGCGAGGCATTCAACATTAAAACATAAAACCGTAGGGTGCGCTTCAGCGCACCTTTTGCGCTGTGTGACCGAGGGTCTCGACCAGTGCAGGTCAGGAGACCTTGCCCCAATCCCGTCCAAGCCGGGCGAGAAAAGATGGGGCTGCCTCTACTTTTGAGGCAGCCCCATCTTTCCCATACGAAATAATCTAAGGAACTTTGTTAGCTTCCAATTCGACAGCTGCACCCCCGGTATGTGTACCGTACCCATGATAGTAAGTTTCAGTTACATCCCCTGAAACTGTAGCCCAATAAGTCCCATCAGTCTGAGTGAACGTAAATGTAAATCCAGATATATTCCCTGTTATTGGTCTTGGGGCGTATCCAACGTAATAGATAGTTCCGGTTACCGATTTATCTGCAGCCTGAACAAGATTCATTGTAAAGTTAAAAGTCATACTTCCTGCAAGACCGCTGTGTCCTGCCCAAGTCCCGGTCACATCTGCGAATACGCGTAGTGGTGCGCAATCTTCCCCATAGATCATTCCGAGCACACCGGGAATCGCGTCACCAGGATTCACATCTCCATGATTGAGATGTGTGTCATAAGCGTTATCACTGATGTTGATGAGGAAAAATGAGCCTGAATCTTTATCAAGGTGACAGACAGGCACCTTGACTACCGCAGCAGAAACACCCGTCGCTGGCACTAATGCAAAAAACAACGCCAAGATAACCATTAAACCGAAATATTTCTGTATTTTCATGATTTCCTCCCCTTATCATAAATTGAATCGAATGGACTATGAACGAAAGTTCTTTAGTAAAGACAACTTCTTATACTTTCCTCATTTCTACTGGTTAAATAAAAAAACCAGTCACAGGCGTGGCCGGTTTCGCTATTTGGCTCCCCAGGATGGTTCCCCCTTGTTGGCAGGATAAGCGACCAATCCCCTTCCTTGGTTCGTAGCCTCCACAGGTTACTCTTGGTATTTAATTAATTTTATTATACACACAAAAAGACAAATTGTTTTTTAGAATATTGCTGTGAAAACCAAGTTCGCCGTAGTCCATTAGTCACTTTTTGGTAATTCTCGCCAATCATTATTCTGCGCATACTGGTACTTCCTGGGTCTGGCATCTCACCCCTTCCGGCCCTTCGGCAGGCTCATTCAGAGTGCCCTGTGGGCAGGGCATCGCCTCCCCTCCCCTTTGATCGCGCCGGTCTCCACCCCCGGGCGCTCTGTGACCGAGGGTCTTGACCAGTGCAGGTCAGGAGACCTTGCCCCAATCCCGTCCAAGCCGGGCGAGAAAACCCGGATTTTAGGGGAGACATCAAAACCGTGGTACGTGACACATGGCACGCGCCGCTGCTCACGCCTTCTCGATCTCCCCGTCCTCCGTCAGCATCGCCAGAAACTCGTCCACGGCGCGCGGGTCGAGCAGAACGCCGGCCTGCTCGCGCAGATAGGCCGCCGCGCGCGATTTATCCCAGGCGGCGCGGTATGGACGGTCGTGGGTCAGCGCATCCCAAATATCCACCACCGCAAAAATGCGCGCCGTCAGCGGAATCTCCTCCCCCTGGAGCCCGCGCGGGTAGCCGCTGCCGTCCCAGCGTTCGTGATGGCTGTACGGCACATCCATCGCCGGCTTCAGGTACGCAATGGACGAGAGCAGGTCAAAGGCGTACACCGGATGCTGGCGCATGATCTCCCACTCGGCCTCGGTCAATGGACCAGGTTTGAGCAGCACCCCATCGGGAATGCCCATCTTGCCAATGTCGTGCAGCAGCACCCCATGGCGCAGGTGCAAAAGCTGGGCTTCGGGCAAGCGTAACCGGCGCGCCAGCCGCACCGTATGCTCCACCAAGCGGTTGGCATGCCCCTGGGTTTCGGCGTCGCGTAGTTCCATCGCCCGCGACCAGCCCAGAATCAACGCGTCATAAGCCTGGCGCAGCTCGCTGTTGGACTGCTGTAAATCCTCGAACAGTTGGGCGTTGTCAATCGCAATGGCCGCCTGCGCCGCCAGCATCTCCAGAAAATCCATCCACTCGCTGTCCGGATTGAACGCGCTGTGATGGAACAGTTCCAGCACGCCCTTCACCTGCCCCTTACCAACCAACGGCGCGGCGCAGTAAGTCGTAAAGTCCTCGCCGGCCCGGGCAAAGCGGCCAATCATCACGTCGCCGACATGATGTAAATCGGGGATGTAACTCACCTCGCGCTTCAACGCCACCTGCCCGGCCTGGCTCTCACCCATCCGCAGACTGGTGCGTTCGATCTGGCCGGAGGTAAACCCGATGCCGGCAGCATATTCCAGCAACTGGGTCTCCGGGTTGAAGGTAAGGATGGCAGCTGCGTCCATGCCCAGCATGGCGACTGCCTGGCTAAGCACCACATTAAGGGTCACATGCCAGTCAAAGCTGGCGGAGATGGCCATGTCGATGTAGTGCAGCGCGCTCACCCGGCGCAGGCGCAGTTGTGTTTGTTCGTAGGCCAGGGAGCGCTGCAGCGCCGCAGCGGCAATGTCCGCAATGGCGCGCAGCAACCGAAAATCCTCCTCAGGGATCGGCCGGCGGCTGCCAACCCACAGCGCCCCCAGCGTGTGGTACTCGGCGATCAGCGGGGCCGCTCCCGCTGCCCGGACGTCATCCGGGTACTGCTGCCCGTTGATCGTATCGGCCGGGGTGACCAACTGGGTCAGCTCTGCCTGCCCTGTTTCCACCACCCGGTGACTGAGCCCCTGACCTATCTCAATTACCTTACCGGCCATAAACTCCCAGCGCCCGACCGCGCTCTCGATGGTCAGGCGGTCATCGGTTGGCGATCGCATGGCAAGCGAGGCACCCTCCACGTGCAAATAGTCGAGCACCCCCTGCAGGATAGTTTGGTAAATGTCGGCCCGGTTGTTCGACTGGCGCAGCGCTGCGGCGATATCCACCAGCGCTTCCAGGTCACGCTCGCGCCGCACGCGGTCGGTAATATCGGTGATAAAGGCTACCACCCCTTCTGGCTGGCCGTTGGTGCCCTGGTATGGGATGCGGTCAAGCTGCACCCAGGCCGGCAGCCCGTCAGCGGAAGCCGTTTGATAGGTCTTGGCTAGCACCGGGGCGCCAGTCGCCAGGATCTCCTCGAAGCCGTCGTCGATCAGTTTGGCGAACTCCGGGAGAAGCGTTTTTATCGGTTGGTCGATCATTTCGGCTGGGGTTTTATGTTGCTGGAGAGCGGCTGCCTGGTTGACGCGCACCACAACCTGGTCGCGATTCAAGTAGAAGATCATGGCCGGCACTGTATCCACAATACGGCGGTATTCCTCCTGCTGGTGACGTGACTCCGCTTCAAGCTGGCGCTGCTCGGTTACATTTTGCAGGGTGAAATAGTAATGAAGGCCGGATGATATTGGGTTGCGCAGCGCGTTTTCGCCGTTCTGGCGTCTTCCATGGGATGCATTCAATCCTTGTGGCGATCGGGGAGCGGGCGGAGTGAGTGAGACTGCCCGGCCGGTCACCGCCGCCAGCAGCAGCGAACCATCCGCGCATATCAATTCCAACTCGGCCTGGTAGCCTGCACCGCCGGTGCTCACTAACTCGCCGAAAGTCTGCACGAAACGTTCACGGGCCGATGGGGTCATCAGGTCGGCGAAAGGTTTGCCGGTCACCTGGTCGGGGGCGTAGCCAAGCGTGTCACACAACAACTGGTTGACGATCTGAATCTTGCCGGCCGCGTCCAGCGAAAGAAAACTGATGGGCGCATCCTGGAACAGCAACCGGAAGCGCAGCTCGCTCTCCTCCAGGCGCGCATGGGCAACCTCCAGGTTGCGAAGTTCGCGGTAAAGCAGCCCGCCTAGAAGCGCCGCGGTGATCAGCACGAACCCCCAGCCTTTGTAGATTGAAATGAGGAGCGCTTTTTCCGGGTCGCGTACCAGCGCAAAGAGGATTGTATCGGAGCTTGTGATCCACGCAACGCTCAGGATGAAATAGGATAAGGTAATACGGAGAATAATGGCCCAGCGGGATGATTTCATGGCGACCTTTGTTCAGAAGCTGAGAACCCCCATAAGCGACCCCACTCCCCATTAGAAGGTCCAGACAATTACAGATGCAAACGGGTCAATTTTATATAAAATCTCCGAAAATCACAACCGTGGTTGTTGATGACAACCAGGGCAAGTGGAACGATGCAATTAAAGTGCCAACCCCCCCTGCCCTTGCCAGGTATCTTACTAAAACTTGAATAAATCTATACGCATAATTTTTGATGTAAAGAACTGTCTGCAAAGGGTATAGCGTGAACCGCAGGTTGCTGACCGATCCATTTACCCCGAAATTTGGGGAGGAATCAAGCCGCACCACCCATTCACAGACTTGCGGAATTGCCGGCACAAGTATTGAATCAACGACAAGAAAGTATATATAATCAATACAATAATTCAACTACTCATCATCACGCCAGCGCCGCGGCACGATTTCTCTGGGAGGAAAAAAGACGAAGAAATTGGTGGTACCTGTTGTTCTCGCGGCCATATTGCTGGCCGTGATCGTTTTTCTAGGGGCCAATCCAACGCGCACAATTGCTCAAGACACCCCGCCGGAACCTCAGGCCGAGCTGGATGCCATTGGCTGGTTTAGCTGTACGATAGTGGCTATAGCCGCCTTTGACGACCGTATCCATGTCAGATGTTCCAATACACCTGGTAGTGGGGTGTATTGGTTTGCAGCCGCCTCCACCTATCCCAATGAATTGTTGGCAAACCGCTACCTAACATTACTCAACACTGCATATGCACTGAAAAGTAGCGTGGACATTTATTGGGACTCCGATAGTACGCATAACCCACCAGGATGCCTTACTGGTGACTGCCGCAAGATGGTTGGGCTTAAAGTGGTTAAATAACCATGGACAAGCCGAAAACTTCAACGCTAACGCTGGCGTTGCTCTGGTTGGTGGTTCTGGCGCTTGCTTTGGTGGTTGTGTCGCAGAGCACGGGAGGCGTGTTCAACCGGGTTAGCTCTGTTGAGCGTGCCAGTGCTTCCGCGCTGGATGTTTACTCTGCCAACCAGCTGGCGGCGCTGCGCGGTCCCGATACGCTGCTCAACGGATCTGTAACCCAGCGGTTGTTTCTACCTCAAATCACCCGATAAACCACCCGTTTAGGTTGTCGATACAAGCCTAGGGATCCAATCTGAGCCGGGTAAACAAAACAGCCGTCTCAGATGAGGATCGCAGACAGCCCCGGTGCTTTGCGGCTCCTAATTACAAAGGTCCCTTTCGCTGTCGTAAATGTTTGACTCTCAACATTAAACTATGCGCAGTATTCCTGGCGTAGAAACTTGCCTGCAGGCTGTGTACCCCGTAAGGGTGAGGCAAAAAGTCACTTCGTTTGGGCAAGAGTTATTGTGCCCCGAGCAATGGGGTCGTCACTTGGGTCGACCCCTACGACAAACCATCAATCTGAGCGGTGGCCGATGTGTCCGCCCGGGTGGTCTACGGCTCGGACTCGTCGTCAAATTCGGCGGAGTACCACACCCCATCCTCATCATGACCCGTTTCTGCCTGGTCGGCGGGGGTTAACGGATCATCCATGCGCACTTGAAGCAGAATGCCAGCGGTGCGCACGCCGTTGACGGTCATGATACGGCGTACGGTGTAGCGCAGGAAGTGGCGACGCACCAGGTCGTTGTTGAGCACATCCTTGACGGTACGCACGCTGACTGCGGCGCGCTGGGCTAACTCGCTCATCTCCGTCTCGATGTTGTTGCGTAGCTCACCGGTCTTGGGGTTCCAGTAGCACATCGAGCGGGCCGCCAGGATGACCGTGAAAGCCGAGTGGCCGATGAGCGGCAGCCACTGCTGGAAGAAGTACAGCGTCATAAACATGCCGCGCTCGGGCTGAATCACACGGGCGCGTTCACTGCCGTAGGCGCGGTGTAGCATTAACTTGCGCGGGCTGGATCTGCCGCTTCCGGTCGATGCCGGCTCATCATCCAGCAGATCGACCCCGGAGGCGGGGTCTGTCAGCGCTTCCGCGGTCTGGCCTGCTGCCAGGTCTGCTGATGCGTGGGCAGAAACCATTTTTGTCTTGGCGTCATTGGTCCCATTTACTACCACCACCCGCAGGGTGACGGTCTCGTTCAGCATGCCGCTCAACAGGGCGGTGACGCGGTTCTTCAGGCGGCTTTCAATCCACTCCTGGGTAAAGGTGTTCACCGCGCCAAGCCGGAAGACGCGATCAGCATAGCCAAGCGGCTTGAGCGGCAGCACCCAGGTTTCAAACTGGGCGCGGCTCATCTCGCCGCGCAGTTGCCCCGAGACTAAATTCCAGGCCTCGAGGTAGTCTGGCTTGCGAATCGCGGCTGCCTGCGGTTGAACCACCTGTTCCATGCAACCTATCCGCCGGAGAATCAGGACTCCCGGCTGCCCTCCCCCGGTTTTACGGAACCGGGGCTTCCACTGCCCGTGGTCAGCCGTTGAATCTGCTCCTCGAGGAAGGCCACCACTTTGGGGAAGTCTTCCTGGCGTATGTCTTCGGAGCGGCTGACGCCGGTCATGCGGGTGACATCCATGTAAATCCCCGGGTAGGGTTTGACAACCCCTTTTTCTTGCAGCAGGCCGCCCAGGGTGGCCACTAGCTGGCGGAGCTGACCCATATGCTCGGGCGAGAGGCGCGCCTTTGGTCCGGCGGTCGCCTCCAGGCGAGTGACCTGCTGGCGCAGGCCGCCGAAGGCCGCGCGAATCTGGTCAACCTTATCCTCTTGCGCCCGGCGAAGTTCAGTCAACTCCGCCTCCACTTTTTTTGTCAGGTTCTCCTCAAAATACTCTTGTTCCGCAACCATGCGCGAGATCGACTCACGCAGGAATTGGATTTCGCCGCGCTCACTGATGCCGAAATGCTCGGCCAGCACGGTATGAGCTTCGTCAAGGAAAGCGGTCAGCAGGCTGCGGATGTCTTCGTTCTGGATGCGCTCGAGCTCCACGCCGGTCATAAAGAGCGGCACGGCAGAGGCCATCAGGCACAAAGCCGGCTGCGGACCGCCCGCAGTAGTGATGAGAATGTTGGCGGTATAGGCAGCGAAATAACCCTGCTGGCGCAGTAAACGACGCCGCTGCGCGCGCTGGTCCAGGCCGAAGGCGTCGCACAGGGAGCGCACCGACACGTATCCCCGGCCGTCCTTGAGATCAGCGGTGAGGATTTGCTTGCCACGAAAGGTCAGCGCGCGCTCACGGTCAGGGCGAAAAACGGCTGGTTCGAGAGTTGATGTCAATCCGTAAACCTCCAGAGGCGGGTTAAAGGCGGGGTCAGGATGGCCCTCCCTTGCCGGGAAGGTGGTTGCTGTTTTGAACCGCCAGGGAACCCGCTTATCCTTTTCAAGGATTTATTTCTACCTGAAATGTTGCGATAAATGGAAGAAACATTATCGTCCGCGAACCATGCGATCGACCAGGTCATTTAAATCCGAAGACTGCGCTTTGCCCTGGATCTGATCCAGACGCGCCGTGCAGATACGCGAAAGAATCCCGACTGTCTCACCCACCGAGACTTTGCGGCCGAGCAGCGCGCTAAAGCGTTCCTGCCACTCTTCCAACTCGGTTACCTCACCTTTGGTCAGGGTAAGGCCAACTTTGGTTCGCGGCACAATGGACGGCGGGCGGCCGGGCGGCCGAGCCTGCGGCTCATTGATCATGCGCCGCGCCTCGTAGAGCTGGACCCAGGCGTTGCTGGTTGGGGAAGAGCCAGTTTTCATTGTTTGGTCACCTCACGGACGACATCCAGGCTGACCGTGTTGAGGTCGTTGTATAGAACAAAATCAGTTGCCAGGGCGCAAATGCGTATGATCTCGCGCGGCACCCCTTCTGAGGTTTCATAAAGCACCTCGAACGCGTTGTCGTCGATAAATGCGTCTTGGCGTCCTGCCACCTGCAAACGGAAAACGACCATTTGTAAAGCGCTGGAGAGTGTAAGCGGCGGCAAAGCTAGCCGGACAAACACGCGCGCGTTAACTGCGCGGTTGGTCTCGAACAGCGAGTTCATCTCACGCTGCCCAAATGCTAATGTCTGGACAACCTTGGCATCATAGTCAAAATTGTAAAGGCGGTGGATCACTTCGAGGGAATCAGATGACATCAGCTGCGCATCGTCGAGTAAAATAATGACATTACGATTGGCGGTGTAAATGGATGCAACCTTTTCTTCCAGTGTTTCCATCTGACGTTGGAAGGAGCGCTGCGCCGGGAGCTCAAGCGCCAGTGAAACCTGGCGGGCGAAATCCATGGCGGAGCGGAAGGCGGCGGTGTGGATGTAGGCGATCTCGACAGAGCGTTCGCTGGCGTACACATCATAAAGGCGCCGGGCGAGTGAACTCTTGCCCATACCCATCTCCCCCGTTATCAAGGCCAGGCCGCGGCGGCGTGAAATCACACCAACCGCCTGACGGTACACAGCCAGATGTTCTGGGCCGAGATATAGGTAGCGTGGGTCGGCCGAGAGTTTAAATGGATCTTCTTTAAGTCCCAGGCGTTCCAGGCGGGCCAATCGCCATTCTTCATCCTGTAATGGGCTCACCATACTGATTCCTCCTGATGACACACATTATTGCACTAATTCGCCTTAAATACAATAGAATTAGCGTAATTAACCCCAGTTTATACCTTAATTCACTCAAGTTAGTTGATTTAACCTTTTATTTATGCTAAACTCATCAATAAATAACCTTATTTCTTTTATATGAGAAAAAAACGGCAGTTTAGAGGTTGTTTACCAGGGATTGAGCGCCATCCCAAATTCGTTACCATGGTTACACTATGACCAAAGAAGGCTGGTATGGCAATTTCGATCACGATTGCGAATGAAAAGGGCGGAGTTGGCAAGACCACCACGGCAGTCAATCTGGCGGCTGGACTGGCGCTGCGGCTAAGTCAGAATGAAGGCCCTGCTGGGCGGGTGCTGCTGGTGGATATGGATCCCCAGGGCCATGCGTTGCTGGCAACCGCATTTGGCACACCCGCAGTGGATGCCAAGAACGGTTTGGCTGCCTTGCTGACGGAATCCCCGCCCCCGTCGGTACAGCGCATGATTCAACGAGCCGAACACCACCCCAATTTGTTTGTCGTGCCGAGCAGCCGGCCGGGTATGGTTGAAGCCGCTCGATTGCTGCCAACTTTGATGGCGAACGAGACGCGCCTGAGCCGGGCGCTGGCGCCCATAGCGGATCAGTTTGCTTTTATAGTTGTGGATACCCCACCCACCACCGGAGACCTGCTGGTCAATGCGCTGGTGGCAGCGGATCTGGTTCTGATTCCAGTGGAAACCAGCTACCTGGGCGTTTCCGGACTGCGCGAACTGCAGAAGACCATCGACCTGGTCAAACTGCACTTCCGCCCGCAGCTGGAAATTCTGGGTTATCTGCCTACGCTGACCGAAGAGCAGCGCAGCGAGGCGCAAGAAATTCTAGTGGAGTTGAAAAAGCGCTACCCTGGTCTGCTGCTGCCGCCCATCCACAAATCATCCGATCTGGCATATGCCCATTCAAGCCACATGGATGTTTTCACTTATCGCCCCCCGCGCGCCCGGCGCTCTGACCAGATCGCATCCAGTTCGCGAGCCACGCAGGAATACGCTGAACTGGTTGAGCGCATCCTGACGCGGGCGCTGCCAGCCGCTTCTGCCTGATTAACTGGAGGAAAGCATGCCGCCTTCCCATACCCGTAAACGATCCAATGCCTTTGAAGATTTTCCAGTCGAACCGGATAGCGAAACTGCTCCGGTCGAAACGGTATCACCGCTGGTGCGCCGTGCATCGCAGGCTGAAGAACTGCAGGTGGAGCGCATCGAGCGGTTGACACCCAGCCAGATGCTGCCCGACCGCTTTCAACCGCGACGTTTGCTCCCACCCTACCTGCGCCAACCGTTTTTTAGCGGCGAAATTGATTGTTACAAAGCAGCCAGCGAGTGGCTGGAATTGGCGAAAAGCGACTTTGGCGCCCGGGGGGAAGTTGACCGGCTGTTGCAAATGGGCTCTTCCTTTGAAGATCACGGTCAGATTAAACCGATTACCGGCAGTTGGGTACCCGCCCGCGACGGACAATTCATTTTCCAGATCGAGACCGGAGAACGCCGTTTCTGGGCAGCCTGTTTGCAGGCGGTACTGCATAAAGCCGACGAGGAACCACTGCTGCGGGTCGAAGTGGTCAATCATCCCACCCGGCAGCGCCAGGTGTTGGAAAACCGTCACGCTGAGCCGCCTTCAGCGGTGGAGCAGGCCTGCGAAGTGGCATCTTTGATTTTGGCTGAGTTGGGTTTGCAGCCCGACGCGAGCAACAACGATGAATACGATTATTTCCGCGGCTCCCGGGCTCAGCGCATGCCAGCCGGACTCTGGGAGCGGCTCACGCCCGTTATGCAATTGACCCGACCGCGCATGGTTCAACTACTCAATATCCTGCAGTTGCCATCTAATTTGCTGGATATTGCCGATCGCTATCGCATCCCGGAACGCGTGCTGCGTGAGATTCTGGCCTTGCCGCGCGATCAGTGGGACCGTATGATCAAGCACAGTGCGCAGGCGCAATTAACCTCAGATGAAGTGGCTGAGGCCGCCGCCCAACCGGGCCACGGGCTGACGCTGGGGGAAAAACATGAACCGCAACCGATTCCTGACCCTGCGCTTCAGGCTATCCGCCACATGCGACGCTTTGTCAAAGTCATGCTGAACCTGGATGAAGTCACGCAGAGTCAGGTACTGGATGATATTGCGGATGACATTGCAGGAACCACCTATGGCGAAGGCTTATCGAATTTGCTGGGCGAGCTCGGCCGCAGCCTGGATATTCGCATGATGCGCAAGTAAAGCGTAACCGCGGTAACGAATTTTGCAGCGGGGCGGCCGCCCGCCTGCATTTACGTCTGTCCCCGTAAATTCAATTCCCCATGCGTAGTTCATATATTTAAATGACTTTTACGTCTCCTTGCAGGTTGAAGCTTCCTTGTCGAGCTTGCTTTTGACCACAATGGCCGCGCGCTGCCAGGACGACTCCATGTCCCTATTTCAGCCGCCTGTCGCCTGGCAGGCCCGCTCAGCACCTAATGGGATGACCCTGCAAAAACGCCAGGGTCGCCCCTGTGGGTACCCCCTTGACAAACGTAGGGGCGACCCTGTATAATGTCTAGCGGCGACCCTATAAAGCAACACCAATCGCCGGCCGCCTGTGGTAAAACATTCCAACATTCTTACCTGCGTGCACGCATGAAAATTATTGCATTCGCCAACCAAAAAGGCGGCGTCGGGAAAACCACTACCGCGGTTACACTTGCCCATGGGCTGGCCAGACACGGGCGGCGCACCCTGCTGGTTGACCTGGATCCCCAGGGTCACACCGCTTTTTCTCTTGGGCTGGAGAAAGCGCCCGGCCTGTACCGCTTGATTTGCCTGGATGAACCTTTGCGGAGCACCGTGCAGTCCGCCCGCCCCAACCTGGACGTGTTGCCCGGCGACAAGCGCAGTGAATCAGTTAAACGTCTGATCACTCTTTTGGATTTCCGCGAGAGCATTTTGTCCGACCGGTTGCACGCTGCGGATTACGACTGCGTGTTAATCGACATGGCGCCATCGCTGGACGTGCTGCACGTCAATGGACTGGTTGCCAGCGACTGGGTGGTGATCCCTACCCGGTTAGATGCGCTGGCAGTGGACGGCGTCAAAGAAATACTTTTGACCATGGGCGAGGTTGGGCAGCGCGGACACGGTTTTCAAGGTTTTAGCATTTTGCCGACCTTTTTTGATCGCACAACTCGCGAAACGCTGGCTCAGTTCAAAGAAATTGTAAAAGCATTTGGCGCGCATGTCTGGCCGCCTATCCCGCAGGACACCCGCGTGCGCGAGGCTGCCGCCTACGGCCAAACCCCTTGGGAGTACGGACCCGACAGCCCGGCGGTTACCGGTTACCTGGACAACCGCCAGCGTATTGGCGGGTATCAGCAAGCGTTGGACCATCTAATGGAGGTGATCGATGCCTGATCCAAAACCTGTACGCCGCACGGTCATTGACCCTGCGGTGGCAGAACTGCTTACCGGCCTGGAGCGCCAACGCTCCGAGGCCGCTCTGCCGCGCAAGGAACGGGAGAAGAAAGCTCGCGAACGGGCAAAGATTCAGGCCCGCCGTGAAGCCCGCGCTACCTATGACCTGCCGCCCGCTTTGCGCGAAAAAATCCGGCTGCTGGCCGAGGAGCAGCGCGTGCCCGCCAGTCAGATCGTGACCCTGGCGCTGGCGCGGTTTTTGGATGACCTGGGTTGCGGCAAGGTTGATCTTGGTAACTACAAATGCCCATCGCGCAGCCCGCGCTATGATTGGAACCTTGAATTTCCGCCCGAACTGATCGATTATTCCAGCCCTCGAAAAAAAGGGCAGAGGCGGTCGTGAAACAGGTCTACTCAATATTGCGTATAGATTATTCGTATAGTTTAACGTATCCAAAGACTTCAGCGAAGGAAAACGCAATGAACCCTACCATTCATCCCGCAGCCCGCATCGGCGCTGTTGCCCTGGCAGTAACGGACCTGGATCGCGTTGCGCGTTTTTACACCAACAACCTTGGGTTGAAAGAAATGAGTAACGCTGCTACTCCCTGGCAAACCTTTGGGGCGGGGGAGCGGGACCTGGTCCGGCTGACAACCGCAGCCGGCGCGCCGCTCAACCCGCGCCTGCCCGGGCTGTTCCACATGGCCATCCTTATGCCTGGCCGCTTCGAATTAGCGCGGGTGCTCTACCAGCTGGCTGAATCGAATTACCACCTGCAGGGCGCGTCTGACCACGGGGTCAGCGAAGCCCTCTACCTGGCTGATCCGCTTGGCAACGGCATTGAAATATATTCTGACCGCGCCCAAAGCGAATGGCCGAGGGACGAACAGGGTAACATTGACATGGTCACGCAGGCGCTCAACCTGGACCGCTTATTATTTGAGTTAAAAGGTAAGGTCGAGCCCTGGAAGGGCATCGACCCGCGCACGCGAATCGGGCATGTGCACTTGCAGGTCAACGATATTCCGGCTGCCGAGCGCTTTTACACGCAGGTGATCGGGCTGGAGTTGCAGCAACGCTATGGCGGCCAGGCTTCTTTCCTCTCCGCCGGTGGTTACCACCACCGTGTCGGAATCAACACCTGGAACAGCCGCGGCTCGGCGCCTGCGCCAGAAGATGCTGCTGGGCTGCGTTATTTTGAACTGCTGCTGCCGGATGCCGCCGCGTTAGGCGAGGTGATGGCGCGCATCGAGGCTGCTGAACTGCCTGTGACACCGCAAGACGGCGGGGTGCTGGTCAAAGACCCCTCCGGTAATGGCGTCCTGCTGCGGGTGGAGGGTTAAACCATGTCGTTTCCGCGCGAATTGAAGGAATCAGTTTTGGATTTCGCCCGTCAGATGATGATTGACGGCATTGCGCACCGCGCTCAGGGCAACATCTCGCTGCGCCAGGCGTCCAGCGGTTTGATTGCGGTGACGCCGTCCGCCATTCCCTATGACCGCCTGCAGGTGGATGACATCGTCGTGGTTGATTTGGGTGGGGGAGTGGTGGAGGGAAAGTGGCGCCCGACCAGCGAACTGCTGTTGCACCTGGCTTTTTACAATGCGTGGGCGGATGTCGGGGCGGTGGTGCATTCCCATGCGCCATATGCCACACTGTTTGGCGTGATCGGTGAGCCGCTGCCCATGCTACTCACTGAGGCTGCTGCCTGCCTGGGCGGAGCGGTGTCGGTTGCTCCTTACTGCCGGCCTGGGACGCACGAATTGGCCGATTCGGCTGTGCGTATAGCCGATAAAGGTTCGGCCGTGATTCTGGCCAATCACGGATTGGTCACAGTTGGGCCGGACCTAGCCGCTGCTTATGATTCCACGCTGGCGGTCGAGACAACCGCCCGCACCACCTGGATGGCGCGCGCCATGGGGGCGAGGATCAACGCCTTAGATCCCGCGGAGGCAGCCGCCATGCGGGCGGCCTATTTAACGAGTTACCTTCCCGAAAAGCATGGGAAGTAAAATACCCACATCAAAAAGTCAGTTTCGATGCGATTCCAACTGCCAAAAGGCCTGATCCGTTGCATCCGGAGGGAGAACATCAATGAATGAGCTTAAGCAATTCCGCAAAAATAAAGATGACTTTTTTGCCCATTACCCGGAAAGTCCGCTAACCCACGAACAGAAGAAAGCCTTCACCGGGCTGCGCTATTTTCCCGAGAATCCCGCGTTAGCCCTGGAGGTGACCGTCGAGGAGTTCCCCGAGAAAAAGACCATCACCATGCAAACCTCAACGGGCAACGTCCAGGACTACCAACGCTTTGGGCGCTTCCATTTCACCGTTGACGGGCAAGACGCTCAATTGACGCTGTATGCCGATGAGCATGCATTTTTCCTGCCGTTTGCCGATTCCCTGGCTGGCACGGAAACATATCCTGCCGGCCGTTACCTCGAACCGCAGCTGTTGGAAAACGGCAAATTCCGCGTTGATTTTAATTACGCCTACAATCCCTACTGTGCCTACAATGAACGCTGGTCCTGCCCGATCCCGCCGGCGGAAAACCGGTTGAAAGTCCCGATTCGCGCCGGCGAGATGCTCTTCGAGGAACATTAGCCGCGGTTCGCCCCGATCTGGTACCCTGCCTGGATTCGTTTACCTACCCTGTTTCGGTAGCGGCGAGGCGAAATCAACCTTGCTAATCTCACCGAATCCCTACCGCCTCGCCGCTACCGAGGGATTGAATGGGCGAGGCTACAGGGTTGGGCGGGGTTACCGGATTTGACGGGTTATTTCGCTCCGGCTGGGGCATAGAAGCGGTAGCGCCAGGCGCCGGCTGCAGCGTCGGTTGCCCACACCGCCGAAGAGGTGGTGGCAATATGGAGCCAGGTGTGACCCGGCGCCAGGGCAAAGGGCGTGCCGTCCGCGTTGCGCAAGCGCACCGGGCGCGCCAGGCCTGTCGAGCGTTCGTACGTTTCGTTGAGCATCGACCAGGTTAGTCCGGTGAAGACCTGGCCGTTGCGGAAGACGACTGCGCGGCCCTGCTGCCCGACACCCATGTTCAAATCGATGATGGTTGGGGTGCGCGCCACGTGCTCGACGAACAGCACCACCACATTTTCGAATGATACGGGCTCGCCGGTCAACCGGTCGGTAGCCTGACGGAACTGCCCAGCTTTTTCGGCTACGCCAAAGTCCTCGAAGCGCAAATAGGTTTGGGCGGTGGAGTCGTATTGCCATTGCGCCTGGTTGAGCCAGGAATAGAAGACCTCTACGCGATTGGCAGTCTGACCGCCGGCCGGAACCGAAGCGCTGAATGCATTGCCGGAATAATTGACCGGCCGGTTGGGATTTTGATTGGCTTCAGCCAGGTCAGCCATCTGGTCAAACGTCAGGCCTGCTGAGTTGATGTTATTGGGATCTTTGCCGAACACATTGCGGCAAATATTGACTTGCACCACTGCCGACTTACTGGCCGCCACCAGGCAGCCATTGGGAAAGGCATTGACGATCGGGACATAGGCTTCGCGGCCTGAGCGTACCCCGGCCAGCCCGTCACCCGGATTTTCAAACGCACCGATGACCGCCGGCTGAGTCGGCTGAGCGGTGGCGGAGGCGGTGCCCTGAGCTTGTCGAAGGGTCGAGATGGATTGCGCCGTAGGCAGGTCGCCGTAGAATACGGTCAGGAACCGAGTCATCCCCTCGGTGATATAGATTTCGTACACCTGCGGAGCGAAGGACAGCCCGGTCAGCGGGCGTGCTGAAGGCGGAAAATTGGCCAGCGAGACCAGTACTGCCGGCAGTTTGAGGTTAGCCGGGTCGGTGACAGGCAATCCGGTCAACGGCGAGACGCCAGTCGGGAATTGGTTAAGGTTAGGCCCGACCGTCTGGCCTGTGAGCGCCGGGGTGGCGCTGGGGGAGGGGGTGGCGCTGACCGGAGTGGTCAGCTGGCTGTTCTCGCTCTGGGCGGTCGCCGTCATTCCGGCGGTAAGCGTCAGGGCGAGCACCAGGGAAAATAATATGGTGGCAAATTTCATCAGGATACCTTTTAATTACTCAAATTTGTAACTATTAATAAATAATACGCACATGCGTATATATACTTGTCGTCTAAACAACCAAACAGTTACGGTTACTTCCATTATAAGGTAACCCTTGCCAGTAAAACCTGTCAAAATTGTAGGGTAAGTTTCAGCTTGCCCAGGCCCACTGCCAGTCTGCACCGGCGGACAAACTAAAGTTTATCCTACAGGGTAGGGCCATCATGGCCCCCCCTTACTTTCTGCGTTTATAGATGTAAAAAACTGATTCACGGGGTCCTTTTATATTGGAAACACCCGAATAACTGGTGCTGAAACGTGCATCGCTGATTATGCTGCCGGTCATCCCTGCTTGTATGGGCAGATAAATATAGTAGTTGGGTAGATAATGCCAGAAACCCCAGGAATAATCGGATTTGGCAATATGTGGGCTGATATCCGGCGTCACCAATCCCGCCAGGTCGATGATTTTCCGGTCTGTATAGAATCCAAGATATCCTATTTCCAGGAAGGAGATGCTGTCGTCTTGATTGGTGTTTTCATTAACCCATTCTGCCAGCGCCCGATAACTAGGTCCGCGGGGATCACCTGGATAGGTATAGATTGTTTTTATCGTTGGCACGAATAATACATACAGCAAATAAATCAGCAGCATACCGCTGGCAACCGCCGCCAGGCGAAATGGCTTTACCCGGGAAGCGAGGATCGTGAACAAATAAATCATCCCCAGCCCACTCAGCAAATTCATGACGAATAACACCGGCAGCTGGTACCACCAGTAAGCGGTTACCCCCAAGAGCTGGTAGCCGGAAACATATAGTAAACCCCAGGCCGCGAAGAGCACGAATGCCTTGAGTTTTTTCGCCATCAGCACAACCCCCAGCAGCCAAAATATCCACCAGGGATTAAGCCAGGCTACTTTCCCGATTACGAATTGCCCTCCCCACAGGGGAATCCATTCGGTAAAGATCCGGTGCAGGATCGATATCCCAAAAACGCTGTCGCCCTGGGCTTGCTTGGCGGCCAGCGTATTGGGCAGAAAAGTTCCAAATGTTATGCCTGAGTACACTGACCAGATGATCATAGGGATGCCAAACCCGACCGCGGTCGTGACTACTGGCTTGACGGCCGCTTTTAGCGGAGCGCGAGGGATCAGTACATCTTTGATGACAATGATGCCCACCAGCATAGGAAAGAGAATGAATCCCTCGCCGCGGATCAGCGGAAGAAGACCGGAAGCCAATCCCGTCCATAGGTAGGCCTTTTTAAGGAAGAGAGAGAAAACCAGCACCAGAGTAAAGGCGAAAGGGTAGGCTTCCATCCCCAGCGAAAAGAACCAGGGAGTGCAGTTGATCACCGCTGCCAGAACCATCGCCTGCCAGTTTTTCAGCTGCCACTCCGCCCGGTAGAAATAAAACAGCAAGCCGATCCCCAGCCAGCATAGGGCGGAAATGGCTACCGCAATTCCATCGATGGTCAGACGTGGAAAAACTGCTCCGATGGCGCCGGTGACCAGGGTGAACAACGGGGTAGTCGTCCCCAATATCGCTGGCGGGTGGTTGAACACGAATCCGTTCCCGCTGGCGAGGTTTTTTGCATACGTCAGCGTGATATAGGTATCGTCAGTGAGGTAGGTGGAATTATTGATCGCCGTAAGGATGGGGATCAAGCTTGTTCCAATCAATCCGGTGAGCGACAAAATATCGAGAAATTTCGTTTTGCGAAAGAATCCTGGCAATCCCATATCTAAATCTCAAACCCCCGCATGTTCCATATCCTGCAAGGCAATTTTTGTTTTTTAATCCCGCGGCCATACATCAGCTAAACTGTTGGTCGATTACAGCAGCCAAACTCCCTGCGCTACTGCCGTAATAATCAGACTCAGCACTGCGCCGGAAAATGCCCTGCGCAAAAAAGCATCAAAATGGAATTTGACATTCCGGTACCCGGCGGCTCCCTCCGTGCCTTTCAGGATCATGAACTTTGGGCGGAGGAACATGCCAAGCAGCAGGTCGATCACCAGGAAGTCCATCAGGCTGCTGATCAAAAAGGCGACATACGCAACGCGCACCGTCCCCAAAAAGGTCGGGCGACTGCCGATTGCGGAGGGTAAAGTAAGCGCAGCCGCAAACAGCACCCCGATCATGATCAGCAGCATGCCGATGCCAAACCATTTGCGCTGGCGAACCGTTTTCTCGCTGGGCGGGCCATACATCTGACGGATATCGGGCGGGTAATCGTTCAGCCACAGCTCAGGGTTATACAACATGCCGCCAATGATGAAAAGGAACAACAACCCTGAAAGGATTCCCCCGTAATTCAAGCTGTGGATCAATGCTGCCAGACTCATGCCTGCTCCTCGATTGTCAATGCTTACCGTGTCAGATTTGCGATTTGCCTGATCTGCGCCAGGTGCTCTTTCTCGTCTTTTAACTCAGCCCGCAGCAGACGGGAGAGGGTCACCTTGTACTTGTGGAAACGCACCTGGTAGTCGCGGTCAAAATCTTCAGCCGGAACGGCTTCGAGCAGATCGACCAGGCGCTGCTGCGTACTGCGCACCCGTTCAACCAGCGCATCCAGATCATCCAGCCGGTATTCCGCGACCAGTTTGGCGTTAAAGGAGTGCCAGTCCCGCTCGGCGTACTCATAAAATGCTGGCAGTTGACCTGCGCGCACGGCGTCCACCGCCTGCCGGTTGGCGTCGTCCCAACCGGCCAGGTGCGCCAACAAGTCCAGCAGCGACCAGGTGCCAAGGAATACCTCGGTACGCAGGGGCGGCGGCACATTTCTCGCGGCCTCCAGGATTTTTGCGCGGGTATCGGTCATGTCCGCGATCAGCGCATTTTTCTTGAATTGAGCCAGAGCACCCATGATTGCCCCCATTATAGCAGGTGAGGGGATGATTCACACGCAGGGCGCCCGGCGTCCAATCAGGGCGGCTGGGCTAAGCCCAGTAAACCGGTCGGCGGCAAAAAAAGCGTTTTTTTCCAGCCCGGGGTGAGTAAACGGGTATTCGTTTCATTGGTTTTTTGAAACGAATACCCGTTTCACGGGCGTTTTATACCCAGATGTACCGGGAGTGGGACGGATGGGCCGTACGGGTGGGGGTGGGTGGGAGTGGTATTCGTTTTTAAAAAAACGAATAGAAACGAATATTTCCAGAGGACATGGGTCGAAATGAAATGAGGGATCAATACGAAAAACGATCGGCGGCATTCAATTGGTAAGGTGCGGGATAGTAATATTATAGGAAAAATGTTCTATAGTGTCAAGGTGGAGATTGGAGGAGGTCAAGAGGGGGCAGCTGCGCGGTTTCAATGCGGGACGCGCACAATACACCGGACTGGGCGTAGGGAACGACCCCTGTGTCGTTCCGGTTTAACAACGCCTCGCGGTTTATGCACCCTGTGGGCTCGTCGTTCCTGAATTACCGGAACGATCTTGGCCGTTCTATACCGTCGACTGACCAAAGGTTTCCACGTTTCCGCTCGCTGCCTGGGGCAGTACAATGTAGGGCGAACTTCAGTTCGCCTCGCAAACTTTAGTTTGCGCTACAAGCCAGATCTCTGATCGCACCGTCTCCAGACCGAGTGCAACGCGCCCGCGGTTTTCTTGGGACCGGGAACGGTCCCACTCGCTCTGTTCGCTCACAGTACGCCCCGCCCACACCCGCAGGGCACCCTGTGGGTGTGGGCGGGGATGAAACAACCTCGATCAAGACCGTTGCCCTACAAAAACCTTTGCTTTATTTGCGTCGTTCTTGGTTAAATGTTGAATTCCCGGTATGCACAGAACAGCGGGCGGGTCGCGACCCGTCCCTACAGCCTACAGCCGCTGCACGGTTGAATGCCGGGCAGGGCGGGAGGGCATGGAAGCCCTCCCCTACAAAAACCTTGGCGGTCTCGCCGTCAGGCGCACTGTGTGTCGCGTTCTCGCGAACTTTGCGGTTTAATGTTTAGAACCGGGCATGAATAGAACAGCGGGCGGGTCGCGACCCGCCCCTACGGGCGCTGACGCGGTTACGAGCTATTTCTTGTCCTTATCCTTTTTCTTCTTTTTCTCTTTCTTATCTTTCTTCTTGTCTTTATCTTTCGCCATGATTCACTCCTCCTTGTGTGACAGATGACCCATTAATATTCACTATAGCATGAATTCTTGTCAAAACAAATAACTACCTGCTGGAAACACCCCGCTAACCCCGATGCAGGCACGCGAAATGTGCTCCCCTGCTATAATTCACCTATTCCCCTTTGGAGGCACTCCATGCAGCTTGATTCTGAACTCATCCGCGCTCAGTTCCCGGCGTTGAACCGACCTGACATCTTCTTCGACAATCCCGGCGGCACGCAGATCGCGAAGCGGTCGCTTGACCGCATCAACCAGTACCTGCTGCGTCACAATGCCAACCACGGCGGGGCGTTTGCCACCAGCCGGGAATCGGATGTGATTCTGGAAGAAGCTCATGTAGCGGTCGCGGACCTGCTTAACGCAGCCCGGCCGGAGGAAATCGTCTTTGGCAACAATATGACCACCCTCACGCTGCATGTCAGCCGTTCGCTGTCGCGCAGTTGGCAGCCCGGCGACGAGATTGTGGTCACGCGGCTGGATCACGATGCCAACTATTCCCCTTGGGTGCTGGCTGCCCGCGACCGCGGCGTTACCGTGCGTGAGGTTAATTTCCACCATGAAGACGGCACCCTTGACCTGGAGGACCTGCACAAAAAGCTCGAAGGTCGCCCCAAACTGCTGGCGGTCGGGTATGCTTCCAACGCGCTGGGCACCATCAACCCGCTGGCGGAAATCATCCCGCTGGCGCACGCCGCCGGGGCGCTGGTGTACGTGGACGCGGTGCAGTATGTGCCGCACGGCCCGGTGGACGTGCAGGCGCTGGGCTGCGACTTCCTGGTGACATCATCCTACAAGTGGTTCGGGCCGCACGCCGGTATGCTCTACGGCCGCTACGATTTGCTCGACGACCTGTTTGCTTACAAAGTGCGCCCGGCGTCCAATCATTTGCCGGGGAAGTTCGAGACCGGCACCCAGAATCACGAGGGCATTGCCGGCGTGCTTGGCGCGGTGGAGTATCTGGACTGGTTCGGGACGACTTTTGGCGCTGACCTGGCGGATACCTTCGGCGGACGGTATGCCAGCCGGCGGCTGCGGCTTAAACAGGGCATGGCAGCGTTGCAGCGCAGTGAGGCTGCGATCAGCCAGGCTTTGCTGGAAGTGCTGCTAGAAACGCCCGGGCTGATGCTTTACGGGTTGAAGGACGCCAGCTGCTTGAACCAGCGCGTGCCGACCTACTCCTTCCGGCTCAAAGGCAAACAGCCGCATTTTGTGGCGGAGAAACTGGGCGAGCGCGGCATTTTCGTCTGGGACGGAAATTATTATGCCCTTAACGTCACCACTGATCTTGGCATCGAGGACGACGGCGGCATGGTGCGCGTCGGTCCGGTGCATTACAACACGGTGGAGGAAGTGCAGCGCTTTGCTGAAGCGCTGTGGCAGATCGCGCGGGAGTAGGCTGTTTTCCACGGGACGGCGAGCAAAACCGACCCCCTCCAACCTCTCCACAGGATGCTGCGCGACCCCAAAATCCAAAATTCATGGATTTTAGGGGAGGCTTTACATTGCGCCTTAGGCGGACTCAATTGCAGAGTTTCCTGTGGGCAATGAGTGGGGCAGGTCAGGGGGGCGACGCGGAACGGTCTTGACCGTTCCGCACAAAAATCTTGGCGCCCTTCGTGTTCTCGCAAACTTTGCGCCCCTGATTGAAAGGAATGGGGTTGCGTTTTAATGTTTAACACCAGGTCGTTCAAAAGAGCGGGCGGGTCACGACCCGCCCCTACGGCCGCTGCGCGGCTGAATGAAGGGCAGGTGCGAAACGGCGAAGGCGTGGTTATTGAATGAACGCAAACCCGACCCCCTCCAACCCTTCGGCAGGCTCACTCACGGAGTGCCCTGCCCGCAGGGCACCCTGTAGGTGTGGGCGGGGTATCGCCTCCCCAAAATCCAAAAACCGTGGATTTTAGGGAGGCTTTAAATGCGCCTTTGTATGACGGCGCTTCAACAGGCTCAGCGCACGGAGGAGGGGATTCGGTCCTATTTTCATGTTCACGGCCAAATCGCAGCTGCTCAGCGCGCGGGGGATGAGATTTCTCAAACTGCGTGTTGACAGCGGCCTAAAAAGTCTCTATACTTTACATAACATACTTACTTACATTTAAAAAGTATCTCCGTTCTTGCGTTTTCTGCGCTTTTATGCCCATGAAATCCAGCGCCAACCCCAGTCTGATCCGTAAAATCAATCAGTCAGCCATTCTGGATATGATTCGTACCCAGGGGCCAATTTCGCGCACTGAGATTGCGCGCAAACTGCATACCAGCCTGCCAACCGTCATGCGCATTATCGAAAACCTGAGCGCTCAGGGTCTGGTGCGCGAGGATGGGACCTACGAGGTCAACGGGGGGCGGCCGCGCGCTTTGCTGGTCTTCAACGGCGAGTCGCATACAGTGGTTGGCCTCGATCTGGGCGGCACCCGCATGTACGGCACCGTTTCCGACCTGAATGGGCGGATCATTCGGGAAGTGACCATTCCCTGGGAGCGTAAAAGCGCGGAAGATAATTTCGAGCAGGTATGCGCCATCCTGAATGACCTGCTGCAGACCGCCGAACAGGGGGGCTGCCGGCTGCTGGGAGCAGCGGTGGGGGTGCCGGGCATCACCAACCTCGAAGAAGGCTACGTCCAATGGGCGCCCAGCCTAAACTGGCGCAACTTTCCCCTCAAAATTCGGCTGGCCGAGCGCTTTCCGGATCTGTTTACCCTGGTGGAGAACGATGTCAATCTGGCAGCGCTGGGCGAGTATGGTTTTGGCGTTCAGGCTGGCGCTGAAAGCCTGGTTTGCATCACTGTTGGAACCGGCATCGGCGCAGGAATTGTGATCGACCGCAAGATTTACCACGGCCAACATCATGCGGCGGGGGAAATCGGCTATCTTCCTCCCAACACCCGCCACCTGGGTCATAACTTCCATGACTTTGGCGCTCTGGAGAGCCAGGCCTCGCATACGGCCATGGTCAACCGGGCAGTTGGCCTGTTGCGCGCCGCCAACGACCCGCGCGGCAACCAGCCTTTGAGCGCAGAAGACATTTTTTCGGCAGCCCGGGCGGGTGAGTCCTGGGCCTGTCAGGTGGTGGATACTGCCGTGGACAGCCTGGCGCTGGCCATCGGGGCGGTTGTCACGCTGATCGACCCGGCTGTGATTGTGCTGGGGGGCGGCATATCCCTGCACAGCGACCTGTTCATCGACCCCATCCTGAAACGGCTGGAGGGGGTCTTACCTATCTTACCGAGCCTGTGGGCTTCCACGCTCGGGTACCGCGCGACCGCGATGGGCGGTGTTTTGAAAGTTTTGGATGCCACCACGGAGCATATCACCGTGTCGCATCCAGGCTGAACCATCGGATTCCCAGTGGGTCGTTCGTCCTGTTTTAGTCCTGAGTCCGCGTGACCGGGCGCGGTTGATGGAAAACTACTTTACCCGGATTTTCTTGAAGGAGAAAAAAGGAGGAATGATGAAACGCATTCACGGTGTGCTTAGTGTACTTTTGGTGGCTATCTTTTTGATAGGCGCTGCCGGTTGCGCAAGCCAACCCCAGGCAGATGGTCCCAAGACTCTGCGCGTGCTGGCCATGCAGCAGGCCGGGCCAACCCCCGAAGAAATGAACGCCATTGTAGCCAAATTCAACGCGGCAAACCCGAACGTCACGGTCGAGATCGAGTATGTGTCTTATGATGCGCTGCATGATAAGATCGCCACTGCCATGTCCACTACTCCGCCGGCTTACGATATCGTCCTGGTGGATGATATCTGGTACGCTGAATTTGCTGCCAACGAGTATTTGCTGGATGTGACCGATCGGCTGGACGACAATATGAAGTCCAACATCTTCGACTCCGCCTGGGCGATCACCACAGTCAACGGCAAGACCTATGGTATGCCCTGGCTGCTGGACGCCAAGTATTTCTACTACAATGAAACCATCTTGAAGGAAGCGGGCTTTGACGCGCCTCCCACCACCTGGGAAGAACTGGTAGCCATGGGGCAGGCCATCAAAGAAAAGGGCCTGGTGGAGTACCCCATCGCCTGGTCGTGGGCGCAGGCCGAAGCCGCCATCTGCGACTTTGTCACCCTGCTGGAAGGCAACGGCGGCAAGCTGGTGGATGAAGCCGGCAAACCGATCTTCAATAATGAACTCGGGGTAAAGACGCTGCAATGGATGGTGGACAGCGTTGAATCGGGCGTATCCAACCCGGCTTCCATTACGTATGTGGAAGAGGATGTGCGCAATGTATTCTCGCAGGGCAAAGCCGCCTTTGCATCTAACTGGCTGTACATGTACGAACTGGCAGCGCTCAATGCCGAGGAATCACAAGTCACCGGGCAGGTAAAAATGGCCCTGATGCCGGTATTCGAAGCCGGTAAGGCTGCCGGCGTGCAAAGCGCCACCATTAACGGCTCGATGGGCTTTTCGGTGGTTGGTAAATCCGCCAATCCGGATGCGGCCTGGGAATTTGTCAAATTCCTGACCAGTGAAGAAATCCAGAAAGAATATGCCGCTCATCTGCTGCCTGTGTGGGCGAACAACTACGAAGGCGAGGCTCTGACCGCGCTAACCGCGCTGAACCCGGCCACCCCGGTCACGGTGCCGATATTCAAAGAGCAAATCCCCTTCTCACGGGTGCGTCCCAAGGTGCCATACTACAGTGAAGGCTCCAAGGCCCTGCAGTTAGCCTTGCAGGAGGCCCTGACCGGCCAGAAGACTGCCCAACAGGCGCTGGACGATGCCGCCGCCGTGTGGGTGGAACTTGGCGCCAAGTAAATTGGTGTTGTAAACAACGGTAAGCTACCCTGCGGGGGTGATGAACCCCCGCAGGGTCCGACACCGGAGGTGAAATGAGCGTTCTGGCAAAACCACGGAAATCGCTTACTTTAGCCCGCCAGGAAGTTCGTGACGGTCTGTGGCTGCTTGCGCCCAGCATGCTGGTCATCCTCATTATCACCGTCCTTCCGATCATTTTTACCCTGGTGCTGAGTTTCTTTGATACACCGCTGTCCAACCCGGTCCCCAGGGATTTTGTGGGATTTGGCAATTACCTGGAATTCCTGAACAGCCAGCAATTCTGGCAGGCCATCTGGCGGACCTTGTATTTCACCCTGGTATCGGTTGGGATGGAACTGATGCTGGGGTTGGGAATCGCTTTGCTCATTCATGCGCGCCCGCCGGGATGGAATTTTCTGCGCACCAGCCTGATCATTCCATGGGCGGTGCCGACGGTTGTAAACGGCGCAATGTGGCGCTGGATCTACAACGCGGATTACGGCGCTTTGAACGGAGTTCTCCTTTCGCTGGGGATTATTGAAAAATACCAGGCGTGGATGATCGACCCGATCGTCGCCATGAACCTGGTGATCGTGGCGGACATCTGGCACAGCGTGCCATTTATCGCCATCATCCTGCAGGCCGCGCTGGCCGGTATCCCGGTCGAGTTGGAGGAGGCTGCTGCTGTAGATGGGGCCAATGCCTTCCAGCGCTTTCTCCTCATCCGGCTGCCGCTGCTTCAGCCCGCCATTCTGGTGGCTCTGGTTGTCCGCACGGTGGAAGCTTTTCGCGTGTTTGACATTATCTACGTTATTACATCCGGCGGCCCGGCCTTTGGCACGGTCACCATCTCGTATCTGACTTACCTGGAATCTTTCACCTACGGTCACCTCGGCTCGGGCTCAGCGCTTTCCTTCCTTATCTCCGCCTTCACGCTGGTCATGGCGCTGGTGTATATAAAAATTCTGTACCGGCCGGAGAATCGCGCATGAAAAAGAAGACCCCCGTACAAACCATGCGCAATCTGGTGCTGATGGCGCTGGTGTTGTTTTTTGTTTATGCGCCCATCACCTGGCTGGTGCTATCCAGCATTTCCACCCGCGCCGAGCTGCTCAACGTACCGCCAAGTTTCATTCCCAAAGAGCCTACGCTCAAAAATTATCTGGATATTCTGGTGCCTGGGCGAGCCGCTTCTGAAGTGGCCAGCACCTTCAAAGTCGCACTAGGGAACTCGCTGCTGGTAGCGACAACCACCACTTTGATCTGCCTGCTGGTGGGTGTGCTGGCTGCCTATGCCCTGGCGCGCTTGCGCCTGCCGTTCAAAAACAAGCTGCTGATGAGCATTCTGAGCGTGCGCATGATTCCCGAGATCTCGCTGGTCATTCCGCTGTATATTGTGGCCGCCAAACTTGCTTTGCTCAATAAACCGGCCGTTTTGATCATCACTTACCTCAGCTTCGCGCTGCCATTTTCGATCTGGATGATTACCACCTTCTTCGAGGCTGTGCCGATGGAGCTGGAGGATGCAGCCCGCATCGACGGCTGCTCGCGGCTGCGCACCTTGTTCAACGTGATTCTGCCGGTGGCAACGCCGGGCATTGTCTCCACCGGCCTGTTCATTTTCCTGCTGGCCTGGGACGAATTTTTCTTCGCGCTCATCTTCACCAGCACCCTGGCTGCCAAGACCGCACCGGTGGCGATTGCTGAATTTACCGGGCGGTATGCGGTGGACATCACGGCCATGATGGCAGCCGGAGTTCTGGCGGCGCTGCCGCCGGTGCTGCTGGCGCTCATCTTCCAGCGCTATATTGTCAGCGGCCTGTCGGCCGGGGCGGTGAAGGGCTAAGTATGGATCCCATCGTTATCGGCATCGACCTGGGCGGCACCAATGTGCGCGTGGGGGTGGTCACGCCTTCCGGCGAGTTATTAACCGCCGACAAGGCGCCCATTAAGGCGCGACGCGGGCCGCAATACGGCCTGGCGCACATCATCGAACTGGTTGAACAGGTGCGGAGTCGAACCGGTGACCGTCCTTTGCTGGGGATCGGGGTCGGCTCGACCGGCCCGATCGACCGCGAACACGGCATGGTAAAGAATCCGTACACGCTGCCAACCTGGGAGAATGTCTCGATCCTGGAACCGCTGCGGGAGCATTTTGGCGTGCCGGCAGTGCTGGAAAATGACGCGGATGTAGCCGCGCTGGGCGAGGCCTGGCTGGGCGCTGGCCGCGGCGTGGACCGTCTGGCCGCGGTGACGGTCGGCACCGGCATTGGAACCGCCTTTATTTACCGCGGGCAAATTTACCGCGGCTTCGGCGATCATCACGGTGAGGGCGGGCATATGCTGCTCGACCCGAACGGCCCCGAATGTTATTGCGGCGGGCGCGGCTGCTGGGAAATGCTGGCAGCCGGACCGGCTATTGGCAGGCTGGCAAGAGAGGCATCGACGCGCGAACCCGGGCTGATGCTCGAACTGGCAGGCGGTGATTTGCAGAAGATCGCAGCCCATCATATGGTAGCGGCAGCGCGCCAGGGCGACCCGGTCGCGCTGAGGGTGGCTGACCAGGTGGGTATGTACCTGGCCTGGGGCATGGTCAACCTGGTGGCGCTGCTCATGCCAGAATGTGTGGTCTTGAGCGGCGGCGTAATGGAATCATTCGACCTGTTCGAACCTGAGTTCCGCCGCGTCTTTTACCGGCATGACATCATGGCGCCGGTCGAGCAGATCCACATTGCACATGCGCAGCTTGGCAGCCAGGCTGGAATTTTGGGTGCAGCCCGCGCCATCTTAAATTTAATTGGAGAGAACAATGTTGAACCCATCCCCCTACGTCAATGACATTCTGAACCAGCCGGAAGCGCTGCGGAACGCGCTGCAATCCTACCCGGCGGGCAGTCTGACTCAGGCGGCCAAAATGCTGGCGGCAGGCCAATTCGACCGAATTTTGATCACCGGCATGGGCGCCTCGCAGATGGCCACCATTCCAGCCGCCGAAATCCTATCCCAAACCGGGCTACCGGTGTTGTGGTTGGATACGGCTGACCTGCTGCATTATCGCCTGGAGCAGATTTCGCCGCGTAGCTTGCTGTGGGTTGTATCGCAATCCGGTTACAGTATCGAAATTGTCCGCCTGTTGGATGCAATCGACTCGCGGCCGCCGGCTTATTTGCTTGGCACCACAAACAATATGAGAAGCCCGCTTGCCGATGCCAGCCAGGTGACGCTGCCGTTGAGCGCCGGTGATGAGTTTACCGTATCAACCAAAACCTATCTCAGCACGTTGGCGGTTACTCAGTTGGCGGCATTGGAGCTGATGGGCCAACCGCTGGACGTGCCCCTGGCAGAGTTGCGCGCTGCGGTGGATGAAGTGCAGGCATACCTGACGGACTTGCCGCAGCATGTGCAGGAATTGAAGGATAACCTCGGGCAGCGCTACACCCGCTCCGTCCTGGTGGGACGCGGGCGCTCACTGGCGGCGGTGATGAACGGGTCGCTGATCCTAAAAGAAGCCGCCAAGGTGATCATCGAGGGCATGAGCGTTGCCCTTTTCCGCCACGGCCCGCTCGAACTGGCCGATGAAGACCTGACGGTTTTGCTGCTGGCCGGGGATCGGCGCACTGCTGAGATCAATCGCGGACTAGCGCAGGATGTAACCCGTTTCGGCGGACAGGTATTATGGATTGGCAACCAGCCGGAGGAAACCCTGGCAGCCTTGCGGTTGCCGCAAGTCAGCGATCTGGCCCTGCCCCTGCTGGAGATTTTGCCGCTGCAGTTGATGACCATTGCCTTGGGCGAGTTGACCGGCGTGCAACCGGGTATCTTCCGTAATATCGGCAAGGTCACGCAAAGCGAATAGCCTGACCTTCGCAGATCAGGTGTTGTACGGGGCCTGTTATTTATCTTTAACTGAGGCCGTTCGGGTCAGCGCCACCCGGAAGCGCAGCTGATTATCGCTGCCCATCTCCAGAATGTAATGCGACAGCTCGCTCATGACTTCCTGTCCGGCGGCATTGAACGACGGCCAGCGCACGTCCACAGCGACCAGGCGTTCGCTGAGCAAGTCAATTCGTTGAATTTCGGGACGGGTGGAAGTGATTCCCTGGTTGTGATACCACTCGACTGCGCCGGCAAAGAATTTCTCCACTTCATGGATGTCAGCGATGGGCAGCGCGCCGGCGTCGGATAGTACCAGCGCCGGGACAGTCCAGGAATTGGCGATCACAGCGAAATTTCCGTCGCTCAACGCCGCGCCGTATTGCTCGAGCATTTGTTGGATCTGGTCTCTGATCATGGCAATCTTCTGGAGCCCCAAAAAGAGTTTACCACGGAGGCACGGAGATATACATAAACACGCAATCTAGTTTAGGCTGAGCGGCGAACTTTTATTGCTCAGAGTGCCGATTTACAAGTGTGGATTGCTTCGTGCCTCGCAATGACGCCAATCTTAATGCTGGTGGCCTTCCAGGTTTTCCACAATGGGCAGCTTGCCATAAATAAAGGTGTCATTCTGAAGCGCAGCGAAGAATCTCACCAAATGACAAGATCCTTCGTTTCGCAGAGAGCGCTCACTCAGGATGACAAGCGAAAACAACGGACGGCGTTCATTTGCATAGTGCTGATGCCCTTCCGGTTTTCCACACCGGCAGCTTGCCATGAATAAGGGTGTCTTTCTGAAGCGCAGCGAAGAATCTGACCTGATGGCAAGATCCTTCGTTTCGCGGAGAGCGCTCACTCAGGATGACAGGCGAAAACAACAAACGGCGTTCAGTTGCTTAGTGCTGGTGGCCTTCCAGGTTCTCTACGCCGGGCAGTTTGCCGGCCAGTTTGTGGGGTTCATGGATCAATAAGGGCAGGTGTTCCGGGCAGATGTAATAATCCTGGCTCTTGGACACCAGATGGACCAGCGGCACCTGGTCGCTGGTGTGCTGGCAGAACAGGCAGGCGGGTTGTTTGTCGGTCATGAGTAAGTCCTTTAAGGAGAGATTGTTTACCCTATAAGTTTATCACCCCCCACACCGGTCGGTCTTGCGCTGGAGCAAATTGTGGAGTTCTGCACCTCCCCTCATTTCACGAAGGAAATATCAGGTGAAGGGCACAGTAAAAGAGATGTTTCGGGCTAAAAACCTGCCTTCACTCACAGAGTGCCTTGCGGGCAGCATGACCTATCAAGATGTGTGATATGTATCTCTAACTCACGAATATATAAAGCAGTCGCTCCTGGTGGAACCTGACACGCTAATCGGTTGCCGCTACTGCTTCTACCGGTTGCGTCGCTGGTCCTGATGGTTTCAGCCACACCAGGCTGGCCAGATAGATCAGCAGCATGATCACCGCGCCGCTCAAGTACGGCAGGATCACGTTCACATCAATCAATGCGCCTGCCCACAGCGGCCCGACCACCCGCCCAAGGCTCATGAACGAGTTGCTGACGCCAAGCACTGCACCTTGCTGGTCGCCAGCTTGAAACGAGATGTTCGATGCGATCGCCGGGCGTAACATGGCGTTGGCCAGCACGAACAGTCCGGTGGTGAGCATGATGGTACCCATGGAGCGCGCGAGTAACATGACCCCAAAGAAAACTGCACTGCCAAGCAGTGACCAGCGGATGAGTTTGTCTTCACCAAAGCGGCGGGTAGCTGGACCGGTCATCAGTCCCTGCATGACGGCTGAGACCACGCCGATCACCATCATCACCGTGCCAACCTGCCGGGGGCCATAATCAAAGCGGTATTGGGCATACAACCCGAATATCCCTTCAAAATTGGCCAGTGCAAAGAAGACCAGGAATGACAACGCCATCAAGAACCCAAGCGGACCGGTGAGCGCCCGCCACAAGGTTTTAAGTTGTGGTCCGCTGGACTGGACCGTAGCAGTGCGCTTTTCCACGGGTAACGACTCAGGCAGCAGGATCAGGATCAGCACCAGCGAGGCAATGGAAAGGCCGAAGGCTACAAAAAATGGCAGGGAGAGGTTGGCTTCGCCAAGCCAACCGCCTAATCCAGGTCCAATCACCATCCCGACGCCCATCGCAGCGCCAATAATGCCCATCCCGCCGCCCCGGTTCTTTTTGTCCGAGCTGTCGGATATATAGGCCATGGCAGTCGGCATGGTCGCCGCGGAGAGGATGCCAGCCAGCGCCCGCGATGCAAACAGCATCCAGACCTGGGTGGACAGGCCGAACAACAGCATTGACAGGCCGTTACCGAATGTACCCAGCAGCAGCAATTTTTTGCGGCCATAGCGGTCGGACAGGCTGCCCCAGATAGGCGAGAAGAGGAATTGCATGATCGAGAAAATGGCCATTAAAGCGCCCAGCGTGGTGCCGCTCGCGCCAAGTGATTCAATATAAAACGGCATGATGGGGATAACCATGCCAAATCCCATCAGCATGACTACCATAGTAAAAAATAAAATAGCAATATTACGGTTCTTAACCAAGGGATGCTTCCTTATCAGGGCCAGCGAAAATAGATGGAGTGAATTGTTCCGTCAGGGTGCGGATGATTTGCAGCAGAAAGCGGCGCTCCTCCGGGCTGATTTTCGTAAGCAGGGCGCTCATCTGAGCGCGGTTACGTTGTGAAAATTCAATCAGTATGTTTTCAGCCGGCGGCGTGATGGAAATGAGCTGGGTGCGGCGGTCGGTGGGGCTGCGCCGGCGGACGACCATGCCACGTTCCTCCAACCGGTTGAGAATGCCGGTAATGGTGGGCAGTACCTGGTGGGTGGTTTCGGCCAGAGCCGAGACGGAAATGTTGTTCTGGTGGGACAGAACGCACTTGAGTACCGAGAACTGGGGCAAGGTCAAGTTGTACACTGCCAGCGCAGCGTGCATTTGCTGGCGCGCCAGGTGGCTGAGCTGGTAAGCCAGCTCGTATAACTCGGCGGTGTCCGCGTCTACGGCTGTCTGGTCAATGGGAGGTGCAATTACGTCCATGGAGAATCCTCGTCAATTACTTAGCAGTGCTAATTATTAGTGCAGCTAATTATATTCAGGGGTGGAAGCCTGTCAAGGGTGCGGAAACAGCCTCTTCCTGACCCTTCGGACGGCTCAAATGCTACCCCCTGCCCGCATATTCCCACATTTCCTCTCCACAGGTTAGGGCACGGGGCTTTTTACAGTCCATCGACCCTGAGCTTTACCCCGTGCCCACACCGTAAATGGACAGAGGACGAGAATTAACCCTCACCTTACCTCCACCTCTCGCTTCGCTCGGGTGTGCAAAAACCGCGATCCCGTGAGGAATATGTAAAACCCGGTCCCCATCCCCATTCCGAATTGGGCACGTTAATCGTCGAGATGTTCCAAAACCGCTGCCAGGAAAGACGACTGGCGTTTTTCCAGAACATCCGGGTATTCGACCCGTTCGAGGTGGGTAGTCCATTGCACCAACCGGGTGCCGGGCTGACCGCCCTCCTCTGCGAGATCGGTGCGCTCCAACGTAAACACGCGGGTCATATCCGAGACCAACAGGATGCGCCGGTCGGGGCGGTAAATCAGCGCGGTATAAAAGGCTTCCCCGGCTATTTTCGGTTCTGGCAGGGTGATCACCGCTGCGTACATCCGCGGTGCGGGCTCTTCGATGGTGAAATTCAAACCAAAAGAACTGGCGCGAGCGCCGCGATGCAGTTTTTCAGCGGCATTGTCCCAGTAAAAATTGAGGAATTTTGTCCCGTCCTGATCAAGGTATTTCACTACCTGGGCCGGCGCCCCGTGGAACAACTGAGGCAGCACTTGATTGGCAAATATTTGCGAGTGGGTGAGGGGGGCGTCTTCCATTGTTAACCTTTCTACAGTACCGGTAGGAAAACATTCGCTTTTAGCCAGTCCATCAGCGTGGGGTTGGGCAGGTTAGGCGGGTAGTACACCGCCCAGGCGAGCGTTTCGGCGAAATATTCAGCGCTGGCGTGATTGCCGTAAGCGCTGCCAGCAGACTCCGCCCAGCGGTTGGCCGGCGGGATGTCGCAAGCGCCATTCGAATAGCGTATCCCGCGTGGCGCGCCGCCCATTTCGCGCACCAACCGGTCTGCGGGCCCGCCGCCAAAGATGGCAGCCGGCAGCGCCTTAGGTCCCAGGTGATTATCCAGCACGTGGGCCAGTTCGTGGACGATGTGATGGCGCGGGTTGGGCAGGGTGAGAAAATTCTTATTCAACCAGACGTCCCGCCGGGGAAACACCACCGACATGGCATGCGTCGCAACGCGGGTAACCACCCATTGCGGCAGCCCGCCCAGGTGAAAACGCACCGGCGCCAACCGGCGCTGCATCCATATTGGACCGCTGCCTGGCGCCTGCGCTTCGGCAAATGCGCTCAGGTCTTGCGCTGCCAGCAGCAGGACGGCCAGGTGCGTCTCATTGAACGCACCGGTGAGCTTCCAGCCGTATTCAGATCGCAGCAGGTTCGCGGTTGACATGATATGTCTATCATACTTGAAGACGCAGCAGGCAAAAAGAGGTCGATGCAAAGGATAAGCTTGTTGCGATGGTCGGGTAGGGATATCAGGTGAATTATAGGGATCGAATTCTGTGTCGACCCTCTACTTGAGACGATTACGGAGCCATTTGCATCAGAGAATACGTCAACACGGTCAGGCCGCTGTCCGCGGTCAGGGTCAATTGAAACTCGCTAAACGTGTATTGGTCGACCCGCCCAAGCGCTGCCAGGTAGGCAGCTTCCACATCCATACCTTTGTCACAGGCCATTTCGGTGCCGCCAAACTGACCGCCGGTTACAACACCGCCTGCTTTGAATTCCAGCTCGCCAAAGTAAAGATTGCAGCCCGACGATCCGCCGACGGCATTTCTATCGGTGATTTCCAGGGTGATCGGGTTGGCGGAGGTCAGGTCAATGGAACTACCGTCGATGGTCATGGACTCCAGCAACCAGGTCTGACCCGTGGTAGGGCGATCCGTGGTGGAACAACCAGCCAGCAGAGATACCAGTAGAATCGCAAGAAAGGTGTGTTTCATGGTGACTCCAGGGGTGAATGTTTTGGACATGGTTGTAGGACGGAGGGGAGCGGGAATAGGTTCCGGAAATAAATCGAGCCCCTCACCTGGTCAATCCCCAGGCAAAACCACTCCGGGGAGAGAGCCCCTTCGGCCGCGACCGCAGAAACCTGGCACCTCGATAGCGACGCGTCCTGGCCATTTTTTGGTAGAATAGAACCACTGAAAAGCTTGCTGTATCAGCAGTTGCAAGCCTTTCCTCTGGTTGACGGTCTATCCTTATGGCAAAACCCACGCACATGCGCATATGCCCGCACCTGGGGCTGAGAAGTGACCCCAGTACTGCGCTGCATTTTGCCTCGGTGGGGAATTATTGCCACCATGTACGGCCGATCGAGGTGGTCAGGGAGTCACATCAGGTGGCTTTTTGCCTGGTTGGCGAGCATGTGAACTGCCCAGTGTTTAAAATGGCAGCCGGTAGCCGCATGCCGCGTAAATTTCGGGCGGTCGCTGCCCCCAGGGAAAGGAAAAAGCTGAAAATCGGCACGCTGCCGGTGGTCATCATCCTGGTACTGCTGGTTGGAGGGGCTTTTGCTTTCCTGCAGTTGACCACACCGTACGGGCTGTTCAACCCCGGTGGGCCAGCGCAAGACGGCACGCCTGGCAGCGGCGCAGTTGCCATCCCAAGCCGGATTGCCAGCTCTACTCAAAACACATTCCGACCATTTTGCCAGCCGCCGCTCACCTGGCATCCTTACGTGGTCGCCGAAGGCGATAATTTTGAGACTTTGAGTCAAACCTACGGCCGGCCTTCCCTAGAGTTAATGACCGCCAACTGCCGCGCCAGCATCTCGGATCTAGCCCCCGGCGAGACCATTTACCTGCCGGACTTGCCCACTGCAACCCCTACGCTCACCCCAACCGTCACGGTGACGCCAACCAACACACCGCGTATCATTCGCACCCGCCCGCCCAACCTGCTGCCCACCTGGACCGGCACCTTTGAAATTATCCCCTTTACCGACACCCCCACGCCCACGCCGACACCCTTGCCGACTGAACCGCCGCCGGTCCCGACGGCTCCCAATTAAGAATTGCGTTTCATCCGGTATCTATTTCTTCTTCTGATCGTTGTGGGGGTCTTCTCTCAACGGGAATCAGCCAGCTCGCAGGCTGAAGCGGCGCTGAGCATCCAACCCGTCAGCGTGACTGCTGACCATTGCTCGCTGCCGGTCATCAACGTACGCCTGGATAACGTGACCAATCTGACGGCCTACACCATCCGATTGACCTTTGAACCGCACTACTTGCGCGTGTTGGAGGTGAGCAACGGCGATTTCCTCAAGGACGAAATGCCGGCGCCAGACAATGCCATCGACAATGCTGCCGGAACCGTCCAATTTGGCATGGCCCGTTTTGGGGATGATTCTCCCCCTGAATCCGGCAGCGGCGCCCTGGTGTTGCTGTGGGTCATGGCACTCCAGGCCGGTCAAACCGCGCATTTGACAATCGATACGGCTGAGACCTACCTGGTTGGCTGGCAGGAGGGAACGGCCATTTCCTACCAGGCGGCGGATGGGATCATTTATACCGGTGATTGCGTGGCGTACGATCTCTTCCTGCCGCTGGTCTTACGCTGAACGGCGTTCCAGGGCGATCAGGCGGGGGATGAATATCATAAAATTACCAATTATCAATTCTGTGTATTGTTTCAGGCGTAGATTGAATTAAAATACTGGCATAGCCTGAATCATTAATTTTTTTTATAAGGAATGCGAAGGTGAACCTAAAGGCAACTCAGGCTCCGATGCGGCGCCAGGATTGCAACCACCAGATTATGTTTGTGGTTATATGGCGTTTAACCGGCACCTATTGGGCAGACATTTACTCTGGACACCACCATTTAGTATCAGGTAATTTCATTAAGGCGGTCCAGGAGGTAAATATCGAGGAAACAGGCATGATTACACGATTCGCTGAGGTGTGTCCAATAATGGATAGTCATCATTAATCAGCTTTTTTTCGGGCGAATTTTTCCGGGAGGTAACAAATGAACACTTATAAATTGCGTTTTGGCATCGTGCTGGTGCTAGCATTCGTCATTGGGCTGCTGTTTGCAGCGGTACCGGGGGAAAGCGTCAGCGCAGCGACCATCACGGTTTGCCCTGGCGGTACTTGTAACCATACCACCATCCAGGCTGCGGTTACGGCCGCAGCAACCACTGGTGATACGATCACTGTGGCCGCGGGGACTTACGCTGAAACGGTCACGGTTAACAAGAGTTTAACCATCACGCTGGCCAACGCCGTTGTAGTCAATGGCGTCACATCGTGCTTCGCGATCAGCGCCGACAATGTGACGGTGAACACAGCAAGCAACGGCGGGGCAAAATGCAAGCCAGGGAGTACCAGCAACGGCATTGCGGTAACCGCAACCAACGGCACGCGCATCATCGGCCTTGAGGTCGATGGCACCACATCGTCAGCCGGAGACGGCATTAATGTAGCCAATACGGTGCAAAGTATTTTGATCCAGGACAACCACATCCATGGCTTCACCGGGGACGGCGTTGAGTTTGCCGGCGCTCCAGCTGGATCCGTAGTAATCAAGGGTAACCTGATTACCGGCAATGCCGGATTCGGCATCAACGCTGGCACAACTGTTCTGGATGCCACCTACAACTCCTGGGGCAAAGCAACGGGCGTAACGGCTGGAGCGATAGCAGGTTCAGATGCCACGGCCAATGTTACTGTTAGTCCATACACCCATGTTGCCCTGTCCATGGCCCCCTCCGGCACATCGACGACTGGCCAGGTGCTGGTCGGCGGTGACCAGATCACTTTTACCGTTTCGGCCAACCTGGTGAACGTGCAGGCCGCGGATGTCACTTTGACATATAACTCGACGAACTTGACTTATGTCGCCTCAACCGAAGGCAGCGTTTTTGGCGCAGCGGCAGGGGACGAAGTCATCACCCAGAGCGCGGGGACGGTTAATTTCAGGGGCTCCAGCACCACCGGCATGAAAACCACCGGTGGTTCGGTAGCGTTATTCACCGTCACCTTCACTGGCTCTACCACGATATTAAATTCAGCGTTAACCCTGGCAGAAGCCAACGAAGGCTTTGCCATGGCGCCAGCCGGGCCGTCGACGAACGTCTACGCTTTCGCCCTCACTCCGGGGGAGGTGGATGTGGTTGCATATCCAACGCTCTCCCAATCGGGTGTGGCAGGGCCGTTCATCAAGAATATTGCCAAAACTTTCACTGCCACTACCACCAATCCGGCTGACGGTGGCGTCTTCCCCAGCGTGACTTTGAAACTCACCTTTACGACGGCCAATACCACCGACCTCACGCTCAAGGCGGGGAGTCCCTTAACAACCGTCACGCTGGTAGATAATGGTGCTACTGTCTCAGGGAACGTGGCAATCACGTTACCGGCGGCGGGAGCCAATGTCGTGACCAATTTCGAAATCACTTATAGCGTAGTTGGCACAATCCCCGTCACTGTAGAGTTGTTGGACCTTCCCCCAACTCCGGATGATTTGCTGGCCACCACTGGATCGATCAGTGCCGTGGTTTATGATAACCTGACGGTAACCGGCAGGATCTCGATGCAGGGCCGCTGGTACCGCGGCGGCGTGCCGGTAAGGTTGGAGACGGGCACATTAGGATTTGGCCCGTATAATACAACTTCGACGGACGTATTTGGCAGCAGCAACTTCTCTTTCGTGAATGTCGGCGATGACACCTACGTCTTCACCACCAACCAGCCGCGTTATTTGAACGTGACCGCAGCCATGGGGAAGAGTTTCAACGTCAATCCGTCCCTGGTGATAACCACCCTCGAACTCAAGGGAGGCAATGCGATTTGGGCGGATAACGTCATCGATGTGAATGACGCATCAGCGGTCGGCACCGATTACGGCAAGACCAGCGGTTTCCTAAACGCCGATGCCGACGTCAACTTCGATAACAAGGTCAACATCTTCGACCTGGCGCTGGTCGGCGGTAACTTCAACCTGACATCTGCGAATGCTTATCTTACCTGGACACCGTAAGTCTTAAGTTAACCTGGCATGCAGGCCGGGTATCTCCCGGCCTGCATCTTGCACCGCACTACCGGTATTCCATCGCGCGAAGGCATTCAATGAAATTTAACAGGTGGTTTTTTACGCTCCTGCTGGCAGTGTGCCTGACTCTTTCGGCCGCTCTGCCAGCACGCGCGCAAAGTTCGACCACCCTGTCGGTTACACCATCGGCCAGCGAAGTGCTGCTCAACGACATCGCGGTGGTCAGCCTGTATGTCACCGGCGGGGAAGATGTCAACGCCTTCGATGTGGCCATCAGCTATGACTCAAGCAAGCTCACGCTTGAATCCTGGGCTTATGGCAATTACCTCTCGGGACTGGCGCAGGTATACCTGGTCAACAACCTCGGCGAGTTCCGCGTGGTGGCCACGCAGCTCGCCAGACCGGGCGTCAATGGTGATGGAACGCTGCTTAAGTTTAACTTCAAAGGCGTAGCCGGCGGGGTCTCTGCCATCACCATCACCAACGCTGCTTTTTCCAGCCCCGCAGGAAAAAGTACCATCCCCGCACTGGAGCATGGTACACTGACGGTCATCCTGCCGGTCAATCCGCCGACCGAAACCCCAATCCCCACCACGACCTATTCACCAACCCGGACGCCATCCCCGACCCCCAGCTGGACGCCGACTGCCACGGCTACCGCCACGGCCAGGCCAACGGCCACAACCACCGCAAGAGTCACCGCCACGACCACGAAGACGGCGACCAAGACTGCCACCAAGACAGCCACAGCCACGAAGACGGCGATCATTAGCGCCACGGTCAAAACAACTTTAACAGTCAGCACAACTGCTACAGCAACCGGCACAGCCAATTTCATCGGCGAGTCAACAGCCGTCCCGCCAACAGCGCGCGCGAAAACATCCAAAGCAGTCTCCACCCTGACAGCGGCAACGATTGTACCTTCGGCGGACGCACCTTTGCAGGCGGCGACTCCGACGCCGGGAACTCCAGCGGAATCATCGCCGGGCATACCAACCGGAATCGCGATCGCGCAAGCCCCACAGGCAGTCCCCCCCGTGCAGCCTGGAGCGGATCAAAAAACCGCACTGCTCGACGCGGCCACCGTTGCAAAACAGGAAAAAATTCTGGCTGCAGCCTTAATCATTCTGGGTGGGATATTCATCATCATGCTGGCTATACTCGCCCGGCGCAAGTTGGCCAGGGATCGTTGAGGAAGTAAAAAACTTATGCGCACCATAAATAAAGCAGTCATTTTTATTCTTGTCCTATTCAATTTTGTCCTTACCGGACCGCAAAGTGCGCGTGCGCAGGCTGGCGTTCAGATTGGCATTTTAGAGCCGCTTACCGCTGTTCCGGATACTGTGCTCGAAGTACCGATTCAGGTTGTTGACGTGACCGGTCTGTACGCGGTCGATATCGAACTCACCTTCGATCCGAGCGTGGTAACCGCGGAGGATGCTGACCCGGCGAGTCCCGGGGTGCAACTGGGAATTGGCAGCTTTCTGGATGCAGGGCTTGTGCTATACAATGAAGTCGATAACCAGCAGGGAATCGCGCGATTTGTAATGACGCAAGTGAATCCGAGCGAACCAAAAAGCGGCAGCGGTGTTCTCGTTGTGCTATACTTAAAGGGCGTACAAGTGGGAAAGTCGGCGCTATTGATAACGAATGTGCAGCTTGCTGGCCGCACCGGGGTTGAAATTCCTTCCAGCGGGGTTAATTCAACCCTGACCGTGGCGGCCACTGGGCCAACCGTAAGTGCAACGGCTATCCCGGTGGTAAACCCTACCTCCATCACCTGGATTCCGAATCCGGCGCCAACGCAAGCAACGCAAGCGATCGCCCAGACCAGCCAACCCATACCATCTGAACAGTCTACCCCGCAGGCCACTCAAATTGAACAAAAGCAATTTATCCCGGCAGTCGCAGCAGGTGAAAACCCTGCGAAACCACAAGTCACATCCTGGCTGGTGGAACACTGGTGGATTGTGCTGATTGCCGCCGGGCTTGTGGCAGGTTTAGGAATATACCTGTATCGCACCAGGTAACGACCTATTTTTCAAGGAGGAGACGGATGACAAAATCGGCGGTAATACTTCGCCGTCTGCTCTGCGTGATAATCGTATTATCCGCCCTCCTTGCACTGCCGAATAGGGTCTCGTCCCAGACCGGTACCAAGGTGACGTTACCTGCCTCATCGAATATCTTTACCTGCCAGAGCTCCCTCATCCCGGTACGGGTCGAGAATGTGACCAGCCTGACGGCTTACCACCTGGAGATTGATTTTCCCCCCGGGAATGTGCAGGTGACTGCCGTCGAAAATGGCGGGTTCATCCCGAACGGCATCTTCGAACCGACCAATGCAATCGACAACATCGCAGGAACGGTTGTGTTTGGCATGGCGCGCCAGAATTACGACACCCCGCCGGCTAACGGCAGCGGCGTGCTCATTTTCCTGTCTGTTCAGGGCGTTAACCCCGGCGCAGCAGTCAACTTTACCATCCGCCCCTACGTCCCTGGAACTGAACCTACGAATGGCAGCGGCAGCATGCTGGTTGGTTGGCCGGATCTTACACCCATTCCGTATACCATCACCAACGGTACGGTGTATACCCAGTCATGCACCTCAACCGATATTCAGCTTTCGAACAACCAGATCAATGAGAATTTGCCGGCAGGCACTGCGGTCGGTACCTTCACGACCATCGATCCTGACGGAGGAGCCGGCTTTACATATGCGTTGTGGGATACAGCAACTTATCCGGATAATGCGTACTTTACCATTAGCGGAAACGAGCTGCGAACGAATGCCATATTCAACTTTGAAACCAATGCAAGCTATTCCATAAGGGTCAGAAGCAGCTCGGATGTCGATGTACCTATTTACCGGACTTTCCCCATTACCATCACGGACGCCAACGATCCGCCGGTGCTGGGGTTGATCGGTGCGCGGAGCGTGAACGAGCTTGCCCCTTTGACATTCACCGCCGCCGCCACTGATGCCGACACTTTACCGGCGCCGGACACACTGACCTACAGCCTGGCAAACGGAACATCAGGATTGGTTCCGGCTGGCGCATCCATTGTTCCGAATTCAGGTGCTTTCACCTGGACGCCGACCGAAGCGCAGGGACCGTCGTTAAACACCTTTGACGTTTGCGTCAGTGACGGGGCAGCCAGCGACTGTGAAAACATTTCCGTGACCGTGAACGAGGTCAACGCTGCGCCCAACGGTGCGGACAAAACCGTCACCATCCTGGAAGACACAAACAAAACTTTTTCTGTTACGGATTTTCCCCTGACCGATGTGAACGATGACCCCATAAACACCCTGGCAGCAGTCAAAATCGCCAGCTTGCCGTCCGTGGGAACATTGAAAGTCAGCGGCGTAAATGCAACCATCAATCAGGTCGTCACCCTGGCTGAGCTCGATGCCGGAGCGCTGGTCTATTCGCCAGCCTTGAACGGCAACGGCACCGGTTATGCCAGCTTCACCTTCCAGGTGCAGGACAACGGCGGAACGGCCAACAGCGGCGTTGACCTTGACCCGAATCCCAAAACCATGACGATCAATGTCACCCCGGTCAACGACGCGCCGGTAGCCAATGCGCAGACTGAATCGGTTGTCGAGGACACGCCTACCCCGATCACCATGACGGGCAGCGATATTGACGGCAACCCATTGACCTATTCGATTGTGGCACAGCCTTCGCACGGCACGCTCAGCGGCAGCGGCGCGGCCCGGATGTACACGCCAGCAGCCAATTACAACGGGGCAGATAGTTTCACGTTTAGGGTGTATGACGGTGCAGCCTATTCACCCCCGGTGACGGTATCGATCACGGTGACGCCGGTCAATGACCCACCGGTGGGGGTGGCGGATTTCTATTATCTAAATTCAACCATGTATTACGATACGAATGGAGACGACGTTAAGGATACATACCAATTGATCGCAAATGTCGATCCTCCGGGTGTATTGCAGAATGACAGCGATGTTGACGGCGATGCGCTTTCAGTCACGCTGAAAACAGGCGTCGCCAAAGGCGCCTTGGCTCTCAATCCGAACGGTTCCTTCACCTATACCCCGAATCAAAGTTTGCTGCAGGATTCCGATTCATTCGTGTACACCCTCTCGGACGGTCATGGCGGGAGCATGGATGTTACGGTCAACATAACGATCGACCGCGTCGGCCCGGCGGTAGTCGCGCAGTGGCTGAGTCCCGTGACGGCCCTGGCTGGCAGCAGCAACTACTACGGCATGACGTATGATGCCAGCACGCCAACGGTTCCCTTGAAAGTTTTTGTCAGCGACATTTCAGATGTGGCCAAAGTCGAGTTCCGCTGGTACGACCATACTCAAACGCCAGGCGTATGGCAAATCATCAGCGAGGACGAGACGCCCACGCAGGAAAACGGCAAGTCTGTGTATACGGCAACGTTGAACATGGACCTCCTGCCTTTTACCGACCAAATTCAGGTGTGGGCCTATACCTACGATGTCGCCGGCAGTTTCACCAGAATTGTCAAAGTCGGCAATTATGACTACTGGGCGCGCATTATGGTCAACCATAATCCGTCCGGGTACAACGTTTTCCTGCCTTTCATCCGCCGCTGACCGTCGTTTTCGCACAGGAGCACTGGCGGCTGAGCCTGTCGAAGCCCGACAAGCTCACTCGCAGAGTGTCCCACTCGGTGAGTGTGGACAGGGACGGGCAGGGCACAGGCAGCATTCGGTAATATCTGTTAGGCCAATCCAATTGCTGCCCACCGGGGATTTCGTGTTACTCGATCCGCCCAGATTGTTCCTATCGAAAATGCAATCCTCTTTTTTTATTACAAATCCGGTTAACCACACTATAATAGGTATATATTACCTGAAACCGTTCTGCGTTTAAATGTTGAGGCATTTTCCCTTTTGCAGCCGGCCTTCAATCCATCCTGATTCCCCCCGAGGTAGCCCATATGAAACGCACGCCCTTTTTATACGCCGTAATGATCCTGGGGCTGGTTCTTTCAGCCTGCACGCCAAAAGCCGTCGAAACGCCGGCTCCAACCGCTGCCCCAGTCGCGGAGCCGACTGCTGCGGAACCCACCCCCGTCCCTGAACCAACCAAACCTGCCGGACTGGTTGGCAGCATCGAGGACGTGAAAAAAGCCACCATCCAAATCGAAGCGCAAGGCACGTTCACCGACCCGCAAATGGGCACGGTTTACAATGCCGCCGGCCGCGGATCCGGTTTTATCATTGACCCCTCCGGTATTGCCGTCACCAACAACCATGTGGTCACCGGCGCTGCGCTGCTCAAGGTCTGGGTGGGCGGTGAGAGTGAACCGCGCAACGCCCGCATCCTTGGCGTTTCGGAATGCTGGGACCTGGCGGTCATCGACCTGGAAGGCGATGGCTACCCCTTTGTAGAATGGTATCAGGGCGAGATCAACCCGGGTCTTGAAGTCTTTGCGGCCGGGTTCCCGCTGGGCGACCCCGAATATACCCTGACCAAAGGCATCATCTCGAAAGCAAACGCCGACGGTGAGACCTCGTGGGCTTCAGTGGACGGTGTTCTGGAGCATGATGCGCGCATTCGCGGCGGAAACTCCGGCGGCCCGCTGGTCACGGAAGACGGCAAAGTGATCGGGATCAACTACGCCGGCGTCGATGCTACCGACCAGAACTTTGCCATCAACGGCGCGGACGCCGAAGGGGTGGTCAACACCCTGCGCGAGGGCAAGGATTTCGAATCCATCGGCATCAACGGCCAGGCAGTTCTGTCGGAAGACGGCTCACTGTCCGGTATCTGGGTTTCCTCGGTTAAATCGGGTTCGCCAGCCGACAAAACCGGCATCCAGGGCGGCGATATCCTGACCACCATGGAAGGCCTGGTGCTGGCGACTGATGGCACCATAGCTGATTATTGCGACATTCTGCGTACCCGCAATGCCACCGACACCATGGCAGTGGAAGTGCTGCGTTTTGATTCGCAGGAGTACCTGGAAGGCCAACTGAACGGCCGTGTCCTGGAAACCAGCTTCTCCTTTGCCACTGAGCTGCAGGATGATGTTCAATCGTCCAGCACCGGTAGTTACGATGAATATGTGATGGTTACCGATGATACGGGCGCCATCCAGGTGTCCATCCCCTCTATCTGGGCAGAAGTGGACGGTTCGAACTGGATCTCCGACGGCGAGGTGATTGGCGCCAGCATCACAGCGGCAGCCAGTGTTCAGGCTTTCAACGAAACCTATTACGAACCGGGTGTTTTCTTTGGCGCGTCCAACGACATCGCCACCCTGGCCGGCTATATCGAACTGCTGGATGCCTACCGCGACATTTTCCGCGGCGATTGCAGCCTGGAAGGCCGCTACGATTACGAGGATTCGGCTTACAAAGGGTCGTACGACCTGTACACCAACTGCGCAGGGACGCAGAACACGATGGTGGTGCTCTCCGCCCGGCCGATCAATGATCCGACTTCTTTCTTGATCACGGTGTTGGTCAACATCATGACGGATGCTGACGCCGCCGCGTTCGATGAAATCCTGCGCACCTTCGACGTCGTCGGTAATTTGCCGTAATTTCTGATTGTGTGATTCCTCTCCCCCATGTTTTTTGGGGGAGAGGCAAGGTAAGGGGGTAGAACCTCGGCCCCCTCCAACCTCCCCCATTTTGAAAATCAAAAATGGAGGAGGTGCTGCCTTCGGCAGTTAAATGCCCAAAGATAACTCCGCCACATTCAAGAACGGATTTTAGGGGAGGAGTTAATTCCTTGCCCTGAAAGGGAGGGGAATTGTTTGCACGCGGAAACCTTTCCCTGGCTACCCCACAGGGTGCTGCGCCCTTACATACCCGCAGTTCTATTACCGGAACCGCCGGTCGGCGACCCGGGTAATGGTAGAATCAATCTCTGCCATGACCACTGCCGAATTCACCCTACCGCTGCCATATCAAACCGACCGGCGCAGCCCGCTGCGCTGGATTCTCTCGCACATGCTGCACCAGTGGCCAATCGTCCTGGTCGCCATCGTTGGGGCAGTGGGCAATGCCGCGCTGGCCGGTGTGGCGCCGGTTCTGATGGGCAATGCCTTCGACCTGCTTTCTTCGGGCAGTTTTCTCACCCCGGAATTAATGCGCATAGCTATATTACTGGCACTGTCACAATCCATCCGGGCTGTGCTGCAATTTGGCCGCAATTTTGGTTTCGAGCTGGTGGCGCAGCGCATGGAACGCTCGGTGCGCAATGAGCTTTATACCGATCTGCTCGGCAAGAGCATGACCTTCCACAACTTGCAGCCGGTGGGGGATACCATGGCGCGCGCCACCAACGATGTGCGCGAGGTCAACTTTATGTTCAGCCCGGGCGCCAATCTGGTGGTCGGATCGCTGGTCTTCATCGTTGTACCCATTGTTGTGGCCCCGCGTTATCACCCGGCATTGATGCTCATGCCGATCCTTTTTGCGGTGGCCTACTTCATTGCGCTCAAAACATACCTGGCTGAATTGCAGCCCATCACCGATGAGGTGCGCTCGGCCTTTGGCTCGCTTAATACCCGGCTCAATGAGGCGCTGGACGGCATCGAGGCGGTCAAAGCCGCGGCGCAGGAAGCGGGTGAGGTGGCGCGCTTTACGCAGAATGCCAGCCGCTACCGGGATGCAGCCGTGCGGCAGGGATATGTGGAAGCCCGTTTTGTGCCGGTACTGCTGCTGGGGGTGGCCACAGCCGGCGGGCTGCTGCATGCGCTGCTGCTCTTCAACCAGGGGCTGCTGAACACCGGTGACGTGGTGGCTTATTTTGGCCTGCTCTTGATGCTCGGTTTTCCCACCTTCACCTCCATTTTTGCTTATTCCCGCATTGCGCTTGGATTAGCAGGCGCGCGCCGCATTTTAGAATTGATGAATCGCGAGAATGATCTGGACCAGAACGCCTCTGCGCAGGCTGCCGAAATGCGCGGGCAGGTTGAGTTCCGCGGCGCGTGTTTTGCCTACGGCAGCGCTGAGCGAATTCTCGACGATGTGTCGTTTACCGTCCAACCGGGGCAGACGGTGGCGGTGGTCGGTCAGACCGGTTCCGCCAAAACCACGCTGGCACGCTTGATCAACCGCACCTATGACGTTGATTGCGGCCAGGTGCTGGTGGATGGGGTGGATGTGCGCGAATGGAATCTGGAGGCGCTGCGCCGCCAGATATCGATCATCGAGCAGGATATTTTCTTATTCTCGCAATCGATCCGCGACAATATTGCCTTTGGCAAACCAGACGCCAGCGACGAAGAGGTGCAGGCAGCCGCCCGTCAGGCGCAGGCTGATGAGTTTATTCAGGAATTCGAACAGGGCTACCAGTCGGTGATTGGCGAGCGCGGCGTGACTCTCTCAGGCGGCCAGCGGCAGCGGCTGGCATTGGCGCGCGCCTTTTTGACCGAGCCAAAAATCCTCATTCTGGACGATTCCACCTCAGCCATCGACTCCGCCACCGAGGATAAGATTCAACGCGCCATTTACGCGGCTGCTCGCGGGCGCACGACTTTCATCATCACCCACCGGTTGTCGCAAATCCGCTGGGCTGACCTGATCCTGGTCATGCGCAAAGGCCGGCTGGCGGCAGCCGGCACTCATGCCGAATTAATGGAGACCAGCGAGGCTTATCGCCGGATTTTTAGCGAATAGCGCTTAGCTGCAGGAGCCCGAGCAGCCGCTGGAAGAGCCGCAACTGGAACACGATCCGCCAACCCGACCGGCAGCCAATTCATCATCCGTGGCTGGCCGGATGGCGGCGATGCTGGCGTGGAAATGCAGGGTTTTTCCGGCCAGCGGGTGATTCATGTCGATCTTTACGCCGTCGCCATCCAGATGGACGATGCGCGCGCTGAGAATTTTGCCGTTATCGTCGCGTACCCGCAGCGATGCGCCGATGCGCAGGTCAAAACTGGGGGGAAACTGGTTTTTTGGCAGCACATAAGTTGCCTCCGGGTCATACTCGCCGTAAGCCTGCTTGGGCGGCACGGCCACCTCGCGGGTTTCGCCCACCAGCATGCCTTCCAACGCCGTTTCGAGGCCGGAGATGATGTTGTTGTAGCCCTGCAAATATTCCAGCGGTTTTTCGCCGGAAGAATCAACGATTTCATCGTCAACGGTCAGAGTGTAATCCAGGCTGACGACCAGCCCGTTTGCGACCACATCGCGTGTGAGATCCATAATTCAGTTACCTTAGATTGGGTTGCGGGGATTATAACAGGGAAGGGGCGCCAGGTGCGCCCAAGATTCCTCTCCCCGGCACGGGGAGAGGCCAGGTGAGAGGTTCGTAAAACCTCCCTCATCTTACGGGGCTGTCCAAAAAGGTATCATTCGTCAATTTTCACCCCATATATAGGGGACGGGGTGGAACCCGTCCGCGAAGGTTCTGCACGGAACGGGCAAGCCGCGTTCCCTGCAATGATTTTTCAGGCGCAGAAATTTGTAGGATAAGCTTTAGCTTGTCCAGAACTCTCCAACTGCTGGCTCAAATGAGGCCTTCGGCCTGCGCAAGCTAAATGCTTACGCTACCATAAGTGCCCTTCGACATTCCCAATTAGAAGATATTTGTAGGATGAGCTTTAGTTTGTCCGTGTCCTCTCCTTCCTGGCGGGTTTCCATGCTCGCCCGCTTTTCGGACAGCCCCAATTCATTCTGTGTGCTTCGTAGTGATATTGACTCAATAACAACCATACCGGTCAGGCCTCTGGGCAAGTTACTTTAGGCCAGTGACACCTGACACGGTGTATACTTGCCCCATCCCACCGCAAGGGTCAACCTATGCCCATCCAGCAGCGCGCCGAAGAAACCCGCACCCGTATCCTGTCTGCCGCTCAGGCATGCTTTTCGCGCAGCGGATTTGCCGCCGCCAGCGTGGCGGAAATCTGCGCTGAAGCCGGCGTGACCAAGGGGGCCTTCTATTACCACTTCTCCAGCAAGCAGAATCTGTTCTTTGAACTGCTCAAATCCTGGCTGGTGGTGGTTGATGCAGGCCTGGAAACCGCGCGCGGACAGACTGAAACCGTCAGCGACGGCCTGGTGCAAATGGCTGGCGCGACCCGCGTGATCTTCGAAAACTCAATGGGTTATCTGCCGCTATTCCTTGAATTTTGGCAGCAGTCGATCCGTGATCCGCAGGTCTGGCAGCAGGTCAAAGCACCGTACCGCAGCTACCAACAATACTTCCGCCGCATCGTCGAAGCCGGCGTGGCGGATGGCTCCCTGCAAGTCGAAAATCCGACCGTGGCAGCCAATGCGCTGCTCGGGATGGCAGTCGGGCTGATTCTGCAGGGACTGATCGATCCGTCCGAGGCGGATTGGGCCAATATCATGCAGGATTCGGTACGCATGATGCTACGGGGATTCGGGAAGTAAGTGCCACGTGCCATGTGCGACCCCCTCCCAACCTCCCCCATTTTCTTCGAAAATAGGGGAGGAGAAACCGGCGTGACACGTGACACATGACACATGCTCTATTCCCAGCCCAGCGCAATACGGCCGCGGTCAACCTCCACGCGCAGAATCGTCACCTCGATCACGTCGCCGACCTTGAGCGCCGTTCCTTGCGGGATTTGCGAGCGGTGCAATAACCCGTCCTGTTTAACGCCGATGTCCACAAACGCGCCGAAGTCGATCACATTGCGCACAGTACCCTTCAGCCGCATCCCGGTGGATAAATCTTCCATTTTTAAAACATCCGAACGCAGCACTGGGGCGGGGGCGTCGGAGCGCGGATCGCGGCCTGGGCGCGCCAGAATGTCCAGAATATCCGTCAGGGTGGGGACGCCGGCTCCCAGGTCTGCCGCAAGCTTTTCCATACCAACCTGACCGCGTAACTGCGCCAGCAGACGGCGGCGCTCGACCAGGGAATCGGCTGGATTAACCCCGGCGCGCGCCAGGGCAGCCCGGGCAACCGCATACGATTCGGGATGAATGGCAGTGGCATCCAGCGGCTCGCGGCTGTTATTGACCCGCAGGAATCCGGCTGCCTGCTCGAAAGTCTTGTCACCCAGCTTGGGCACGCGGCGCAGGTCAGCCCGGTTGCCAAATGGCCCGTTTTCTTCGCGATAGGCCACAATCGCCTCACCCAGCCGCGGACCAATCCCGGCGACATGCGTCAGCAGGGCGGGCGAAGCAGTATTGGCGTCCACTCCGACCCAGTTGACCACATCCTCGACCACTCCGGCCAGCGTGTTTCCCAGCTCTGTCTGGTCCACATCGTGCTGGTACATGCCCACCCCGATCGACTTGGGGTCAATTTTGACCAGCTCGGCCAGCGGATCCTGCACCCGGCGGGCAATGGAAACCGCTCCGCGCAGCGAAACGTCCAGGTCGGGCATCTCGGCGCGCGCCAGTGGGCTGGCGGAGTAAACCGAAGCGCCGGCTTCGTTGGTGATGGCGTAACGCACGGGTTTGACGGCTGCCTCGGGCAGGTTGATCAGTTCGGCTGCCAACTGTTCGGACTCGCGCGAGGCAGTGCCGTTGCCGATGGAGATCAGCGTTACTTTGTACTGCTTGACCAGCCCCAGCAGGGTGGCGAGCGCTTCCTTCCAGCGTTTTTGCGGTTCGTGCGGGTAAATGGTTGCCGTGGTCAGCAGTTTGCCGGTCGGATCGATGACCGCCACCTTGCAGCCGGTGCGGAAGCCGGGGTCGATGCCAAGCACGGTATGATCTACCAGCGGTGGCTGACCCAGCAGCGCGCGCAGATTTTCAGCAAAGACCCGGATAGCATGCGCTTCGGCGGTTTCGGTCAGCGAACGGCGCACGTCACGCTCGATGGCGGGTAATAACAGGCGTTCTGCGGCGTCGGCCGCAGCGGTCTGCAACTGCAGGGCAAAGCGTGAGCGCGGATCAGCGGAGTAATGGCGGTGGATGACCGGCTGCCAGTCCGTTTCAGAGACGGTCACATGAATTTTGAGCACCTTTTCGCTTTCGCCGCGATTGAGCGCCAGGATTTGGTGCGGCCGCATATGGTCGACGCGGGCCTCGTAAGCGTAGTACAGGCTGTAAACCGATTTTTCATCGATTCCATCGGCGATTTTTTCGGCGTGCAGCAAGCCAAAGCGCAGCGCTTTCTCTCGTACCCCCTGCCGGACGGCGGCATTTTCGGCGATCGTTTCTGCGACGATGTCCCGCGCGCCGGACAGGGCATCTTCGGGGGTTTCGACCGCCTCGCTGAGGTAGGCTGCAGCCAGATCAAGCGGGTCGCCGGCGTCGCGTGCCTGTTGGAGGATCAAATCCGCCAACGGCTGCAGGCCGTGTTCGCGAGCAATGCTGGCGCGGGTGCGGCGTTTGGGTTTGTACGGGGCGTACAGGTCTTCCAGCTCGGTGAGGGTAGCCGCCGCGCTGATTTTGGTGCGCAGTTCATCGGTCAGCTTGCCCTGCTCTGCGATGGACGCTAAAACCGTGGCGCTGCGCTCGTCCAGCGCACGGCGTTTCTCGACTGCTGATTCCACCTGGCGCAGTTGTTCTTCATCCAGCCCGCCGGTCATTTCCTTGCGGTAGCGGGCGATGAAGGGGATGGTGTTTCCGCCATCGAGCAGCTCGATGGTAGCGCTGACCTGGGTCGGTTTGACGTTGATGGCGGCGGCAATGAGTTGGGGGTCGAGCATGAGGGAGGTTCCTTCAGTGTCAGTGGTATTTGGGGCGATTGTAACACCAAGGGAGTGTTGCCGGGCCATGTGTTATGTGCCACGGACTGGCCAAGCGGTATGCACAGCGGTTCACGAACCGCACTTACCACTCGCAAACTTACGGGCGGCTTGCAAGCCGCCCGTAAGTCGATTAAAAATATGAGATTTCAGCCGGTTAGGGCCGGTCGATGGTGAACGCTGGAGAAGTCCAGGTTTCCCAGTGTGCCGGGTTGCCGGCATCGCCGTTAGCCTTGAGCAGCGATACTTTGACGTAGTAGGTGCCATCCGGCACGGTGTAGGTCTTATTGCCGGCAAAGGTTTTACCATCAAACGCCCAGGCAAAGAAGCCAGTGGTGGTGCTGTTGCGCGGTAAGTACTCTTCTCTGGCGAAGGTGTGATATGCCTTGCCGCTTGCTGCATCAAAGACCTCAAACCGCATCGAGCGGGACTGGTGGTTGAGGTGGACAAGGAAGTAAGGCACGTCATCCTCTACCATCGTGAAGGCATACACATCGGCTGGGCCTAACATTTCAAAGCCTTCGGTGGTAAGTTTTGCCAACCAGGGGAAGCCAAACGTGGTTGGGGTGATGACCGGGACCGATTGGTAGTCGCCCTTGAAGCCGGCATACGGTACGGTATAGACCTGCCCGCCGCCCTGCGGCGTGAACTTGATGTATCCGCCGTACTGGCTGCGATCCGCAAGAGCGGGATTGGCCGTAATCGTCACATCTACCGTAGCACTGCCGCCCGCCGGTACCATGACCGATGGGGCGCTAAAGCTAACCGCGGCGAACCCGGTGGTGAAGCTCGGCGCGAATGTATTGGAGCCATTCGATAGGGCCGGCACATGCGAGAGATTGTAAGTAACGTCAAATGGACCGCTGTTTGTGACGGTCAATGTCTGCGAGAAGGGCCCAGCCTCCGACTCACCGGTGGCAATCTTGGCTGGTTCGACGGAAGTGGTTGCCAGGATGGCATCGTCGATATCCAGCATGCCCGCGCCCTGGCGGTTGACATTATCCAGGAAACCAAGACCCGGGTTTCCCCACCAGGGTTTTGGATCCGCTGAGTTCTGCAAAATGCCGCGAACGGCCTGGGAAGGCAGGTTAGGTTGCGCCTCCAATAGCAGCGCCACCGCGCCCGCAACGTGCGGCGAGGACATGGACGTACCGGATAGAGTCGCATATCCACCCAGTTCCAGCGGATAGGTGGAATAAATCAATCCACCCGGAGCGCCGATATCCGGTTTAAGCGCCAGATCCGGCGAAAGCCCATAGGAGCTGAATGAAGAGATCAGATTGCCAGTGGGGTTGAGGAAGGTGCCCGTCTGGTCAGTCCAGGTCATGTCGACCGGGCCGGCAGCTAAACGATTATTGATCAAAACGCCTGAGACATCGTTGGTTGAAACCACTGGAATAGTAATGGGTGTTGTTCCAGCAACCGTGGCGCTAAAGAATCCGGCGCTATTGTTATACAGAATCACGCCGACAGCTCCGGCATTTTGGGCGTTGAGCGTCTTTAGATGGAAGGTACAGGTACCACGCCGGATCAAAACCACTTTCCCGCTCAAACTGCCGGCAGGCAGAGCGGCACAGGCGTCGTTGGTGGTGGTGGGTGTTCCCGTTCTGGCTAAAGCAAATGTGCCCGATGTGGGCGGCAGCGGAGCGGCAGTCGCGGGCATATATCCAATCGCCATGTCATCCGGCGAAAGGGTGAATACCGATAATACGATGTGGGTGTTGTCAAACGCTGCTACGCCGATGACTTTCTTTCCCAGGCCCGGGGCGCCGGCCGAGTACAGACCGTTCGCGCCGCTGTTACCGATAGAGGCGACCACTACCATGCCGTGGTCGACCAGACGATCGGAGGCGATGGCGGTGGGGTATTGCGGCCACTGGAAAGCTGAGCCGATGGACATATTCAGCACGTCCATGCCATCCGCCAGCGCGCGTTCCATGGCAGCCAGCATAATGTCAGACTCGGTCGAGCCGTTGCAGCCAAATACGCGGTACGCACCAAAAGTCACGCCCGGGGCAACGCCGACAACAGCTCCATTGGCGCCAATGATGCCCGCCACATGCGTGCCGTGTCCGGCGCAGTCATCCGGGTCGTTATCGGGCTCCGGAACCGGGTTATACGTGGCATTCGCCGGATTCGCATCGTAATTGTCACCGACAAAATCCCAACCGGTGACCACGCGGCAGCCAGGGCCGAAACAGCCGCCCAGGTCGGGGTGGTTATAGTCAATACCCGTGTCCATCACCGCCACCTTGATGCCCGCACCGGTGAAACCCAGCTCATTCTGGGCAACATCCGCGCCGGTTTGGGCCAGGGCGGTAAACAGCTCAGGATTGGTGGCTTCCTCGAACGGGAGCGGTATGGCGATCGTTTCGATCGGGTAAACAGCTTTCACACCCGGCAGCCTGGTCAGGGCGCTTAGCTGCGACGCGTCGATTTTAATCGACAGCCCGTTCCACAGGGTATCGAACGCCCTGCGCTCGGTGTATTTCACGCCGGCGCGGCGGGCCGCGTCGCGGAAGGCTTTCTTTTCAGCTTTGGTAACGGACAGGCTGGTGCCTTCGATGGTCGGGTCGCTATTTAACTCGACAAACCATGAAGCGGCGGTCTCGTCGATAATCCCATCGGTTTCGACGGTTGGCACCGGATTGATCGGATCAACCGGCTGCATATCCTGTGCATAGGCTGGCATAACTGACGTCACTGCCAGAACCAGGACGAGCATAATTGTCATGCTTAATTTTTTGAACATTGGTTTCCTCCCAAAATGTGCGAATGTGAATAAAGTCGCTCTAGCGCCAGGTTCGTACTTATCCTGCGTCAAACATGAGGAATTGATTTTGCGAAGACAAGTCTTTGCAGGAAACTGCAATTGCGAATATCTATTTAATTTTTTAGCGCACTGCGAAAGGTGCTGAAACGCTTACCTCCTTTGTTGTGGGCCGGCAGCCGGTAAAAATCCAGACTGCATAAGTCATGTGGTCTGGATGCGCCTTCGGCAGCCTGGCAATCTGGGTGACCAGATCCATAGCATTGCGCCCCCACTTCACAGTGAGTTAGCCTTTTCGGGCAAGGATCATTAATGGATTGTGTAAAGTTACAGATCTTCAAACGTTGATCTATTTTACCGATTATATGGATTATTTACAACTTATTCCTATAAGAGTTTGCTGGTTTGAGCGGACCGAAAGGCTGTCATACCAATAATTAGCAACATGTCACTTGGTTTTTCCCCTTTTCTTCTGTAAACTCATCTAGTAAAATAGATCGTCAGACAACTTCATTGGCATCTTGACCCGACGCTTCGTCTGATTTCTCTTCCCCCCTTCACCTGAAATTAATTCAACTGATCCGGTTTTACCCTGCAAAGTCGTTTTCCACTCGAACAAGGACGAAAGGATTTCCTTTTATTCATGGCAGATCGTGCGGGCGTGAAGCGAGTACTCAATCGGACCTTGGAGGCGCTCCTGCCGTTGCTGGCGGTACCGGTGGCATTCCTCATCGGCGCGGTCATGCTGGCGGCGTTGGGAGCGAACCCATTGGAAGCCTACGGCGCCATGCTGCAAGGCGCTTTCGGCGATAAATCGGGCATCACCCAGACGCTGGTCAAGGCAACGCCTTTGCTGCTGGTCGGGCTGGGTGTGTGTATTGCCTTCCGCGGCGGGGTGATCAACATCGGCGGCGAAGGCCAGATCATTGTCGGCGCGCTGGCGGCCACCGCCTTCTCCATCGGGTTCAAAGATATGTCGGGCTGGTTCCTGCTGCCCATGAGCATGATTATGGGAGCACTGGCAGGAGCCGTCTGGGGCGGTATTCCGGGGGTTTTAAAAGCAAAATTAGGCGTAAATGAAATATTGAGCACCGTGATGATGAATGCCATCGCGGTGCAATTTTCTAATTACCTGCTGCGTGGGCCCATGATCGATCCGAAAGAGATCGAGCAGGGCACGCGGATTGCGCAGTCAGCTCTGCTGCCCAGGGCTGTCTGGCTGACGCGGCTGGTGCCGCAAACCCTGCTGCACTCGGGCGCCATCCTGGCGGTGATCCTGGCGGTGCTGGTTTACATTTTTCTATGGCGTACCACTATTGGCTACCGCATTCGGGCGGTCGGTCTCAATATCGATGCTGCCCGGTACGCCGGCATTAAAGTCCCCTTATACCAGGCGCTGGCTTTGATCCTGGGCGGAGGTTTCGCCGGGCTGGCTGGAGCAGTGGAGGTTATGGGCGTACAACACCGGATGATGGAAAACCTGGCTTCCGGTTACGGTTTTTCAGGCATTGTGGCCGCTTTGTTTGGCGCGCTGCACCCGCTGGGGAGCATCCCCGCATCGGTCTTGTTTGGCGGCCTGTTGGTGGGCGCCGATAAGATGCAGCGGGCGGTGCAGGTGCCTTCTTCATTAATCGATGCGCTGCTCGGACTGGTAGTTTTGTTCGTCGTTGGCAGCCAGATCTGGTCGCGCTGGCGCGCCCGCCGGAGAGAAACCCATGGGTGAGTTGTTCTCTCTTCCAGTTCTCCTGGGGATCCTCTATTCGGGCATCCGCCTGGCAACGCCGTATCTTTTCGCCGCCGTTGGCGAGACCTTTGCGCAGCGTTCGGGCGTATTGAACCTCGGCGTGGATGGCATCATGCTGATGGGCGCCTACAGCGGATTCTATGTTGGCATGAAATCGGGCAACATCTGGCTGGGTCTGCTGGCTGCGGCTTTGGTCGGCATTCTGATGGGGCTGCTGATGTCGGTCATCAGCATCACCTTCCAGGCCGAGCAGGGCATTAGCGGTATTGGCCTGCAACTGTTCGGGCTGGGGCTTTCGAGTCTGCTGTTCAAGACCACACTGGGCGGGGTCGAATCGATCAATGGATTCAAGCCAGTGCGCATTCCGCTTCTGGCTGACATTCCTTACGTCGGCGAAGTGCTGTTCAATCACAACCTGCTGGTGTATGCCGCCTTCCTGCTGGTACCGCTTTCGGCCTGGTTTCTCAACAAAACCACTTTTGGATTAAAGATCCGGGCGGTAGGCCAGAACCCTCAGGCAGCCGATACGCTGGGGGTGAATGTCATCCGCGTGCGTTATTTCTGCGTGTGCCTGGGCGGCATGCTGGCAGGTATCGCCGGGGCGTCGCTGTCCATTGCGCTGATCAATCTGTTCCAGGAAAATATGACCAACGGTATGGGCTTCATCGCCGTGGCGCTGGTGTATTTTGGCGGCTGGCGGCCATACGGCGTGCTAGCCGGGGCGCTGCTGTTCAGCTTTGTCAATGCTTTACAGTTGTGGATTCAAGTATTGGGTATTAATATTCCCTCCGATTTTGCTATTATGATGCCGTATGTACTCACCATTCTGGCGCTGGCATTTGCTACCAAGCGCGCCCAACAACCTGCGGCTCTGACCAAACCGTTTGAACGCGGTGAAAACTAGTCCAAGGAGGATGAGAAGGGGATAGTTTTATAATGCGTAAAACCATGCGTATGAATATCGCGATCCAACCCATATTGATATTGCTGAAGGAGAAAAAATGAAATCGACCCTTTCCCGTGTACTGGCGCTGGTTATGCTTGTGGTAATTTTGGCTGTCGGCTGCGCCCCGGCTGCCGCCACTCCCGCCCCGGAAGCCGCGACTGCCTTCAAAGTCGCCATCGTGATGCCCTCCTCGATCACCGACATGGCTTTCAGCCAGTCGATGTTCGAAGGCCTGAAAAAAGTCCAGGCTGAGATGGGCGGCGAGAGCGCCATGGAAATCGCCTATTCGGAAAACCTGTTCAAGGTGCCGGATGCCGCTGCGGCTATCCGCGACTATGCCGACAAAGGCTATAACCTGGTGATTGCGCACGGTTCGCAGTATGGCACCTCGCTCGAACAGGTTGCACCGGATTTCCCGAACACCGCATTTGCCTGGGGTACCTCGATGGACACCTTCCAGGCTTCGGGCGTCAATAATGTGTTCGCCTACCAGGCCGAAGCCCAGCAGGGCGGTTACGTCCTAGGCACCATCGCCGCGTTGATGTCGAAAACCGGTATCATCGGCGAGACCGGCCCGGTAGACGCTGGCGATGCCAAACTCTACATCGAAGGCTTCCAGAAGGGCGCCGAAGCTGCCAAACCCGGCACCACCGTCAGCGTGACCTACACCGGTTCGTTCTCCGATGTTTCTCTGATGGCTACCGCCGCTGAAACGCACATTGCCGCCGGCGCGGATATGCTGACCGGTTCTTCGCAGTCGGTAGTTGGCGCCATCGGCGTTGCCAAAGACAAGGGCGTGTACTGGTTCGGCACGCAGTGGGACCAGACGTCCCTGGCCCCCGAGGCCGTGGTTGCCAGCCAGGTCTATGATTGGACCGGCATCCTCAAAGACATGATCGCCAGCGTTCAGAAGGGTGTGATGGGCGGCAAGGCCTACACGCTGACCTTCAAAAATGGCGGTCTGGTGATCGCGTACAACCCGGCCATAACGGTGCCCGCGGAAGTCAAGACTGCCGCTGACGCTGCCATCGCCGGTATTAACGACGGAACGATCGTACCTTAATTAATATTAATCAGTCAGGTGCAACGCACTTTCAAAGTACGTTGCACCTGCATTTGACATGGGTGCATTGCACCTGTCCCCAGGCGATGGAATATTCGTAGGTTGGATTGAGGGCGTGTAAATTAACATCGGCGATCCATTTCGATTGAAGCCCGAAATCCAACATTCATTAACCGTCGGATTTCGGGGCTGTACAGAGGATTTTCCGAATAGGAATCGTCTCGGCCCCTCTATCCGACCTACGAAATCAAATATCCACTCGCAACCTCCCCGCAGGGTGCTTTGCAATCCAGAGGAAACGGCCAGGTGAGGTGCCTCTAAAAAACTCCTTCACCTAGCAGGATTTGTCTGAAAACCGGGCAGACCCAGGTGTCGGCCCCCCTCCACGTAGGGGTCGACCCGTGTGTCGACCCGCATAATGGACCGGTAAGGGAGGGCAATCAGCTATCGTTCGGATTGGATGCCCTTTTGCCACACCCTTACAAGGATGACCTTTAATGACGCGATACTTACCGACCGGACAACCCATAATCGAAGAGATGCGCATGCTGGGAATCGTCAAACGCTTCCCTGGCGTGCTGGCCAACGACCACGTCGATTTTGACGTGCGTTCGGGCGAGGTGCATGCCCTGTTGGGCGAAAACGGGGCCGGTAAATCGACCCTGATGCGCCAGCTCTACGGCCTGTACAAACCCGATGAGGGCCAGATCCTGATCAATGGCGAAGAAAAACGCTTCAATTCGCCGCTAGACGCGATCAATGCCGGCATTGGCATGATTCACCAGCACTTTATGCTGGTGCCCAACCTGACCGTCGTGGAAAACATTGCGCTCGGGCTGAAATCTTCGCACGGGCCGGTACTCGACCTTGATCGGGTCGAAAAACGCGTCCTGGAGTTGAGCGAACAGTACGGCCTGAAGGTTGACACCCGCGCGTATGTCTGGCAGTTAGCGGTGGGCGAGCAACAGCGCGTGGAAATCATCAAGGCGCTCTACCGCGGCGCGGCGCTGCTGGTACTGGACGAACCCACGGCCGTTTTGACCCCGCAAGAAGTGGACGACCTGTTCGTGACCTTCAAAAAAATGGCCGTTGAGGGACACGCCTTGATTTTCATCTCACATAAGCTCAACGAGGTGCTGGCGATCAGCCACCGCATTACCGTGCTGCGCGATGGAAAAATCGCCGGCTCCTGCCCCAACGAAAATGTCACTCGCGTCGAGCTGGCCAATATGATGGTAGGCCGCCCGGTGCTGCTGCAATATGACAAACCGCCGGTGGAAGCCGGCCCGGTGCGCTTGAAAATCGAGAATTTATACGTGCGCGGCGACCGCGGCAAAGATGCGGTGGACGGCGTCAGCCTGGAATTGCGCGCCGGCGAGATTCTTGGACTGGCAGGCGTTTCCGGCAACGGCCAGCGCGAACTGGCCGAGGCGCTGGCGGGCATGCGCCCGGTGCGCCAGGGCTGCATCACGCTGAACGATAAAGAGGTCACCAACGGCTCGCCCTTGATGCACATCGAAGCCGGGCAATCGTACATCCCCGAGGAGCGCATGAAAGAGGGCGCGATCCGGGAGTTTAGCGTCACCGACAACCTGATTCTGGCAGACCACGGCCGGGTACCGTTCTCGAATCACAGCTTTTTGAACTTCAAGGCCATCCGCGAAAGTTGCGACAAGGTGGTGCATGATTTCAACGTCAAGACACCCAATCTGGAGACGCCGGTCAAGAATCTGTCCGGCGGGAATATTCAAAAATTGATCCTGGGCCGCGAGCTGCGCCGCCGTCCGGCGGTATTGATCGCCTCGCAGCCGACCCGCGGGGTGGATATTGGCGCTTCGGAATACATTCACCAGCGCCTGTTGGAGCAGCGGCTGGCGGGCACTGCCACCCTGTTGATCTCGGAAGACTTGGATGAAATCAGGGCTCTGTCTGACAGGATTGCGGTTATGTACGAAGGTCGTATAATAGGAATTGTGGATGCGAAAGAGTCCACTCCCGCCCAGCTTGGTTTGATGATGGCGGGCGTGGAGGTTACCTAACTTGGTATGTCACTCTGCCCGCAGGGCACTCTGTGAGTGAGCGAAGCGAAGAGTCTCCTGACCGGATATCAAAAGTTTTCGCTCCGCTCACTCGCCGTCCGTAGGTTGGGTTGAGCGAATAGATCGGATGGTCAACCGACATTCTCGCAAGCGAAACCCAACATCAGATAATCACAAAATAAGTTGGGTTTCGGGACGGCAAGAGCCGTTCCAAGCATCAAAACGTTACGTCCCTCAACCCAACCTACGAAGCTGCGGGTAGCATGACAAAGGATCTGTAGGTTGGGTTGAGCGAATAGATCGGATGGTCAACCGACATTCTCGCAAGCGAAACCCAACATCAGATAATCACAAAATAAGTTGGGTTTCGGGGCGGCAAGCCCCGTTTGAGGTATCATTAGATGTAATCCCTCAACCCAACCAACGAAGAACTGGTTTGATGATGGCGGGCGTGGAGGCGGCGTAAAACCACCCCCTCCTCCCTCCCCCAAAATCGATGACCCTGATTTTGGAGGAGGCTGAAGAAAATGGATGTGGAAAGGGCTGGTTTTTAACCCGAAGCATCCCGTTTAACAAAAGATAGATCCTTCGGGGGCACAGTCGCCCCCTTAGGATGACATCAAAAATTGTTGGTCGGCCAGGGTCTCTCCCCTGTCGGCGTCGGGCTGAACCGCCCGTCGAAAAGCGCCACAACCAGAATTTTAGGAGAAATGCACGATGAAACTCTGGTCCACGTACGTATTGGCCGCTACTATCGACGAAGCGGTCCAGGCGCTGGTACAAGCTGGCGGTAATGCAAAACCCGTGGCAGGCGGCACCGATTTGCTGCTCGAATTGCAACAAGGCCGTCAAGCCCCGATTCATACTCTGGTGGATGTTTCTGCCATCCCTGAACTGCAGCGCCTGGAAGTGCGCGGCGGTCAATTATTCGTTGGGGCGGGCGTGCCGGTGGCGCGCATCGTCCAACACCCCTTAATGCACCTGCATGCTCCAGGCGTGGTCGAAGCCTGCGGGCTGATCGGCGGACCGCAGGTGCGCAACACCGCCACTCTGGGCGGCAATGTGGCGCATGCTTTACCCGCCGCAGACGGCATGATCTCGCTGGCCGCCATGGACGCGGTCGCTGAGGTGGCTGGCGCCAATGGTCTGCGCCTGGTGCCGCTGCTGGAACTGTTCCGCGGGCTGGGCAAATCCATATTGACCGAAAATCACGAAATTCTGGTCGGGTTCTACCTGCCGCTGCGCACAGCCGGGCAGGGGTCGGCCTTCTCGCGGGTGATGCGGCCGCAGGGCGTGGCGCTGCCCATCCTCAACCTGGCCATATGGCTGCAGCGGTCAGGCGAGATCATTGAATGCGCCCGAATCGCGGTTGGCCCGGCTGGTCCAACCCCGCAACGGGCGTTAGCGGTCGAAGAGTTCCTCTACGGCAAGCCGTATACGACTGAGACTGCCGCTCAAGCGGTGGAAGTAATCCGTTCGACGATGAAATTCCGCACCAGCCCACGCCGGGCGACGGCTGAGTACCGTCAGCACCTGGTGGGTGTGCTTCTTTTAGAGGTATTGGAAAAAGCCTGGCACCGCGCCAGCAAATTGGAGGCGATTTAATGGCTGCTCAAATGATCGAATTCGTAGTTAATGGTCAACCGGTGTCACTCGAACCAGTCGATGGCGAGATGCTGGCCGACCTGCTGCGCGACCGGCTGCGTCTGACCGGCGTCAAGGTCGGCTGCAACGAGGACGAATGCGGCGCCTGCACCGTGGTCATCGACGGCGAACCGGTACTTTCCTGCAACTATCCGGCGGTCAAAGCCCACGGGAAACGGGTCACCACCATCGAAGGCCTGGCTGGCAAACCAAACGGCAACGGCGCTGCGGCGCACCTGCACTCGCTGCAGGATGCATTTATCCAGTACGGCGCGGTGCAATGCGGTTTCTGCATCCCCGGCCAGTTGATGACCTCCTACGCGCTGCTGATGCACAATCCTGACCCGTCCGAAGAGGACATCAAGGTTGCGCTGAAAGACACCCTGTGCCGCTGCGCCGGTTATCCGGCCATCATTGGCGCGATTCAGGCTGCCGGCAAGTCTGTGAGGACGGGGCAGCCGGTCGAAGCGCCAGTGATTGCGCCATCCACCCGCGCCCGCAAGTCAGTCGGCACGATCACTCCGCGCCCTGACGCAGTGGAAAAGGTCACCGGGACGGCGGTTTACACCGATGACATCCTGTTTGACGGCATGCTGCATGCGCGCGTCAAGCGCGCCATGGTGCCGAGCGCTACCGTTACCCGGCTGGATGTTTCCCGGGCGCGCGCGCTGCCCGGCGTGGCTGCCGTGCTGACTGCTGAGGACATCCCGGGCGAGCACGTACACGGTCTGGTAATTGCCGATTGGCCCAGCCTGGTCGGGATGGGTGAGCGCATCCGCACCGTAGGGGATGCCGTGGCGATCGTCGCGGCTGAGACTCGCGCGATAGCCGACGAAGCGTTGGACTTGATCGAAGTTGAATTTGCGCTGCTGCCGGTGGTCAGCAACCCGGTCATGGCGCGCCGCGAGGACGCTCCGCAAATTCACGCCAAGGGCAACCTGCTCAAGCACATCAAAGTGCGCAAAGGCGACATGGATGCCGGGTTTGCCGGGGCGGACGTGATCCTGGAAGAGACGTTTAACACTCCCATGAACGACCATGCCTTCATCGAGCCGGAATGCAGTATTGCCCGGCCGCTGGCGGACGGCCGCATGGAGATTTATGTCGGCTCGCAAATCCCGTATTCCGACCGCAACCAGGTTGCGCGCGCGTTGGGCTGGCCTGAAAGCCGGGTGCGCATCATCGGGCAGCTGATCGGCGGCGGGTTTGGCGGCAAGGAAGATATCGCCGGTCAGATTCATGCCGCCTTGCTGGCCAATGTCACCGGACGGCCGGTCAAATTGCTGTATGACCGCCATGAGAGTTTGATCGCTCACCCCAAACGCCACGCCACCCAGATTCGCGTCAAAGTAGGCGCGAAGAACGACGGCCGGCTGACCGCGGTCGAGACCGAACTGTACGGCGACACAGGCGCTTACGCTTCGCTGGGCGAAAAAGTGATGACCCGCGCCACCACGCATTCCTCCGGGCCGTACGAGGTGCCGAACGTGCGCGCCGATTGTTATGCCATGTACACCAATAACCCGCCAGCCGGCGCTTTCCGTGGCTTTGGCGTCATGCAATCGGCCTTTGCCGTTGAATCGGTAATGGACATGCTGGCAGAGAAGCTTAACGTTGACCGCGTCGAGCTGCGGCGCATGAATGCTCTAAAGGTTGGCAGTGTGACCAATACGGGTCAGGTGCTGCGTGATTCCGTCGGCCTGCTGGAATGCATCGACAAGGTTTCTGCCGAAGTCAAACGCCTGGGTGGCGACGATCCATTTACTGCCAGGGTGGACCCGCAAGACCCGCATAAACGCCGCGCCTGGGGTTTTGCCGTGGCGTATAAGAATACCGGGCTGGGCGGCGGCGCGCCGGATAAGGCCGGCGCTGAAGTCGAGTTGCGCCGTGATGGGACGTTCGAGGTGCGCACATCATCCGCCGAACTGGGGCAGGGGCTGCCAACCGTGCTGCGCCTGATCGCCGCTGAAGAATTGGAGCAGCCGCCGCACAGCGTGCATGTATTGCTCTCCGACACGGATTTAACCCCGGACGGCGGGCCGACTACTGCTTCCCGGCAGACGTTCGTCACCGGCAATGCAGTCCGCCATGCATCCAAGGCCCTGCGGCAGTTGATCACCAGCGAGCTGGCAGAGAATTATGATGTCGACCCTGCCACAATTCGCTACGTGGAAGGCCTGGTGCAGGTCAACAGCCACAGCCTGACGATGCAGGAGGTGGCAGAAGAATTGATCGAGCATCAGCGGCATCCGATGGCAAGTTACGAATACTGGGCGCCCGAGACCAAACCGCTCGGCACGCCGGGCGATATGCACGTGGCCTTCTCCTTTGCAGCCCAGGCTGCCGAAGTGGAGGTGGATACCCGCACCGGGGAAGTGAGCGTGCTGCGGGCGGTGGTTGCCAATGACGTGGGCACCGCCATCAACCCGCTGGGGCTGAAAGGCCAGATCGAAGGCGGTTTGATCATGGGCATTGGCCATGCGCTGACCGAGAATTTTATTTTGAACGAAGGGCAGGTAATCACGGACCGCCTGGCAAGTTACCGCACCCCGTCGATCACCTTTACCCCAATGATCACGGCCTTTGTGGTCGAGCATCCGACCAATGAAGGGCCGTATGGCGCCAAGGGTGTCGGCGAGATTGTGCTCATCCCGACCGTTCCAGCGATCGCCAATGCGGTGTACAACGCGGTTGGCGTGCGCGCGCATTCGATCCCGCTGGATCAGGAGATGATCTTGAAGGAAATGGCCAAGTAGATTTGGTGATTTTCATTCCTCTCCCTCCAGGGAGAGGAATTTTATGTGCGCCCAGTTCGTAGGATACGTTTTGTCAACAGGCAAAATTGAAAATAGACGCACTGAATAGACCGGCAACGAAAATGTAGCGGCCAAAAAAGCACAAAGTTCAGAATGATGAACCGGTCAACCTAACCGAATTACCATGGATGGAAAAAAATTACTAACGAGATGAGGAGCGTGCGGTATGCATGCTCAGGTGCAACAACTGGTCATAGGGTTTGCGGTCTTGCCACAATCGCCACA
>JBAZZG010000019.1:0-63533 GCA_041658905.1 Bellilinea sp.
TGGTAATTCGGTTGGGTTGATCGGTTCATCATTCTGAACTTTGTGCTTTTTTGGCCGCTACATTTTCGTTGCCGGTCTATTCAGTGCGTCTATTTTCAATCTTGCCTGTTGACAAAACGTATCCTACAGATCTGCCACACCAGCGCATTATACGTCCTTTTTTTCGAAAATCTAATCGTGGCAACTAGTGTGATTTTGCCTTACCTCCCATGATATCCGATGGACGCAGATTGCTTCGCGCCGCTCGCAATGACAAATGCCGGGTAACCTCCTATCTGTACGGTAAATATCCGCAACATTCTTATATAATACAGGCATGAAAAGAATTTCGTTTTTAGCGCGGTTGGCTGCGCTGCTGGCAATGCTTACCCTGTCCCTGCCAACCCTCACTGCGCAGGCTGGCGCCCCACCGGCAACGCCCCCGCCGGACTTTGAATTGATCAACAGCGCACCTGGGGTCGACCTCTATCGCAAAGATTACGCCGGCGGCACTCCCGACTACGTCCTCGTGGTCGATCTTTCCAAGGGCGCCGGAATGCACCTGCTTTCAGGCGTGGTGGTGGATGCAGGTTTGGGCGGCGGAGCATATGGCGGAAACAGCCCAACCTTTACCCGCCAATCCTTGCAGCAATTCTGGGATTCCTTCACCCTTGACGAGCCGGACGCCTTCTGCGTGGTCAATGGCAGCTTCTTCGCCACCGATGCTGACCCGGCTGCCCTGGCTTTTCCGCTCAAGGTTGACGGGCAAATGCTCTCCGAAGGCTATGGGAGGGATGAATTCCCCGACCAGAAACGCATGCTCGAGCTGTGGTCGGATCACGCCCGCATCACCACGCTGAGCAGCGAGGCGCTGGCAGCTTCGGATGCGCCAAATATATTGGCAGGTCTAGCGCAGGACGCCAACAAAGACTCGTTGGCGCTGATCGGCCGCACTTTTGCCGGTGTCGACGATGCAGACGAAAACGGCAGCCTGGAAACGGTGCTGTTCATTTCCTCGAAAACCAGCCGGGCGGCTGACACTGCCGGGGTGTTGCGCGCCTTCGGCGCCGATGACGTCATCATGCTGGATGGCGGCGACTCGGCCCAAATGATGTGCGACAACCAGCCGCAAGTCTATTCAGACCGTCCCATCCCGCAAGCGGTTGGCATTACCGCCGGCGAGCAGGCCGCCTACGCGGTGAAAATCGCTGACCAGACCGACTGGGCGGTGGCGGTCGAAGGCCAAACCCTCGAGATCGAACTCACCCTCGCCAACACCGGCAGCGAACTCTGGCGCATGGGTGAAGTGGCTTTGCTCAACCAGCGTAACGACTGGGGCGCCGGTGAGCGGATGGACCTGCCGCAGGATGTCGCCCCCGGAGAAAATATAACCCTGAAATGGGTCACGCTCCCATTCGAGAAAACTGGCGTGTTCGTCTCGCAATGGCAGTTGGCGCGCGGCACGCAGGCTTTTAGCGATAAACCCATCTTGATCAACGTAATCGTTATTCCGCCTGAACTCGAGGACAAAAAGGCCGAGCTGGAGGCAAAGATCCGTGAATGGGCGCGCCAACGGGTGGATGATATGGAGCAGATGATTATGGATTGGATTCAAGCCCAGGTACGACGTGGAATCGAACAGATCTGCCCATTTGGGGCAGCCCTGCCCGGCGCGGTGATCGCCGGTGAAGTCTGGAAGGCGCGCCGCAAAAAAGAGAGACGAAGGAAGGGACACTTTGGAGAATAATCTGGCTGGATTAACGTCAGCCGTTTTGGTTGGTCAGCAAACCGATACGCTGGTCACCACCCGCTTTAAGAATGTTCAAGTGACCTTGGAGGGATTTGCGGGTGATAAGCACGCCGGTTTGACCCACCCGGCAGACAGCCGCACGCCGTTCTATCCGCGCGGAACACAAATCTTCAACGACCGTCAGGTCAGCGTTGTATCTGCGGAAGAATTGGCCGGCCTGGCTGCCAGGCTGGAGCTGCCAGAGATATTGCCGGAATGGCTGGGGGCAAACCTGCTGCTCAGCGGCATCCCCGACCTTACCCGGCTGGAACCCGGCAGCCGGTTATTCTTTTCCAGCGGCGCGGTGCTGTATGTGACTCACTCTAATAACCCGTGTTCCGGTCCTGGAAAAATTCTTCAATCCCTATTCCCTGATCGGGATGGGCTGACCGCAGCCTTTGTCAAACACGCGCTGCACCGGCGTGGTTTGGTGGCCGTGGTGGATTTGCCGGGTCAAATCATGGAAGGTGACACAGTCAAGGTCATCGGGAAAAACCGCTACCAGGATTAATCCCAGGAGAGCGTTGAATGGACAATCCACTGGCAAAAAAACTATTGATCCGCTCCGGCAGCCGCCTCCTGGTGCGCAATGCGCCGCCGGGGTATCTGGAAAAATTGGAACCGCTGCCAGACGGCGTTCAACTGCTGACTACCGTGGAAGGAACGTTTGATGTGGTGCTTCAGTTCGTGCACAGCAAGGCAGAAGTGGATTCCCAGGCGCTGGAAAGCGTGCTGGCAGCCCGCCGCGGTGGGGTGGTGTGGATGATTTATCCCAAAAAGTCGAAGAACGTCCAGACCGATATCAACCGCGATACCGGCTGGGATGTGCTCTGGGACGCCGGCTGGGTTGGGATCGCAATTGCCGCCATCGATGACGCCTGGGCAGCGCTGCGTTTCAGGCCGGCCGGTGACGTCAAACGCTCGCCGAACAGCACGCTGCGGTAGCTAACCATTCGAATGGTGCGAACTTCGCAAAATAAATAAATGATTCATGGATTAACTCAATAGATTGGATGCACAATGGAAACGACCGCCTACCGTCTGACGCTTTTACCTCAGCCGCTGGCTATATGCCAGCTCGAACCCGAAACCCCCATGCCAGAGTGGGCCTGGAATTCTAAATTTCTCACCATTACCCGCACCCCGGACGAATTTTCGCTGTTGTGCGATGCCAACCTGGTGCCCGCTGGTTTCCGCTCGGAGGGCGGCTGGCGTGCGCTCAAAATGGAAGGGCCATTTGAGTTCACCCAGATCGGCGTGCTGGCATCCGTGCTGAACCCGCTGGCAGAAGCGCAGGTTTCCATCCTCTCGATTGCGACCTACGACACCGATTACGTGCTGGTAGCCGAACCTGATTTGCCAGCAGCGCTGGCAGCGCTCGCCGCCGCCGGCCACCAGGTCAGCGAGTAACCGGCTTTTGTAAATATCTTTCTAACTGGCCGCGGCTGCATGGTAAGATTGGGCTATTCCAAATTTGGAGCCGACGATTTTGAGCCAGCCTATACCAAACAGTCCAAAACCGGCCACCGGCCGGGGATATGCCATTGCCATCTTTGGGGTTGCAGTCTGGTCTGCCACAGCCACTTTTATAGCCTACTTAACCACGCGCTATCACCTGCCGCCATTTCTGCTGGCAGCCTGGCGGGATGGCATCGCCGGTCTGACTGTCTGGTTGGTACTGCGCGCCGTCCGGCCCGCATTGCTGCGCCTGCCGCGCAGTCAGTGGTATTTTATAATCGGTTACGGCATTCTGTTGTCCGGGTTTAACGCCCTGTGGACAGTTTCCGTGGTCTTGAACGGGGCAGCCGTCTCCACGGTGATGGTATACAGTTCTGCCGCCTTTACCGCGCTGATCGCCTGGCGATTATTCGGCGAGGATATGAGCCTGCAAAAAATTGTGGCGGTGATTCTAGGCATCGGCGGTTGCGTGCTGGTGGCGGGAGCCTACGACCCGGCGGCCTGGCAAAGCAATGCTGTTGGGGTGATCACCGGACTGGTTTCCGGTCTGGTTTTTACCGCTTATTCACTGATGGGCAAAATCTCGGCTCGGCGGGGCATTTCTTCCTGGACTGCGCTGACTTACACATTCATGCTGGCAGCAGCGCTGTTAGCGGTCTATAACTTTATTCTGCCCGAACTGGGCGGCGTTACGCTGGGGAGCCCGGCTCTGCTGCCGGTTATGGATGGGCGCGGCTGGATTGCTCTGGTCATGCTCGGACTGGGTCCAACCATTGGCGGGTATGGACTGTACAACTACAGCCTGACCTATCTGCCGGCCTCAGTCGTCAACCTTCTGGCGACCCTGGAACCAGCCATGACGGCGATCCAATCTTATCTCCTGCTCGATGAGCGCTTTACCACCGCACAGGTGGTCGGGAGCTTGCTGATCATTGGCGGAGTCGTCATTATCCGGCTGATGGAAAGCCGCAGGCAGCAGGAAACCGCCAACCTGGCGCCAATCTGAGTGTAAGGGCGAAGCATCCGGTGAACATCTCTGTTATTGAAAAACACCAGGTATTCAGGATGTTTCGCGCCTACTATTAATCAACGCCGATCACAGCCGCAGCCTGGTCTTTACGCTGCACCCGCAGCACAGCAATCTTCGTCGGGTGGTTGAACGGCGCGGGATCAGCCGGATAAAGCGGTTCATGGACGGTTTCGGGATAGCCGGTGACATCCAGCGGAACGGGGATCATCTCTTCCAGTTGCAGGTAACCGTTGTTGCCTAATTCACGCAGCGAATCCAAATACGCGCTTCCGCTGACAAACAATGCGTTGTTCACCGCCACCAGCCAACCATTATGCGCCACCAATGGCCGAACCTTATTGATTAATCGCGCCGCCTCGGCTGTCAGGTCTACCCGCCCGGCGGGCGTAACCGAAAAGAAGGGTGGATCGAGAATGACACAGTCAAACAGTGCACCGAATTCTTTCAACCGGGCAACCTGACGGAAGAAATCACCTGCCAAAAAATCCGGGCTGCGCACCTCGAATCCGTTCAGGCTGTAGGTTTGGCGCGCCAGCGATAAAAACTTGGCGCTTAAATCCAATTGAATCACGCGGGCAGCGCCGCCGGCCAGGGCAGCCGCCCCCAGGCTGCCGGTATAAGCAAAAGTGTTCAGTACCTGCTTACCCTTAAGCGTCCGCTTTAGCCAGTCGCGCAGGTTGCGCGTGTCAAGATACAGGCTGGCATCCTGGTTGAGGGTCAAATTAACGGCATAACGCACGCCGTGTTCAGAGATTTCACGGGTGGGCTGGTCGCCGTGGACCAGCACCCCGCGGCGGCTGTCGGCGTCCTCCGCGTAGCGGGTCTTGACCACCACCGCCTGCACCCACGGTAACTGCTCCAGCAGCCAGTGACGCAGCAGCAGAAGCATCGGTTCGAGCTCGGTGGGAGGGTCAGTCTGATTGAAAATGAGCAGGGTGCGGCCGTACAGGTCAACGATGAGCCCGGGACAGCCTTCAGTATAGCCATTAAACAGCCGAATGCCGGCGGAGTGGCGCGCATCGAAAAGCGCGCTGCGCGCCTGCACAGCAGCTTGAATGGTATGGATCGTATGTTGCGCGACAACTGTCACAGGGGCTCCTCGGCGGGGAATTCCTTTAATTATAAGGCCAGCCGGTACATGCCCGCGCAACCCTGGGCCTTTTTAGCCGTATTTAATATCGAGCGGATTGAAATCAACTCGTGACCGGTGTATGCTATAGGCTATAAAAATTCACAATACCTTTCCTCCAAAGGAGTGTTAGCCGTGTCCACCACCATCCCAGGCCCCGCCTACCGTATCGTCACACCCCGTCTGGTTATTCGCTGCTGGAATCCTGCGGACGCACCCCTGATGAAAAATGCGGTTGAGGCCAACGTTGAACATTTGCTTCCCTGGCTGCCCTTCGCGCGCAACGAGCCGGAAGAATTGCAAGTTAAGATTGAACGTTTCCGCCAATGGCGGACGCGTTTTGACACGGATGTGGATTATGTGTATGGGATTTTCGATCCGGGAGAAACGCGCGTGATAGGCAGTACCGGCCTGCACAAACGGGTAGGCGACCAGGCATTCGAGATTGGTTACTGGATCGATCACGAGATGATCAACCAGGGCTTTGCCACCGAGGTCAGTGCAGCCCTGGTGAGAACGGCATTTGAAATTATGGATGCGCGCCGGGTGGAGATACACTGCGATCCGCTCAATCACCGCAGCGCCGCGGTGCCGCGTAAACTGAGGTTCATCCATGAAGCCACCCTGCGCGAACGCTCCCCCGCAACGGAAGTCGAATGGACGGACATTATGATTTGGTCGATTTTCGCCGCCGATTACCCGGATAGCCCGGCTCAAAAGGTCCAAATCCAGGCGTTCGACGCTGCCAACCGCCAGATCCTTTAGGAGGAATTGAAATGGTCGATGAAAAAGTAAAGTTCGAAGAATTTCGAGTGGACGGCGAACAGTTGCTTGCCAAAGTCAAAGAAATCATCCATGAAGGTAATGTCCGCCGGATTATCATCAAAAATGAAAAAGGTGAGGTTCTGATAGAACTTCCGCTGACAGTTGGCGTGGTCGGTGCCTTGCTGATACCGGTTTGGGCGGCGGTTGGCGCCATTGCCGCGCTGGCCGCCCGCCTGACGATCGTCGTGGAAAAGGTCGAAGGGGAATAGAAGAGAGCCGTTTTCAGGTAAGGGCGCAGCGGCGCTGCGCCCTACTACACCAGTAGATTGTCACCCTGAATAAGTGAAGGGTCTCGGTGCCAGCCATTGAGAAGCTTCGCTTCGCTCAATCACAGATTGCCCCACCCGAAGGGTGCTCTGTGAGTGCGGGCAGCATGACAATCTATTTGTCACCCTGAACGAAGTGAAGGGTCTCAGAGATGCTTCACGCCGCTCCCTTACAGAATGTCCTCCGGGCGCCATGACAAAGAACCTATCCCTACACCCGATACCAATCCGCGCGGGTAGATGGCAGACCACTCGGGCCCTCAACCGTCGGCTTTACCAGCAGCGACTGGTACACATTCAGCCTGCCGGAATGGAACCCGTGTGATGAACCAGCCATATACAGGCGCCAGACGCGGTAAGTGACTTCGTCGACGAATTTGAGCGCATCCTGATAATGCGCCTCCAAACGGTTGACCCAGTGGCGCAGCGTTAGCGCATAATGTTCGCGCCAGGACTCGACGTCGCGGACTTCCAGCCCGGCTTCCTCTGCAGCCCGAAGTGACTCGGATATCGGTTCGAGCTCACCGTCGGGAAAGACATAGACGTCACTAAACGAACCACGGCGATCGGGTTTATCGATCAGCCGGCGGGCGATACCGTGATTGAGGAATACCCCGCCGGGCTTGAGCAACGAAACCGCTTTTTTGAAATAAATGGGCAGTAAGGCTGCGCCGACATGTTCGAACATACCAATACTGACCAGCGCGTCAAACGGGCGGGAGTCATCCAGTTCGCGATAATCCCGTACTTCCACCCGGCAGCGCCGCTCCAGGCCAGCAGCTTTGATGCGCTGGTTGGCCAGGTCAGCTTGCGGTTGACTCAAGGTGATCCCCAACACTTCCACCCCATAATGACGGGTGGCGTACATGGCCAGACCACCCCAGCCGCAACCGACATCCAACAATCGCTGACCCGGCTGGAGACGCAGTTTTCGGCAAATCATTTCCAGCTTTGCAATCTGGGCTTCATCCAGGCTCAACTCAGGGGTGACAAAGTAAGCGCATGAGTACACCATGCGTTCATCCAGAAATAACTGGTAAAAATCGTTCGAGACGTCGTAGTGATAGGTGACCGCCTTGCGGTCGCGGGCGATGGAATGAATTTTCCCTTGCAGATTGGCCGCCTGCCGCCCGCCGGAGCGATCATATACACGTTTGGGCAGCCGCAGCAGTTTACCAGCGGCGCTTAATTTGACACCCCAGCCGTTGGTAGCCTTGACCAACGCATCCGCCAGCTCGAATACCGCTATGATGTCTCCTTCGATATCAAAGTCATTGTACAGGTAAGCCTCGGCCAGAGCCAATTCAGTACCCGCGGCGAACATGGCGCGCAAAGCGCCTGCGTGCTGTAACACCAGCATCGCCGGACGCGGCGTGTCATCGGGCCGGTTCGTTCCGTCCCATAACCGCACTCCGACCATATTGACTTGTGCGGGTTTCAAGACTTCGTCCAGAAATTGAAGCGATAGTTTTTTGGCTTCCAGGTCGGTATCGATGGCTTCTTTTTGCAGCATGACGTACTCCTTTCCCTCATAACTATTACCTACCGATAATCCTGCGCCATAGTAGGGCTGGGATCTTATTTTTAAATTGTTTACAAATATCATACTAGTTTTTGCCGAGGGATTCAATTGCTGCACATCCAAAGGTAGGGCCACGGGGATGGGTAACGAAAACTAACCAAGAGTAGTACCCCGTGCCCGTGCGGGCGGATATTTTGCATAAACCTGGCAGTGATGTTTTTTTAATTTATCTCAAATCGAAAACTTCCATTCTCAGAGTTGATTTTTTCCCAAACGGGCACGGGGTTTGTAGAACAATGAATATCGTGATTGATCCCCGTGCCCCTACTGATGGTCGAGCGTTTCTCTTGCTAAGTTCAGGCTATAATTCAATGCATTCCAATTCCAGATCATTTAACATAAACATGGCTTATTTCGAAATTGGCGTGTTTCACCCGCGCAGCAATGACAACATCGGCACCCTTTGGCGCACGGCCTACCAGTTGGGCGCTGCCGGTATTTTCACCATCGGACGTGCCTATCGCCAGCAAACCAGCGATACCCAGCATGCCGCCTATGAGATCCCGCTGCGCACCTATTCATCCCTCGAAGATTTCCTGGCCAACCGCCCAAATGGCGCACAATTGATCGGGATCGAGATGGGCGGACAACCTTTAGCGGGGTTTAATCACCCGGAGCGGGCAATTTACCTGCTCGGTTCCGAGACTATGGGACTGCCCGAGCACGTCCTGCAGCAATGCCAGGCGGTCATCGGGCTGGAATCGATCCGCTACCCATCCTATAACTTGGCGGTGGCAGGTAGCATTGTGCTGTACCACCGGGTATTTATAGCTGGAAAATCCTAGGTCTTGCCTTTAATCAGGCGTTGCTACTGCTTCATGCCGGTTGACCAACGCATGGTAGCGCTGAAGTTGCTCCCGCTGGCCGCGAGTAGGACGGATGAAGCTGCGTACAGCGCGGATGCGACCGATGGCCTGCGCCGGGGTATCCCCCTGTAAAATCAGATAAGCTGCTGCCATAGTGGGCGCCCGGCCGACCCCTGCCCCGCAATGAATGTACGCCTTGCCGCCGCTTTCGATTTCATGATTAATGAAGGCCACGCCTTGCTGTAAATCCTCTATCGTCGGGGAATCATCATCGGTGATCGGCAGATGCAGATAATGCGGGATATCCACGCCAAGGGACCGATCGTCAAATTCACGGCGCAGATTGACCACCCCGCTTATCCCCCAGGCTTGCAGTTGACGCCAGCCGCGCTGCTTGAACTGCGGTCCAACGAACAATTGCGGCGTCACTTGGCACTGGCTGCGGATCGGCCGATCGATCAATTTCCGGTTGAAGACGTTGGCCACCCACAGAATGGTTGCCTTAATCCCTTGTGTGAGCAGTCTCAGCCGCAGCAGGCGAAAGAATTTCCCAACCCCCATGCTCGCTTCGCGCTCGGTGGCGTGCTCCAGGGCAGCCAGATCGGTCTTTTGAGTGTCATTCACCCGCCAATTGTAGCCAGTTGCGCAATGCAGGTCAAGAAAATAATTTCAAAGAAGGATGAACCACAGCACGGAGAAAATTCGGAGGCGCAGAGAAAATTCCTCTCCCCTTGGGGAGAGGCTAGGTGAGGGGTTGCCTGCGCAAACGGATTTTTTTTATCTCACCACTAGGCACGGAGTTCAGGGGGGAAACAAAATATTCTTTGTAAATTTATTGTTATTTTGGAAGTCTTCGCTTCCCTGGTCAACAGGAAATAGCTTGTTTACTTTCTAAAAAAATCAATTCCCGTAAACCCTGCGACTCCAATCTTCCAATTCAGCAGCCGAGAGGAACCCGTCCGCTGCTGAAACGGCGCCAATTTTATACGAAGCAAACACCACGGCTGACTGCAGCGCCCGATAGGGGTCTTGATGAATACGATAGGCATGCAAAAAAGCTGAAAACAACGCGTCACCTGCCCCAATGGTGTTGACCACCTGCCGGGTATACACCGCCGGGATGCGCCCGATAAACCCGTCTCGCCGGACGGCCAGCAGACAGCCTTCGGCGCCCAGCCCGATGACCACAATATCATTGCGGAAGCGCGCCAGCACTGCCCGCGCCCATTCTTCCGGCGGGAGCGGCAGGTTTTCATGCGACATGAATAGAATGTGCGCTGCGGCCATGAAATCCTGGTTGTAAGCATCGTCCAGCGAACCAATCGCATGCACGTCCGTTGCCACCCGTTTGCCGGACGCACGGGCCGGCTTGAGCATGGCGCGCGAAAAATTGATGTTGCACAGGGCCAGTAGATCGCACTTCTGCGCTGCCGCTTCGAACAATTTCGGCGGGTAAAACTGTTCCTGGATATCCTTGAGGTCCACATGAATCTGCCGCTTACCATCTGAGTCGAAAAGGATCACCGACTGGGCTGTCTGCTCCACCTGCGAAAGCACATACTGGTCAGGAACGCCATCCTGCGCCAGCGCTGCGCGCACCAGATCGGCTGCGTATTCATTGCGCCCAATCAGCGAGAGAAATTCCACCGGGTTGCCTAATCGTGTGAGCGCTTTGGCCAGATTGTAGCCGACCCCCGAGACGCTGGATTGGATACCATCAAATGGATAATGGACAGGATTGTAGGTCAGCGGAAACTCGGCTATGCGCAGCGTAGTTTCGATATTGATCAGGCCGGAAACCAGGATGGAAGCCATCATTGTTTCTCCATGAGGCAGTATTTCAGAGCGATCTACCTGCTGGACCGCTTCGGTGGAGAACCCTAACCCGCCTGCTGACCGCTATCCGCCCGTCCCACTGACCCTGAAAACACTAATCAAAAGGGCAATCGTCCCGGGAATCCCCACGCACAAACCGATGACCAGCAAAACAATGCCGACCACCAGGGCGACACCGGAGGAGCCTTTCTGTTCCAGAACTGAATCAGCCGGGTTGGCAGGGTTGAAAAAAACCTTCACGGTTCGGCCGACCGGATACCGCGCCACCGCTTCCTGAGAGGTTTTTAGCTTGCTGGTGGAAAACACCATCCCAAGGCGCATTTTGTCATGGGTATATTTAGCGCCGCCCACCTCATATTCGTACTTGACGTATGGCCGGTAGGTATCAACGCCGCCATCATCATCTGTGCTGGCGCTGGTAATTACCCGCGACTCAAGCACCGTGCCGTCCACCGACGGCCAGGACAGGGATTGCTGTAACTTGTTCTTATCCTGGCGGCTGCGGACGATCATGATTATGCCCACGATGGTGAAAACCAGGGCAAACACGCCAAAACATGCGATTGCAAAGATCGGTCCAGCGGTAGAATCCATTTTACACCCTCCTATTGCTCAAGTTGTGCGCTAACAATATTTCCGGAACTATCGATTTCCAACGACCAACGGCTGCCAATTTGCGCCTGCTGATATAGGGTAAGGTCACTGGTGCGCAGTTGCAGCACGCCCTGGTCGGTATTGAAGAAAATCGTGTACACTGCACTGGCGTCCCCCGCGCGTTGGCTGCTGGCGAGCGCTGCCTGCGGCAACTGCGGGAACAGGTCGCTCCCCTGCAAGGAAAGCTGATCAACCGCCACCCATTGGGAGACGGTGTAATCGCAATATTCAGCATACGTTTCGTAAACGCAATCCTGCACCACTTCGCCAAAGCCGGTACCCTGGTCAACCGTGTAAGGCGTGCCGCATACCTCGGTGGAAACCGGCTGCGGTTCGTCCGCGTTATAGGCATATCGGTACTCGCAGGCGCCAACCTCTGCGTCGGATGGAATGTCATTGGCCCAACCCTGTGCCCCGACCGGTTGGAATTCTTCGATCATCAACTGTGTCGTCCAGGAGGTGTTCTGAACCGTACCCGACACCGTTTCGGTACGAGCGGCTGAAATAACGAGGACAACGCATAAAATAAGCAAGCCGATCAGGCCGATAATGCCGATAATCTTGACCAGCGGGCCCATTTTCACCGGTTGGCGCAGCGTATTCGCTTGTTGAACGGGTGCCTGCGGGGTAGGAACTTGCGGTACAACCAGCGAAGCGCCGCAATTGGAACAGCGCTGCGCGCCAGCCGGGTTCATCTGACCGCAGGACGGACATGGGCGGTCTGGCACAGGAACCGAACTAAAAGCACCCACCACTTCACCCGATTCACGTTTTTTGGCTTCTTTTAAATCGGCACCGCATTGGATGCAGACCAATGCATCCGCCTTGTTGCGCGTGCCGCAAAATGCGCAATGCACATCCGGCGCACTCTGGGCAATCTTCTTGGCGTCTTCACCCTGGATGAGCTCCTGCCCCTCGCGCTGCTGAAATTTGACATCTTGCGGCTGGGGGCCGCCGCAGGTTGAACAAGTTTTTTGGGGACCGGGGTTTTTACTGCCGCAGCGCGGGCAGACCCATTCCATCTCGACATACCCCAATTGTTTTTTTGCCATGGAACTCCTCTGCCAGGTAATTCTGGTCTATGATGGAAATTATAGTAGAAAAATTTATAATCGAAGATAAACACACTCCACTTTCTCTTTGAAGGAATGCCATGCCCACCGGGCTGAATTTCCGGTTGCGCTGGCTGGTTTATAATGAAACCCGCAAGAAACAAACCGGTTCTTTGGTTCGACAGGAGGGTTGCGCCTGTGAGTGTCATAGAAAAACTCATTGCAGATTTACCCCGAGAGCCGATCGCTGTGCGGGATGTGGTCGCGGGGGTGCGCTGGACTGCGGTCACCAGCCGCGGCTGCGGATTGGCTGCCAGTCTGGCCTTCGGCAGCGACGACATACCCCGCACACTGCCGGACGCCGGGCATTTACACCGTAAATCCGTGCAGGAACTGGCCCTGGGGATGCATGAGACCAATCTACTGGAGGCCAGTATCGGACTGGCAGCCTACAACTCGACCCTTTCCGCGGATAGCAGCTGTATCCAAAACTTGAATGCCTTTGATCTGCTGGCGCGCCTGGGAAAAGAAAAAAAGGTGGTTATGGTTGGCCACTTCCCGCAGGTGGAATGGTTGCAGAAACAGGTCGGCAGCCTGTGGGTGTTGGAAAAACGTCCGCGCCCCGGTGATTACCCGGCGGAAGCCGCGCCTGACCTGGTTCCGCAGGCCGATGTGGTAGCCATTACCGCCATGACCATTTTGAACCATACCATTGATGAGCTGTTAGCATTGTGCCAACCGCAGGCAAAAGTAATGGTCCTTGGCCCCAGTGCGCCGCTGTCACCCGTGTTATTTGAGTGCGGCGTTGACTTCATATCCGGGACCGTTGTGACGGATGAGCAAGAGGTCCTGTTGACCATCATGCAGGGCGGCAGCGCTTTGCAAGCTCAAGGCACGCGTAAAGTCATCCTATGCAAAGAACCGTTCGACGTTTATTCCCTTGCAACTAAATCGAACCGGGGGCGTATATATTCGCAAGGAGAATGAACCATGGAACCCAAACGTTTATATCGCAGCCGGACCGATGCCATGCTCGGGGGCGTGTGCGCCGGCTTAGCCAAATATTTTGACCTTGACCCCACAGTCGTCCGCCTGGTCTTTGTACTTTTATTCCTCCTGGCGGGGCATGGTCTGCTGATCTACTTGATCATGTGGCTGGTAGTACCGCCCGAACCGGCGGCCTGAACCCTGATCCGGTCACGTTAAACCAACCGGATTACCGGATAAACATCAAAAAGGAAATAACAATGGAACGTCGGCCTTATCGTTCGTTTTTCTTACCAGTAGTGTTGATTGGCATCGGCGTGGTCTGGCTGCTTGGGACAATGGGGGTCATCGCCAATGCCAATTTTGCGTCTCTGGCTTCGCTTTGGCCGTTGATTTTAGTTGTCATTGGTCTGAATATTTTGATCGGCCGGCGTTCAGCGGTTGGGAGCGCGCTGGTCGGTTTGATCACCGTTGCGCTGGTCGTGTTTTTTTTGATTGCCGGGCCGTCGATTGGCCTGACAACCAGCGGCACCCTCAAAACCGAGCTGCTCTCGTCGGATATTGGTACCGCCACGGTTGCGGACATCACCCTGGATTTTTCTTCGCAGCCTGTGACGATGGATGCACTGGCAGACAAAACCAGCCTGCTTAAAGGGGAGATCGATTACTACGGCACGCTGAATTACAGCGAATCCGGCGACAAAACGCGCCGCATCCGGTTGGAACGCTCCGGTAACTCGGGGATCCCCTTCGACTGGGACCCCAATGCCCGTTGGGATATCGGATTGACGCCTTATTTGCCCATCATTTTGACCATCGACGGCGGCTCAGGCGCTGCCGACCTGGATTTGAGCCAGTTGCGGTTAATTGAGTTAACTCTCGACCAGGGTTCCGGCAGCCTGGAGATGCAATTGCCGGCTTCCACCCAGCCCTATCGCGCAGCCATCGCAGGTGGCTCCGGCAGCATGAATGTTGCTTTTCCATCCGAAGGCGATATTACAGTTCGCCTGAATGGCGGCAGCGGCAGTATCAACCTCGACATCCCGGATGGGACCGCCGTTTCGCTCGAAGTACGCAGCGCTGGGTCGGGCAGCGTGAACCTGCCGGATTGGCTGCTGCCTGATAAGGTTTATCGCGATGGCAAGGAAGGCACCTGGAAGACAGCCGGGTTTGATCAGGCTGCCCATAAATTGATCATCATTTGCGATGATCTGGGTTCCGGCAGCTTTAATATCGATTAAACACAATCCATACTACAGGATTTTTGCGGGAGGGCGTGCCAGCTCTCCCGCTGTTTTTAGGTACCGGGTCGGTAGGGACAAGGCGGGCATCGAGCGTCCGAGGCAGGAATGACTTGGTAACCTTGCCCGAGCCTGGGCGTTCAAATAACTATTCAGTCGTTTACCCATCCAGTGCATGCAAAATCTGATTTGATTTGTCCGTAAAACTTTGGGATAATCAATGCATATATTCTTCCTACCCCACTTGTTGGAATGTTAATTTCATAAGGATTTTTTTATGCATGAGCTGCCCCTTTTAATTAATATTTCCATTGCTCTGATCGTGGCTTTCATTGGCGGGACGATTGCGCGCAAAATTGGCCTGCCGACCATTGTCGGTTATCTGCTGGCTGGAATTATTATCGGTCCGTTTACGCCGGGTTTTAAAGGCGATATCGACACCATCCGGCAACTGGCCGAGTTGGGCGTCATTTTTTTGATGTTTGGGGTCGGGCTGCACTTCTCCTTTCAGGACCTGTGGCAGGTACGCGATATTGCCGTGCCCGGGGCGCTCATTCAGACCGGGTTAGCCACGCTGCTGGCTTATGGCCTCAGCCAGATATGGGGCTGGAGTATCTCCTCCGGGATCATGCTCGGTCTCTCAGTGTCGGTCGCCAGTACCGTGGTACTGCTGCGTGGGCTGATGGATAACTCGCTTCTCAACACCACCCATGGGCAGGCTGCCGTTGGCTGGCTGGTAATGGAAGATATTTTTTCAGTGCTGATTCTGGTGTTGTTGCCTGCGCTGGCTGCCAACGGCGCAGCGTTTAACTGGCAAAACCTGGGATTTACCTTGCTGAAAGCCTCAGCTTTTGTGGCCATCATGTTTTTCGCCGGCGTCAGGCTATTTCCCTGGTTGCTCAATTTAATCGCGCATACCCGCTCCCGCGAGCTGTTCATTCTGGCCATTCTGACAATCACGCTAGGCACTGCCATGGGCGCCTCGGAGCTCTTTGGCGTTTCGCTGGCGTTGGGTGCCTTTGTGGCTGGCGCCATCATCAGCCAGTCGCACCTGAGCCACCAGGTCGGTGCGGATATATTCGCTTTTCGCGAGGCCTTCTCGGTATTGTTTTTTGTTTCGGTTGGCATGCTGGTCAATCCGATCTTTTTATGGAATAACATTGGGCACGTCCTGGCTATTACCGCCCTGATTGTGGTCGGAAAGGTGGTCATTGTCATCTTATTGGGTCTATTCTTTCCCCGCCCGGCGCGCACCTTTTTGATCATTGCCGTCGGTCTGGCCCAGATAGGTGAATTCTCGTTCATCATCGGTCAGGCCGGGCTGTCGCTCAACCTGCTGACGGCAGATCAGTATTCTCTAATTCTGGCAGGTTCACTGGTCTCGATCACCATCAACCCGCTCATGTACAATTTGCTTCCTTGGTTGGAAAAAGCCCTGCGGCATCTACCCGGGTTTTGGAAACGCATGGATGCCAGCACACCCATCATTGAAGTAAAAGAGGAGGATTTACAGGACCATGTGGTGATCGTAGGCTACGGCCGCATTGGCAAGCACCTTGTGGATGTACTGGAATCGCTGCACATCCCGCTGCTAGTGATCGAATCGGATGTAGAACGGATCGACCTGCTCAACCAGCGTAAAATTCCCACCCTCTACGGTGATGCAGCCAATTCAGAAGTGGTCACTCATGCCCACCTGGAAAAAGCGCGCGCCATTATCAGCACGGTCCCGGAAGACTCGAGCGCTGCGACAATTGTGACCGCTGCAGGCGACATCAACCCGAATTTGACGATCATTGCGCGCGCTGCTAGCCTGGAAGGCGTGAAACTTTAAATGGACTTGGCGCAACCCACATCGTGCAACCTGAACTGGAAGGCGGGCTCGAACTGGTGCATCATACCTTGCTCAGTCTGGGATTCCCTCTGCGCGAAGTGCACAGCTATGCCGATGCCGTCCGGCGTGACAACTACGACATTGACACGATTACCGGCGAAGAACACCGCTCACTGCACAACCTGCTATCCGCGTTTGAGGGTATTGAAATTACCTGGGTAACCCTCAGGCCTGAAAGCCCGATGACCGGGAAAACCCTGGCTGAGGCCAACATCCGCTCCCGAACCGGGGCCTCAGTGGTGGCCTTTATCCGCAACGGGCAGCTCACCGCCAACCCCAAATCGATGACGGTCTTTGAAGCCAATGACCGCATCGGCATCATTGGCGAGCAGGACCAAATTGACACAGCCCGCGAGCTGGTCGAAGGATCGCCTGAGCCAATGCTTGGGCCGGACGAGATCATGGTTACGGAGTAGTGCAGCTTCCCCATAAGCAGCTCGGATCGATGGTCTGGTAAACTCCGCTCACCCGCCACAGGCAATAGGCTGCCATTTCGGCATAATCTGCGGATGGGTCATAATGCGCCATGGACGGGAAAGTCTGGCCGGGCGGACCCACCCGGACTTCGACGTGCAGGTGCGGGTTGAGCGCATTGCCACTCTCCCCAATCGTCCCCAGTTCCTGCCCGCAGCTCACCGGGTCACCCAGGCTGACGGTTGGCAGGTTTTGCATGTGCCCGTATAAAACATAGAGGGAACGCGGGGCACCGGCGGCCGGTGGCGAACCGTTTAAATCCGGGCAAGTGAGCGCGCCGGGCGGCAGCCTTTCGGGCAGCGGGGTTGGCACGATCAGAGCCAGGTTGGAAGCCGCAATGGCGCCGTCCAGTGGAGTCTCGATCATGACCATATTGCCGTACGGAAAACGGTCGGCGGCCTGTCCAACCACTTTGCCCGCCAGCACAGCCTGCACCGGCATACCGGTCAAAGCGATGCCGTTTACCGGATCGACCTGCGCCAGATCCTCTCCCTGGTGCGGATCGTCGCTGCCCAGGCGCGGCGGATGGTAAGGGTTGACCACAATCCCAGCTAACCCCGGCAGGGCGTAGCCTGCCAGCGGGGAGCACACTTCGAGGGGAAGCTCAGCGCTCCCTGCTGTAGTCGGGGTGTTCTGTGGTGTGGCTGAAGGCGCGGTTGTTGGCGTGACGGTCTCGGTTGCGCGAATCACAGGCAGCCCTGTGGTGGGGGGCACTGCGGTTTCCCGCGGAGACGAACAACCTGTCACTACGATCACAAAAACCAGTAAACCTGTTATCCGCACCAACCACACCTCCATTTCTGCAAATCGTGCGGTTAATTATACCCAGCGTGAAGCGCCGTTGAACGGTCTGCACCGGGTGATATAATCGGCTCAGGGCTGCCGAAAAATCATGCCGCAACACCCATCTCCCGTCCCCTCTACTCATAACCCGGGCGCCGAGTACGACGCCATGGCTGACGCCTACAATGCACGCGTCGACACCCAGCCGCACAACGTCCTCTACGAGCGCCCGGCGGTGCTATCCCAGTTGCCGCCGCTGGCCGGGCTGACCATCCTGGACGCGGGCTGCGGTTCGGGCTGGTACGCGCAGCATTACCTGGAACATGGGGCAAAACGGGTAGTCTGCGTGGACGCCAGCGAGAAAATGGCCGCGGCAGCTCGGGTGAGGTTGGGAGGACGCGCTCCAGTGCTGGTTGCGGATCTGGGTCAGCCGTTGAGCTTTGCGGCTGACGGCGAGTTTGACCTGGTTGCCGCGCCGCTGGTGCTGCACTACCTGGCTGACTGGCTGCCAACCCTGCGCGAGTTTCACCGGGTACTCAAACCCAACGGCCTACTGGTATTTTCCACCCACCACCCGACTATGGACTTCAAACTCTTCGACCTGCCGGATTATTTTGCAACTACCCTGATCGAAGATGAGTGGGACACCGGCAAAGTCACGTATTATCATCATTCGCTCAGCGCCATCGGCGCTGCGCTGGCTGAAGCCGGATTCACCATCGAGCGCCTGTTGGAACCTCAACCGGTACAGGCCATGCAGGCCAGTCACCCGGAGTTGTACAACCGCCTGATGCACAATCCGTGGTTTCTGGTCATTCGCGCCCATAGGATCTGACGAGAAACGAGATTTTAAGGGATGAGTCAGCCGGCTGAAAAAGACCCAACCTACCAGCAAATCGTGTATGCCATCGTGCGCCAGATTCCCAGCGGCCTGGTTGCCAGCTATGGGCAGGTGGCGCGCATTGCCGGGGGTGGAGTCAGTGCACGCATGGTCGGTTATGCCTTGGCAGCGCTGCCGCAAGGAACGGATGTTCCCTGGCAGCGGGTAATCAATTCACAGGGTAAAATTAGCCTACCCGGGTTTGGCCGGATGGTGCAGGAAAATTTACTGCGAGAGGAAGGCGTCCATTTCAACCCGGACGGGCGGATCGATCTTGAACGCTTTGGTTGGAATGGCCCGGAGCACTGACCGCTTACCTTCCGACCGTCAACCCCCACTCCAGGTTAATTCGCTTTGGACAGCAATGAAATGCCCACCCTAAAACAACGGCTGCTGCCACATTACCAGGTCGCCAACCGGCTGAGCCGCGGCTCACTGGATGTGGTGCGGGTTGCGATCAAAAACTTCGGCCTGGCGCGCGGCGCTGAAACCGCAGCCAGCCTGGCCTATTACGCGCTGTTTTCTTTATTCCCGCTGCTGCTGGTGCTCATCTCGGCGGTTGGCTATCTATTGAAAAGCGACGACGCCTACACAATTACCGTTGATTTCATTACCCAAATTCTGCCCAATTCGCGCGTTTTGATTGAACTCAATATCCAGGAAATTCTCAACCGGCGCGGAGCGATCGGGGTGATCGGCCTGGTCGGTGCGGTATGGGCAGCCTCCGGGTTCTTTACCACGCTGGTTCGCAATATCAACCGCGCCTGGCTGGGGATTAAACCGCGCGACATGATCGGCACCCGCCTGCTGGGGCTGGCCATGATCGGCGTGTTGGTCCTTTTGTTAATCCTGTCGCTGGCGTCCTCGGCGCTGGTCAATATCATCAAACTGATCGACTCTCCCATCCTCAACGGTTTCCAACCGGAAAAATCGACTGCCTGGCCAATAATACAGCTGATGCTTCCCTCGATCTTCACCTTTTTGATGTTCATGGCAGCCTATCGCTGGATTCCGAATACCAGCGTTCGCTGGCGGGCGTCTCTGGCAGGTGCGTTATGGACTTCCGTCGCCTGGGAAATCGCAAAACGCCTGTTCGCCCTATATCTCAGCTCCGGCCTGGCCAACTATGAAATTTTATACGGTTCATTAGGCACTGTCCTGGCGCTAATGTTCTGGATTTATGTCAGTTGCGTCATCATCCTGCTTGGCGCTCACCTGACTGCCAGCATGGATCAACGCTATCAGCGGAAACTGCTCGAATCCGGTTCTTCCCCCGCGTAAATCACTGAAGTCATTTTCAGATGACCAGTACCACATCGGCCCGGTAAGTTGCCGGGATGTCAGCTATTGATATGGATTTTCTCAAGATCGACAGTTACTGGATGAGTGCTTTTTCCTATTTTCTTGCGCTCATACATCGATTGATCAGCCTCGTGCAATAACGCTTCGAACGATCTTGGATTATTCCATTCATATCGCGAAAAACCAACGCTGAAGGACAGTCTGTATTTTTGGTTTTCCTGGTGGTGAACGATCATTTGTTCTTCCAGGCGATCCAGCATTGCTTCTTTGGTGTTTTCAGTCATATTGAGCGCCAGAATAACGAACTCGTCGCCACCTATTCTCGCGACAATATCTGCGGAACGGTAAGTGGACTTTAAGATCTTGGCGGTGTAGATCAAAGCCTGGTCGCCTTCAGCATGGCCGAAATGATCATTGATCTTTTTCAAATTATCCACGTCGATAAATAAAAGCGTCGCATTGACTTGCATCCGGTCTGCCATGTTGATCAATTGCGCTGCCAGCAGTTTAAGGCCGCGGCGGTTCGTCAGACCGGTCAGCTCATCGACCAGAGTTAGTTCCACAAGCTTTCTTTCGATATCTTTCCGTTCTGAAATGTCGTGAAGCACAATGAGATTGCCGATATGGAGGCCAGTTTTCTCTTTCAGGCAGGAACCAATCACCTCGTAATACCTTACTCTGGAATCAATAGTCATAGTTATTTCACTGACCATTGATCCTTTTGCAGTATTGAGGTTCGAATAATCAAGACCATTTCCCATCACGTCTGAGGCGAATTTTCCGAAGGGTGGCTGGTGCCAGCCAAATATTCTCAGAGCTTCCGGGTTGGCATCCACCACCCGAAGGTTTGTATCTAAAACGATGACCCCATCATGCAGCATCTCAATGAGCGTATCGCGGGCAATCGGGGCAAGATCAAACAGGTGATACCTGAAAATAGCCAGAGCCATTGCGCTTCCCCATAATGTGTAAGCCAGGGGATTCAAGTCAAGATTTTTCAACCCGGGAATGAGGACATAGTCGCTTAAATAGATGCCGAAAGTAAGGTAAACAATGCCGACTGAGATCAATATGGCGCGCGTTTGTTTACGATATAAAGCGGAACCGAATCGCCTCTTCTGCATCAAAAGGAAATTGCCACTGGTAACGACAAACATTTGATAGGCAATGATGATCGGGTAAAGGGGACCCCTTTGAAAATTCAGCAGCGGGATAAAACCTGAGTGATCAACTGCGACGGATGAGTAGATGAGTCGCCATTGGTTATCAAACACTTTCGCAAGAAAGACTGCAAACGGTATCACAAACAGCAGGATTATCCGCTGGCGGGTCAACCAGTAATCATGACCTGTGTATTGGATCGTAAAGATAAGATAGGCAGTTGGGTAAATCACAATACCAAGGTATTGGAGCTTATTCCAGAACTCCATAATCACCTGGTTTGGGCTGGTTAGCTCCAGGCTGTAACCAACGCTGTAGATTGAAAATGAAAACATAAGCAAGGCGAATGGCAGCGCCCCAGTTATGTTCCGGCGCCGATATGCATAAATACTCATTGCAACGGACATCAGTCCGCATATGAGTACGATCACGGCAATTGGGTTTAATCTCATATAAAATCGGTATTTTTGGAAAATCTAACTCCACTATTATTGCATAGGTTTATAAAAAAAAACCTTTGATTTCTCTAAGGAATCAAACCACTTTTGACAAATTTATTAAAAATGTGGTTAAGTAATTTATTTATTTCTCGAAATAAGGATTGCCAACCCGATCGTAACGCTCTAGCAGCCAGTAACCAGCAATCCAGTATCGGCGGTTTCTGCTCTTGTTAAATCCACGCCGATCACCCCCGAATCGTAAACTGGCCATTTAAACGATCTGGGGCTGCCCGTTCAACACGGACAGCCCCGATCTCACCCAAACCCAATCCCAGGAGAGCTATTTGCTTTGTTGGAAGATACCTTCCACCACATCCCAATTAACCACTGACCAGAAGGCTTTGACATAATCGGCGCGCCGGTTCTGGTAATTCAGATAATAGGCGTGTTCCCACACATCCAGGCCGAGAAGCGGGATATTCCCCTCCATGTAAGGGCTGTCTTGATTTGCAGTGGAGATTACCGATAATTTCTTGCTGCGGTCAAGAATAAGCCAGGCCCAACCCGATCCAAACCGGCCAACGGCTGCAGCGCTGAATTTTTCCACGAAACTGTCGAAGGAGCCAAAGGCCGCATCGATGGCAGTTGAAGCGCCGCCAACGGGCATTTTCGACCCGCCGGGGGTCAGCCAGTTCCAGAATTGCGTATGGTTGAGGTGGCCGCCGCCGTTGTTGCGTACTGCGGTACGAATGGCCTCTGGAATTTCGTTGATGCGGCCTACAATCTCCCAAATCGGGCGATCGTACCATTCGGGGGCGTTTTCAAGGGCTTTGTTGAGGTTGGTTACATAAGCCGCATGGTGCTTATCATGATGGATTTCCATCGTGCGGGCATCGATCGCTGGTTCAAGCGCATTGAAAGCATATTTAAGGGGTGGAAGTTCAAACACTTTTGCCATGTTCCGGTCCTTTCCATTTCTTTGCTATTCATTCCCGGTTGGTTGCCAAACGGGATAATTAATATTGATTATTAAGATAATATTACCCCTATAAAAATCGCGAGTCAATGCGGGTACGGTAAATTCATATCTTATTCGTCCAGGTGGGGGATGCCAGACGTCACCCGCCCGGAGAGGCACGTCACCCTAATGAATGCAGGGATTATGATAAATTGCTATTTATCGATGTATTTAGCTTGATGTCATTGCAAAAAAACGAAGGTATTCTTCCCGGAGCGGCTGAAGCAATCTACGTCAATAATCCAGGACGGCTTTCCCGGTAAAGAAACCATGATCAATCAGCGCAGATTGCTTCGACCTCTCCGAGGTCTCGCAAGGACAACAGGTTGGAGATGTCATCACGAGTCAGCGCTTATTGCTTCAGTCGCTTCGCTCCATCGCAAGAACACCACATTCATCGATCGTCTCGCCGGACAGGAACCAGTCAGTTCAAATGCTGCTTTCGGCGGATATTAATTCCGGCCAGCGTCCCGGCCAGGACGATGACCACCAGCAGCACGGTGCCAATAATAATGCCGTCGGTCGCGTCGGTATTTTCAAGCAGGTAAGCCGGAATCGGCGTGCGGGTCGGGGTGGGAGCAACTGTTTCAGTCGCTGTCGGGCTTGGGGTAACGAACGATCGAGTAGGCGCATGCGTTTCGGTGGGTGCCAATACCGGGAGGCCCCGCGCCATAGATGGCAGCGGTTCGCTCATGGCATTTGCTACCAGGAAAATGGCCAGCACCAGCAGAATCCATACCACCGTATTCCGGCTAGCCGGGTCAGCGGTCTTAATTTTGTGGTTACACCAGCGGTCGATACGCATCAGGGGCTGCCCAACCTTTCCGCTGCTGTCGCGGCTGCCTGGGCAGGATCTGCTTCGCCGTTGAAAACCGAGAGTACCGCATCGCGCAGCACCGGGCCAAGACTGGCCAGCAGCTCGTTCGCCGGGCGTACCTCAGCGGCCAAAACCACTTGGCTTATCACCGGTTGCAGGCTCTGATTCGGCCATGCTGCCAGGGCAGTTGGGCGGGTGGGCAGGTAACCGGCTGAGGAGGTCAAATTAGCAAGAAACGCGCTATCGGATAGGAATTCCATCAACTGCACCGTGGTCTCGCGGCGCAGCGGATCGGTGTCGGTTAGCGACCAGGACCATCCGGTCGCCAGCGTAACGGGATCGCTCCCCAGAGAGGGCAGCAGAGCTGCGTTGGCATCTGGCGGCAGGTCGGAGAGGTAATTGGAACTCCAGGTGACCACCCAGTCGCCTTGTTTTTCGATGAAGGCTTGCCAGGCCTGGCCCGGGGTTTGTACCTGGGCCAGCCAATTCGGGAAAGCGCCGCGCCCAATGCCGTCTTTATAATTTTGCAGCACCTGCTGGAAAAACTCGGGATCCAGGGCCGGGCGGCCTTGCAGATCCTGCAGCAGTCCACCAGCAGACCGATAGAGCGCTAACGTGACCAGCGCCTGGCTGTCATTGGCTGGAAAGATCACCACCTCATTGGCCGCAAATATGTCAGTCCAACTCGCGTGTGAACTTTGTCCTTCGGCGGGCGGGCGGTAAATTAGCACCAGCGCATCGCCGACAAACGGCAAGCCAAAGGTGCTGTTTTGAACGCGGCCCAGCTCCCGCGCGTAGGCGTACCAATCCGCATTTTCTGCCACAGCGGTCAAACCGTCCAGCGGCAGGATCAGCCCTTTCAGGGCGGCGGCCTCCAGGTCGGAGCGGCTTAAAGCGACCAAGGCTGGAACTGAATCTGGCGCCGCTGCGCTGGCTGCAGTCAACGACTCGAGCATGCCGCCCGGACCGCTGGCAGCTTTGACGCGGGTGACCAGCAGTACGCCTGGGTTTTCTTCCATGAAAGCGTCCAGGCGGGCGCGCAGCACATCACCGGCCGGGGTGCCGCCCTCGGGGTTAAACTGCGGTGGCAGCCAGATAGGGATGGTAACGACTCCCTGAATCGGGTCAACGGGTTCGGGGGTCAGTGTCGGTTCACCAGGGTTCGCCTCAACCGTAGGGCTGGAGGTTGGCGTGGTTACCCCGACTGGTTCTCCATTTAACAACGGCTCCAACCAGGAAGCGCAGCTGCCCAGAAACAGCGCCAGCATGACCAAAACCGCCGAAACAGACAGCAAGGTCACTTTCTGGCGATTAGGCAGCTTGGCTACTGAAGGGGGGCGAGTACCAGACGAGTTGAATTTCACTGCAAATGAATCGGATTGCTTATTAGGATAGTCAGCAGGCTAACCGCATGCTGGACATCATTATAATCAACCATTTCCGATGGCGAGTGAATGTAGCGGCAGGGGATCGATAAACAACCAACCGGAACGCCCGCTCGGGTCAATTGGATGGCACGCGCATCCGTGGATCCTGCTTCCAAAATTTCCAGCTGATACGGGATTTTGGCGGCTTCCGCTGTATCCGCCATCCAGCGCACAACGCGCGGATCGGACAGCATTCCGCCGTCGCGAACTTTGACCGCCGGTCCGGCCCCCAGCTTGACAGCCATGCGCATGCCTTTGGGCGTGTCGCCGGTGCCGGTAACATCCACTGCAATGCCAAGGTCAGGGTCAATGCCATAAGCGGCAGTGGTTGCGCCGCGGGTACCGACTTCCTCTTGCGTCGAAAAGACAAAATAGACCTCATGCGGTGTGTCTTTGAGCTTGCGCAGGGTCTCGATCAGCACGGCAACTGCAATCCGGTCATCCATTGATTTTGCGACCAGCCGACTGCCAAGGTCCAGCATCGGTCGGTCAAAGATGGCCAGATCGCCAATTTTAACCGGACAATCTGCCTTGCCAGCCGCGCCAACGTCGATATACATCTTTTCAAAGCTGTGCACCTGGTCTGTCCCGGTTAACCATTCACCGGCGATCACCCCATACGCGCCGTTCAAAAATTGCACCCGCCCCCCGATCAGCGTACGCGGACCCACGTCGCCAATGGTGGTGAAACGAACGAATCCGTTCTCATCGATATGCGTCGCAATGATGCCGATCTCGTCCATGTGCGCTGAAAGCATAATTCGCAGACCACCTGAACCCTGCTTCCCCTTGCGAACAATCAGGTTGCCCAGCGCGTCCACCCGCACGTCATCGGCCAGCTTGGCGACTTCCTTTTTGACCAGCTCGCGAACCGCTCCCTCATACCCCGATGGGCCAACGGCTTCGACCAGTTTCTTAATCAATGGTTTCATAGATTTCTCCGATGATGCGGGATATTAGCGTTCCTGGTCCAGGATGGCAGGAGTCAAACCTTCCAGCGCATGGTACATCAAAGCCAGAGTATGTTGCCAATCATCCAGTCGGGCAACCAGTGCCGCTGTGTGGGCGTAGCGTCCCGGCACCGAAACCGAGACCACCGGAATGCCCGCGCGCTGCTTGTGAATGGCGCCGGCATCCGTCCCGCCGCCGCCCGGTTGTCGTATCTGGTAAGGAATGCCAAAGGTTTCCGCCGTCTGTATTAAATATCGAATCAAGCGCGGGTCGGACAAAGTGCCCTGGTCAGCCACATAGATCGCCGGGCCGCCGTCGAGGCGGGTGTTATAACGCGGACTCTCCTCACCATCCCAGGTGGGCAAGTCACCCGCCGGAGTCGAGTCGAGGGCAAATGCAAGCTGCGGGTCGAGGGCATAGCCAGCCACCCGCGCGCCGCGCAATCCGACTTCTTCCTGGACGGTAAAAGCCGCCAGCAATTCGATATGGGCGGGAGCATGCCGCAGCAACTCAATAACGGTTACCACGCCCAGTCGATCATCCAGCGCCTTGCCCACCAGGCTGGGTCCAAGCTGTTGGAAGCGGGTGGCAAAGGTAGCCCGGTCGCCGGGGTGAACTTTTTTACCGTTCTCATTGCCCACGTCGATGCGCAAGTTATCGAGGGAAATGGCATTGCGGCGCTCGTCGGGGGTTGTATGGTGAATCGGTTTGGCGCCGATCACACCAGGCAGGTGGTCCTTGCCGACCAGCACGGTTTTTCCGGGCAATTGGCGCACATCGATACCGCCCACGGTTGCAAATTCGTACAAGCCGTCTTCGCCGTCCACCAGCATAAAGCCGACTTCATCCATATGGGCCGCCAGCATGACGCGCAAGGCTGGCTCCTGCCGGGCGTGTTTGGTCGCCAGCACATTCCCCAGTGCATCCACTTTGATGTCGTCAGCCAGATCTTTGATCTCAGCTAAAACAATTTTACGCACTTCGTGTTCAGCGCCGGATACCGCCACCGCATTGGAGAGGCGTTCCAGCAGGGCGATTTGCTCGGTCCCGATGAGCGGGGTTGTTGAGGGTGATGTCTTCTTCGGGGTCATGACTCGTCATCCCACCGTAGCGTCTGCATATAATCAGCCGGGAGTTCAGCAATGAATTGAGCCATCAGATGACCGGTTCGGGCAATGTCTTTCAGAGACACCACTTCGACCGGCGTGTGCATATAGCGGATTGGCATGCTCAGCACCATGGTCGGAATGCCTTCCGCCACCATCTGAATCCCCGTGGCATCCGTCCCGGACATGCGCGGCATCAAATCGTCATGGTAGGGCATGTCCAGCCTGTCTGCCAGCTTTTTGAAAGCTTCATACAGCGCCGGGTGAATATTCGGCCCCCAGCCCAATGTGACGCCCTTGCCCAACGGGAAGGTCGTGTAATTGGCGGGACTGCCCGGGCCGCGTGCGAAGGTGACATCGATGGCGACTGCAAGGTCAGGGCGAATCTCAAACGGGGAGGTGTACGCGCCGCCCAGGGTTTCTTCTTCCTGCACGGAAGCGACTGCCCAAACGTCCCAGATATGGCGGATGTGCTGTAATTCCTGCAGGCAGGCGGTGACCGCAGCGACGGATGCCCGGTTATCCAGGCTGTGACCCGCCAACAGATCGCCTGTCAGTTCAATGGGCGCCTGGGCAAAAGAGACCAGGTCGCCGACGCGCACCAACTCATTCACTTCGGCTGCCCGCAGGCCGGTGTCGACGAACAAATACTTCATTTCAACAGCTTTATTCGCCGCCTGATCTTCCGGGAGCAGCCAGCCCGGCGGTTGGACCACGTATCCCGGCAGCTCGCGCCGGCCGTGAACCGTCACAGGTTGGCCTGGCAAAATGCGCGCATCCACCCCGCCGATCTCGGTAAACCGCAGCAGCCCGTCTTCGATCCCGGTGACGATCATGCCAATCGCGTCCATGTGCGCCGAGAGCAGAATGCGCGGCCGCGGCTCGTCACCGTACCCCTTCTTTAACCCGTGCAGGCTGCCGATCCGACTGACGCTGAGTTCGTCCACCAGGGGGTTCCAGGCTTCGCGAATTACGGCGCGTACCGGATCTTCATATCCGGAAAGACCTGGCAGGGACAGTAAGCTTTTCAGAAAATCTTTGAGTTCTGCCATAGGTTTCTGTGACTGGTTTCCTTTATTACCCGCCCGGCGCCCCAGCGGTTGGGGCTGGCGTATCGGTTGGGACAGGAGTATCGGTGGGAGCGATGGTAGGCGTACGAGTTGGCGGAACAAATAAAGTGAACGTCAGGGTTGGCGTCCAGGTGACTGTTGGGGTCGGGGTTTCAGTGGCGGTCGGAAGGGTAAATACCGTGGTCACCACCGTAGGGGTTCTGGTTGCGGTCGGCGGGGCGAAAGTTTCGGTAATGGTGGGAGTGACCGTTGGTTTGGTTAATTCGCGCCCGACTTGCATGACTACAAAGCCCAGGCAGTAACACGGCAGGGTGGCAACGATGATAATAATGAGGATTTTTCGAATACGCGCGCGGCGGTCATCCCTGGAAAACATCCATGTCCCTCCGGTCAAGGTATGATCATATCATGCCGGGGAAGATTGGGCAAGTTGAAATGAAACCGGGCCAGCCCGTGGCTTGACCGGGGCATATCCGTATGCTACAGTAAGGGTTAACCGTTATCAGTTTAATATCTTATTGCTTGAGGTTCAAATGCAGCCCATCCCCCTAAGCGGTTTTGCCAATTCGAACAAGTACGGACGTATCACTTTGCTGGCCCTCGAAGAGGTGATGGGGAAACACGGGGTCAATGCCATCCTCAATCTTGCGCGACTCTCGCACTTTGTTGATAATTACCCGCCGGCAAATTTGGAGCGCCAGTTCGATTTTGCCTACACCTCCTCGCTGATGGGCGCGCTGGAGGAAATGTATGGTGCGCGCGGCGGGCGCGTCTTCGCGCTGCGGGCCGGTAAGGCCACCTTCGAGGATTTGCTCAGCAATTACGGGGCCATGGCGGGCGTCGGCGATATGGCCTTTCGCATGCTCCCGCTTCATTTGAAAATGCGCATCGGCCTGGGCGGGATGGCACGCGTCTTTTCGTCCATCAGCGACCAACTGACAAAATTCGAAGATAAAGGCGACCATTTTGTCTATTCCATTCAGCGCTGCCCGGCCTGCTGGGCGCGTCGCACCGAAAAGCCCGGCTGTTTCATTATGGCGGGCATTATTATGGCCGGGCTTAAATGGGTATCCAACGGGCATGATTTTCGCGTGTCCGAAGCGACCTGCATCGGCATGGGCGATCCTTCCTGCGATTTTATAATTTCTAAAGAGCCGATCCAATAGTTGCGTTACAATAATTCCGTAAGGCTTGTATCCTCACCCTGAGCCTATCCAGCCGGAGGATCGATGTTCCCGATTAAAGACACCATCCACGCGCGGCGGTTTTCCATAGTTACCTGGGGCATTATCCTGATCAATGTCCTGGCCTTTCTGTATGAGACCAGCCTCTCCCCCGCCGGGTTGGAAAGCCTGATCAGCAGTTACGGCCTGGTGCCCGTCAACTTATCATTGGGGAATCCGGCATCCTGGCCACCGCTGATCTCGCACATGTTCCTGCACGGAAGCTGGCTGCACCTGCTCAGCAATATGTGGACGCTTGTCATTTTTGGTGACAATGTCGAAGATCGCCTTGGGTCCGGACGCTTCCTCTTGTTCTACCTGATTGGCGGGGTGGCAGCCGGACTGCTGCAAGTATTTTTGGGCGCCGGCCCGAACATCCCTTCGGTTGGCGCCAGCGGCGCGATCGCTGCCGTGCTGGGGGCTTATTTCCTGTTTTTCCCGGGTGCCAAAGTTCTCACATTCGTGCCACTGATTTTGATCTGGTTCATCCAGGTGCCCGCCTGGATTTATCTGGGATTCTGGTTCGTTTCACAGCTATTCTCGGGACTGTCAGCGATGGTGCTGCAGTCCGGCGCCAGCGCCGGCGGGATAGCCTGGTGGGCGCACATCGGCGGGTTTGTCTTTGGGCTGGCGATGGCAGTCGTGTTCGCCGGGCGCAGCCGGTTCGATTGAGCTCACGGCGCGGATTCCCTCTACCGCGGGCTAACCATCTTTAGAAATACAAGAAAATGAGGAAGACCATGGGAAATCAATCGACTCCGCCTGTGGATGCAGACGACGCTCAAACAGCCGAAAGCCAGCTGGTTGAACCAGGTAAAGGCACCGGCCCCGTCCATGCCGAAGCATCGGCAGTTGCTGAACCTGCCAAAACCAATTCGGTCGGCCGGTGGGTACTAATCCTGCTGGCAACGTTGGTCATCGGTTTCGGCGCTGCATTCTTTGCGCTTTACCTGCCGGCCGGCCAGGAACTGCGCCAAGTCAAAGGCGATTTGGCCGCAGCACAGGAAAAATTAACCACCGTCGAGTCCGACCTGGCTAAAACCACCAGCGACCTGAACGCCGCTACCGCCGAGCTTAAAGCTGCGCGCTACAACCGGGCACTGGCCCGGGTGGAGGCCAATGTCGCTTACGCTCGCCTGGCTCTAGTCACGCGGGATTTGTTGACCGCGCGGCAGGAAGTCAGTGCCGCTGCCGAGAATATGAGCGTCCTGCTACCGCTGATTGAGGATCAGGAGACGGCCAAAGCCCTGGAAGACCGCATGGCTGGCATCCAGACCGCCATCGACACCGATTCAGCCAAAGCGCTCGATGAGCTGCGCACCTTGAGCGAGAATCTGCTGCGGCTGGAGAGCCGGTAACTAATAAGTAGAACTATTACGCACACGAGTAGGGGCACGGGGATTAGGCGCGTTTCACTGCTATTCAGCAATCCCCGTGCCCGGTTATATAAATCGGGTCAGGGATAAATTAACGATTTGAAATCGATTTAAATGTTACTCCGGGCACGGGGCGCCATCAATTCCCAGCCCTTTTTTATAATCCTCGTGCCTCTTGTATCTTGATCTAATCGGATCCCGTTTGCCCTAAGTTTATCAACCCCACCCAACCCGCCCCAAGACTGGGGCGGGTTTATCTTAATCGAGTGTTTTTGCGCCGCTACTGCGGCGCAAAATACTCGAAATTCATTTACTCCCCGCTCCCCGGTTTGTAGTTTACTTTTCACAGATGGCCAACCTTCGGGGAGCGGGGTCGGGGGTGAGTCGCTTAATCTAACGGATCAAAAGCGCAGGAAAGCGCCAAGCTTCCCGGCTTTATCCAGCTGCGGGTGGGCACGGATCACTTCCACATTGCCGCCCTTGCGCAGCGTCCGGCTGACCGCCACATCGATCACATCCGGGATCTGGTACATTTCACCGCCGCAATTCGAGCAGGTGCGGTGCGGGCGCGGTGTCAGATACGAACAATTTTTACATCGATAAGCCGGCTGTTGATAACCCTGCAGTACGACTAAAGTGTTTATCCGGTCCGCGTTGGCGGCATCCAGTGTGTTATCCAGTCCAATGACCGCGTCCGCGCCTCGGGCGGATTGGGCAATCAGGTCGTTGACCATGGTGTTTTCGCGTTTCTCATCGGCTTCCTGGCCAATTTGCATGGCTTTGGCAAGCACTTCGCTTTGATTGGCGCTCATGCTCATCGGGAAGGTGCCAACCACAAGGCTCTGAAACGCTTTGGGCAGCAACCCGCGGAACAAGGCGATATTATCGTCGGTGCCGCCGATCAAAATGCGCCGGATGTGCGCGTCTTCGAAAAATCTCGCCGCAAAAGCTGCCGATTCCTTCATATTGCGGTCGATGACTTCTTCCACATGGCGCGAGACGCCAGCGAACATGCTGCGACCGCCAACCACGGTTGACGCTCCGCCGCGTTTGACCTGTTTCACCGCCTCGCCGAGCACGCCTTCCTGTTCCTGCAACACGCCCAGGTGGAATGAAAACGCCCGCGCCCCCTGTTTATCCACCAGGATGACGCCGTATCCGCCGAAACTATCCAACAGTCGAGCCAGGACGCCCAGGCTCGGCCGGTCGCTAATGTGCATCAAGTCCGGCAATGACAATGCCAACGGATAAGTGCGAAAAAAATTTTGCGGAGCGCAGGAAAATACCGCCACCCCGCGCCCAGTCCAATCGTAATCCGTCTGGAAGTAATTTTGGATGACAGCAACGTCCAGTGGATGATCGATCTCTTTGAGTAAGTTGCGCAAGCGCAGTCTGTAAGCATCCTTGGTGGCTGCGGTGGAGTCAGTGTTGAGGTACAGACTTATAACGGGGTCTGGCACAATAAACCTGGCCAATTCCCGCAATTCATTTTCATTCAACATGGCAACCTCCTATCATACAAGCCCAGGCTGATGCAAACGGCCAGTCCGTTAAGGCCGCTGGCCCAAAGTAATGGTAACCTCCTTTTCTTCTGTGCCGCGCAGAACAGTTACTTCAATTTTATCTCCAGGGCTTTTATTTGCAATCAAATAACTCAACATTTCGCTAAAGGTATGGACAGGTTTCCCATCGACTGCGATGATCAAGTCGCCGCCAGAAGGTAAACCGGGAAAACTTGTGGCTGTGACGCCGCCAATAATTCCGGCCTTGTCTGCCGGACTGCCCGGAGCAACCGAGGTCACATACGCTCCCGTCTGGCGCGCTAACCCCAGGGTTTCGATCATATCCAGGGTCAGATCCTCTCGCGAGGTGATGCCAAGGTAAGGGTAATCGTAGGAGCCTTTCTCGATGAGCACGGGCACAACGCGCTTGACGATGTTGCCCGAGATGGCAAAGCCGATGCCGCTGTTGACCGGGTCGCCGGTGGCGGTGGTGCCGGTGGTGCGGATCGCGCGGTTTACGCCGATCACTTCACCGTTCAGGTTGAGCAGTGGTCCGCCCGAGTTGCCGGGGTTGATCGAGGCATCTGTCTGGATAATATCGCCGGCGGTGAAGAAATTCCCGCTCTCCGACTGGCGCAGCGAATCAAGCGTGCGGCCCTTGGCGGAGACAATGCCAACTGTCATGGTACCAGACAGACGGAACGGGTTGCCAATGGCAACCACAGTCTGGCCTACTGCAATCGAATCCGAGTTGCCCATGGTCAGCGGTACGAAGACCTCATCCGGCGCATCGACTTTGATTACTGCCAGGTCTGAATCCAGGTCAGAGCCGACTACGGTGCCGCGCGCCTTATAACCGGAGGGAAAGTCAATTTCCAATGCGGTTTCCCCTTCAACAACATGGTAGTTGGTGACCACATATCCGGTTTGATACACAAATCCCGAGCCGACGCCACCGCCGTCCGCAGTCGTCACCAAAATCGAAACCACGCCGGGTGAAACCGCATTGTAGAGGGTGGTCAGCAGTGCATCCCGCTCGCCAAGATCAAGCGGCGTGAGCGGCGCCAGCACTGCTTGAGTGGGCACCGGTGGAGAGACAATCACTGCCGATTCTGCCTGTTCCACCGGGGTCGGTGATGCGTTGGCGCCGCTGGACATCCCAGGCAGATTAAAACTGAACCGGCAAGCTGTAAGCACCAATATCATTATCAGACTAGCTACCAGCAATTTTTTCTTGTTCATGTTCTTTATCCAATCAACCAAAATAGGATCCAAGGGTTAACTTTTGCGCAGCTGCTCGAATAATTCGCGTTGTTTTGCCGAGAGCTGCCGCGGAAGCTGAACTTTGACCGTGACATACAGATCGCCGAAAGACTGCGGGTTGCGCAGCTCAGGCATCCCCCTGCCCGACAAGCGGATTTTTTGGCCGGGCTGTGTCCCGGCTGGAATAGTCAGTACCACTTCGCTTGTCAGGGTTGGAACTCGCACTTGCCCACCCAGGACGGCGGTATACAGGTCAACCGGCGCTTCGCTGTACAGATCGTTTCCCTTGCGCTCAAAACGTGCATCCGGCGCGACCTCAATCACCAAGTAGATATCGCTTTTTTGACCGTCTGCTCCGGCAGGCCCTATGCCACCCAGGCGAACCCGGGTGCCCGTCTTTGCTCCCGGCGGGATTTTTCCCTCCAGGCGCCGGTCGTCGATCTGTAAAGCCCGGGCTGCGCCCTTATAAGCCTCTTCCAGTGAAATTTGCACGGGCTGTTCATAAGAAACGGGTTGACGGGTACGGCGGGTCGTTTGACGGCTTCCCGTTCCCGGCATGCCGCCAAAAATGGAACTAAAGAAATCGGAAAAACCGCCCAGCCCGCCAAACAGGTCATCCATATCCACCTGGGTTGTTCGGCCGCCCGGCGCGCCGGTAGTCCATTGCTCCCAGTTGAAGTTGCCGGGCGCTCCGCCGGTTTGCTGCCAATGTTGGTACGAGTCACCCAGTTGGTCATAGCGCGCCCGTTTCTCCTTGTCGCGTAGGACCTCGTAGGCTTCGTTGATTTCCTTGAATTTTTCCTCAGCGGCTTTATTCCCGGGGTTACGGTCGGGATGCAGTTTCATGGCCAACTTGCGGTAGGCTTTCTTGACGTCATCCTCGCTGGCTCTTTTATCAACCCCAAGAATCTTGTAGTAATCTTTATATTCCATGTCTACATTGTAAAGTGCCGAACTTGTCAAAGTCAAGTATCAAGCGCATCTTCTTATACATCTCTTATCGAAAGCAAGTTTCAGAGATCAGTAATTCCTCTCGACTGGTTGCCCTGGAATCCCGGTCATGTTGTAAAATAGAGCATGTAATTTTTTGGATTTCCCCCTGGAAAACTTGAGCATGAGCACCCTGCCGAAGGATCAAAAAATCCTCATTATCCACGATGACGCGCAAACCAACCACCTGTTGGAACGGTTGCTGCATTCTGCTGGTTATACGGTCGGAGTTTTTACGGATTTTGCCTCTTCCCAGAAAGAATTGGATAAAGCTCAACCACAGCTTGTCATCCTGGGCCAACTGCAGGACAGCTCAAATGGGTTAACCGAAGCCGAGAAAATCATCCACCAGTATCCGGCTGTGCCGGTGTTGTTGTTTGTGACCCAGGATTCACCAGCACTATTAAAGGAAGCGCTGCGACTGGGCGTCAGCGATTATTTATGCCCCCCGTTGCGCGCGGATGACTTGCTGCGAGCGGTGGAGAGCAGCCTGGAAAAAGCCAGACGAAATCGGGAATGGGTGCTGCTCGAGTCACGGCGGGCAACCGGGCACTTGCGTCAGCGGGTAGATGAGCTGGAAACCCTTTCGCGGCTCGGCCAGTCGATCACCGCTCAATTGGACACGGATAATCTGCTGACCGCCATTGTCGAGGCGGCGGTAGAGCTGACCGGGGCCGAGGAAGGCAGTCTGCTGCTCATTGACAAAGAGACCGGCCAACTGTACATCCGTGCCTCTAAAAATTTCCAGGAAGACTTCGTCCGCACTTTCCGTTTGCCCATCCAGGACACCCTGGCTGGGTCGGTTTTGACGACCGGAATGCCGGTGGTGGTGGATGAAAACACGCCCAGAAAAATCAAGACTTCCTACCTGGTGCACAGCCTGATCTATGTTCCGCTGTTATTAAAATCCCGGGTCACCGGGGTTCTAGGGGTGGATAACCGTAATAACCGGCTGCCCTTCCAGAAGCATGACATCGATTTGCTGACGACACTGGCGGAATACGCTGTGATCGCCCTGCTAAACGCCGACCAGTTCAATGAAACCAGGGCGGAACGCAACAAACTGGAGACCATCCTGCGCCGGGTGCAGGACGGGGTGATCGTGGTCGATCGCGAGAGGCGAATTTTAATGATCAACCAGGCGGCCGAAACCGCGCTGGGGATCATTGCCGGCGAGGCGGTCGGCAAACTCGCCAGCGAGATCGTTCCGCAGCCAGAAATTCTGGCGCTGCTGGAGGCGAATACTGCCAGCCTGTCCACCCGCACCGAATTTACTTCCATCGATAATCACGTGTTCTCTGCGCAGTTTAGTTCGATACCGGAAGTGGGTGCGGTGATCACTCTGCACGATATTTCCTATCTGCGTAACCTGGACCGGATGAAGAACGAATTCGTCGGGACGGTTTCGCATGACCTACGGTCGCCGCTCACAGCCATCCTGGGTTATGCCGAACTGGTCGAACGAGCGGGGCCGGTTAATGAACTGCAATCGGAATTCATCCGGCGCGTTGAAAGCAGTGTGACCAATATTTCTCATCTTGTGGATGATCTGGTCAACCTTGGTCGCATCCAGACCGGGTTTGACGGCCGGAGCGAGGTATTCGAGCTTCCCAACAACTTGAGCACTGTGGTGGACTCCTATCAAAAAGCCCTGACCAGCCGGGATCACCCGTTCGAAATGCAATTGCCGGCGCATATCCCTCCTTATTACGGCAATCCGCTGCAAATTCGGCGCATGTTCGAAAATATCCTTGACAACTGCATCAAGTATTCGCACCCTGGCGGCAAGATCCAGGTCAAGGGCAAAATCGAGCAGAACCAGGTGATTTTGCAGTTTATGGATGAAGGCAGTGGCATCCCGGCCAAAGATATACCTTATGTCTTCGATAAATTTTTCCGCGGCAGCAATAACACCAGCGAGCAGACCGGTACCGGATTGGGCCTGGCTATTGTTAAATCGGTGGCGGAAGCGCATGGGGGGCGGGTGTGGATCGACTCGGTAATGAACCAGGGCACCACGCTCACTGTCGTGCTACCGATTCAGGAGCCCCCTGCTGCCGGGTAGCCCGATAAAATCTTATTAAGTCAGGCACACATCAACCTCGCTCAAGCTGTCCAAGGATTGAGACGGGCTTGCTTAAGTTGGAAATTTTGGTTTCAAAGCAGCGGATTGTGCCCAAAATAGCCCCTCAGCGCTCATTTTGCTTTAAAACAAGCCTCCGCCGGGGGCGGTGAGGAGGACCCAGCGGAGGCTTTCGCCAAAGGAGGAGACAACGATGAGCATTGTTGGAGCGTCGATAAAGATTGCGTCTCCGGATATATATTAACGCAAAACCATTCTGAATAAAACCGTCTTTTGTCCTTGCTTGGGCTGATAATCCTCAGTTACAAGTCGTGCAAAAAGTCACAAATCAAAGTGACAGCGCCAGCCTGATCTCCATAATCAGCCTGACGCAGGCCCGGATGGTTGTTGCCGGTAATCATCTTGGAGACTCGCCGCCCGTGGCGGTACAGGCAAAGTACCGGTTTGCCAAGTGTCAACGCCAGAGCAATTTCATAACCAACCCCGTGAGACGGGGTACTCACCTCAGCGATCAGCACATCGCACCCGTTGACCCAGGCCACGTCACGCCGGTAAACTTCGTTGGGGCTCACCACAGCTTCCAACGCCATGATATCCGGGCTGGATAGGTGCGCCGTGGGGACCTGGTGACCTTGCGCCAATAGCGCTTCGACAATTGCTGCATAAATCGCTTGATCTTCCCGCCCGCCGGTGATGGAGCAGGAAAAGTAAATATTCATTCCGCCGCCTTTATAAAGGGTATTCAGAGATTTTACCAAAAACCTCCCGTGTGCGTTGCAGACTCGGGTGCATCGCACCCAGATCAAAAACGGGCTTTCCGCAATGTCGGTAGTGGCGAGGCAGGGAAATGCATCTCAATCTCTCAACTCCCCGATAGCCTCGCAATGAGGGGCAAAATCTAAAAGCCAAAAGCAGGAGTGATGCACTTGCACTTACGGTGCTCGGTTTAGAGCAGGTGCAACGCACCCAGACCTTAAACTGGCACATATATTGCAACTTCTATTAAGATTCTGCATCCGCTCTGCTTGACGCTGATATTTGCTTATGCTACTATGTAGAATGGATGTTAAAATTTCACGGCTGATTCAGCGAAAATAACGTCCCAATGTCTTAAGGAGAACCTCCATGAATAAGAAGATTTTCGCCCTGGTAATCATCACAATCATGATCGGGCTGGTGCTTTCCGCCTGCACCCGCTCCGCTACCAGTAAATCTCCCACCGACGCCACCGCCACCTCCGAGATTCCCTTTCCGGTTGGAACGCTGGATACCTCCGCGCGGGTAACCGAAATCGTACAACAGACCCAGAACGCCGCTGCCACCCCGAGCGTGCCCACCGTCCAGGTACCACGGGTATCAACCCCGGTCGTTATCCCAACAACTGCGGGATTACCCACGCTAGTACTGCAACCGACAGCTACCAGCGTCCCGGTTAAAGTTCCGACCCTTTCCCGGCCTGAGACTTACACCATCCAGTTTGGCGAGTGGCCGATCTGCATCGCCCGCCGCTACAATCTGGATCTAAACGGCCTGCTCGAAGCCAATAACCTGAACATGAATTCGAGCCCGGAACCCGGCACGGTGCTGAATATTCCAGCCACTGGTACGTGGGCCTCCGGCGAGCGCGCCCTTAAAGCGCACCCGGCTGATTACACCGTCGTCTCTGGCGATACCGTCAATTCGATTGCCTGCGAGTTTGGCGACGTGGATCCGCTGGCGATTGCTGCTGCCAACAGCCTGTCCTCACCCTACACTTTGAGCGCCGGGTCGATCATTAAAATTCCGTAGCCCACCCATAACGATCCAGAGCTCTTCTACCCATGGTGTGACAATCTTTATGTAGGGGCTGTCCCAAAAGTAGTTTTTTGTTAATTTACACCCTATATAAAGGGGACGGGGTGGAACCTGTCCCCTATCGGTGCGGGCGGGCTTCCATGCCCGCCCGCTTTTGGGACAACCCTTCCGTCTGTCCACAGGAGCCGACCATGTCTTTTACCACCCTGAATCGCGAAATAATCTACCGCGGCCGCGCTTTTAATGTCGAAATTGTCAAAATGCAACTGCCGGATGGGAAGATCCGCGCTTATGATCTGGTGGAACACAAAGGCGCGGTCACCATCGTGCCGGTTGACGATGCCGGTAATATCCTGTTCGTTCGCCAATACCGCGTGGGCGCAGACCAGGAGTTATTGGAACTCCCTGCTGGTCTTTTGAATCAAGACGAGCCGCATGACGAGGCCGCTGCCCGCGAAGTGCGCGAGGAAACCGGTATGGCTGCCCGGCAGATGACCTTGCTCGGCAATTTTTACCTGGCGCCCGGTTACTCCTCGGAGCACATGCATGTTTATTTAGCCACCGGACTGCATCCTGACCCGTTGGATCAAGATGAAGATGAATTTCTGGAATTGGTCCCCATCCCGGCAGCCGAGGCAATCCGTATGGCGCGAAGGGGTGAAATCCGCGATGGCAAGTCTCTGGCAGCCTTAATGATGGTAGAATCGTATCTAAATTTGTAGAACCAGGTTCGTCAAACCGGGATCGTTCACACTCAAATCACTCTCTCCCGGGATCCGGTGAGGGAGTTTTTTTGCCGTACAACCGTTATCGATAGGGCTTGCTGCTTGTATGACTGAGTGCATACGATTTAAATGATGTATATAACTTTCTTGATTGTGAATTTAGGTATAAACTTCTCGGATGGATGTCTGAACACTTAATGAGTTACATATCCAAGCTGGCCTTTTGAAAGGTATCCATTGGCCGCTTTTTGGGTTATACCCTTGAGGGAGAGATCGTCATGAAAAGACAGAAGATCACCACAGATGCCAACGAGGCTGTTGCCCACGTAGCGTACCGATTAAATGAAGTAATCGCTATCTATCCGATTACGCCTTCCTCTGGCATGGGCGAATTGTCCGATGCCTGGTTAGCTGCAGGTATTCCGAATATCTGGGGAACCGTCCCGCTGGTATGTGAAATGCAATCCGAAGGCGGCGCTGCTGGCGCTGTTCACGGCGCTTTGCAGACTGGTTCATTGACCACCACCTTCACTGCCTCGCAAGGCCTGCTGCTGATGATCCCCAATATGTACAAGATTGCCGGAGAACTGACTCCGGCCGTTTTCCATGTTTCAGCGCGCACCGTTGCCGCCTCTTCACTATCGATCTTTGGCGATCATTCCGACGTGATGGCCACCCGCCAGACCGGTTGGGCGTTGCTGGCTTCACGCTCGGCGCAGGAAGCCCATGACATGGCGTTGATTTCCCAGGCTGCCTCCCTGGAAAGCCGCGTGCCTTTCCTGCACTTTTTTGATGGTTTCCGCACCTCGCATGAGGTTACCAAAGTGGAATACCTGTCCGAAGACGACATGCACGCCATGATCGACCCCAAACTGGTCAGCGCACACCGCGCCCGCGCCCTCACCCCTGATAATCCCGTGCTGCGCGGCACCGCCATGAACCCCGACGTTTACTTCCAGGCGCGGGAATCCATCAACCCGTTCTACGACCGCTGCCCTGAAATCGTACAAAGGACCATGGACAAGTTCGCCGGGTTGGTCGGCCGCAGTTACCACCTTTTCGATTATGCTGGCGCTTCGGATGCGGAAAATGTCATTATTGTGATGGGCTCAGGCGCTGAGACGGTTGAAGAAACCGCACTTGCCCTGCAAAAACAGGGCGAAAAAGTCGGGGTAGTGACCGTTCACCTGTACCGGCCCTTCTCTGCCCATCACCTGCTGCAAGCGCTGCCCGCCACCGTCAAGAAAATCACCATCCTGGATCGCACCAAAGAACCAGGTTCGGGTGGAGAACCGCTCTACAAAGACGTCGTTACTGCCATGCAGGAAGTCTTTGCTGCCGGAAACGCTCCTTTCAAGAGCATGCCGGTAATCACTGGCGGGCGCTATGGGTTGTCCTCCAAAGAATTTACCCCTGGCATGGTCAAGGGCGTCTATGACGAATTAAAGAAGGATGCCCCGCTCAACGGCTATACCATCGGTATTTTGGATGATCTCAACCACACCAGCCTGGTCTATGACCCGGAATTCTCGATCGAAGCGCCTGAAACCATCCGCTGCGTCTTCTTTGGCCTGGGCGCTGATGGCACCGTGGGCGCCAATAAAAATTCCATCAAAATCATCGGCGAAGAAACCAATAATTATGCTCAGGGTTACTTCGTGTATGATTCCAAGAAATCCGGGTCGGTCACCATCTCGCACCTGCGCTTTGGTCCCAAGCCCATTCGCGCTCCATATCTGATTGGCACCGATGACGCCAATTTTGTCGCCTGCCACCAGTTCTCTTTCCTGGAGCGGCTGGACATGCTCAAATATGCCAAAACCGGTGGCGTTTTCCTGCTGGATAGCATTTACCCGCACGACGAAGTATGGCAGCATCTCCCGCGGGAAGTTCAACAGGCCATTATTACCAAAAAACTGCGCTTCTATGTTATCGACGCGCATGAAGTGGCTGCAAAAGCCGGCATGGGCGGTCGCATCAACACGGTTATGCAGACCTGCTTCTTTGCCATCTCCGGCGTACTGCCGCGCGATGAAGCCATTGATGAAATCAAGAAGAGCATTAAGAAAACTTACGGCAAGCGCGGCGAAGCCGTCGTCCAACAAAACTTTGAGGCCGTGGACACCACCATTGCGCATCTTGCCGAGGTGAAGGTTCCTGCAACGGTTGACAGTCTGGTGTCTCGCCGTCCGGCAGTGGTTGCGGAAGCCCCCGAATTTGTGCGCAATGTGCTCGCCCCCATGATGATCTATAACGGCGATGATCTGCCGGTCAGCAAAATGCCGGTGGATGGCACCTATCCGACCGCTACCGCTCGTTGGGAGAAACGGAATATCGCCCTGGAAATCCCTGTCTGGGACCCGGATGTATGTATCCAGTGCGGAAAATGCGCGTTCGTCTGCCCGCACGGCGTCATTCGCCAGAAAGTTTACGACCCGCAATATCTGGCAGGCGCTCCAGAGACCTTTAAATCCACCGAAGCTAAGTTCCGTGAACTGCCCAACACGCTCTACACCATCCAAGTAGCCCCCGAAGACTGCACCGGCTGCGCGCTGTGCGTGGAAGCCTGCCCTGCTAAAAACAAGTCCCAGGTTGGATTGAAGGCCATCAACATGACCTCGCAAGCGCCGCTGCGCGAGACCGAAAAGGTCAACTGGGAGTTCTTCCTCAACCTGCCTGAGGTTGACCGTACTGCCATCCCCTTTACTACCGTTAAGAACTCGCAATTGCTTGAGCCGCTGTTTGAGTTTTCGGGCGCCTGCGCTGGCTGCGGCGAGACACCCTACATCAAGCTTCTCTCACAATTATTCGGCGACCGCACCGTGGTTGCCAATGCGACCGGCTGCTCGTCGATTTACGGCGGCAACCTGCCCACCACCCCATGGGCCAAAAATAAAGAAGGCCGCGGACCGGCCTGGTCAAACAGTCTGTTCGAAGACAACGCCGAGTTTGGCCTTGGCATGCGTCTGACAGTTGACAAGCAATCTGAGTTTGCCAGCGAACTGCTGACCGGGTTAGCCGGCGCCGTTGGCGAAACCCTGGTCACCGAACTGCTTAATGCCGACCAGACCAATGAAGCTGGCATCCGCGCCCAGCGTGACCGCGTTGCAGCCTTAAAGCAGACGCTGCGCGGCATCAAGGACCCGCGCGCCGGACTGCTGCTCGACCTGGCAGACTATTTGGTGCGCAAGAGTGTTTGGATCCTGGGCGGTGATGGTTGGGCTTATGATATTGGTTACGGCGGCCTCGACCACGTCCTGGCCTCGGGGCGCAACGTCAACATCCTGGTCTTGGACACCGAAGTGTATTCCAACACCGGCGGTCAGTCTTCCAAGGCCACCCCGCGCGCGGCAGTCGCCAAGTTTGCCGCCAACGGCAAAGGCCTGCCTAAGAAAGACCTTGGTATGATCGCCATGGCGTACGGTTACATTTACGTAGCGCGGATTGCCATGGGCGGCAATGACGGCCAGACCTTGAAAGCCTTCCTGGAAGCCGACGCCTACGACGGCCCGTCCCTGATCATCGCATACAGTCACTGTATTGCGCACGGTATCGATATGCGCAAAGGCCTGGAACAGCAAAAGCTGGCCGTCCAATCCGGTCACTGGCCGCTTTTCCGCTATAATCCGGCGCTGGCCGACGAGGGTAAAAATCCGTTGGTGCTCGACAGTAAAGCGCCGTCGATCCCGATCGATGAGTACGCCTACAACGAGACCCGCTACCGCATGCTGCTGCAGAGCGACGAACAGCGCGCCGAAACGCTTATGCGCAGCGCCCGCAGCGATGCTGCCAAGCGCTGGCAGTTGTACCAGCAGATGGCCGCCATCCAATACGGAGCTGTTCCGATGGACGCTCCGGTGGATAAAAGCGAAAATCAATAGTTTCTAAGCAGGTGGAGGCGCATGTCTCCACCTGTCCATTTCTTATCGGATTGACGAGAGGAGAAACCTGAATGGTCGATTTAACTACGCATTATATGGGTTTAAAGCTCAAGAACCCGTTAGTCGCTTCTGCCTCGCCGGTCTCCAAGAAATTGGGCGGCGTCCGCCGTTTGGAAGATGCTGGCGTCAGCGCCATCGTCATGTATTCGCTGTTCGAAGAGCAGATCGAGTACGAAAGCCGCGCGCTGGATCATTTTCTCAACCGGGGAACCGAGTCCTTCGCCGAATCACTCACCTACTTCCCCGACATGCCGCAGTACAATATCGGCCCGGAAAGCTACCTCGAGTTGATCAACCAGGTTAAACAGAACGTCCAGATCCCGGTCATCGGCAGCCTGAACGGCATATCGACTGGCGGCTGGGTGGAATATGCCAAACGCATCCAGGAAGCCGGCGCGGACGGTCTGGAACTCAATATCTATAATATCCCAACCGACCCGGCTGTCACTGCGGCTGAGGTCGAGGATGGCTATGTCGAGCTGGTGCGGGCAGTAAAGAGCCAGGTCAAAATCCCGCTGGCAGTCAAACTGAGCCCGTTCTTCACCTCGTTGCCCAACCTGGCTTCCCGTTTGAGCGCAGCCGGAGCCAACGGTCTGGTGCTCTTCAACCGCTTCTACCAACCCGATTTGGATATCGAGACTTTGGAAGTCGTTCCTAACCTGGTGCTGAGTGATTCGGATGAATTGCGCCTGCCGCTGCGCTGGATCGCCATTTTACGCGGGCGCGTCAAGGTTGACCTGGCTTTATCCACCGGGGTACACACGGCTACCGACATCATCAAAGCTTTGATGGCGGGCGCCAATGTAGCCATGACCACTTCAGAACTGCTGGCACACGGGGTTGGCCGCGCCGCGGAAATGCTGACCGACCTGGAGAAATGGATGGATGAGTTCGAATATGGCTCGGTTCAAAAAATGATCGGCAGCATGTGCCAGACGTCGGTCGCTGATCCGTCGACTTTTGAACGGGCCAACTATATGAAAATCCTGCAGAGCTTCGATAATCGCATTCTGTATTGAAAGCGGTCGGATTTTGCGATTCGCCAGGCAGATTCGATCTAACCCGATCGGATCTGCTTTTATAATAGTCATCTGATCTTAATCCTATTCAGCCGACAATGATCACTCAAATCTACTCCATTCAAACTGTGCAGGAAGCGCTTGACTGTGTGGCAGCCGGCGCGGATTATATTGGCGTGGCGGCTGCAACCAACATGCACCTGCCAGCCGAAGTCAGCCTTGAGACCGGGCTGGAGATCTTTGCGGCTATTGGCAAACAAGCCAAAAAGGTGGCATTGACTGTAGCGGACGACCCTGAACCGATCTACCAGGTTATTGAGCAGCTCAAGCCGGACGTGATTCATGTCTGCGGCAACCGGTACTACGCAACACCCAAGTTTGCTGAGACTGCCCGGCGGCTGCGTAACGGGCTGGAAGTGCTGCAGGCCATTCCGGTGACTGGTCCGGATGCTATTGCGGAGGCCGAGCATTACGCCCGTTTCTGTGACACGATTATTCTGGATTCGGTTGACCCCAAAATCGCAGGGATCGGAGCCGCCGGCATCGTCCACGATTGGGCAGTCAGCAGCGAAATCTGCCGCCGGCTGGAAAAGCTGGGCTGCAAAGTGATATTGGCCGGCGGGTTGGGACCCGATAACGTGGCGGACGCGATCCGGCAGGTGCGTCCCTGGGGGGTCGATTCTTTCACGAAAACCAGCATCAAGTTGGCTAACGGCGCCAGTCGCAAAGACCCGGCGCTGGTTAAATTGTTCATCGAACGGGCTCAAGCAACCGCAAAGGAACTGGGAATTTGATACCGCTCCAGACCAGTAAACCCATTCTTTCGATCGGCGATGCCTGCCCAGACATCATTTTGCCCTACAGCGACACATTGGCGGTTATGGCAGCGCTTGCACGCGGTGAAACAATTAATGCCGAACAAAAAAGCGCCCGAATCGCAGCCGGCGGCAGCGTGGCAAACACCGCGCACGGTATAGCCGTGCTCGGGGGAAAATCCTGGTTTGCTGGAAAAGTTGGCAATGACTACTTCGGCCGGTTTCTCAAAGACGCCTTTGATCGCGCCGGCGTCGATACCCGCTTCCTGATCCTGGATGAAAATATCCCCACATCCATGGTCATTGCCGTCATGGGACAAGATAAAAATCGGGTCACCTACGCCGTCCCACGCACCCAGGCTTCGCAACATCAGCTTGCGCCCTCTGATCTTCCGGAAAACCTGCTGGATCAAATTGGCTGGCTGCATACCTCTGGAATCTTACTGCGTGAAAACCCGGCCGCAGATACCATTCTGGATTTAATGGAGCAATGCGCGCAAAAATCCATCCCGGTCTCGCTTGATCTGAACATCCGCATCGAAGCCATTGGCGATGCAACCAGTTTTGAACGAATTAACCGCGCGATTGAGTATAGCAATATTTTATTTGGTTCTGGCAAAGACGAACTATCCTTGGTTACTGGCGGGTTATCCCCGCAAGCAGCCGCAACTGCACTGGTGGGTTCGAACCGGGTAGTGGTATGCCGCAGCGGAAGCAGCGGCACGAACGTTTATGAACTGGAAAGTCATGTATCCCACTGCAGTGCGTTTGACGTACCGGTGGTCGATACCCTGGGCGCCGGTGACGCCTACAATGCCGGTTTCATCACCGCAGCCACACAAGGTCTTGGTCTGGAGATCGCCAATTTGTATGGCAATGCTGTCGCAGGGTATAAGCTCATGCACGCCGGCGCAAGAAACTTTCCCAACCAACGGCAATTGGAACAATTCTTCCTGGATCATGACGGAAAATATGTCGAAAATTAAATAAAAATCACCGGCTCGCAAGAACCGGTGATTGCTTTCGATAAAAATGAGTCCTGTTGGAAGGGGTTTATTCTTCCAACGCAGCGGGTTCGCCCATCTTCCGTTGGCGGTACACGATCCGCCCGCGGGTTAAGTCGTATGGGGACATTTCCACACGAACATGGTCGCCCAACAGGATGCGAATGTAGTATTTGCGCATCCGGCCGGAAAGATAGGCCAACACCTCGTGGCCATTGTCCAGACGCACCCTGAACTGGGTGGCAGGCAAGGCCTCTACGATGGTACCTTCAACACGGATCTTATCTTCTTCTTTGGCCATTATCATCTCCTTCGCCGGATGGAGCTAATCACCAACCCGGAACTCTTACCTGGCGAACTTACTCGCCACGCGAATATTGGCGGCGTTTAATTCGGCGAATCGCCTTCTTTTGCTCCACACGGCGCAGCTCGCTTTTTGAAATGAACCAGCGCTTTCGGCGGACTGTGGAAAGCACACCGCTCTTGACTACCTTTTTGCGGAACCGCTTGAGAAGCTGGTCCTGCGATTCATTGGGTCGCAGTACTACTACTGGCAACGCAATCACCTCCCTTCCGTGTCAGGGGATGTAAACGCTTGCAGGCGAAAAAAACCGGCTGCAGATCGCGATTGCAGCCGACATCAGAGCGAAAAAACTTTCCTCGTTATGCCCGGGGCTTTCAGCGATACAACCTCCACATCATGCAAGCGAGTACAGACAAGCTATGTAAAGGCGGGATAACCCGCTTACTACGCGATATTATACCGCAGGTTTGTTAATATTGTCAAATGGCTGGCGGTATTTCGAATTTCAAACAGCGATCCATCCTGGTCAAATATGCATCGGTCAGACATTATTTCATCAAGTTACCAAAATCTAGTAGCGTGTATAATGCAAACGATGACCATCGACCCTTATCTCTCCTACCTGACCCAACACCTGACCCCTGCTCGCATACAGCATTCCCTGGGAGTCATGCAAGTTATGGAACAACTCGCCCCGATTTATGAATTGGATCCCACCACAGCACGGCTAGCCGGTTTGGCACATGACGCGGCCAAAGAGCTGACCCCGCCGCAAATGATTGAGATCGCCCGGATGATGCATTTCCCGCTGAATGATCCAAGCGACTGTGATCCGCTATATTTGCACGGCCCGTGTAGCGCCTACGTTGCATCGCATGAAATGGGGATCAATGATCCTTTGATACTGGAAACGATTTTCCGGCATTCCTATGTAGGCGATGGGCCTGTGCAATCGCCGGTATTCTGTTGGTGCCTGCGGTTTGCCGATATGCTCGAACCGGGTCGCGATTGGCATGATGTGCGCAGCAGTTTGCAACCGATGATTTTCGCTGGCCAGATGGGCCAAGCCGCCTATGAATTGATGGAATGGCTGGTGCCCTTCCTGGAAAGCATGAATATTATCCCCCACCCAGCCCAACGCGCGCTGCGCAGGAAACTAGCGCAATTATTCGCCAATGGCGCTAACGGGGTGAATAACGATCAACTCCCGGTGTAACCTTCTGCAACCAGGCGTGCGTGCGTAGACAAGGTGCTTTTCGAGCGACCCATTAATGGCGAAAATAGGCACAGGCGAAATGCAATTTTGCCCTACCGGATCTACGCAATGATCAAAGCCCAGTGGCTCCCGTAGGGCATTTTATAAGCATGCTTGTCAAAGCCCCAAGCTTAGAGGTTGGCTCTGTTCGGTTTTGAACGTACGAATCAATTTCTCTACAGATTACTTTCCCGTGCTTGATATTTATCTGAACGGGTTATTCAAGCCGCCTGCCCTAAGTGGTTTAAAAAACAAACCCCGCTCATGCTAACGTGATCGGGTAGTTTAAACTAAAAAAGTCTCTTGGCAATGACCTACTCTCCCAGGAAGTTACCCTCCAAGTACCATCGGCGCTGACAGCCTTAACGACCGGGTTCGAGATGTAGCCGGGTGTACCACTGTCGCTCAGATCACCAAGAGACTTTCTTATTCAAAAGTTAAGGGCGAATAAATAGTATGTAGTAGGTCCCGCGTAATTTCGTTCAGAAAAGTGCTGAGTTCTCCGCATCACAACGGAAGCCCTCGATCATTAGTACAGCTTAGCTTAACGTATTGCTACGCTTACACACGCTGCCTATCAAGCAGGTGGTCTACCTGCGATCTTACTCCCTTACGGGAAGAGGGATCTCATCTCGAGGCGAGCTTCCCGCTTAGATGCTTTCAGCGGTTATCCCTGCCAGACATGGCTACCCAGCGATGCCGTTGGCACGACAACTGGCACACCAGAGGTCTGTCCACCCCGGTCCTCTCGTACTAGGGGCAGCTCCTCTCAAATCCCTTACGCCCACAGCGGATAGAGACCGACCTGTCTCACGACGGTCTGAACCCAGCTCGCGTACCGCTTTAACGGGCGAACAGCCCGACCCTTGGGACCTTGTACAGCCCCAGGATGCGATGAGCCGACATCGAGGTGCCGAGCGAAGTCGTCGATATGAACTCTTGGACTTCACCAGCCTGTTATCCCCGGGGTAGCTTTTATCCGGTAAGCCACGGCCCTTCCACTCAGTACCGTGGGATCACTAAGCCCGTCTTTCGACTCTGCTCGACGCGTTGGTCTTGCAGTCAAGCTCCCTTATGCCTTTACACTCTACGGCTGGTTTCCATTCAGCCTGAGGGAACCTTTGGGCGCCTCCGTTACATTTTGGGAGGCGACCGCCCCAGTCAAACTGCCCACCTGGCACGGTCCCCCACCCGGATTACGGTGTGGGGTTAGGATCTAAACATCATCAGGGTGGTATTTCACTGACGTCTCCACCGAGGCTAGCGCCCCAGCTTCATAGACTCCCACCTATTCTACACAGACAATGCCCAAATTCAATGTCAGGATGCAGTAAAGCTCCACGGGGTCTTTTTGTCCTGCTGCGGGTAGGCCGCATCTTCACAGCCATTTCAATTTCGCCGGGTCCTTCGTTGAGACAGTGTTCTAGTTGTTACGCCGTTCGTGCGGGTCGGAACTTACCCGACAAGGAATTTCGCTACCTTAGGACCGTTATAGTTACGGCCGCCGTTCACCGGGGCTTCAGTTCAAAGCTTCGCTTGCGCTAACCTCTCCCTTTAACCTTCCGGCACTGGGCAGGCGTCAGCCCCTATACATCGCCTTTCGGCTTAGCAGAGACCTGTGGTTTTGGTAACCAGTCACTAGAACCATTTCACTGCGGCCTCCGGACGCTCATTATTCATTCACGTCTAGAGGCACCCCTTATCCCGAAGTTACGGGGCTAATTTGCCTAATTCCTTAACGAAGGTTCTCCCGTTCGCCTTGGTATATTCTACCCGTCTACCAGTGTCGGTTTGCGGTACGGGCACTCGAGTTTCAACGTTTAGAAGCTTTTCTCGGCAGCAAGGCTCAACTCACTTATGCCTTAGAGGCTCGTCACGATGTCTCAGCTCAGTCTGCGGATTTGCCTACAGACCTCAACGCCTGCCACACCATGCACCTGCACAACCAATCGCAGGCTGGCCTACCTCGCTGCGTCCCTCCATCACTCAACTCAAGTGGTTCCGGAATGTTGACCGGATGTCCATCACCTACGCCTTTCGGCCTCGGCTAAGGACCCGACTAACCCGACGCGGAATGACCTGGCGTCGGAAACCTTAGACATACGGCGAATACGGTTCTCACGTATTTTACGCTACTCATGCCTGCATTCTCACTTCTATCCGCTCCAGCCGTCCTTACGGTCGACCTTCACTGCAGATAGAACGCTCCCCTACCGCTCCAGCTTACGCTGAAGCCCATGGCTTCGGTATCAAGCTTAGCCCCGTTAAGTTTTCCGCGCAGGATCACTAGACCAGTGAGCTATTACGCACTCTTTAAAGGGTGGCTGCTTCTAAGCCAACCTCCTGGTTGTTCAAGTAACCCCACATCGTTTCCCACTCAGCTTGAATTTTGGGACCTTAGCCGATGATCTGGGCTGTTTCCCTTTTGACCACGAATCTCATCACCCGTAGTCCGACTACCATGCTCTGGAGTACCGGCATTCGGAGTTTGATTGGAGTTGGTAAGCTCTAAGCCCCCTAGTCCATTCAGTGCTCTACCTCCGGTACTGAACGCATGGCGCTAGCCCTAAAGCTATTTCGGGGAGAACCAGCTATCTCTGGGTTCGTTTGGCATATCACCCCTACCCACAACTCATCCCCTAATTTTGCAACATTAGTAGGTTCGGGCCTCCACGAGCGGTTAAACTCGCTTCACCCTGGTCATGGGTAGCTCACCCAGTTTCGGGTCTAATCCTTGCGACTGAACGCCCTATTCAGACTCGCTTTCGCTACGGCTCCGGGTGTTACTCCCTTAACCTCGCCACAAAGATTAACTCGCAGGCTCATTCTCCAAGAGGCACGCTGTCAGGCGTAGTGGCGCGCACCCGAATTTCTCCGGGGCACCGACCCACTATTAGCCCTTCAACTGCTTGTAAGCTTACGGTTTCAGGTTCTATTTCACTCCCCTCAACGGGGTACTTTTCACCTTTCCCTCACGGTACTTGTTCACTATCGGTCGCCAAGTGTATTTAGCCTTGGAGAGTGGACTCCCCAGATTCCTGCCGGATTAGCGTGCCCGGCAGTACTCAGGTACCTAGCAGGAGACAAATCGTTTTCGCGTACGGGGCTGTTACCCTCTATGGCTGGCTGTCCCACACCATTCCACTAACGATCTGCTTTGTAACTCCTATGTGCCAGGCCCTACAACCCCATCACAAGTGATGGTTTGGGCTGTTCCCTTTTCGCTCGCCACTACTCAGGGAATGCTCTCTTTTCCTCTGGTTACTTAGATGTTTCAGTTCACCAGGTTCCCCTCCACATACTTATGTGTTCAGTATGGGATGCTGTTGGTTCGCAACAGCGGATTTCTCCATTCGGAAATCCCCGGATCAACGCCTGTTCACGGCTTCCCGAGGCTTATCGCAGTGACCCACGTCCTTCATCGGCACTTAGCGCCAAGGCATTCACCGTAAGCCCTTAGTAGCTTCCGCACGTGATGCGGAGAATTCAGAACTCTTCAGTTCGAAATTGTTTTGACTTTCTTTTTGGGCCTACATACATACTATTCGATTCTTAAGGTGCAAGTTGCGCTGTTGACCAGCGCGGGGCGATCCTCACATCCATTCGGAGTCAGGAGCGCTCAGCGCCCTTCAACTTCCCTCATTTGTTAAGACACACGGCGACCCGGCTTACCGCCGGGCCGTTGAAGCACTAAGCGGTTTTGCCTGTTCATTTTCAGTCTTGCTGCCGTTTACTTCCTACCACACACACTCCATTTGACTTGCTTAGTCAGTGGAGATGAGGGGATTCGAACCCCTGACCTCCGCCGTGCAAAGGCGGCGCTCTCCCAGCTAAGCTACATCCCCGGTTTCTGGACGCAGGTGGGCCTTTCAGGGCTCGAACCTGAGACCTCGCCCTTATCAGAGGCGCGCTCTAACCAACTGAGCTAAAGGCCCTCATCGATGTTAAAGGACACCTTGACAACTGAGAAGTGATAGGAAACTTGCTAAAAGAGCAAAGTTTCGACCTTTCGCCGTACCGTTTGGCAGAAAGGATTTTGAGCTAAAGCTCTAGAGCTTGCCACCTCAGTGGTTCGCTCAGATATCTTTAGAAAGGAGGTGATCCAGGCGCACCTTCCGGTACACCTACCTTGTTACGACTTCGTCCCAGTCACCAGCCCCACCCTCGACGGCGCCCTCCCTTGCGGGTTAAGCTACCGGCTTCAGGTGTTACCAGCTCCCATGACGTGACGGGCGGTGTGTACAAGCCCCGGGAACGTATTCACCGCAGTATAGCTGACCTGCGGTTACTAGCAACTCCATCTTCATGCAGGCGGGTTGCAGCCTGCAATCTGAACTGAGGCCGGCTTTGAGGATTGGCTCCGCCTCGCGGCTTCGCAACCTATTGTACCGGCCATTGTAGCGTGTGTGTAGCCCAGGACATAAAGGCCATGCTGACTTGACGTCATCCCCACCTTCCTCCGGTTTAAGACCGGCAGTCTCGTGTGACACATGTAACACACAACAAGGGTTGCGCTCGTTAGCGGACTTAACCGAACATCTCACGACACGAGCTGACGACAGCCATGCAGCACCTGTGCTAGCTCCCCGAGGGGTCGGTCACCTTTCGGATCCCTACCACTAGCATGTCAAACCCTGGTAAGGTTCTTCGTGTATCATCGAATTAAACCACACGCTCCGCTGCTTGTGCGGGGCCCCGTCAATTCCTTTGAGTTTTAACCTTGCGGCCGTAGTCCCCAGGCGGTAGACTTATCGCGTTTGCTTCGGCACTGAAGGATTTAACCCCTCCAACGCCAAGTCTACATCGTTTACAGCTAGGACTACCGGGGTCTCTAATCCCGTTCGCTCCCCTAGCTTTCGCGTCTGAGCGTCAGAAATGGTCCAGGAGTCCGCTTTCGCCACTGGTGTTCTTCCGGATATCTACGCATTTTACCACTACACCCGGAATTCCAACTCCCTCTACCACTCTCAAGTCCGGCAGTATTGAACGACCTCTCCCAGTTAAGCCAGGAGCTTTCACATCCAACTTACCGAACCGCCTGCACGCGCTTTACGCCCAGTAAATCCGAATAACGCTAGTCTCCTACGTGTTACCGCGGCTGCTGGCACGTAGTTAGCCGAGACTTATTCTGAGGGTACTGTCCTTCCTCATCCCCTCAAAAAGTGCTTTACAACCCGAAGGCCGTCATCGCACACGCGGCGTTGCTGGTTCAGGCTTTCGCCCATTAACCAATATTCCCTACTGCTGCCACCCGTAGGTGTATGGACCGTGTTTCAGTTCCATTGTGGGGGGCCACCCTCTCAGGTCCCCTACCCGTCATCGCCTTGGTAGGCTTTTACCCTACCAACTAGCTGATGGGACGCAGGCCCCTCCCGAAGCGAATTTCTCCTTTAGAAATTCGGCATCTAATCCGAAAAACCACATGCGGTATTAGCAACCCTTTCGGGCTGTTATCCCACACTTCGGGGCAGGTCACCAACGCGTTACTCACCCGTTCGCCACTAAGACCGTATTGCTACAATCTCCGTTCGACTTGCATGTATTAGGCACGCCGCCAGCGTTCATCCTGAGCCAGGATCAAACTCTCCGCTAAATTTCCACCTTATTCAGGTGTTAAAGTTTACGGAAGATTGACGAAACTCATTACTTTTTGGCTTGTTTCCTATCACTCTTCAGTTGTTAAGGTTCCGCTTGCTTCCAGGGGCCAGATTTTACTCAGCCTTCGTGCCTCTGTCAAGGGCAGGCGATAAAATTGCCGATGTCTCACGTCCTTGCAATTGTGGTCAACACCGGCGCATCATCTCGACGTCCTTGTCAGGCCTGGTCCCCTTGCTGCCAACCTGTTTTCAATTGTTACCGATCTGCACGGGGCAAGATCACTTCACAGTTTGGAAATTCAATTTTACTGAATTTCAGACAGGTTGTCAAGGGTATTGGGCTTTCAATTTCTGCCCTTTTCCCAGACAGTTTCTTGTGGAAGCAACTCTTCGTTTTTTATCAGTCCGCCGTTTCCGGCCAACCGGGCTGCCATGCTTCAGGCAACGGGCGGTATTATACACCCCCAACAATCCTTGTCAAGGGATTCCATGACCAATTCCCAATATTGGTCCGGGTTTGTCTGACATATCCAGGATTCTTCCCGGGAACTTCCCTCACTGTCGCACCGTCTTTCCTTAAACAACCCTGAGATATACTAAACTCAGGTGAAGTCGCATCAAACGATCAAGATTTGAAAAAATATGCCTGCATTTCAAATCTCTAGGTGAGAAGATCAATTACAGGTGCATTCCACGGTCGCATGAATGGACCATTACTGGCATTTTTAATGCACGCATTATAATAGGATGATTATGAGAACCGCTGTTTACTCTGCTCAAATCCAAAAGCGCCCAATCCTCGAGCACATTCTGTTGTCGCTGGTGCTCGGATTTGCTGCGTTCTTTTTAATCCTGGGTGTATTCACCGCCGGTTTTCAATTCTGGTACGGCGGCCGAGTTTATCCCGGTGTAACCGTAGCCGGCATATCCGTCGATGGGATGTCCCCTGCGGAAGCGGCTGGCGTGATTCAAGCCGATATCACTTTCCCCGAAAAGGGACGCATTTTACTCCAGGATGGAGAGAACGCCTGGTTGGTAGCTCCCCGGGAAGTGGGCCTATTTCTTGACCCCGGCGCATCGGCTACCGCCGCCTTCGAATACGGTCGCTCGGGTAGTTTGATCGATCGGTTAGGCTCACAATTTGAAGGCTGGTTCGATGGCGCCGATCTGGCGCCTGCTCTAGTGTTCGATCAGCGCCTGGCGCGCCAATATTTGGTTGGTCTTGCCGGTCAAATCGACCGCCCTGTGGTGGAAGCCAACCTTGGCGTACAGGGTACCGAAGTGATCGTCCGCTCCGGCGAAATCGGCCGAACCCTTGACATAGATGCCTCGTTGATCGCATTGTCCACCCAGGTGCAGACTTTGCAAGACGGGATTGTCCCGCTGGTGGTCAAAGAGACGCCTCCGGTCATTTTAGACCCGTCCGCTCAGGCCGAAGTCGCCCGCGCCATCCTCAGCCAACCTCTTACCCTGACCATGCCGGAAGGTCAAAGCGCTGACGGCGCACCGTGGGTGATCGAACCCGCCAATCTGGCCGGGATGCTGGCCATTGAGCGGGTGCGCGACGGCGACTCAGAAACCTACAAGGTTGGGGTCAGCTCCGAAATGTTGATCCAATACCTCAGTAACCTGGCGCCCAATCTGCAAACCTTTGCCCAGAATGCGCGCTTTATATTCAATGACGATACTCGCCAATTGGACCTCATCCAGAACGCGGTAATCGGCCGGCAGCTCAATGTGCAAGCGTCTCTAACTGCCATCCAGGAAGGGCTGACCGGCGGCCAACACACCATCCCGCTTGTATTTGACCTGACCAATCCGCAGGCCATGGATACCACCACTGCCGCCGACCTGGGCATTACGGAGGCAGTCAGCGTACAGAGTTCCTACTTCTACGGCTCAAGCCCGGAGCGCGTACAGAATATTACAGCAGCTGCCAAGAGTTTTCATGGGCTGTTGATAGCCCCCGGCGAGACCTTCTCCATGGCCAGCCAACTGACCGATATCAGCCTGGATAACGGCTATGCTGAAGCATTGATCATCGTCGGCGACCAGACTGTGGTAGGTGTTGGCGGTGGAGTCTGCCAGGTTAGCACCACGCTCTTCCGCACGGCCTTTTTCGGCGGCTTCCCGATTGTCGAGCGCAACCAGCATGCTTACCGCGTCTCTTATTATGAAAAGGTAGTCGGGAATAAAATTGACCAATCTCTTGCCGGTCTGGATGCCACCGTTTACGTACCGCTGGTCGATTTCAAATTTACCAACGACACCCCCTACTGGTTGCTGATGGAAACCTATGTCAATCCGGCTGCCAGCAGCATCACCTGGAAGTTTTACTCCACTCCCGATGGCCGTTCCGTCGAATGGGACACCACCGGACCGATCAATGTAGTCGAACCGCCCGAGCCGCTTTACAAAGAAAACCCCGACCTGCCGGAAGGCAAGATCAAACAGGTGGATTACGAGGCCCGCGGCGCGGACGTCCATGTGACCCGTACGGTTTACCGCGACGGCCAGGTTTACTTCAGCGACCAGGTCAATACGCACTATCAGCCCTGGCGCGCGATCTATGAGTACGGCCCCGGAACCGTTTTGCCAACCCCTGAAGGCGACAGCGGCGAATAAAAAGAAATAACTCCGGCCTAATCCCCTTACGCCAGAGTTATTTCCACTGATTGATCCCCTCGGGTCAGGATCAGTGGGAATATCCTTTGAAAAATGCACTCGATCAAAAAGTATGTATAATATACTAAGTGTTCACTCTAAAGAGTATATAGTAGCACTCTAAATTTACTCTGAGATATCCTACTAATTTTATATGAAACGTGCAGATTCAAGAGCTTCAGACTTGCTGCTCCGCGCCATTGGCCGCATAGCATATCTGGAAAACAAAACCAAACAGGTTGTGTACGATGAATTAGGCTACGCGCTAGGTCGGCAAGGCGGCAGCGCTATTCAGTATTGGATTTACCACCGCCGCGCGCCGTCGAAACTGGAAGATGTTGAAAATTTGGCCCGCATCATCGCTCGCCGAAATGGCTGGGAAAACGAGGTTGATTTACACGCCTACCTGGAGTACGCTGGCCATCCTTCCTCCGATCACCTCAGCCGGCAGTTGATGGGCACTAACGATTCGAACCATGAAAACCTGGAATCAGAAGTCAAGCCGTTATCCGCTTTCATTATTGGTCCGCCCATCCTCCAGCCGCACCTCTTCTTCGGGCGGGCGCGCGAGTTAAGGAACATTTTCAACGCGCTCAACGGCCAGGCGATGCAAAATGTGGCTATCATAGGCGCGCAGCGCAGCGGCAAGACCTCATTGCTGCATTATTTACGCAAAATCACGCGCACCACGCCGACCGCGTTGCGCCCCAACCAAAACACCATTTGGCTTGCGCAGCCCGGCCAGTATCACTGGTTATATATCGATTTTCAAGATCCGCGAGTGTGCACCCGCGAAGGTTTCATGACTTTCGTGCTGCGCACGCTGGGCTATCCAGTGCCTGCCTCGTGTGACCTGGTCCAGTTTGTCGATATTTTCACCCGCTACCTCACTCAACCGACCGTGATTTTGCTGGATGAGGTTCAAATTGCTCTCACCAACCCGGAGTTTACCCAGCAATTCTGGTGGTCGCTGCGCTCGTTGGTAAGTAATTTGACGGAAGGGCGTCTGGCGCTCATCCTGGCAGCCCAGCGTAACCCTGCCATGTTGGCGATCGACCACGGGCGGCCATCGCCCTTTTTGAATATATTTGGCCATAACCTTACCCTTGGTCCCCTCACCCCCGAAGAAGCACTCGAACTTATCCACTCCAGCCCCAGACCATTCCCGGCAGCAGACATCGATTGGATACTTCAAACCAGCGGTTGCTGGCCCGCCTTGCTTCAAATTCTTTGCAGCACGCGCCTGGTAGCCCTGGAGGAAGAAACTTTAAAGGATGAATGGAAAGAAGAAGCCCTGGCCAATATAATGCCGTATCGCCATCTGTTTGAGTCTCAACAATGAAACAGACCGCCGTGGTGACAGCCATGTCTCGTTTCTTTTCCACAACACCACTTCATATCGGCTTCTGGCTTCTGGCGAAACCTTCTGCCTGGCGCAAGGCCCTCGATCAGATCGATCTGACCTTACCCACTGAGTTTTCGTACCTGACTTTAACGCCGGAGCAGCGGCGCAATCCGGTCCTGATTCAATTTCTTTTGAATAATTACTTGCTGCTGGTAATGTTCAATGTGGCTGCTGTGGCGATTTTCCTGTCACTGGCTAAAATTGCCCAACCTATATTGATTCAAAGTCTGTGGCTCACCTTGGCGTATTCGCTCATCATCCCACCGGTTATGAGTCTTAAATCGAGCGTGAGTTCAGCATACCTCCTGGGTGGCACGATTGCCCTTGGGATGGGTTTATTGGCGCGTCACACCAATTATATTTACATACCAATCGCTCTCGCTGGCGGTCTTACCGGAAATGTGCTGCTCAACCAGGCGCGACGGACAGCCCGCTGGTTCAACAGCCGTGAGCTGGCCGGGATGCTTACCGGAATTCTGGCTGCTGTGCTGCTCATTTTCATTGGCATCAGTATTATTTCAGGCCAAATCTTTGGCGTCTACACCGGCGTTCCAGGCGCCATGCCGCTGCCGGCGCGTTTTGCGTGGATCATCACGACCTCAGCCGGTATCCTCTACCTGGTCATAGAATCGTTGGTACTAAAATCTCATACCAACAAGCGGTTGATCGATGTCCTGCCGATCGCGGCTTTGGAAGGGCTTGTCATTAGTGTCAGTTATTATCTTTTTTTTATCTCGATTGAAAATACGCCTGTTTTTCTGATTTCGGCTGGCTTTAGCGGCGGTATGTTGATGTGTTTCCTTTTCACCGCGACCTGGCAGCTTGCAAATCAGGTTGGCGGACCGCAGGCAGGCGCAATGGCTGCTTCGCTGGTTTTGGGCATCAGTTGGGTATATTTGTCAAATGATTTGGTAATGGGATACACCTTTGAACAGATAAATATTGTCAGGGCGTTGTTGGTGACCCTGGCCGGGTTGACCTTTTCGGTCTGGCGGCCAATCGTCAGTCTGCCCTTTATCGCCATCTGGAATAATTTGCTCTACACTCTGGACAGCCGTTCCAATGCCAGCCCATTGAAATATTTCAAGTTGCATGCCGCCTTTTTTGAGGAGGGTCAGTCTTTGGTTTGGCCGGGCCTGGCAGATTATTTGATTCTCCAGGCAGAACGCGACCCGGAGGGGTTTGAAAAGAGCAAACTGAAATTCAGCGATTCAACCCAGCGGCGGGCGTTGCAAGCGGCAGAGATTGAATTACTGGCCCGCAAACTGGAAAGTTGCGCGGATCTGGCTTCCATCTCGGGCGCATCACGCCTGGTGCAGTGGAATTTCTCGGATAGCCAGATTTCTACTCTGCTCAGTCCCTTTGCCCGCATGAGCCACGATGTTGAAAGCGCCCTGAATCAATCTTCTGTTTATCAGACCCGATTGGGGCTGGGACGGGTGCGCGATGATTTGAATTTGTTCCAGCGTGAGTTAATCCTTTCTCCCCAAGCCAATTCCAGCCGGTTTACCAGGATAACTGCCGCCTGGGACCGGATTATCGAGAATCAAATTGAGCGGCTTACCCGTGAGGCGAACTACCACCTTGAAATTGCCAACCCTTATATTTGTGGAATGCCATTAAATGACCAACAAGAGGTTTTTGTCGGCCGCACAGATATCATGGCGCGGCTGGAAAGTTTACTCCTGGGTCCAAACCGCCCTCCTCTGCACCTTTATGGTCAACGACGTATGGGAAAAACCTCGTTGTTGCTTAATTTAGATCATTATTTGCCAAGTACGATCATCAGTGTTTTTCTTGACGGGCAGGGACTCGCCGGTTATTCACAACTGATGGATTTGTTTTACTACATGATCGATGAGATCCGTTCTGAGGCGTATCGCCAGCGCGGTCTAAGGCTGCCGGCAATCATTCGTCAGGAAAACAAAGGCTTTTTTGCCCAAATCAGCCGCTGGATCGATCAGTCAGAAAAAATTCTGGTTGAGGATGAAGCGATTATTTTACTCATGATGGATGAGTTTGAGGCGCTTGAGCCTATCCTGCAGAATAATAAATCCCAGATCCAGGAGTACCTGGGGCTAGCCCGTTTCGTCATTCAACACCGTCCGCATTTTAAACTGCTGTTTGTCGGGTCGCATACCCTGGACGAAATTACCGCCTGGTCCACTTTCCTGTTCAACGCCCAGGTCGTCAAGATGGGCAGGCTCGCTCCCAGCGAAACCATGCGCCTGATTGAAAACCCGGTGAAAGATTTTCAATTGACGTACGTGCCGGCTGCCAGCCAGCACATTTTGTATTTAACCCGCGGCCACCCGCATCTGGTGCAATCCATCTGTTATGAACTGGTGATGCTCAAAAATGAGCAGACGAGCAGTCAGCGCTTTTTAGCCACGATGGCGGATGTGGAAGAAGCGGCCAACCGCACTCTTACCAGCAGCAGTTTCTTTTTTGTAGACGTGCGTGGGCCACAAATCAACCCGCAGACAGCCGCCATGCTCGACCATCTGTCAAGCCTCGGACCCGAAGGATCCATCTCCCGCGATGAATGGGCGCGCTGCTTCCCGGAGAATTTTGAGGCCAACCTGGCTCTGGCGCTAAAACGCGACCTGGTGGAAGAAGAGAATGGTTTTTATCATTTCCAGGTGGAAATGATTCGCCGCTGGTTTGCCTACCGCCCGTTTTGACGCCGCCCGTTATTCCTCTTTATCCGGCGTACCCCAATCATCCTCGCTCCAACCAAATTCGCCGCGCAGGGGCACAAAACTAACCGGCAGCATGTCCTGGTAGTCCAATCGGCCCGATTCACGCGTCCATAATTGCAACACCTGCCCCTGGCTGCCGCCTACTGGCAGCACCAGCCGGCCTCCCTCTGCCAATTGTTCGAGAAGCGGCTTCGGAGCGGCGGCCGCGGCAGCGGTCACGATAATAGCCTGATAAGGTGCGGCCTGCGACCAACCCGACGAACCGTCGGCGCAATGCACCTGCACATTGTAATAACCCAGACGCACCAACCGGGCGCGGGCTGCGTCCGCCAGCTCCTGGTGGCGTTCAATGCTGTGGACGATCCGCGCCATTTCAGATAGGATGGCCGCTTGATAGCCCGAACCGGTGCCAATTTCCAGAACTTTTTCTTCCCCCTTCAACGCCAGCAGTGAGGTCATCAACGCCACAATATACGGCTGCGAGATCGTCTGGTTTTGGCCAATCGGCAGCGGGCGGTCTTCATAGGCGTGGCTGCGCAGCGGCGGCGGGAGGAACAGGTGCCGCGGCACACGCTGGAAGGCAGCCAACAAGCGTGGATCGCGCAGCCCGCGCCGGGCAATCTGCTCGGCGACCATTTCCGTTCTCAGCCGGGTGTATTCATCCATCACATCCATCATCCGCCACCCATGTTTACAAAGAATATAGTACCGTGGATTTTCGAAATATCCGGGCGGTTTGAAAACTCACGCCAGATCTTCACCCTCTATTAAATCAAATTTTTACGGCGGTGGATAGATGTTTAGCTATTTGCCGGTCGATCTTTCCCATCGGAAAGCCAGCTAATTCGACGGGCAGCACCCAACGCAGGTCGCTCGCTTCGATTGCGCGCGGTTCCGTGCCATTCAGGGTGCAGTAGAATGCGTGCAGCGTTACCTTGAAATGTGTATAGGCGTGCCGGAAAATTCCAACCGGCTCGCCTACCGTCACCCGCGTCCCCAACTCTTCAAGAATCTCGCGTTCCAGACAGGCCGTAAGCGTTTCTTCAGGTTCTTGTTTGCCGCCCGGGAACTCCCACATGCCGCCCAGTAGTCCTGCTGCCGGACGCTGCGCGATCAACACACGTCCATCCCGCTGAATCACCGCGGCAGTAACCGTGTAATGCGGCACCTTGCGGCGCGTCTCTGTCAGCGGACGTTCTTCCTGAACACCAAGATGGTAAGCCAGGCAAATTGCAGCTAGCGGGCAGTTCGCACAGTTGGGCGAGCGCGGCGCGCACAACGTCGCCCCCAGGTCCATCATAGCCTGGTTAAAATCACCGGCCTGGCCGCGCGGCAGATGTTCGTCTAATAGCTGCTCCAGCGCCTGCTTTCCCTGTTTTGTCCGCAGCAGCACGGTCAAATTGAACACCCGCGCCAGAACACGACGTAAATTCCCGTCCAAGGCTGGCTCATCCTGGCCGAAAGCCATCGAAGCGATCGCGCCAGCGGTATAGCGCCCGATCCCCGGCAGGCTCTCCAACTCCGACCGGGCTGCTGGCAACCGACCGCCAAAGCGTTCTGCCACTTCTCTGGCTGCCCGGTGAAGGTTGCGTGCGCGGCTGTAATAACCCAGTCCCTCCCAGGTTTGCAACACTTCCTGCTCATTAGATTCCGCCAGCGCCTGCACGGTCGGAAAACGCTGCATCCAACGCTGAAAATACGGAATGACGGTTTCCACCCGGGTTTGCTGCAGCATGATTTCCGAGACCCAGACCGCATATGGATCCGAAACGCCGCGCCACGGCAATTTACGGGCATGCGGCAAGTACCAGGCGAGCAGAAGCCGGGCGAATTCCGTTGGCATTGAATTCACCGTTGATTAAAACTGAAAGCCGGTGCGCACATCCACAACTTTATCCTGGTAATTGCGCACATAATCCAGCAATTGATTTTGCAGATTCTTCCACTCGGTGGAGTCCATGATCTCGCGCGCTTTGGTCTGAGTGGGTGCGACCGCGCCAACCATGATCTGAGGTTGAGTGCCAAAAACCGTAGCCCAGGCATCGCTCAATTCAAAGCCCATGCGCTGAACGCCAGGAATAAACTCCCGTACCACGAACTCGAAGTACTCTTGTTCGTGCTCGGGGGCAATATCCCAGGACATCAGTAATTTGACAGGCATCAAACGCTCTCCTAATTGCCCTGGTAACCTAACACGACCACCTGGGTTTCCTCGGGAAGCGCATTGACTGAGGTAACTTTATAAGCAGGTTGAGGCGGGATGTCCGTCAGACCCATTTCTTTTAGAAATTTTCCAAGAGGATCCAGGGTTATGGCCGATTCCAAAGTGGCAAAATGCATGGGGATGACAATGTTTGGCTCGAGCAGGCTGACAACCTCGGCGGCTTTGGCGGCATTCAAGCCGGTGCCCCCGCCGATCGGAACCAGAGCCAGATGCACCGGGCCAAGGTCTTCCACCTCTGTTTGCGTTGGCACGCGATCGATGGCGCCCATGTGCAAAACGTTGATCCCGTTATAGTCAATCAAATACATCGTATTACGAGGCTCATCCTGGTTTTTCCGGGTGTGACCATTGGTCTGCACGCCTGTTATAAAAACGCCGCCCACTTCAAACTCGCCAGGACCGGTGATGGGATACACATCGCCTTTGACGCCGTTCAAAAAATCGTGCCCGGGAGCCATATGGCTGACTGTGACGATATCGGCTTTTAATTTGAGCGAAGCGTAGCCCACCGCCCGGTGATCATACGGGTCGGTAACTACGGTTGCCAGGTTTCGTTCGGTGATGCGAAAGCAGGAATGTCCGTACCAGGTAATTTCCATTAAACACAGCCTCCATAAATCTGGTCTGATTATACAATAAAGTAACTCAGTCGTCATTTTCCCATTCAGCCCGGCAACAATGCTCGGTTGGGTGCGTTGCCCCTGGCATAATAACGACGCTTATCCACCACGGATTAAGCTATAGGGTGCGTTCTGTTTATGAACGCACCATAAACCAATTTCACCGATGATTTTGTTCTTCAACATTTTTCACCTTATCCACCACGGCAGCACGGAGACCCAGAGAAGACCTCGTTTACGGACTTGATGGGAAACAAAGGAGTCCCTAGCTGTATATTTTACAAATTAAAAACGATATGCTTTTATACCACCAACAAAATATTACTTTTGATCTTCTCCGTGTACTCCCTGTCTCCGTGGTGATTGTTTTTTACTGCTAAACTGCTGTTAAACTGCTTGACTCTCGCCCAGATGTCTGATAAACTCGCGCAGCGGTATAACGGACGGAATACCTTGCCTTCGTTAGCGGCCTCTGGTATAATCCCGCCTGTTAACATTGCAACTTAACAATGCATGCCGACGTAGCTCAATCGGCAGAGCAACCGCCTTGTAAGTGGTAGGTTATGGGTTCGATTCCCATCGTCGGCTCAAGTTGCGGGCTGGCGAGTGAGGCTGATCTTTAAAATGAGCTGGAACAACCTCACTTGCGAGCCAACAACAGCTCGGGCTGGGGCAGTTACCCAAGTGGCCAAAGGGGGCTGACTGTAAATCAGCTGGCGGACGCCTTCGGAGGTTCGAATCCTTCACTGCCCACCTGGTCGGTTGACCGAAGCTTTCCCGGGTTTCCGGGGAAATTTCTGGAGAACGGCAAGCCCTCATAGCTCAGTAGGTAGAGCGCGCCCTTGGTAAGGGCGAGGTCATGGGTTCAAATCCCATTGAGGGCTCTTTTTGCCGGTTGTCCCAGGACCCTTCTTGATTATTTGAGGAGCCAAGGAGAATAGAACATGGCAAAGCAGAAATTCGATCGCAGCAAACCGCATTTGAACGTAGGGACGATGGGTCACATTGACCACGGCAAGACGACCCTGACTGCGGCCATCACCAAATACTGCTCATTTTTGGGCAACGCA
>JBAZZG010000020.1:0-59341 GCA_041658905.1 Bellilinea sp.
TTGAACTCCCGCGAGTACTCGCGATATTTCCTGTCGTTCATGTCTGATCTCCTGATCTCTAAAAGTCTACCCGATCAGGACATTTTTTGTGTCCACTTTTTCGCGCATTTCCAAGCATGACATTTCAAGACGTGCGATGCCTATCCCGAACTTCCATTAAAATAAAGCGACAGCTCATTATAGGCTAAATTCAGGAAGGGGAGAGGGTTGAAAGGCGTTTCTTCATTCACCGATTCGGGTATTTACATAATCGCGCATAGCCAATATTTTGGTTCGCATAAGCATGAAAGAGCAGGTAAAATTACCGCTGGAGATCCAATGGACGAATTAAATGTTCAAACCCTGATGACCCTACTACCGCAGGTATTCCTCCCGGAGCAAGCCCGAGGAATCGCTGCAGTGATCAATTTTGACCTTGCCGGCGATGGCGGCGGGGAATGGACCGTCACCATTCGCGACCAGCGTTGCACTGCCGAAGCGGGAAAATCAACATCCCCTGATTTAAGCCTGGTGGCCAAAGCGAGTGATATTTTGGATATCTTTAGCGGACGGCTGGACCCGACCCGTGCCTTATTGTTCGGCAAATTGCGCATGACCGGCGATATGCGCCTGGCGATGCGCCTGGCAGAATTATTCGACACGCATGACCCCCGCCTGCGTCAGTGGAAAAAGGCATAAAAAATTTCTCTCCGCCGAAGTATTAAAAGTTCTTCTCCACTGGAGGGTTAAAAAATTCCTCTCCCCTGTAAAGGGGAGAGGTTAGGTGAGGGGTCCATACCAATATTGCCTGGTCTTTGTCAATACAAGCCCCAATCCATATCCACGCCTTCTTCCATCATCGCAAAATCCCAGACATCCATTGCCAATTCGATGGAAACCGGCATGCCAATGGCCTCCTCGGCTTTAACACGGGTCATATCGATCAACGCTGGGCCATACGGGCAGAACGGGGTGGTCAGGATCATTTTGACAATGGCTTGACCGTCATCATCAAGACGGAAATTACGGATCAGCCCGAGTTGTATCACGCTCAATCCGATTTCCGGATCGAGTACTTCGTTCAGACCAACACGCAGGCGGGCGCAAAGTTCCGGATTGGTTGCTTCGAGGTCCCAGACTGCCGGGTTGCTGCCAGGTTTGTCACTCATGTACCAACTCCATTTCCCTGCTCATTGGCACCACATAAGTGCAGTGATTGTCGCCGGTCAAAACACAGGAAATTTTCTGCGCCGGGATGGAAAGCACCATCGAGATCAAAGTCTGATCGACAAGACACACCTGTGGATGTTCCTGCCCGACCTGCAGGTAAGGGCAGGTGATCTCGCGAATGTGGTAGTCTTCGCCAACCTTCTCCCACTCGACGATAAAGCCTTCTTCGGCGAGCAGTTTTTTGAGGAAATTCAGCTTTTCCTCGAAGGACATATTTTTGGTCTGCCGTGCATGCTCTTCTGCCAGGTCTGTTGCCATAGTGGAAAAGAGACTCTCAATGGCGGAAGCCGGCAGCGCTCCCTTGAGCTGGTCCAGCAAGCGGTTTGCCAGGCGGAAATAGCGCGTCGGGAAGCGCTCCAGCCCTTCGTCGGTCAGGTAATATACCAGCCGAGGACGGCCAACCCCATGACGCTCTTCTTCCGAGGTTACCAACCCGTCGGCAAGCATGCTGTTGAGATGATGGCGCACCGAAATGGCATTAATCCCGACTGAATGAGCCAGGTCATTGATCGTCGATTTCGGGTTATTTAAGAGCGTCTGTAAAATTCGTTCACGAGTACTTTTCATCTGTTTTTCTCACCAAACTGGCTTGAACTTGCCGAATTTCTTTTTGGAGTATATCAAAGCGGCGGGAATTTGTCAATATATAAGAATTATATTATAAATATTGACCCAAATGCCGACCTGTGCTATAATCCGGGCGAACAACAGACAGGCAAAAGTGGGTTGATGCTGAATCGGCCGCCCAAAATGCCTGAGTAAACATGAAGGAGTTCATACGCATGGCTGAACTGGTAATTCACGACCTTAAGGTGAGCATTGAAGGGAAGGAAATACTCAAAGGTGTGGACCTGATCTTGCCGCAAGGCGAGGTGCACGCCATCATGGGACCCAATGGCACGGGAAAATCGACCCTGGCGTACACGCTGATGGGTCATCCGAGCTATGAGGTCACCGGCGGCGAAGTGCTTTATGACGGTCAAAACATTCTCGAGCTCGCGCCGGATGAACGCTCCCGGTTGGGGATTTTCCTGGCATTCCAATACCCCGTCGCGATCCCGGGTGTGACTGTAGCAAATTTCCTGCGCACGGCTGTCAATTCCCGCCGCCGCGCAGTCAACCCGAACGATAAAGGCGTTCCCATCCCCGAATTTCGCAAGCTATTGAAAGCCAAGATGGAAATGCTCAAGGTTGATCCTGCTTTTGCCGGGCGCTATCTGAATGACGGCTTTTCTGGCGGCGAGAAAAAGCGCGCCGAAATCTTACAGATGGCAACGCTGGAGCCAAAGATTGCGATCCTCGACGAAACCGATTCCGGTCTCGACATCGACGCATTGCGGGTCGTATCTGAAGGCGTCAATGCACTGCGCGGTCCCAACCTGGGCGTTCTGGTGATTACTCACTACCAGCGCATCTTGAACTACATCAAGCCCGATGTGGTGCACGTGATGATGGACGGCCGCATTGTCGAATCCGGCGGCCCCGATCTGGCGCTCCACCTCGAAGAACATGGTTACGATTGGGTGCGCGAAAAGGTAGATAGCGGTTCTGTACCGGCATAATCTCCCTACCGGTCAGGCTTTTAGCAGGTTGAGGAGGTCATAATGAGTAGCAATCCGAAGACGGATTATTTGGGTGACATTGGTGAATACCGCTACGGGTTCCAGGATGTGGATGTATCCGTATTCAAGACCCATGCGGGGCTGAACGAAGAGGTCGTCCGCCAGATTTCGCAAATGAAGGGCGAGCCGGAGTGGATGCTCGAGTTCCGCTTGAAGGCGTTGAAACACTACATGGTGCGGCCAATGCCAACCTGGGGCGCTGACCTGAGCCATCTGGATCTGGACAATATCGTCTATTATGTCAAGCCGACCGAATTGGAAGGCAAGAGCTGGGATGACGTGCCTGATTCTATCAAGAAAACCTTTGACCGCCTGGGCATCCCGGAGGCGGAACAGAAATTCCTGGCAGGCGTTGGCGCGCAGTACGAATCGGAAATGGTGTACCACAACATCCAGGAACATCTGGAAAAGCAGGGCGTCATTTTCCTTAGCATTGAGGAAGGGCTGCGCCAATACCCCGATTTGTTCGCCCAGTACTTTGGCAAAGTCATTCCGATCGAGGACAACAAATTTGCTGCATTGAACAGCGCAGTCTGGTCGGGCGGCTCGTTTGTCTATATCCCGCCGGGTGTCAAAGTGGATTTGCCATTGCAAGCCTACTTCCGCCTGAACATGGCGAACATCGGTCAGTTCGAGCGCTCGATCATCATTGCAGACGAGGGCTCGCAGGTGCATTACGTGGAAGGCTGCACCGCTCCCTCGTACACCACCGACTCGTTCCACAGCGGTGTCATTGAGATTGTGGTCAAGAAAAATGCCCGCGTCCGTTACACCACGATCCAAAACTGGTCAACCAACGTGTACAACCTGGTCACCCAGCGCGCTCTGGTGGAGGAAGGCGGCACGATGGAGTGGGTGGATTGCAACCTGGGCTCTAAAGTAACCATGAAGTATCCCTCCTGTTACCTGGTTGGCTCTGGCGCGCGCGGCGAGATTCTCTCGATGGCATTCGCTGGCCCTGGCCAATGGCAGGATGCTGGCGGTAAGATTTTGCATTTTGCCCCCAACACCAGCAGCAAGATCACCTCGAAGTCGATCAGCAAGGGCGGCGGGCGAGCCTCGTACCGCGGGCTGCTCAAAGTCCATAAGGGCGCATACAATGTCCGCTCGAACGTCGTGTGTGATGCGCTGCTGCTCGATCCGCAATCCCGCTCAGATACCTACCCGTCCATCGAAATCGACGAAGAAGATGTTTCGGTCGGCCATGAGGCTTCGGTCTCCAAGGTTGGCGAGGAACAGCTTTTCTACTTGATGAGTCGCGGCCTAAGCTCCGAAGAAGCCACCACCATGGTGGTCTCGGGTTTCATCGAACCGTTGGTTAAAGAGTTGCCCATGGAATATGCGGTGGAAATGAACCGCTTGATCCAATTGCAAATGGTCGGCTCAATCGGCTAAACACTGGACTTGCGCGACAGGGAAAAATTGAAAAGGACGCTGCCAATATGACCAAAGAAACACCCCGGGTTGTCACCCGCATAGTCCGCCGTGAAGGCGTAACGCTGAAGGATTTTGCCTTTAGCGCAGACATGGTGCGGGTTGACGGCTTGTCTAGATACATAGCCCAGTACCGGCAGGACGCCTGGACATCCTACCAGGCGCTGCCCATGCCCACCCTCAAAGATGAAGCCTGGCGGCGTACCGATCTCAGCGGCATGCCGTCGGATCGGTTTCACCTGCCAAAGAATGAAGCTTACCTTGATCTGGCGCCCCTGCCGGATGATTTGACCAAACCGGTTGCAGACCAGGAACATGGCGGACAGGTAATTCTCACACCGGGCGGTGCTCAAGTCAGCCTGGCGAAAGAATTATCCGACCTGGGCGTGATTTTCACCGATCTGCGCACTGCTGAGCAAAATCACCCGGCTCTACTCGAAAAGATTATGGGCAAGGTGGTGGAAGCCAAAGAAGGCAAATTTGCTGCCCTGGCAACTGCTTTGGCAGACAACGGCGCGGTGTTGTATGTTCCGCGCGGCGTGACCATCGAACAGCCGCTGCACTCCCTGCTGTGGGGTCCCGGCGAGTACTTGGCGCACATTTCACACGTGATGGTCTGGCTGGAAGCAGGTGCCAGCGCCACTTATGTCCATGAGTACGCCTCGCCGACCGAGAAAGCCCCTGCGTTCCATGCCGGATTGGTTGAGATTCATGTTGGCGACAACGCCAACCTGCGCTTCGTCGAGTTGCAGTCCTGGGGCGAACACGTTTGGAATTTCACCCACGAACGATCGAGCGTGGGCCAGGACGGTCAGTTGGACTGGATCTTTGGCGCCATTGGCGGCAATGTGACCAAAAATTTCGCCGAGCTGGATCTGGTTGGTCGCGGCAGCATGGGACGCATGTCCGGCTTTTATTTTACCGACGGCAAACAACACCTGGATTATGACTCGCAGCAGAATCATCGAGCGCAAAATACCACCAGCGACCTGCTCTTCAAAGGCGCGCTGATTGACAGCAGCCGCGTGGTCTGGCAAGGAATGATCTACGTTGCCCCGGGTGCGATGAAAACGGATGGTTACCAGGCCAATCGTAACCTCGTGCTCAGCCGCGAAGCGCGCGCCGATTCAATCCCCGGTTTGGAGATTTTAGCCGACGATGTACGCTGCACTCACGGCGCAACCGTTGGCAAAATTGACCCCGAGCAGGTTTTCTACCTGCGCGCCCGCGGCATTCCGCAGGTGGAGGCTGAACGTTTGATCGTTTCCGGATTTTTCGATCCGATCATGCAGCGTATCCCGTTCGAAGGCGTGCGTGAACGATTTCAATTGTCGATTGCGAAGAAAATGGCTGCTTACCACGGTTAAAACCTGGATGAAGCGCTGGGATGTCAACCTGGTTAGCGATCATCTCATCCAGACGAGATGTCAGCGGTCGTACTGAGATTTTCAGGCCTGACTGTGCTAAAATGAGCGAACGTTATTTCAGAGGAAAGAGTTGGAGCGTTTTAAATGGCAAATATTCCTTTTATGCATCCTCCCGAGCCGGAATCGGCTTACGAAGTAGGCGATACCGTTGAAGTTTTTGCAGACCACGACAAATCCGGTGAAAGGGTTCGCGGGTGGCTGAAAGGGATTGTTGTCCAGGTGGATTCTAAAATGGTTGCGGTTCAATTCCGCTCGAACGTGTTTCTGACCGACGGCTGGATGGTGCCAGATCATATCCTGTGGTTTCCGCAAAATTCTGCCCACATTCGTTTCCCTCAGAAAAAAGCTACGAAGGCTGAACTCGCCGGGCAGGAGTAATCCTGACCGTGATCTTATTGTGAAGGCAGGATAAATGATGGAAAATTCTCAACCTGCGATGCTGGATCTGCTGCGGGTTCGGACTGATTTTCCGATCCTGGAGCGTGAGGTTACGTCTGGTAAACGCTTGGTTTATCTGGACTCAACTGCGACTTCGCAAAAGCCCCTCAGCGTGATTCAGGCCATGGACGACTACTACCGGCGCACCAATGCCAACATCCACCGCGGCGTGCATACCCTTGCTGAGGAGGCTACAGCGTCCTATGAAAGTGCTCGGGAGCGCATCGCTGCCTTTATCGGCGCCAAAAAAACACGCGAGGTTATCTTTACCCGTAATACCACCGAATCAATCAACCTGGTGGCTTACAGCTGGGGCCGAAAAAACTTAAAAGCCGGTGATGTGGTAATCCTGACCGAGATGGAACACCATTCCAACCTGGTCCCTTGGCACATGCTGGCTGCGGAACTCAGCCTGCGTCTTGAGTTCATCCCGGTGACCGGGGATGGATTGCTGGATTTGGCAACCTATCGCGATCTGCTGACCCTTTCCCCGCGACTGGTGGCGTTTACGCAAATGTCCAACGTGCTCGGCACGATCAATCCTGCCAAAGAGATCATTGCACTGGCGCACCAGGCCGGGGCTGTCACCTTGGTGGACGGCGCCCAGTCGGTGCCGCACCTGCCGGTTAACGTTCAGGACCTGGACGCGGATTTTCTGGCTTTCTCGGCGCACAAAATGCTCGGCCCGACCGGAATCGGAGCGCTCTACGGCAAAGAAACGCTGCTGGACGCCATGCCGCCATTCCTGGGTGGGGGCGATATGATCAAAAAAGTGCATTTGCGCAGCTTTACGCCCAACGACCTGCCCCACAAGTTCGAGGCTGGCACGCCAGCGATTGCCGAGGCTATTGGGTTTGGAGTGGCTGTAGATTATTTGAATATGCTGGGCATGGAAAATGTGGCGCGCCATGAGCATACGATCATTTCTTATGCGCTCGAAGCGTTCAGCGAGGTGGACGGTCTTTCTGTATTTGGCCCCTCTGCCGATAGAAAAGGCGGAGTAGCCGCCTTTTCTCTGCTCGGCGTTCACCCGCATGATGTAGCCCAGATCCTTGACAGTCAGGGAATTGCTGTACGCGCCGGCCATCACTGCGCCATGCCGCTGCACGAAAAATTCAACCTGACGGCTACCACTCGCGCCAGTTTTTATGTTTACAATACCCTGGAAGAAGTGGACCTGCTGGTTGCAGGGATCCATAAAGTTCAGGAAATATTTGGATAGGCTCTTACCGGATGGACGACCTTTACCGCCAGATCATTATTGAACGTTATAAATCGCCGCTTTACCGCGGCGAACTCGACCCACATGATATCTCTTTTGAAGATGAAAACCCGCTGTGTGGCGACCATCTCCGCATTGACCTGCGCGTGGATGAAAACGGTTTGGTCAGCGAAGGGGCGTTCAGCGGGCACGGTTGCGCCATTTCTCAGGCGTCGGCTGATTTACTGCTCGAATCGGTGATCGGCAAGCCGCTGGAGGAAGTCAAAGCCTTGACCAAGCAGGATGTGCTGGATAATCTCGGCATCGACCTCGGTCCGGTGCGCTTGAAATGCGCGCTGCTGCCGCTGAAAGTTCTCAAGGCTGGCGTGTATGGGTTGGGTGAAGCGCATGACGGGCTGGTAGAGGATTGATTCTGTGGCGGATGAACTGGTAGAGTCCGAATATACTTTTTACGCAGTAGCAGATGTCAGCGAAATTCCCAATGGCGAGCGCATCTTCCTCTCGATTGGCGAGGAAAATATCGTCGTGTTCAACATTGCCGGGAAACTGTTCGCCATGGGCGACGTCTGCACCCATGATGGTGGCCCGCTGGGCGAAGGCGAGCTGGACGGTTATGATGTGATCTGTCCGCGCCACGGCGCGCATTTTGACGTGCGCACCGGCAAAGCGCTGACCCTGCCGGCCTTCATCGATGCACCGTATTACCCGGTGCGCATCACCGGCAGCGAAATCGAAGTGGGCATCAAAGAATAGCCGGGCTAATAAAACTACCCGCCTCTCAATTTCGATTGTCACCGGTAGGGGCGAAGCATTCGGAAATTGTAATCATTGGCAGAAACGGGCAATAGCACCGGATGCTTCGCCCCTACGAATAATTAGAGTGCGGATTTAGCGGTGAGAAGATTAATTCCTCTCCCTGAAAGGGAGAGGTTAGGTGAGGGTCTTCTATTATTTTGCCAGGCACCCAAAACTGCCAACCACTCGCAAAATGTCGAACCCTTCCGCGAATGGTCGCTCGCAAATCGCGCCGAAACGCACCAGCGTCGAGCGAGTCACATCTGCTCCAAAATAGTAGCGGTTCTGGTACGTGGCATACTGCGCCAGCGCCTCGATTTTTTTATTTACATCCGCTTCCGTCACCTCTACCAGAAAGCTGGGGAAGAAGCCGTAAGACGAGCGGATCACATCGAACCCGAGCACTGTGGTACCGCGGAAAGCGCGTAGCGCTTCTTCGGTCACCGTGCCATGATCCTGATGGATGTCGGCTTTGGTGTGCACGAAAACGATATCCGGCTGGAAGGTCCGCTTCAGCCCCAGCATATACTCCAGGATTTCCTGGCGCTGCTGCGGGAATCGGCGGGTTTCGAACTCTCCCAGCACGATTTTATCCTTCGCTACGCCTAATACCGCCATGCTGTTGTGATGCTCGCCCACCAGGTGCTGCAATTCAGGGTTTTTCTGGTTGTCCGAGAGCGTCACGCATAACACCTCGGTCTGGTTAGCGATGTGCGCAATCAGCGCGCCGCAGCCAATTTCAATGTCGTCGGGGTGTGCGCCCAAAAACAACACCCGGCGCCCGTAGAAGGTCATGTCCTGTGCCATGGGTTATTTGGTTGCCAAAATTCCGCCAACCACTTTGGTCATCACCAGCTTGCCGTCTTTTTCCAAACGGCGGGCAGCAACAGCCTCGATTTGGCGCATGATGCGGTTGAAATCGTCCTTGGTCTGGAAGAACGAATTCCACAACTTGCGGTCTTCCGAGAGTGAGGCGCGGGTGTATTCGACGAACGGTTCGACTGACTCGAAGGTGAGCGGGTTTTCAAAGAATTTCAATTCAATGTGTGAAAAAGTCGATTCGATTGCCGAGTAAATCTCACTGCTGAAGCGTGATGAACCGGGCATGGGCGGGATGGTCTTGCCGGTAGCCTCGGTGATAATGTCGTAAAACAGTTTCTTGTTGGTTGGCATAGGCCCGGAAGCGAACATCACCCCGTCGGGTTTGATTACGCGGTGAAACTCGCGGATGGTCTTGGGAATGTCAACCGCATAATAGATGGCGAAGCAGCAGGATACCAGATCGAAGGTGTTGTCCGGTAAGCCGAAGGACTGGTTAAAGTCCAGCGGCATGAATTTGACATCTTTTTTCAGGCGCAGGTTTTCGCGGCGAGCCTGGTCGAGCAGTTCAGCATTGACATCGCCGCCGGTGATGGCAGCCTGCCCTTTCAGGAAATCATGGTACAGGAAGCACTGCTTGCCGGCGCCGCAGCCGACATCTAGGATCGTCTGCCCGGCTTTGAGCGGTAAAATTTCGAGCATCCAGTCGTCGATATTGCGCCCGCCATATTTGGTGTGGATGTCGATGCGTTTCAAGAGGTCGTTGGTGGTCTCCTGATAGTCGTAGCTCATTTTCCCTCGCTTTGGATGATTGTCTGGCTAAGTATAAATTCTCCGGCGTGATTGTCAAGGTAACGGACGGCCCTCCTCTGGTAGAATTGGGAGCGACGTTCAAATTCAGGATGGAATCATTGCGAAAATCCCGCCGCCAAAACCTGCCAGGAACCATCGCGCTGCTTTTTATTGCGGCCGCTGCCGCAGTCTTCGGCTTTAATATATTGGCCAACCTCGGGGCTGCTCGCACCTTGCCAGGAGGATCGGCCTGGGGCGGCGTCCCAGTCGGTGGCTTGACGGTCGATGAGGCCGCGTTGCGGGTGGAAGCGGTGTTTTCGACCCCGCTTGAACTGCGATACTTGAACGAAACCATTCAAGTTGCGCCGCAGCACCTTGGTTTTTCACTGAATATCGCTGCCATGTCAGCCGAGGCTCAGCGCAGCGGGCCAGGCAGCCTATGGGACCGCCTGTGGAGTCAGAGCGGCGCATCTTCCACGCTGCAACTGCAATACGAGATCGATGGGGAGACCCTGCGGGCTTACCTGGAAAATGAGCTTGCCGCCCGCTACGACCAGACTGGCCAGGCTGTCCTTCCCATACCCGGCAGCACCAATTTTTCCGCAGGAACAGCCGGCTGGCGGCTGGATGTCATTCAATCCGTACAGCGCATATCCCAGGCGTTGACCGACCCCGTCAACCGCACGGTTGAATTGGTGGTTGCCGGTGAATCCATTCCGGCTGCCAGTTTGCAGAATCTGGAAATCTTTCTCAAACAAACTATCGCAGCCAGTGGCTTCGACGGGGTTGCCGAGGTATATCTGCAAGACCCGAAAACCAGTGAATTGCTGCATTTTGCCATCCGTAGCGGAACCGATATTCCGGTTGACATCGCTTTTTCGGCAGCCAGTACGATGAAAATCCCGATCATGGTATCGGCGCTGCGCCGCACCGGCGAACCCATCCCGGACGGGGTGCAGCAGTTGATCGAACGCATGATCGTCCTGTCCGAAAATCCGCCGGCGGATACGCTGATGGAAAATGTAATCGGTTCTACGTTTGCCCCGTTGGAGGTGACGGCTGACATGCAGGACCGGCTCGGGCTGCAAAACACCTTTCTGGCGGGCTATTTTTACTTTGGCGCCCCGCTGCTGCAGATATATCAAACGCCGGCTAATTCTCGCGCTGATGTCAATCTTGATCCGGATGTTTACAACCAGACCACGACCTCCGACATGGGCGCCTTGCTGACCGGGATGTACCGCTGCGCCCAGGGCGAGCCATCTTTGCTGACGGATACCTTCCCGAACGAGATCACGCCGTCAAAATGCAGTTATATGCTTGACGTACTGTCGCACAATGAGATCGGTGTGCTTTCCGAGGCGGGGGTGCCGGACGGCACGCAGGTGGCGCACAAGCACGGCTGGACCGAAGAAGCCGATGGATTTTTGCACACCATCAGCGACGCCGGAGTCGTTTACTCCCCCGGAAGCGATTTTGTGTTCGTTGTCTTTCTTTACGACGCCAACCAGTTATTGTTTGACCCAGCGGATGAGCTTATCGCCCAGTTGGTGCAGATCATGTACAACTATTACAATCCGCTGGCGCAGGAGCAATGGCTGGGTGGGCCGGTTGTTTTTCCATGAATATGGAGTAGATTGTAAAAAATTAATAATAACAAAACTGATGTCATGTTGCCCGCACTCACAGAGCACCCTTCGGGTGGGGCAATCTGTGATTGAGCGTAGCGAAGCATCTCGTCGCCAACCACGTAACCTTACGCTTTCTTCAGGCTGACACAACGCAAATTACGAAGAATATAGTGTGTCATGTTGAGCGTAGCGAAACATCTCACATCCAATCACGAGACCCTTCGCTCACTCGCAGAGTGCCCTGCGGGCAGGGTGACATTGATACTCAGTGGTAATCAGCAAATCCGCGGCAGCATTTCGCCGCTGAGCATGTCCAAAATCCGTGTACCGCCGATCAAAGTGCGCATCAGCACCCTTTTGGCTGGCTTTTCCTGCACCACGCCAATGCGAACGGCTTCAGCGCCGTATTTATGATTGCGCATAGCCAGCAAGGCAGCTTCTGCTTCAGCTTCCGGCGTAATCACGATTACTTTTCCTTCGTTGGCCACGTAGAGCGGGTCGAAGCCGAGCATCTCGCAAGCCGCTCGCACCGCTGTATGTACCGGTATCTTGGCTTCGTCCAACACAATCGCGACCTGGCTCTGCTCGGCGATTTCGTTGAGCGTCGTCGCCAGCCCGCCACGCGTCGGGTCGCGCAGCACGTGGGTGTGGGGAGCAACCTCCAGCACAGCCTGGATCAGCCCGTTGAGCGGGGCGACATCCGAATGTACGTCAGCCTCGAAGCCCAATTCGCCGCGCGCCGAGAGTACCGCAATGCCGTGATCGCCGATTGCGCCTGAGATCAGCACCGCGTCGCCTGGTCGCGCCTGCTCTCCGCCAATTTGCCGGCCGTCCGGGATCCAGCCGATGCCAGCCGTATTGATGAATAACTGATCGGCTTTGCCGCGTTCGACCACCTTGGTATCCCCTGCCACAATCTGAACGCCAGCTTCGGCGGCCGCCGCCTGCATGGATGCCAACACCTGCTGGAGCACCTCGACCTGCAAGCCTTCTTCCAAGATGAATCCCGCGGTCAGGTAGAGCGGCACCCCGCCCGACATGGAAATATCGTTGACCGTGCCGCAGACAGCCAGCCTGCCAATATCACCGCCTGGGAAAAACAACGGCGTGACAATGTGCGAATCGGTTGATACTGCCAGCCGGCCGCCAGACTCGCCGCTGTCGTTGGCTGCCACCCGCGCGAAGTCGTTGCCGGCTGCCAGCGCTGGGCTGGAAAGGAACGGTTTGAAGGTTTTTTCGATCAGGTCGCGCGTCATGCGCCCGCCTGAACCGTGACCCATGACGATTTGTTCACTGTGACGCAGCGGCAACGCGCAGACCGGTCCTTCCAGGGGAGGAATTTTATCAGAAGAAATCATTGGCAGTTTTGTCCAATCAATCAGAGATTCTCTACCCGAGCATAGCGGTAATAAGCCGAGCAAGCCCCTTCCGCCGACACCATGGGGGCGCCGAGCGGATTGGAGGGGGTGCACTGCTGGCCAAAAGCCGGGCACTGGTGTGGTTTCTTCAACCCTTGCAGGATTTCACCGGCAATGCAAACCGGCGACTCGGCAGTATGGATATCTTCTACGGAGAAGCGTTTTTCGGCATCGAATTCCGTCAGCTCGGGAAGCAGCCCCCAACCGCTCATGGGGATGGTGCCAATGCCGCGCCAGTTGCGGTCCACCGCCTGGAAAGTCCGTTGAATAATCGCCTGGGCGGCTCTGTTGCCCTCCGCCGTTACCGCGCGCTGGTAGGCATTTTGAACTTGCACTTCGCCCTTTTCGAGCGTACGCACCACCTGCAAGATACCCTGTACCAGGTCAAGCGGTTCGAAACCGGTAACCGCCATCGGTACGCGGTATTTCTCAGCCAGCGGCAGGTAATCCAGGTAACCCATCACCGTGCACACATGACCTGCCAGCAGGAATCCCTGCACCCGGTTGGCCGGTGAACCCAGAATGGCGTGCATGGCAGGCGGTACGCATACCTGCGAGACCAGCACCGAATAATTTTTTAGTCCTAATTGTTTGGCCTGCAGCACACTCATCGCGTTGGGCGGAGCGGTGGTCTCGAAGCCGATGGCAAAAAAGACCACCTGTTTATCGGGGTTTTGCTGCGCCAGTTTGACTGCGTCCAGCGCGGAATAGACCACGCGCACATCCCCCCCGGCGGCGCGGATGCTGAAAAGGTCGCGGTGTGATCCCGGAACGCGCAGCATATCGCCGTATGAGCAGAAAATAACATCCGGCCGGGCGGCAATTGCCAGCGCTTTGTCGATCAACTCCAATGAGGTCACGCATACCGGGCAACCAGGGCCGTGAACCAGTTCGATTTCCGGCGGCAGCAGTTGATCCAGGCCGTAATGCATGATGGCATGCGTTTGACCGCCGCATATCTCCATGATCACCCACCCGTGGGTGACCGTGCGCCGGATTTCCTTCAGCACACCCTGGATGATTTCGTTGTCGCGGAAGGCAACTGAAAATTGGTTGACGTCCATCTGCCTAATCCTTGTTGGAAGAGGTAAACATGACGCTCTCCGGATTCAATTCGCTGGTCAGTTGCCCCAATTCTTCCAGTAGCCGCAGCGTTTCCAGCGCATCTTCTTCGCTCAGGATGTTCAGGGCGAAACCGGCATGAATAATGGCATATTCCCCGATCGCGGCATCCGGAGCAGCTTCCATGCAGGCTTCGCGCAGCACGCCGCCAAAATCGATTTTGGCCATTTTCAGCCCGCCCTGTTCGTACAACTCGACAATTTTTCCTGGTATTCCGAGGCACATAGTTCCTCCACTCTCGATAAGCAACGCTAAAGGATTTGACTGCTGGCGACCACAGCCTGACCCAGCGCGATGCAGCCGTCATTGGCAGGCACGCGCCGGTGGATGAGTACGGTGAAGCCGTCGGCTTCAAGCAAACTTTGGGTTTTTTCCAGCAACAACATATTTTGCCAGACTCCGCCGCTTAAGGCAACAACTTTCGTGGCGCTGGTTTGAGAGAGCTGCTGACACACTTCAAATGTCAATTGAGCAATGCTGTTGTGAAAGCGGGCAGCCAGAACGGATTGAGCAGTCCCGGCGCGCCAATCGAGCAGCAGCGTGTGCCACAGCAGAGCCGGATCGATGATGCCGTCCTGTATGCTGAACGGATAGACTCCAGTTTCTGATGGGTCGGCCAACTGCTCGAGCTCGATGGCAGCCTGGCCCTCGTAGGTGGCAGTCTGCCGGACGCCAATCAGCGCGGCAGCAGCGTCGAACAGTCGCCCCATGCTGGAGGTCAGCGGCGTGTTAAGGCTGCGGGTCACTTGGGCGTGCAACATGTTGCGCTCTTCCGCGCACAGCGCCTCCACCGCTGGGATATCTGGCTCCCAAGCGATGCCAGCCGCCCACAGGTGAGCTAAAGCCATGCGCGCGACTTTGCGCACCGCCTGGTCGCCGCCGGGCAGCGGCACAACCTTGAGGTGCGCCGCCCGGCGGTAGCTCTTATACCCGCCGACTAAAAACTCAGATCCCCAGATGGCGCCGTCCGTGCCGTAGCCAGTGCCATCAAAACACACTCCGATCACCGGTTCATCGCCCTGCCAGCTGTTATCTGCCAGGCAGGCTGCCAGGTGCGCGTGGTGATGCTGAACTTGAAAAAGCGGTAGGTTTTCCTCGCTGGCGCGGGCTTGGGCGTAACGTGTCGCCAGGTAATCCGGGTGCAGGTCAGCGGCAAGGGCTTGCGGTTGAATGCGGAACAGGCGTTCGTAATGCCGGATGCCTTCTTCGAAGGAGCGCAGTGTCTCGTAGTTTTCCATGTCGCCAATGTAATGAGAGAGGAAAGCGTAGCGCTGTCGGGTCAGGCAGAAGGTGTTTTTGAGTTCGGCGCCGGTTGCCAGCAGCGGCGGGTTATCGTGGGCAAGGATCAGCGGGTTAGGAGCGTAACCGCGCGAGCGCCGGATGAAATAGGGTTTGCTGCGCTGAGTGCGCACGACTGAGTCGTCCACCCGCATGTGAATACCGCGGTCATGCTGCAGGAAAGCATCTGCCAGATCTCCCAGACGTTCGCGAGCCTCGCTGTCGCGGTAGGCAATCGGTTCTTCGCTGAGATTCCCACTGGTCATCACCAGCGCTGTCGGAAAGCCTGCTTCCGGTTCGAGCAGCAGCAGGTGCAGCGGGGTGTAGGGCAGCATAAAGCCGAGCATCTTCTGTATCGGTGCAGCCGAAGGAGCAATGGTGGATTCAGGTTTGCGTTCCAGCAGCACAATTGGGTGCTGCGGCGAGGTGAGTAGGTCGCGTTCCGCCGGGGTCGCCTGGCAATGCCGCTCGATTTGGTCAAGGCTGAAGGCCATCAACGCGAAGGGTTTGTCGGAGCGTTTTTTGCGCCGGCGCAATTCATTCACTGCGTCTCCATTGGTTGCGTCACAGGCCAGGTGGTAGCCGCCGAGTCCTTTAACTGCCAGAATCTTGCCGTTTTTCAGCCATTCGCGAGCGCGCTGCAAGGCATCTTCACGTTCGGCTAAATGCTTGCCTTCGACCTCGAACCAGAGTTGCGGCCCGCAGGTTGGACAGGCGGTGGGTTGGGCATGGAAGCGGCGGTCGAGCGGGTCGTGGTACTCTGCCTGGCACGACGGGCACATTTGAAAATCCGCCATAGTGGTGTATGGCCGGTCGTAAGGGATGTCGCGGATGATGCTGAAGCGCGGCCCGCAGTTGGTGCAATTGATGAACGGATAACGATAGCGGCGGTTGGCCGGGTCAAACAGTTCGCGCTGGCAATCCGGGCAAATGGTCATGTCCGGCGAGACGGGGATGAATTCGTTCGGATCTGGCTGGCTTTCCAGAATCTCGAAATGGTCGTGGTGATTTGGCGCGATACTCTCTGTCTCAAGCGCATCGATACGCGCCAGCAGCGGTGGCTGCTGCTGGAGTCCAGTCAGAAAGGCGTTTACCGCATCCGGGCGGCCGTTGACCTCGATCTCAACGCCGCTGGAAGTATTGCGCACCCAGCCGGTCAGTTGGTTTTGGATGGCAAGACCGTACACAAAAGGCCGGAAGCCGACCCCCTGGACAATCCCGCGCACCCGAACCTTAAGCCCGGCCTGGTCCGTCATTCCACCTGCCGGAAGGCGGCCAGCCTACCAATCAGCCAATCAGCCCAGGCATCGATACCTTCACCGGTTTTGCAGGAGACTGCAAAGGTCGTCAGACCCGGGTTGAGCATTTCTACGCCTTGCCGGAAGTAGTCCATGCGGAAATCGATGTAGGGCAGCAGGTCGGTCTTGTTGATGACCAGCACGTCCAACCCGCGGTAGATATTCGGATATTTGTAGGGCTTGTCATCCCCCTCGGGGATGGAGGCAACCAGCAGATTGATGTGAGTGCCCAGGTCAAAGGCTGCCGGGCAGATCAAATTGCCGACGTTTTCCACGATCAGCAGGTCAATTTCTGGCAGCGCAAGCTGCTGCAACCCGGCTTTGAGCATGACCGCGTCCAGATGGCACTCGCCGCCAGTGTTGATCTGCACCGCAGGCATACCTACCGCGTTGATCTTGTCGGCATCGATGGTCACCGGGGCAGTATCGCCTTCGACCACGCCAATATTGACCTCCGGTCGCAGCGCCTGGATGGTCTTGAGGATAAAGCTGGTCTTACCAGCGCCCGGAGACGCCATGAGGTTAATCGAAAACACGCCGGCTTGGTCCAGTACCTGGCGGTTCAGTTGAGCGACCTGATCGTTGGCATTAAGTATATTTTCGACGACCTGAACCCGGTTTACCGTCATCAGCTGCTCCTATACCTTTTCTACCTCAATGGATTCCATATAAAATTCATCCCCCGCAGCTACCGTCAACCGATAACTGCCGCAAGCCGGGCAGGGTTCAAGTTGGCTGGCCAATTCAAACTCGCCCTGGCAATCCTGGCAGCGCATGCGCGCCGGGATGCGCTTGAAATGCAGTTCCGCGCCCTGGCAGATCGTATTTTCGGCCATGGCGTCCCAGTAGAACTGGACCGAATCGTCCACGATACTGGAGAGCTGGCCGATCACCAGGTAAATGTCCGTCACCCGGGCTGCCTCTGCTTGCTGTGCATGCCGGGTTGCAATTTCCAGGATGGATTCCGTCACCGCTAATTCATGCATGGCCGATTTACCAATAATAATCGTATTTTTGGAAAACGATCTGGTTACAAAGCTGGATTCCTGCTGTGTTCGCCTGAAAGCTGGAGGATTAAATCCAACAACTGCAATTTGGTGGTTAACATATTCGTCGCAACCACATTCGCCAGACGCCGCATGATAACAAAACCAATGTGATTGTCTTCTTCGCACAGCCCGGCCAAATCATCTCCATTGATGACCAATAGCCGCGATTCTTTTATTGCGGTTGTGGTCGCCACCCGTTGGCGGATGACTGGAACCATTTTCGACCAGCCGATAATGTCCAGCGCCTCAGCCTGGTAGATGCGTACCGGATCATGGCCTGGGACGGCCGAATCCACCGCAATCTGGCCGTCCAGGATGATATACATGTTATCAGCCCGGTCGCCTTCGCAAAAAATTACCTCGCCAGCCGCCACTTCTATAATCGTGGAAATGCTGGCCAGACGCTCTAATTGCTTGGAATTAAAGTCCAAAAACCAGGGAATGCTTTTCAGAGTATCAATAAGCAGGGTGGGCGGCATCATCATATTTACACTTTCTAAATTGTGTACCTTATTTTGTAACATTCCCGCCGGTCAAATTGAAGTGTCCTCCATCAGTAAGGGCGCGGTCGATTGTCATAAATGTCTTGCGGATCAATCACCTGCCTGATCGATACTTGCGATAATTACGCGCGCAGCCTGCCGGGCTAATTCTTCAGTTTGTTCCGACAGGCTCTGCGCAAACCCGAACTCATAACCGCGAACCGAAATCAGCCTTGCTTTCGGGGCTTTTTCATACAGTGAACCAGCCAGCGCCAGGCAGCTTTGCGGGGTGAGGTGATGGGTGAACGGCGACGTTTGAAAATTGGCGTTCAGCTCTTCAACGTGCAATAGATCCGCAACGCTGCCGGTATGAGCGTCGATAAAGATAACTTCGTCAAACTCTGCAACCCATTCGGCGCTTTCGGGCGTCAACTGCAGCGCAAATGTGGTCGTGATGGCCGGAGAAAGGACACAATTGGTTTCTTCGGGAACGGTGGGAAGCATGACTTGGTAATGTTCTGCCACCCCGCGCAGGATATGCCAGGCGACGCCGTCATCCTGGCGGTCGATGTTGCCGTATCCAAAAAGTAAGATTTTCATTCCTGAAACACCCATTTCGATCGGGTCCGAGCTAGCAGTATCAGGTTATGTCCGCACCCGATCGAAATCAACCTTAGTCCGCGCCGCGCGAAATGGTCCGAGTCAGGCTGCCCTGAGAGTCAACCATCTCGATCACAATCGGCATTTGGCCGACAGCATGGGTGGAGCAGGAAAGGCAGGGATCATAAGCGCGTACAGCTGCTTCCACCCGGTTGAGCAGCCCTTCTCGGATCACCTGACCGTTGATGTACGTCTTGGCAACGCTGTCAACCGCTTTGCTCATCGCCCAGTTATTGTTGCCGGTGGCCACAATCAGGTTTACCCGTTCCAACTGCCCGTTTTCATTGGCAAAGTAATGGTGCCACAAAGTCCCGCGTGGCGCTTCGATCACGCCAACGCCTTCGCCCTTGTAGTCGTGACGGGTATTGAGCAGGTCGGTGGAGAGGACATCCGGGTCGTCGAGCAGCACAGCCACATTTTCAACTGCGTACAAGGCTTCAATCAGACGGGCATAATGATAGTAGAGGGTGTTTTCGACCGGTTTTCCGCTGTTGATGGCCTTGAAAGTTTTTAGTTCGGCATCTGCCATGGGGGTTGCCATGCGGTCAGAGGCATTGAGTCGGCCCAGCGGCCCGACGCGGTAAACGCCCTGGGGAAATCCCATCTTTTTGTAGTAGGGGAACTTGAGGTAGGACCAATCCTCCACGTGCTCAGCGATGTAATCCAGGTACGTCCGCCCATCGAAAAGTTCCATCTGTTTTCCATCTGAGTCGATTAGCCGGATGTCGCCGTCGTATAACTCAAGTGTATTGCCCGGTTTGACCATCCCCAGGTAACCGGACGGGAAGACAGCAAATTTGTTGATATCTTCCTGATTGGCCTCAGCCCAGCCCTTCATGATCTGAATGCCGACTTTGACCGTGTCCAGCGCTTTGTGGTAACCCGATAAAATCAGATCGCGTTCCTCGGGCATGAGTGCTTTGTTAACCCCGCCGGGAACGGCAAAAACTGGGTGTATGCGGCGTCCGCCCAGGATATGGATGATCTCCTGACCGTATTTACGTAAATTAACCGCTTTGAGCGCCAGATCCGGGTTGGCCTGAATCAGCCCGACCACATTGCGGATCGCCGGGTCGGCATCAAAACCAAGCAACAGGTCAGGCCCAGCCAGCTCAAAGAAGTGCATGCCGTGGCTCTGGATGACCTGTCCCATGTGCATCAGCTCGCGCAGCAGCCTGGCAGGGCGGGGCGGAGGCGCGCCGTACACTTCGTCGCCGGCTTTGGCGGCCGCCAGGTGATGTGATACCGGGCAAATGCCGCAAATGCGCGGGGTAATATTGGGCATTTCGAACACCATGCGGCCTTCGCAGAATTTCTCGAAACCGCGGAATTCGTTGACATGCAAATAGGCATGGTCAACAGTGCCATCCTCTTTCATGTGGATGGTCACTTTGGCGTGACCTTCGATCCGGGTTACCGGTTCAATCGTGATTTTTTGTGTCGCCATCCATGCCTCCATTAAATCCAGGACAGTTTTTCGTCTTTGAGGACCGGCTTGCGTCCTTGCGCCAATTCGCTGAGGACATAAAAAATCGTGTCAGCGCTGGGCGGGCAGCCCGGTACAAAAATATCCACTGGCACCACCTCTTGCAGGGAACGGGCGCGGGTCATGGTCGCCAGTTCGGGGCTGTCCGGGATTTTTCCAGTTTCATCCGTGCTTTCAGTTTCCACATACGCCCGGCGCAGCGCCTCTTCCAGCGGGAAGAAGTTACGCATAGCCGGAACGCCGCCAAAAACCGCACAATCGCCCAGCGCGACCAGGATGCTGCAGCGGCTGCGCATGCGGTGTGCGACCTCTTCATTGGCGCTGTTGTTGACCGCGCCTTCCAGGATGCCAACAGCAACGCCAGTTTCATCCGGTTCTTTCAGGTCAGTGATGGGGGTAGCGCGTAAATCAGCGACTTGCACCAGGGTCACGATCCGTTCGTCGATGTCCAGCAGTGACATGTGGCAGCCGGCGCAGCCCGCCAGCCAATCCGAAGCAACTTTTGGTTTTGTCATCCGTTTTTCCTCTATCTCAGGCAGCCTACGCTGCAATTTCGACCGGCGAAAGACGCTGCAGCAGTTCAGCTTTCCAATTTCCAACGGCGGTAAGATTGAGCTGCTGAGCCAGGCTTTTGAGGGCCTCTTCATTGGTGCGCACAGCCGTCCCGCAAGCCGGAAGGCTCTTTTCGGCTTTTTGCAATTGGCCGTCAGCGCTCAGGTAATGCCCATCCTGCTCCAGCCAGCTGGTGACTGGCAGCACGACATCTGCGGCAGCCGTCAATTTGGAGGTGTGACTGGCTTGCACAACCAGGAACGGCGCTTTTTCCAGTGCTTTTATCAGATGTTCCGAGGGATTCTCGTCTCCGAGCACGACATAGGCAGCTTGATGGCTGTTCAACCGGAAGGGTTTATCAAGTTCGTACTGGGCAGCTGCCAGGCTGTTGGCTCCGCCCTTAAGGCTGACCAGTTTTGCGCCGGAAATTTCAGCCAGTTTGACGAGCGCATTCAGCACATCCTGGGTTTGCACCGGGGTAGCATCGTAGATGATGACCGGACGGGTCGTCGAGGCGAATTTAAAGCCCGCTTCGAGCAGCAGCTCTGTCGAGACGCCGCTCATTTCAGCCGCTGCGTTCATCACCGCAATCGCGTCGCCGGTGAATACCGCCTTGTTTTGGCCTAAACGGGAGATGGCAGCAGTCAGGCCGGTCAGCAAGTCGAGTTCTTTGCCGGTCCTGGGCGTCAGTGCGCAGTTTGCCAGGTTATTCAGCGGATTTTCGCCGGTATCGATGACGACCAGCGGCGCGCCGTTTTGCATCAGCCGGCGAGCAAAGAAACCCGCAACTTCATGCTGGTTGACCAGGTCAGCCACAAAAACCATGAAGCTATCGGCGTGTTCGACATCCTTGAGGGTACCTTCAAAGGCTTTACCCTTACTGGCAGCAAACTGTGATAGCAGGGACGTGGCGCTGCCTTCTTCCAGGGAGGTCACCATGCTGCTCTTAAGCCCATCGGCGAACAAATGTTTGAACAGGTGCAGTGTCTCCGCGCTCTGGCGGGTGGAAACCAGTGCAGCCACCTGGTCGGCCGGCTGCAGTTTCGCGGCTGCGGCTGCCAGGGCTTCTTCCCAGTTGGCCGGTTGCAACGCACCGTCTTTCCGCACCAATGGAGTAGTCAGACGCTGTCGGTCATCTGTCAGGGGTGCGAAGCGTCCTGTCTTGCAGAGGATGCCAGAGTTGATCGGGGCATCCCAGTCGCCTTCGATCCGAATGACCTGACCGTTGCGGGAAAAGACCTGAATGCCGCAGCCGAGAGAGCAGCCGACGCAAATCGTCTTTTGGACGTCCAGATTTTTCTCATGTCCAAGGTAGGCGCTCTTGCGGTCGATCAACGCCCCCGTCGGGCAGACCTGAATGCAGGTACCGCAGGATACGCAGGAACTTTGACCGAGCGGCACATTGAGGTCCGCAATGACGAAGGTTTTGACGCCGCGTTCTTCGACGCCCAGGGTATTGGCTCCCACTAATTCAGAGCAGGCGCGAATGCAGCGCCGGCACAAGATACAGCGGTTATGCTCCAGAATGAAGTTGGGGTGCGAGGCATCGACCGGATACGGCTGCCAGTTTGGCGGCATTGGCCAGTTGGTCATGCTTTCGCCGTAAGCCGCGTTCTGCAGGTCGCAGTCGCCGCCGCTGACCTGGCAGTAGGGGCAGAAATGATTGCGCTCAGAGAAGATGAGCGTCAGCACGAATTTCCGGGCAGTTTTCACCTTATCCGTATCGGTGCGTACCACCATATTATTGGTAACCGGTATGGTGCAGGCCGATTGCAGCGTGCGGAACCCGTCGATTTCCACCATGCACAGGCGGCAGCCGCCGAAGGGGGTCAGGTGCGGATGGTCGCACAGGGTGGGAATTTCGATACCGGCCTGGCGAGCGGCGTTCAATACTGTTGTGCCTTCGGTCACTTCGATGGGTTGGTTATTAATGGTCAGGCTAAGCATTCGATCTCACTCCTTAACCAGGGGCGTATTGACAGGTTGTCGATCGTAATAATCGAGGATTTATACCGTTCGCCGCTCAATGTACAGCCTCTTTCGTATTGCAAACGCCCGCCGGGCAAACGCCTAGGCGAATGTGCGCTTCGACTTCGGCGCGGAAATGCGTCAAAATATCCTTAAGCGGGGTGCCAGCTGTCTGGCCCAGGCCGCAATAAGAGAGGTTGTAAAGGTTCGTGCTCAATTCCATCAACTGATCGAGCGTCTTTAAGGTCGCGCGGCCGCTGGCGATGGTATCCAACATTTCCCAGGCGCGTTGGGTGCCGATGCGACACGGAAAGCATTTGCCGCATGATTCGGTTCGGAAGAAGTTGAGCAGCACTTTGGCCAGATCAACCACGCAGGTATCCTCGTTACAAATGAGCAGCGCGCCGGAACCTAGCGCCACGCCAGCTTTTCCAAAGGAGTCGAAGTCCATCGGCGTGTCTTGCAAGGAGGCAGGGATAATGGATCCGCTCGACCCGCCGGTTTGCGCCATTTTGAAGTTTTCGCCGCCCTTCATCCCTTTGGCATAGATGGCAATCACTTCGCGCAGGGTGATGCCCATTGGGACTTCGATCAGCCCGGTGACATTCACATTGCCAAGGATAGTATAGACCTTGGTGCCCGGGCTGGAAGGAGTGCCAAAACTGCGGTACCAGGAAGCGCCGTTGAGCAAAATCGGCGGCACGTTGGCCAGGGTTTCGACATTGTTGACCAGGGTTGGCTTGCCAAAAAGACCGTGGGTGGTCGGGAATGGCGGACGGGTGCGCGGCTGACCGCGTTTTCCCTCGATCGATTCAAGCAGAGCGGTCTCTTCGCCGCATATATAGGCGCCGGCGCCGCTGTGGATATGCAAGTCAAAATTGAATGCAGTCCCAAAGATATTTTGGCCCAGGAAACCCATCTCTCTGGCCTGCAAAACAGCCAGTTTGAAGCGTTCCTGCGCCAGAGTGTACTCGCCACGAATGTAGATATAGCCCTCATCCGCGCCGACCGCATAGGCCGCTAATGCCAGGGCCTCGATGATGCTGTGCGGATCGCCTTCCAGGATCAAACGGTCCTTGAATGTGCCGGGTTCCGATTCGTCCGCATTGCAAATGACATACTTCTTTGCGGATTTCTCTTTCGCGACGAACCCCCATTTGGTGCCAGTGGGGAACCCAGCGCCGCCGCGACCGCGGAGCCCGGATTTTTTGATCTCGTCGATCACCTGGATAGGCGTCGATTCGGTCAAGGCTTTACCCAGGGCTGTGTATCCGTCGTGCAGAATGTAATCCTCGATGTTGGTCGGGTCGATAATGCCTGCCCGGCGCAGAACGATGCGCTGTTCGGCCGGCAGCGTGCCTTTACGCGTATTCAACCAGGCAATTTTGCCGCTTAATTCGCGATTCGAAGCCTGCAGGTCAGCTGCGATGCGCCCTTTGTATAAGTGTTCTCCAACCAGTGTGTGTACATCTTCGACAGTAACCGGGCCATAAACTGCGGCTTCCGGATAAACGATGACCAATGGCAGGGCGTCATGCCGCCCGACATCGCCGATCATTGCCAGTGAGATTTCCTCATCCAGACCGTACGTTTTGATTTCGGCTTGCAGCCGGTCAAACACGCCCTGGGCGCCGCGCTGCAAGCTAATGGGGTCACTGGAGACTAAAACCATGGAACGAATTGTTTTCATCTGGTTTCTCCCTTAGCTGTAGCGCGCTAAAATATCCGGGATCTTGTTGGCGGTCAAATTGCCGTAAACGTCCTCGTCGATGATGATGACCGGGCCTACGCCGCAAATGCCAAGGCAGCTGGTAGTGATGAGCGTCCATTTCCCGTCTGGACTGGTCTCATCCGGTGCCAGCTCGAGTTCCTCCTGCAGGGCCTCCCATACCTCGCGTCCGCCAACAACGTGGCACGGCGCGCTCTCGCAGAACTGAATCACATGCCGCCCGCGTGGTTTAGTGGATAGCATGTGATAAAAGCTCGCGACGCCCAGCACGCTGCTGCGCGGCTCTTTCAGGCGTTGGCAGATTTCGTTCAGCGCTTCGGCTGGCAGGAAACCCAGCGCCTGGTTTACCTGGTTCAATATCGGGATCAATTCATCCCGGGTTGCGCCGTGACGGTCAATGGCTGCATTGACGGCTTCCTGGACTTTATTGCCATTCATGGTTTCTATGGGCATTCTCCTCCTCCTGACATCCTTTGGCTGTAATGGGGTGCATGCAGATATTTTGTTAATGGATTGCGATGGCGTTGAAATTGCAGACCTGAATACAGATACCGTAGTGGACTTGGCAGACTACAGGATAATGGCGTGATTCTGAACGACCTTCCCATCAGCTACATGATCCGCCAGAATTTGCTGGGCGACCACAGGAGAGACTTTGCCGTAGGTTACTTTTGGTTGATCGCCAATCACTACTTGAACAATCGGTTCCTTCTCACACAGGCCGATGCAGCCAGTCTGTTTGACGATAATTCCCACCCGGCTGTTGTTCTGAATATCTTCCAGGATGGCTTTCATCGTGTCGCGCGCTCCAGCGGCAATCCCGCAGGTGCCCATGCCGACGATCACTTCGATTTGACCGGCGGCAGTCTTCGCTTTGCGTTTTTCGAGGACTTCTTCGCGGATTCGGGTCAAATCGTCCAAACTTTTGATGGCAGGCATACCTTCACTCCTTGATTTGGGGGTGCAAAACTCGAAAATAAATCCTTGCGTGCGAAACGATGCCGTTCTCGCATCAGATCATCGGAATCAGCCTTCCAGGCGGATTCTTTGACGCAGAGATTACGGTATCGTCCATTTTTTTGTTTATGCAACCTGCGAGAACTGGTGGTCAAAGCTAAAATTCCTCCTTAGTTTACCCGATGGCGAATTTTGAGTAAGTGGAAAACCTCCTCATATATGTGTAATTTGTCACAAACACAAACGCGCATGATCCATTTGGCCATGTTCCAAAAGACCTACAGGCGTAAAACAGCCGACTTATGATAGAATTTTACACGTTCAGGCAGAAAAGAAGGCGTCCATGGAAAAAATCATCGTTTCAATTAAAGGCACCCGGGACTTTTATCCCGAGGATATGGCGGTCCGTTCGTGGCTGTATACCAAATTGCGGGAAGTTTCTGAGTCGTTTGGCTACCAGGAATATGATGGGCCTTTCCTGGAAAAAATTGACCTGTATGCCGCCAAATCTGGCGAAGAACTGGTGAAAGAGCAGGCATTTGTGTTTCCGGATCGCGGCGGAGATTTGATCACGCTGCGCCCTGAACTGACGCCAACCCTGGCCCGTATGGTTGCTCAGCGCCAACACCAGTTTACTTATCCACTGCGCTGGTGGTCTTTTGGCCCTTTCTGGCGCTATGAACGGCCGCAAAAGGGACGCACCCGCGAGTTTTTCCAATGGAATATCGATCTGATCGGCTCGAATTCGCCCGAAGGCGATGCCGAGCTGGTGGCAATTTGCGCCGCATTCTTCAAAAATGTAGGGCTGAAACCCGACCAGGTTGGCGTTTTTGTCAATGACCGCCGCCTGATGGACAGCCAACTGGTGAAAATTGGGATTACCTCGGATACGCTGCGTAAAACCGTGTTTAAGCTGGTCGACCGCCGCGACAAAATGATCCCAACTGAATGGGACGGCTTTGCAATCGAATCCGGGCTGAGCCTGGCGCAGTTGACTGACCTCAAGAAAATGCTCGACAACCGCGACCTGTGGAAAGAATCGCCGGAATTGACTCGAGTGTTTGCCGCTTTGGGCGCGCTTGACGCGTCAGCGTATGTCCATTTTGACCCGCAAATCATTCGCGGATTGGATTATTACACCGCCACTGTTTTCGAAGCGCGCGATCTGGATCGCGAAGGGCGGGCAATCCTGGGCGGCGGTCACTATGATAACCTGGTGGAGGATGTTGGCGGTGAACCGCTGCCGGCGGTTGGTTTTGCCATGGGCGACGTGATGATCCGGCTGATCCTGGAAAAATACAATTGCCTGCCGGAGTTTAAACCTTCTCCGGCGGACATTTTGGTGACGGTGTTCGAACCGTCCTTGCTGGAACACTCATTGAAGATTTCGGCCAGCCTGCGGGAGGCTGGTTTCAAAGTGGCGTGTTTTACCGAAGATTCCAAGCTGCCCCGGCAGTTGAAATACGCTGACAAAATGGGAATCCGCTTTGTGGTCATTGTCGGACCGGACGAATTCGCGGCCGAAAAGGCAACCGTCAAAGATCTGGCAGCCCGCCAGCAGGCGGCTGTACCCGTCACTGATATTTTGCCGGCCATTCGTCAATGGCTTGCATAAGAAAAAAGGCTGTGATAGAATCTTGACGCTTATGGTGGGCGTAGCTCAATGGCAGAGCGCTACACTGTGGATGTAGATGTTGTGGGTTCGACCCCCATCGCCCACCCCTGATTGGATCTGTAAAACACCCCTTTGAGAGTGTTTTTGATTGTGCAACTGTTGTCCCCACAGGGGGGATTGTATGGGTTCGACCCCCATCGCCCACCCCTGATTGTCCTGTAAAACACCCTGTTGCGGGTGTTTTTGTTTGTGCAGTTGTTGTCCCCACAGGAAGGTCTTGTACCACGTTAGATCGGGAAAGGCAGCAAATGGCCCGGTAGTTTGGCTGAAGCGCGGTCCCCAGATGAATCCCGGTGGGATGGCAATCAGCGCCGTGAGAAGAAAGAGCGGCAGCCAGCCGAAAGTTTTCCCCCCGACTCAAAGGTTTCTCGTTCATGGCTGCTTCTCATTACGGCGCCAGATCGCCTCCAACCGTGCGAACCGCGTGCCCCACCGGGCGATCCGCGGGTTGGGATAGCGCTCGAGCCAGGAAGTCTTTGGGGGCGTCGCTCCGTCCGGCGTCAATCCCCACCCGCCCAGCCGGTACAACTCAGCGCGTGCTTCAGCGGCTGCCGTCACAACTGCGCATTCATCTAATGTGAGCACCCGCCTGTCGCGCACGACGATGCGCCCGTCGATCAGCACGGTGTCCACATCGCGTCCCGAGGCGCCATAGACAATCATGGCCGGAACATCCGAGGAGGGCTGCACGGGTGGGCGGTCGAACTTCAGCAAAACGATGTCCGCGCGCTTGCCAATCTCCAGCGAGCCGGTTTCCTTTTCCAGTCTCAGCGCCCGTGCGCCGTTGATCGTTGCCATCCGCAGAACGTCCATTGGCGTCAGCGCGTCCGCGCCGTACAGGAAGCTGCTCATCAAAGCGCAGGTCCGCATCTCGGTGAACATATCTGCGCCTTCGATCCAGCCGCCGTAGGAATCCGTCCCCAGGATGATATTGACCCCGGCGCGGTGCAAGGCTTTCACCGGCAACCAATGGCGCGGGCCAACATTTACGTTCATCCACACCGACGGGCAATGCACGACGCTTGCACCCGCTCTGGCAACAGCGGCGATGTCCCTGCGGGTTGCCGCGAGAAAATGCACTGCAATTAAGCGTTGATTGAGCAACCCGCCAGCTTTGAGGAGGCCCAACGGCGAACGGCCGCGAAGCAGCCAACTGAAGGCGCCAATCGGCCAGCGCGGAAAGACGTGGATGTGCTCGACCAGGTCCTCGCGCTCGGCCAGCGCCATCAGCCGCCGCATGGTCTTCAGTGAGGTGGCCAGCGCTTCCGCCACGCTGGGCGCAACGTGGATATGACCCTCGAACTTTCCTTGATATTCGTGTAGGAGCATTTCTGCCTCGGCCAGTTGTGTGTCGGCGCTCCGATCGATCATACCGAACATGTCCGCCAACAACGTCTGCACGAATGCTTTCATCCCAGCCTGCCCCAACGCCTCGGGCGTTTGGCGAGCGACCTCAAAGGAGATCGCATCTCCCGCTACATTGGCAAGAGTGATGCCCGAGCGCAACATCTCGACCGCTGATAACCGCGTGGCCGCCAACATGAGGTCAGGGGTGGCCCTGACGCAGAAGTTCGTGTCTTCGCCCATGGTACGGTCAAAGCCGAAGCCGCACATCGTGCCCTTATACAGGGCGGTGAACATGTGAATGTGGCCGTTGATCAGGCCGGGTAAGGCGACCATGCCGTGCGCATCAATCACTTCGCGCGCCGGGTGCTCAGCGCTTACGACCTCGGTCGGGCCGAGCGCGACGATTTCGCGTCCGCTGATGGCAATCGCCGCATCGCGCAGAACGCGATTGGATGAATCCACCGTGACGACGGTGGCGTGAGTGATCAGAATATCGTCCATAGTTTCAGGGCCTCCTCAACCAGCCTTTGTTCCCAGCACTAAACTGAAGCCGGGTGTTTTGAGCAAATTGATCCGATGCAGATTGCTGAAACCAACTTGCGTGAGCCAACTGGCAATCTCGCCGTATGCGTAGGTCTGCGCCTCCATGTCGTTGAAGAAGTTCAGCGCCTGAAGTCGTGCCAGGGCGGTAGTAGTCGAGCCGAACAACTTGCCTGCGATTTGCTCCATGATGACGACCATGCTGCCTTGTTTCAGCGCACCAGCGATTTTATGCAGCAATTCCATGTTCTTGCTGGGCGAAAAAACGTGGATGAGATTGAACAACAAGACCACATCGTAGCCAACGCCAAAGTCATCCATCCAAACATCGCCTGCCTGCGCCATCACCCGGCCGTCCATGCCTTCGGCAGTGATCGTTTCTCGCGCCACTGCCACGGCTGGCGGCAGGTCAAAGACAACCGCCGACAAACCAGGATAGCGGCGGCAAAACCGGATGCTATACATCCCGTGGCCGCCGCCCACGTCCAGCAGCCGGCGGGCCGTGACCGGCAGTTTTACTTTGGCAACGACTTCGTCGGCAGCCATCCGCGCGATGGCGATCATCCCCTCTTCGTAGATCCGATGGCCGTCGGCGTGTTGTTCCAGCCATTCAGACCCCGACAGCGCCGGTTTTCCTCGACGGATGGACTCGTCCAGATGCTCCCAGCGGTCGAACACCATGCTGTCGAAGAAGGGAATCCCGCCAGCCAGACTGGTCGGCGAGCGGCGCAGCAGCCACTTGACGGTCATCGGCGTATTTGTGTAGCGTCCCTCCTTCTGGCGGACATAGCCAAGTGACTCGAGGGCTTCGAGCAGCAGGCTTGTACCTCGCTCGCTTGCCTTGACCTGGCGCGCCGTTTCAGCCGCTGTCAATGGGCCACCGCTCAAGGCCTCGAAGATGTTCAGCCTGACCGCGACGCCAAGTACACGGTAGGCTTGCGCGCCGAGAAAATCCAGCATCAGACCTGGCCCTTGATTGAATGTGAGCAGCACCAAACGCTCAATGAAATTCGGTTGGATAGGCATTTTCCATTCCTTTTTTCTTTGGTTTTGCTTCGATCATTTTCTTCAGGTTCTTCAATCCCTGCCGGCAGCCCAGTTCCATCAACCAGTGAGGAGTCAATTTCCACAGGCCTGGGAACCGGTAGTGCAGGGTGAAGCGGAAGCATGTGCCGCCGTCCTCAGGCTTGAGCACAGCCTCGGCCTTCATTGCCCAGCCGGAGATGGCGCGATAGGCGATGCGCTCGTTTTCCACCCACTCCGTCACTACCTCATCGAAGCGAAAGGTCACGCCGAATGGCAAGGCGAACGTCAAGCGGTTAACTGTACCGACGTTGACCGGTTCGCCGATCACCTCCATAGTCGTGAACGGCAAGGCGCGCACGGGCCATGTAAGCCCACACCGCCTCGCGCGGGGCGTCAATGTGGATTATGACTTCAACTTTCTGCATTTGTTCATTGGATTTCTTGGTTGTCATATTTCACACTCCTCTTCACCGCCACCACCAAACGAGGATGAACACGCCGAGCAAAATATCGAAGCTAACACATGTAGGCACGTACCAGGAAGCAATGGATGTGTTGAGAGCCTTTGGATGTTCTATGATGACGTCCCAGGCGGCGTGTACGAAGCACGCCAACGCGAGAAACAATGGGCTCACCCAAAGACCTGCAAGCGCGAGGCCGAAAAAGACCGCGGAAACGCCATCCTGAAGAGCTACCTTCTTTGGGCTGGCGGTTGACAGGCCTACCCCCAAATAAACGCCGCCAAAGTATCCGACCAGGACGACCAAGATGTCTCGGGCGTACTCCTTAGGCAACAGTGTGAGGGCGAAAGCGACAACAATGGCGCCAATTGTGCCGACGAATATAAACCTTTTGCGAATCATGTGTTTCTCCTATTCGTACAAGGGGCGTACTTCGCACGCATCTACACCCACATCTCTACGATTTTTCAGATAAATACTTATACAGTTTGCTAACCCCTGTACCCCAGGTGTGGGAGCATGCCTAATTGTTGCAGTAAACTGAGATAATCATCGCAATGCCACCATTCGACGATCCTGTCATTGGTAATGCGGAACATATCAAACCCAGTGACGGCAACTTGTTCACCTGAGGGGGGCATGCCTACCAGTTCGCCTGTGTTGGTACCGCACGCAGAGTAACGGATAACGACTTTGTCGCCATCAGCGACCATATCCTCGATTGTGTATAGCAGGTCGGGGAAGGCTGTGCGGAACATGGTTGCTAGCTGTTTGAAACCGGCCGGGCCAGGGGGTAACGGCGGCAGCCCGGGCAACGGGTTATGATCTATAAAGTTATCGGCAAGCAACTCGTCTATGGCGGCCAGGTTGCTCTTATTGAACCCCTCCTCCACTAAATGGCGAACAAGAGATTTATTATCTTTGGTTGTCATGGTAATCCTCGTTACATTCAATCGTTCCGTTTTGGATTCGACGTTGCCTGGTGAACGATGCGATAGTTATCGCCACCAGATGATAATGAAGCCTGAAACTAGCCAGTCAAAGAGCAGGCAGAATGGTATGTACCAGCGCGGTATTTTCGTCCGAATACCTCCTGGATGGTGAATGGCATCCCACACGCCGTGGATAAAGTAGCCGGCCGCGAGCCAGTAGGGGGCGGCCCATAAGCCTAAAAAGGCAAGGGTTAACGTCAATGCGATGTTTCCAAACTCGAAGAACATCTCCCGTATTCGTCCATCGATCAACACAAAACCAAAGTAAACAAATGTGATAGCCACCAATATGGCGAACAGAAACTCTAAGGCCATTGTTTTCGGAATGCGCGCGGCAACAATGATCGTCGCAGTCGCAGCCAAAAATCCGATCATAAGAGCCTTTGCGGTGTTCATACATTCTCCTCGTTGGTTTGATTTGTTATGTTGCCTTTCCAGCTTTATGACGAGCCCTCATTTTGTCCTGATTCACGAATCAGGCCGATTTGAAGTTGATTAAATCGAATCAGTTCCTTCGAATTCCACGATAGACTTCTTGTCATTTACTTCGGCGAATAAATCATGCGCCAGCCAGGGTGTATTGGTAGAACAGTTAATGGATGCAACCTGTAGGGTAGTCAATCGTTCACAAGAGGTGATAGTCGACAAGATCGACTTCAGGTAGCCGTTTCAGATCTGTGATGAGCTGGTGTTGGTGACGACAGTCCACGGTCACCAGCACCCGGCGCATGGGATCGTTACTTATGGTGGACAAGATATTGTTGAAGAGCATCCGATAAGCTTCATCCCAGTCCCGTTGGGCCGCTGGACCACAAAGCCAAAGGGTCAATATGCAGATGGTATGGCATAATGCACCGAAGGTGGTTGAATTGACTGCCTTTGGGCTGCCAGCCAGGCGCTGCATCCACCGGAGTATGAAATTCAATTGCCGAACCAACAAAACACGTAAACCAAGTAAAGGCCGACCTTTGGGAACCAGTATCTCATCCCCATAGGCGGAACTTACTGGGACAATGACTATATTTGTAAGGCGGGATAGAGGCACCAGAACTTCACGATATTCGATTGGCAATCGGGCGATATCGCCCGATTGCCAATCTTCGGCGACGATTTCGGCGCACAGCAGGTCTGGTTGAAGAGATTTGACCAGAGAACGTAACGTATCCAGGTTATATTGGGCGGACTCCCAATGCGTTTCATCCAACATTCCCAACACTGCAACCCGGCTTTTTGCAACAGAGTATTCCATCATGTTTTCAGTATAAGGGGGCAGAGCCATTTCCTATAAGCGTAGGATTACGGATGTTCTAATCCGTAATCCTACGGATTTGGCACATTTACTTCTGATTGAGAGAAGGCGGAAACCAACCTGCGCGCAGGGCAACGACAGCAGCCTCTGTGCGCGTATGAATGTTTAGCTTTGCATAGAGATGATTAAGATGGGATTGAATCGTACGAACGCTGAGAAAGAGCGCCTGAGCGATCTCTTGGTCGCTCATTCCTTGCACGAGAAAAGCCAGAACTTCCTGTTCACGGGGAGATAGCTCGTTGAAACTGGGATGAGAATGATCGACATCTGCATTAGCAAGATAATCTAGGAAACCAGTTGCGATGGTTCGATGGAGGGTTAATTCGCCTCGACTTACTGCATAAACCGCTCTTCTCAGATCACCAGGGTCCGCATTCAACGGCAGGTAGCCGTTAGCGCCGGTGGTGAGGATGGCCTGGACTTGTGCCGGACTCAAATCCCATGCGATTACCATCAGCGGTACTCTTGGCTTTATCGACTTAAGGCATTGCACCAAGGCAACACAGTCACTACCGCCCCATTCATCAACAATAATGACGACATCCGGTTCATTATGACGCAGCGTTTCGGCTGCTCCTAACATATTCATGACAAGTTCGGAGACGCGCAGATCTTCATCCTGTTCGATCAGCAGTCGGAGACCCTCGCCCACCAATGTCTGTGGGCAAACGATCAGGATGTGAATTTCTGTCGGAGACAACCTTATATCTACAGCCACAAAAAACCAGGCAATCGAAAATGCTGCCAGCGAAACCCTCATCGTATTATAGAGTATGGAGAGGGAGGGCGAAAGCGCCGTTTCACCAATCGTTATCAGGTATTTCTGCCTAGCTCCTGCTAACATATCCCGAATGTTAACCCAATTCATAGAATATAAACCTTGACTTTAAGTTTATATTGTAATAAAATAAATCTAAACTAGAACTTTATATTCACGCAAAAGGATCCAAGATGGTACAAGGTCAGCTCTACACGATAGGACAAATCGTAGAACAGTTGCAGTCGGAATTTCCCGACCTCTCCCCGAGCAGCCTGCGCTTTCTGGAAAAGGAAGGACTGCTCGCCCCTCAGCGCACTCCCGGTGGCCACCGGCTTTATAGTGATGAAGATCTTAACCGCATCCGCCTGATCAAGCGCCTCCAATCTCAACGCTACTACCCCCTGGAAATTATCCGTCACATGCTGGTCAAGCTGGAACGGGCAAAGGACGTTGAGACCGAAATGGCTTTTCTCGAATCCCTTTACTCTCCTGTTACTTATGACCCGCAATTCATGCCGCTTACCCGTGAGCAGCTTGCCGAACGCACTGGCGTTTCAATCGGTGAGATCACCCGGCTGGAAGAAATGGGGCTGCTCTTCCCAAGCAGTAATGGCAATGGCCGCCGCTATTACGATGAAGATGACCTGAAAGTAACCGAAATGGTAGCAGCTGAACTGCGGCTTGGCGCCAAGTTGGAGGATTTCGCTCCCTATGCCAGGGCGATGCGCGTCCTGGTTCAGGAAGAGCTCAACCTGTTCTACAAACTGGCGGGTGGGAGCGAGCCAGCATTGGAGCGAACGCGGCAACTCAAGGAGACGGCTGACCTGGTTCACGCCCTTCTACGGGCCAAACTCACCCGCAAAATGATGACCCAAATTGAACGAAAATAGGATCTGGGCAGCGGAACCTATCATGACGGTTTTTAGATTTTCGCTGCCAGCGCCAAAGAACCGCTTGGCATTTGACACCATGCTGGAATGGGGTGCTCCTTAAGCGAAGTGGCTGGTAGTGTTCCAATTTCCGCTCTTTCTGTTTATGTTGATTACCGTGATTCGGAAAGACGATTTGTTACCCATTAAGGAGGCTTAGGACGATGAAAGAGAACCTGATCTTAATTACAGGCGCATCTGGTTTCATAGGATCTCATTTGGCAAAGGACCTGGTAGAAAAAGGAAGGAAAATCCGATGCCTTGTTCGGAAGTCGAGCTCGAAAGCCTCCATTGACTTTCTGGCCAGCCTCGGCGCGGAGCTTGTCTATGGTGATCTGACCCATCGGGAGTCGCTGGATATAGCCCTGGCTGGGGTCGATACGGTTTTCCACCTGGGTGGTGGCGGAAGGGTTGGGATGTCAGATGCACTCTGTTCTGCAATCAATGTCACCGGAACGAAAAACATTCTGGAAGCCAGCCTGGAGGCAGGTGGGATACAAACATTTGTCCACGTCAGCACCTGTGGCGTCATGGGTAATATCAAGAACCCGCCCGCTGACGAGACCTATCCTTACAATCCTGAGCCGATGGCCTACGCCCGCGCCAAGGCAGAGGCCGAAATACTAGCTTTGTCCTACCAGCAGAAAATACCGGTGGTGATAGTCCGTTTTCCCGGCGTCTATGGTCAGCCGCTCATCACGGGCGAATTGGACCGGGTGGAAGGGGTCACGCCAATGTCCATGATCTTCACAACCATAAAACGTGGCCAGTGGGTGTATATCGGAGACGGGAAGGCACTGACCCATTGGATCCACGTCGAAGATGTCGTTCGTGGGATTGAACTCGCTGCAGAACGTGGAAGGGCAGGGGAAATTTACATCCTGGCGGACGAGAGAGCCGTTTCGATGATAGAACTGGTGGATTCGGTTGCCCGTTTGCTTGAGGTGAACCCACCGAAGCGCCATCTCCCTGTCCCTGTGGCTTACCTTCTGGCTTTATTTTTCGAAACTATTGCCCGGCTAACAGGGGGCACGCCTCGCCTGAGCAGAGAACTGGTACTCGGTTTCATTGCCAATCGCGCTTTTAATACCACCAAGGCCAGACGCGAGCTGGGCTTTCAACCAAAGATTGGCCTGGAAGATGGAATCCGTGCCACGGTGCAAGCATACACAGTTAAAGGATATTTATAACCATGTCCGAGGTGAAACTTGATTCATCTAGTGGGTTAAAAATCGCTATCATCGGCGCCGGGGCAGTGGGTAGCGCAGTGGGGGCTTTGCTGGCTCATGATGGGCAAGATGTAACCCTCATCGGCCGTCCGGCGCATATGGAGGCTATTCGCCGTCAGGGTGGTTTGCAAGTGGATGGCTATCCAGGGGACCTCGTCGTACCGATCAAAGCTGCCGAACGCCTCGATTTCCGACCCGATCTGGCGTTGCTGACGGTTAAGACCCAGGATGTAGTAACCGCCGTGCGTGACAATCTGACTTTCTTGACCGACACGCCGTTGGTGACGCTCCAGAACGGCGTGTTCAGCGACGAATTGATTGCCGAAATCCTGCCTCGCTGCCAGATTATCAGCGCTGTCGTGCTCGTCGGTGCTACCTATCTAACTCCTGGCAGGGTGACGATCCTTCAGCAGGGGGCATTGGTCGTTGGCCGGCCTTTCGGGCCGAGAGACGCCCAGGTAGATAAGATCGCCAGTGTCTTGAATCGGGCCGTCCTCACCCGTGTGTCCGATAACATCCGCGGAGCTCATTGGCTCAAACTCATCATCAATTTGAATAACCCCCTGCCGGCCCTGACCGACTGGCCAATGAGCCGGGTTGCTGCCGACCCAAATAGGGGTCGGTTGGCCGTACGGCTGATACGTGAAGGACTACGTGTCACCGAACGGGCTGGCATCCAGCTTGCGTCGCTGCCTCGCAGGCCCATCGGCGTAATCCGGCTCGTTGCCTGGTTGCCGGTAGGACTGGCAGCGCGCCTGCTTTCCAGCACCGCGCGCCGCATAGAAACCAGATGGCCGTTGTTGGGCTCGACGTTGCAGAGCATCCGACGCGGTCGCCCAACCGAGATAGACTATCTCAACGGAGAAGTAGTTCGACTTGGGGAACGAGTTGGCGTGCCCGCACGCTTAAACGCCAAAGTTGTGGAATTGGTGCATCATGTAGAGGGAACCGGGCAATTCTTCTCTTTGGATGCGCTTCGGCACGCAATTGAGACTGGTGCGTCGTAAGCCGAGATGGAAAAACAGTTCAAAGCCTTCGTAGAACTGGAGAGTTGATTAATCAGTTCCGTAACTCCAAAACGAATTCACGAGCTCGATAAAGGCGAAAGGATAACGAGAAATGAACAAATATACCAATCAACATGTGGTACTCATCACCGGCTGTTCTTCCGGCATCGGTCGTGCGACGGCGCTTTTGCTAGCCGATAAGGGTTGGCGCGTCTTTGCTACTGCGCGCCATTTGCAAGCCATCAACGACCTGGCAAGCGACTGCATCACGCCGCTGCGGCTGGATGTGACCGACGAGGCCAGCATGATGGCCGCCGTGGAGCAAATACTGGCGCTGGCTGGGCGCATTGATGCCCTGGTTAACAACGCCGGTTATACCGAAGTCGGGCCACTCGAGGGGGCAACGCTGGAAGAAATACGCTGCCAATTCGAGACCAACACCTTTGGCCCACTGCGGCTGGCCCAACTGGTGCTTCCCACCATGCGCACCCAGGGCAGCGGCCGAATCGTCAACGTCAGCACGATCGGCGGGCGTATTGCCACCCCGTTTCTTGGGCTATACAACGGCAGCAAATTCGCATTAGAGGCGATGAGTGACGTGCTGCGTATGGAAACGCGGCCTTTTGGTGTGCGCGTGATCGTAATCGAGCCAGGCGGCGTGCGCACGAACTTCAACGCCGTTGCTTACCAGCGCGCTCAACGTTTCGCCACCGATACAGGCTCCCCCTATCACCGTTTCTTTGAGCGCCTTAACCGTTTTATAACCTATTCCACCACCAACAGCCCGCCGCCGGAGAAGGTGGCCGAGATCATCCAACATGCACTGGCAGCCAGACATCCCCGCGCACGCTACGCTGCTACGCTGGACGCCCGACTGATGTTGGCGATCATGCCCTGGTTGCCCGACCGGAAACGCGATGCCCTGTGGAGCTGGTTACTTAGACTTCATGAAGCAAGAACGGCATAATGTGTATAGATGATGACAACCCCCGATACTCTTATGAACGGTAAGATTTGTTTTGTTACCGGCGCTACCTCTGGCATGGGCGAAGTGATCGCCCGGAAGTTGGCACAGATGGGCGCAACGGTGATCATTGTGGGCCGCAGCCGTGAGCGTGGAACTGAAACGCTTCAACGCATTGTGTCTGCGACCGGCAACGCCTCGGTTGAATTGATGCTGGCAGACCTGTCCTCACAAAAAGAGATACGCCAACTGGCGCAGCAGTTCAAGAGCCGCTATCAACATCTTCACGTGCTGGTGAATAATGCTGGAGCCTGGATTACTTCGCGCCAGGAGAGCATTGATGGTATCGAGATGACCTTCGCCCTTAACCACCTGGGCTACTTCCTGTTGACGAATTTACTGCTGGATACACTCAAAGCCAGTGCTCCCGCCCGCATTGTCAATGTCTCGTCTTATGGTCATAAGCGGATACAAATGAATTTTGATGACTTGCAAGCCAAACAGGGATATAACGGCATGCAAACCTACCGACAGTCCAAGCTCGCCAACGTGCTGTTCACGTACGAATTGGCGCGACGATTGGCGGGGACGGGCGTGACGGTGAACGCGGTCAATCCAGGTCTCGTGGCCACCCGATTTGGCCTCAATAACTTTGGCGTTATTCCCGCCCGGATTGTCAATTTGTTGACACGGGTGTATGGTCTGGTTGGAACCAACGCAGAACAGGGTGCGCAGACGAGCATTTATTTGGCGACCTCGCCAAACGTGGAAGGTGTTACTGGGAAATATTTCGAGAAGCAAACCACTGTTCCATCATCAGAAGGGAGTTATGATCCAGCCACTGCTAGACGATTATGGCAGGTGAGTGAGGCCATGACCGGGCTCTCTGTTTGATTGAAAGGGACTTGCAGGACAAACAACCCACCGGCCGACATTATCGCCACTGTTCGGACTGCATTAACGAGGTTAAACCACGCCCTCAAATAAATCCGTTTCCCGCAGGCGGCCGTTTACCAGGGGATAAGCACGCATAAAAGTCTCTTGGGTGCTGAGCTTGCGGTAGAACCACCCAGCCAGCCCGGATGAAGGCGGGCCACTGGATAGCTGGCTTTGATGGCAGGCCGCCGCGCGTTGTTTGCGTTCCATCATTTCGCCGCCGATCCTGATGCGCGCGTGGATGGGAAATTCCACTTCCGCCAGGCTGGCCAGGTCGATGTCCCGGTTTTGGCCAAAGCGATGCGGGTCCTGCCCAAAAAGGGGCAGCGCTTTCACCGCCAGCTTGAGCAAGCCTTTAGGAAACACCGAGAAATACAGTTTCTGTGGTTGGAAGGCCGGCCCCAGTTCGGGGAACCAGGCTGGGTCGCCTGCGGCTGTGAAAGCGCGTACGGTGGCGTTGTGGATGGCGACGTGGTCAGGATGCCGATATCCACCGATCGGGTCGAAGGTGACCACCACCTGGGGCTTCTGCTCTCGGATTACTTTAACCGCGCGCGCGGTCACTTCTTCGATGGGCGCTGCAGCCAAAGCCTGCGGATGGTGATTCTCGGGTTGCCCGGGCATGCCAGAGTCCCGGTAGCCCAGGTGGATTACATTCGCAAGTTGCAATACTTGGGCTGCCTTGACCAGCTCGGCCCAGCGCAAGTCGCCAATCGTGGCGAAGGTGCCGAGAAATTGAGGATCGACGGAGCCGACCTCACCTCGCGTGGCGCAGGCATATACAACGTTGACCCCCTGAGCTGCGTACTTCGCCAACGTGCCGCCCACCCCAAATGACTCGTCGTCGGGGTGGGCGCCAAAGAAAATTAGTTTTTGTTGTCGTTGCATATATTCCTTCAGTTCAAGCATTACCATTCTTCTATGTTTCTAGCCCACTGAACAAAATCTCTCTCGTCCGGTGATTGGAAGCAGTCAGAACTTAGGCTAGTTTATGGTTTCTGTGCAACGACGATTTCCACCGGTAATCCCCAAACCGACAATTGCGTGGCATCCAGGGTTTGAAAGCGAGCCTCTTCCAGCGCTTTCTGAATCAGGTGGGGGTGGCCGGCTAGGTTGGGAAAGAACCTGTAAGCCGACTGGTAGAGACTTGCCATTGTTTTGTTTCCCTTTCCCTTTTTCGAGAGGGATACCACGCAAATTCGTCCGCCTGCCTTGAGGACCCTCTGGCACTCGTGCAACACAATGGGAAGCTCATGCGCCTCAAGAAGTTCCAGGGCAAAGCTGGTAAAGATGGCATCGAAGAAGTTATCTTCAAAGGGGAGATTTGCGGCATCACCAACGTTTAGCTTTACCCGATGCGAAAGTCCTGCCTTCTCGATCCTGGTTTGCGTGACGTTGCGCATTCCCTCTGAGATATCCAGTCCATAAACTTCACCCGTATCGCCCACTGATTTAGCCATCGCTGTGATGCCATGACCGGTGCCAAATCCGATTTCAAGAACCGTTTCACCATTTTTGACGCTTAGTTTTTGCAGACCCTTCTCCCTACTCTTCTTTAGATAGGAATTTGTGAGTGCGTCATACCATTTACTCAGCCAATCATAGCCAGCTTTGGTTGCATCTTTGGACCTTACAATGTTTTTCTTGTGGGTTACATTCTGTGACATGTGATTTTTTTGGGTTCAATTCAATAACATAAATTCATAGAGTGCTGAACCGCGTTCCACAACCTGGGTTTCGGCCAATTTCACATCCAGCTCCATCTCCGCATTAAAACGGAAGTAATGTGGGTTGGCTACCAGGCGGACCAGCCGCTGTTTCCAGAGAGGCATGCTTTCCAACAAGCTGAAAGTGTCAATCAGGCGCGGCTGGCGCAATTTAACGTGCACTGTGCCTGTGTTTGCTTGCCAGTGAAAATCCAATGAGCGTGGATAGCGTTTGCCACTTGGATGATCTTGAAAATCAGCTGTTTTCAGCGTGAGTGACTGCCCTTTGTCGACTAGAACGCGGCCTTTCTCAGCCAACATAAAGATTGGAATTTTCTGTCCTCCGTGGCTCCGGCCGGTTTTGATTTCGACAAAGATGACGGTGAAATCGCCAACGTGCGCTCGCCCCCAGTACCAGTGTGAGATGACCCGCTCCAAACCTAAATTACCCCAATTGTGGTCGTGATAGCCTGTTCCCTTTACCGAGTGGGTTTTTCCATCATAGGTCAGGGTACCCTCGACTTGCCCGTAGGGGATCGGCACCAGCCAGGCGAAATAGTGGGATAGCGCCTCATCAAAGTAAGTTTTGCCGGCGCCAGGCCGCCAGGAAGGCGCCTGGCCTGTGAATGTCAGGTCAGCCGCCAATTCTTTTCCTTCCGCGTGAAGTTCATAGTGGCGCAGGTCGCCCTGCACCCAGTTCGGCCCGATATTCACCTGACAACGATCCGGAGCAGCTTTGAACTGGTCGGCAGGATAGAATAATGGCGTGGCGCCAAGTTTCGATCCGTCTGGGCGCGTGATGGTCAATGTGATCATCGGTGTTAGCGGGTCGTTCCGTTGCCGCAAAGGTTTGGTAGCGTATACAATCACCGCTGTAGAACCATCGTCCAGCCATGCGTCAAAATACCACCACTCAAAAGTACCCGGGCCAGCATCTGTACGCAGGCCATCTTCCCAGGCGGTAGGTTCAACGGCCAATCCATCACGCCTAAGAAAGTCGTTTCCATCCGCGAATATTATTTGTTTTGCCATCTTTTCACCGATCATCGAGCATCTCACCCATCTGGCGCAGGATGTAACGGAACGTTGCACTCTGCGCCAGAACCTCGAACAAATTTCCGTCCATGTCCATTATCTTAGCCAGTTTCTGGCTTCCCAGCATCTGTTTTTGCAGAGGACTTGCCCGGCCGAAGGGTGTGGCCAGTCCCCGCAGGGTTTTGCTATCAAGCGCTGTGTCGAAGACATCGACGTCACTGTCCGGTTTTTCCAAAAATCGGCAAACTGGCCGAGCGTGAATTACTCAGCCAATCCTAGCCGGCTTTGGCCGTTTCTTTGGAGCGTGCACTGCCTTTCTCCTGGTTTATGTCCTGTGCCATTGTGTCCTCCAATATTCCAATGGGATGTTGGGCGTCAGAACGGTTGATTGGGAATACCCGGGAAGAGGTTCATGGGCGCGACGATGGTGTCCAAATGCGCCACTTTTGTAATAAGTTGCGGGGCAAACACCAACAGATAGACTACGTTTACGACCACGATGTACCCAACGAGGGTAAGCAGTGCTTGTTTCAGGGGCGTGGATGCACGGTGAGTTGCCCATTGCACACCATATTGTTTGTACTGCCCACAAGATACGTAAACACCATGATCGTGATGGCAATGGCCAGCCCGTCGTAGAGCGGGAACTGATGGTAGGTCTCGGGAAATACTACTAGGCCTGGTGCAGCTCGCCCAAAGCGCCAAAGCCCAACATATGTCGCTAAGAAGGTGAAGGCCTCATGAATGACGAATCCAATGGTGAATCCCGAGACTAGCAGCGCCTGGGGACGATGCCAACCCAGGCGACTCACCAGCAGGGACGCAATACGGGAAGCTATGACGGCCAGAAGCATGTAGTACATGAGGTACCCCGCGGGCATCATCGCCGGGAGGCCTTGCCAGGTTGCCCCGAATGGCCCCCAGTCTGGTACGCGCGGGAAGGCAGGGTGGAATTGTACGTAAATCGCCCAGTCATACGGCCCTTCGAGCCAGACGATTGACAGGGCGCTCAACGATGTAAGCAGTAGTTGGTTAGCGCGCCGGGCACGGATGCTGACAGCCGCCGCCCCGCCGAGGATCGCGGCTGAGCTGGTGTATGAAAATATCTGAAAGAGAACGACAGCGAGATTCACTTCACACCCTTGTCTTCCCGGTCGCCGCTCGGAGCGTTCTTGTCCATCGATGCAGGCTGTTCGAAAAAGTTGGCGGCCGTCCGAAGTCCGGTGTCAGCGTCGCGAGCTTCGGAGTCGAAGCGACGGATCAGCGCGGCTATGACGGCAATAACCGCGAGCAGCCAAACCACGATGATTACTGTGCCCATCCTCTTCCTCTTTCGGCGGTTAGTTCGCCCTCGCCCCGGGATACCGAGTCATTTTCTCTCTCCTTACCATAAAGCATCTCGCCGATCGTCCGCAAGGTGGCGAGCTCAGACACATCCCGGTCCAATAAGGGCAAGTGCGACATGACCAGACTGCCGAAACGACTCTTGATCTCATCCCGGTAGCGAGCCTGCAAACTGGCTCTTGCCGCCAGAAAACGGTTGCCTTCGATGACCTCGGGCAGGATGCACTGGTTGATCACCAACGCCTGCACCGAAATGCCCAAACGGTCGAGGCCCTGGATGGCGCTGTGGGTTTCTTCAATAGGTAATCGTTCTGGCAGCAGCACCAGGTTAAAGATTGTGGAGACCCGATCCCGCATGACATTTAAGGCGTTCTCATAACGGTGTTTATCCCGCTCCAGGTCCTCAAACGAATTTTCGTCCATGTCCATCAGCTCGGCCAGTTTCTGGCCCTCCTGGATCTGTTTTTGCAGGAAACTCGCCCAGTCGAAAGGCATGGCCAGTTCTCGCAGGGACTTGCCGGTGGGCGCTGTATCGAAGACGATCACGTCGCTATCGGGTTCCTCCAGAAATGTGACGAACTGGTCGAAAGTGGCCATCTCCTCGGCACAGGGGGTACTGATGACATCCCCGCCAAAGGTCCCCGTCATCTGGCCCATTACGCTATTCAGGCGGCTTTGGAAAACGCCTTTGGCATCGTTAGGGTTGATGTTGAGCCCGCACAGGTTGGGCACATGGTGGATGGGGATGCGAGCTTCGCCGCCGATTTCCTGGCCGAACATGGCGGACAGGCTCACGGTTGGATCGGTTGAGACAATGGTGGTCTTGTAGTTGTGATCGGCAAACCAAACGGCTGTTGCAGTAGCCAGAGTGGTCTTACCCACGCCCCCTTTACCGCCGAAGAACAGGTACTTCGTAGTCCCATCGGGGGTAGTGAGTTGTTTAAGGTCTTTATTCATTTTCCTTTTTCTCCTTGATTGTCTGCGCTTCCACAATCGGAAGCAGTGCGGATTTAATGGCCTCGTTATTGACGGGGATGCCAGTCGATGCAATATTTCCATTAACCAGGACCGCCGGCAGGGGCATTTGACCGCTGTTGGCGCTTTGAAACCATTGAGCTATCAGGCTGCGTGGTACCGCGCCATACATCGCAGAAGACGCGGATATCTCTTTAACCTGGGCAGCCACACCCGTTTCAGTGATCGCCTGCGTCACGGCCTGGCGGGCTTGCTCGTCGAAGGGGGCAAATCCGGGGATACAGCAACTTCCTGTGATGATCATCACAATTGGATGCGGCTGGGGGTTTTTCCGAAATAAATTGATTGGCATAAGATCTTCTCCTTATATTTGTTATATGCATTATTTGTAAATACGAAATTATCAGGCAAAAAAAGAGTCACGCGTACAATGGAACAGCCTTATTCATCGCAGCAGGTCCTGAGGGCCTTTGCAAGTGAGCTGGTCAACCGTTCCAGCGCGTGTAGGATAACCGGGCGTTCGTCTGCCTGAATGCCGCCCATGACCTGGTCAAAGAAATCGTGTAATTCCGTGTTAAGCGTCTGCCAGAGTTCTTTACCTCGCGCCGTGAGCTGAACCCTGACCACTCTCCGATCCTCGATGTCTTCCCGGCGATATACCAATTCCTTCTTAACCAGTTGATCCACGATTCGGGTCGTTGTGCTGTTGGCCAGACCCATTGCCTCGCTCAATTCGTTCATGTTCAGGCTGCCTTCTTGCGGTAGGGACAGAAGGGTATACCCCTGCGAGGCACTCACTCCGCTTTCGACCAGGCATACCCGGTCACAGGATTGGTAAAGCCTGACCAGCTGGTAAATTTGGCGTTGCACTTTGGCAGCGAGTGTATTTGTTTCAGCCAGATCCATAGGTTTCCTCAGGTAAACAACTTGCTATGTTCAATATTTGCATTATACAATAATATTGGTCTCTGTCAAGGGTTTTTAACCTGCTAAAGGAAAATCCATGTTTACGGACAGCCAGGCGCGGTTCCCGCTCGAGTCGCACTAGAATTTTCGATAGTCTGCGAGAATAATTCATCCAGTTGCAGTAAATAATCCGATGGATCCTTTTCGTCTCGTTGTGCTTTGACAAATAAGCTGTAAAGCTCCAATCCCTGGCTGCGAACCTTTTCCGGAATATGGGTAATATCCATCACCAATCCTTGATTAAGATCATTTGGCTCGTACTTATGCAGCCCGTTACCATACTCGCGTTGGTTCTGAGCCAGGATGCGCTGAGCCAGGGGGGTGACCAGATAAGCGCATAATAAATCAAGGTCAACCCCGGGGCGGGGATAGAACCCGTGGAAGGCGGTCAAATTGCGAACGGCGGCCTCATTGCGCAGCCAGCGAAGCCCGGCGCGTGAAAATGTAGTTACCAGCAGCGGCGCAGGCGGGCGGGCTTCCAGAGCGTACCAGGGCGTACGATTGCAGGTCAGGTAGCGCCGGCTAGACCCGCTGGCGATACCCATATCCAAATAGGCTCTGACCCCGGGGTGATTTTCATTCCCACAGGCGTTCAGCAGCCAGATCGGCTTGTTGGATTGGCGCAATTCTTCAAAGTGTCTGCTCGTAAAAACATGCGCAGATGCATAACTTGATTTAGGCAGGCAGGACAGGACGCAATCCAGGTCAAGGCCGTACTGCCGGCGTTTCGTTTCGGTCAAGAGGAAGAAGTGGTTATCGCCGGTGGCAATGCCGCGCATGACTCGGCCGAAGGTGGAAAGCGGCACCAACCCGTCCAAATTATCCGGGGGGTGTAGCATACTGGTGACGTGCCATTTCGAATGGGCTGTGGGCAGGGGGTGGGTGGTCGCGCTCAATGATTCTGGCGAGCGCTCGTTATCAGGGAACTCAATCGCAAGGACCGCTAACTCCTCTTGCGAGGAAATCCTGATCCATTCCGGGGGGTTGGTGGCGGACGTTCGCTCCAGACACAGGATGCAACTGGTCGTAATCCCATCCTCAAACGGCTGAAAGCCGTCCCCAAGCAGGATAACCTTGCGCAGAATTCTCTGATCGAGCATCATCTGTTTGATCGGCGCGCCGTAATCCGCATTGAGGAACTCATACGGCAGAATGAAAGCTGCCCGTCCGCCAGGCGCGAGTTGCCAGATTGCTTTGATGAGAAAAAAGATGTACAGGTTGGCGGCCCGGCTGAGCGCGATTCCAGTATGCTGTTTGACCGCTGCCAGGAGAGAATCTTTATCCGGCAAGCCACGAAACTTGCGGTAAGGCGGATTACAAAGGATGCCGTCGAACTGCTCATGCCAGGAGGCGCTTAAAAAATTAGTCTGGCGCAGCTCAATTTGCGCATAGCCATTATTCGTAAATAGTTCGCGGGCTGTCTCAGCGGTCTGTTCGTCAATTTCGTACCCGACCAACCTTGGAATTTCATCTGGATCGCCTTCCAGCAGTGCCCGCAGGAAGATCCCCAATCCAAGCGCAGGGTCGAGCACCGCAGCCGGGAATTGCCCACCAGCTACCCACTGCGCCATAAATTTGGCGATTTCGTAGGGCGTAAACACTTGCCCTAGCCGTCTGCGCTGTAACCACGGTCGTCGGGCGGCGTAAGTTATTTCGGGTTGGTCAGTGAAGAACAGAGAAGCGGGCATGGTTTCTGGTGGGATTATAGCATTCAGGCTGTTCAGCCTTATAAACCAGGCGAGATGAAAACTCCCGCTATATTTCCTTTAGACGTACATCCCTAAACACCACGGCATTTATTTGCTACAATTGACTGCGGCATTTTCCAAAGCTCCCTCAATTTATTTCAAACCGAAGGATCGTTCCATTCTTATGGCGGGTGAAAAAATCCTGATCGTGGATGATGATATGGCCAATGCGCTGCTGTGTCAGCGGCTGTTGCAGCACGCGGGGTTTGAAGTGCAGGCAGTTAACCACACCGCTGACGCGTTGACCTACCTGAAATCGACTGCATACGATCTTTTGGTTACCGACATCCGCATGCCGGACATGGACGGGTTTGAACTGATGGCGCTGGCCGCTCAATCCAATCCGGACCTGGCGATTCTTCTGATGACCGGCTTTGGCACGGTGGAAACTGCAGTACAGGCGCTGCGCTTTGGGGCGGATGGGTTGCTGCTCAAACCGATTTCCAGCGCCGGCGAATTGGTCGAAACCGTGGGGTCGGTGCTGCAAAAACGGCAAACGAAGCTGGATGCCATGCGTCTCAGCGTGCTCCATCCGCTGTTTGATATCAGCGAACACATCTTCGCCGAAACAACCCCCGATGTCTTGAGCGACCTGATCGTGAACGATGTTCGCAAACAAACCCAGGCGGCGATCACCGGTATATTTGTCCAACAAGGCAAAGAATCCACCTGGAAAGTGCTGGCGGGCTCCGACCTCACCCAGTTGTCCCAGACGAAGAAATCACCTGCGGTCGACCGGGTTTTGCAAGAGTTGTCCAGTATTGAACCTTACGTCCTTTTAAATCATAAAGATGCGCGCCTTGGGCGGATGGGAGAATGGTTGCGCGGAAACGATTACCGCGACATGGTGTGTGTGCCGGTCAGCCGGGCGAACCATTGTTATCTATTCTATGCCATCCGCTCGAATGACCAGCCTGAGTGGGCTAACCCGGACCTCGAACTGATGGTCATTTTTGCCCGTCAGGCTGCAGTTGCGCTCGAGAACGCAGCGCTTTATAACGAGCTCAAGGATTTTATCCGCCAACTCGAAGATTCTCAACGCAGTCTGATCATGGCCGAAAAAATGGCGGCGCTGGGACGCCTGATGGCGTCTCTGGCGCATGAGTTGAACAACCCGCTGCAAAGCGTGCAAAATTGCCTGCACCTGGCTGAACGAAAGGACCTGCCGGAGTCCCAGCGCCAGGAGTTCATCGCGCTGGCACGCAAGGAAGTGGAAAGGGTTTCCGCTCTGGCGCAAACCGCGATGGAATATTACCGCCCCGGGCGTCTGGTTCGCCAGAAGGTCGAGCTGCTGGACCTTTTGGAGACCGTTTTGAACCTGGTGGAACCCCAACTGCGCAACAACCGGATCACGGTTGTTCGTGAATTTCCGGGCAGACCGCTCGAGATCGAGGTCATTCGCGACAATGTGCAGCAGGTGATTCTCAATCTGTTGATCAATGCCATGGACGCAGTCAGCGACAAATCCGATCCGCGTCAGATCTGGATCGAGGTGCATGATCTCGAAAATGAAATCGAAATTTGCATCGAAGACAACGGCAGTGGGTTAGCGCCGTCGGTCGAGGAACGGTTGTTTGAACCCTTCTTTAGCACAAAGCCCTTCGGTACCGGGTTGGGATTGTCGATCAGTTACGAACTGGTGGTCGATGTGCATGGCGGGGAGCTAAGTTTTGTTCAACCGCTTCATGGGCAGGGCGCGCGCGCGCGGGTGGTACTGCCAAGGAAGGATTGAAATGGCAAAAGTAAGAATCCTGGTGGTGGATGATGAGGATGTGGCGCGCCTGTCGCTGCTGCGCATCTTGCAGTTGGAAGGCTATGAAGTCACAGCGGTGAGCGATGGCGAGACAGCCCTGCGTGAATTAAGCCGCTCTGCTTATGACTTGATGATCCTTGACCTGAAAATGCACGATTTGAGTGGCATCGATGTGGTCACTCAGACTTCAGAGACCTTTCCCAACCTCAAAGTCGTCATTTTGACCGCCTATGGCAGTATGGATACAGCCATTCAGGCGCTGCGCTACCGGGTGAACGATTATCTCATCAAGCCAGCCTTGCCAAAAGACATTTTGAAGAGCGTGGAGAAAGCGCTCACGGGGGAGCAACTCCCAGGGACGGACCATGGTGTAAGCGAGGGACGCCCTGCCTACCGGCCAGCGGTAGCGGTCAGCAAACCTTACGAGCAGACGGTGTTCCATGCCTCCAACGGAATCATTATTGATTGTATGCGCCGGCGCATCACCTGGCAGGACAATGTCATTCATCTGACGCCCACCGAAGCCAAGATCATCGGGGTTCTGCTGGAAAATAATGCGCTGGTGGTTCGGCACCAGGAACTGGTGCAAAAAGCCTATGGCTACCGCGTCGGGGCAGGCGAAGCAGCCAAAATTCTCCGGCCGATATTGTCCCGCTTGAATACCAAGCTGGAAAAAATTCCGGTGCGGTCCGGGTGGATCCAGTCGATTCGCGGTTCGGGCTATTTGCTGGAAATCGAAAAGGCGGAGCCAAGCGGCGAACCGCCGGCCGTAAAGGTTTGACCCTGCTGCGGATTCTCGGGATTAAATAAAAACAATGGAAGCAAATTGGCTTCCATTGAATGCTCTGAGGAGCGGGTGATCGGACTCGAACCGACGACATTTTGCTTGGGAAGCAAACGTTCTACCACTGAACTACACCCGCGTGAAAAACTTTATTTTCTGCTCTGCTTCGGAAATTTTACCATAAAAAAGAAATTGTCCAAATCACCATTATAGATTTAAGAATTCGGGGAATCGTTCAAAAAATCGTTGTAAGCAGCCGGGAATAAAGACACTGAATTGATAGCTGAACCGGATGCTTGCGAATTGTGAATGTCACAGGTTAATAAAATATTTGAATTCAATGAGAATCCAAATTTACACCCAAATTGCAGATGTGGATTCTTACCTGTTCTTTAAAATCTGGTTTGGTGTCAGCTAAAATATCAACATGGGAAAACTATTTAGTACTAAGATATAAAGCTATTATTGAAAGTATGGTTGGAATAAGCCAAAAAATTAGATTCACCCAAACTGGAGTTTTATCTCTAAATAATAAAGGTTTTTGAATTTCATTGTCATATAAAAATATACTCTGGGATATGAAAGGAAATATATTCTGTTTTGTTCTTAAGTGGAGGAAGATACTCTTAGCTATCCTACTGGATGTTAGGTCTTCTGAATTGTAATTGATGAGAGTCTTTCCTTTACGAAACTCAATTGTGCAATAAACATTCTCAATAACCAAATAATCTAGTTTACTAATACCATAATTAATTGACCAATCACCTAGATTTCTGGAATCCCCTAGGATAATCGGTTCAACATAGTTATATCTAAAATTAGTTATTGATTGAGTTAAATCTAATTTTCTCTGAATCCACCTTAAATCATTTAGATACAAAATCATAGACCTTAACAAGTACTTTGCTGTAAAGGTATCTTCAGCCTCCATTATCAATTCCCCTTTCCTAATAACACTTTAACTTTTTCTAGTCTTTCTAATAGCTTAGGTGGTCTTACACCTGAGCGTGATTAAATCATAATTCCTTTTGAGGGGGTAGAAAAATTGGAATGGAAAATTTTATGTGGCTAAAAGTTTGATTTGAAATTTCACCCTTTGCTTGGCCACCAAAAGTGAAACCTGCCACAAAAATTCCTGTTCCAACTTTTCCTTCAGTGGAATCAGTGGTAGTTATTGCTACATCGAATTCCACTAAATACTTATCCCAATAAAATTCAAAGCCATTGATTTTCCCGCTTGGAGCTACCATAGAGGAATTATTTTGTGCGTGTATTTGGGCAGTTGATACTCCATCAATTATTTGGATTAAAGTTTCTGCAATGAATTCTTTTAATTCCATTTTTTTACCTCTTCCAAAAATCAACTTTCAATCTTCTCGTACCTTACAGCAGTAGCTGTTCCACAGAGTATCATCATATTTTTCTCTGTTACTGAGTAATCTAAACTCAATCCAACTAGAGCATTTATTTCTTGACTCCTGGCTAATGCCTTATCACTTAATGATTTCAAAACTGCTCTTGTTGAATCGTCTAGCTTCTTTTGATACCCTACAGCACTACCACCAACTAAATCAGCAATTCCAGCACCAAGCTCAGAAAAGAATCCTGTTCCTAAAACAATTACAGAACTTATAACCCCATAATATTTGACTATCTTATTCCCCTCTAGGGTAGGAGTTGTAGAAATCATGAATTCAGCAGCACGTTGTTTTGCAAGTGCTAATCTATAAATATCTTCTGGAGTGGGATTTTTCTTACTTTTACATTTGGCACATTCTTCCCACTTCCCTGCATTTTCCCACCCACAAACCTGGCATTTCCAAGTAGCCATTTCTTTTAATCCCCTCCAAAAATCTTGAATACTAGCCTAATAAGTAGGTCAAGCACAGCTAAAGTACCGCCTGCAATTAATGCTCCCTTTACAGTATTAATATCCATTGATAAAAAATTTCCTTTAGTATGTTCATGAAACAAATATATTTTTTGTTTTTGATTATTACTTCTCCTCTGCTTTCGCTCTAAACGACTACAAATAACCTCAAAAAAGTAATTGGATAATTGAGTTATTTTTGTAAATTTAATAATTGTCTTTCCATTATGAAACCAAACAAAATAATCATAATTATTAAACTCTAGATTTTCTACCTTATTTAATCCAATTATTGAATCATCTGATGTCAAGTTTGACACTCCGATGATATATCTGACTGCGTTATTTGAATCTATAAACTTTAAATCTACATTTGGATTTAATGCTGCTAAAGATTCTTCTATCCAAATTAAATCACCCAAGTAGATAGTTACAGGTTTTAACTCTTTATATAATTGTGGAGGTAGTACGACCATTTATCCCCTCATTCGCAAAAAACCTCTATGTTAGTAGAGGTTAATTTTTATACAAACAAATTATATGTCTAAATGGTTTTTGTAAACATTTGTTACTGTAGTAAATCTGCTGGACTCGCAGTTAGGAAACTCTTCTGTAAATCCTCATTCCCTATGTTCAGGTATCTTACAGTAGTTTCTACTTTGGAATGATGCAGTAATTTAGAGACTAGAAAAATGTCTCTGGTTTTCCGTAAGTGGTTAGAGCAAAACATCTTCTAAATGAGTGGACAGGATAGACCTTTATATTAGCAGCTTTACAAAGTCTGGTTACTAAAGCTCTAAGACCTATAGACTTTAATCTTCTATTTTCATCATTCAGGAATTGAGGTTCATTTTTGAGCCTTATTAAAACAGTGGACAAGATTAATGTCCTAATAAGACCTCGACCTCCATCGGGTTGATTGGGTGCAAGGCGTCTGACTGGATGCGGCGACAGGTTAAACGCCTGAATTTTCGCAAGGCAAAAAATGTGTATGGTATAATTTTTCTTCAATGAACTTTGACTGTAGCCGTCGTGCCCTCAGGGAATAGGAGTAAATATTGGCGTTCAATCCTTTCAATTGGCTGATGGGATTGTTCTCTCTGGACATCGGGATTGATTTGGGGACAGCGAATACGCTGGTCAACGTCCGGGGAAAAGGAATCGTAATCAATGAGCCGTCCTGGGTGGCAGTAGAAAAACGATCTCGCCGTCCACTGGCTATTGGCCTGCAAGCAAAGGAAATGGTTGGCCGAACCCCGGCCAATGTTGTTGCGATTCGCCCGCTGCGCGACGGTGTGATTTCCGAATTCGAAATCACCCAGGCGATGCTCGGGTATTTCATCGGTAAAGCGCACCAACAGTCCATCGTTCCCATGCCGCGGCCGCGGGTGGTGGTAGGCATCCCCTCGGGGGCCACTGAAGTGGAAAAACGCGCCGTCTATGACGCCGCCATGTCGGCGGGCGCCCGCGAGGTGTATCTGATCGAGGAACCGCGCGCCGCTGCATTAGGCGCTGGGCTGCCCGTGTCGGAAGTGCAGGGCAGCATGGTGGTGGATATCGGCGGCGGGACGACCGAAGTGGCGGTCATCTCGATGGGCGGGATTGTGGTTTCTCGCTCCCTGCGCGTCGCCGGCGACGAACTAGACCAGGACATCATTCAGTACATCCGCAACAAATACAACCTGCTTATTGGCGAGCGGATGGCTGAACAGGTTAAAATGCAAATCGGCTCGGCTTACCCTTTGCCCACTGAAAAAACGATGACCGTTCGCGGCCGCAATCTGATCAGCGGCCTGCCTGAATCGCTTGAAATCTCATCCGTTGAAATCCGCGAAGCCGTTTCCGGTTCGGTTCAAGTCATTGTCGATACCATTAAAGATGCGCTGGACGAAAGCCCTCCAGAAATCGTGTCCGACCTAATCGAAACCGGCATCTGCATGGCAGGCGGCGGCGCGCTGCTGGGTGGACTGCGGGAGCGCTTGGCGGACGAACTCCGGTTGCGGGTGTGGGTTGCGGAAGATCCGATGACCTGTGTTGCCCGCGGCGCCGGCATGATCCTCGAAGACCTGGATAAGTACAACGACTTTCTGGTCGGGCTGGACCGGGGCGGAGGACGCTAGGCTGTCGGGAGTCGGGCGAGATATTCCCGCTGACTTTCTGACAGGTAGGACCTTTATCCATGAGAACAACTGGCTCTCAGTTCTTTCGTACAGCAACCATTGGGATTGTTGTCGTTGGCCTGGTCATTTTTGCTTTGAGCGGTTATATGCAGCCGCTGTTTCGCACCGCCATAAGCCCTTTGGTCACAGCGCAAACCTGGCTTTCGTCCCGGTTTATGGCGGTTTATGAATTTGTCACCGTCCCGCGTGATATCGCCAGCCTGCGCTCGCAGAACCAGGCATTAGAATCCGAGGTGGCGGGATTGCAGACTCAAATCATCGAGCTCGAACAGCAGTTGCGTGAAGCTCAAGTGCTTTACGCACTGCTGGATTTCGCTCGCAGCAGCCCGGCCAGTCAATATGTTGCGGCGGCTGTCATCGGTCGGGATCCCAGTCCTTTTCTGCATTATGTGATTATCGATCACGGCTCCGATCATGGGCTGCGGCGCGGCATGCCGGTCATTACGGATCAGGGCCTGGTCGGGCGCATCGACGCTTTGACCGCCACGGCTGCCCGCGTGCAGTTGATCACCGATCCGGGCTCGACTGTCAATGTACGGCTGCAATCAACCCGAACTGAAGCCCAAATCACCGGCTCGGTGACCGGTGAAATCGAACTGGGCCTGGTTTCTCAGGATACGCCCCTGCTCCCGGGAGAAATTGTGTTAACTTCCGGGTTGGGCGGCGGTTACCCGGCGGATTTGCTGGTCGGTCAGGTAATCAGCGTCCGTTCCTCCGGCACCAACCTGTTTCAATCCGCCAGTGTCCAGTCTGTGGTTGATTTTGGTTCGCTGCAAGCGGTGCTGGTTATCACCAACTTCCGCCCGGTGGATATTACCCCCCTCATTCCCACCAATCCCTAAACGCTATGGGCGCGCTGGCGGCTTTTCCGGTTTTAATCATCACCCTGATGCTGCAACTGGCCATCATCAGCCGGTTACCGCTGCTGCACGGCACCGCTGATTTGATGCTGCTGGTGTTGGTGGCCTGGGCGTTGCAAGAACGGGTACGCACGGCCTGGTTTTGGACGCTGCTTGGCGGGGTAATGGTCACGCTGGTTTCCGGACTGCCGTTCTATATGCCGGTTTTTGGCTATTTGATTGCCACCGGCGTCGCCCGCCTCTTGCGACGGCAAGTGTGGCAAACTCAGCTCCTGGCGATGTTCGTCACGACCTTTGCCACTACGCTGATTTATCATGCTTTGTCATTGGCAGTGCTGCAAATTGCCGGGCGCGGGCTGCCGATCAGCGACAGCCTTACCCTGGTTACGCTGCCAAGCGCTTTGATCAATCTTATGTTAGCATTACCGGTCTATACGCTCATCACGGATCTGGCGTATTGGCTGTACCCGGCAGAGATCGCTTAATCGTATGAACCGACAATCACTCGAACCCAAAAATGAAATCAGCCATGGCAGGCTGTTGATCATGTATATTCTGGTCGGCCTGGTGTTTCTGTTTTTCCTGGCGCGGCTGTTTACGCTCCAGGTCGTGCAGGGTGAAGATTATCAGATCCGGGCAGTGGATAACCGCACCCGGGAAATCAGCCTGACAACCACCCGCGGTCAAATTTATGACCGCAACGGTACCGTGCTGGCTCGGAATGAAGCCTCTTATAACGTAGTCGTCACGCCGGCCAATTTGCCAGGCGATGAGGGCGCCATCCAGGACGTTTACCGGCGCCTGTCTGAATTGATCGCTATTCCTGTCAATAACGGCGATACCGGTGAAGAGACCGTGCGCAACTTCACGCCTTGCCAGACCGATCTTGGCATCTCCCAGATTGTCTTTATTGGTGATTCCCTGGCCCCTTTCGATCCGGTTCGAATTAAATGCAACGTGGACGAAACGACCGCGCGGATCATTCAAGAACAATCCGCTGACCTGCCAGGTGTATCCATAGAGATCGAAGCCGTGCGCCAATATCCTACCGGAGAAACCACTGCCGAAGTGATCGGCTTTTTAGGTCCGATTCCGGCGATCGAGCAGGATTACTGGGAAAACCTGGGTTTTGTTTCCAATCGGGATAAAGTTGGCTACGCCGGCATCGAAAATTACCTGAATGACATTTTGATTGGCAAGAACGGGTTGCGGGTGGTGGAGGTGGATAACTCCGGCCAGATTTTACGCGACCTGGAAGCCCCGATTGAACCGGTGGCGGGCAACAGCATCACGCTGACGATCGATACGCGCCTGCAGGCAGCGGCTAAAGCCGCGCTGGTGAACTGGATGGAGCGGAAAAGCCTGCAACTTGGCAAACCCTATACCAGCGGTGTGGTCATTGCCATGAATCCAAAAACCGGTGAAATTCTATCGTTGGTCTCTTACCCCAGTTATGAAAACAACCGCATGGCGCGCCTTATCCCGGCCTATTATTACAATCAATTGAATCAGGATCCACATAAGCCGCTCTTTAATCAGGCTATCTCAGCAGAACAACCGCCGGGCTCAGTGTTCAAGATGGCAGCCGCCATCGGTATTTTGAATGAAGGCGTCGTCACGCCGGACCAGTTGATTAATGATCCCGGGTTAATTTCCATCGAAGAAAAATACTTCGAAAACGACCCGAACCCCCGCACCCGCGATTATGTATGTTGGATCTACAAATCTGGCGGTAGCCACGGCGACCTGAACTTCCTGGGCGGCCTAGCCCAGTCCTGCGACGTGTATTTCTACAAAGTTGGCGGCGGTTACAAGGACGAGGTGCCGGAAGGTTTGAACATCTGGCGGCTCGGCGAGTATGCCCGCGCGTTGGGCTACGGCCAGGTGCTGGGCATCGAACTTCCTGGTGAACAGGACGGCTTGATCCCGGATCCAAATTGGAAACGTATCACCGTCGGAGAGAACTGGTCCACCGGAGACACCTACATCTCTACCATTGGGCAGGGTTATGTGCTGGCCACGCCGCTGCAAGTGCTGGTGTCGGTGGCTACGCTGGCCAATGACGGAAAATTGATGCGCCCGACTCTGGTCAAGGAAATTTTGGACAGCGAAGGGACCGTGATCAAGCCCTTCGAGCCGGATATGCTCTGGGACATTACCAAAGATCCCCTGATTCATGTCTATGACGAGAATTTTTTCCAGACGGATGAGGTCAAAGTGGTCGAGCCCTGGGTGGTTGACCTGGCTAAAGAGGGGATGCGCGAGGTGGTCGTATCGGGGACGGCTGAAACGATCTTCGAAGGGGCTGAAATTCAAAGCGCCGGAAAAACGGGTACGGCTGAGTACTGTGATGATATTGCTCGGCCATTGGGGAAGTGTATTTCCGGCAGTTGGCCGGCGCACGCCTGGTACGTCGGTTATGCACCTTACGACAATCCGGAAATTGCGGTTGTGGCCTTTGTCTATGACGGCGATGAAGGCGCGATTTTAGCCGCGCCGGTTGTCCGCCAGGTCATGGAAGCCTATTTCGAGCTGAAAACTTCCGTGAATCCCTGATCCGGACTGGCTGTGATGGATCGAATCCCGTTTTCCACCTTGGATTTGCTATAATTCGATGGGGATGGTTAAAGGTTTGTAAATTGAAAAATTGCTGGTTGAGTAGTTTATGGATGAGTGACCGATGTTAAGGCGCGAGACCTGGCGACATTTTGACTACTGGCTGTTTGGGACAGTGTTGCTGCTCTCTGTGTTTGGCATTGTCATGATTCGTTCTGCCATTGCCGGAAATGCAGAGTTGGCTACCAGTCCGCGCAACCAGACCATCTTTGTTGGACTGGGGCTGGCGCTTATTTTAGTGCTGGCAGCCGTCAATTACCGCACCTGGGCTTCCACGACCCGCCTGCTCTACGTTGGCGGGATTGTGCTGCTGATTGGCATTTACCTGATCGGCGATGCTGCTTTCGGCTCGACACGCTGGTTCGAGGTCGGCGGCATCAATATTCAGCCATCAGAGCTTGGCAAGATCATCCTGATCATCGCGCTGGCCAATTATTTTTCCAACACCATGGATGACCCGCACAATCTGATATGGATACTGAAGAGTTTTGGCATCACCATGGGCATGACCATCTGGGTGCTGCTGCAGCCCAATTTGAGTACCTCGATTGTGCTGGTGGTCATCTGGTTTTCGATGCTGTGGATCAGCGGCCTTGAGCTCAAATACATCCTGATCTTTGGCGGGTTGGCAGTCGCAATGGTGGCTTTGTTCCTGGTTTTGATCGTCAATGGCGTCAAGATCCCGCTCATTGAAGACTACCAGTTGCAGCGAATCGTCAATTTTGTGTACCGCGACCCCAACGCCACCCACGGCGAGCAGTACAATATCGAGCAAGCGTTGATCAGTATTGGCTCTGGCGGCTGGTTCGGCGCGGGTTATGGCAACGGTACCCAGGTGCAGTTGCGCTTCCTCAAGGTGCGCCACACCGATTTCATCTTCTCGGCAATGGCGGAGGAATTCGGCTTCATTGGCACGGCAATTGTAATGGCGCTGCTGATTTTTGTGGTCATTCGTTGTTTGTACGTGGCGCGCAAGTCGATGGACACCTTTGGCGCGTTGATCGCTTACGGAATTGCCACATTGATCTTTTTTCAAATGGCCGTTAATATTGGGGTTAATTTAAACGTGCTGCCGGTCACCGGGCTGACCCTGCCCTTCGTCAGTTATGGCGGCAGTTCATTATTATCGCTCGTGCTTGGCATTGGCCTGGTTGAGAGCGTCGCAGCTCACAGCCAGACACTCGATTTTTAAGGAGCATTATGGTTTCATCATCAACGCCAGCCCGCGTGCGCTTTGCACCCTCACCCACCGGGCACCTGCATCTCGGCGGCGCACGTACCGCACTTTATAACTATCTGTTAGCCCGAAAGACCGGCGGGCAGTTTATCCTGCGCATCGAAGATACCGACCGAAAGCGCTTGGTTCCAGGCGCCGAAGAGGAAATTTATGCCAACCTGCGCTGGCTGGGGATCGAATGGGGCGAAGGGCCGGATATTGGTGGTCCCGACGGACCTTATCGCCAGTCTGAGCGCAAGGAAATCTATCAGCAGTACGCTCAAAAATTGATCGACAGTGGTCGCGCCTTCACCTGCTTCTGCACCCCCGAACGGCTCGAAAAAGTGCGCGCTGAACAGCAAAAACGTAAAGAACCGCCGCATTATGACGGTACCTGCCGTTTTTTGAGCGCGGATGAGGTAAAAACGCGGGTTGCCGCTGGCGAGCGCCATGTCATCCGCTTCAAGATGCCAAAGGAAGGCAGCACCACTGTCACTGACCTGCTGCGCGGTGACATCACCGTGGAAAACCGCACCCTGGATGATTACATTCTGGTCAAATCTGACGGGCTGGCGCTGTACCACCTGGCCGCTGCCGTTGATGACCATCTGATGAAGATCACTCATGTTATCCGCGGCTCGGAGTGGCTGCCGACCTTCCCGTTGCATGGTTTGATTCACCGCGCTTTCGGCTGGCAGGAACCGGAGTGGGTGCACCTGTCCGTTTTCCTCAAACCCAGCGGCAAGGGCAAAATGAGCAAACGCGAAACGGCTGACCTGATCCATGAAGGCCACTCGTTTTTCGTCAAGGATTTGGTAGGGCTGGGCTACCTGCCCGAGGCAGTCGTCAACTGGATTGCCTTGATGGGCTGGAGTTATGACGACCACACCGAATTTTTCACCCTGCCTGATCTGGTGGAAAAATTCAGCCTGGACAAGCTTAACCCATCGCCGGCAGCCATCAACTATACCAAGTTCGATCATTTTAACGGGTTGCACATCCGCGCCTTGCCGTTGAATGAACTGGTACGCCGCATGAAGCCGTATTTTGTTGAAAAGGGCTTTCAGGTGGATGATGCCACGCTTTTGAAGATTGCGCCCATCGTACAGGAGCGGTTGCAGGGCATGGACGATGCCCCCGAGCTGGCCGGGTTCTTCTTCAAACCGGATGTCAATCCGGATGTCGCGGAACTGGTCATCAAGGACTTGACGCCCGTCGAGTCTGCCGACCTGGCGAAGAAAATATTGGCGATTCTGGAAGGATTGCCGGATATGACGGTGGAGACCGCCGAGCCGCCGATGCGCGAGCTGGTGGAGCAGAGCGGGTTGAAAGCCGGCCAGGTGTTTGGCTTGATGCGCATAGCTATCACAGCCCAACGGGTAAGCCCGCCGCTGTTCGAGAGCATGGAAATCATCGGCAAGGACAAAGTGGTGGCGCGCATGCGCCGCGCCGTTGAGTTGTTGTCTTCGTTGTAGGGTTCCCGTCGGATGCCCACACTCACCGAGCACCCTTCGGGCGGGCACTCTGTGAGTGAACATGCCGGCACTTCGACAAGCTCAGCGACCGGTCAAGGCTCGGGGCTGCGCCTGTGCTGACCTCCGTAGTGCCTCAAAATAAACTGTTACCCGAAGGCAATCGTTAGCTCAAATGAAAATGTTACCGGACATTCTTTAACAATTGGTCCACTTTGGTATCAATAGACGTTCTCAGGTTCACCGGGCTAAG
>JBAZZG010000021.1:0-57292 GCA_041658905.1 Bellilinea sp.
GCTCATTTGCAGAGTGCAGGCTGGCACGGCCCCCGGGGCTTCGACAAGCTCAGCCACCTGGCTCTCCGTGCCCTGTCCTCACACGCAAAGCACCCTTCGGGTGGGACACTCTGCGAGTGCGGGGTGGTTATGGTGAGCAAAGGATCTGCTCGGCACATCTAGATCCTTCACCTACGCTACGCTTCGGTTCAGGATGACACAAAAAGGGGGCTTCGACAAGCTCAGCCACCGGGTTCTCCGCTTCCTGTCCGCACTCGCAAAGCACCCTTCGGGTGGGGCACTCTGCAAGTGAACGAAGGGAAGCATTTCGCCTGCTGTGCCTGAGATCACTTGCGGCGCAAAAAAGCGCGTTGACGCCAGCGCCAATCTTTTTTTTTGCAAGAATGGCACCGGCATTGTTCCAGCAGGCGTAATGGTAAAATCAGTGGAGAACTCTTTCTATCCATCATAATTTACCTGAGGTATGACATGCCCAAAAAAGACAGCTTTGAAACCCTGGCGATCCATGCCGGGCAAGCGCCAGACCCAGCCACGGGCGCAGTGATCACTCCTATTTATCAAACCTCAACGTATGCCCAGGAACAGGTTGGAGTAACCAAAGGCTACGATTACAGCCGCACGATCAATCCAACCCGCTCTGCGTTGGAAGCCTGTCTGGCAGCCCTGGAAGGGCAGGGGACAGACAAGCCTACTTATGGATTGGCTTTTGCATCCGGCATGGCTGCCATCGACACCCTGCTCAAGCTGGTCAAGCCCGGCGAACATGTTGTGGCGTCTAATGACGTTTATGGCGGCACCTACCGTCTTTTCGAACGTGTCCTGGCTGATTACGGGTTGAAATTTTCCTATGTCGATGTCAGCAATCCGCAGCAAGTGGAGGCTGCGCTGCTCCCTGAAACCCGGCTGGTTTGGATCGAAACCCCCACCAATCCGCTGCTTAAAATTTCGGATATTGCTGAGACAGCCGCGCGGGTCAAAAACAAAAATGCGCAGATTAAGCTGGCGGTCGATAGCACCTTTGCTTCCCCTTATTTACAGCAGCCCCTGGCGCTGGGGGCTGATTTTGTGGTGCACTCGACCACTAAATATCTTGGCGGACATTCCGATGTGGTCGGCGGCGCGATTGTGACTCAGGATGCTGCCGCTTATGAAAAATTGAAATTTTTGCAAAACGCGGTGGGGGCGGTACCCGGCCCGATGGATGTCTGGTTGACCCTGCGCGGCATTAAAACACTGGCTTTGCGTATGGAGCGGCATTCTGCCAATGCCATGCGCATAGCCGAATATTTGAGCCATCATCCGGCTGTAGCGGAGGTCATTTATCCGGGTCTGCCGGAGCACCCTGGCCATCAGGTTGCGAAAAAGCAGATGCGATTATTTGGCGGGATGGCGTCGCTGGTCTTAAAAAATGGCGCAGCAGTCGCAAATCGCATGGTCGCTTCCACCCGCATCTTTACCCTGGCCGAAAGTCTGGGCGGCGTCGAATCCTTGATCGAAGTTCCGGCTGCCATGACGCATGCCTCCGTCTCCGGCAGTCCCCTCGAAGTTCCGGGCGGGTTGGTGCGATTATCAGTCGGTATCGAGCATGTGGACGACCTGCTCGACGACCTTGAGCAGGCATTGAAGGCTTAACCCCATTCTTTAGCCAGAAATATCTATAAAAAACCGACACCCACATGCCAGATGTTGTGGGTGCCGATTATTTAATTGTTCCGATTGCCGTTATCGGGTCGTTTTTTCAGTCATGTAATCGATCAGATCGATTTTTGTCAGGACGTTGACCGGCCGACCGTCTGCTACGATTACGGCTACTTTGCCACGGTCAAAAACGGATAACAACAGCTCGATGCTGGAGCCTGGCTCGACGGTCACAACGCTGGGGTTGATGATTCCTGAAATGGTTTCTTCCGGATCGTGGATATGCCCGGCATGCAGCAGGTGATCCAATAAATCCACTTCGCTCACAATGCCAATCAACCTGCCTGTGTCGTCAACCACCGGCAGTTGTGAGATCTCGTAGGTCTTCATTTTCTCCACCACAGCAGTGATGCGTTCATCGGAGGTGGCTGTGATCACCGGACCTTTGCTACGGAAATCGATCAGGGCGGCTACAGTATCTTCTGACCGGCTGGCGGGCAGATAACCGTTCTCACGCATCCAGTTGTCATCGAATAATTTTGAAAGGTAACGGTTGCCTGTATCGGGGAGGATGACGACGGCAATTTGATCCGGCTTTAAACCGCGCACAATATTCGATTTTAGCAGCCCGGCAACCGCTGAACCGGAGGATCCGCCAGCGAAAATGCCTTCTTCCCGTACCAGGCGGCGCGCCATGAGGAATGATTCACGGTCATCGACCTGCACCACCTCATCGATGAGCGACATATCCAGCGTGCTGGGGAGAAAATCTTCCCCAATCCCTTCGATTTTATAGGTCTTTGGATGCGGGTCATCCGGTATGCGGCCTAGCTTCCAGGTTTCATAGAGCAGCGAGCCCTGGATATCCACCCCGACCACTTTCAATTGGGGATTTTGTTCTTTCAAGTAGCGCGCAGTTCCGGTGATGGTTCCACCAGTGCCCATGCCAGCGACGAGGACATCGATTTTGCCCGCGGTCTGGCGCCATAGCTCGGGGCCTGTGGATTGATAATGGGCTTCTGGGTTGGCAGGATTATGATACTGGTTGGCGAGGAGGCTGTTTGGCGTTTCGTTGACAATTCTGGCGGCTACGCTGTAATAGCTGCGTGGATCATCCGGAGCGACAGCGGTAGGGGTAATAATGACCCGAGCTCCAAAGGCGCGCAATAAGCGCACCTTTTCCTCACTCATTTTATCGGGCATCACGAAGACGGTTTTATAGCCTTTTACGGCAGCCACCAACGCCAGTCCAGCCCCGGTATTTCCAGAAGTGGCTTCGACGATTGTTCCGCCTGGTTTTATCCGGCCATCCCGCTCGGCATTTTCGATGATGGAGAGTCCGATGCGGTCTTTGCTCGAACCGCCTGGATTGAAATACTCCACTTTGGCGAGGACATGGGCGGCTACTGCATCGAAGACAACCCGATTAAGCTTTACTAGAGGAGTCTGGCCAATCGTCTCCAGAATATTCTGATAATAAAGTGGCGGCTCTTCGGAAACCAATGGTTTACGAGTTAATTGTTTGGTTACCATTTGATTAATCCTTAATAATGGTCTTGCAAATAAAACAAACGGCCAACTTAAACATAAAAGCGTCAAACAGGAACGCCCTAACACGAGAGTGTTTCTTGCGGGGTGACTGTCTGCCGCCTGTGGCAGTTGGCCGTTCAGAATAAAGTCGGTTGTGTTTTATGCGAGGCGGTAGTTACAGTTCCCGCCTATGACAGATGCAATGGTCCATGAGATACCTCTAATTCAATTTCAAATGTTCGATCTACTGACTAAGATTGAAAACCATTGAAATTGCCTGATTTTATGCTTTTTAACCGGATTCAATCCTTGTGCGAAGTATATCATAAATTAATGACCCCATATACCGCCAAATTACTGGTTATAGAAAAGGTAATTATGCCTGTAAACGATGGTGAGAAATGGGCGCCGCTTTTTGCTGTATCCTATAGTGAAAAATGCTTGCTCTATACCCCGCATAAATGCGCTTACCCCCAGTCGTTTGAACTTGATAAGATTGGATAGAAACTCTTCGTTGGAGGCGAATTCGATTGGAGGTAGCGATGCTCAAAAAACTCCAGATTGACATTGGCGATATGGCGCTCGCTCTGACGATCTGGTTATGCTCGCTCCCCATTATTGGTTTCGTTGCAATTCCACTTTTTGGCTTGCGCAGTGCAGCAGCTATCGCGCTGGCAGCATTTTTTGTAATGATGGCTATTTGCTGGGGTATTTGCGGCACACAGGCATTAAAACGGTACCTGCACAAATAGCCAGCCCACATCTTTAAGAAGTAGTTTAATTCGTTCAAAATACTTGGAATTCGAGGAATAATTGATATGACAGCCAAAACCAGGAGTAAAGCCGTTGTTGCTGCCAAAGAAAAGAAAGAAACGCCTATTGTGGTGTATTTCATGGCGGTGGCCGGGGCAATTGTCGGCTATCTTGTCCTTGGAAAGATCATATTAGGGGCGCAGCCGCACCCCTATCATTGGGTTTCGGGAGTACTTGGAGGAGTCCTGGGCTATTTCCTGGGGTGGCTCTGGTTCCGCTTTAAAGGCGACATCTTTTAGTTGTATAGAAATCGCCTGGACGATCAGGTGGGTTTCCTGCTATCCAAATGAATCCTTCGGCCGAATTTAGCTAGGATGAAATTGTTTTATGCTCGCTTGTTAACCCGCCCGCTCAAATAACCAAGATAGGCGGGAACCAGAGGCAGTACGCAAGGCGAGAAGAAAGAAATCAGGCCCGCGGCAACAGCAAAAATGTACGAGGGTGTCACTGCGCCGCCTAATGGCAGGTCAAAGTACCAGCCGTTTTTCTGCGCCCATATGGAGATCAAAGTCATTTTTCCAAAGAGTAAAAGCAGCCCGAGTGCAATTAAAAACACGCCATTGACGATTTGAAAGACGCGAGCATAACGCCGGAAACGTCCGATAAATTCGACGGCTCGATCCAGGCCCACGCCAAGCAGCAGGAACGGAATTCCCATGCCCAGTGCATAGCCGCTGGTCAACAGCATCGCCTGACCGGCACCCTCCTGGCTGAAACCGAGCGTCAAAATGGCTCCCAGTGTGGTCCCGATGCAGGGCGTCCAACCTGCCGCAAAAACCACCCCCATCAAGGCTGAGGATGCCCAACCGCCGCTTTTTCCAGCGCCGGGCATACTGGGGCGGGTGTCGGAGTAGAACATCCACGGCATCCGGAATAAGCCAAGGTTGGATAGCCCAAAAAGGATGATAACCACCCCGCCGACTCTTGCGAGGGTGATTTTGATCGCCGCAAAGACCTGACCAAACAAGGTGGCAGCTCCACCCCAGCCGACGATAAACACCAGCGAAAACCCTGCCACGAACAAACAGGCATGGAAAAAGGTGGACCAGCGTTTCGAAATTTGAGTTTTAGGAAGAGTTGGATTTAGTTCAGCCATGGAAAATTATATTGGTGTAGGAGATGGTCTAACCATTTGATCATAACCGGGTTCGGGTGGACATTGACCCGTAAGATTACCTAACCTGGTATAGGCACAATGGCCTGCTGTACCTGGAAGCTTCCAAAACGCCTGGCCAGACTACCCCCAACCGAGCAGGATGGTTTGCCAGATTTCATGACCGGTATTGGCGCCGGACGGCCGAAGATAATAAATCCACCAGGATGGTCAGAAGAATCAATGCGATCAAGGTTGACGTTATCGCTGGGTAATCGAAATTACTCAATTGTTCGGAAAGTAAACGGCCCAGACCTCCAGCTCCGACAATTCCGATCACTACGGTTTCTCGTATACAATTTTCCCAGCGATAGAAAATGTAGGAAATAAATCCAGGGAAAACATCAGGCAAGGCGCCGTACATAAAAATTTGACCAGGGCTGGCGCCAAGCGATTGCAGCGCAACAAGCGGTCGTTCGTCCATGTTATCAACCGTTTCAACCATCAGCCGCCCTGTAATTCCCCAGTTATGCAGCGCCAGGGCAACCGCGCCGGGCAAAATGCCCGGGAAAACAACAAACAAGATCACCAATACCCAGATCGGCGTTGGCACAGCCCGCGCGATGAGGAAAAACATGCGTACCAGGTAAGATGAGATGGCTGCAGGACTGAGACCGGATTGACGGGTAGCAGTAATCTGTCCTAGGTTCCGCAACCGGCCTGAACCTACGAAGGCGGCTGCCATCGCCAGTGGCCCAACGGCTGCCATGGCGAGGATGGAAATGGCCAGAGTCTGGCCAGAAAGACGCAATAAATATAGCAGCCCGCCATCCGGCATTCGTGGGGGAAATGAATCGCGCAAAATGCCTTCGAGCAGTTGTGTGGTACGGGGCGCCAGTATGCTGGAAAAATCAGGTTTCAGATAAACCAGGGCGAATATTGTCAGCAGTAAAATCGAGATCAGCGACCCTTTGAGAAAAGCTGCGGATCGGGTCGAGCCGATGCTCGAATTGCTGGCAGTGTGGTTTATTCCCGTTTGAATTTCGATGCGGGTTGATCCGCCCAGAGCTTGCCGCAACCGTGAGCTCCAAACATCGGTCAATCCGGAAAGGAGCAGGAGCGCAATGAGCATGGGGAGGAATTCCTGGTAACGCAAACTCTGAAGGCTCAGCAGAATCTGGTAACCCAGCCCGCCGGCCCCAATGATCCCCAAAACCGTGGCAGAGCGAATGGAGCACTCGAAACGATAAAAAGAGTAGGAAATCAGGTTAGGGAGCGCTGAAGGAAAAAGTGCGTAGAAAAAAGCCTGCAATGGGGGTGCGCCAGCATTCAACATTGCCAGAAATGGCTGACGCGGTTGCTCATCTAATATCTCTGAAAAAACCTTCGCACAGATCGCGCCAAAAGGAACCGCAATCGCAAAGATAGCTGTCAGCGGAACCAGACCAAAAATGTTGACGAAAATCAGACCCCAGACGATCTCGTGCAAGGAGCGCGGAACAGCCAGCAACGTACGGGCAGCCAGCCATGGGCTGCGGCGATAAAACCGGAGAGCGATTGATCCCGGTCGCGCCGTCTCTTGAGAAAACCCATGCGCCTGCCACCACACTTCGGAAGACAGTATTCCACCCACCATCCCGATCGCCAGGCTGAAAAAGGTTCCGAGCACCGCGTAGGAAAGTGTGATGAGCGTTGAGTCCAATGTTAGCCGCAGGAAGGCGGGTGAAAAATTCGGGTGCAACAGGCCGTCGACCAGCCGCATTACCAAACTCCAGCCGCCCGGGTTGATCAACGCTCCGCTGAAAAGATTGGCCTGAGCGGCAGCCCAAATCACGCTGGCCGCCACACCCACCCAGATCAGTTGGCGGGGCGGCATCCTTAGCCGAAATGCAGGTCGTCTAGCCGAAAGCGCAGCGTTTCTCATGTCAGCTTGTAGAGCGTCTGGATCATGGCCGGCGTAACTTCACTCGGGATAAGATCAAATAGCAGCCTGCCGGCGCGCAGCCCGATAATGCGGTCGAAATGGCTAAAAGCATATTCGATTGCATGCAGGCTGACGATCAGCGTTTTTCCCTGACCGCTCAGGTCGCGCAGCAGGTTCATCACCTCGCGGCTGCGCTCGGGGTCTATGCTGGCAATCGGTTCATCTGCCAGGATTACATCCGGGTTTTGTACCAGAACTCTGGCGATTGCCACCCGCTGCTGTTGTCCTCCCGAAAGAGTCGCCGTCCGCTCATACAGCTTTTCAGGTATGCCCACCTGCGCCAGGGTTTCAGCGGCAATTTGGGTTTCCAGTGGCCAGATCAGAGATGCCAATGACTTTAACAACGGCCAGCTGCCCAACCGTCCGGCATTGATGTTGTGTATGACAGCAAGATTGTTGACCAGGTGAAATTGCTGGTACAACGTGCCAATTTGGCGCTGGAAGGGACGCCGCTGGCGCGCAGAAATACGCACCAGCGACTGGCCAAAAACCTCAACATCCCCCTGGGTTGGCGCCAGGGAGCCGTTCAACAGGAGGATCAGAGTGCTTTTTCCAGCTCCGCTCGGCCCGACCAGGGCGACTTTTTCACCCCGGCCAATTTCAAGGTTCAGGCCGGTAATCGCCTCAACGGACTCGAAATGGCAGGATACATCGCGCAGCCGAAAAACGGCAGGGTTAGGCGCACTTGAATCTCTGGGAAGTTTTTCTTTAATTGTGATCATTGCCTAGCGAATTTTTCCCAGTTCACGTGCGATTTCTTCAATCTTGGCGTAATTACTGTCCTGCGTTTCGATGAATTTGCCGGCGCCAAAAAGATCCAATATTTCTTTTTGCTGTGGATCGCCGGCATCCAAAGTTAGAAAAGCCTCTTTAAGCCTAGGCATAAAATCATCCCCATAGTGTGCGGCTACATCCCCACGGATGACCCAGTGATAGTCGTAATAAGCCGGGGTGGTCCATAAGACGATAACGCTGGTCAGGTCAACTTCATTATTTTGCGTGCGGGTTTTCCAAACCTGTTCATTGAGAACGCCTGCCTGGTAAGTACCGGCCTCGACCAGTTGAATGGTTTTATCGTGCGATCCAGAAAAACCGGCTTCGCCCTGAAAGTCCTCCAAACCGACTCCCGCTTCCTTCAAAAAGTATTGCGGCATCAACCGACCTGAGGTGGAAGATTCGGAGCCGAAGGTGAATGTACGTCCTTTTAACTGCGCCAGCCCGCTGACATCTTCAAAGGGCGTCAAACCGCTGTTGACATTGGCAATGAACACGCTGTGAAATTCCGCGTCGATATCGCGCTGTAAGATAGCCTGCGCACCGGGCGCTTGCAGGCGCGCCTGCACGCCAGTCAAACCGCCAAACCAGACCATATCCAAATCCCCAACCTTTAAGGCAGTGACGGAAGCGGTGTAATCGGTAACGGGTTTATATTCAACCGGTACGCCTAATTTTTCGCTTAAATAAGTTGCGATTGAGCCGTACAACCGGTTCAGCTTCTCGGGATCTTGATCCGGGATGGCAGAAATAACGAATGGCCTCACATCTTCAGCTGCCGGTGCAGCGGCTGGCTGGGTCTGCGCGGGAGACTGCGGCGCGCAGGCTGCGAGCACCCATCCAGCCAAAATCAGGCTGATAACGATCCATTTGTTGTTTAGAAAATCTTTGTTGAACAGGAATTTAATGGACATGCGGTAGATCCTCCAAATCTCAAAATTTAAAAATATGCGACCGCCAGCAAATGCTGACGGTCGGCAGGAGGATCTATCTGAAAAAGATATATCTACAGCCTACGAACCCACGTTTGCTGGTTCTTTATGGAAGACGAAGCCGCCTTCCTGGCAAAAGGCTCAGGTATATCTGTACGTCATTATTTTTATCCCTCCGCGTGTTTCCATTGCCAAATTATATACCCACATTTACAAAAGTGGTCGGCGGTAGTCTATGATTCTGGGTTTTCGGTCAGGGCTGTTTTTGCCTGAGCCATCAGGGATTCACGCCTGGAGCGGTATTCCTTTTCGTCCAACCCACCTTGCTCGTACTGCTCATCGAGCCGGGCAATTTGCGCCAGGAGGGCATCAAAGCTAGGCGCATCTTCCTCCTCAGAACTTTCGCCAACTTCCTCTTCCTCATCCACCCCGTCAACCGAGCGTTTGGTCGAACGAACCCATCCATAAACTCCACCGGCGGCCAAGGCGACACCGAGAATTCCCAGCCCAATGGTAATGGGCAGTTTGTCCGGGCCGGAGGAGGCTTCAGTCTGTACGACGGTTCCGTTGGTCGGGATATTCGGTTCACCGGTGAAGGTCAGCACCAGGCTCGTGCCTGCCGGGATGTTTTCCAGCGGGTATAAATCGTATATCTGGCCGTCCTGGCCTTCAACTTTTTCAGGTTCGCCCAACCCTTCTGCGGATATGGTCATACCAGAGGTGTGTGGTAGGACAAAATTAACGCTCTGCACCGGTAAAGTAGTCTGGAAAGTAAAGGTTTGTGGATCGGCGTAAGGAAGCAGAAATCCGGCGACCAGCATATTGACCATCTCACCGGGTTGAATCGACGCCAGGTCCGCAAAGCCGCCGGCGTATTTGATGAAACGGGTATTGTCCTGCGGCTCAAAATTGATAAAATCGGCATTTTCCGGCAGGGGGAAGAGCACAGAAGCTTTTACTTCGCTATTGCCCGGAATGTTCTGCCCGGCCCGCACTGTGCGTTCGCCTAAATTGGAGAGTGCGAAGAGTTCCTTCACCTCCATACCGTCCTGGGCAAAATCAAACAGCACATGCATCTGCTCGATACGCACAGCCGCCAGGTCCGGGGTGGTTTCATAAACCGGCACTTCCAAATTAGCTTCGGTGATTCCTTCTTCCGCCCAGATCATCGGTGAATAGTAGGTGGTTTCTTCAAAAACGACCGCAGCCGTGTAGCCCAAACCGACCTGGAATGGCACTTCAGTGATGGTGAAATTGCCATCGGCTGTCGATTGGCCGTGAAGCATGCCCAGTTCATTTTGATTCTGATCCAGGATGTGCAGCATTACCTCCAGTTCGCCGACATCTTTGGAAGAATCATTTTGGTTTATGATTTTTCCAGTTATGCTGCCTTGCGGGAGCGGGGCCGGTGTTTGCGTTGGAATATTCGCGCCGGGCGTTTCATTTTGAGCCTGCACGCGTGCGGGTTGAAATGCAAAAACCATGCCGAGCAATAAAAAGGCTATGAATTTAATCGGTTTGCGAATCATGATCTGCCTACTTTTTATCTGTGTGAGGGGAAGACTCAAGAACCAACCCGCAGGCTGGGCAAAAACTGTCACCAGCTCCAACGGGTTTTCCACAATGCGGGCAAAATTCTTTTGTGACCATCGTTCCACATTTCATACAGAAGTTTGCTCCCTCAACCAGCGGCGCCTGGCAGTTTTTGCACTTGAATTCTGAAGTTTGATCTGGATTGGCTGGTACATCAGCGTTGCCAGCGGGGCGTTGTTTCCGCCGAGCCTGAATCAGCGATTCAAGTTTGGCGTCGCTCATATCCTCAAGACGCTGATACGACGCGGCTGCTTGCGCAATCAAATTTGCGCGCAGGCTGGAATAATCGTCGTCGCTGACTTTGCCAGCACGGTAATCAAAATCCAGGTCACGCAGCGCCAATATGGCTTTTTGGTGACTTTCCACGAGGGCTTGCTTTGATACGCCTGGCCGCTTTAAAGCAGCCCGGCTCGATTTTTGCGCAGACGCTGCAGTGCGGAAAGGCAAAGCGACGTAGAGTAGAGAAAGGACGAGCAATGCAAAACCAATGACTAAGGCAAAAGTATTCATGGGGTTCTCTTAATCCACCTTGCGGATTTCGGCTTCTATTTTGTCCAGAATTTGTTTAGAAATTCCGGTTCCGGTTTGAGTTTCGGTTTGGACCAGTGGGCGGGATAGGCGACTTACGCGCCAGCTTTTTAAAACCAGCCCGACAAAGACCAGTCCTAATGCCACGATCAATAACGGAAGCATCCATACCAGCGAGGTAAATCCACCCCGTTCTGGTTCAGCCAACACCCGTTCGCCGTATTGCGTGACGAAATAATCCATTACCTCTTTTTCGGTCCAACCACTGGCCAGTTGATCCCGGATTTGCGCCCGCCAATCTTTACAGGCCTGGGTTTCACAAACATCCAGTGGTGTGTTGGGACAGACCGGGCAGTAAAGTTTCTTGGCTACCAGATTGACTTCATTATCGCTGGGAACAGTGGCAGATGCGGGGGTAGGTGCAGGGTCCTGCGCATAGACCTTGGCTGTGATGAACAGGCTTGCCATTGCTGCAAACAAGACCAGTAACAGGAGTCTATTTCTTGTCATCTCGTTAATCTCCAATGCCCGGCACAACAACTGAACCAGACGTTGCGACATCCTCTGGTTGATTTTTCAGGGAGTAGGTGGCCTCGCTGCGCCCGCGGGCCTGCGACCAGGTTCCAATTAGCACGCCCAGCGCAAGGACGAAGCCACCAATCCAGACCCAGTTGATCAGCGGATTCACGTAAATTTTGAAGGTTGTGTTCTGATTGCTGATCGATTCCCAGCCCACCAACAGTACATAAACATCCTCGCCCGGCGTGGAATACACACCGGCGATGCTGACCGGCTGCTGCTGCACGACAAAGTAGTCGCGCCGCGGGTTAAGGACTTTGACCTGTTTGCCATCTTTGAATAATACGGTACTTGCTTCAACGATCTCGCGGCCGTCTGAGCCCATATAGCCTTCCAAGCCATCGAATCGGAGGCTATACTGGCCAATTGTCAGCGATTCCCCGGCGGACAGGGTGCCTTGAGTTTCCAGCTTATAAAAAGCATCGCCAATAAAACCAAGCGCGATCATGATCACGCCCAGGTGGATGATATAACCGCCAAACCTGCGCCGGTTGTTGACCACCAATTTTAGAAGGGCTGTGAGGGGATTTTCACCGCGCGTGGACATGCGGATCCGCGTGCCCCGCCAAAATTCAGCCAGGATGGAAAGGGTAACAAAAGCCGCCATAGCGATCGAGAACAATGAAATTGCAGGCGACTTTGGATTAAGCAAAGCCCAGGCAATGGCAGTAATCAATGCACCAGCAAGGGGCACCGCTAACCTGGAAAGCAGTTTATTGAGCGTTTGCTTGCGCCAGGCCAACATCGGTGTAATGCCCATCAGGGTTATCAATGCCAGGAACATCGGCCCAGTTACCTTTTTGAAATAAGGTGGTCCGACTGTAATTTTTGTGTTGGTGAATAACTCGGTGATCAAGGGGAAGACCGTGCCCCACAATACCGCTATGGTGATGGCGAGAAAGAGCATATTTTGTAGTACAAAAGCCGCTTCGCGGGAGAACAGGCTTTCCAGCTCATGTTCTGCTTTGAGCGAACTCCAGCGCATCATCAGTAAGGTCATAGCGCCCAGGAAAGTGATGCTGATAAAGATCAGGAAAGCCGGTCCAAGCGCGGTTTTTGAAAAGGCGTGCACCGATCCGATGACGCCCGTGCGGGTAATGAAGGTGCCAAATAAAGATAACGAATAGGTTAGGATGATCAGCAAGATATTCCATTTTTTGAGCATCCCGCGCTTTTCGGTCATCATCACCGAATGCAGGAAAGCAGTGCCGGTCAACCACGGCATCAACATGGCATTTTCGACCGGATCCCAACCCCAGAAGCCGCCCCAGCCAAGAACGTCATAAGCCCAGCGGCCGCCTAAAATCAACCCGATGGATAAGAAAATCCATGCCACCAGTGACCAGCGGCGAACTGTTCGGATCCACTGGTCGCTCGCGGTGTCGTTTTTCATCAATGCTGCAATAGCGAATGAAAACGGAATGACAAAACCAGTAAAACCGAGGTAGGTAGTGGGCGGGTGACCGATCATACCGAAATGGCGCAGGAGCGGGTTAAGCCCTGAACCATCGGCGGGGATATACTGCTGACCGTTAAGTGGTTGGAAAATGGCAATTACCAGATCTTGTGCGCCAGGTACCAGCCACATTTTTGTAAACGGATTGGTGATAAACACCACAACGCCCACAAAAAAGGTGGTGGTCAGCATGGCGACGAACATGACATACGGCATAAGTTCGCGGTCAGCGTCCCATTTACGAATCACAACCACGGCCACAAAACCTGCCATCAACCAGGCCCAAAAAAGCACCGACCCTTGCTGCCCGCCCCACAAAGCCGTAATGCGTAAGAACGGTGACATGGCTCGGCTGGAGACATCAGCCACATAAGCCTGCGAGAAGTCCAGCGCATTGAGCGAATAGACAACCGAGAGGACTGAAATGGTCAGCAAGGCAAAGACTGCCACGACCGCATTGCGGGCGCTGGCTACCCAGTCCGGGCGTTTAGACATTCCGCCATTAACCGAAAGCAAGGTGGCATAGACTGACAGGCCGAAGGCGATGATTAAGGCAATTAATCCAATATCCGGGATCATTCCAACTCCTAGGAAAATTTATTTGGTGTAAGGCTCGCTCAATAATTCGTCGATGCGGTTGTCTAATTCAGGTTCGAATAACGGCCCGATGTGATTTCCGCGCAATGTCCCGTCTTTGGCGACATAATAGGTTTCTGGAACGCCTTTGATGTTGTAACTCTGCGAGATGCGCGTGCCGAGGTCGGGGCCATTGAAATAGGTGATATCAAATTCATCGATATACGCCAGCGCAGGCTTCTCTGCATCCGCATAATCAACCCCGATAAAAATGACGCCCTTGTCCTTGTATTTCCGCCAGGTACGTTCCAAATAGGCCGCTTCTTCGCGACAGGGCGGGCACCAGGAAGCCCAAAAATTAATGATCACGACACTTCCGCGCAGGTCGGAAAGCGTGTATGTGCGGCCGTCGAAACTGGTCAGGGTGAAATCGGGGGCCATACCTTCTTCCAACGGGGTCTTTTCAGCCTGGACTAATCCCCAGGCCAGCAGGGCGATCAACCCGACAACTAAAAAAACCACCACCAGCCGGCCGGTGGTTGACCATATACGGTTGGGTGTTGGTTCAACAGGCGTAGTTTGATCCACCGGCTCCGGATTGATTTCTGTCATATCACTCCTCACTTTTGGTTTATAGGTCTATGGGTAAAATTCAAGGACTTGCTTTAACGATTGGTCGGCGATATTAGGATTGACGGATAGCCAGACCAGATTCTTTCCGGATTGGAAGAAATAATGACTTTGTCCCATTCCATTCAGACTGTAAATCATCCGGTTTCCATCTTGAATGGGGTCTTTAAATGTGAAGGGCGAGCGCCCTTCAGAAATTTTTAGTTCCATGTCAACCAGCAGGGCGTTGGCTCTCTCGGTTGTATCGGCTGAGGCCACCCATAGGGTAATGGCATTCCATTCGCCGTAGGTGCCTTTGGCTCCGGACGTGACCGCCAAATGTTTACCATGCAACTGCGCAAATTCATCGACGGCTTCACTGCCGGTAATTTGTTTCGATAACTGGTAACCGGCGATTTGTTCCGGTAAAAGCCGATCAACCGATTTGGGGTTGGGAAAACCAAAAATAAAAAAAACAAATAATGTTATTAAAATCACGGCGCCAAGCACCATCAATATTAATGAGACCCATTTGCTGGATAAGATCGACATCTTTTTTTCATTCATGGCGGGGATAGACAACAGGCATACAGTTGTCAATGTCAAGTATATCGACCCGGTTCGGATAGCACGAGCGCCAAAACCATTGGTTAAGATTGAGCAATTATGCTTAATGGTTAATTTGAAAGATGTAGTCGAACCAAAAAGCAGAAGAGCTGGCTCCTCTGCTTTATCCAATGCGAATGGTGCGCAGCTCTATACGCCGCAGCTGCCGCCGCTGCTGGGAGCTTGCGGGAGCAAACCGTTTCCTTCCAGGAATTGATGCAGTTGTTTAAAGCCAGATCCGGAAGAATATCGCCGCCCAAGAAGCAGGCCTGCGTCCACATCCTGATATGCCAATCCTTCGGTATTTTGAAAATAGACTGCCTGTTCGAGGGTCTGCTGAGGATACCAGAAGGCGTTGACATATTTGGCTGCTTCCAGCATTTCTTCCAGGCTGGCATCCTGCGATGCCAGCAACTCAAGCAACCCCAGCATGGCCATGCCGTGATTGCAATCCGGGAAGTTAGTCGGGTTGTCGCAGCAGGGGCGGTAAACCATAGCCGCCGCTTCCTCGAGCCGTTTTTGCTGATCGGCGGTCAACGCGAACAGTTTCGACTGTGAAAAAATCTCACGGATAGGACGGGTGGCGAGCGTCCAACCACCCGTAGAGGCGAATCCCTCTATTCCATTTTGGCCGCTTTTTTGAATAGGCCCAGAATCCAGAATTGGATTTTGGCTGGCAAGCCCGGTGGCCCACAGGAAATTGAGCAGGAAATAGGCGTTGGCGCCGTTCATCGCCATTTGACCGGTAAAGGTACCATCCAAAATGGCCAATTGCTCGTCGGTCAACGGCTGCCCGGCTTTTTGATAAACCTGGATAAACAGGTCCCGATTAATAACCCCGGCTTCGACCAGTTGAGTCCCAAGGTTGCCGAAATCTACTGGCAGGGTGTATCCGGCTTTGGGATTGATTTGCTCGAGTAAAGTTGCATACTCGTTCGATCCGGTCAGGCCAGCTTTTTCGGCGGTTTTTTGAGCGCCCCAGAGGCCGTATCCACTGGCTAACCCGAATACATACGTCAGGATGCTGATAAGCAGCCACCACGGCTTGGCAGACCGGCGAATAGCCTGCCGGCTGCGGCGCAGGGGCAACACCTGTGTTGGTTGAGGGCTGTTTTCTTCGGTTTGGGGTAATGGCGTGTTTTCAGGGAGGGTCATCAGTGATCGCTATTATCTTGAAAAATATAAACGAGCGCATATAGGTTGCAGACCATATGCGCTCGTTGGCGGGTTATTCAACCCAATTGGAGAGAATTGTTACGATTTTGTCAGGTTCAGTTGAGTCGTTGGTGACGAGATGGAGACTGAAGTTGTGCATGCCGCCCATCTGATCGTGCATAACGAATTCCATGGAAATGGTCGTGCTTTCGCCGGGTTTGAGAGCCATCGAACCGATGGCAGGATTCGGCGGTCAACATCCTTCCAGGACTTCAATGTAGGGCGCTTCCTTGAAACGCAAGGGTTGGTCGCCTACATTGGTCACCCTGACAACCGTACGGACCGACGCCCCACCCAACTTGAGATCACCGTAATCATAGACATCTTGTTCCACTTTGAGCTTCGGTGCTCCGGTCACTTCGATAGTGGCTTTATCTGGCCCGCCGCTGCTCAAAAGCGCCCAGATAGCTACCAGGACCAAACCGATGCCGGTGACAATCAGCCAGATTGGGAAACTTTTTTTAACTTTCTTTGGCTTAAATTTAGTTTTAGTTCGCGCCAAGGATAATCTCCTTAACCTTTTTGGGCTGTTGTTTGAGTGTACCGCTTCCATTTCTGGCATTGAAGGGCAGAAACACCATCTTTAAATAGGCAATTATGCCTGTTTCCCGCACCATTCAATGACTGCTCAAGGCTCCAGCAATGGAGTAAGGATCTCCAGCATCTGGTCTTCAGTCATTGCGCCAAGCTGAACAGAACGGATAATCCCTTCGCGATCGATCCAGTAGCTGGTAGGCAACCCGTATACTCTATACATTTCTTCACCAACCTCCCCAGTTTCATCGAAAAGGATCGGGAAAGTCAGCTTGAGTTCGTCAACGAAGGCCAGCGCTTCGTCGAGCGAGTCGGTGTATGTGGTGTTAACACCCAACACGGCCAATCCTTGATCGGCATATTTTTCTGAAATTGCCTGCAATACGGGCATTTCCTCGCGGCAAGGTTGGCACCAACTCGCCCAGAAATTGACAACCACAACGGAACCGGCCAGGTCGGATAAACGGACGGCGTTTCCAAAGCGGTCGGGCAGTTCGAAATCAGGCGCGGCTGTATCAACTTTCGGGGTTTGCAAATTCAAAAAGAGGGTATTTTCGGTTGGCTGGGCAGGAACTGTAAAAAAATATCCCTGATCAGGTGTAGGAGTCCTGACTGGCACAAGATCGTTTTGAGAGTTCAACAGGCCGGCAGCCAGTAAACCGAGCGTTATTCCCGCAATAATGATGGTTATCAGCACGTTTGGATTGGATCGGCGGTTTGAGGATTGCATCGGGTTTCCTATTATAGGGTAGGTCGCTTCCCTGTTTAGCATACAACGATTAAGTTTTACATGGAAGGAGTTTAATTACCCCATTCGTGATGGGCAATTTTGCTGGCATAAAATAAGGCAGAATCGCTCGCAGGATTCGCGTCGTGAACCCGTTACAATACTGCATACCCAAGGATCAATGATTAGGATGGACTTATTTTTTAAATTAAGATCGCGGTTGCGAAGCCGGATCGTACTGCCAGGATTGACTCTGCTGCTCTTAGGCGCGGTTGGGGTGCCTGCGTTGTTAAGCGGCAGGCAGGCGAACTCGGTTTATGGCCGCCCACCGGAGACTCCCCAGGTAGTTGAAACGCAGGAAGTTATAGGGCTGCCGCCATTGGTTGCCAATCAAAATTATGATAATGGAATCACCCGCCTGGCAGCTTTGCGCACGGATCGCCCTGAGCGACCACGCTTTGAAATTTATCGATATACCGTACAAAAAGGCGATACTCCCTGGTCAATTGCTGAACAGTTCGATCTGAAAATCGAAAGTATCTTGTGGGGCAACGAGGGCATGAGTGCGAATGCCGGCGGGCTTCAACCTGACCGGGTGATCAATATACTGCCGGTGGATGGTGTACTGCATACCGCTGCTGAAGGGGATACCCTCAAGCGCTTGCAATTGCTGCATGGCGTTCCGTATGAGGTCATCCAGGAATATTTTGGTAATGATCTGGCTGGTATCGCGCCGGATGCTGCGCTGTCGGCTGGACAAAAAATTATCGTCCCAGGGGGACGCAATGCGGTGGTCTGGCAGGAACCCGGACCGGTTGTCGTGCCCGGGAAAGGCCGTTATTCTCCCGGTTTTTACAGCGGACCGCTGGTCTATATCGGAACGGGTTATTTCGCCTGGCCGGTCAGCCCGATTATCATTACACAGGGTTACTGGAGCGGTCATCCGGCCATCGATATCGACACCTACCCGCGCCAGCCCATTTTTGCTTCAGACAGCGGGACCGTCATTTTCTCCGGCTGGTCCGACACCGGCTATGGTTTTCTGGTCATTATCGACCACGGCAACGGCTATTGGACTTATTATGCGCATAACACCGCCAATCTGGTCAGCGTCGGGCAGGGTGTGTTGCAGGGCCAGCAAATTGCTGAATCGGGAAGCACCGGCAACTCAACCGGCGACCATATCGATTTCCGGATACGCGTGGCAGGCGGCAGTTTCCTCAACCCAGGCGATTTCCTTCCTTAAAACATCATTTGCTGGAGCACAAGGAAAGGATTACGACAATAAAAAATCGGGCGAGACAAATCCAGAAGATTTGCCTCGCCCTTTCTATGGGTCTTTTCAGGTTAACACGTAATGGACTTATTCTGTAAGGTCACGTTACCGTAGCTTCTAGTCTATTTCGGCGACCTTATCATGTGAGTTTTATCAACACCTTCGAGGCCACTGTCTCGGCAAGCTCCCGGATCTGATTTTCGGGAACTTCATCGATCCCAAAGTATTCTCCGTCCAAATCGTACAAAGCATCTGCAACGATGACCTCAGGTTGGAGATCGCTCAATACCCCCTGCATCATGCGGGATGCACACCGGATAGGGCAACCTTCGATGGTTACTACCCGGCTGGCATTGCGAACCAGGGCTCTTTGGCCAGTATCTTTGGTAAATGCCCCGCCCAGGCAAATTCGGACAGTCTTCTCAGGCGCCAGCCGAAAACAAATCCTATTGGCCGCCTGCCGTGAAATCTCACCCCGCAGACAAGCGCCTTCACACGATAAGATTGCAATGGGTTTCTCTGCGTGTTTCTTGGCATAATCCTCACAGAGAGAGCAACTGCTGCGGGTCTTTTTGATCCGGATGGTTTCAAATTCATTTCTATTTTCGCCTTCCGAGCTTGTTTTATCTTCAATCGATTCTGACATATTTCCTCCATACATGGTTAATGATTGGTTCTTAATTAATAAGACGAATAAAAAAGCGCCAGGGATACAAAAAACCTCGCCAAATTCGGCGAGGGAGAGTAGCTAATTCTGATTTTTAGAGGGATTAGTGTTTTGGATCGCAGGTGACCCCCCCACGCGGATTGGCGCCAATCTCACATCCGGCTGCGAGGATGACTTTCAACTTTTGGCGTGCGCGGTAAAGGCGGATCTTGGTCAATTCTAAAGAACAGGAAAGGATTTGGCTAATCTCAGAACACGTCATTCCGTGAATATCGTGCAGCAGAATGGTGATCCGATAATCGTCGGCAAGCCGGCCAATATATGACTGGATGCAGGTGCTCATTTCTGCTTTGTCGACCACTTGCTCGAGCGTCAGTTCATCGGATTCTTCTAAAAGACGATCCTCGAGGTAGGTAGCTTTCCTGTCTTCTTCATCAAGCGATTGAGGCTCAATTCGATAAGCAGTCTGACGAAAACGATCAAAACAAATATTGGTCGCAACCCGGTACAACCACGAACGGATTGCCTCCGGGCTTTGCAGGTCTGATAAGTGTTGATGGGCGCGTAAAAACGTTTCCTGAGTGAGATCTTCCGCTTCTGTCGCCTGGTGCACCACACGGAGAATATAGCGATAGATTGAGTCGTGGAAGCGTTCAAAGACACTTACCGAATCAATTGCTGAGAACGCTTCTGGACTTGCAATTGGATTCTGCATTTTTTTGCTTAGTCAACGTGGGTTGAAGGTCTACACACCTGGCCTGCAGATAAACCCGTTCAGCCTGGTTGATCGCCTATGAATCCTGGAGCATTACTGCGGCATCATAGCTGTGGACGCCATCTCCGCCGGCTGCGCGAACAGAGCTGATCAATGCGTCCGCAGGAACCAGACTGGGGTTATAGCGAACTTCTGCCAGTCCATCGAGATGCGAAACGATCACCGAAGTCACACCGTAAGTTGCCAACAGGGCATTGCGAACTCGATTTGCGCAATTACCGCAATTCATCCCTGAAATCGAAAGATACACCGTATCCTGCCGCACCTGTTCTTCAGTTTTCGGCTGTTTTTCCAGGGGCGCTATTTCACGACATGAGTCTTCCATCATTCCATCCTCCTTTTCAAATGGCAGCATTTGAATAGCCGTCTTTACGAGAGAATTCTCTCGGTTGTTGAAATCATACCGCGTGGGTCAGTGGAATAATAGGGCAATACAACTAAAACTTAACAGGCAATTATGCTCAGTCGATTTCACGCTGCATAGCGCATGACAGAGAAGGGCGGGATTAGTAACATCATGGTAATGTGGATGATTTTCGCAGCATCAGGAAAAAATACATGAATTCACGATTTCGAAACTTTATCCCGCTAGGTGTGGGAATTTTAGGGGCCGTCTTGCTCGCGGCCATTTATTTTGGCATCGTTTCCTGGGCCGAATCGCCTGAACATGCCCTGAACTTGTTCTGGGAAGATCGCTGGCTGGTCATCCCCATTTTATTAGGGTTCGGCATTCAGGCGGCTCTGTACAGTGTGCTCAAGCTACGGCTATATCTGCCAGCTTTATCTACTACACCCGGACCAGGCGCTGCCAGTCCAGCGCCAGCGGCCAGCATGGGGGCGGGGGGCGCCACCTCGACCGTTGCGATGGTGGCCTGCTGTGCGCACCATGCTGCCGATGTTTTACCCATCCTGGGGCTGACCGCCGCCGCTACCTTTCTTGCGGAATATCGTACCGCTTTTATGGTGGCGGGTCTTGCCTCCAATTTAATTGGAATAATCGTAATATTGGTCACCATACTCCGGGCGCGGAGAATGGCTTTGCACATGCAATCTCCCATGATCCTAACAGAGGAAATATGAAAAACTTGATTAAACCTGCGGTTTTATTAACACTTATTCTTTCGTTAACGCTCGCTGCTTGTACAACATCACCGGCTGCAGCGCCTACGGAAATTGCGACTCAGGCGCCAGCAACGCCAAGTCTGCCCGCTTCAGCCCCGGAACTCACGCCGGAAACCCAACCTGCACCTGAAGAAAATGGCCTGGAGCGCGAAGATGCGCAAGGGAATGTCGTCGTTATTGTAACTCCCCTAAATTTGAGCCAACCCGGTGAAACCCTGAATTTCGACGTTGTCATGGATACCCATTCAGTGGATTTGAAAATGGATCTGACAGCCCTGGCTGAGCTTACGACAGACAACGGATTGGCGGTCAAACCGATTAAATGGGATGCGCCAATGGGCGGCCACCATGTGTCAGGTACACTTTCCTTCCCGGCAACCATCGATGGGGCGCCGTTACTCGAAGGCGTCACGACTTTAACCTTGACCCTGCTGAACGTAGATGCGCCCGAACGCATTTTCACCTGGCAACTCATTGCGGAATAAGTCGAACATGATAAAACGATTGCTGCCTTCACTGCTCCTGCTCTTTACTATTCTTATTGCCAGTTTTACGCCCGTTCATGCCCAGGAAACCGAACCGGTTGACACGGTGCATGTTTTCTTTTCTGCCGGCTGCGCGGACTGCTGGCCTTATACGCAAGACGTGCTCTTACCAGCCCTGACTGCCAACGGCATTACGGCTGCCAGTGAAATTCACGACTACACCATTCCGGCTGAACGCCAGCGAATGTCAGCGATGATCGATGCCATCGAACTGCCGCGATCGATCGCCGACTCGCTTTATGCCTTTATCCCTACCGGCAAAGGAACGCTGGTGGTTTTAGGCCATGTGCCTGGGAATTTGATCGATCAGGCGCTTCAATCGCCAGAGCTGCCGGAAAAGATGATTTTGTGGCAGCCGAAAATGCACGGTGAACCGGATGAATACAAGCTGTGGGCCTGGAAGGGTGAGGTACAGACTTACCCGATCGACACCCCCATTGAAGAGGCTTTCAAGACATTAAAGGGCGCTGGCGGCGCACTGCCGGTCGGTCTGGCTAATTTGCCGGAGTTGCTTCCGGCTGTGCTGGTCACTGGCCTGGTCGATTCAGTCAATCCGTGTGCTTTTGCCGTAATTTTGCTACTGATTGCTTTCCTTTTTACCCTGCGTCAATCTCGCGGGCGCATCCTCAAATTAGGCCTGGTTTATATTGCGATGATCTTCATCGTATATTTTGGCATTGGTTTGGGTATTTTCAGGGCGGTGCGTCTTTCCAGTGATCCGCACTTCGTGGCGCGCGCTGGGGCATGGCTGCTGATTGCGCTCGGTGTAATCAACTTGCTCGAGTACTTCTTTCCGAAATTCCCGATCAAGTTGCATATGCCATCCTTCGCCGGCGAGCGCACGCAGCAGCTCATCAAGCAAGCCACACTGCCTGCCACCATTGCGGCTGGTTTTCTGGTGGGGTTGTGCACCTTTCCCTGCTCAGGCGGAATCTATGTTTCGATTATTACCCTGCTCAATGCCAAGACTACGTATTCCTGGGGTTTGGTTTACCTGTTCCTCTATAACCTGATTTTTGTGCTCCCGTTGATCGTCATCTTGATTGGACTGGGTAACCGGTTGGTCGCCAAACGCTGGGCCAGTTGGGAGCGTGAACATACCGTTAAGATTCGCCTGTGGTATGGTTTGGTTATGGTCATAATGGGGGCTGCGATGTTATTATGGGTTATTTAAGGAGACTTGGGAGTAGAATCAAAAAGCAGCCCCAACCTAAAGGTTGATAAGCGTGGCGAATAAAACTGATTTGAAACCTTCTCACCGACTGAAAATTCGCATCTGGCGTGGCGTCACACTGCAACTGTTCCTGGTTGCAGTGTTGCCATTAATTGTCCTGGTGCTTATTGTCACCTATGGCAGTCTCAAACTGCACCATGAAGGGATGCGGTCGCTGGTTGCCAGCCGCAACCTGCGTGCAGTTCAATACGCTGCGGCCGGCATCGAGAAAGAAATCGATCATCGCACCGAAGTATTGAGTTTGCTTTCGAAGCGGCTGGAACCGGTTGACCAGCTCAGCAACACCTTCAGCAACATTCAAGGTGAGATGGCTGCATTTGAAGGTGGTGTAGTCGTTATTGCGCCAGAAGGGACCATTGCAGCCTCGACTGGCAGCACCGCGATACTGGATTGGCTGGCAGCAGGTCAGGCAGCCACCCTCCAGCAGCAGTATTTTAAATTTGCGCCAGGCACCGCAGTTTTTTTGCCGGTTTTATCGCTTGATGATCAATTCTTCGTACCGGTTTTGGTCAATACGACATCGGGCGCTACTTTGGTGGGATTGTTTTCACCGCAGAAGTTGTTGGATGATGGGCTTAGTACCATTACCGATTCAGACGCAGTGACGGTTCTGGTCGTCGATAACCGATATGATCTTCTCTTTCGCAAGGGTTCTCTTGATCTTGGAGAAAATTTAAAAACCCATCCAGGACTCCAGGAAGCTTTGATGGGGGTGGGGGGGATTAATTATTTCCCGACTGATGCTGGCGAACATGTCATTACCGCCAGCCCTATTCAACCGGTTGGCTGGGCTTTGATGATCGAGGAGTCCTGGGAAGACATCGCCAGTCCGCTTTTGCGGGCAACCCAAAATGCTCCGTTGATTGCCTTTCCAATCATGGCCTTAAGCTTGTTAGCCATCTGGTTTGGGCTGCGCCGCATTGTCCAACCGATGCAGGCGTTGGAAGAGAAAGCCGGTGACCTGGCAAACGGGAATTTTGAAACCATTCGGCAGCCGGTAGGCGGAATTTTAGAAATCCGCCATCTGCAAGAAACCTTGATTTACATGGCTGCGGAACTTAAAGAGGCGCAAAACAGCCTGCACAGTTACATCGGAGCGATCACCGACAGCGTGGAGAGTGAAAGGCGCAACCTGGCGCGCGAACTGCACGACGAAACGCTGCAATCCCTGATTGCACTGGGACAATACACCCAGTATGCGCTTCACTGGAATAACGACCCGAAAGTAGCAAAAACCCTTGACCAGGTCGTGAATATGGCGGATCAGAGCATGAAGAACTTACGCCGCCTGGTGCAGGGATTGCGCCCTATTTACATCGAAGATTTAGGCCTGGCGACCGCCCTGGCGATGCAGTCCACCCAAAATATGCACCCGGATGGGGTGGCGATCCATTTTATCCAGGAAGGCGTCGAACGGCGGCTAAAACCGGATATCGAAATGGCGATGTACCGGATGGCCCAGGAAGCGTTGAGTAATGTGGTTCGCCATTCCAAAGCCAAAAATGCCTGGATTTCGCTGTATTTTCGTCCCGATAGCGTCATTCTCGAAATTCGAGATGATGGACTGGGGTTTGACCTGCCAGTTGACCCGATTCATTATGCGCGCATGGGGCATTACGGGTTATTAGGCCTTTATGAACGCAGTGAACTGATTGGCGCCAGGTTGACCATCCGGTCAACGCCGGATGAAGGTACACATATCATCATCCGGTTGACGGGAGATGCAGCCAAATTTGAGGATGAGGCAGCGGGTGACGTAGGCTAATTTGCGGGCATGGCGTGCGTAAGAATGCGCTTGGTGTTCCATGGATTGGGTGATACTATGAAGGTCAGAGAGACGATTATGACCGAGAAGCAAGCGAATTATATTCCTGCGCTAAACCAGAATTGGCTCACCCCATTGTTTGATCCGCTATTGCGGTACATCATGCACGAGGAGATTTTCAAGCAGCGCTTGGTCGACCAGGCCAATCCGCAACCCAATGAACGGATTCTGGATTTAGGCTGCGGCACGGGTACTTTGGCCATCATGATTCAGCGCCGCCAACCTGCCGCAGAAATTATAGGGTTGGATGGCGACGACCAGGTGCTTGAGATCGCACGCCAGAAAGCCATGCAGGCGGGCTTAACCGCCATCCGATGGGATAAAGGCTTGGCAGATAACCCCCCTTATTCGGCGGATTCCTTCGATAAAGTAGTTTCCAGTCTGATGCTCCACCACCTGACCTTGCCAGATAAGCGCCGGGCATTCCAGGAAGTATTCAGAGTACTCAAGCCCGGCGGCAGTTTTCACATTGCAGACTTCGGTCCGCCGCACGACGGCCTGATGCGATTTGTATCAAGTTACATGTCACGTTTCGAGCGCACGGCTGATAATTTTCGCGGTCAAATTCCGCTGCTGCTAACCGAAACGGGATTTTCTCAGGTGGAAGAGACGGGGCATTTGCGCAGCGCTTTCGGCCCGCTTTCGCTGTACCGCGCGGTTCGCCCAATTTGAATTGACGCAATTTAAAGATTTTCTCTGGATATTAAAGGATTAATCATATGAGCGACCTTCATAAAATTCGATTAGTTTTAGCCGATGACCATGTGGTCGTCCGGGCAGGCATTCGCCAGTTCCTGGATATGGAAGAAGATTTCGAAGTGGTAGCTGAAGCGGATGACGGCGAGCAGGCTAAAATCCTGATCGAACAATTCAAACCCGATGTGGCTGTGCTGGATATTCAGATGCCAAAAGCCTCGGGAATCGAGGTGACCCGCCATATTCGCTCGAATCGCTGGCCGGTGGGGGTGTTGGTTTTAACAGCCTATGAGGATGACCCCTACGTAACAGCAGTTCTCAAGGCAGGCGCGAACGGCTATGTACTCAAGACAGCGCGACCGCAAGAAATTATTCAAGCTGTCCGAGATGTACACCAGGGGAAATCGGTGCTTGACCGCGCAATCGTCTCCAAAGTGATGGCTTATCTTTCAGCGCCAGCCGGACCGGCAATTACCATCAACCTTTCCGACCGCGAAATGGAAGTGCTGACGCTGGCTGCCAAAGGATTCACGAACCGGGCCATTGCCACCCAGTTGGCAATCAGCGACCGTACCGTACAGGGGCACATTGCGCGCATTTTTGAAAAAATGCAGGCCAGCAGCCGCACTGAAGCCGTTATGAAGGCGGTATCCATGGGGCTGATCCCTCCGGATATCGCCCATGAAGAAGAAGTTTGAACGCCTGAAAAAGGAATAACGGGTTTAAACGACCGAGCGAGGCAATTCGGAGATTAAAAGAATTGTCTCGCCCCAGAATATTGCGTAATAATGCTAAAGCCGAATACCAGCTCGCTGAAACTTTTCCTGGATTTTGAGTTTAATATCCGCGAAAAATTCGTCCAGATAAGGGTAACCAAACCAGACCACACCGGCGCCGAATAAAATTCCGGTAACCAGACGCATTATCGAATTGAAAGACCCCCAGCCATCGCCAGCATAGAAAGTGGCTGGTAAGGAGTTGTTGGTCAACGCTGCCAGCCAGGCATTGCTATCGCGGAAGCCTTGACCTAACCCGGCAAAATCGCTGAACATGTGAGTGAAACCATCCACAGCCATGGGGAATATCAGGATAAGCAACCCCTGCCAGCTCAGCCCGCGCAACCGCCGCCGCAACGGGTACCAGATCCATGAGAAGATGAGGATGCTGGTGTACATCGAGACCATCCGGTCGGACCAGGCGACCTTCCAACCCATTTCAGGTGTACCGATAAACTGCCGGAGGATACCAAAATTGGTTGTATCCTGCCAGACGGTTTGAATTTCTGCCAACGAATAAGTGAATTGCGACCCGAATAAAAAGTAAGAGCGCTGTGGAAGCTGGTGGCAGAGAAACGAATAGATCGTATAAATGGCGCGCGCAGGAAATTCCAACCCCAGGGCCATGAAAACAGGCGCCATGAAGGGCAGACCCACGTACAGACCAATGAGCACGCTGAACGACAGGATCCAGTAGCGAGAAAAATAATAGCCCAACCGACTGGCACGTCTGGCCCACAGGCGGGAATTGGAAGGGGGCGCGCTCACGACTCGCTCAGCCATTCCTTAACTCCGTTTTAAAAGCGATTTAAAGCGCCAGGTGAATTTTTCACTATGGGCGGTTTCGGGTTTTTCGGCGATTTGGATAGGGCTGTGCTCTGAGGGAAGAACCGGTTGCTCGGTTGCACTGGCCTGATAACCAGCTTCCCGAACCGCTTGCTCCATATGGAGCGATGAAACCAATTCCGGAACATAGATCACCTGGGCAGTTCCTTTATCCAGGTTGACATTGGCTTGCACCACCCCGGTCAGATCGCCTAGAGCGCTGCCAACATGCGAACTGCAGGAAAGGCAGCTCATTCCTTGTATCTTTAAGACGATTTCAGCAGTTGGAACCTTATAACCGACCTGCGTAACAGCATGGTCAAATTCGAATAAATCTACCTGCTGGGGGTCGTAGGTGATATTAGCAACTTCAGCTTTCAGATCGACCTTTACCAGTGAAACTCCGGGAAGCTGGCCGATGGCTTTTTCCACATGGGCAGCACAACTGGTGCAGTTCATGCCGTGGACAGGCAGCGATAGTTCCGTTAACGACTTTGAATTCATAGTTGTCTCCTACCAATAACCCTCAATGTTGTGAGAAGGTCAGTGTAACCGATTTATTCCTGCGATGCAAAGCAGCGAAGGAGTACTTACCCATTCACGCGCTTTGGCGCAATGACCATACGCAGCAGCAGCGGTATCGCAATGACCAACCCGATCAGGCTCATTACCTGAGCTTGATTGAGGCCAAAGGCAAATTCGCGGTAGCTGCTCATGAAGGTAATAAAGAAACGGCCGATTGAATACAGGCTGAGGTAGATCAGAAATAAGGCGCCGTCAGGAAGGTTCAGCTTTCGCAGGCGCCACAAAACAGCAAAGATGGCAGTGTTGAGCAGAATTTCGTAAATAGGCGTGGGGGTGTAATAGACGCCTAACTGCGGCACCATGGCTTCTTTACTGGTATAGGCCAGACCGAAAGGCCCGCTGGTCGGTTTTCCGACAGAATCACCGGTGATGATGCAGGCGATACGGCCAATTGCCTGCCCTAACACAACCCCGGGCGCAAACGCGTCCAGCAGCCGCGCTAAATTCCACCGTTGCCGCCGCCCATAAATGACAAGCGGGACGAACCCGCCAACTATCCCTCCCCAGATGGCTAAGCCGCCTTCCCAAACAGCAAAAATTCGCCCGGGATCTTTGGAGAACACATCCGGCCAGTGATCGATTACGTGAAACAGCCGCGCACCAATCAGGCCGCCCAAAACCACCCAAATGGCCAAATCATAAATAGCTTCCTTGGAGAAGCCTTTGCGAACTGCCTCGCGAGTGACCAGCCAAAACGCGATGCCAATCGCCAGCATCACGATTATGCTGTACCACCGCAGATGAAAATGTCCAATTGAAAAAATGATGGGATCGATTGAAACAGTTATCATTCCGTTCCTTCAATAAAAGTTCCCCGCAGGCCGAACGGAGGGGTAGCTCGCCTGCGGGGATAAGGAGAGAATCAGCTAAACAGATTTATTAGTGGTGATGAGTATGGGCGGAGTGGGAACTACCTGCGTACTTTTCAGGGTTGCTGTCAAAGGCTTTCTTGCAACCAGCGGAACAGAAGTAGTAGGTCTTGCCCTGGTAATCTGATTTACCAGCCGCTGATTTGGGGTCCACGCTCATACCGCAAACAGGATCTTTTTCCATATCTGATTTCTTTAAACCTCCATTGGTGGTGAACTTCCCACCAGCACAAGTTCCTGGTGGGCTGATGGTTTTAGTATAAGAAGTTTTCCAAGCCAGGGGTAGCGTACAAAAGCTTAAGCATGGATAGGTAATTTTGCTCATTAATGGGATAGACTGCTACCCAGAAAATTTGATAAGCATAAATGCTTGAGTTCTTTCAGGCAGACTTACGCGTGACATAGCGACTAATCCCATTTACCATGTTTATGGATTTTCAATCTCCCTGGAGGAACCCCATGTCAAAGACAACCAAAATCGTATTCATTACGTGCGTTTTGGTAGCTGCAGCTGTAGGTGCAGCCCTATTCGTGTTCAAACTGCCGATCAATACGGTTTTAATTGGTTTGATGGTACTGGTTTGTCCGCTGTCGCATGTATTTATGATGAAGTTCATGGGGCATGACCACGGTGGTGGTGGCAGCGACCATAGCCATTGTGAGCAAACAAAAGAGCTTAGTGGGAATGCAAACAAGAGTTAAATATTCCCGGCGTGAATTTCTTAAAGTTTCTCTGCTCGGCCTAACCAGCCTGGCTTTTCGATCTGTAACCCTTCCGGAATTTCCACAGTCAGAGCGGCTTGGGCGAGTTAATGTAGGCATGACTGAGATCAAAGCGCGGCCGGATACGGAAAGTGAAACGGTCGAAAATATCTACGGAGACTCTGTAGTTCCCTGGCTGCGCGAGGTGATTGGCAAACGGCCCTGGCGGATCAATCAACGCTGGGTGGAAACGCCGAAAGGCTATATCTGGGCGCCGTACCTCCAACCGGTGAAGAATAACCTGAACGTTTCATTGGATAGCCTTCCGGAAAGTTCGCTTGGTCCCGGGCTGTGGGCCGAGGTGACAGTACCTTACCTGGATGTGGTTTTAGGCAATCCGCCAGCCCGCTCACCCTGGTTGCAAAATACCGAAAACCCAAGAGTGTATTACAGTCAGGTATTTTGGATCGACCAGATAAAAACGGACGATCAGGGGCAAATCTGGTACCGGATCAATGAGCGATATGGATTTGGGGATTTGTTGTGGGCCAGGGCGGAAGGTTTCAGACCGTTAACCGAGCAGGACGTGGCGCCTATTTCACCGGGAGTGGCAGACAAACGGGTGGTCGTGGATGTATCCCGCCAGACGCTGGCCTGTTTCGAAGGCAGGAACGAAGTGTATTTCACTCAAGTTTCCACCGGGTTGATGAATGACTTCTACGGAAATCCCACCGATAAATGGGAGACGCCGGTCGGAATCCGGCCTATCTGGCGAAAACTGGTCTCGGTGCATATGACAGGTGGTACGACCGGCGGTGGATATGATATCGCCGGCGTCAGTTGGACGACGCTATTCGAGGGCAATGGCGTCGCGATTCATTCGACCTTCTGGCATAATAATTTTGGCGAGGCGATGAGCCAGGGCTGCGTAAACTGCCGCCCAGAAGATGCTCGATGGGTGTTTCGCTGGACTCTTCCGGTTGTTGCTTACGACCCGGGTGATGTTACTGTAGGTATGCCAGGAGGTACCCTGGTGGAAGTGGTTAGGTAGGCAAAAAAGCCTGTTATGAGTTAAGCATCACGGCGCTTTTTAAAGCCTTTTGGAGCAGCTAAAATATTAGCAGGACAAATTACGATGAATCACCAGGGAAAGAAACCTTTAAAAGTAATCGATATTCAATGCGCTCGTTTTGTAGAACCTCTCAAACAGGCTTTTACCGATGCGGGTTTATGGGTATTCCAATCTTTTGATTTGCGCAGCACCAGGGCATTGCATGAGGGCTGTACCTGCGCTTATCACGGCACCAGCCAATGCACCTGCGAACTGGTTGTGCTTCTGGTGTACCGGGCACTGGGCGATCCGATAACCCTGGTTTTGGATGGTCGCGATGAACAGACTTATATATTCATCAACGACGAGCGGGGGGCCTCAGTACGGCCGGCAACCATGGAAATGATCGAAAGAATCATCAACCAGGCAGCTTATCCATTGATTAAGCAAGATGATAGTGTAGAAAATAATAATCTGTTACCTATTTAAATCGATAGAAGGCTACATAGGGTTCTCATAAACCGGATATCAACCAGAGAGAAAAATACACTTCCGGCGGTGCAACTACTGCATGTGCGAAGCGCAACAGGTAACTGGCGCAGAAATTCGTGTTTCTGTGTCTCGGTATTACATTTATGTTCGTCAATTACTTCCAGCCAAAAAAATCACGAAAACCAGAGAATAATAATTCCTGCGGTTTCGTCGAACTATAGTAAATGCCTATTTCATTTGTTCGCAATAGACTGCGAACCATAATTTATCAGATAGGGCCGATATTGGTATAAATAATAATGAATTTCGTCACCACTTGTTGTGGCGATAATTTCTACAATTCGCTGTTCCTAAAATAATCCGGCCAAAATGGTGGATTTTGGTTTGAATATGAGTTTAGTAGCCCAATAATTTGCTTAGGATGAATACCATAGTTGCTAAACAATGCTTACTTTAAGAGACTTACAGGAGTTTCAGATCATCGGGCTTGGTACGATCATCGAGTCCAAATGTTTCTACCTCACACTCTATCCTTTTGGAGAGGGCGCGTTGTATTTAATCCATAGTTCATTCAGAACTTGTTCCAGTCTAACACCCAACGCATCCCCTCTTTTAGTTGTAATATCATCAGAATTGTCAAACACAACGTAAGGTACCCTGGCACCTTGTATACTCAAGAATTTCGGATCGGCTTCGCAGACTTCAATCCAATCAACTTCCTTGTAAAGTCGCTCTAATTGGGCATCCGGTAAAGAATGTTCCAAAATACTGTCAGGCTTTTCAGGATTAAACCGGTTGCGGTTTTTGCGAAGTGATTCTTCCCACGAAACATCAATGTATACCACTGCCATTTTATTAAGCATTTGCGGCAGTAAATGGGAGAAAGCTGATCGATACCCGCCATGTTCCGTCCCACGTGAAAATTCAATCACCGTTGTAAATGTTTCAGAGTAATTCTGGATATCGCGTAATTTTTTCTGGTATTCCAACCCAATACGCCTAATCAGAATATTCCAAAGGTGCTGACCGAGGAAGTGTCCCCTCTGATCTGTATGGAGTCTTGGGAATCCCATTTTTTCAAGAAGCGCATCTTCTTCAAACCAGGTCCACAGCATTGGAAAGTCATCGATCTCATCAAATTTGCCCACATGAAAACGTTTTATCCGTTCATCCAACGGAGTATTTTTGAGATAATCAATAACCTCGCTTTTTCCAGCGGCAGGTCTGGCAATCAATAAGATAATGTCGAATATGGGTTCTTCTTTCACTGTTACTCCCTTTGCAACTTTTATAATCATATGGCAACCAGACAATGCCGAATGGCCCAATTAATATCGCGTTTGATACTCACGCCGGAATTTCGAGCCTGAGGCCATCATAGGCAACTTCATAACCATGTTGTTTTGCAAAAGCCACAAGATCTGGATGGGGTGGGTTGCCTTCATGTGCAATATGGGTGGCAAAAACACGGGCGTTATTAGTCAATAGATCCTCGTTACGCATTCTCACAATGTGTTCGATTACTTGATAAGCATTCATATGATCATTAGCCGGTTCCTTTAAACCGTAAGTATGATCAAGAATAACGATGTCAAACTTAAGTTTTTGTTGATGAAACGCCTGCCAGGTCTGATCAAGAAGAGGAGCAGTATCCGTTCCATAGAAAATACATCTATTGCCGTCTTCAACAGAATAAAGCATAGCTCCCATTGTTGGTGCATGATTTGCTGGGAATGCAGTAATTTGATAATTACCTATTTGAATTGGTTGAAAGGGTTTGATCGTATAAACTTTGAGGTTCATGTACTCCTGTGTAATCGGCGATAGAAGATCCCGATCGGAGAGGTCTCTTCTGAAGGTTTGTGCAGCTCGCTCCAGCGTCTCTTCTGAAGCGTAAAAATTTAAACATGGAGCGCCAACGACGCCATGATCTGGGCTACGAGAAAGTAGATGGGAAACATCTAGGTGATCTGCGTGTGGATGTGTTTGGATACAATAACGAACCTGTGTCAAGGAGTAACGATGTTCCTGAGCAGCCGTCATAATATCAGGACCAAGATCAACTAACAAATCTTCATTTATTAATAAGGCAGAACGTTTTCGCAAGCTGGGACCACCGAGAGTTCTTGCTTTCTCACAATGGTGGCATTTACAAAAGGCTTCGGGGTAACTATTTGCGCCAGACGTACCAAGAAATGTGATAACCATATGCAATATCCCCTTTGTTGTTTGAAGGCAAATTGATGTGCCAATAGATGGAACTGGTTATTGACTTTTATTATTTTTTATTATACTATTTAGTTGTTGGACGTCCAATGTTTGCGACGAACAACTTTCCCCAAAAAACAGAAAGAAAAATAATGAGCATGGATATCAATACCAGCAAACGTTTAATCCAAGTAAAAACATATCTTCTCAATTATATTGAGCAAAACCAACTTAAACCCAATGATCAACTTCCATCCGAAACAGACTTTGCCAAAAACTTGGGGGTCAGCCGAAATACTTTACGAGAAGCATATATTGAACTGGAAAGTGAAGGCGTGATTATTCGGAGACATGGTATTGGTACTTTTGTGACTCATTCAACAGTAATTCGGGATTCCCTAAATGATTTTTCACCTTTTACCCAAATAATTAAAGAGAGTGGTTTTACCCCCAACTTTCAAACACTATCCATGGGTTATGAATTTGCACCCAGCGATGCAGAGGAGGTGTTTTCAGCGCCGCCGTCAACAAAAGTATTCTGCATCAAACGGATCGTTAGAGCTGATCAACAACCCGTGATTTATATAGAAGATTACATAACTCCTGCAATTGAAGTAGAAGCCATAAATTGGGTGGAGTTTGATGGAAACATGGTTCAATTTTTATCCACATCTTTAAATACTTCTTTACACCATATTCAATCTCACATTCGCGCGGCCTCGCTTTCTCACGATATTTCACAATACCTTGAATTGGAACGTGGAACGCCAATTCTCAGCGTTCGATCCACAATTTTTAAGGAGGATAACACACCTATCGCCTACAGCAAAATCTGTTTCAATTCGAATATCGTTGAGTTGAATATTGTGCGGATCATCCGCGCTACATAAGTGCTTTTATTTAGAGAAAGGATAAACAGCAATGCGTACCATAAAAAGCTCACTGGTCGTAATTATGTTAATGGGCTTGCTTGCAGCATGTAGTCCAGCCGCCACTGTTGCACCTACGCAGGAACAAGCCGTTCCTACCGCGGAGGTTGTTCCAACCGCAGTAGTCGTTCCAACCACAGAAGTCGTTCCAACCGAAGAGCCGGCGATGGCGCCGGTCACTATCCAGGTGTTTTATCCGGTTGCCGTGGATGCTCCAATCGCCGCCATATTAAATGGTTATATTGAGGACTTCCAAGCTGAGTTTCCATATATAACCGTTGAGCCTGTATACTCTGGTGGATATGCGGATGTACAGACAGCCATCACGACCACCATCGAAGGTGGTGGTACTCCACCTGCATTGGCAGTTCTGCTTGCCACCAGTCTATATGACTTGATTAATGCAGACTATATCGCGCCAATGGATGAATATGTTGCCAACATGGAAGGCGGACAAGCTTATTTGGATGACTTCCTACCCGCTTTTATGGCAAATTCGTATTATGACGGAAAGCTTTGGAGCATTCCCTTCCAGCGTAGCGCAGTCGTGCTCTATTACAATGCAGATAAATTTGAAGCCGCAGGACTACAACCACCCTCCAGTTGGCAATCATGGGCCGAAGCTGCGCAAACCCTAACGGTAAAGGAAGGCAATAACACTAATTGGGGGCTTCATTTCTCTTCAGATTGGCCGTACTGGTTATTCCAACCACTCGCGATCGGTAATGGTCAAAATATATTCATCGATGAATGTACAGTTGCCTTCAACGATCCTAAAGTTGTTGAAGCTGTTCAATACTACATTGACCTATCAAAAGTGTACGGCGCTATGCCCGAGGGTGTACAAGCATCCTGGGCAACTGATGCGGCTGATTTTAGCAGTGGTGCAACAGCTATGATCGCCCACACGACTGGCAGTCTGACCAGTATCCTGGCACAGTCCGATTTCACCGTGGGGGTGATGGCTTACCCCGGGAAAGAGGAAGGCACTTATGCAAGCGTTCCTGGTGGCGGAAATTTCTACATACTGCAGGGTGCCCCACAAGAACAACAGGATGCAGCATGGAAGTTCATCGAATTCTTGACCTCGCCTGAACTGGCAGCGGATTACAGCATTCAGACCGGTTATATTGCCAGCAGAATGAGCGCCTATGATACCGATGCCATGGTTGATTATGTAGCAAAAGTACCACAGGCGCTTCAAGCACGTGACGCGATACAATTTGCTGAAGGCGAATTGGCTATTCAGAATCTTGGCCAAGTGCGAACCATCTTCCATAATTACATCCAAAAAGCATTCAATGGTGAAATGACCGCGCAGGAAGCCATGGATGTCGCACAAACCGAATCAGAAGCAGCCCTGGTACCATTCTGTCAATAAGGTATTTGAGGTTCTCGAGATTAAATAAATGGGGCGCTCGAGCGGAGCGCCCCATCTTTTAAGAAAGAACCAGAAATGAGCATTTCCATCCCGCAAGGCAAAAAAAGAAGAAATAGCATCCTGCCTTACTTACTGGCTCTTCCGACCGTGCTTTTTGTGGCCGTATTCACTGCATGGCCAGTGCTTTTATCGGTCTATAAAAGTTTTTTCCTTCAACGGATGAATATTGTCAAATTTCGGGTACCTACATTTATTGGAATAGATAATTACACAAATATCTTCACCGACCCCAATTTTTTAAAGGTTATTTCCAATACTTTATATTATGTTCTGGGGACCGTTCCAATAAGTATCTTGCTGGGGTTCTTATTTGCTTTGCTCGTCAATCGAAAACTGGCAGGGAGGGGTATTTTCCGCCTGGCGTTTTTTCACCCTATGATCATGCCCATGGTCAGCGCTGCCACCCTTTGGTTGTTCTTTTTTACACCGGGGTATGGTCTCTTGAATTCAGCGTTGCGCATGTTTGGCTACCAGGGCGCTGAGAATTGGACGGGGAATCCAAATCTTGCGTTACTGTCTGTCATTATCGTCGCCGTATGGAAAAATTCCGGTTATTACATGATTTTCTACCTTGCCGGAATGCAAAACTTGCCGGGTGATGTATTTGAGGCTGCACAACTTGACGGCGCGAATTGGTGGCAAATCTTATGGCGGATCACATTCCCACTACTCAGAAGAACAACCGTGTTCATCAGCACGGTAGCATTCATCGATGCTTTTAGAACCGTAGATCATATCTTTGTCCTAACAACAGGAGGACCTAGCCAGGCGAGTGCCGTATTGCTCTTCCAATTATGGCAGGAAAGGTTTGAAAACCAAAACGTCGGTCTTGCATCTGCGATAACCGTCATCTTCATCGTAATTCTATTAATCTTTACAATTTCCAACTTCCTGATTTCTGAAAAAGAGGAGAAGTGAAATGAACGGTCAGTTCAGAGACCAAAATGTTTTCCTTCGTATCGGGAGTTGGTTGGCCACAGGCGGGACGGCGTTTCTGGCAATCCTATGGACCATTCCTATAGTTTGGGCTTTGGTCGCGTCGTTTCGGCCTACGACCGAACCCATGAAGCTGGGGGATGTCTGGTTTGGTTCCAGTTTAACTTTGGGGAATTATATCCGCGCTTGGTCATTGGCGCCGTTTGGTCAATATTATGTCAACACGATCATTATTGTATTAACGATCCTGGCTGTTCAATTAGTGACCATCATTTTAGGAGGGTTCGCGTTTGCGCATTACCAGTTCTCTGGCAAGAAATGGCTTTTCTTTTTCATTTTATTGCAAATGATGATTCCAACAACTGCCTTGCTCGCGCCTAATTTTTCTACCATTCGTCAATTAGGCCTGTTTGACACACGTCTTGCAATCGCACTTCCCTATTTTGGCTCAGCATTTGGCGTTTTTTTAATGCGCCAGGCATTTCTGGATGTGCCCCGTGATCTGGTGGATGCCGGGACGATGGATGGCTGTTCATGGTGGCAATTGATCTCCCATATTTACTTGCCACCCTCTTTTCCATCTTTGATCGCGTTTGGATTATCCTCTGTTATTTGGCATTGGAATGAGTTCTTGTGGCCTCTGGTCATCACAAATAGTGACCTCAGCCGTCCTTTAACAGCAGGGCTGGTACGTTTTACCCAGTTGGGCGAAATTGGCGCTCAATGGTCGTTATTATCTGCCGCAACTTTAATCGTGATTGCTCCCCTGCTGATCACGTTCTTGATCTTCCAGCGCCATTTCGTGCAAAGCTTCTTACACTCTGGAATTAAGTGATTGTTCATAGATATCTATTTATAGCTCTTGAAGGATGAAAATACTATAAAGGCTGTAACTCCTTGCTCCATTCATCAATTGCTGAGGCAAAAAATAAGAACTGGAAATTGAAATTACAAACAGCTTCTGTTTTCGTAAATCAATCTCGTAAAATTTCCTGTAAAGGCTGGAGGGCAGTGGCTCCTAAAGGGAGATAATATTTGAATCCACTCCCCGCTGCTAAAATAATCTGTCCGAAAGGGCGAATTATTGTTTTCTAGACGTCCAGATGTGGCTATCCTTTTATTCACTCCGGATTGGATTATCGCCCCGGTACTGGAACCCCACTACATATCCTTCTTGCGGGGAAACCAGGGGACGAACGGACTGGTAGTTTCTATGTACTCTTTATACCCGGGACGAGTTTCCAGGGTCTTTTCAAGCAGCGCAACGCCGGAAACGCGCAGTAGGAAGAGGGTCATGAGGATGGGACTAAAAATGGACCACCACCCGCCGGCAGCTGCCGCAATCAGGAAGTAACCCCACCATTGGGCCGAATCTCCGAAATAGTTGGGGCGCCGTGTGCAGTGCCAGACGCCGGAATTGAGAACCTTCCCCTTGTTTTCGGGGCGGGATTTGAAACTGGTTAACTGGGAATCGCCAACCGCTTCGAAGAAGAACCCGATAAGCCAGAGGGTTATGCCCGCAAAATCAAAAAAGGTTAAGTGATTCGGCAATGCTTGCTGCTGCGCGGCAAGTAGTGGAACTGAGATGATCCACAGCCGAGCAGATTGCCTTTAATGCGGTCATTGACAGGGATTACCCGGCTCCAATTGTCGAGCACAATTTCGCCCGGCAGCGCGTATTGGAAACGTATTCACGCAAACAAGGGAAGCAAATCCAGTTTCTCTGGACAAAAATTCTGGTTGAAACTGAATAACCAGCGGCTTATTCCCGTCCGGCAAGGGAACGATGCCTTATGTTTCTATATGTGATTAGATAGTAGTTTTATTAGAGAAGAAAAATATAAGGTTATGGTGTTTCCAAAGGGGTTTTTGATTTAATGACCGCCGATTCATTCCGAACAACCCAAACCAGAAACACCATGGTCAGGATCGACACGAACGCTCCAATGCCCAGCGCGAGGAAATAATCCGGGTCAGGGTGGTTGGAAATGTGAACCGAGGAAAGATCGCGGCGGGTGACACCCAGGGCAAGATAAGCATTCGCGACCGACCAGCGTAAAGTATGCAAAACCAGATCTTTTGCCAGGACAAGTAAAAAAACCACCTGGGCTAATTGAAGAACGGTCGATTTGCGCACCCGATCGAGCGTCTTTTGATAATATATAGCCGATAAGATCAGCCCAATCACCAACGCCAGGCCGATCATGCGTGAGGCGACTCGTTCACTGGAAACCAGGACGGGATTATAAAAAAGGGCTTTCAGAAAATTATCGCCGATGGATAAAAAGACCAGCGCGAGTACTGGCACGACTAAAACTGGGAATTTGCGCTCGCGATAATGCCAGAAAGCCATTGCCAGGCCGCCGAAACCAAAAAGAAAAATTAATCCCACCCAGCCGGTGAATATATCAAATTCCCAATAGCCCAGTCTGCTATCAAAAACTAATCCCGGCCATGCATTGTCCGGGGTAGAATTATAGGTCAACGCCAGCACGAGATTTCTCAATGATGGATATCCTCCTAAAAAATCGTGCCCCCCGGAAATTTTGGGGCCCATTTCAAAGAAAACAGGAAGAATCCGCGGCGTGCTCAGCAGGATGGCAAATACGCCTGCTTTTAAAATCTGGGAAGCATAACGCCAGCGGATAAGCGCAATAATCCCAAGGACGATCGCACTCCATATCTGGTGATGGAAAGATCCCTGCATGAAGATGAAAAACAGCAGAACTGCCATTTTGGCGACCCACTGCCAGCTTCGGTCGCCTTCCAATAATTCCATAACGAATAAAACGAATGCAGGGAATAAGTAATATCCGCCCCAGCTCAGATGCCCGATCGATAAATGGGTAACGATGAAACCATTGAAATGAAACAAGAAAAATAAAAGAGAAAACGCGTATAAGGAAAGGTTGTATTTTTTCCGAATACGCAATAAATAATAAGAAGCAATCCCGTATAGAAAGAGGTTGTTGACCAGCGTGTATGGGCCGACTTCCAGCCAGCGCAACAAGAGAACTTGCGGCGAAGAGACCATGTCCGCCACCGCAAAATAGCGATCCGATTCGGTGCGCATGGCAGCCACGTCGGACAGATGAAATGGGATGGTGTTGTTTAGTAGAGCATCCCGCCAGGCCTGCATGCGCGCTGCCCATACTTCCGCCCAATCCATGTAATCGAAGGGAATGTTTCCCCAGTTAAAAAATATCCCCCACAGGATCGCGCCGGCAAGAATGAGCGACCCAATCCAAATTATCGGCAACCAGAGATGTGTTTTTTCAGCATCCGGTGAAAATGCTGCCTGAAATATTTGATCAATGGTAAGCCCGAACTGTTTAAATTTGTTCATCCACATGGAACGATGGCCTGAAGAAAAAATTTTCCTTTCCATCCCCAATCCATTTTATACTGTTTGCTTTTGGAATGATGACGCATAGCTGCTATAGACCGGTAGATGCGACAAAACCTGAACGTTTCGCCATTCTAATGACTGCGAACACCCCTTAAGTGGGACAGGTGGTCACCCATTTAGCCTTCAAATCGTGAAGAGGTCACAAGGGGCTGATTTGGGTGATGGTTAAGTTTACCAGTAACTAACCAGCTCTGGGTACGTGCCTTCAAAAAGCCTCTTTTTTGAGAAACTTTACAACCATGTCGTCATCAACCAAACTCGCTTTTAACGCTCAAGCTGATTTATAATCATACGGCTCAAAACCGTCCGCAAACCACGCGGCTGGATCCAGACACAAACAAGGGTACTTTATGGCAGAAACCAGCAGTTTGACTCAGGGAAAAAATGTGGCCGTCGAATGGGTGATCCGGCTATTGAAAGGCATCCTGGTGGGTATTGGGGCTATTGTTCCCGGCTTATCCGGCGGGGTTCTGGCGGTGGTATTCGGGTTGTATGAGCCGCTAATGCGGTTTCTGGCCAATCTTCAAGTCAAGTTCCTGCAGAATGTCCGCTTCTTCCTGCCGGTCGGCATTGGCGTTGTGCTGGGGATTGTCGGCTTTTCCTCCGTGGTAGATTACGCCTTCACTCATTTTGCCGCCCAGTTCACCTGGCTATTCATTGGCTTTATCTCCGGCACATTTCCCTCCCTGTTCGCTACGGCGGGCAAACAAGGCCGCAAAACCTGGCACTGGGGCGTGCTGATTATCATGGCATTCGGCACATTCTTTTTCATGCGCTGGATGGAGACTATCAATAATGTCACGCTGACGCCCACCTTTGGCACCTGGACCTTGAGCGGCATGCTGGTGGGTTTGGGATTAATCGTCCCGGGCATGAGTCCGTCCAATTTCTTGATCTATCTTGGTTTGTATCAGCCCATGGCATCCGGTATCCGGCAGCTGGATTTTAGCGTCATCATCCCTTTGACGCTGGGTCTGGTCCTTATTATTCTACTGCTGGCCAAGTTGATTGCTTGGTTGTTCAAAAAAGCCTACCCCTTCATGTACCATTTTATTTTGGGGATCGTGTTAGGATCGACCACCGCAATCATTCCAGGGGGCGTGACCGGTTGGACAATTGCTGTCTGTGCGGCGTTATTCATTTTGGGTGCGGCAGGGTCTTTTGCCCTGGCCAAGCTCGATGAGAAGTATCCGCACGAATCGCTGTTTTAACACTGGACGGGAAGAAATTTATCCGCTTGCATCGTTCACAGTTTTGTCCGCCATTTTTTACGAATCTCCCGGCTGTTAGTCCAAACAACGCTCCAGCAAAGACCTAATATTGGGTATTTTCGTTTGGTCAGGTAGGCAACTCAGCCAGTATTCATGGCTGATGATTTAAAAGTTGTAATTTCTAGTAAAAGATATTACAATTTATAGGCATAAAATTGATCCGTCTTTGACGGAATACCTAGACTATATTCGCCTATTTGCGTGGGGTTGCCACTATTTTCCTGGCTTTGCTGCCCAAACCCCTTACTCGGCTGCATTGCAAAACAGATCTTTTGTACCATCGTGCTGCCCGTTTACATAGATTGTGCTGGCCAATAAAAATCAATTACCCTTTTTAAAACCGTGCTTACCACACGGCTAATCTTGGCCTCCCTGCTATTTTGGTTATGCAACCGTCCCAGTTACAAAAGCCATGTCGCGCTTGCGAGAACCATCTCGTACGCAAAAACACTGAAAGGATGGTGGTGCACCGACAAAAAATGATGACAATCGACCCACATAAAACAAGCCATTCAGTTTAGGAGGAAAAGATGCTAAAAGTTTGGAAGATGACCGCTATTCTTGTGTTGGCTGCCATGGCGCTGGCTGCATGCGCAGCTCCGGCCGCAACGCCAACTGAAGAAATGCCCCCTGAAACCGCTGATATGTGCATGGGTGCAGCCTCTGGCGATGAAATCACCATGCTGTATCAATGGTCAGGGCAGGAAGAGGAACGCTTGAATCAAATCCTGAAACCGCTGGCAGATACCTGCGGGATCGTTTTCAAGCCGGAATCGACCCGCGATCAGGCGTTGCTGGACACTCGCGTTCAGGCTGGAACGCCGCCAGATATCGCTTTCTGGAATGTGACTCAGCTGACACAATACCAGGATTTGCTAAAAGACATGGAATCACTGGGCGCCAGCCGGGATGCTTACATTCCTGGAGCAATTGACCCGGGTGTGATCAACGACAAATGGCTTGGTTTACCCGTGAAATCCGACATCAAAACCATCATCTGGTACAGCCCGGTCAACTTCGAGGCAGCCGGATATACTGTCCCGACTACCTGGGACGAGCTGGTTGCTCTGGTTGACAAGATGGTCGCCGATGGCAATGTGCCGTGGTCACTAGGCTTTGAATCAGGCGATGCCACTGGCTGGACTGGCACAGACTTCATCCAGGACCTTCTGCTGATCCAACAAGGCCCCGAATATGTGATGAACATCATCAAAGGCACTGTACCGTACAATGATCCAGGTGTGAAAGCAGCATACGAGACCTATGGCAAATGGGCCATGGATTCGGCTTATACGGTCAGCGGCGCGGATGGAACCCTCTCGACCGGCTTCGTCGATGCGGTTTTGAAGGTCTTCTCTGATCCGCCCGAAGCTTATATGGTTAAGCAGTCCGGGTTTGCTGGCGGCGAGATCGTCAAACAATATCCCAACCTTGTATTTGGGACAGACTATGACTTCTTCGTCATCCCCGGTGCTCAAGGTCTGCAGGGCGGTTCGGACTGGATGATGGCGTTCAGCGATAAGCCGGCTGTCAAGGCGCTGGTCAGCTACCTTGCATCACCTGAGGGCGGCGTTGCCTGGGCAAAGGCTGGCTTTGACCTGACCCCAAACAAGGCTGGTGCGGGCAACTACACCGATCCATCTCTGGTCAAGAAGGGTGATGCTTTCTATGCCGCGCAGGGATTTACCCCTGACATTGGCGATTCCATTCCGGGTGGTTTCGGCAGTGCCGAATTTACCGGAATCACGGATTACGTGAACGGCGGCGATCTGGATGCCATCCTGGCGACGATTGCTTCCGCTCAGGCAGAAGCGCTTAACCAGTAAATAAAATAAGGTGACTGAAGCAGAGGCGGCTAACCCCGCCTCTGCTCTTCTCATTTCTATTCATAATCAGGCGTGAGGTTTACGCCCCGAGCGGAGGTGGTATTCATGGCAGCCCGACCCGTTCCAAGAATTATGCAGCAAGGTAAGCTGGCGCCGTTCTATTATCTTGCACCGGCGCTGATCATCATGTTGTTCTTTATCGTTTATCCCATGTTCAACACTATTCAGCTCAGCTTTCTGAACAGGAACGGAACTGCACCGGTAGCGACCACCTGCGTGGAAGGCCGTCCGTGCTGGGGCGTTCTCGAAAACTACCGCTATGCGTTGACCGCAGAATTTAACACCGGTTCAGCCAAAGCCTTCTGGGATTCGTTCTGGTTATCTTCTTACGGTAACACCATCAAGTGGATCATCTTTATGGTGGCTGGAACGGTAATTTTAGGCTTGTTGTTTGCCAAACTGGTTGACGGCATTAAAAATGAAGCGCTGGCTAAATCGATCTTGTTCATGCCTATGGCCATTTCCTTCGTCGGGGCAGGTGTGATCTGGAAGTTTGTGTACAGCTACGGCACCCAGCAGGTGCAGGTTGGGCTGTTGAACGCAATCATTACAGCGCTGGGCGGTAAGCCAATCTCATTTCTGACCGTTCCGGTTTTAAACACATACGCCTTGATCGTTGTTGGCATCTGGATTTGGACTGGGTTCTGCATGACCATCCTTTCCTCGTCGCTCAAATCCGTGCCGGATGAAATTATCGAAGCCGCCCGCGTGGACGGCGCCAATGAGTGGAATGTCTTCTGGAAAATAACGCTGCCGATCATTATGCCAACAGTGATCGTTGTCATAACCACCATGGTCATCAATGTGCTCAAACAGTTCGATATTGTTTATGTGATGACCGGCGGAAATTACAACACGGATGTGATCGCCAACCGCATGTACTCCGAAATGTATCTTAACTTCAACACCGGACGCGGCACGGCCGTCGCGGTCGTTCTGGTGCTGGCCATTATCCCGTTTATATATCTCAATATCCGGCGCTTTGTTGCCCAGGAGGAGATGCGATGAACCGTCAAAAAATCAACGCTTTTTTTGCCCGCCTCCCCAAAAACCTGGTCATCCTGCTTATGGTTTTAATCTGGGTGCTGCCGACCTTCGGGTTATTGATCACCTCTCTGCGGCCGCTTCAGGCTATTCAAAGTTCCGGATGGTGGACGATTTTAAATAAGCCCCTCGGTTCGCAAGAATACGTTCAAAATTGCGCATCCTGCCACGGCAGTGACGGTAAATTGATTGCTGCCGCAGATTTGACCAATCCTGATTTGATCCGGCAGTTCAACCGGTCGGTTTTGCTTTTGGCGTCGCTCAAAGATGAATATAACGGTCAGCCGCATATGGGAACCCAGGAAATTCCGAGTCCCCAAACAGCCGCAAGTATTGTGGTCCACCTGAACGATATTTCCGGCGTGCAAAAGCAACCGCGGTTTACCCTAAGCAACTATATCGATGCCCTGGTCGGTTACCGCGGCACACGCACTTATACCGAGGACTGCGCAGCGGGTACGGCTTCGACGGATTTGCGCTGTAATCTGTCCGATGTACTTAACCCGCGTGGAATGGGCCGCGCATTTGTCAACAGCCTGCTGGTAACGATTCCAGCGACCTTTTTACCCATCCTTCTGGCGGCGCTGGCAGGTTATGCCTTCGCCTGGCTCGACTTCAAAGGACGCATGCTCCTCTTTGCCATTCTGGTAGGTCTCCAGGTTGTGCCGTTGCAAATGACGATGGTGCCAATCTCGCGGGTATATGCTCAGATGGGTCTGAACGGCACTTTCCTTGGCGTATGGCTGTTCCATACCGGCTTTGGCATGCCGTATGCGATTTACCTGATGCGCAACTTCCTGGGAACATTGCCGCGCGACTTGTTTGAATCAGCCTATCTGGATGGAGCGTCTCACTGGACAGCTTTTTATATGCTGGCAATTCCTCTGGCGCTTCCCGCAATCGCCTCGCTGGGGATTTTCCAGTTTCTCTGGGTGTGGAACGATCTGCTGGTCGCACTGGTGTTCCTTGGCAGCACTACGCCGGTGGTGACTTATCAAATTGCGAATATGGTTTCTTCACTCGGCGCTGGCTGGCATTTGCTGACCGCCGCCGCATTTCTTTCCATGCTGCTGCCGATGCTCGTGTTCTTTAGTCTGCAGCGTTACTTTGTGCGTGGCATGCTGGCTGGAGCGGTGAAGGGATAATTATATGTAGCGGCGCGGGGATTTTCGTAACATGGCAATATTGTCCGTTAACCCCATGCCTGAATAGAATCATTGAATGTCTCGGGCAGGGGGCCACTGGGTGTTTTCCTCGTGTTTTTTAAATCCCCGTGCCGCTACGCAGAAAAGCTTTGATTTTTGGATGCGCTCCGCATCAGGATGTTGTTTGAGCGTTATGAATCGCGCCTTTCTTTTGTGGCGCGGATATCGAGCGGTGAAGGGGTAATTTTATGTAGCGGCACGGGGTTATTCACAACATGGCAAGAATGTCCGTTAACCCCGTGCCTTGAATCGAATCATCGAAGGCTTCGGGCACGGGGATGCCAGGTGTTACCTACGTAATTGTTAAATCCCAGTTCCCCTACACGTGAACCATTTACGATGATTAAATTGCGATTGGAAGAGAACCCCCGGGTTCAAAATCACATTTTGGTCAAGGGTGAGCTTCACCTGCCACATCTGCTCGATTTGCGCGGATGTGTACATCAAACGAAAAAATTTTTGCTTGAGCTTGCCTATACCATGCTCCGCGGAGACAGATCCGCCCAACTCAACTGCCCGACGGGCAAAGTCCTCGAACAATTCGAGGGCGGATATTAATTCCTGCATGTCGCGCGGCAAGATATTGACGTGAATATGGTTGTTGCCAATGTGCCCGAAGGCAACCCATTCAAAATGCCCTGCATCGCATTTGCTTTTGTAAAAATCCCATATTTCCTGCAAAAACTGGTCGGGAACAGCCAGGTCGGTGCCCAGCTTGTGAATTCCGGGGTATTGGCGCTTGCGTTCGGCAATGATGCTGTTGATGGTTTCGGGCACCAGATGCCGTAACCGTTTGAAATTGTCCACCTCGCGTTCGTCCGTTGCCGCCCATGAGTTGGCCAGGTCGGCGCCGCAGCTTGATATCGTCTCTTCCAATGCGCTGATGTCGAATTCATCCGTTTCCGGGTCGTAGTCCATTTCGAAAAAGAGCGCCGCGCGAGCATCGGGCGAGATCGGTGGTATCCCGGCGGGAAAGCCCGGTTTATTTTGCAGATCGCGCAGCAATTGAAGCGTGTTTTCGGAATAAAACTCCAAATAATCCAGGGCCAGGCGGGAATCCGAACGTAGGGCCTGGGTCAACTGCACCGCCCGGTCGTCTGAATCCAGGAATTGGATCATAGCGATTTTGTTTTGCCGCTCGAGCAGCGCAACTTCCACCTTGGTAATCACTCCCAGCACGCCTTCCGATCCGATGAACAAGTCGATCAGATCCATTTGCGGAGCGGTGAAAAACCCGGCGGCATTTTTGGTGGCGGGCAGCGTATAATCCGGGATATTAAAGGAACAACTCTTTCCGTTTGCGGAGAAAATCGTAAACGACCCGAAAGGGGAGGCGAAATATCTGCCGCGCGGAATGTCTAGATATTCGCCGTTTGCCAGAAAGACGCGTAAGCCGCGAATCCAGGCGCGGGTAGGACCGTACCGATAGGCTCGCGCGCCGGATGCATTGGTGGCTACCGTCCCGCCCAAAGAAGCCGTCGTTTCAGTGGGGTCGGGCGGGTAAAAATAATCCACAGGGTCGAGTTTGAAGCGGGCCAACTCAGCTCGGATTGATTCTGGGGCATCGTTTAGCCCGGGCGCTTGGTGAGAGGCTAAAAAGTTTTCCAGGTCGAGCAGGCTGACGCCGGCTTGCGCGCTGACCCGCCATTCGTCCAGGTGCGGGTCGAAGCGAACTGCTTCGATTTGGTTGAACAGCTCCAGCGAAATCAAAGCACCAGCCGGGGGTACGCTGCCGCCGACCAGCCCGGTGCGCGCGCCTGCAATGGTCACCGGGATTCTCTGCTCATTCAGATCGCGCAGCACGGCGGCCAGTTCCCCCTCGTTTTTTGGGAAGAATAAGCAATCGAAGGGCTTGGCGGTCAACCGTGACTCGTCGGTGAGGTAATCCGGATAAGTTGCCCGGATCGCGTCGAAGCCAGTGATGCACTTGACCTGACTGAGGTTTACGAGCGGGGCGGTCTTTGCTTGAATCTCATGCATAATTTCCCTGGCTCCAGCGAATGGCAACCATCAGCGGTGTGAACCGTGATTTACGATTAACCCGAATTCGATTGTAACCATTTTATATGTATGATTTCAAATTCAAAATAGCTTTACGGGCAGCGGTGTCCACATCGGGTTGAGGTAGAAATTCTCCGGATACAAATCCCTGGTACCCGGTTGCGCTAAGTTGTTTAAGTATGGAGCGGAAATTGAGGTGACCGGCGCCGGGATACCAGCGGTTCGAATCAGCGACGTGAAAATGAAATATACGCGCGCCGCAAGCAGCAATACTGGCTTCGATTTGCGGTTCTTCGATGTTCATATGGAAAGTGTCGAGCAGCAGGCCGAAATTGTCAGCGCCAACCTGCTCGATCAGCGCCAATCCCTGAGCGGCGGTGTTGATCAGGCTGGTCTCATAACGGTTGATCGGTTCCAACGCCAGCTGCACGCCGTGGGGAGCAGCAGCAAGACTGCACGCTTGCAGTGCCTCGATCAGCCAGGTCATGGCTTGCGCCGGATCGATGTCGGGTTTTACAATCCCGCGCACCAGCCCGATAATAATCACTGCCCCGAAATGCTTGGCGAGGGGAATGTGGCTTTGAATGCGCGCGACGGCCGCCTGGCGCACGGCTGGAGCAGGATCGGTGAAGGACAACTCTTCTTCACCCCAGGCCTGCCCGGTGCCGATGGCCGGTACGCGCAAACCGTATTTTTTGGTGAGCGCTGCCAGTGAGTCCAGTTCCACCAGCTTTGGGTCGCGGATGGCCAGTTCAACACCCTGATAGCCAAGGTTGGCAACCTTGGCCAAATTGGTTTCAAGCGCGCCTGAAAGCGTCGCTGCCTGGAATTGGGTTTGCTGGGTGGAGAGGACGATCGAAAGGTTCATGGCGTTCTTCCGGCTGGCGGGGCCAGGCCAAACCTGCACCTGACCCCTTTTCTGGCCGATAGGAATTATGCGATATAAGTGATCTTGGCTTCAGACCGGTCGGTCTGTAACTTGATGACGTTTTCCGGCAGTTCATGCAGGCTGATCTTCTTGGTGCTCATTTTGGTCATGTCCATGCCATCCGCCATGCATTCGATGACGCGCGGGAAGGTGCCGTGTCCGGAATGCCCCTGGGCGCCAATGATTTGCGCTCGGCGCACTTGCAGCACTTCGCCGGTCACCGGCATTTTGGCTTCGGCGCGCGCGGTAACAATCACCTTACTATTGAGCGTGCGGCCTTCCCAAATGACCCGTTCGATACCCGGATAAACCACTTCAGGCAGGCCGGTGGCTTCCATGAACAAGTCGGCGCCCATGCCGTTGGTGATTTCCAACACCCGGTCAGCAAAATCTTCCTTCAGCGGGTTGATGTGGTAATCAGCACCCAGACTCAAAGCCATTTGCGCGCGGTTATCCTGCGTCTCGGAGATGATGACTTTCGAAGCACCGGCGCGTTTGAGGATGGCACAGGCCGCCAGGCCAACCGGACCGCCGCCCAGAATGACCACCCGGTCGCCGGGGCGTATACCGCCGCCGCGCTCGATGACTGCGTTGTAAGCTACCGAAGTTGGTTCGACGATGCTGCCGGCAACGAAGAGATCCTGCTCGTTTTTGTAAATCGCCCGCAGCGGGTCAAGACTCCACAACGTTCGAGCCGGGACGACCAGATATTTGGCGTACGCCCCGTTTACATTGAAACCAATTTCATCCAACCGCTCGCAGTGGTTAGGGTAGCCGTCAGCACAGGGTTTGCAGTTGCCGCACCACAACATCTCCTCAGTCGTGACCGCCTCTCCGCCTTTGAACGGTTTGTTGGTCACCTTGTCGAGCGCCTTTTTGCCGGCCTCGACCACCACGCCGGAGAGTTCATGCCCGAGGATGCTTGGGAATCCGGTCAAACCCGGATAGAAGATGTAACCGTCCTTATCCGCCTGCGCCATGTGAACGTCAGAGCCGCAAATCCCGCAGGCTTTCACCTCAAGCAGAACTTCATCGTCGCCAGGGGTGGGGATGTCGTATTCGCGAATCTCGAAGCGCGGATTGCGCCACACCAGACTGCCAAGATACGTCTGACGGCCTTCGATATCCTTTTTACCCAATTTAAAACCTGGTTTTGGATCCCAATCGGCCACCAGGGTGACGCCTTCCATTTTGCCGTTCATAGCCATTCTCCTTGTGGGTTAATCAGTGGAAAAAGTTAGACTTCTGTACCCTGACCGATGCGTGGGATGCCGTAAACGGGCTTCCAACCTGGACTGAGTGGTTCGCGCAGATAGGGTTCCATTTCTTTCTCGGTGCGCAGCGTGACCTCTTCCACCGGTGGCACTTTGCCAGCCGGGAAGGCTGCCAGAACATCGTCGTGCCACAGCGTCAGATATTTCAGGATGGCAGCCATGGGGCGTTTTCCCTTCTGGGCAGTGCCGGATTTAGCCTTGCCAACCACGCCTTCCGGGGTGGCGGCAATTTCGATGGCAAAGTGGCCTTCGCCCTCCGACCAGCGGCTGGGACGCCCGAAGGGGTCAACCGATTTGTCGAAATGACCTTCGGGCAGGTAGCTCTTGCCCTCGGTATCGACTGCGTAGTTCATGTCCACCATCTCGGGGTGTAGCAGTAGGCTCAGCGAGGTCTCCGACTCGTCCGCATGGACAAAATTGGTGCTCATTTGACCGCCGCGTTCGACCGGGCGGAAGAATTCACGCACGCCGCGGTGCCAGTCGATGGCGCGGAAAATGCCGGGCAGTTGGTAGCGTTTGACAAATTCCTGCACAGCCGATTCGAGCATCCAAAGCTGACCGTGATTATTGACGATCAACTGTTTGCGGAAGCCGTCGTTCCATAAGCCCAGCATGACGTCGATCATCATCTCGCGCACCACATGCTCGCGGACGATGACCGTACCCGGCATGCCCACGTGATGGTAGGGGTGTCCGCCGTAGTTCAGCGGGGGCAGCGCCAGGTTGACCGGGACGCCGCGTTTGGCGGTGAAGCGCCGCACACCTTCGCAAATGGCGCTGACGTAAAGGGTATCCGCGGCGCTGGGCAGGTGCTGCCCGTGCAGTTCGGTGCAGCCGACCGGGATAAAGACCACGTCATTTTTCCTGCGGTTGGCTTCCACCTGCCAGCGGGTGGTGGTTTGAATGTAGGAACCGGGTTTGCCCCACTCAACCGGTGAGGGGACGCCGTAATCGGCCAGAATCGCGTCAATCTGCTCATCACTGGACTCCCAGACTTCCTTTTTCATGCGGCCAACCCCGTTATCCTCGAAGAACAGGTCGGGTTGGCTGGTGGCCAGGTAACCTTTGGGTACTTTTATATCGCTCATTATTGTCTCCTTCATTTAACACTGGATGGTAATGATTGTGGCAAGGTTGAATTAGTCCGGCAGGACTTTGCCTGGATTGAGGATGTTGTTTGGGTCAAACGCCTTTTTGATGCGTTTTTGAATGGCAACCGAGACCGGACCCAAGGCGTGTTCCATATATGGACGTTTGAGGGTGCCGACCCCGTGTTCGCCCGAGAGGGTGCCGCCGAGGTCGAGCGCGATGGCAAATTCCTCTGCGACCATCTGCTCCACCTTGGCCCACTGCTGCGGGTCGCGTTTGTCGAACAGAATGTTAGGATGCAGGTTACCGTCGCCGGCGTGACCGAAGATGACGATTGGCAGCCCATATTTTGCGCTGACCTGTTTCAGGCGGCGTACCGCTTCCGGGATGGCGGAACGGGGTACGGTGATGTCCTCGCCCAGTTTGTTAGGCGCAAGGCGCGCCAGTGCGGGCGCGACCGAGCGGCGGGCTTTCCACAGTCTCTGGCGCTCGCTTTCATCTCTGGCAACCGTGACTTTACGCGCGCCGCAGCGGGTGCAAATTTCGGCTGCTGTCTCGATCTCGCGGGTTACCGAGGACTCCTCCTGGCCGTCGGTCTCGACCAGCAGAATGGCCTCGACATCCTGCGGTAAGCCAAGGTGCATGGCTTCTTCGATGCACGAAATGGCCGTGTGATCCATCAGTTCCAGGGTAGCAGGCACAATCCCGGCTGAGAGAATGGCATTGACCGTCTGAGAGGCATCCGCAATGGAATTGAATTCCACCAGCGCGGTGCGGGCAAATTTGGGTTTGGCAGTCAGACGCAGCAGCGCTTCAGTAATCACGCCCAGCGTGCCTTCCGACCCAGTGAACAGGGCGGTCAGGTCATACCCCACCACGTCCTTGATCACTTTGCCGCCGGTATGGATGATCTGGCCGTCCGCCAGGACGACAGTCAAACCCAGCACATAGTCGCCGGTGACGCCGTATTTCAGGCAGCGAGGGCCGCCGGCATTGCAGGCGATGTTGCCGCCGATGGTGGAATGGCGGATGCTGGATGGGTCGGGCGGGTAGAACAACCCCTGCTTTTCGACCTCCGCCTGCAAATTGGCCGTAATGATCCCGGCTTCCACATGAACGATGGCGTTTTCTTCGTCAAGCTCCAGCAAGCGATCCATGCGCGTCAGGCAAAGCACAATGCCGCCGCTGAATGGCACCGACGCGGCTGCCAGTCCGGAGGCCATGCCGCGTGTTACGACTGGAATCTGGTCCCGGGCTGCCAGCTGAACAACCTGGCTGACCTGTTCGGTGCTGGTTGGCAGAACCACCACATCCGGGCGGTGTTCCTCAAAGGTGCCGTCGTAGCTGTACACGGCCAGGTCTTCCGGCAAGGTCAGTACGCCATCTTTGCCAATGATTTTGATGAATTCAGCAATCAGAGTTGGGTTCATTGGGGGTTCTCTTCAGCCGCATAAGCCTGGTCGAGCAAAACGATCGGGTGAACCACTTTCACATCCAGCTGGCGGCGCTTGGTCCCGGTAGTCAATTGCATCTGGCAGCCCGGGCAGCCGGAGGCGATCATCTCGGCGCCCGTGCTTTTCAGGTTATCCATCTTGCGATCCAGCACGGCCAGCGAGGTTTCGTAATGGGTGATCAGTTGGCTGCCAGCCGAGCCGCAGCACCAATCCGATTCGGGCAGTTCGACCAAATCAATGCCGTCGATCAGTTGCATCAGCGCGCGCGGCTGCTGCCATACGTTCTGGGCGCGGCGCAGGTGACAGGGATCATGGTAGGTGACGCGCGCTTCGATCCGTCCGGCAGGTTTTTCCAGCGGAATGGACATCAAAAACTCGCTAATGTCGCGGACTTTGGCGCTGAAAGCGACTGCACGTTCGGCCCATTCCGGTTCGTCAGCCAGCATCTGCCCGTATTCCTTGAGTTTCGAGCCGCAGGTCGCGCAATCGGTGATGATGACATCGGTCGCGGTCTTCTCGAACAAGGCGATATTAAAACGCGCGTGCGCTTTGGCCAGGTCCATGCGCCCATACCCGGCAGCCGGCATGCCGCAGCAAACTGTGTCCTTTGGTGTGACCACCGTACAGCCGTTGCGGGCTAACACACGAACTGTGGCGGCTGATTCATCTGCAAACAAAAGACTCTGGGCGCAACCCAGGAAAAACCCAACCCGGTAGCGGCTCTCGCTGTGGGCGTTGGTAACTTCCGGCAGCACCTGCCGCAGCGGGCGCCGTGGGAGGCGGGGCAGCATGCCTTCCAGGTCGCGCAGCTTGGCAGGCAGTAATTTCTGAACCTGGAGCGTGTAAACAAGATGACGCAGGCCACTGCGCTGGTAGATGCGCAGCGGCAGAGTGGCAGCCTCCATCCGGCCGGGTCTGGAAATTATTCCGCCAAACAGCGTGTCCTTCCAGCCAGAAGGGCGGATTTGTTCCTGCACGTGACGCATCTCGAGCGCCAGGTCAGCCGGGCGGATGCCAACCGGGCAAATGTCATTGCAGGCCAGACAATCCAGGCAGGCATACATTTGTTCGGTCAGGTTGGCGGTCAGCTCTAGTTCGCCTTCCAGGCTTTTACGCGCCAAAGCAACCCTCCCGCGTGGGGAAGAAGTCTCGGTTTTATACACGCCGTAAGTCGGGCAGACTGCCAGACACAAACCACAGCGGATGCAGTTGAGATATTCGTTTTCTTGCGGTTGGGTCAGGTTACAGGGGAGGGACAAGGGTTTTGCCTGTAAATGGATATGCCGTTAGTCGATAGAAAAGTGAGGTGTCAGGATTTGCAGCGCTGCGTTCCTGGCTTTTCGCGCGACTTCGAAGGGGTCTTGCTGCCAGTATTCCGGCCGGAATAGCTCAATCGCGCAAGGACCGTCGTATCCAATCGTCTTGAGCCTGGCGCAGATAGCGTGCAACGGCACCACGCCTTTCCCTGGGAGGATGCGAATGCTATCAGAGAAAGCTTCCTTCGGCGCGTCATCCAGGTCATCGAGGTGAAAGGTAAAGATTCGCCCGGGGTCGATGGCATCCAGTTCTTCCAGCAATCCGCCACCGCCGTAGAAGTGGGCGGCGTCGAAGGACATGCCAATATTCGCCCGGCCGGTTTTCTGGATGATTTCGTGCGCGCCGCGCGGAGTGCGCACCGACGTCCAGCCAAAACCAAGGAACTCAAAAGCCAGCTTCACGCCGTACGGCTCAGCAATACTGCCAAGGTCGCGCAGGACACTTACGTATTCCGTTACAACTTCATCCCAAGTGGTCTCCCGGGCGGGCAGGGGACCGGCCACCACGACGATGGTCGGGCAGTGGATGGCCTGGGCTATGGCGCTCAATTCCCGGCAGCGGGCTTGAATTTGAGGGTATTCCTGGCCGCGAAAACCGATAAATACGATTGCATCCAGCGCCAGCGGTGCTATGTTGTGATGGGCGAACAAAGCCTTCAGATCATTGAGAGAATGATCCTGCAGGTAGCGATCGACTTTCTCAGCCCAAACCTCCAGCCCGCTAAAGCCGGCCTGTGCACTGATTTCGACATCGGTAACCAGATCGGAGGTCATGGTGGTGGCGCCGTGGAAACCCAGTTTCATAAATTAAGCCTTTATTTTTAGATTGTGCAGCAGGGCGAAGTTAGACCTGGTCAAATTCACTGATTTTGACCGGCCGTTTTTCGCGAAATGATTTCCAGGCTGCCTGGCCCAGCACCACGGCCATGCGTCCGTCACGCCCGGTGACCGGGGTCGGCTTATCTTCTTGCACGCATTCCACAAACTGACGGACTTCCTCAACGTAGCAGGGAGCATAGCGCTGCATGAAGAAATGCGGCAATTTGGCACTGTGGAAACCGCCGCGGTCGCCCTTGGTGATGGTCGTTTCAACTTCGTTGTTGGCGATGGCCGCACCATCGCTACAAAGCACTTCCAGGCGCTGGTCATAGCCATAAACCGCCTGGCGGCTGTTGTCAATCGTACCGATTGCACCGTTGGTGAATTTGAGCGAAACGATGGTCGTATCCAGATCGCCAAATTCTCGGATTTCCGGGGTGATGAGCACATTACCCATGACGTAGAGTTCTTCCACTTCGCCGACCTGGAAGCGCACCATATCAAAGTCGTGGATCGTCATGTCGAGGAACATGCCGCCGGAGGTGCGCAGGTATTCCAGCGAGGGCGGTTCCGGGTCGCGGCTGGTAATATGCAGGATGCACGGTTTGCCAATTTCGCCGGATGCGACGATTTGATGGACGCGCTGAAAACTCTTATCGAAGCGGCGGTTAAAGCCAACCTGCAGCTTGACCTTCGTCTGGTTCACCACCGCCAGCGCATCGTCGATGTCTTTTAAGTTCAAAGCCAGCGGCTTTTCGCAAAAGATTTGCTTGCCGGCAGCAGCCGCGTCCTTGATAATCATAGCGTGGGTGTCGGTGCTGGTTGCGATTAGCACTGCCTCGATGGACGGATCCGCCAGCAGCTCTCGGTAATCCTGTACCACGCGTTGAATACCCAGGTTGTCCGCTACTGCCTGAGCAACATCCAGCCGGATGTCGCAGATGGCGGACAAATTTGCTTCAGGGATGTGACGCACCAGATTGGCGACGTGCACACTGCCCATGCGTCCCGTTCCAATTACAGCGATATTTACTTTACGGGTCACGAATAAATCCTCCTCCCTCTCCCGCGGGGGCGAGGGTTTAAATCCCAGTAGGCGCGATAATTACGGCTTCATCACAATCTTCATAGCCTGCTTCGGAATGCGATCCAGGGTCTTCATATCCAGACCCAGGTATTCGAAAGCCTTAATGCCGTCATCCAGCGAGATGACTTTGGTGAAGAAAGGTCCCATGTTCAAGCGGTTTTCGCGGAAGATGCGAATGGACGGAACCATGGTGTTCTGTCCCAGATACAGACCCAGAATTTTGGTCGCCCAGCGCGTGATTTCGTTAGGGACGACCGTGGTGGTGATGCTCGAGTCCATGCCAAACGGCAACACCTTGCCGCCGGGGGTAACACACTTCAGGGCGGTCGCTAAATCGTTGCCCGTGGCTTCGATGACGATATCTGCCTTGCGTCCGTAGGTAAACTCGGTGATTTTGTCAACGACGTTGACTTCTTCCGGGTTCCAAACAGTCAGACCGCACTGCCTGGCAACTTCGATGCGGAAGGGGTCGATCTCGGTAACCGCCACCTTGGCAGCAATATTCCTGGCGAACTGACTGAACAGGTAGCCAATAGGACCAAACCCGATCACCATCACGTAATCATAAGGCAGCATTTGCAGCGTGTTCATTCCATTGACCACCGTCGCCAGGGTTTCCACCTGCGTGCCCAGAACGTCGTCGATTTCATCCGGCAGGACGAAGCACTGCTTTTCCGGCACAATGGTGTACTCGGCGTAACCGCCGTCGCGCATCACGCCCAGCGCGCTGGTTTTAATGTCCACGCACTGGCTGGTCAGCCCCATGCGGCAGAAATCGCAGAATCCACAGCGGATATTGTTGTCCACCGCAACCCGGTCACCGATTTTCATGTGATGCACATGTGACCCAACCTCCACGATCTCGCCGCAGAATTCGTGCCCGAGCACGGTGTTGGGTTTGAAATGGTGCTTGCCTTCGACGATCTTGACGTCACTGCCGCAAATCCCGACCGCATGGATTTTTATGACGACGTCATCGGGGTCCTTGGCATGCGGAATGGGCCGCTGCTCAAATTCAATCCGACCGACATCTTTCATAACCAGCGCTTTCATTGTGTCCATATCGCTTCTCCTAGGATGGGAATAATTTTTCGGGTGATAACTTTAGTGTGTTTTAGGCGCAGTAGGCGGGGCAGCGGTGGAATTGCGCACCAATAGCTTGCCTTTGAGGACGATTTCTTTGGGTTGAAAAACGGAACCGTTCGGGTTGGTATCCAGTAGATCAAGCAGCAGCCTCGCGGCCTCAGTCCCGATGGATTGCTTGGGTTGGTCAAATGTGGTTAAGGGTGGATGGGTGTAGGCGGAGAAGGTGATGTTGTCGAAGCCGGTCACCGAAATATCGTCTGGGACGATTAAGCCCGCCATGTGGCAACCTTTCAGCACGCCCATCGCCAGCATGTCGTTAAAACATACAATCGCAGTCGGGGGCTGGTTCAAGGTGAGGAGTTGTTCAATGCCATCCAGGCCAAACTGAGGCCCATTGCCGGCCACATGATGAATGTACGCATTCGGTATTGTCAGGTCAGCCGCCTGCATTTCGGTCTTGAAACCCGCCAGCCGGTCCAGGGTGGTGCGGCCTGAGAGCGAATTGCCAAGGTACGCAATGCGCCGGTGACCCAGCTCGATCAGATGGCGGGTGATCTGGCGGCTGCCGTCCAAGTCATCATGGAAGATCGAGTAATGAAAATTTTCAGCGCCCTGGTGGTTGACCACCACGATCGGAAAACCGTATTCCAACAACTGGCGGCCCTGGTCGGGCGAAAAGGACGAGGAGCAAATGATCACGCCGTCAGTGCGGTGTTCCATCATCGCCTGGACGATTTTCTGCTCGCGGGCGGGATCGTGCTGTGAGGCGCCAATGAACAAACGGTAACCGGCTTCCTGGGCGGCTTCTTCGATACCGAACACGATTTCACTAAAAAAAGGATCGTCGATGCTACTGGCAATTACCCCCAGCACCTGGGAACGGTTGGTTTTAAGGCTGCGGGCAGCCGCGCTGGGCAGGTAAGCCATATCCTTGGCGGCTTGCCGGATGCGTTTGGCGGTCGCAAACGAGATCAGCGGATCACCGCGCAAGGCGCGGGAAACAGTGGAGTGCGACACCCCGGTGCGTTTGGCAATATCCTTAATTGTCGTGGTCATGGGGAGTGAGCCTTGTCTGCACACGTGTGCATGACATCATTCATAGTTTACACAGGATCGGGGAAAAAGTCAACCTGGCGTGGTTGGTAACCATCACCCCCCGTAGTGCCTCAAAATAAACTGTTACCCGAAGGCAATCGTTAGCTCAAATGAAAATGTTACCGGACATTCTTTAACAATTGGTCCACTTTGGTATCAATAGACGTTCTCAGGTTCACCGGGCTAA
>JBAZZG010000022.1:0-56709 GCA_041658905.1 Bellilinea sp.
TTGATACGGTTCATCACTTCTTTCTACCCCTTTTTCTTCCCACCTACAACCAGTATAGCTAACTGGTTGGGTTGAGGGGAGTACAGTAAATGAGACTAGAATGGATCGTCCCTCCCCGAAACCCAACAATTTCCTATAAAGCTGCAGGCAAAGTCCAATATTGGCGCGGCTGTCAAAAGATGTTGGGTTTCGCTTACGCATTGGTAAATCATTCACATCGATAAAGCCGCTCAACCCAACCTACGAAATCATTGCGATATGACCGGTAGAGGCGCATACCACACACCCGATTTCTTCATTGTTTTTGGTGCGCTGCCCGCAGCATCATGCGATAAGCGTACGCGTTTTTTGTGAACTCAAGATTAAACTGCGAAGATCATATCAGGCGTCGGGTGCGAGGGAAACCGAAATTTTCATTAAATCCCCTTTGCGGTCTTTGGCTTCTTCGCGTTCTTTGCGTTTTAATCTTTAAATCCGGTAAGACCATTCCGTTCGCGCTGGTATAATAATTCGATATGGACTGCACCCAGACAATCCCCCGGCGAATCGCGATTGGCGTGCACCCGCAAATGCCCGCGGCGGCCGAAGAAGCCGAAGGCATTGCGCATTTTCTCCATGAGCGCGGCGTGGAGGCGTATTGGGGAAGGATGCATGATCCATCTTTCCGCCAGAAATTAGAAAGCGATACCGATCTGTGCATCGCCCTTGGCGGCGACGGTACCATTCTGCGCGCCGGGCATCTATGCGCTCCGCTGCATATTCCCATCTTAGGCATCAATCTTGGCCGTTTTGGCTTTCTGACCGAGGTCAAGCGAACAGAATGGCCAAGCATGCTGCCGTTGTTGATGGAGGGGCGCTACTGGCTGGAAGGCCGCATGATGCTGCAGGCCACTCATCTGCGCGCGGGAAATGCCCTGGGCAGCTGGAGCGTGCTCAACGAGGTGGTCATCTGCCGCGGACAATTTGTCCGGCCGGTGACGCTGCACGCCCAGGTGGACGGTTACCCGCTGGCGACCTATATTGCTGACGGATTGATCGTGTCCACCCCTACCGGCTCCACCGCCTACGCATTAGCCGTTGGCGGGCCAATCATGCCGCCTGACTTGCGCAATATTCTGATAGTAGCCGTCGCGCCGCACCTTTCAGTGGACCGCGCCATCATCCTGTCCGAAGGGTCGGTAGTCAATGTGACCGTGCACACCACCCACCAGGCGGTCTTCAGCGTGGACGGGCAGCCGCCGGTCAGCATGGCGGATGGCGACGAAGTGCGCGTCGAAGCCAATCATAGTACCGCCTGCTTTGTGCGTTTTGGCGACCGCGGCTATTTCTACCGTAACATCACGAATTATATGGAACAAAATCCTACTGCCGGTGAAACTGAATGACCGAACCAATCCCAACAGCCCAATATTGCTATAACCATCCCAACCGTGAGACCTTGCTGCGCTGCAACCGCTGCGAGCGGCCGATCTGCACGGAATGCGCCGTACTAACACCCACTGGGTATCGCTGCAAAGAATGCGTGCGCGGGCTGCAGAAGAATTACGATACCGCACGCTGGATCGATTACCCGGTGGCGATCCTCATCGCCGGAGTATTGAGCTATCTCGGCGGCGGGCTGGCTTCCATTATGGGCTTTTTTACAATTTTCATCGCCCCGGTGGCGGGCGTGATTATCGCTGAAGCGGTGCGCTGGGCAGTCAAAAGACGCCGCTCGCGCTGGCTGTATCGCGCGGCTACCATTGCCGCCGCTGCCGGCGGAGTTGGGCTACCTTTGGTCAGCCTGATCACGATGCTCGCAGGCGGTGGTTTCGGCATCTGGCAGCTGGTGTGGGGCGCTGCGTACGCTATTTTGGTCACATCGACGGTCTTTTACCGGCTGACAGGCATACAAATTCGCTAATCAGGGCGGCATGCTTACCGATCTGCGCATCGAAAATTTTGCGATTATTCAGGAGTTGGAGCTTTCCTTTCAACCTGGCCTGACCACCTTCACCGGCGAAACGGGCGCGGGTAAATCCATCATTCTGGATGCGCTGATGGCTCTCCTTGGCGGCAAAGCAGATGCCACGCTGATCCGCGCCGGCGCCGAGCGGGCCAGCGTGGAAGGCAGTTTCACCATCTCGCCGGCCAGCCAGGAGGCAGTGTGCACGCTGCTCGAACCGGAAGAATTACTGGACGATCCCCAATCTGTCTCGGTTGCGCGCGAAATGCGGCAAAACGGACGCAGCGTAGCACGCATCAACGGGCGCAGCGTCGGCCTGCCGCTGTTGCGCGATCTGGGTCAGTACCTGGTAGATATTCATGGCCAATCCGAGCACCTGTCGCTGCTCAATGTGCGCCAGCATTTGCACCTGCTGGACCGCTTTGCGAACTCACCGGAATCGTTGGAAGCTTATCGCGGAACTTATCGCGAGCTGCGGCGGGTGCAAAAAGACCTGGTCATGCTGCGGCAGGCCGAACAAGATGCGGCCAATCGCATCGATTTACTCGAGTTTCAGGCAGGGGAAATTGAAGGCGCTCATCTGATCCCCGCTGAAGAAGATGAACTGCGCAGTGAGCGCACCCGTCTGGCTAACGCCGAGGGGTTAAACTCACTTTGCGAGCAAACCCTGGCCTTGTTGGACGATGGGTCGCCGGAGGCTCCTGCTCTCACCGATCTGGTCGGCCAAATGGTGCAGGCGCTCGATTCGCTGGCGCGCATCGACCAACAGCAACATAACCTGGCTGAACAGGCTCAGACCCTGAGCGAGACCCTCAGCGATATCAGTCGCGCGTTACGTGGTTACATGGAAGGCATTGAATTTAATCCGCGGCGTCTGGAACAGGTCGAGGAACGACTGGATACGATCAACCGCCTCAAACGTAAATACGGCGGCACGATCGAATCTGTGCTGGAATTTGCCCGCAAAGCCCGCAGTGACTTGGATAACATTGCTCACGCCACCGAACGGATTGCCGACCTCGAGCAGCAGGAATTGGAGCTGCGGCAAACACTGGCCGGGCAAGCCGAGCGCCTGTCCGCGCTGCGCAATCAGGCCGCCGGGGCGCTCGCTGCTGCCGTCGAAGCCGAGTTGGATGATTTAAGCATGGCAGGCGCGCAGTTTGCGGTTGATATGCAGCAGGTACAGGTTGAAAACGGCCTCCGCTTGCAAAATGGCAACACCGTCGCCTTCGACGAGACCGGTGTCGATAAAATCGAATTCCTGATTGCCCCCAATCCTGGCGAAGGCCTCAAGCCGCTGGTCAAGATTGCCTCGGGCGGTGAAACTTCGCGCTTGATGCTGGCCTTGAAGCGAGTGTTGACCCAGGCCGACTCGATCCCCACGCTGGTGTTTGACGAAATCGATCAGGGCATTGGCGGGCGGGTTGGCTCGGTGGTCGGTGAAAAATTATGGCAGTTGGGACGCGATCACCAGGTATTGTGTGTCACGCACCTGCCGCAGCTTGCAGCTTTCGGCGACCAGCATTACAGCGTGCGTAAAGAAGTGGATGGGGGACGAACCACTACCCGGGTGGAAGTGCTGGCCGACGGCGCGCGCCAATTAGAGTTAGCGCAGATGCTCGGCGCCGTGACCGAGGCCAATTTGAACGCCGCCCGTGAGACGCTAGCTACAGCTAAACAACGGATCACAGCGTTAATGTCATAGCAAACCAACACCGGGGACGATGATCGCGCTCGGTCGCTCGCAGAGCGCCCTGTGGGCACGGGACCGGCACGATTAATTATTCGGCGCGATCAATTTCTGTTGGCTGAGCTTGTCGAAGCCAGCCTCCCCTTCGACAAGCTCAGGGAGCGGTCTCGCTTTTTAACTACACTTTTAGCCAGGCGCAGATAGCTTTGGTTGCGTCGCTTAAATCGTCCTGAGCTCTCGCAAAGAAACATTTATTCTTTCGCGATATTTGCCACCGTCACGCCGTCACCACCCTCGGTTTCGCCGCCAGACTCCCAACTGGTGACAAACTCGGACTGCGCCAGCGCCTCGCGAATCACCTGCCGCAGCCGCCCGGTACCTTTACCGTGGATCACGCGCACATACGGCATTCCGGATAGATATGCGGACTCCAGGTAGCGCTCCAACGCTTCCAGTGCATCCTCGGCGCGTTGTCCGCGCAGATCCAATTCCATCCCGGGCGAAGGGGTGAAGGGCACTGGTGATAGCTCACGGTCAGGCACAGCGGACCGGGGCTGGCTGGCAGCCTGCACCGTTTGCAGCGCCGTTTCCGGCTGCCCGGCACGCACTACATCACTGATCCGGGTGCGCACTTTCAGGTTGCCAAGCAGCACCTCGATATCCTCTTCCCCCAGAGCCGACACCACTCCGTCCATGTTCAGCGTGCGCAGGCGAACTTTGTCACCCAATTTCAAGGCGCGCGGCGGAGCGCTCTGCACCACCCGACGCACTACCGGCTGCTCTACGTTCGCCCGCAGCTCTTCCACGCGCTCCTGGACCGCTTTTAGCGCTTCCAGCGGTTGATGGGCGCGCGCCAATGCCTTGCGCAGCGTTTCCACTTCAGCGGTTAATGCTTCGACCTCTTTTTCCTGCTGGGTGCGCGCCTGCTCCAATATCACCTGACGCTCATCTTCGATCTTTTCCAGCCGTTGTGCTAAATCCTTGCGGATTTGGTCCGCCTCGAAGCGCGCGCGGTCCGCAGCTCCGCGCGCTTTGCGCGCAATGGTACGCTGCTGGTTAATTTCATCCAGCAGATCGTCAGCCTGCAAATCGGCCGGGTCGAGCAACCCGCGCGCCGACTGAATGATGCCCTTCGACAGTCCCAGCCGTTCGGCAATCGCCAGTGCATTGGAGCGCCCGGGCAGCCCGATGATCAGATTATAGGTTGGGCGCAGCGTTTTCAGGTCAAATTCCATGCTGGCATTCACCACCCCCGGCGTGGCATGTGCAAAAGCCTTCAATTCGGGGTAATGCGTGGCCACCAGATTGGTGATGCGTTTTTCGACTAGATAGGCTAACAGCGCACGCGCCAGCGCCGACCCCTCCTGCGGGTCGGTCCCGGCGCCCAATTCATCGAACAGCACCAACGCATGGGAGTCTGCCCGATTGAGGATGCGCACGATGTTGGTGATATGACCCGAGAAGGTTGACAACGATTGTTCGATCGACTGCTCGTCGCCGATATCGGCGTAGACATTTTGAAAGATGCTCAGGGTGGAGCCCGACTGCGCCGGGATATGCAGCCCGGACTGCGCCATCAGCACCAGCAGCCCGACGGTTTTCAACGAGACCGTCTTCCCGCCGGTATTGGGGCCGGTGATCACCAGCGAATACGTCTGCTCATCCAAATTAACATCGATCGGCACCACAGTGGCAGGGTCGAGCAGCGGGTGGCGGGCATGATACAACAGAATGACGCTGCCCGGATGTTTTTCGCGCCCAACCTTGCGGAAAGCGGTCAACACCGGTTCAGTGGCATGCAATTCCTCGGCGTATTTGGCGCACATGAACGCCAAATCTATTTGAGCCAGCGCTTCCACCAACTGCACAATCACCTCAGCAAACGCCCCCACCTGATCGGTCAAATCGGTCAGGATGCTGCGCTCCTCGTCACGTTCCGCTAACTGCGCCTCATGCCACTGGTTGTTCAGTTCTACCGCCACCAGCGGCTCGACGAACAAGGTTGCGCCGGAGGAGGATTGGTCATGAACGATGGAGCGAATGCGCCCGCGCGACTCAGCCCGCAGCGGTACCACATAGCGCCCATTGCGCTGGGTGATGATCGCTTCCTGCAAGTGCGGTTGATTTTTAGGGTCGTTGATGATGTGCGTCAGCTTACTCATCAGGCGCTCGTGCGCAATCCTGATTTCGGCCCGGATGGCAGCCAATTTGGCGGACGCTGAATCCAATATTTCCGCTCGATCCGAAATGGTGCGGGAGATTGTCTCGATCAACCCCGGCGGCGGGGGCAACTTTTCGGCAATTAACGCCAGGTGTGGATATTCCGCCTGTTTATGCTCGAAAGTGCGTGACAGTTCCCGCGCAGCTATCAAGGTGCTCTTCACCTCCAGTAGTTCGCTGGGGATAAGCACCGCGCTGCGTTTGGCGCGCTCGATCAGCACCCGCACGTCCAACGCGCCGCCAATGCCCGCCTCCGATTTAACCGACAGAAGACGGGTTGCCTCGCTGGTGATCGCTTGCCGCTCCAGCGCTTCAGGAAGGTCAGCGGTCGGGCGCATGCGGCGCGCCAACGCCGCTGACGCCGAAAAATCGGCGAAAGCAGCCAGGCGTTCCAGCACCTTGGGATATTCCAGCGTGACCAGCGACTTCTCATCCATTCCGCGTGATTCTACCCTGTTTTGAAGATTCACTGGAAGCCAAACCACCGTTGACCTCTGGCCATTCACGGGTACAATCATTTCGAGGAAACCCATGACCATCGATCCCAACAAAGTCATTTACTCCATGATCGGCGTTAGCAAGTATTACGATAAAAAGCCGGTACTCAAAGATATTTACATTTCTTATTTCTACGGCGCCAAAATCGGCGTGATTGGCCTGAACGGCTCGGGTAAAAGCTCATTGCTGCGTATCTTTGCCGGCCAGGACCGCGACTACAACGGCGAGACGGTATTGGCCCCCGGCTATTCAGTCGGGCTGCTGGAACAGGAACCGCGGCTGGACGACGCCAAAACCGTGCGTGAAATTGTCGAAGAAGGCGCGCAGGAGGCCATCGGGCTGCTGACAGAATTCAATGCCATCAGCGACCGCTTCGCTGAGTCGATGGGCGACGATGAGATGACCGCGCTGATCGAGAAACAGGGCCAGGTGCAGGAAAAAATCGATCACCTGGACGCCTGGGACATCGATGCGCGCCTGGAAATGGCAATGGATGCGCTGCGCTGCCCGCCACCCGAGACCCCGGTCAAAATTCTTTCCGGTGGCGAGCGCCGTCGCGTGGCATTGTGCCGTCTGCTGCTGCAGAAGCCCGACATTCTGCTGCTGGATGAGCCCACCAACCATCTTGATGCTGAAACCGTGGCCTGGCTGGAAAAACACCTGCAGCAGTACCCCGGCACGGTGATCGCAGTCACCCACGACCGTTATTTTCTGGATAATGTCGCCGGGTGGATCCTCGAACTGGACCGCGGGGTCGGCGTGCCCTATAAAGGCAACTATTCCTCCTGGCTGGAGCAAAAGCAGGCGCGGCTGGCGTCCGAGGAAAAGGGTGAAAGCGAGCGCATCAAGACCCTGGAGCGCGAACTGGAATGGATTCGCATGGCTCCGCGCGCCCGGCATGCCAAATCCAAGGCGCGCATCAATGCCTACGAGCGGCTTTTGGGGCAGGAAAACGAAAAAGTTGCCCGCGACCTGGAAATATTTATCCCGCCCGGCCCGCGCCTTGGCAATGTGGTCATCGAAGCTGACAAGGTGCGCAAAGGATTCGGTAACAATCTGCTGGTGGAGGATATGACCTTCGCCCTGCCGCCTGGCGGCATCATCGGCATCATTGGTCCCAATGGCGCCGGTAAAACGACGCTCTTTCGCATGATTACCGGGCAGGAACAATCGGACGCCGGCACCTTGCGGGTGGGGGACACAGTCAAACTGGCGTATGTTGACCAGAGCCGCGACGTGCTGGACCCGGAGCAGACGGTCTGGCAGATGATTTCAGGCGGCCAGGATCAATTGCAGTTGGGCGCGCGCGAGGTCAATTCACGCGCCTATGTCTCGCGATTCAACTTCACCGGCAGCGACCAGCAAAAACTGGTGGGCATGCTTTCCGGCGGCGAGCGCAACCGCGTGCATCTGGCGCGCATCCTCAAAGAAGGCGCCAATGTGCTGCTGCTGGATGAGCCGACCAACGACCTGGACGTGAATACCATGCGCGCACTGGAAGAGGCGCTGGAAAACTTCGGCGGCTGCGCGCTGATTATCAGCCACGACCGTTGGTTCCTCGACCGCATTGCCACGCACATTCTGGCGTTCGAGGGCGATAGTAAGGTGGTCTTCTACGATGGGAATTACACCCAGTACGAAGCCGACCGCCGCGCGCGCCTGGGCATCTCCGCTGACCAGCCGCACCGTATTACCTACCGGCGCCTGACGCGAGATTAATGATTAGTTGTCACCCTGAACGAAGTGAAGGGTCTCCCGGTTGAATTGAATAGTTTTAAGGACGGCAAAGAACAGCATAAGCGCACCGATGCCGCTGAATAAACCGGCCATAATCGAACTAAAGATTCGGTCGTCCAGGCTGACGGAGACGGTTTGCTGGCTATCGTATTTGAGGTAGGCATTGATCTGATCCGCAGCTTTTTCCTTCGCGCTCGCTCCGCTGGAGTAATAGCCGGTCAAGGCGACGTTTCCGCTGTCGGTAACCAGCACCACGCGATAGGTGTCGCTATCCTCTCCGTAGCTGACATCGACCACGGCGCGCTGTAATTCCGCGATAGCGAAATCATACTGGCGGTTGCTGAACATGCCAGTCGTGCGCAAAGTGCACAAGCCAGTTGGTGACCGGCTGCGGTCGCATTCCAGAGTAACCTTTGTGCCGAAGATGAACAACAAGCCAATGCCAACCAGGACGAATAACAGGCCGATACCGCCCAGGATAAGTTGATCGGGGTCGAGCGTAAAACCGGTAAAACTGCGGCGGTTCATGGCACCTTTTCCTTGTTATGAAGAATGGATGAATTATATATGGATCGACAACTTTACGCTGTTCCTTCTGACCCTAGGATGTCACCCTAGAGTGCACTCACAGAGCACCCAAGGGGTAACAATATATTCATCTATATATAAACATTAAAAAAGGGGTTGAAAAATTACCACAAAAATATATAATTATTATTAGATGCCCGATTTCCAAAGAGAGGGAAAAATGTACATGACTATCGGCGGCATTGAAATTGTGGTAATTGGGTATGGGTCAATGCTATGCGAACGTTTCACACCTTGCGGTGGATGTTGTGCGAGATCTCAGAGGTGTCCAAGTGAGCCGACCTAAGCATTAGGACGTTCTGTAAAGTGTTAATCTAAAATTACACACATGTGAATCGGGCATTTTAAATCACAGGAATTAGAATTACATCATAAATAAGCTCAAGGGAATATAAAAATAGGGGGCGAAAAAAGCAAAATACAGTTCTTCGACTTTAGAAGCATATTGTTATAAGTGATTTTCAGAGAAATCACCGATTTAAACTCAAGTATTTTAATTAAACAACAGTTTGATTCATTATAAGGAGGAGGGAATGTTTTCTTCAAAATATAATTACTACTATGAATCACAGATTTTTAATACGAGGCAAAAAAGCCATATTGTTTTGCCTGTTGAGTTAGTCAGTAAAATTAAAACCAATGATTTTTCGGTAATTCCCGATTCTCTTCTAGAGATATTAAGAATTATGGGAATGATATTAGACGACAATATAGACGAAAAAAAATTGACTCGCTTTTGGTTTTTTCAAAAAAATCTATCATCTGAAGTCGGTATAACATTCCTACCTACATATGCTTGTAACTGTAAGTGTATTTATTGTTTTGAAGATGGATTAAGGCAACCTCCTGCTAAATCACTCATGAACCCCTCCGAATTCCAAGACAAATTTTTAACTTGGGTAGCAGAGCTAATTAAAGCTATTCAGCCACAATTTCTAGATTTCGCGTTTCATGGTGGAGAGCCTTTGCTAGCAACAAAATTTCTATGGGAAATTGGTCAAGGGGTTAACAAATTAGCTGATTTTAATAATGCAAAGAAGCTGTTCTCAATAGTGACAAATGGAACCTTGTTAAATAAAAACAATATTAGTGAATTGTTGAGATTAAATGTTCACAAAGCTCTGATTACATTAGATGGGCCACAGATTATTCATGATCAAAGAAGATCATTTAAAAATGGGAAAGGTACATATGAACTAATTTTAAAGAATATGAAAATGGCATTAAACATGGGGATGGAGGTAAATCTGGGTATTAATTTTGATAAAATGAATTTTGAACAAATTCCATCACTATTTTCTATATTGTGTGATGAGGGATTTTCACACTTCAAGAATTTCAATATCATATTTGGAGCCGTAAAAAGGGGGTTGACACAATCTCAACCGGAATATTTTATGAAGAATGAAATGAATATGGATGATACTGCTAGATGTGCTATTTCATTATATCGCTTAGCTTTGGATTATGGATTACCTATTGTTGACCCTGTGGCGATTGGATTATGTACGATGAGAAAGAGCTGGGTGTTCATGGTAGATCGTGAGGGAAAAGTGTTCAAATGCATAACGATGGTGGGAAGGAAGGAATCGTATGTGGGAAATATTTCCGAACCTATTGAACTATTGTTCCAAAGGGTATCTCAGTTTTCCATGTTGATCCCATGGGAAACAAACCAACAATGTGAAGAATGCATTTATATGCCTTTGTGCTTAGGGGGATGTTCTGAGCAATCTCTTGTAAATAAAGGAAATATCAGTGAAGTTGATTGCCAAAAAGGTTATTATGATTACTTCTTACCTAATTCATTGGATTTGCGACAAAGACGCTTAAAACAGCTTTCAATTGAGAGATAATGACGATATCAGTCCAGAATCTCACAAAAATATACAAGAGACGCCTTTTAACTCAAGGCCAGTATAGTATCTTAAAGAATTTTCTAAAACCCACTTACGAAAAAGTTCAAGCATTATGCAATATTTCTTTGACTATTGGCCAAGGAGAAATGGTCGGATTAATAGGACCTAATGGAGCAGGTAAATCAACATTGATCAAAATACTTTCCGGGATCCTTGTTCCTACTTCTGGTGATGTCCGTGTTTTGGAACACATTCCTTGGGCACATAACAAAACGTGTCAGAGTCAAATATCATTGATCATCGGTCAAAAAACACAGCTCTGGTGGGACTTGCCAGCCTTAGACTCGTATGAGCTTTTGAAAGCAGTTTATCACATCGCTGCGAATGATTTTGATAAACGCCTGGCAAGGCTCAGTGAAATGTTAAATGTCACAGATCTGCTTAATGTGCCAATCAGGGAGTTGTCATTAGGTGAACGAATAAAGACTGAGTTAATCGGTGGCCTTCTTCATAACCCCAAAATAATCTTTCTAGATGAACCAACGATCGGATTAGATTTGTCGGCCCAATATCAAATCAGGAGCTTTCTTCGTGAATATAATTCTCTAACAAACGCTTCTATTATTCTTACTAGTCATTATGTCCGAGACATCGAAAGTGTATGCGATCGGATAGTGGTTCTTCACAAAGGACAATTTTATTACGATGGGACGCAGGATGCTTTATCTGAAAAATTCATTCCGTATAAAAAATTGATGATTCACCATCAACCAGGTGAATATTCTTGGAGGTTGGATCCATCTGTTGTCAACACAAGCCCAGATCAGGCAAGTGCTTATCTTCCAGTCGATCAAGTCGATGATTTTATTGCGTTAGTTGTTTCTCAAAGCCCAATTTATGAAGTGGTTGTTGAGGATGAAACCCTTGAAGATCTGATACGGCGAATTTATAACAGGCTTTCAAAATGAGTGCATACCTTATAATCATAAGAAATGCAGTCGCTGAAAGCGCATCCTATCGTCTCAACCAGATTGTCAGTTTTCTAACCATAAGCCTTCCATTGGTATTTGCGGTTTTTTTATGGAAAACCGTTTTCAACCAAGTAGATGAAATAACCAATTTCGATTTACCTTCTACACTCACTTATTATTTACTGGTGGTCCTACTGCAGGACATACTATATTCTGGGGTGAAATGGGAAATCGTAGACGATATTCATTCGGGAGGGTTAACCAAATGGTTGACAAAACCCATCTCGTATCTCTGGATGCAGGTCAGTGTAAGAATTGGCACGAATATCCCTTATTTCCTAGTAGCTTTCATCCTTGGTAGCGTCTTTGTTTTTCTTAATTTAAATCGGTTAGTATGGACTACCGAGCCAATTCGGTGGCTGATGTTTTTGGCCGCTATAATCATGGCCTTTTTTTTGGCTTTCTTCCTGTCCTTTGGTTTCAGTCTAGTTGCATTTTGGACACAAGATACAAGCGGAATTGAATTTGCTATTAGTATTTTTTTGCCACTCCTAAGTGGCCAAATTTTGCCTATAACTTTTTTCCCAAAGGAATTTCAAGCCATATTAGTTTATCTGCCTTGGCGTTATACGCTAGATTTTCCCATTCAGGTTTACCTCGGAACCTTGAGTTCTGTTCAAATAGGCACGGGTTTTACAGTTGAATTCTTATGGTTGGTAGCTCTCTATTTTATTGCAAAGACCCTCTGGAAAAATGGCTTGAATATTTACCAAGCAGTTGGAGGATAAAGTGAATTATTTTTCATTGTGGTTAATATTTCTTCGCAACTCATGGAAAAGGGTATTGGTCTATCGTGTTAATTTTTTGATATTAATCATTGGGAATCTGTTCTGGTTCATTTTTTCTATACTATTTTTTCAAATCCTTTTTGCTCAGATTCCTGCCATCGGTGGCTGGACATTGAATGAAGTTATTTTTCTTCTTTGTGTAAATCAAATTGTAATAGGGTTTTACGATACTTTCATTAAAGCCAATTTGGAGCGCCTACCAAGTAGGATCCGTGAGGGTTCCTTAGATTTTGATTTAGTGAAACCTGTCGACCCAATTTTTTGGTTGACATTCCAACGGGTTCAAATATCATCAATGTTTAGTCTTGCTCTTCCAGCATTTATTCTTGTTCGTTTATTGTTAACTCACAGTATAGTAATTCCGAACTCTACAGCTATATTTCTATTCTTTCTTATGTTATTTGGGGCAGTAGTTTTGCGTTTCGTCGTTGGCGTTCTCATTGCGAGTTTAGCTATGCGTTTTATAAGTGTCCAATCGTTATTTTCACTTCAGTCCGAGTTTTTTCAGTATAGCGGATACCCGACATCCATTTATTCGAAGGGGGCAAAGTTATTCTTCACATTTGGGATTCCTGTAATCATGTTGGCTAATTTCCCTGCCCAAGCGTTGCTGGGAAATAAGTTTGAACCGATTGAACTAAGTCTTTATCCTGTTTATATAATTTTCGGTTTGATTTTGGCTGTCAAGGTCTTCAGCCATTCTCTTCGGAAGTATTCAAGTCTGGGAGGATGATGTGGCTTGGTACCCTTGGGACAGCATGTCAAACTAAATTTTATGTGAGCAAACGAATGGTGGCGGTGGCAGCCATCGAGTTGCTTCCCCACGGGATGTTCGTGATCACTTCGTTCACGCGCAGCGTGCCCCACCTGAAAGGTGCTCTGTGAGTGCGGGCAACATGACAAGCATAACCCTTGTATTGAAAATGATTTTCAATTACAATAGGCTCCATGAACCCAACTGCAACCGTCTCTCGCTGGCTTGACCTGCTGCAATCCGCCGGCTGCCGGGTGACCGCTCCCCGGCGCGCCATCGTCGAGCTGATGGTCGGCACCTCCCGCGCGCTCGGGCCGATTGAGGTCTACGACCTCGGCCGCGCCGAACACCCGGGCTTGGGGCTGGTCACCGTGTATCGCACACTCGAAAAACTGGAAGAACTAGGTCTTATCGAGCGGGTGCATCTCCCTGACGGCTGCCACCGCTACCTGCGCACCGCTGACGGTCACCAGCATCTGCTGTTGTGCACCTCCTGCGGGCTGGTGCAAACCTTCGCCGGGGACGACCTTGACCCGCTGTCCGGCAAGGTCGCCAACGACACCGGTTTTGCCATCAACGAACACTGGCTGCAGTTTTTCGGCACCTGCCCGAACTGCCGCAAGCCCATTTCAACCTTATCGGAGTCTTAGCCACATGCACCCCCGCTATCCTATCCTGCCAGCGCTGCTCCTGCTGGTGCTGCTAACTGCCTGCCAACTGCCTGCCGCCACCCCGGCAGGTGAAATGAACGTCGTTGCCACCACCAGCATCGTCGCTGACGTCGTCCAGCAAATTGGCGGCGACGCCTTTACCGTTTCGACCCTGCTGCCGCCCAATGCCGAACCGCACAACTTCCAGCCCTCGCCGCGCGATATGGCCATGGTGGGGAATGCCAGTATCATTTTTGCCAACGGTGCTGGCCTGGAAGAATTTCTGCAACCGCTGATCGAAAACGCCGGCGCTCAAGCCCGCGTGGTCGAGGTCTCGGATGGGATTCAGCTGCTGGAAGCCCCAGCGGGTGAAGCGGATGGCGAAGATGCGCATACCGGCGACCCGCATACCTGGGTCGATCCCAACAACGTTATGGTGTGGGTCGAAAATATCCGCGCGGCGCTGGTCGAGCTTGACCCGGCGAATGCCGCAATCTACCAGACTAACGCAGAACGCTACACAGCCAGTCTAAAAGATTTGGATAGCTGGGTGATGGAGCAGGTTGCGCTTATCCCGGCTGCCAACCGAACCCTGGTCACCGATCATCTGGTTTACGGCTATTTTGCAGCGCGCTACGGCTTCGAGCAGATTGGCGCCATCATCCCCGGTTTCAGTACCAGCTCATCGCCCTCGGCGCAGGACCTGGCGATGATTGAGCAAGCCATCCGGGAGCATAGTGTGCGGGCAATCTTTATCAGCGATGCGGTTACGCCGACCCTGGCACAGCGTGTATCAGACGACACGGGAGTACAACTGGTGCGCCTGTATCATGAATCGTTCTCCGAACCCGGCGGCCCCGCCGCTACCTACCTGGACATGGTTCACTATAACGTTAGCGCAATGGTCGCTGCCTTGAAACCCTAGGCAAGCATGTGAAGGTAAAAAAATGGCATTTCTTGATCGATTTCGCAATCCCAACCTTACCTTTCTGGCACACCCGCACCCGCATTCCCCAGACAAACCGATTTTAAAGGTGGAGGGGTTAACCGTTGCATACGATTCCGGGGCAGCGCTGGATAATCTGACGTTCGAATTGCAGCGCGGCGAACGGCTGGCAGTCGTCGGCCCAAATGGCGCCGGAAAATCAACGCTGTTCAAGGTGATCGCTGGCGTGCTGCGGCCCAGTCGCGGGCTGGTAGAGGTTGCCGGTCACGAACCAGGCGGGCATATCTGCATCGCCTATGTGCCGCAGCGCACCCAGGTTGACTGGAGTTTCCCTGCCACGGTTGCCGATGTGGTCATGATGGGCCGCACTGGCAAACTGGGGTTGCTGCGCTGGCCGACACACCATGATTACCAGTTGGTCAGGCAGGCATTGGATACCGTCCGACTGCTCGACCTGGCCGACCGGCAGATTCAACAGCTTTCGGGCGGGCAGCAGCAGCGCATGTTTATTGCCCGCGCCCTGGCCCAGGAAGCTGAGTTGATTCTGATGGACGAACCGCTCACGGGGCTGGACTCGCGCGCGCAGGAAGAACTTTTCAGCGTTCTGGAACTATTGCACAGCCAGGGTGTGACGGTGATGGTCGCGTTGCACGATCTTAAGATCGCCGGCGAACGCTTCGATAGGGTCATGCTGCTCAACCGCCGTCTGGTCGGGATCGGTTCGGCGGAAACCGTACTCAACCCGGCCCAACTGGTGGATGCCTACGGCAGTCACCTGCGCTTACTGCCCGGGGTTGACGGTACCCTGGCTCTGGGTGACTCCTGCTGCGACGATGGAGAACATGACCATGCTTGAAGTCCTTTTACAACCGCTGCAATATCCCTTTATGCTGCGCGGCATGGCAGCTGCCGTATTAGTTGGCATCGTATGCGCCGTGCTTGGCGCGTATGTCGTGCTGCGCGGGATGGCCTTCTTTGGCGACGCACTGGCGCATGCCATCCTGCCCGGACTGGCAGTCGGTTACCTGGTAGGCGGCGGAGCGCGCGAACCGCTCTTCTGGTGGGCCATGGGCACCGCTGTGGTCAGTTCCCTCGGCATTGGTGCGGTCAGCCGCACCGCCCGCATCAAAGAGGATACGGCCATTGGCATCATTTTCGCCGGGATGTTTGCGCTGGGCATCGCGTTGATCTCGTCCGTGCGCAGTTACACCGTCGATCTGGCTCATTTTCTATTTGGCGACGTGTTGGGGGTCGGCACGCAGGATCTGTTGCTGACCGCGGTTTTCGGCGGGCTCGTTCTGGTAGTGGTTTTTCTGTTTTACAAAGAATTTATGATCCTGGCATTCGACCCGGTTCTGGCGGCTACACTGCGCCTGCCAGCGCGCCTATTGGATAATATTTTGATCGTGCTGATCGCGGTGGCCATTGTGGTTTCACTGCAGACCGTGGGGGTGGCGTTGATGGTAGCCATGCTGGTAACGCCGGCCGCGACAGCCTACTTGCTCACCCGCCGGCTATGGAAGATGATGGCATTGGCCGCAGCCATTGCGGCAGTATCGGCAGTGATCGGGCTGTACCTATCATATTATTTCAACGTAGCTTCCGGCGCAGCCATCGTACTGACCTGTACTACGGCGTTCATAATCGTTTGGGTCGCTACCAGTCTCAACCGCCGAATTCGGGCAGTGGCAAGATAGGCCTTTCGTAGGTTGGCTTGCCCACACCCACAGGGTGCCCTGTGGGTGTGGGCAGGACACTCTGCGAGTGAGGGGGAAGCTGTGCAGCCAGCAGGAAATGTACAATCGCAGCCCGAAATCCAACATGATTTGGGGTGGTTGGTCATTGAGAGATGGTATTGTTAGGTTTTGTAGGGGCGGTTTGCGAGACGCCCCACCCGTAGCCGCTGGTTGTATAATCATCTGGATCAAGCCATTTACCCTGGAAGGTTAATAGCTGGTTATTAATTTCAGCGACACCTTCCTTTGTATGTACAATTCCGCTAAGGCAACCGGCCTGGGGAAACGCGCTGCGTGTGATCGAAAGGAATTTGGATATGGCATCGACCAACGATATACTCGCAATTGTCCTGGGGGGCGGGCGTGGCACTCGTCTCTACCCGCTGACCGCCGTGCGCTCCAAACCAGCGGTTCCGATTGCCGGAAAATATCGGTTGATCGATATCCCTATCAGCAACTGCATCAACTCCGGCATCTTTCGCATCGCCGTGCTGACCCAGTTCAACTCGGTATCCCTGCACCGCCACATCACCAACACCTACGTTTTTGACTCCTTTCACACCGGCTGGGTACAAATCTGGGCAGCCGAACAGACCATTTCCAGCGCTGCCTGGTACCAGGGTACCGCGGACGCTGTTCGTAAGCAGTTGTTCGAAATCCGCTCGACCCGTGCCCCGTACGTATTGATCCTGGCAGGCGACCATCTGTACACCATGGATTTCAAACCCATGTTCGATTTTCACATTCAAAACAAAGCGGATATCACTGTGGCGGTTCAACCGGTGGCGCACTCCGATGCCGGGCGCTTTGGCATCCTCAAACGCAACCCGGACCGCCGTCTGATCAATTTTGCCGAAAAGCCCAACGATCCCCGGGTTCTGGCAGAAATGATGTCAAGCGAAGATCCGCAAAAGCCGTTCCTTGGCTCAATGGGAATCTACCTGTTCAACACGAAAACTTTGGTGGAACTGCTGGAGTCAAATCTTAGCTTCGATGATTTTGGCGGCGATGTGATTCCACACGCCATACAAAATGCGAATGTTTTTGGTTATGATTTTGAGGGCTATTGGGAGGATATTGGAACGATCCGCTCGTTCTATGACACCAACCTGGCGTTGACCATGCCGGATTCGCCCTTCAATATGTATGATTCGACCCGGCCAATTTATTCGCATGGACGCTACCTACCCGGATCGATCGTACAAAATTCACTGCTGGAAAATGTCCTGTTGGCGGAAGGCTGCCGGATCAACATGGCAGAGATTCGGCATTCCATCATCGGACTGCGCAGTATCATCCAGAGCGGGGTGAAAATTACCGATACGGTGATGATGGGCGCCGATTATTATGTCAAAAAAGCCGGCAGCGACACGATTTCTCCCGAAGCGGGTTTTATTCCTTTAGGCATTGGCAAGAATTCGCAAATAAGCGGAGCCATACTGGATAAAAATGTGCAAATTGGCGAGAATGTCATCATCCAACCCTACCCACGCGGAACCGAGTTAGACCTGCCATTGTGCGTGGTGCGGGATGGGATTGTGGTTATCGCTAAAAATACCGCTATTCCGGATGGAACAGTAATTGGCCCAGAAGGCAGCTGAAACAAGGCATTTCCTGCGTTTACAATCTATGTGAGCAGACAGGCGCATTAACATCCCTGCAGCTACCTTAACCAGCACCCTGAACCGGCATTCCTATGCATCTGGAGATCGAATGATTAATCAAAATCCTCCGTTGAACAAACCGGCCGGCAACCCGGATATATCAGCCACCTGGCATTCTTTGAGCGCGCAGGATGTTCTCTTGCAATTGGAATCGGAACAAAGCCGCGGTTTGACTGCGGCGGAGGCTGCCCGCCGTCTGGAGAAGTACGGGCCCAATGAGTTAACCGAACCTCCGCACACCACTTTCCTGCAAATGGTTGTGCGGCAGTTGAACGACTTCGTGGTGCTGCTGCTCATCGTCGCAGCAGTTATTTCCACTATCGTCTCAGCCGTCGAACACAAGCCCTATATCGAGTCGATTGCCATTCTGGCGATCGTTGTGCTGAATGCAGTGCTCGGAGTAGTTCAGGAGAGCCGGGCTGAACAGGCGCTGGCAGCGCTCAAAAAACTGGCCGCGCCCGACGCCCAGGTGCTGCGGGACGGGCGCCGCATTTCGATTCCGGCGCACGAACTGGTGCCGGGGGATATCGTTTTCCTGGAAGCCGGCAATTTCATCCCGGCCGATTTGCGCCTGATGGAAGCGGTGAACCTGCGGGTCGAAGAAGCTGCGCTGACGGGCGAGTCGATGCCGGTGGAGAAAAACGCCGTTGCCATCGTGGATGCCGAAAGTTCCCTCGGCGACCGCAAGAATACAGCCTTTATGGGCACACTGGCATCCTACGGCCGCGGACGCGGTGCGGTGGTAGCTACCGGGATGCACACACAGCTTGGCATGATCGCCACCATGCTGCAATCGGTTGAAATGGAAGAAACCCCATTGCAGCGCCGCCTGCAGCAGCTGGGAAAAACATTGGGCTGGGCAGCTCTGATCATTTGCGGGCTGGTTTTCATCGCCGGTATCCTCCAGGGCGGGCCAATTTTGCAGATGTTTATGGTTGCAGTCAGCCTGGCGATTGCAGCCGTACCCGAGGGTTTGCCCGCCATCGTGACCATCAGCCTGGCGCTGGGAATGCGCGAGATGGTCAAACGCCACGCGCTCATCCGGCGGCTTTCCTCAGTGGAAACGCTCGGTTCGGCAACCGTCATTTGCTCGGATAAAACCGGGACGCTGACCCAGAATGTGATGACAGTCACCCGGCTGTGGGTGGACGGGCAGGATATCGAAATATCCGGCACAGGTTACTCCGCCGACGGTGATTTCCGCCTGGCCGGGAAGCGGATCGACCTGGATCAATTTCCCGCTGCCCGCACCGCCCTGTGGGTGGGCGCGCTGAATAACGACGCGGAATTGGAACGCATCGAAGGTGAAAACGGCCGCTCCAGCTTCCGTATTATCGGCGACCCGACCGAAGGTTCCATCCTGATTGCGGCAGCCAAAGCAGGGGCACTCCCGGAAGAGCTCAGCCAGGCCTACCCGCGCGAGCGTGAAATTCCCTTCGATTCAGACCGCAAGCGCATGGTCACCATACATGGCGTTAAAGACCCGCACCTGGACGATCTTTCGCCCTTTAGCGACGGTAATCATCCGGAATTCACAGTAGTGGTTAAAGGCGCGCCGGATGTGGTGCTCAAACTGTGTTCCAGCTACCAGACTACTTCAGATGTGCCCGCTCCGCTGGATGATGCTCAGCGCAGCAAGATTATGGCAGCCAATGATGTCCTGACCCAAGATGCGTTGCGCGTGCTTGGCATGGCCTACCGGGTGCTGCCTGAAATACCCGAAAAGCTCGACCAGGCGCAGTTGGAGAAGAATCTTATATTTGTTGGATTGGTCGGCATGATCGACCCGGCCCGGCCTGAAGTGCAACCTGCGTTGGATAAAGCGGCCCGGGCTGGCATCCGGACCATTATGATTACCGGCGATTATCCCAACACCGCCCGCGCCATCGGGGAGAGCATTCATCTGCTGCGCCCGGGACACCAGGTGCTGGCAGGCGCTCAGCTGGATGAATTGGATGATCCAGCCTTGCAGGAAGCGGTTCAGCACACTGACGTCTTCGCCCGGGTCTCACCAGAGCATAAAATGCGCATTGTCGATGCACTCAAAGCCAACGGCGAGGTGGTTGCCATGACCGGCGACGGCGTAAACGACGCGCCAGCGATCAAACGCGCGGATATTGGCATAGCGATGGGCATCACCGGGACCGACGTGGCCAAAGGCACCGCTGACATGGTGTTGACCGACGATAATTACGCCAGCATCGTCTCAGCGGTGGAGCAGGGTCGCATCATCTACGCCAACATTCGCAAATTTGTCTATTACCTGATCTCCTGCAACCTGGCGGAGATCCTGATCATTTTCCTGCCGACCGCCTTTGGCCGCCTGCTCTTCCCGAATGCCGAAAGGGCGGTACTTTCGCCTCTGGCGCCTATTCAACTGCTGTGGCTCAACCTGATCACGGACGGCGCTCCGGCGCTGGCTCTGGGCACCGAAAAAGGCGACCCGGATACGATGGAACAGCAGCCGCGTCCGCCCAAAGAACCGATTATCAATAAGTCCATGCGGCTGGGTGTCCTCATCCAGACCATCGCCATCACTGCCGTGACACTCACTGCGTATGCTATCGGCCTGCTGCACAACGAGATTTACGCCGAAACCATGGCTTTCCTGACTCTGTCGCTTTCAGAATTGCTGCGAGCCTACACTGCGCGCTCTGAACATTACCCCATCCTAAAAATTGGTCTGTTCAGCAATAAATGGATGAACCTGGCGGTGCTTTTCTCGCTGGTGTTGTTGATGTTGGTGGTGTACGTGCCATTCTTGAACCCCATCTTCAGCACCGTACCGCTCACCTGGATCGAGTGGCGCTTTATCATTCCGCTGCTGATTATCCCCTCCCTGGCGGCCGAATTGAGTAAATACATCACCACCAACCGCGTCCGCCGCCAGCAGGCCGCCGCCTAGCCTAACAACTGCGCATCCATCACCGCGCACAGCGGAAGAAAATTTAATAATGATGTCATCCTGAGCGACCGGCTTTATCGGGAGCGAAGGATCTCAACCAACTGATATGTTTCCGAACCCGATCAGACTAAAAAAACAAAGGGCGAGAAATTCTCGCCCTTTGTTTTTTTTATTTCATCCTAAACACTTCAGAGGTTTCGTTCTTGAATTCATCGCCTTATCGGCAAACCTTCTGATTTATTGGCGTTAGGTTTTTAGGGTTTCCGTTAGGGCTGACTTACCAATTCCCGCCCATGCCGCCACCCATACCACCGTGCATGCCGCCGCGACCGCCGCCCATCCCGCCGCCCATGCCGAAGCCGTGTCCGCCCATGAAGCCGTTGGTTTCAAGGTTGGCCAGCAAGGCATCTGCCTGAGCCTGGGTGATGGTGCCAGCTGCCAGGGCATCGTTGATGGCTTGTTCATAAGCCGCGGTCATGCCGGTTTTGAAGGCATCCGAGTTGCGCAGCGCCTGTTGTCCCAGGATCAGGTCAGCCTGTTCCTGAGTCAGGTCGCCGGCTGCCACAGCATCTGCGATGGCGGTCGTGCGCGCCGTGGTGGTTGCAGCCTGGAGTTCATCGGTGCTGATGCCCAGGGCTTCCGCCAACAAAGCCTGGAAGTCGATATCACCGGCGCTCATAAAACCGCCCAGATGCATGCCAAAGAAGCCTGTCCCGCGCTCTTTAATGAGGTCAGCCTGGGTCTGGGTAATCAGATCTGCTGCCACGGCCTGTTCCAACGCCTTATCGGTAGCAGTTTGATAGGCGGCCTGCAACTCGTCCACAGTGACACCCAACGCTTCTGCCAGACTCTCTTGCGAGACGCCATAACCACCGCGTCCGCGTTCCATCATGCCATACATGCCAGTGACCGGAGTCGTATCGGCGCTAACGGTTTTGACCGCGCTGATGCCGAAGAAAACGCCTGCCACCAGTACTCCTGCAGCCAGGAGGGAAAGCCATACTTTTTTACTCATAAATGTTCTCCTTGTTTGTATGTTTGAGTAAGTTTGATCCCGTTTGGATCTTCCTTAGGATAGCAGGGCGGTATTTAGTTTTTATTTAGATTTGGTTACTTTGTGATGAATTCTTTAAGTAATTCGAATGGTATTGGCGCAGAGTCGGGATCTTTATCCTGCGCCAATCCAATAAAAGTCCGCACGCCTGGTTACAGGCGTCTGGCACCCTTCAGCGAGGGTGGTTTCCATGCCGACCCGTAATCGCTGCCGGCTTAACTGTAGGGCGAGGCTATGGCATTCTCGCCGGTCTAGGATGACTTTGTTCTCGCCCTCCCCCTGTCAACCCCGAACGATGAACTTCACCGCGCCAGGGTTTTGGCCATTTCGTATTGGTCCATGGGCAGCGATTTGCGTTTTGAGAACACATGGCTGAATGGCACCGCTTCAACCGAGCTGCCATTCAATCCGGTCATTACCCCGGTCTTGCCTTCCACCAGGTACTCAACGGCTTTGGTGCCAAACCGTGAGGCCAGCAACCGGTCAAACGCCGATGGTTTACCCCCGCGTTGAATGTGCCCCAAAATGGTCACCCGGGTGGAAAATCCCATTTCCATTGAATTGATCTTCTCAGCCAGTTCACTGATAGGCGGTTTGGCGCCTTCAGCAACAACCACAATGCAGTGACTCTTGCCACGGCGGTAGGCGGCCTCCATCACCTGGCCAACCAGTTCAACATCCGTTTCCACCTCCGGCACCAGTACCAGTTCAGCGCCGGTGACGATGCCGGCCTGCATCGCCAGGTAACCTGATTCACGCCCCATGGTTTCCACCAGAAAGGCGCGGTTGTGCGAGGAGGCGGTATCGCGCAGTTTGTCGATGGCATCCACGATGGTGTTCAGGGCAGTATCCACCCCAATGCATATATCGGTGCCAAAAATATCATTGTCGATACTGGCGGGTACACCCACTACAGCGATGCCGCGATCCACCAGATTTTGAGCCCCGTGCATACTGCCGTCACCGCCAATCACCACCAGCCCGTCGATGGCAGCGTCATTGATCGAACGGATCGCTTCGCGCTGGTATTTCTGGTCCATGAAATCTTTGCAGCGTGCCGTCCGCAGGATGGTCCCGCCGCGCTGCAGGATCCCACCAACATCACGCGGACCCATAGGGTGGAAGCGCCCATTGATCAGGCCCTCGAATCCGTCCTCGACCCCAATCACCTGCAAACCGCGGGCCAGGCTAGCCCGCACAACTGCCCGGATACATGGATTCATCCCCGGCGCGTCGCCGCCTGAAGTTAACAAGCCAATCGTCTTAATGGAACGGCCTTCAGCCATCGATATGTATGCTCAACTTTTCTAAAGTAGTTTGATGGTTTCGACCAGCACGCTGCCCTCGCCGACCATGGCCGTCAAAGTACGCAGTAGTTCGGTGCTGATGCCGGTGGTCTCGTTTGGAAATTCCATCAGGTAACGGCTGCCGCCTTCAAAAACCATCAGTGCAAATTTATCACGCCCCGGAGCAGATCGCAACACACCGTGCACCCGGCGCACCCGCAGCACATCCCGATGCTTATCACCGGTTGACCGTAAAATCACTTTGACCATTCGGATTTCACCAGGCGACACTTCGCTGCTAAGTACCGGAGCCACCAGATAATTCATCGGCGGATAATGCACCAGCGGCTCGGAGATCTTCACCGGGGGCGGGTTGATCGAGAGCGTTGCCGGCTCGGTCGCAGCCGCAGACTTTTCGGGCACAGGTTGTGGCATCGCCGGAGCGGCTTCTTCGGTTACGGGCGCAGCCGGTAGGAAGGCTATACTTTCTACCTGGTCCGGTTGAACTGAACCTGAATCGAATGCTCCAGCGCTCAGCAGGTGCCAGTCATCCGGAAATTCGGGAGGGAGCGGCGTATCATCCCATTCCGTGCGTTTGCTTGCCGCGTGTTGCACAGGCTGCCGGAGAATTTCAGGTGCACGGTCCTGCACAGTAAAATCAAATTCGTCCACAGACAAGTTGTTTTCTTCGTCCGGCAGGTAGCTCAAGTAAGGGTCGACCTCGCGGCCGGTCGATTGCCCTTCCGCATCGAGGAACACCTCAGTCAGCCGGTCCACCAGGACTTTGGGGTCGCCGGATTCATTGTCTAGCGAACCGTCGGCCTGGAGCACCCGGTCCATCACCACCAGACCGGCATACTGCGCCCAGGCGCGCGGGAAAACCACCAGTTCAACGACACCCTGTACATCCTCCAGGGTGACGAAACCCATCATGTCGCCTTTTTTCGTTTGGTGACTGCGGAAGCGCGTCACCAAACCAGCAACGGTTACTTTCTCCTTATGCGCCAGTTCTGGCAGCGCGCTCGAAAAGTGCGTCACCCGCTGCTGCAGGGTCGGCAAGTATGGGGTCAGCGGGTGATCCGAAACGTATAAGCCGATTAACTCGCGTTCCCATTCCAACTGCTCGCGCCGGTCGAGTAATGGTGTTATGGGCAGGCGGAATTCCTCCTCCACCCCGGCAATGGAGCCGAAGAAGCTCAATTGCCCGCTGTTGAGCGCACGGAAATGGCTGGCGCTGACTGAAATAAACTGGTCAAGGCCTTCCAGGATGGCTTTGCGAGGTCCAAAACGATCCAGCGCGCCAACGCGCACCAGGCATTCCAGGGATCGCTTGCCAATCTTTTGCAAATCAGCGCGGAAAGCCAGATCTTTCAGGTCGGTAAAGGGACCGACTTTGCGGGCTTCGAGGATGATGTCCACCGGCGCTTGCCCGACATTCTTGACCGCCCCCAACCCAAAGCGGATGGCGGGCGGCTGCCCGTCCCGATCTTCAATCGAGAAGTCATACTGGCTGGAGTTTACGTCCGGCGGCAAAACCTCGATGCCCATGCTGCGGCTGTCGGCTACATAAAAAGCCACTTTCTCGATTTCATTTTTCGAGGCGGAAAGCAGCGCGGTCATATACTCTACGGCGTAATGAGTCTTCAGGTAGGCGGTCTGTACGGCAATGATGCCATAATCAGCAGCATGCGACTTGTTAAAGCCGTAATTGGCGAACTCTTCCCAGTCGGCAAAAATGGCCGAAGCGGTCTCTTTTGAAATGCCTTTTTCGCTGGCGCCGTCAATAAATTTTTTCCGGTGCTTTTCCAGTTTGTCTTTCTGCTTTTTGGAAATGACCTTGCGCAGTTCATCCGATTCCGGCAGGGTGTAACCGCCCAGTTCCACCGCGGCGCGCATTAATTGCTCCTGGTAGATAGGGATGCCGAAGGTCTCTTTGAAAATCGGTTCCATGGCCGGCGTGCGGTAGCTGACCTTTTCTTCGCCGTGCATGCGTTTGATGTACTGCGGGATAAAAGCCAGCGGCCCGGGTCGGTAAAGCGCCACCATGGCGATGACGTTCGCCAGGTTGTTAGGTTTCATTTGCATGAGGTAACGCGTCATGCCCGTACCTTCCAATTGAAAGACGCCGGCGGTGTGCCCCGATCCCAGGAATTCGAAGGTTTCAGGGTCATCAATCGGGATGTTATCCAGGTTCAGCTTCACCCCGCGACGCTTTTCGATCAAGTCGCAGGCGCGCTGCATAATCGTCAGGGTCGACAGGCCCAGGAAATCCACCTTGAGCAGGCCCAGCGACTCGATGATCGACATTTCGAACTGGGTGACCGTTTTAATCGGCGACTCTTCCGAGCCGCTGGTTGGCCGGTGCAGTGGGATGTAATCCAGGATCGGCCGGTCGGTAATGATCACGCCCGCAGCGTGCGTCCCGGCGCTGCGTACCGCGCCTTCCATGTGCCCGGCGGTGTCGATCAGCTCTTTCAAATACGGCGTCGAATTATAGATATTCTTTAATTCCGGCGTCGCTTCCACCGCCTCGGCGATGGTCATGGGCTTGCTGGGGATGTTCGGCACCAGCTTGCTGACGCGGTCCACTTCGTTGAGTGGAATATCCATCACCCGGCCGACATCGCGAATAGCACCGCGTGCGCCCATCGTGCCGAAGGTAATAATCTGCGCCACCCGGTCGTTGCCGTATTTCTGCGCGGTGTATTCCATCATGTGCGCACGCATATCATCCTGGAAGTCCAGGTCGATATCCGGCATCGAAATGCGCCCCGGGTTGAGGAAACGTTCAAAAATGAGGCCGTGGCTGACCGGCTCAACAATGGTGATATCCAGTGTGTACGCCACCATCGATCCGGCGGCTGACCCGCGTGCGTTGTACCAGATGCCGTTGGCGCGGGCATGTTGGCATAAATCCCACACAATCAGAAAGTAGGCGTCGAAGCCCATTTCATGAATGACCTGCAGCTCGTATTCCAGTCGGGTGCGGATTTCCAGATCTTCAGCGTGCGAGCCGTAGCGCTCCAATAGACCTCGTTCGCATAATTTGCGCAAATAGGTCTGCGAAGTATGGCCTTGCGGGACTTCGAATAGCGGTAGGTGATATCCCTGGCTGGAAAGATCAACATTGGCGCGTTCTGCAATCAAAACGGTGTTGGAAAGCGCCTCAGGAACTTCAGCAAACAACTGCGCCATCTCATCCGGTGTTCGCAGGTAGTAGGTATCATCCGACATGCGGAAGCGGTTCGGTTCGGTGATCAATGACCCGGTCTGAATCGCCAGCAGAATATCCTGGTAGCGCCAATCTTCCGGATTAATGTAGTGCACATCATTGGTGGCGACATAACGCGCCTGGTAGCGCGGACCAAGGCTCAACAGCGCCTTGTTGATGGTCTGCAATTCGGGAATGTTGTGCTGTTGAAGTTCGAGGAAGAAGTTGTCCGGTCCGAAAATGTCGTAGTACCAGTCCAGCTTCTGGCGGGCAGCTTCAGGGCCCTTTTCCCTGATGATGCGCGGAATTTCAGCCGCCATGCAGCCGGAGGTAGCGATTAATCCTTCCGCGTGGGCCGCCAGGAAGTCGTGGTCGATGCGCGGGAAGTAGTAAAAACCGTCCAGCTGTGCCGCGCTGGCAATTTTGAGCAAATTGCGGTAACCGGTGTCATTTTCCGCCAGCAACAGTAAGTGCGACGAGGTCTTGTCCAGCTTACCATCGCGGTCCCGCATGCCGCGCGCTGCCATGTAAGCTTCCAGCCCGATAATCGGTTTCACACCGGCGGTCCTGGCGGCGTTGAAAAATTCGATCACCCCAAACATGGTGCCGTGGTCTGTGATGGCAACCGCCGGCATGTTCATGTCTTTCACGCGTTGGATCAGCTTCTTAATATTAGAGAAGCCGTCTAGCAGCGAGTACTGGGTATGAACATGCAGGTGGGCGAAAGTCATAAGGCAGTCAACGTTAAATAAATACCAGACAGGGCAGTTGTCGGGCTGAAATGATTATAGCATGTCCATACCGGCTGCCCGCCGCAAGCGGTCTTAAAGTTTTTGGTAAGCCAATTTTGTTAAGATTTAAGGTGGCGGTTGTCATAGCGCGGAACGAAGCCATCTACTTCATCGCCTCTTCCTGTCATTGAGAGCCGCGAAACATTTTACGCCATCACCTCTTTTTGTCATTGCGAGGAACGATGCAATCCACGACAATCTACCAACAGCCCCAGCTTTCAGCAGCTACCTCTGTCATCCAAGCGTTGTGATGACATTTCCTAAAGAACAGAACGGCATGATTAGTGTCTTTTTCCACAGCCAATCATACAGTTAACCCGATTCAGATTGCTTCGTTCCTCGCAATGACATCCCATCGCGCCTTTACGAGGGTTGATGGAATCTTATCCCAATTAACGTGCGTTTCTGTCTTTGAGGACAAATTAAGATGATTATACTTGCTTGGACAAGTGAATAAATTCTCCCAAATAGAAAACCCCGCGAGCTCCATCCAAAGCTTGAACATAATTGCTGTACACTATTAAATGCAATCTACGCTCACAAAGGCTCAACCTGAAGATGTCAAATGACCGGCTTTATTACGTCTATATCATGACCAACGCATTTAATTCAGTGCTTTACACAGGTGTAACGAACAATCTCGAACGACGGGTTCTAGAGCATAAAAATGGACTGGGTGGGGAATTCACAAAAAAATATAAAATCTTCAAATTGGTCTTTTATGAGTGCGGCACAGATATTAATTCAGCCATTACCCGGGAAAAACAAATTAAGGGTGGTTCAAGAAAGAACAAGATTGAGTTGATCAATTCTATCAATCCGGAATGGAAAGATTTATCGCTGGAGTTTTTTGGTTGAGGTTTTTGGTTATACTTGCGGTGGTTCATATTATTGTGTTGTGAGCGCAGCAAAACAATAAAAAAACAGGTTGTTATTGCAAGTAACGAAGATATCCATGCCATTATCTCTTTCAGTCCAGCAAGGAACGAAGCAAGCGCCCTCATCGCTTCTTTCTGTCATTGCGAGGCACGAAGCAATCCACAACTATCTAACAACCCACCAGGTATTCAGCAGCTTCCTCTGTTATCCAGGCGTTGTGAGGCGATTTCCTAATGCTCGTATACGGCGCGAAGCATGCCTTTTCCCTTAGCCAGTCACATTTTGCTACCGGCTCAGATTGCTTCGTGCCTCGCAATGACAGCACACCACGTAGTTCCGCGCCGCAATGCAATTTGCGACCATTTGCTAACATGCCATTTCGTCAGCAGCACATATGATTTTCAGTGTGACAAATGGAGCTCAATCTCCCCAGCCAGTCATGCCGTTACCCTGGCTCAGATTGCTTCACTTCGTTCGCAATGACAAAAAAATCGGCCTAATACCACACCCTGAACCAGGATTGAGCGGAAGTCTCTTCGCCATTAGCGGTAACCTTCACCTCAAGCGCCACGATCTGTGTGGGCGATAGACTCCCTACCGGGAAGAGCAGCGTGGAAATACCATCGCTGTTGGTGTCCGGAGCGCGGAAGGGGTCCTTGCGCCCGTCAGGGGTGAGCATAAAGACCCACACCTGCGCATTGGCAACCGGTTGGCGGTACATATCCACCACCACCACGTTCAACGTTTGCTGGCTGCCGGCGGTGATCAATGGGTTGGCAACAAATGCATAAGCCTGCGGCTTGCGTGGCTTGCCGGGGATCGAACTGCCTTCTGGCTTTAATCGATCCGAATCGCCGACCACAAAATCGAAGTAGCGCTTGCCTAGGTCGGTCAAAATGACGTGGCTGTCCGCGTCCAGTTCAGGCGCCCATTCCATCCGCGCCTTTTGGAAATACTGTACGTAGCGGCCCTCGCGAATTTCAAGATCCGAGATCGGGTCGCCAAAGTTGACTGGCCCGTCATTGGCGTCATAATACTGCAGGAAAGCGTAGCATACGCTTTTTCCGGTCGCCGGGAATTTGCGGCAGGTTGGACCCTCGGAGGATACGGGCGCCAGCGGTCCCGACCCCGGATAAGTTAATTCTCCCAGGTTGGCAACAACCACCTTGTCATTGCCATCCAGATCCTTGACCAGGTCAAAACGAGCTTTGTTGAAATATTGAACGGTGGTGATGCCAAACGCAGACATGCCCTCGAATTCACCGGTGATCGGCAGTCCGTACAGTTCAAGCGGACTGCGAACGCTGACGTACTGTTCGAGGAACGCGCCGCGCACGATATGGCCAGTGCCAAAGTCTTCACCCGTTCCGGTAGTTTGGGTATACCCCGGATGGGTGACTCCGCCTAGCAATATCAATATGAATATGACTAAAACAATGCGTATAGTACCCCTCATAATTGTCATTATACAATTTTATATTGAAATTACAAGGAGCAATTTATATCTATACGCTATAGTTCGCGCCTGTAACTCCTGTATGACGCGCGCACATAATGGTTTACTCTCCCTTTAAATCCAACGGTATTCCGATTTGAGAGGTCGCGTGGTCGGGTCATTTTTCAGACAGAAACATGACATTTGCCCGCTCAACAGCACACCCGTAGACGCGGTATAATTCTAATACGCTACCCCCATTTTTTGGAGCACTACATGACTGAGCGAAAGATACGGGTTCTGATTGCCAAGCCAGGCTTGGACGGGCACGACCGCGGTGCAAAGGTAATTGCCCGTGCCTTGCGCGACGCCGGGATGGAGATCATTTATACCGGTCTGCGCCAGACGCCGGAGATGATCGCAGAAGCCGCCCTCCAGGAAGACGTTGACGCGATTGGTATTTCCATTTTATCCGGCGCTCATATGGTTTTGGTTCCGCGCATCCTGGACTTACTTCGCGCCAACGGACAGGAAGGGGTATGTGTATTCGTCGGCGGTATCATCCCTGAAAATGATGTTCCCAGCCTCATCAATGCCGGTGTGGCGCAAGTATACGGACCCGGCACCCCTACCACCCAGGTGGTGGAGGACATTACGCGCGCTGTCCTGCAGCAAGCGCAAGTTTGAAAGCCGCTTGATGAACGTTAAACACGACCTGGTCGAGAGTGTGGTTGCGGGCAAGCGCTTGCCCCTCGCCCGCTTGCTAACCCTGGTCGAAAATAACGCGCCCGAGGGTCGGGCTGCCCTTGACCAGTTGTTTGCGCATACCGGGCGCGCCCACCTGATTGGCGTCACGGGCTCGCCGGGTTCAGGCAAATCTTCGCTGGTCAACCAGATCGCCCTCGCGCTGCGCAATCCCACAAATGGGAAACCCGCGCGCAGCGTTGCCATCGTCGCTGTTGACCCAACCTCCCCCTTCACCGGCGGCGCCGTGCTTGGGGACCGGGTGCGCATGCGTGATTTAGCCGGCGACCCAGGCATTTTCATCCGTTCTATGGCATCGCGTGGAGCCCTCGGTGGCCTGGCGCGCGCCACCACCGGGGTAGTCCAGGCATTGGACGCTGCCGGGTTCGACATTGTGCTGGTCGAGACAGTCGGCGCCGGTCAGGCCGAAGTGGACATTGCCCGTCTGGCGCACACCACCCTGGTGATCGAAGCGCCCGGCATGGGGGATGACATCCAGGCCATCAAAGCCGGAATTTTGGAGATCGCCGATATTCTGGTCATTAATAAAGCTGACCATCCCGGTGTGGACAGCACCGTCCGCGCCCTCCGCGCCATGCTTGAACTGGGCCATCCCACTCACCCGCACAGTTTTACCGGCAGCACCGCACCGTTATGGATTCCGCCGGTACTGCAAACCATTGCCACCCAATCAGAGGGAATAAACGAACTGGTTGAAGCTATTGACCGCCACGCCGCATATCTGCATACCACTGGCGCCTGGCAGGCACGCGACCGCAGCCGTCTGCAGGCAGAGCTCGAGCAGTTAGTTCAGGTAGAATTGAATAACAATTGGCGGGCCAGCGTCCCGCCGGAGCTTTTCCAGGAGACCCTGGCCCAGGTGGAAACCCGCCAGATTTCGCCTTACCAGGCAGCCAAACAACTGACTCTTCCCTTACCTGAACTCCATCCCGGCTGCTAGACCGAACCAGCCACGAAACAACAGAAAACCACGCCATTTTCGTACATAAATCCACGCCCAGGAGAAGAAGACAATGCAACGCACTTTTATCGGAGACTTACGCAGCCACATCGGAGAGAAAGTTCAAATTCATGGGTTTTTGCAGACCCTGCGCGACCAGAAGAAAATGCAATTCCTGATCGTCCGGGATCAAACCGGATTGGTGCAGGTTGCATTCTGGAAGGCTAATGACACTGCTTTAGCCGAGCAGATTTCCACGCTTGGCGCCGAGTCGGTGGTAACCGTCACCGGTGCCGTGGTCGATAATCCAGTCGTCAAATTAGGCGGGTTGGAAGTGCAATTGGAAAGTCTGCAGGTGGAAAGCACTGCCGATTCCCCCCTCCCGCTCGATCCGTTTGCCGAGACGATCCCTTCCATCGATTACCGCCTCGACTGGCGTTATCTGGACATGCGCCGTCCGCAGGTTGCCGCCATCTTTCAGGTGCAAACCACCGCTGAACAGGCCTTCCGTGAATACTGGCTGCAACACAATTTCATCGAAGTCCATTCGCCCAAGTTGATGGGCTCGCCCAGCGAAAGCGGTGCAGAGCTGTTCGAGGTGCAGTATTTCGAGACCAAAGCCTACCTGGCGCAGTCCCCGCAGTTCTACAAGCAAATGGCCATGGCTGCCGGTTTTGAGCGTATTTTTGAAATCGGGCCTGTTTTCCGCGCCGACCCCTCCTACACCTCGCGCCACATGACTGAATTCACCGGCATCGATATGGAAATTTCTTACATCGAGTCGCACGAAGATGTGATGGCCTTCCTGGAGAATATGCTGGCCCACGTTTACCGCCGCGTCAAAGAAATGCATGGTGAACTAATCAAAGAATTGTTCGGCGTCGATCTGGTGGTTCCCACCACGCCTTTCCCGCGTATTCCCATGACTCGCGCTCTGGAAATCCTCAAAGAGGAAGGCTATCAACTGCCTGCAGAAAAGAAGGGCGACATCGATCCAGGCGGCGAGCGTACGTTGTATAACTGGGTGAAGAAAACATACAACCATGACTTCTTTTACCTGACCGATTGGCCGATCACCGTGCGTCCCTTCTACCACATGCGCTATGCCGACCGCCCGGAAGTGACCAAGAGCTTCGATCTAATCGCTAACGGTACCGAAATCGTCACCGGTGCCCAGCGAGAACACCGCTACGACATTTTAGCCAAACAGGCGGTCGAGAAGGGCCTCAACCTGGAAACGATCCAGTTTTACCTGGATTTCTTCCGCTATGGCTGCCCGCCGCACGGCGGTTTTGGTATGGGGCTCTCGCGGCTGCTCATGATGATGCTCAACCTGCCCAACATTCGCGAGGCAGTGTTCCTCTTCCGCGGCCCCAACCGTTTGAATCCATAAACGGCTCCCTGCTTATGCCACAGGATTAATATAAAACCAGTAAAATTGATCTTGTGGCATAAATCACCCCGGAAGTTCAAAGTGACTACCTGCAGAAGATGTTCAAAGGATAAGGAAAATGCCCATTCACAATCACCTGCGTCCTGATGGGATGAAATATGGTGAAATTCGGCTGTATGCGGGGACAGCCTGCCCGGATCTGGCGCAAAAGATTGCCACGTACTTAAGTTTGCCGCTCTGCGGACGTGAAGTCATTACGTTTCCGAACGACAACTTGTTTATCAAGCTGCACGGCAGCGTGCGCGGCCAGGATTGCTACGTCATCCAGACCACGCCGGCGCCGGTGCATCGAAACTTGATGGAACTGCTGATCATGATCCAGACCCTGCGGCTGGACTCGGCTGCGCGGATTACCGCAGTGGTGCCGTACCTTTGCTACGCGCGTTCTGACAAAAAGGACCAGCCGCGCGTTCCCATCACCGCGCGCCTGGTCGCGGATATGATCGAAGTTGCCGGCGCGGATCGCTACGTCACCATGGACCTGCACGCCGGCCAAATTCAGGGCTTCTTCTCCATCCCGGGCGACGTCCTCACAGCGTTCTACATCCTGACGGATTATTTCAAATCCCTCCTGCCACAGTTATATTCCCCGGTAGTGGTCACTGCTGACCTTGGATTTGCCAAGAAAGCCCGTAATTATGCTGCAACGCTGCAGTTGCCCTTAGCCTTCATTGAAAAACGCCGTCTGGCGAATAACTCCAAAGCCGAGGCGTTAACGCTGATCGGCGATATTTTCGACCGCGACGTGATCCTGGTGGACGACGAGGTGGATACCGGCGGGTCTATGATCAATGCGGTGAATCTGCTCAAACAAAGCGGCGCCCGTAATGTGTATATGTCTTTTGTCCATTCGGTGCTTTCCTCTGACGCAGCCCCCATCCTGGCCGGGCTGCCGGTTACTCAATACGTCACCACGGATACGATTCCCATACCGCCTGAAAAAACTGCTCTGTTCGGCGACCGGTTGAAGGTGCTGACGGTCGGCCCGCTGCTGGCCGAAGTCATACACCGGGCAAATGAAGGTCGCAGCGTTGGTGAGTTGTTCAACGAATAGCTTGAGACACGACTAGCCAGTAAGCCCATGCCAGAGTTACCAGAAGTCGAGACCATTGTCCGTGCTTTGAAAGCTGGAGGACGCGAAGGTCCTCCGGCAGTCGGGCGTGTACTGGCTGGCGGACAGGTGCTCTGGGAGCGGTCTCTGGTCACGCCTGCATCAGCCCAGTTCTCGCAGCGGTTGCGCGGTCAAACCCTGACAGATGCTTCCCGGCGAGGAAAATTTATTCAGCTTTCCCTCACGCAGGATACCCTGCTGTTCCACCTGCGCATGAGCGGTGATCTGAGGGTGGAAACTACAACAACCGATGAGGGTACGCCTCGTTCGCTTGCGGCCCATGACCGGCTGTTACTGCTTTTTGACGACGGCATTCGGCTGGTACTCAATGACCCACGCAAATTCGGCCGCGCCTGGCTGGTAACCGACCCGAACGAGGTCCTGTCGGGATTGGGGCCTGAGCCGCTCGATTCAGCCTTTACTGCGGCGGATCTGGCAGCCAGGTTGAAAGGCCGGCAGCGCGCTATCAAACCGCTGCTGTTGGATCAGACAGTCGTTGCCGGGCTGGGCAATATCTATACCGACGAAGCTTTGCATCTGGCAAAGATTCACCCACTAACCCCGGCAGCAGCCCTCACCGTCCTGGAGATCGAACATCTTTGGCTGTCGATCCGCAGTGTTTTGCAGGAAGGTATCCTGCGCAACGGCGCCAGTATCGACTGGGTGTACCGCGGCGGAGATTTTCAGAACCATTTTAGAGCCTACGGCCGCAAGGGTCAGCCTTGCCCGGTTTGCGGTACGTTGATCGAAAGAATAATTGTCGGGCAGCGCGGTACGCACTTCTGCCCGGTATGCCAACCGTCCCATAGATAAAGAGAGGTTGAAATGCCAACATCCCCAAATCTACTCATCCCAGCCCTTATTTTTGTTACTGTCGGTGTTCTGGTAGGGATTTTGATCATGAGCGTGGTAGGCGACCGCCGCCGCCGCAAGGATGATAGCGAACAAGAGAATAAGGTGATGGAGGAATTGATCGTTCCGGAAATGCCGGCGCTGCCCGAAACGCGCTTCGAAAGCATTGCAGCCTTGTATCGCGAAACCCGTAGTGGCAAACTGGTCACCGATGTCAAGGGCAAAGTGTATCTCAACCGCAGTTCAATCCCTGCGGAACAGCTGCGCAGCCTGCAGGAAGCAGCCAGCAACTGGCAGGCCTGGCTCGGGATGCCTGAACAACCAGCGCCGGTTGTTCAAACCACTCCTGGCGCGCCAGTCGCAGCCCCTGAATTTTCGGCTGCTGTGACTGAACCGGTTAGCGGCATGGAATCATTTTCCCCAGAGGTCTCTACGGAAGAAGCCCCAGACAGCCTGGTTCCAGAGGATGAATTATCGACCATTTTTCCTGAAAACGAAGCGGAATTACCCCCGGTTGAGCCCACTCCGGATTTACCCATAATCAAACCGGTAATCCCGGTACTACCCGCTTCAACTGCAAAAGTCGAAAAACCACGCGCCCGCACCATGGTAGGCCAGATCGATGAAATATTGCAGGAAATACTGCCGGGTACGATCTACGCCGGAAAAAACATCCGCTTGGGCGAAGAATTCACCAATGGCGTAGTGGTGTGGATCGGCGCAGTAAAGTATATTGGCATTGAAAGCGTGCTGGACCCCGAAATCAAAGCGCTGATCCAATCTGCAGTGCGTAAGTGGGAAGCGTCCGCCGGGAATATCTAAAAATCTTGCTCGAAGGTGTCGCTTACCTTGCCGCGCATAGTCAGGATCGGGCAATCCACCGAGGCTGAGACCAGCGCGGTGACATCCGGCCGGTACAAATTTCGCAGCGAATGCGAACTGTACGCTGACCCCAACCCCACCATATCGTAATCACCGCTACGTACTTCGCGGATAATCTCCTGCACCACTTCCCCATGGCGCACCAGCAGGCGCGCCTCCACCCCCGCCTCTTTGGCTGCTGCCACCACCTTGATAAAATGGCGCGCCTGGGGTGTGTGGGTTTCTATCAATTGCGACCAGTGGTCATGCATCTCGCGCGCCAGTGAATAATCCAATGTCACCGGCTCTACGATGTGCAGCAAGGTCAGCCGGGCGCCCGACGCTTTGGCCAGTCGGATGGCCATTTTCTCCAGGCGTATGGTGTAAGCCATACCGCCGCTGCACACCAAAATTTCCTTTATCGGCCAGCAGGTATCTCGAACGCGCAGCAGCGGGCTGCTCAACTCGGCCATCAGGTGGCGCAGCCGGCCAAGGCGCAACAGGCGCCGCCAGACCGGTCGGTTGCGGTCGCTAAAGATCGCCAATGCCTGCGGATGATCGCGCACGGCGGTTTCGATGGCCTCGGCCACCAGACCTTTGGCCCATTCCACTTCAAAAGGTAAACCAGCCGCCTGGAGTTTTTCTGATCCCTGCTTAACCGCCTGCTCCAGGGTAGCGGTCGTGCCGCGCCCGCGCATGCACAGGAATTTAACCGAAGCTTGCAGCAGTCTGGCAATGTTTACCCCGTATTCAATATCCGGGTAATCCGGCATACCGGCTTGCAGGCAGAGGATGACTTCCGGTTGCGCAGTCATCGTAAGAAGATGATCCCAAGGATCCCGGCCGATAGCAGGACCAACGGCGCGGGTGCTTTTAGCAGGTAGGCAGCCAGGCTGCCCACCCCGATCAAAACGGTAAATAGGCCGATAGGCGTTCCGCTTTCCCCACGGAAAATCTTGACCGCCACCAGGACCATCAATACCGCTACCGCCGGCGTCAGACCACGGACGAAGTTGCCCACCCACACCTCGCCGCTGACAAATTTGAGCGCTGAGACAATCAGCAGCATGATCACCGTTGGCGGCAGGATCGAACCCATCAGCGCCACCAGCGCCCCGGGAATCCCGCTGGCTGAATAACCGACGAACATCGCCAACTGCAGCGCATCACTCCCCGGCAATACGCTCGAAAACCCGACTGCCTCGACAAATTGAGACTCGTCCATCAGTTTTCCGACCGCTTCTTTGTACAGCAGCCCGACCGAAGCCGGACCAGAGGTGGTCAACAGGTTGACCTTTACAAACAAAAGGAATAATGACCACAGGTTGTGCATACCAGACCTCCTGTTGGATTTTGCAGGCGGGCAAGCGGATCAAACCGGTAAGGCATGCCCTGTCTCTTCGCTGAATATAGCAGGTACAATAAAGATACAAGAATTCGTGTCAAGAATCAAGAAAGGCTGGAATGGTGGTCAGTTCAGAAGAACGACTCAAAATCCTCAACCTGGTACAGCAGGGAAAAATCACCCCGCAGGAAGGGATTCGCCTGCTGGAGGCGCTGGATAAGAGCCGTCCGCCCCAACCGTCTTTCTCCCTCCCGGCAGCGCCGCCTTTTTCATCAGGTGGACCGCGCTGGCTGCGGGTGCGCATTACCGACACTGCCACCGGCAAAACGCGCGTGAATGTACGCCTGCCGGTTACCGTCCTGAACGCCGGGGTGAAGATGGGCGCGCGTTTCTCGCCAGAACTGGGACGGGAACAAATGAGCGAGATTCTTAACGCCATTCGCGCCGGCGAGGTTGGCCAGGTGCTGGATGTCTATAATGATGAGGACGGTGAGCACGTCGAAGTCCTGTTGGAATGAAAGGTGCGATTACCCGGCGGAGAAAAATTTATGCCTGACCGCCCGGAACAAGGCTGAACAGGATCGTGTTAAAAAATCAAAGACCGGAGAACGCTCCGGTCTTTGATTTTCTCTACACGCGGCTACTCGACGGTCTGAACGCCTTCCACTTCCGGGAAAAACTGCTTGATCGTACCCTCGACCCAGCCCTTCACGGTTACCGGGGAAAGCGGGCAGCCTAAACACGCGCCGCCCAATTTAACTTTCACCACTTTGCCATCGAAATCCACAAAATCCACCTCGCCACCGTGATAGGTTTCGATATAGGCGCTTAACTGCTCTACCAGTCCGCGCAGTTGGTCACTGATGCTGTATTTGGGGGTCTCATCTTCCATTTTTTAGGTTCCTCTGGTGGTCTAATCCGTGCGCGTTTATCCCATTCTTGAGGATCTTGAGAATTTCCGCATAAGTGGGATCCATCTTGTTGTTGACCAGGCTGGCCAACCGCTTCAACAGCGCGCCACTGGTATCGGGATATTCCTCGCAAAGAACGCTTAATCGGGCTTTACTAATGCGGTAGCCCTGACAGTCCTCGATGACCAGCGCCCCGGATGAATAACATGATCTGCCAAGCGCTGCCGACCAGCCAAATACGCCTCCTGGACCAATCGTCGCCACAGTCAGCGGCGGACCATCATAGGGCTTATAACGGATTATAACCTTACCTGAGGTTAATATATACAGATGTTCGGAAACGTCCCCTTGTTCGAACACATGCGTATCACGCAGCAAAAAGAAAGCTTCAAAGGCTGTATCCAACAATTCGAGCTGGTGCGCAGTGAAGCCCTGAAAAATTGCGATTTCTTGCGAATCTTGCTCTAGCATTGCAATAATATTACTCATACCTCTCGTCGCTTTGTAGTGGCAAATATCATCATTTACGAGAGCAGCATTGTCCAATTTTTTAGCAGAAATTAATCCCCCGATGTGACATATTCGTTCTCAAGTTATGACATCACCGGCTATTCGCCCGCGGGCGTCTCCATTACAATAAGTGAAATCTTTCTCAAGAAAATAGTTCTCAATTTATCCTCTTCATTCACTGCAATGCAGGTAAATAGTTGAAATCACCACAGTTTTACTCCAGGGTCAAAAAAGCCCTTACCATTTATTCAGACCGCATCAGCGCCTTTCACCCCAACGCTCGCCTTTATTTGCTCAGTGCCGTTCTCACCGGAGCCGCATTGGGCGTGTATCGGCTCCTGTTTAATTTTTACGTCCTCAGCCTGGGTTATGACGAGGCGCTGCTGGGTACGCTGATTACCACCAGCAGCCTGACAGCCTTAATAGCTGCTTTGCCTATGGGATACCTGGTGGATATCCTGGGCCAAAAACGAGCCATGATTTTCGGCGGCCTGTCCGTGATCGTTGCCATTGCGGTTATGGTGCTGTTCCCATCGGCTGGTGTATTTATCGCGATGAGCGTGATCCTCGGGTTAGGCCAAAGCCTTAACGGTGTGGCGATGGGGCCGTTCCTGATGGAAAACAGCGGCGAAAAAGAACGCACCTACCTCTTCAGCTTCGCGTCCGGGCTGACCATGGCCTCTGGATTCATCGGCAACTGGGTTGGCGGTTATCTGCCCACCTGGCTGGCAGGTGTGCAAGGCGGCTCACCGACCAACCCGCTGGCCTACGGCTGGTCGCTGGGGGTGATAGCGATCGCTGCCTCGGCAGGTATCCTCCCACTGCTCTTCCTGCGCCCGAGCCAGCTTTCCGGCGAGCAGCGTTCGATGTTCGCGCCTCTCAGCTTCTTTGCCAAAAACACCCGTCTGCTTGGGCGGTTGATCTTGCCGATGTTGATCGTATCGCTTGGCGCCGGCCTGATTATGCCCTTCATGAACATCTTCTACCGCCAGGTATACCACCAGCCTGACCCGGTCATCGGGTCGATGTTTGCCTGGGGTTCGCTGGCTATGGGTATCGGTCTGCTGCTGGCGCCGCCGCTGGCAGACCGGTTTGGCAAGATCCAGGTGGTGGTGGTCACCCAGGCGCTGTCCATCCCGTTCCTGTTCCTGATGGGCTTTTCACCGGTCTATTTCTTCAGTGCAGCAGCGTATTATGTGCGTCTGACCTTGATGAACATGAGCGGCCCGGTATACCAGACCTTTGTCATGGAGAAGGTGGAACCATCCGCGCGCGCCACCGTTGCCAGCCTGGTAAGCATGGCCAACAATGTTGGCTGGGCCTTCAGCCCGCAGGTTAGCGGCTGGATTCAGGTCAATTACGGCTTTGGGCCCGCCTTTGCGGCCACCATCGTCTTTTATGCCATCGCTATTTATCTGTACTGGCGTTACTTTTGGTACGGCGCCCGGCATCCCAGCCGCGTTCCGCTGCCGGACGAATCTGCAACCTTTTAGTCCCTCCGCCATCTAAGAGAATGGTATTTTAATTTGATGACGATGGAGTAAATGTCCCTATGGAAATGGTTGTCGATTTTCCCGGTGGCGCCCGCGTGGACGCGCATTTTGGTTCCTATACTGTCAAGACAGACCAACCCCCGATGGGAGGCGGCGAAGGTTCAGCCCCGACCCCATTTTTGACCTTTTTAGCTTCGCTGGGAACCTGCGCCGGCATTTACGTACTCGGTTTCTGCCGCAACCGCGGACTGCCGACCGATGGCATCCGCATCGTTCAGCGCATCCATACCAACAGCCTGAACGGCATGGTGGAAAATGTGGAATTGGAAATCCAGGTGCCGCCCACTTTCCCCGAAAAATATTATCCAGCCCTGGTGCGCTCTGCGGAACAGTGCGCGGTAAAAAAGGCCATGGAAAATCCGCCGGCCTTCGATGTTCACACTGCGGTAGTTTGAGCGACCAGTACCCGCTTAGCCGCCAGCGACCGGTGGGATGAAATCCATGACGTCTTCTGGGTGAAGCGGTGTATCCCACCCGCGTTCAAGGGTTGGAATTTCGTGCCCGTTGATGAACCCGTGCACGTGCGCATGGATTTCCCCCTGATCGTTGACCCAGTGCGTCCGTAAATCCGGCGCCTGCTCGAGGACTACCGTTACAACCTGGCGGGCAGTAGCGCCAGGCGTCAGTTGGACATCCAGCGTACGTCGACCGGCGATTAAACGGAAAGTGGCATAAAGGTTAATCTGCATCGGGTGGGGGGCTTTCCCGGACAAGTATAGACCATTGTGCCCGGTTTTTCCACAAACCCGATCTAGCGCGCCACCACCAGGGGGTGCGCTCCGATCGGATTTTGCACCACATCCAGAGCAATTCCAAAAGCTTCACTGAGCAACTCCGGCTGCAGCACCTCGCTGACCGTGCCAAGCGCGCGAAGCTGTCCCTGTACCAGCAGCAGCACCCGGTCCGCAAAACGCGCCACCAAATTCAGGTCGTGCAGCACGACCAGCGCGCCCGGCGCGCCGTGTCCATTGGCCAGCGCCCAACCCGCCGGCCGGTGAATCAGGTCTTGTACCTGTTTGAGCAAGCTGATCTGGTATTGCAAGTCGAGGTGAGTCGTTGGCTCGTCCAGCAGCAGCACCGGGGTGGTTTGCACCAATGCCCGCGCCAGTAAAACCCGCTGTAGTTCGCCGCCGGATAGTTCCCCGACCAGCCGCGGCGCCAGATCGAGCGTGCTGGTGCGTTCCATCGCCAGACGCACCAGGTCCTCATCCTGCGGCGAGGTTTGCCCGAACCAGTTGAGGTAAGGTGTGCGGCCCAGCATCACCACCTGCCAGGCAGTGTAAGCCGGGGGAATGCTGCGCGCCTGCGGCACGACAGCAATCAGTTGCGCGCGCTCGGCCGGGGACAGTTTTGCCAGTTCCTTTCCGTTAAATAACACCTGCCCGCTCTGCGGCGGCAGAATACCACTTAAAACCCGCACCAGGGTCGATTTGCCAGCGCCATTCGGACCAATGACCGCCAGCATTTCGCCGGCCTGCAGGCAAAAGTTAAGGTCCTTTAACACGTGTTTACCGCTGTACGCAGCACTCAGGCCTCGAACTTCCAGCATGTCAGCTCCAAAAATTAGCTTGTCGGCTGCGGCGCAGCACCCACAGGAAGAACGGCGCGCCTGCCAGCGCGGTAACGATGCCCACTGGCAGTTCCTGCGGCGCCAGCAGAACCCGCGCCAGCACATCCGCTGCCAGCAGCAGCACCGCTCCGCCGACCAGCGAAAGCGGCAAAAGCCGCCGGTAGTCCGCGCCGGTCAACAGCCGTAGAATGTGTGGAATGATCAACCCGACAAAACCGATGATGCCGGCAAACGAGACCGCTGCCGCGGTGGACAGTGACGCAGCGACTATGATCAAGCGCCGCACGCGCGTGACAGGCAGGCCAAGCTGCTGCGCTTGTTCGTCGCCAAATTGAAGGACGTTAAGCGCATGGCCCGTCGTCAACAGAATACCCAGTCCCACCACCCAGTACGGCAGCAGCGCCAGAACCGGCTGCCAGCCGCTCATGGTGGCGCCGCCCAGCAGCCAGGCCAGCGCGCGGCGCAGTTCTCCACTGGAGCGCAGCATCAAGAAAGAGGTCAAGGCGGTCGCGAAAGAACTGACAGCCACCCCCGCCAGAATCAAGTTGGATGCCGGGATTGCCCGCCCAACTTTTGCCAGCGCGTACACAACCGCCACCGTCAACAACCCGCTGGCAAAGGCAGCCAGCGGAACAGCCAGCAGGCCAAGGGTGGTGTATGGCCAGCGCAGGCTCATGGCAGCGACTGCTCCCAACCCCGCGCCGGATGCCACTCCGATCAGATACGGGTCGGCCAGCGGATTGCGGAATAAGCCTTGGTAGGCGGTGCCGCTGCCAGCCAGCGCCGCCCCGGTCATGGCAACCAGGACGGTGCGCGGCAACCGCAGCGAGAACAGGATCTTCCCGGCAGTCGTTTCTACCCCTGACCGCAGCGCCTCAACCAGGGCAGCGAAGGAAATGGACACACTGCCCACCAGGATGCTGAGCAGCATGGCAGTTGTCAGCGCCAGCAAAGCGATCCAGTAAGGGCGGGCAGTGCGCGTGATTTCCACGGGTTACTTCAACTCAGGGTGAAGGATGCGCACCAGCTCTTCCAGTGCATCTACCAGGCGCGGACCAGGCCGGCTGACAGTATCGTCATTGAACGGCAGCACCTGCCCGGCCTGCACGGCCTGAATGGTCTCCCAGCCGGCGCGAGCCGCGACCTGTTCCGCAGTGGTTCCATAGGCGGCATCGCCCAGCAGGATAAAATCGGGGTTGGCAACCAGCAGCGCTTCCTGGCTGAACTGGCCCCATGAACCTTCCAATGAAGCAGCTACGTTTTCACCGCCCGCCATGGTGATCAACATGTCGATGAAAGTGCCGGCGCCGGCGGTCCAGGGTTTTGCGGCTTCAGAACCATCCAGCTCGTAAAAGACCTTGGGTCTGGCGGTCGTACCGGCAACCTTATCCTCCACTGCCGCAACCCGCTGCTTCAGGCTGTCCACCAGCACGGTGGCTTCAGGTTCATTCCCGGTCAGCTTGCCAACGATGACCAGATTGGCATACATGCCCTCGATGTCCGTTGGATTGGACAGGTAATAAACGGTCACGCCAAGGTCTTCCAGGGCTTTGACCTGTTCAGGGGTGTTGATTTCAGCTGCGAGCACCAGGTCTGGCTTGAGGTTGACGATTTGCTCGAAATTATAGTCGCCCATCGACCCGCCCACGCTGGGCAGGGCGACGGCTGATTCAGGGTAATTGGTGAACTCATCCCGGCCAACGACCTGGCTGCCCGCGCCAACTGCAAAAAGTATTTCGGCATTGGATGGCGCCAGCGAAACGACACGCTGCGCGGGGGCGGTCAGGGTGACTTCGCGGTCAAGGCCGTCGGTTATTACAATGGGCGCCGTTGTGGGTGTGACGGCCGCAGGGGCGCAAGCTGCCAGAAGGCCGGTCAGCAGCGCAATGATAATCAAGAGTTTTGAGAAGCGTTTCACAATATACCTCGATATAAAAATGGATTGAGATGACTTCCGCTTGCGCCGTAACAACCTAAAGTAAAGTGACGCCAATTATTCCGACCACTGACAACAAAACCTCCCTGCTTTTTTGGGCGAGGGAGGTGAGAAATGCCGTTTGGCTGTTGCCAGTCCAAAGTCCCCACCTCCTTTCTGCGAGAGCGTGGTGAACACCTGTTGGGCGGGCGACCTGGCTTAGAGGGATTCCCTCCTTACAGTTGCGCGACAGCACCGGACTTGCACCGGTTTCGCCTTCAAGCCTTACCATCCGGGGTAAAAGGCACCTAACAGGTACTCATTCAATTGTTACGGTCATTGTAAGCCGGGAAAGAAGGGGTGTCAAGTGTCAGGTGTAAAACATTTGGGTGCGTTGCTCCCAACACAAGAATTGTCAGTAGTGGCGAGGCGAAAGGGATTCAGCCAAACGAACCAGCATCTGTTAGCCTCGCCATGTGCCCAGTGAATACCTCATGATCAAAGGCAGGTGCAAGGCACTTAAAAAGTGCCTTGCACCGAACATGCTCTCGGGTGCGTTGCTCCTGGGTTAAAAAACAAGCCAATCGACCGCGAATGAGGAGCGCTGCACCTGCACTTCCACGCTCAAACGCATCTTGAAAGTTATTTATCGGGGGCGGCTTTCCACAAGACACTATGAACGGTGCATCTTTAGTGTGATTCTTGGTGAACGGTGCGCTTAAGCACACCCTACCACGGTTTTTATTCATTTAATGAGTATAATTCCCTGCTGAGAATACCGCCAACCCAACCGGTCGAGATAACCCAATTGAAACCCTCTCAATTTTTTCGTCATTTAATCTTGCCCGCTATCCTGTTTTTTTCAGCGGGTTGCGCTACTGCTACCCCCGCCCTCCAGCCGGTGACCATCACCGTCTCCGCCGCCGCCTCACTGACCGAATCTTTCACTGAAATTGACAAATTGTTCCGCGCTGCCAACCCAAACGTTGAGGTAGTATTCAATTTTGCCGGGTCGCAGGAACTGGCGCAGCAAATCATCCAGGGTGCCGTCGTGGACGTATTTGCCAGCGCCAACGACAAGCAGATGGATTTGGTTCTGTCCGAGAAAAACCTGCCAGCAGATTCAAAAACAACATTTGCCACCAATCAGTTGGTGGCTATCTACCCACGGGACAACCCGGCAAATTTGACCGGACTGGCCGATCTGGCTCGTCCGGGGTTGAAGCTGGTTTTTGCCGGGCCGGAAGTTCCCGTGGGTCAGTACAGCCTTGACTTTTTAGACCGGGCTGAACAAAGCGGAATATTTGGACCAGGCTATCAGCAAGCCGTGATGAATAACATCGTGTCCTATGAAAACAATGTGCGGGCTGTGCTCACCAAGGTTGGCCTGGGGGAGGCTGACGCTGGCATTGTTTACACCACCGATGGCAACAGCGCCAAAGGTCAAGTTAGCCTGATCGAGATCCCCGCAACGTTGAATATTGCTGCCGAGTATCCGATCCTGGCATTGCCGGGCAGCATGCAGGCTGAAATGGCGCAGGCTTTTGTCGATTTTGTGCTCTCGCCAACCGGGCAAGCCGTGCTGAAAAGCTATGGATTTACACCAGCCAGGTAACAGGGTTAATGCGCCGGTATAATATCCACTGCTGGCCGCGACGCGCGCGTCAGGTCAAGGCAAATACAGGAGGACGCTATGGCGACCGAAAAAGAAAAAATGCTGGCTGGCGAGTTATATGATTCAACCGATCCGCAGCTCGTTGCCGAACGCCGCCATGCGCGCGATTTAACCCGCGCCTTCAATAACACCTCTGCCGGCGATGGCCCGCAGCGCAAGCAGATTCTGGCTGAGCTGATGGGTGCGATGGGCAAGCATGCGATGATCGAGCCGCCATTTTACTGCGACTACGGCTACAACATTCACCTTGGCGACAATGTCTTCTTCAATTTCAACTGTGTGGTGCTGGATGTAATGCGGGTGGAGATTGGCAGCAACACCATGTTCGGGCCCAACGTCCAGATTTATACCGCCACCCATCCGCTCGACGTGGCCGAACGCCGCAGTGGGCTGGAATTCGCTAAACCGATCCGAATCGGTTGCGACGTTTGGGTGGGTGGATCGGCGGTCATCGCTCCGGGCGTCAGCGTTGGCGACCGCAGCGTGATTGGCGCGGGCAGCGTGGTGGTCAAGGACATCCCGGCGGATGTGTTCGCCGCGGGCAATCCCTGCAAGGTCATCCGCTATTTGCAGCCCCCATCCGACCTGCCCGGCGATTGCAACGTGGGGTGACAATCATTAACGGATGACCGAAACACCGGTTCAGCCGTAGTGGCAGGTCATTTACTGATTGGCGAGGGTTTCCTCACCACATCATAAATATTCTTCAAGGCGTCATAACCGATAGATCCGCCCAGACCATCGCGCAGTGGCGAAGAATCTTCCAGAGGTTCGTCACCATCCGCCAGCGATGCGTTACAATAGGCCGATTCCAATTTAAGGTCAAACCATGCCGCTTTCACTACTAATTCTTGTTCTCATCATTCCGGTTGCTATTCTCTTTCTAATCGTGGTAGTTGGCCTGTGGCTGGTCAAACAGGCTTTCTACCCACGTAAATTCACTTACGAGAAAAGTTACGACCTCGAAGTGGAGCACGGGCGTTTGAATGATACGGAGTTCCAATCCTGGTCTAAACAGGAAGTTACCATTCGCTCGCCGCACGGCTATGACCTCTCCGGCACCTGGTTTCCACTGACCGACAGCAGCAAGACCATCATCATGCTGCATGGTCTCTCGTACACTCGTGCTGGCATGATCAAATACATCCCGGTTTTCCGCCGCCGCGGGTTCAACGTGTTGATTTACGACCAACGCTTCTTTGGACGCAGCGGCGGTCCGAACACCAGCTATGGCTTTTACGAGAAGAACGATTTAAAGGCGGCTTTCGATTGGGTTGCGGAGAAAACGGGACCGCAGGGGATCATTGGCACGCTGGGGGAATCAATGGGTGGAGCCATCGTGCTGCAGCACGGCGCCATCGACCCGCGCCCGGCGTTCATCATCGCTGACTCAAGCTACGCCGACCTGCGTGAGGCCATGGCGCTGCGCCTGCACAATGAGTACCATTTTCCCGCCTTCCCCTTGCTCAATATTGGCGCCTGGCTGATCACCGTTTTCGGCGATTTCAATTTCTCACAAGTAATTCCGGAACGCGATGTTGCTAATCTTCAGATGCCGATTCTGTTTGTCCACAGCCTGGAGGATAAGGAAGTACCCCCGTCGCATGGACGGCGGTTATTCGCAGCCAAACGGCGCGGTCTGCGCCGGCTGTACCTGGCACCAGACGCCGGTCACGTGGAAGCGGCCTGGCGCGACCGGGCCGCCTACGACCGCGAGGTTGGCGAGTTTTTGAATGACGCAGGAATCATGTAGCGCCAAAGGTTGTTATCATCCGATACGCGATGGCTGGTGCTGCCCGCCATTCCTTAATGTAAAAGGGGCGCAGCTCTGCTGCGCCCCTACATGAGGGATCAAATTTTGTGCTTACTCTCTTGCCACGGTGACGTAAACGATCGGGCGGCGGTGGGTTTCGCTGTAAAACAGGTTGCCAAGTTCCTTCTCGACGTCCCTGGCCAGGTTGCCGTTGACCGAACCGTTCAGCACGTTCTGGACGCGCTTGCGCGCCTCCACCAACAGGCTGTCGCTGTCGCGCGAGAGCAGGAAACCGCGGCTGGAGATTTGCGGATCGCGCCGCAGGCTGCCGCTGAAGCGGTCGAGCGTCAGGTTGACCAGCACAATGCCGTCGCGAGCCAAAACTTCGCGTTCAGCCATGACATCCTCGTCCACCTCGCCCACGCTCGAGCCTTCGACGAAGACAAAGGAGGTCGCCACTTTTTCGCCCAGTTTCATCGAATCAGCATCGAGCTCAAGCGATTGGCCGTTTTCAATAATGGCGATGTTCTCGGAGGGGATGCCCACCTGGCGTGCCAGGCGCGCATGTTGGTGCAGATGGCGCAGCTCGCCGTGGATCGGAATGACGAATTTCGGCCGCGTCAGGTGAATCAGCAGCTTCATCTCTTCCTGGCTGGCATGCCCGGAGACGTGCACCGGCGCGAGCGCTTCGTGAATCACGCTGGCGCCGCGCTGGAACAGGCGGTTGATGGTGCGGTACACGTTCTCTTCGTTGCCCGGGATAGGGTGCGAGGAAAGCACCACCGTGTCGCCGGGTTTGATATCGAACAATCGGTTGGTGCCGGTGCTCAGCCGCCCCATGATCGAGGTCGGTTCACCCTGCGACCCGGTGCACATGATCACCACGTCCTTGTCGGGCATGGTTAGCGCCTGTTCGATGCTGACGATCAACTTCTCGTCGATGTCCAGATAGCCCAGCTTGCTTGCCATCTTCATGTTGTCCTGCATGCTGGTGCCAACGAAGGCCAGCTTGCGCCCGTAGCGTTCGGTGGCGGCTGCCACCTGCTGCATGCGGGAGATCAGCGAGGCAAAACTGGCCAGAATGATGCGTCCCTCGGTTTCACGAAAGACGGTGTCAAAGGCGCCGTCGATGACCCGCTCGGAAGGCGTCCAGCCTGGTCGCTCGGCGTTGGTCGAATCGGCCAACAGCGCCAGCACGCCGCGCTGCGAGAACTCGGCCAGCTTGGCGTAGTCGGAGGGCCAGTTATCCACCGGTGTGTGGTCGAACTTGTAGTCCGACTGGTGCACGATCAGCCCGACCGGCGTGGTGATGCCCAGACCAACCCCATCGGGGATGGAATGGCAGACGTGGAAGAATTCCACTTTGAACGGCCCGATCTGAACAGTATCGCCAGCCTGCACGGTGTGCAGGTTCGCGCGGTCCAGCCCGCCCTGCTTGCCAAGTTTGACCTCGAGCAGGCCGCGGGTGAGCGGGGTGGCGTATACCGGCGCGTTGACCTCCGCCAGCACATGCTTAATGGCGCCGGTGTGGTCCTCGTGTCCGTGGGTGATGATGATGCCGCGCACTTTGTTGCGCCGTTCGATCAGATAGCTGATGTCGGGGATGATGTAATCCACCCCATGCATATCGTTCTCGGGGAACATCAGGCCGGTATCGACGACCAGAATATCGCCGCCGTACTCATATACCATCATATTGCGTCCAACTTCCCCCAGGCCTCCCAGGGGCAGGATGCGTAATTTATTTGCTTTCATTTGTTGAAAAATCAACCCTTTCTAAAAAAAGAAGTTTTTGTTTTAAACACAGCCAGGCTGTGGTTTATGGTCATAAATTAAACCCCGGCGCTGAGAACGGACCGGGGCAATCAACTTGCCAGAGGCTGTTGTCACAGCCGCGTACGAAACATTCCCACCTGGAATTTTTATTACCAGTTTCTAGTATTTTAACATAGGTCTGCGGATTTGTCAAAATGATGAGGATCGAGCCAGCCGGGGGAACGGCAAACTCTTCGTTAGGCTCATAGAACGGTTAGATCGTTCCCTACAGGTATTCAATGGTAGGCGGAACGGTCAAAACCGCTCCCTACAGTAGCGGAACGACACGCCTACAGGGGCATAAACCGCAGGGTCGTTCCTTACAGGGACTCGGGCAGGCTGACCAGCGGGGTGGGCGTCTGGGTCATGCGCTGTTCGCTCAGGCGCGCCATTTCGATGATGTGGTGCATAACTGTCTCAGCCACAGTGCGGACATAAGGGCGGTTTTCCACATCGCCGTGGAAGCGCAACGGTCGCCCGACCGTGATATTGTACGGCCCATGCAGGTACCAGCGCCCATACTCGTTGTTCCCCTTGACCTTCGAGCAGATAGTGCGGCAGCGATCGCGCTGGAGGTAAATACCCACCGGGATCACTGGAGCGCCACTCAGCAGCGCCAGGCGCGCCACACCGGTGCGCGGGTTCTGAAAGCCGCCGTTTTCGGGGCTCAAGTCGCCTTCGGGGAAGATCATCACCGTGTGACCATTGACCAGGTGCTCGAGCGCCGCGTCCAAAGCGGCCTGACCGCTGCCAACGATCACCGGGATGTGCCCGGAGCGCCGCAGATATTCACCCAACACCGGAACTTGAAACAGCAAATTATTAATCAAAATGAATGATTGCGTACGCAGCATGGATGCCACGAAGAAGGGGTCTGTGGTGCTGGGGTGGTTGGCGGCGATGATTTTGGCGCCGGCAGGCAATTGTTCCTGTTTGTGCACGTCCATTTTCAGGGCGGCGCTGGTATAGGACAGGACAATCGGTTTAGAAACCCAATACAATAATTTCTGGAACATTAAGCTTCCTCATAAAAGCAGTTGGCAGGAGAGCAGAGTGCGATGATTAAGATGGTACAACTCTAGCGGACGCGGATGGATTTTACATCCGTAGCCGGGCATAGCGCCAGATGCAGCAAGGCATATCTTTTCGAACAGGTCACATGACCCCACCCGTGCAATCCCTGAGTATTAATACACCGTCGACGGCCTTGCGATGCGAATCCGGGTAAGGTGCGGTGTGCCATGCGTCAAGTGAACGTGGACGCGAATCAGTGTAGGGTAGGGACACGGGGATTGCCAATAGGTTCTGGTTGCCTTATTAACCCAGTGCCCGGTTTTTGGATCTTACATCGTGAATGGGTTGACATGTTTTATGCCATGCCAGGGCACAGGGGGCAAATTACGTTTAGGGTTCTATAAAGATCCCCGTGCCCCTTGTACAGATTGTCCTTGTTACGTGGCACGTGACACGGCCTTTGCCACCTGACACGCGACCCATGACACGTTATAATCTTGACTGTGAACGGTTTCTCGCTGCTCATCGGGATCGGCGCAGCGCTCGGGCTGCTGCAAATCATCCGGCGCGTGCCCGACAACCAGTTGCTGCGCTGGACCGCTGCCGGGCTGGGACTGCTGGCAGCAGGGCTGGCCGGGGCACGGGCGGCATACGTCTGGTTGAACCCGGCTTATTACGCAGTTCGTCCCGGGACGGCCTGGCAGTTGACTGAAGGGGGCCTGGCCTGGCCGGGTGCGCTGGCAGGCGCGCTGGGCGCTTTTTTCCTGGCGGCGCTGTTCCTGCGCGCGCCGCTGGGGGTTGCCGCGGACGTCTTTGCGCCCATGTTCATCACGGTAGCAGTCACCGTCTGGCTGGGAGCTGGATTCAGCGGCACAGCTTATGGCGCCGAGGTTCACCCGGCGCTGGCCTGGGCAATCCCCTCCACCGAGCCTGAGGGCGTGCTCACCTACCGCTGGCCTTTGCAATTGGTCGCCGCGCTGACGCTCTTCCTGCTTGGCTGGTCATTCGAACGCCGCAGCGCCAATTGGCGTTCCTTTGAAGTACGCGCTGGCGTTGCCGGGCTGCTACTGGCGGGGCATACTGCGCTCTTTTCCTTCTGGCGGGCAGATGGCGGGCTGGTTTTCAACGGGCTGCGCCTCGATTATGCTGCTGCCGCGCTACTGGCCGGAATGTGTACGCTGGGGTTGATCGTTCTCGGCGTGCTGCGCATGCGCGCCTCCTTCTCCGATGAGGCCCCCGGCGCCAACCGCGAAACCTGGTTCTCCCCGCGCGAGTAATTTCACTCCCATTTTCACCTCTACAGGTAACCCATTGCGATGAAATTGACCATCGGACTCTCTCAAATCAATACGGTGCTTGGCGACGTCCAGGCTAACCTGGAAAAACACCTGGAGATTGCCAAACAGGCACGCAGTCAGGGCGCCGACCTGGTGGTCTTCCCTGAACTTTCATTGACGGGTTACGTCTTGCAAGACCTGGTACCGACCCTGGCGCACCGTCCCAACACGGACGACCCGGTATTCCGACCGCTGCTGGCTGCCAGCCAAAAGATCGACTTGATGGTCGGTTTTGTGGAGGTGGATGAGCGCCGCCGCTTCTACATAGCCGCCGCCTACCTGTCAGGCGGTCAGGTGCTGCACGTGCATCGCAAGGTGTATCTGCCCACCTACTCCATGTTCGATGAGGGGCGCTTCTTCGCCTGGGGCGACTCGGTGCGCGCCTTCGACACGCGCTTTGGCCGTGTCGGAATGCTGATTTGCGAGGATTTCTGGCATGCCTCGCCGCCCTACCTGCTGTGGTTGGACGGCGCCGACATCTTCCTGCATATGTCAGCCTCACCGGGGCGCGGTCTGAACGGCAGCGATCGGTTGGAATCAGCCGCCTGGGTGGATCATATAAACGCAGCATACGCCAGCCTGTTCACCGCCTTTGTGGCGCATGCCAACCGCGTCGGCTACGAGGACGGGCTCAATTTTTGGGGCGGCTCAGCACTTTACGGCCCTAACGGCGGGTTGCTGGTGGAGGGCCCCATGCATGAGGAAGCCCTGACCCTGGGCGAAATTGACTTGACCCAGCTGCACCACACCCGCGCCCGCCTGCCGCTGCTGCGTGACGAACGCCCGGGGTTGGTGGCGCGCGAACTCGAGCGTATTTTGCATTCCGCAAATCCAAATCCGGGGCGCTAAACGAATGGAGAAGCCGATGACCGATCTGACGATCAACCCTGCTGTGGCTCGTAAAATTTTGACCGGTTGGATTCGCGCCGAAATCAGCCGCACCGGTATGCAGCGCGCCGTGGTCGGGCTGTCCGGCGGACTCGATTCTGCCCTGTCATGCTTCCTGGCCGCCGAGGCGCTTGGACCGCAAAATGTACTGGCCGTGCGCATGCCATATCGCACCTCATCGCAGGACTCGCTGGATGATGCACAGCGCGTGATCGACGCGACCGGGGTTCAGTCGGCGACCATCGAGATCACCCCCATGGCCGAGCCGCTGTTGGAGCGTTTCCCCGAGATGACCAGCCTGCGGCGCGGCAATATCATGGCGCGCATGCGCATGATCGTGCTGTACGACCAGTCGGCAGCGTTTGGCGGGCTGGTGGTCGGCACGGGCAACAAGACTGAGATTTTGCTGGGCTACACCACACTCTACGGCGATTCGGCCTGCGGGCTCAACCCGCTGGGCGACCTGTACAAGACCCAGGTGCGCCAGCTGGCAGCCGCTATGGCCGTGCCCGAGTCGGTGCGGGTCAAGCCTCCGACTGCCGACCTGTGGGCCGGCCAAACGGATGAAGACGAGCTGGGATTCACCTACGCCGAAGTCGATCAGTTGCTGTACCTGCTGGTGGACGAACGCGCTGCGCCGGAGGAATGCGTCCAGGCTGGCTTTGATGAGAGCTTTGTGCGCAAAGTGGTCGAACGTATTCGCCGCAACCATTTCAAGCGAGTCATGCCGCCGATTGCCAAGCTCAGCAACCGCACGGTAGGGTACGATTTTTTGTATCTGAGGGATTGGGGAACATAGGAAAGCGTGTCAAGTGTCATATGCCATGTGTCACGTAGGGATGACACGTGATACGTGAAACTTGACACCTGACACGGAGAAATCTCTGGTACAATAAAACTAGATCAATCGTTCTATTTCTTTCAAGGAGCTGCCGCCATGCCCGAAGATCCCCTGCCCAATGATTCGCCGGTCGGTTACGTCGTCGGCGGAACGCTGAAAGATAGCCTGGCGGTGCGGCTGACCGTGCCGCCGCAACAAGTGCAGGAAGGTTCCTTTGTGGTCATCGAAAGCGATCCCTGGCAGTTTTATGGGCTGGTGACTGACCTGCAACTGGGCACCACCGACCCGCGTTTCGCGGATGAGCAGTCCGAGAAGCGCCTGCCAGCCGGGTTAGCCAAACTGCTGCACGGCCAAACGTTGTTTACCAACCTGGAAGTGCTGCCGGCGCTGATGCTGGAGCGCGGCCCGGAACTCGACTCACCGGATTACCCGGCCTGGCGCGAGGCGCACCCGCAAGATCCGCAGCCGCTGCCGGTCAAAACCGTACCGCAGCACCATGCGCCGGTGCGGGTGGCGCATGCCGGCGACGTCGCAGAAATTTTTGGCGAGCCCGGCGGTAAAAATTACATCGTTGGCTATACCCGCGAACAGGGTCACCCGGTGTGCATCGACCTGGAGCGCTTCGTTCAGCGATCATCCGGCATTTTTGGGGCCACCGGCACCGGCAAATCCTTCCTGACGCGCATTCTTCTGGCCGGGTTGATCCATTACAACAAGACCTCGTTGCTGGTCTTCGACATGCATAACGAATACGCCTTCGACGACACCTCCGAAACCGGCGACAAGGTTACCGGGCTGCGCACCAAGTTTGGCAGCAAGGTGCAGGTGGTCGGGTTGGGAGCGGGTGCCAGCATCCGCGGCAACACCCCCAACTTCAACCTGGTGTTGGGGGAAAAAGACCTGCGCCCGGAAGATATCGAAATGCTCACCCGCGAGCTGAACCTCAAGGAGACCACGCCCACCACGCTGGACGCGTTGTTGCATTCCTTTGGCGCGACTAACTGGTACAGCGCCTTTAAGGCCATGCGTAACGGCGCGGTGGAGCACACTGAAGATGGAAAAACGGTGCCTGCCGCCGACAGCGTGGCGGCCTGGGCCAATCAAAAAGGTGTGAATGTAGCAGCCGCCGAAGGGCTGCACAGCAAGCTCGGCCGGATCTTCAACCGGCCTTATATCCAGCCGGAACCGCCCAAAAATATTCTGGACGACATCATTCAACTGCTGGATGATGGCAAGCACGTGGTACTTTCATTCGGTGAATTCGAGTCAGACCTGGATTATCTGCTGGTCACCAACCTGCTTACCCGCCGCATCCGCGAGACCTGGGAGAAGCACACCAACGCGTTCCGCACGGGAAAAGCCAAAGAACCGCGCCCGCTGGTGGTGGTAGTCGAGGAAGCCCACAAGCTGCTCAACCGTGAAATGGCCTCCCAGACCGCCTTCAGCACCATCGCGCGGGAAATGCGCAAGTATTACGTCACCCTGCTGATCATCGACCAGCGCCCGTCGCAGATTTACGACGAGGTCATGTCGCAGCTCGGCACGCGCATATCCGGCTGGCTGGGTGACGAGGCGGATATCGCGGCGGTGCTCTCCGGCCTGGCCGGGCGCGACTCGTTGCGCGGTATGCTGGCGCGCTTGCAGCCCAAGGAAGAAGTGCTGCTGCTCGGTTGGGGAGTCAAAATGCCGCTGCCGGTGCGCTCACGGCGCTATGACCAGCGCTTCTGGGAAGAATTGATCGGCAAGGATAAGCCGTCACCCACCATTGAAGAATTGACACGCGATCTGTACGGCTAGCCGACGACCTTTTAAGGCAGCGGCGGCCAGACCGCGTATACCACCAACGTAATCACCACCCCCAGGAAGATACCCCCCAGTACCTGGCGCGGTGTATGACCCAGCACTTCGATCAAACGCTCCTGCGGGATTGGCCGCCCGTGGAACAACTCCTCGAAAACGATATTGATTTTCTGGGCATGGAATCCTGCCTGGCGGCGCACCCCGGCCGCATCGTAGATGACAATCATCGACATGGCAAAGGCCAGCGCAAACAGCGGTGTGCCAAAGCCGTGGTATAACCCGATCGCCAGAGTGGTCGAGACCATCAGGGACGAGTGCGAGCTTGGCATACCGCCGCTGCTGAACCACAAGGCCCAGTTCCAGCGGCGCCTGGTCAAGTATTCAATCGGTACCTTGAGGAACTGGCCTAAAAACCAGCCCAGCAAGGCGCAAATCAACACCTGGTTCGAGAAGAGTTCACCCATCCCGGGTTATGCCTCTTCGTCCAGCTCCACTGGCAGGTCGGGTTCATTTTCAGCCAGGCGGCGAACGCGCACCTCGGCCTGGTCGAGCAGGCTGGCGCAGCGCTTGGCCAGCGCCTGTCCGCGCTCAAATAATGCCAGCGCTGCCTCCAGGTTGGGCTGCCCGGCTTCCAGCGCAGAAACCACGTCTTCCAGTTCCTGGAAGGCCTGTTCGTAACTGAGCGATTCAACGGGCGGTTGGGGTTTTGCCATGGGATTACTCTTTCTCAGGGAGATGGGTTGATTTGCTGAACCTGGGCGGTAAGGTCGCCGTCTTTAAGACGCGCTGTGATCGCGTCACCGGACTTGACCTGCTGCACGCTCTGCAGGATGCGCCCATCCGGCCCGCGCACCACGGCATACCCGCGCTGCAAAACAGCCAGCGGGCTGAGGGACTGCAATCGCGCCGTCAGACCGGTTACATGCGCGCGGCGCAGCCGGTGACTAGCGGTCAACCCGTGCACGGCGCGCTCCAGCAATTCGTCCAGGCGCTGGCGGTCTTCCTGTACTTTGCGCTGCGGCGAAAGGCGCGCCAATCGCATTTCCAGGTCAGCACTATCGCGCCGGCTGGAGGCCAGCAGGGCCGACACCGCACTGTCAAGGTGCAACAATTCTGATCCCAGAGCGGCACGCAGGTCAGCGGCATCGGGTGTAGCCAGCACCGCTGCCCCGGTGGGCGTTGGCGCGCGCAGGTCAGCCGCAAAATCTGCCAGGGTGAAATCGGTCTCGTGACCAATGCCGGTAATGACCGGGATGCTGCATGCCACAATGGCGCGCACCACGCGTTCGTCATTGAAGGCCCACAGGTCTTCCAGAGAACCGCCGCCGCGCGCCATCAAAATCACATCCGGGCTGGCAACTTCCAGCCGTTGCAGCGCGCGCACCAATTTAGGCGGAGCGTCGTCACCCTGTACCGGCGCCGGCGAAAGAATCACCTCTGCCAGGGGGTAGCGGTGATTGAGGGTGTTGAGGATATCCTGCAAAGCTGCACCGGTGGCAGAGGTCACGATGCCGATGCGCTGCGGAAAGGCGGGAATTGGGTGTTTGCGCGCCTCGTCAAAAAGCCCCTCGGACTCCAGACGCGTCTTGAGCCGTAAGAATTCCTGATAGAGCCAACCTTCGCCTGCCATGCGCAGCGAATCGATGTAGAGCTGGTATTGCCCATCGCGTTCGTACAGGCTGATGGCGCCGTGAGCTTCGATCGCCTGGCCGTTGCGCAAATGGACCAGCAAACGGGCAGCGGTCGTACGCCAGATGACGCAGCGCAGCGCTGAGGAAGGGTCTTTGAGGGTGAAATAGATGTGCCCGGACGCCGGTTGCGAAAGATTGGAGATTTCCCCACTCACCCACAGATCGCGCAAAATTTCGTCGCTCTCCATCAGGGCACGCAGGTATTGGGAGAGTTCAGTGACGGTCAACATGCGCGGGCCAAAGATTTGCGGCTGTTCCATAAGCAAAGATAGGATACCCTGCAAGACGAGTGGTGTCAACTACAGGGGAAAAAGATGTCAACGCAACTTGAAAAGTGAACCGATAACACTTCAAAAGTGAACCGCTGGGAAATGCTCCAATTGATGAACAAAACTTGAAAAGTGAACACATAACGTGGTACATGATGAGCCAAAAAGGTAAC
>JBAZZG010000023.1:0-46560 GCA_041658905.1 Bellilinea sp.
TAAAGCTTCAAGCTTGAACTCCCGCGAGTACTCGCGATATTTCCTGTCGTTCATGTCTGATCTCCTGATCTCTAAAAGTCTACCCGATCAGGACATTTTTTGTGTCCACTTTTTCGCGCATTTCCATTTTGTGTTTTTTCAAAATGGGGGAGGCGAGGAGGGGGTAAGTTGGTTTAGGATCATGCCCAAAAGCATCCCCTCACCTAACCTCTCCCTCCTCAAGGAGGTAGGGAGGGTTGAACCGTCCCCGCCAGCCGCGCCTGTTCGGCCAGAAAGGCCAGCCAATGCGCCTGCAGCGCCTGACGGGCAGCCGCTTGCACCTCGGGTGGATTACCGCCGCGCCGGACGCTGGCGGTGAAGTCCGCCATCAACTGCTGGTCACCGCCGCCATGACCGGCCTGCGGAGGCGCGCTGGTATCATAGCGCGTTTTCCGGCGCGAGCGGTGGATCTCTACCTCCAGCCACGATCCGCCGTTGCCCAACTGACCCACCAGCCGGCCGCGCGTGCCTTCGATGCGCGTCGAGCGGTGTTCCACCGGCGAATGACCATGCATGGTCAGCGTTGCCGAGGCTCCGCCGTCAAATTGCAAATTGACCACCTGGTGATCCACCACGTCGTTATCGCAATGATAAACGCAGCGCCCGTAAGGCCCTTCCTGCAGAGCTGCCATAATATTTTCAGGGGTGGGGTCTTCCGCCAGCACTGTCAGCGGCCAACCGCGGTAAGCGGTTACCTGGCGCAGTGGGGGAATCATGGTAGAGAGCAAATTCAACAGGCCAGGCTGGTCCACCATGCGATGCGCAGCCCAACGCGCCAGCCCCTTTGGTGCGGTTTCCGCATAAGAGTACCAGAAGGGTTCGAGACCCAGGTAAAGGTGCGGCGCATAATACGGGCAGGAATCAGCGGCCGGGCAGCCGTCGGTGCAGCGGGCCGGGGCGCCAGCGGGTGCATTTTCTGCGCGGAAATGCAGCAACCCGCCGCTGCTGCTGACGGTCAACGGCGCCTGATCCAACAGCCAGGGCAGGATGTCCAGGTCATGCACGCATTTTGTGAGAATCATCGGCCCCGATTCGGCCTGATTGCGCCAGTTGCCGCGCACGTAGGAGTGCGCCATATGCCAGTAAGCCACATTTTCCCGGTGATCCACATCCACCACGTCACCCAGCACGCCGGACTGGGCGATTTCGCGCATCAGGCGCATGTGACGGGTATAGCGCAGCACATGGCAGACGTGCAGTTGCCGTCCGGTCTGTTCGGATGTCTCGATCAGCGCCTGGCAGTCAGGCAAATTGACCGCTATCGGCTTTTCAAGCAGGATATGGTAGCCGGCTTGCATGGCAGCCAGGGCGGACGCCGCGTGCAATGAATCCTGGGTCGCAATAACCGCCGCTTCACCCATGGGCGGGGCAGCCAGCGCCTCCTCCCAGCTTGCGAAGCAGCGCTCTGGCGGAATGTGGTGCGTGGCAGCAAACCGCGCCCGGCGCTCGGCGCGCGGTTCGGCGACCGCCGTAAAGCGCAGTTCAGCCGGGTGCTGCAGCGCATACGGCGCATACGAATCAGCGCCGCGTTGACCGGCGCCGATCAGAATGGCGTCCAGTGGAGCAACAGTGTCAGATGTCATGTGTCACAGTCAACGCCCATTCAATGGACCGAATGGATCGCTCCTGTTTACACACTCATCTGGCGGAGGTCGCGGATATTGACCACAACGGGCTCGACTGCCTTGCGCAGCTCCTCCATATTAACGCCCGAAATTTTTAGCGTCACACGCTGCGTGCTGGTGGTTCCTCCGAGCATGGTGCCCAACCCGTGAATGTTGCCGCCCAACTGCCGGACGACCCCGGTCAGGTCGAAGAGTTTACCGGGCTTATCTTCCATTTCAACGCTCAAGCGTACGCCCGGAACACGCGCCCCGAGCATCTCGATGAAGAGTTTAAACAGATCGGTCTCGGTGATGATGCCAACCACATCGTCCCCGCGCATGACCGGCAGGCCGCCGATCTTTTTATCGGCCATGATCAGCGCAGCATCTTCGATCGGGCAGGTTTCACAGGTGGTCAATACGTCTTTTGTCATGACGCGTTCGACGGTAATCTTGCTCAGCAGGTAATTGATTTCCCAAACGCTGAGAGTAGTGGCTTCGGAGGGAGTTGCATTCATTAAATCGGAGCTGGTCACAATGCCGACCATTTTTCCATTCTTATCAACCACCGGGTAGCGGCGGACTTTTTCGCGGCGCATGCGCGCCAGTGCGTCTTGCACCGCGACGTCCGGGGAAATCGTCAAGACAGGGTGGGACATGCGTTCACCAACAAGCATAGCGGCCTCCTGAGGATAATAAAAGATAGGGTTAGCTATTATTGTACATGAAAAGGGGAGAGAAAGTATCACGTGCCAGGTGTCAAGTGTCACGGAACGCGTGGCGTAATTCCGCGCCCCAAAAGGGTGAGGGTTAGTTGAGGGGGCTGGACGAGGCACCTGACGCTTGACATCTTATACGCATTTCGTTATACTATTACATGTAATTCAATTACATTTATGCGGGAGCATTTCCCGAATTTAATGAAGGAGAGATATCCATGAGTGAAGAAACCATCATCGACGGGCAGGCGCACGATCCGCAGGTTGCTACGACAGGCTTAGCGGGCGAAGGTGCGACAGGCGCTTCGACAGGCTCAGCGAGTAAAACTCCGCCGGCCAGCAGCCAAACCCTAAAGGGCGCCTGGAAACAGGTCGAGAACATTGGCCAGACGCTGGGGGAGGCGTTGCAGGGACGCGGTAACGTGGTCATGGTGCGCGTCAACGACGAAACCCTGGCGCACCTGGACATGCTGGTGGAGGCGGAGCTGGCGCGCAGCCGCTCCGAGGCTGCCGCGCTGCTGATCAGCGAGGGCATGAAGGCCAACGCGCCGCTGTTCGAGCGCATTCGCCAGATCACCGACCAGATCGCCGCGCTGCGCGGTCAATTGCGGCAATCCGTGCAGGATGAAGCAGCGGTCGATCAAAAAACGGAAGGTGCGGAATGAGCGAAAATAGCGGGACTACGGCGACACCGACGAACGAACCTTTTGCCGACCAGGTCAACCGGTTGGTAGTGGAACTGGGCGAAATGGTGGTTGTTGTGGGCCGGGCGGCCGGCAAGGCCGCTGAGGATCTGACTGGCCTGATGGTGGTTCACGTGGGGGCCGGGGAACGCGCCGACCTGGATGCCCTTGTCGAGGCCGGGCTGGCCAAAACCCGCGCCGAGGCTGCGCTGCGCCTGCTGGCGGACGGAGTCAAGGCAAATGGAGCGTTCTACCAGCGCGTCGAACGCACCCGGAACCAGATCGAGGCGTTGAAGGGTCAGTTGAAGGGGCTTGTCGGTTAAATTTCCCTGGGGCGGCTAGCTTTAATCATTCTCCCTCGTGAATTTGCCGGGGGAGAGGTTAGGTAAGGGGGCAGAGGATGCGTGGACAGCACGTGACACATATCCCTCTTTAATGTGACGTGCTGCACTGACCGGCTGGGCTGAATCTGCGTAGAATAACCTTATCTGCAAATCATTTGCAATAAGACGGCTATTATTCTACTGATGAACCGCAAATCCGCTCCCTCCGACCCGCTGACCCGCCATGCTGTGCAGACTCTGTCCTCCACAGGCGGGCGCATGACCACTCAACGGCGTTTGATTCTGGCTGCGCTGGCTGCAAGCCCGAATCACCCAACCGCGGAGGAACTTTACCACCAGGTGCTGCCCAAGAACCCGGCACTCAACCTGTCCACGGTGTACCGCACGCTGCGCTGGTTGGAGCAGGAAGGGTTGATCAACTCCAGGCATTTTGAGGGCGAGCCGCACCAGGACCGTTTCGATCCGGTTGCCGACGAGAAGGCCGACCACCATCACTTCCGCTGCCGCGCCTGCAACCGCATCATCGAATTTGACGCGCCACTGCTCGAACAGGTCAAACAGATCTTTACCCGCCAGCAAGGGGGGCAGGTTGAATCGGCGGCGCTGATATTGTACGGTCTGTGCGCTGACTGCGCTGCGGCTGGCAGTGATCCCACTCCAGGACATTAAGATCTTACCCCCTCCAACCTCCCCCAAAATCCAAAACCTGGATTTTAGGGGAGGCTAACTCCTGATTACAGGTACTTCATGACCCATTGCGCCCCTGAATCCACTGCACTCGTCCCCAATAACAGCAACATTGCGCTGGTCGGCAACCCTAACGTCGGCAAGTCAGCGTTGTTCCACCGCCTGACCGGGAAATACGTGGTCGTTGCCAATTACCCCGGCACAACTGTCGAGATCACCCAGGGGCTGCTGCGCGGGTTGGATGGCGTGACACTGGTTGACACACCTGGAATCGTAGCATTCCCGCCGCGCAGCGAAGATGAACACGTAACTGCCCGGGTTGTCCTTGGGAATGACATTGAAACGGTGCTGCAGGTTGGCGACGCGAAAAACTTGCGCCGCACGTTGCATCTGACGGTTCAACTGGCAGAACTCGGCCGTCCGCTGGCATTGGCGCTAAACATGATGGACGAGGCCGAGGCGCGCGGCATGACCCTCGAGACGCAGGTGATCGAAACCGCATTGGGCGTTCCAGTCACTGCCACGGTGGCAACCCGCGGTCAGGGCGTCAATGACCTGGTACAGGCGGTTAGCCGCGCCTCTCACCCGAAATTCCATTTGACCTACCCTCCGGCGGTTGAGGCTGCGCTGGCTGAGATTGAACCGCTGCTGCCTGAATCGTCGGTCACCCGCCGTGGGCTGGGGCTGTTGTGGCTGACCAGCGGCGCATTGAACGAGGAATGGTTCACCTTGCACTGCGAGGCTGAAACGCTGGCACAACTGCGCATCATCCGCGAAAAGGCTGCCCTATCGCTGGCTGAGCCTGTCGAAGCCCGACAAGCTCAGGGCGCAGTCGAAGCCCTAAACTCCTCCCATAAAATCCGCACTGTGGATTTTGGGGTCGCGCAGCATCCTGTGGAGAGGTGGGAGGGGGTCCCTGAAGCTGCCCCGGTAGCAGTTGCCCTTCGACAAGCTCAGGGCGCGGGAGTTGAAGCCCTGGCAGCGATAATCCAGCAAACCCGCGATGCGTTCGTGACACAAGTCGCCGGGGCAGCGCAGCAAGAGGCGCACGGCGGGAAACCCGGACTGGGCGTCACATTAGGCCGGCTGGCAACGCATCCGGTATGGGGACTGCCCATTTTACTGCTGGCGCTGTACGGCATGTACTGGTTCGTCGGCGTGTTTGGCGCCAGCACCCTGGTCGGCTTGCTCGAGAATGACTTATTCGGCCATATTATCAACCCCTGGCTGTCCAACCAGATCGCCAATCTGATTCCCATTCCACTGGTGGTTGACTTTCTGGTCGGCGAGTACGGCATCTGGACAGTGGGCATCACCTACGCGGTCGCGCTGTTGCTACCCATTGTGATTACCTTTTTCATCACCTTTGGCATTTTGGAAGATTCGGGTTACCTGCCGCGCCTGGCGGTGCTGACCAATCGCATCTTCACCTGGATGGGTCTGAATGGCCAGGCCGTGCTGCCGATGGTGCTTGGGCTGGGTTGTGTGACCATGGCGACCATGACCACCCGCGTGCTCAGCCGTCCGCGCGACCGCATTTTAGTGACGCTGCTGCTGGCGTTGGCCGTGCCCTGTTCGGCGCAGTTGGGTGTGGTGATGGGCATGCTGGCAGGCGTGTCGCTGGGGGCCAGCCTGATCTGGGGCGGGGTAGTGCTGCTGGTGTTGATCCTGGTCGGGTGGCTGGCAGCGCGGCTGATGCCCGGCGAGCGCACGCCGCTGGTGGTCGAACTGCCGCCGCTGCGCCTGCCGGTGCTGTCGAATGTGCTGGTCAAGACGGCTGCGCGTTTGGAATGGTACATCAAAGAGGCGGTGCCGCTGTTTTTACTGGGCACCGTCATCCTCTTTGCGCTGGATAAGCTGGGCGTACTGCCGTGGATCATCAATGGGCTGGAACCGATAGTCACCGGCTGGCTGGGACTGCCCGCGGAAACCGCAACGGCATTCCTGATTGGCTTTCTAAGGCGTGATTTTGCCGCTACCAACCTGTATTTGATGCAGCGCAGCGGTCAATTGAACGAGCTGCAGGTGGTTGTTGCCATTACCACCATTACCCTGTTCGTGCCGTGCATCGCCAGCATGTTCATGCTGATCAAGGAACGTGGGACGAAGATGGGTGTCGCGATGATCGCTTTCATCTTCCCGTTCGCCATCCTGGTTGGGGGATTGCTGTACCGACTGTTGAGTGCGTTTGGCTGGGGGATCGGCTGATGGGCGCGTCGCTGCAAGCCAAAGATGCAATGATCACCTGCGTGACCTGCGGGTTGACGTATTCGGTGTCGCAAGGCCGCGATTCATGCGCGCGCTGCCCGCTGCATGAAGATTGCAGCACATCCTGCTGTCCAAAATGCGGTACGAGCAATATCAATCCCGACAAGTCGCGCCTGGCGCGCTGGCTGCAGCGGGCGTTAAATGGAGAAAAGAATGCGGTTTCGGCTGAATAGATTCTTGAGGAATATACAACGCAGCCTAACCGTTCAGGCATCGTCGGTTAAGGCAGATGAAGCACCAATGGGAGAGGATTCTCCCGGCTTAAACGGTGGTCTGCGCAATCATGGACACATGCGGCGAAGGCGCGGCTCACATTTACATACACTGGCAGATGTTCAACCTGGCCGCGAGGTCCAAGTTACCGGCTATGGTGAGCTGAACAGCAGCCAGCGGCAGCATTTACAGGCGTATGGGCTGCTCCCCGGGAGGCAGGTGAAGGTGCTGTCCCAACATCCGGTGACGATCGTGCAGGTGGAGCAGACTGAGCTGGCATTCGAAAGAGGCGTCGCCGCTCGGGTGTTGGTGGGGGATTGATTTTGTAGATCCTTTGTGGATTCTCTAGTAGAGGCAGCACGCTGAACCGCCCCTTGGGTCCCCACAAGAGACGACAACCTGTTGGTAGAGGCACGGGGATTTTCAAGTTATGGTGTATTGATAACGAAACCCCATGCCCGATATTGGAATAGGCCGGGGATAATCACTTTGCTATGGGCTTTACCTTGCTAGAAGTACACTTTTTGACCAACGCCGAATTGAAGTGCGGGCGTTGTCAACAGTAAATTACATAACTTATTTGCACTATAATCAATCATATCAGGGCAGAAATACGGCATAATTGCAGTATATCAAGAGTCTGTAAAATTATTAGTTAGGCGCTTAACGCAAGAGGATTCAAATGAGTATTGATCAACCTTCGACTTCAGAGCTTGATTGGCGTTATAGAGTTGCGACTACCCTCGCAAAAGACGCTAAACTGCCAACGGGCAGAATTGCTAAGGCAGGCAGTCCAGCTTCGCTTACTACGCATATCAAACACGGTAGAAAAATAATATCAATCGGTGATCCCAGCGCCTCTGCACTTTTTCTAAGTCAGTCGTACAAGTCATATACACAGGCTATTCAAATTCATCCTTTTATAAATGAATTGCCTACTGGGGAAGAGAATAAAGTATCAGCAATAGTTTATGATTATTTGGAATGCATTATGACCGCAGTGATCTTTGCGTATTCGTCCGTTGAAGCATTCGCCAATGAAGAAATACCCGAAGATCTACTGCATGAAGCACAAAGGCGCCAGAGTGGGATACTCGTTGCCTATCAAAAGAATTCTGTCGAAAGATATGTTAGCCTAGATGAAAAACTCTCAACCATACTTCCAAAAGCCAAAGGTAAACCTTCACCCAAAGGATTGAATGTGTGGACAGAGTTTGTTACTTTGAGGAGGCTTCGTGACAGGCTAGTGCATTTAAAGAGCCTTGATAGGGCACATTCAAAGGTAGACAATTTATATCCAAAGACAATCTGGTCGGAACTTCTTGCACCAAAACAGCCAAACTTCCCTCTGATTGCTAAAGATATGATGTTGCACTTTTTCGATGAAAAACATGCTCCCCACTGGCTTAGAAATTGTCCATTCTAGTAGAAATAACGCGTCTATAACCTGCGCCCAACGCAGTGTGCAGCCGACGGTGGGTACGCGCTGCGTTTTTTGAGCATTTATCTGGCTTTGGGCTTTTTCCGTTTCGACGGCGAGGTCACCCCCACCCACCGCAGCTAACGCAGACCGTTGGGCGGCGGCTTTCCACAATTATCCCGTCGTCAGGAGATTCGAGTATGAACAACCCTGGATCTGTAGAACAAGTTGCTCACGCCTCTTTGGTCAATCGCGGTATCCTGCGCTGGGCCATCAAGCAAACCGTCTTCGTGCTCATCTTGGCAGCCGTCCTGTTCACATCGGCAGGCAGCTTCGCTGGAGCAAGGGCTTGGCTTTATCTCGGCTTGGTAGCCCTCATTCAAGGCCTCACCGCGCTTGTTCTCGTCCCGCGTAGTCCGGACCTGCTCATTGAGCGCTCCCAACTCAAAGAAAGGGCCAAGACCTGGGACATTGGATTAGCTGTGCTCATGGGCTACAGTCCCGTACTCATGGCACTCGCTGCTGGACTGGAGACGCGGTTCATCGCACCGCCGTCCGGTATCGACGCGAGCTCAATCATCGCCGTGCTAATCGCTCTGCTTGGAACGCTACTCACCCTGTGGGCGATGACTGCCAATCCTTTCTTCTCCGGGATTGTTCGTATCCAACGGGAACGAGGCCATACGGTAGCGAGTGCGGGGCCTTATCAGTATGTTCGCCATCCCGGCTATGTGGGGATGCTGGTGTTCACGCTCGCGGCACCACTGATACTTGGCTCACTGTGGGCTTTCGGCTTGGCAGTCCTGACCACATGCGTTACAGCCGTGCGCACCTCACTTGAAGATCGCACGTTGCAGGGTGAACTAGAAGGCTACGCGGAGTATGTACGGCGTGTACGGTATCGTCTTGTGCCTGGCATCTGGTAGCAGTGGCCCTCGCCCCTGCACGCTGCCCAACACGGGCATGAACCCGACGCGCTCCGCGCGCGGGTTATGCCAACCGTTAGGCGGCCATTATATGTGGCGGCAATGTATTTGCCCAATGATTGTGAAGGCTTCCTATGACACCACCATACCAAGTCAAAAAAGTCAGTGATGAGGGTTCATCATCACCTTTCATTTCGCGCATTTCTATGGGTATATTATTCTTTAGAGACCAATTATTTTTAATTGACACTGATGGTCAGCAGAGACGCGCGTCGCTGAATCACTTTGACCAACAATTCAAACCCATGTACGAAGCTGCTCAAGCTACAAGAGATGCAGCTATACGAGTCTGTGAATTGGTTGATTCACACCGTTCTGCAATTCAAAACGGCAATTTGATCCAATTTAGGGCTAATCAATATGACATTCTTGAGACGATCGATAAACCCTTGAGTCAGGCAGTAGACTTGTTAATCGACCAAACCATAATAGCGACTAAGACGGGATTACAAAAAATCCTTAAAGACCCACTAAACCTGGACATCGGTTTTTTCTTCCAGAAAGACAAAGATTTTCATGAAGGCCTTAAAAATCTTCGCGCATTGGGTGAAAACGATTTGGCCCAATATCTTCAAGATGTACGCGTAAATTGGCATTCAAAACTGCAAGAATTGCGAACGGAACACGAGCACGGAGGATGGTCTTTGGACAGCATTGAGTATGAACTAACGGCACCATATACCGTGAAAATAAATTTACCAACAGTACTTGGTATGCCAGTAAATGAATTTGTTCTAAAAACTGCGAATCGCGTCCTCTTCTTCATCGAAAATATGATGGTATATGCTATGCTGCGATATAGCCATCAGTCGCCGATCTTCGTAGTTGAAATTCCAATTGAAAGTAGGAATCCACTAAATCCTAAAAGATTCAGGCTAGCGCCGAAAGGTCTTGACGGGTCTACACCCTGGGTGATTACTTATCAAGATGCGAGAGAATTCGTCTGAACTTGATTTCAGGAGTGGAAATTTAATCGAAGTCTTCCCGGCAAAGCATACAGGCGTGGGGCTAACTGGTCATATTATGGCTCAATTATTCTTGCAAGACCCACCCGCTGGAGGCTTAATCTCCCGTCCCGTGATTAATGCCCACCGTTGAGTGTCAGTGCATAAACAGTAAAGAATACGTTATTTAAATCGGCATTTAACAACCATAGAAACTGGACTCTGGCATTTTCATATTTGCGTAAGTCCTATTTATTACTTCTCCATGCCTCCGTGGTCATTTTTTCCCTCGATTGCCGCGGAAAGTTCAGCTAATAATTCCACCAGATCCACCTGGTAATTGCGCGCCACATCCTCCAGGGTATCGAACGGCGCCATCAGACAGCCAATGCAGGCAAAACGCCGTCGCAAAAAGCCTGCCGTAGTCTGCGGCCATTTCGCAAACAGGCGGTCGACTGTCAGGGTGGGGGAGAGGATTGTATCCATTTCCTTTGACTAATCCTACGCCGCGGAGGAATGGCTTACTTTGTGGAAGAGCAAAGAAGAAACGTGTCAAGTGCCAGGTGTCACGTGCCACGTCCCTCCTCCATTTTGTGTTTTTCAAAATGGGGGAGGTAGGAGGGGGTAGATTTTCAAGTGGCTAGCAGCAGCCTATGCTAGAATCAGAATATGTTCCCAACAGCCGATCCATCACAGACTCCCTCCATCGAATCATCGCTTTTTGCCAGGCTGACCGACGCCGAGGCAGCACGGGTGCGCAGCGCAGCCAGGTCGGTGCACAAGCCATCCGGCGGGGTGTTTTTCATGCAGGGCGACCCTGCTGACGCAGTTTACCAGATCGAAAGCGGCCGCGTGCGTCTCTCACAGGTGACCACCGAGGGGCAGCAGATTTTACTGCGCGTGATCGGTCCGGGTACTGTGTTTGGAGCGATCGCTCTGGCCGGGGTGGACGCCTACCCGGTTACGGCTGAGGCGGCTGAGGGATGCACGGTGCTGGTCTGGCCGCGTACCGCGCTGCTTGGGCTGATCGAACAGATGCCTAAACTGGCGATCAATGCCATTCAGTTGATGGCCGGGCACGTGCAGGAGTTTCAGGACCGTTTTCGCGAGATGGCCACGCAGCGGGTCGAGCGCCGGCTGGCGCGCACCCTGCTGCGGTTGGCGTCACAGACCGGGCGCAAGACCGAAGAGGGGGTATTGATCGATCTGGCGCTCACCCGGCAGGACCTGGCAGAAATGACCGGCACCACGCTGTATACCGTCAGCCGCATCCTGTCACAGTGGGAGTCGCAAGGCCTGGTGCGTTCCGGCCGCGAGCGAGTGGTAATCCGTCACCCGCACGGCCTGGTCAAGATCGCCGAGGATCTGGGGGAAAGTGAATGACCGTCTTGACTGAAAAAGATTAACGATTTTATCGCGAAGATCGCAAAGGATACAAAGGACACGAAGAAAATGCTTTCTCCGTGTCTTCGTGGTTCAGATATATTGTTAATTTTCGTGTAGCTGAATATTTATCATAGATTCAAGGTTTTCCAGGGGTAGGGCGGGGGAGCGGCACGGATATTGCATGGAATATCCATATCATCATGATCAGCGTTACGATTGGGAGGAAAGAATGAAGAAGAAATTTGGCATGTTGCGCTTTATCGCCGGTTTTTACAAAGTCCTTGGCATCCTTTTTGCTGTCGTCAGCATCCTGGCTGCTGTTGGTGTATTACTGAGCAGCATTCTGGGCGGGGCTATCCTTGAGGGTTTCAGCAGCGATCTCGGCCAACTGGGTGTGACCGCCGTGGGCGGCATTTTAGGTGGGATCCTGTCCGCAGTTGTAATCCTTATCGGCGGCGGACTGGCTTCCATCTGTTATTTTGCCATTGGCGAAGCTATTATGGTTTTCCTGGCAATCGAAGAGAATACGCGCGCTACGGCAGGTCTGCTGACCCGGCAGGGGTAGGAGGGCGTGTCCAGTGCCACGTGCCATGTGCCACGCAGCGCGTGACGCTTGGGCTTACAATTATTACCTCCTCCAACCCTTCGACAAGCTCACAGGCAGTGTGCCCCACCCGCAGGGTGCTCTGCGAGTGTGGGCATAGCATCGCCTCCCCCAGAGACTACTTTTTTCTGGGGAAGCGCAAATCTGACACTTGGCACGTGACACCTGACACTTGGTACGTGCCACGCCTCACTCCATCCCCTCGTTCGCGATTGCGCTGTCCTCCACATAGCGGCGCGGCATGGCCAATGACGACCACCCGCCTGCCTGCTGCAGCCGGAAAGGATCCGTGCCGGCACGGGCAGCATTCGTCGCCCAGGTATGCCGGCAGTCGTGCGCCGATAGACCTGCGATGCTCAGCGCCTTGCCAAGCTCAGCCACTCGCAGAGAGATGCCGCGGGTGGTCAACGCGCTCCTGCCAAGCCGTTCGCCGCCCCTGCGCACCGAACGGATCAGCGGCGCAGTGGGGGATTCGGCAACAAGAAATTTCGTGTAGCTTAGCGCTGCGCGCTTGGAATCGGCGCTCAACCGGTGGATTTGCGTTTTTGCCACCTTGGGCCGGTAGAATTTGAGCAGTCCAGCCGCCAAATCAAGCGATTCGATGGTCAGCGCGGTCACTTCACCAGCCCGCAGACCGTGATCGAGCAGCAGCGCCATCAGCAGCGCATCACGGCAGCCATGGGCTGTGTCCTGCGGTTGGTTTTTGAGTGCAGCGGCTTGCTCGGGGGTAAGTGTAACCGGGGTTTCTTTTTTAAGGCCAACCCGCGTCGTTGGCCGGCGGGCATCGATGCGGCGTTTTTCACGGCGCGAGTAGCCTTGTACCGAGCGAATCAGCGCATAATCTTCCGCAGAGAGCGTCCCGGCCTGAAACGCCAACCGGGCATAAGATTTCAGCGTGGATAAGCGCACATTGACCGAAGCAATGGCATACCCTTCCTTCAACTGCCATTTTACAAAAGCTTCCACCAGTCCCCAGGTCACGCCGCGCCAGGCTTCCGGGTCGGCAGTCAGGTCGCTGATTTCGCGGACATGCACTGTGTACAGAAACTCAGCAAACAGCGCCAGATCCGCATCCTGGCGGCGTACCGTCTGCGCAGAAAGCCGCGAGCGGTAATCCGCAAATCGATGTTTGGCAGCAGCCTGGCTGGCTGCGCTGCCGGCATTTTGCAGGACGGTCGGCAGCGTCAGCTGGTACAGATGGTCCGGGAGGTTCTTTTTCGCGCTCATACGGCTGAATTCCTCTTTTACTTCTGATTAGTATAAATAATCAGAAGTGATATAAGACCATTATACAGAGAAAAAAGCGATTGTCAAGTGCCACGTTTCTTGTGTCAAGTGACGAAATGGCGGACGATTTGCGCCCTGCAATGATTTTCTTCGTGTCAGCCCAAACGTAGCTATTGAGATTCCTGGTTTTTTCCGAGCAGGTTTTCTCCGTGAACTCCGTGTCTCCGGGTTGGATTCTTATTTCGTGGCACGTGGCACGTGCCACCTGGCACTCCCCTAGTCGCTGACCACGCCGACTTCCTCCACCCTGGCGCGCGCCGGCTGCCGCGTAAATGTAATCAGCGCCACGGACGCCAGGATGATCACGGCTGCTACCAGCATACGCGGGGTAATCGTCTCGTTTGCCAGTAAAACGCCCAGGAAGATTGCCACCACCGGATTGACATACGCATAGGTGGACACCAGCGTGGTTGGAGCCGCCCGCAGCAGCCAGGTGTAGCTGGCGAAGCCGACCAGCGAACCAAAGACGATCAAGTACAAAAAGCCAATCAGCGAGCGGGTAGAAACCGCCGCCAGGTTGACCTGGCCAAACTCTCCGGTTATTCCGCCAAGCACAATCGCCCCCAATCCGCCTGCTATCAACTCCATGCCCGTGCCGAGCAAGGGTGACTCCGGTAGGGCAGCATCGCGCGAATAGAGTGAACCCCTCGCCCACAGCAGCGCGCCAAACAGCAATGCCGCCGCGCCAATGGGATCGACCCGGTTGGCGCTCAACTCGCCCGGCCCGACCAGCAGGGCGATACCGCCAAAACCGGTCAATACGCCGGCAAAAGCCAGCCAGGATGGACGCTTGGATTTATCGCGGTAGCGCCCGCTGATCCAATCGAGCAGGACCATCCACAACGGCACTGCGCCTACCAGCAGCGCTGTCACTGCGGAGGGAACGGTTTTCTCAGCCCACGAGACCAGGCCATTCCCGCCGGTCAACAGCAGCAGACCAACGACCGCCGCGCTGCGCCAGTTCACCCGGGTTGGCGCAGGCGTGCCGCGCAGCCGCATAAAAGCATACATAATTACACCGGCAATGAAATTGCGCACCCCCACCATGAGAAACGGCGGGATGGTCTCGACCGCAAAACGGATCGCCAGGTAGGTGGAACCCCAGATGATGTAAATGCTCAACATTCCGAGCCAAACGGAAGTGGGGATTTCAGTTTTTCGAGTATTGGCCTGCATAAATACCTCTATTCTGTGATGGGCCCCTGAGAAACAATAAGCAGTAATTTTACTACCGACTTTGGCCTTGGCGCACGGATGAAAAGGTGTCATTCTGCCCACACCCACAGGGTGCCCTGCGGGCAGGTCACTCTGTTCCCGGAGCCTGTTGAAGGGAACGGAGCCCGTCGAAGGGAGCGGAGTCTGCCGGGCTTCGACAAGCTCACTCACAGAGTGCCCTGCGGGCAGCCACCGGGCGAAGGGCAACGGCCGGATTTACAAAGCGCGAAATTGCATTTCGCGCAGACAAACTGAAAGTTTGTCCTACAAAAGCGTCTCAGAACATCCCGTACCCTGCCCACATTAATTAAGAAAACGGCTGACAGGTTTTTCCTGCCAGCCGTTTTCTATCAACAAAACTTAATCGTCAAACTTTACGGAGTGAGCCCCATCGAGATGTTGTATTCCTCGATCGCCAGGGTTACGGTTTCTGCAGCCTTATCCAGCACCTCCTGCGAGGTACCCTTCCCGGCCAGCACTTCCTCGATTGCCCCTTCAATCGTCTGGCGGGCGGTTGGGAATACGCCGATCAGGCCGCCCTGGGTGAAGCGGTTGTTCGGAGCAGCGTGCAGCTGATCAATCGCAGTCTGGAATTGCGGATACTTGGCGCGCCAATCGACAGACAGCTGATTTTCGTAGGCCGCTTTCCGAATGGGGAAGTAGCCCGACATGGTTTGCCAGTAAGCCTGTTGCTCGGGTGACGCCAGGAATTTGATGAACTCCCAGGCGCAATCCTGTTCAGCCTGCGGGCGGTCCTTGATCATCCATACCGAACCGCCACCGATCACCGTGCCGGAGATATCGAATGCGGCTTCATTCGGACGCGGCAGGAAAGCTGTGCCAATTTCAAACTTACCAGCTGAGCTATCCATCAGACCGCGTAATGCAGCCGTCGATTCGAGGATCATCGCGGTTTGGCCGGCAATAAATGCACTGCGGGTATCCACAGTCGTGCGACCGTAGTTGGCCAGAATACCCTCGTCGTACATTGCTTTCCACCAATCCAGGATTGCCACACCCTCCGGGCTGTTAAAGGTGGCCTTGGTGGCCAGACCCGAGCGGCCGTTTTCATTGTCCGCATAGTACCCGCCGGAAACCGCCAACAACTGTTCAAAGAACCAGCCGTATACAGCAAAGGCGCCGCCATACTGCGTGACCGCACCGGAAGCATCCTTGATCGTAAGCTTGCGGGCGGCTTCGGTGAACTCGTCCCAGGTTCGCGGTGGATTGGCAGGATCCAACCCGGCTGCTTTAAACGCATCAACGTTGTAGTACAGCATGGGGGTCGATGAGTTGAACGGCATCGAATATTGCTGGCCATCCACTGTGTAGTATGCCAGCACGTTCGGCTCGAGATCCGAAACATCATATCCCTCTTTGTCGATGTAGGTCTGAACCGGGATCGCAACGTCCAGGTCCACCATCAAACGGGTGGCGATGTCGAAAAGCTGAATCACGCTGGGGGTATCACCGGACTGCAACCCGGCCTTGAGTTTGTTGAGGGAATCGTCGTATGTACCCTGGTAGGTATAGACCACATAGCACTTATCCTGCGACGAGTTGAAGTCATTCGTGATTTGCGGAATGGCCTTGCCGCCAATGTCTCCGCCCATGCTGTGCCAGAAGGTCATCTTGGTGACGCCTGCTGCCGCAGGGACCGCTGTTGCGGTCGGCTCTTCGACGACCACGGGCTGGGTTGGCGCAACCTGCGGCGCTGCCGGTTCCGCTGTCGGGGTAGCAGCCGGCGTGCAAGCGCTGAGCACCATGCTCAATACCAGCAGCGCGCTCAGTAGCACAAAAACTTGCTTGGAACCTTTCATCGTATTTCCTCCTTGGGAACTTTGAAAAAGGGAACAGGGTGTCTGGACTAGCCTTTGACGGCGCCAGCAGTCAAACCGCGGATTAATTGGCGGTTGCTGAATATGAAAAGGATGAAGGTTGGCAGCAGCACAAACACAACGCCGGCCATAACTGTATTGAACATGAAGCGTTCTTCATCCTGAAGCAGCGCAATACCAATCTGAACGGTGCGCATGGTCTGGTCATTGGTGATCAGCAGCGGCCATAGATACTGGTTGTACGTCTGCAAAAAACTATAAACGGCTAATGTGCCCAGAGCTGGCCGTGCCAGCGGTAGCACGATAGTGAGCAAGAAACGGAAACTGCTGCAGCCATCCATGACCGCCGCATCGTGCAGTTCTTTCGGAATCTTCAAAAAGAATTGGCGCAGCAGAAAAGTCCCAAATCCCGTCGCCATAAACGGGATTGCCAACCCCTGAAAAGTATTATCCCATTTCAACTTTTTAATGAGCAGGTAGTTGGGGATGATGGTGGCTTCCCATGGAATCATCAAAGTTGCCAGGAAGATCAGAAAAAGTACGTTTCGCCATTTAAAATCAATAAACGCAAAAGCATACGCCGCCAGACAGGCCGTTACCAACTGCCCCAGCATCACCAGCGTTGACTGGGCAACACTATTGAACAAATAGCGCAGCAAAGGCGCCTGTTCCAGCGCACGCGCATAGTTAGCCAGGCTGAAGTGGGTCGGGAAAAGCTGCGGCGGGTACTGGGCTACCTGCGAATCATCCAGAAAGCTGATGTTGATCGCCGTCCAAATGGGGAACAGCACGATCACGGCCACAACCATCAGGACAATATAAAAAACCGTGCTGGTCAGAATGCGTTTGAGTTTGTAGTCCATAGCTAATCGTAAAATACCTTTTTCTCCAGTACGCCGAACTGGAATACAGTCAAAGCCAGCATAATCAGAAAGAGCATTACCGCCTGGGCTGCTGCAAACCCGTACGCTCCATTGAAATAAAACTCGCGATAGATGGAAAACACCAACACATTGGTCGAATCGAGCGGTCCACCGCTGGTAAGCACATGGATTTGCGTGAAAGCTTGAAAAGCTGCCAGCATATCCACCACAATCAAGAAGAAGAAGGTGGATGACAGCATGGGAATGGTAATACTGCGAAATTTGTGCCAGTAATTGGCGCCGTCGATCATGGCGCTTTCATATAATTCTTCCGATATCCCCTGCATCGCAGCCAGCAGGATAACAGTGTTCAACCCAATCTGCAGCCAGACCGTACCCAAAGAGACTGCCATAAGCGCAGTATTTTCATTGGTTAACCAGGGCACCGGGTCAATATTCAAAAAGGAGAGTAAATAGTTCAGCGACCCTAGCGCAGGGTGATAAAGATACTTGAATATTAATGATGCTGTCGCAGCCGAGACCGCGATGGTGACCGAGAACACCATGCGGAAGAATGAGATACCCTTCAACCGCAAGTTTCCAAGCAGCGCCAGCCCCAATGATACGATGATGGAAGTTGGTACGGTATACGCCACAAAAAGCAACGACCGCTGCATGCTGTTGACGAAAACAGGTGTCGAGAACAGTTTTTCGTATTGCGCCAGCCCGACAAACTTGACCGCGATCCCCAGTGGATTGGTCAGGTAAGTGCTCAAACCGATCGTGCGGATCAAGGGGATAAACGTAAAAGTACTAAACAGGATCAGCGAGGGCAGCAGATACAGCAGCGCTGTAAAAAAGCGCTTGATTTCCCGCTGCCTCACTCCCGTGGATTTAAACCGGCCGACGGTGTGACTGCCAGAGATGCGCTCTGAAACTGCCATAATAGAATCATCTTCCTCTGGTGGTGGTTGAGTGGGTGATTTGTTTCCCTACGAAAATGTTGCCTCGAAGGGTATAGAGCAGGTGCGATAACGGCTAATTATTCTGTTGGTTGCGGTAATGGGAGGTAAAGAAAGGGTATCAGCAAGCAGGAAAAAGAAGGAATATATACCAATAATACGGGTATTTTTATTCCTGTCAATAAAAAATCGGCCGATAATTTTTTTCCACGCCTCCTAGCCCCCCACCCTGCCTGCAATCACGCCATGAAAGGGCCTGAGCGTCGACGCCACCGGCAAGCTCACTCACGGAGTGAAAGACAACGGCCGGATTTACAAAGCGCGAAATTGCATTTCGCGTGGACAAACTAAAGTTTGTCCTACAAAAGCTCTCCAAACAACCCGCTCCATGCCCACACCCACAGGGTGCCCTGAGGGCAGCCACCGGGTGAAAGACAACGGCCGGATTTACAAAGCGCGAAATTGCATTTCGCGTGGACAAACTAAAGTTTGTCCTACAATAGCTCTCCAAACATCCCGATCGAAGTCAGTATTTGGCCATAGCGATCTACATATGTGAAATAAGGAGATAGCTTCGCTACACTCGTTATGACATCGAGAGACCAGCCCCTGTCAATTGGGATTTGTTTTTTAGGAAAAAAATATTGAAACGAATAAGGGTTTGCCAGAAGACAGACTGTAACAATGGGGGTTAGCAGGGTTGAGGGGTGGATATGCGGCATTTTTCTCGTTCAATCCCCTTCGATGGGGCGGGAAACAAATCGGGATTTTTAGAAACGAATAACCCCTCCCCACCCCTCCCCATTATGCTCGCTTTCCCATTCGCTTCACTCGGTGGCGCGAAACCGCAAAATGGAGAGGGAGAAATGCGGTGGAGCTATTGAATTGGTAAGGTGCACGATGGTTATATTATAGGATATTTGTTCTAATTTGTCAAGGCCCCACCCGGCGGGTTCAATGAAATGACAAAAACCCATTGAAACAATAGACCAAATGTTCTATAATCAATCAGCCTGTTCGTTCCACAGGCAGGGAGGGCACGATGACTGAGAGCAATGAACCCGAGCGACGCAAACGCGGGGCGCAACCCGGGAACCGTAATGCGGTGCAGCACGGGTTTTATGCCCGGCAACTGACAGGGTTTAATCCTGACCATGACCCGGTGGACGGCCTGACAGACCTGCTTGCTATGCTGCGTCTGTCGGTGCGCGAAATTGCGCTACGCGCCGAGGCTGATCCAGGCCGCGAGGCCGACCTGGAACTGCTGCGGGCGGTAACGGTAGCCTGTATCGCAATACACCGGCTGGTGAAAACGCAGAAGAAGCTGGCCTGGAAACCCCGGCCTAAGGGAGACGAACCCCAGCCGCCACTGCCAGCCTCCCCTACCGAAGATGTCTCCAGCGAGGATTTGGCCGACGCAAGGCTAATACGGGTGGACCAGGAGATTGCGCTGCTCACCGCCTTGATCGAGCGGGTGACGAGCCAGCAGAGCACATGGAAAACGCTGGGGCAGTCGGCAGCGGTGGTGCGCGCGCTGGCGCTGGCCAACGGGGTTCTTGCCAGCCTAACCCGAACCCAGCGGCAGATGCGCACGACGTCTGATCCGTTGACGCTGGCGCTACGGGATCTAAATACGGCGAACCGGAGGATCGAAGAGCGGTTGAGTTCGGGATATTATAAGAATGAGGAGGAGAAGTAAGGCACCCCACCCTGCCCTCCCACAATTTCAAAAAGCTCATCCCGCTCGCTCTGCGCGATCACAGATCTCGCTTCGCTCGGGGACGCAAAGTTCGCGTGGAGAGGGTGCTGCCTACGGCAGGAGGCGTCTGATTTCGGGGCGGACAAGTGGGAATGAGCACCATAAACCCGAAACACTCCCCAATCCGACCAACATGTATTGGCGAAGGCAACAATAATGTTTAATCTCGTATAATTACCTTGACCAAACTGAAGGGGCGATGATTACTCGCGAAACACGCGCTTGAAACAACATCGATCCATATAGTCTGCACTACGCTCATCCTGTGATCGAAGCCAAGAAAAAGTAACCTTACAAGTCTGTAAGCTAATCCGAATAGTGCATTCTGTACAATAAAACTACCCAGGGGGAGTATTCAGGATTTCTCCATGACAAACACTCTTTACTACGGCGACAACCTGAAAGTTCTGCGCGAGCACATTCCGAGCGAGTCGGTGGACCTGATCTACCTGGACCCGCCGTTTAACTCGAACCGGTCCTACAATGTTCTGTTCAAAGAGGAATCCGGAAAATCAGCCGAGTCGCAGATTACAGCCTTCGATGACACCTGGCATTGGGGTCCATCCGCTGAAGAAACCTACGACGAGCTGGTGACCAGCCAGAACCTGCAGGTCGGCAGCATGATTGCCGCACTGCGCCAGTTTATCGGCACCAATCAGATGATGGCCTACTTAGTGATGATGGCTGCCCGCCTGGTGGAGCTTCACCGGGTTCTAAAACCAACTGGCAGCCTTTACCTGCATTGCGATCCGACTGCTAGCCATTATTTAAAATTAGTGCTTGACACGATATTCGGTGTCGAAAACTTTGTTAATGAGGTGATTTGGCTAAGATCGTTGCCGCATGGAAATATGAATAAAAAATATGGGGCATCACATGATGTCCTTTTGTTTTACGCAAAGCGTCCAGAATATACATGGAACCAATCTTTCTTGCCGCACAAAGAAGAATACCTAAAGAAATTTTATCGGTTTTACGAACCAGACGGAAGAAGATATAGGCTTATTTCATGCATTAACCCAAACCCGGATCGGCCAAACCTCACTTATGAATGGAATGGCGTCACTAAGGTTTGGAAATTCACTCGTGAGAAAATGAAAAAGATGCATGATGAAGGATTGTTGGTCTATTCAAAAAATGGCATCCCTTCATACAAAGGTTATCTAGTCAATATGAAAGGTAGTCCAACCCAGGATAATTGGATAGACATTCCCCCGTTGATGGGTTCATCGGCAGAACGATTAGGTTACCCTACTCAAAAACCACTCGAATTGTTAGAACGGATCATCCAGGCCAGCAGTAACCCAGGTGATATTGTCCTTGACCCCTTCAGCGGATGCGGCACAGCCATCTCAGCCGCTCAGAAATTAGGCCGGCAGTGGATCGGCATCGACATCACCCACCTGGCCATCGCCATGCATAAATCGCGGCTGAAGGATATGTTCAACCTCGAGCCAGGAAAAGATTACCGGGTCATCGGCGAGCCTGAAGACCTGGAATCAGCCCGGCAGCTGGCCCACGATGATCGTTATCAATTCCAATGGTGGGCCCTTTCGCTGGCCGAAGCTCGGCCGCTGGGTGGCCAGGTAGGGGAGAAGACGGGCAAAAAAGGCAGCGACCGCGGCATCGATGGCATCATCCCGTTCATCGATGACAGCTCGAGCAAGCCAAAACAGGTGATGATCCAGGTCAAAAGCGGGCATGTAAATTCCGGGATCATTCGGGACCTTCGCGGTGTGGTCGAGAGGGAGAATGCTGCGATCGGTGTGCTGATCACCCTGGAGCCGGCCAGCTCCGAAATGTGCAAAGAAGCAGTGTCGGCCGGCTTTTATGTATCTGAGCTCTGGCAGAGGAAATATCCGAAGTTGCAAATCTTGAGCATCGAAGAGCTGCTGGCCGACAAACAGATCCAAATGCCGGCGCCTTACGGGACGTTCAAAAAGGCTCAGCGAGTCAAGAAACAGGAAGGGCAGCAAACAGGATTTGAGTTCTAAACCAGCTTAAATCCATGGGTTCGGAGGGGAAATGGCTAAGCTATTGAAAATACGAAAACCCAAGCTACGACTGACTTCCAAAGGTCTACGAATTTCTCGCCCATCTGCCCGAATTGGTGAGAAGGTTGGGTTAAATGTTTCAAGTCGGGGTGTGCACGCTTCAATTCACAAAGGTCGGCGCAAGAACAAGAGTTGTTCCCTCTTTTTATTCGCGGGTTCATTCGTGTTCATCTCTACAGCCCTGATAATCAATACTATCTTGATTTAAGAATCCATTGACGCAAAGGGTATTACTGATTTAAAAGAGCAGGGTGCAGTGGTTTGAAATAAGGAGGGTGAAAATGATTAGCAAGGTACTTTTGGGCGGAATGGCGGCATTGCTCCTAGGGGTTGTATCACTATCGTCCGCAGCAGCCAGCCCTGCAGCACTCCAAACCACAACCTTTATCAACGTCGGCCAGGGCGATAGTGCATTGATCCGCGATGGTCTTGGCTTCGATGTTTTGATTGACGGCGGAAAACCGGATACAGGACCGACTGTATTGGATTACCTTCGCGCAGAAGGTGTTACCGAGTTGGACGTTATGGTCGCCAGCCACGCAGACAGCGATCACATTGGCGGCTTAATTGACGTTCTTCAGGCAGCCGATATATCTGTCCTGCAAGTCCTCTATAACAGGTATCCCGGGGATACGGCAACGTGGACAAGTTTTGTGTCCGCGGTGGCAGCCGAAGGCTTAACTCTCACACCGGTGCAATTCCCCGCTGATTTAACCTGGGGAACGATGCAAGCTCACATCCTCAATCCTGAATCCGGCTTATTAAATCCAGAGACAAACGACGCCAGTATTGTGATCCGCCTGGATTATGGCGTAATAAATTATCTTTTCACTGGTGACATTGATTCAACGATTGAGGCAACAGTGGTTGCCAGGCAGACCCCGGTCGCAGCCGAAATCCTAAAGGTCGCTCATCATGGAAGTGCGTACAGTTCGAGTAATGAGTTCCTGGCAGCAGCAGATCCAACCCTCTCAGCTATTTCAGTTGGAGTAAATAGCTATGGCCACCCTTCGCCGCTGACCATTGATAGATTATTAACCTCTGGATCGCAGGTATTACGCACCGACGAATACGGAAATATAACGGTCTATTCTGATGGAACATTTATAAGCCTCGTCGAACCCTCTTCTGGCTATTCAGTTTACCTGCCAATCATAATGAAATCAGAACCGCCGGTTGAACCAACGCCTGAAACCCCTACACCCACCACGCCGACACCAGTCACTCCCACACCAGTAACACCAACCCCCCCAACTCCAACAGAACCAACACCTCCACCAACTGCCACGACTGGCAATATCGTTATTGTTTCAATATTCTACGATGGCGTGAACGGTACTGCCGAACCTGACGAGTATGTCCAAATTCAAAACCAGGACACAAAGGCAATTCAGGTACAGAATTGGACTCTTAGAGATGTGGCCAATCACGTTTTCACATTTCCCAATTATGTGATGCAGCCCGGACAATCCTGCCGAATTTATACAAACGTCTATGATCAATCCACTTGTGGATTTACTTATGGATCCGGCGCCGCGATCTGGAATAACGGTGGCGACACCGCATATTTGCGTGATTCAACTGGCACACTCATTAGTCAGCGCGCTTATTAATTATCCTGATGTTTGAATATCACGAGATGGCACATGGTTTTCAAGATCAAGCGCACGGTTTTTAATATCATCGTCCCAGATCAAACCGAATCGGGTTTGAGCCGGGTGTTTAATTTGGGGATGCTGATCCTTATTTTTCTGAACGTGTTGGCGGTTGTGCTTGAAACAGAAGAAAGTATTTATAGCCAATATCAGTCATTTTTTTATGGTTTTGAGGTGTTATCAGTCGTGATCTTCACCCTGGAATATGTCCTGCGGTTGTGGGTATGCACCGAGCAAGAAGGGTATAGATCACCGTTAACCGGCAGGGTCAAATATGCTTTGAAGCCCTCCATGATAATTGACCTGCTCTCATTCCTCCCTTTTTATATTCCATTAGGTGGGATGGATTTGCGATTCATTCGGGCAGTTCGCCTCTTCCGGTTGTTCCGACTTTTCAAGATGGGGCGATATTCTCAATCGCTCACCAAATTGGCCAATGTAATTAAATCCAAAAAGGAAGAGCTGGTCATAACCCTATTTTCAAGCGTGGTGTTGTTGATTATCGCTTCTAGTCTGATGTATTTCATTGAGCGAGAGGCCCAGCCCGATCAATTCGGAAGCATCCCTAAAGCCATGTGGTGGGGTGCTGTCACATTGACGACAGTTGGTTATGGAGACGTTTATCCGGTGACATTGTTGGGAAGAATCATTGGTGCCTTCATCGCAGTTTTAGGGATTGGATTATTTGCTCTTCCTGCGGGAATAATCGCATCGGGTTTTGCCTCTGAATTACAGAAACAGAAATCAGAGCCGATCATTTGTCCAGAATGTGGAAAAGAGATAACCAATCCGCCCGCTTGACGGTTAGATTTGACCGGTCCGGCAACTAATTGTGTTCTACTGGAGGGAAAATTGAATAAGAAGGTTTTACTTGACACAAATATCATCATTCATCGAGAAAGCCCTCGGATAATTAATAAAGAGATTGGAATATTGTTTCGATGGTTGGATAATCTACAATCAATAAAGTGTATCCACCCTATCACACAACAAGAAATAAATCGACTAAATGCAGGCGACACAAAGAATGCTTTTAATATAAAGCTAGATGCATATAACTTGCTTACCGCCCCATCAAAGTTAAACCCTTTTGTACAGAATAAATGCGATCCGATTGATACGTCAGGAAACGATAAAAATGATACGTTATTAATTAATGAAGTTTATAACAATAGGGTTGATTATTTAATTACGGAAGATAAAAAATTACTCCTCAAAGCCTCTTTGTTAGGGATTCAAGCGAGAGTATTTAGTATTGAAAATTTTTTAGAGAAGGTTACTGCAGAAAATCCAGGTTTTCTTGATTATAAAGTTTTGTCAATAAGGCAAGAACGTTTCGGCCAAATTGAGGTATCAGATCCATTCTTTAATCCTTTCCGGTCAGATTATCCAAAATTCGATGATTGGTTTAATAGGAAGAGCGAAGAAATTGCATATGTATGCCGGGTAAATGACGGAGTGTTTGCTTTTTTATACTTAAAAGTGGAGGGGGAAGACGAAAATTATTCAGATATTTCTCCTGCATTTACCCCTAAGAAACGGTTGAAAATTGGCACTTTTAAGGTGAATTTAAATGGTTATAAACTTGGCGAAAGGTTTATAAAAATCATATTTGATAATGCTGTGAATTTTAAGGTGGATGAAATCTACGTTACCATCTTTAACAATTCCATTGAGCGTTTACGGTTAATAAACCTATTAGAAGAATATGGTTTTTATCAATACGGTAACAAGGGTTTTCAACCCGAAAAAGAATTGGTATATGTAAGAAAAATGGATCGATCAATAAATCGGATAAATCCAAAATTATCATTTCCGTTTATTAGCAAAAGCTCACGGGCATTACTGGTTCCAATTTACCCGTCCTACCACACAGAATTATTGCCAGATTCGATCTTGAGAACTGAATCGCCATCGCAATTTCAAGAAAATGAGTCCCATAGAAATGCAATCAGCAAGGTATACATATCTCGGTCAATTAATAAGGACATTAGGCCGGGCGATAATATTATCTTTTATCGAACAAAAGACGACGGGCACGGTTATTATGAATCGGTAATCACCACGATTGGTATTGTCGAAAGCATAATATTGTCCATACCCAACGTAGCGCGTTTTATCGAATTGTGTAGAAAGAGAAGTGTTTTTTCAGACGATGAACTTCAAAAACGTTGGAATTTTCGACAGTATAATCGGCCTTTTATTGTAAACTTTTTATATGTGTATTCTTTTCCGAAAAGGATAAACCTAAAGAAGTTAATAGAACTAAAAATCATTAAGGATACTTCTTCCGCCCCTAGGGGTTTCGAATTAATTACCAACGAATTATTCCAAATCATCTTGAAGGAGTCAAATACTGATGAGAGTTTTATTGTCGATTAAACCAGAATATGCGCTCCAAATATTTGATGGTATTAAGAAATACGAATACCGGCGAGTAATATTTAAAAAGCCCGTTGAGAAAATTATTGTTTATGCATCATCACCAGTACAGCTGGTAATAGGGGAGTTTCAGATAGACGAATTAATTTCAACAAGCATTGATGAACTATGGGAACAAACACAGGAATACTCTGGAATTTCGAAGGAATATTATTATCGATACTTTTCAAATGTAGACGAGGGATACGCAATTAAAATTGGCGAGGTTAAGCGGTATGCTACTCCCAAGACAATCCAAGAAGTCTTTGGGATTAATCCACCTCAATCGTTCGCCTATGTGTAACGTTTCACGGTTTATTCTTCAGTTCTCCGTTTGTTAATCTGTTCGCTGAAATTCCAAAATAAGAAAGATCCTTCTCAATCCCCAACCCTCGCCGGCCAGTCTCCTTACACGCCACCAGCGTCGTACCGGACCCGGCAAATGGATCGAGCGCCAGTTCGCCCGGGTTAGTGTAGGTCAGTACCAACCAATGCACCGGGTCGAGCGGCTTTAATGGAACTGCCGTGTATAAGTGACAATTTGCTTCCCAAGCAAAATGTCTCTCGTTAGTTCAGGTTGGCCTTCACTGATTGCCATTACGTCTCCTCCCGGCCGGAGGAATTGAAACAGGTGATTTGTTTCCCTACGAAAATGTTGCCTCGAAGGGTATAGAGCAGGTGCGATAACGGCTAATTATTCTGTTGGTTGCGGTAATGGGAGGTAAAGAAAGGGTATCAGCAAGCAGGAAAAAGATGGAAGGGAGCGGAGCCCGTCGGGCTTCGACAAGCTCACTCACAGAGTGCCCTGCGGGCAGCCACCAGGCGGATTTACACAGCGCGAAATTGCATTTCGCGTGGACAAACTAAAGTTTGTCCTACAAAAGCTCTCCAAACATCCCGATCCATGCCCTCACCCACAGGGCAAAGGACAAGGCCGGATTTACACAGCGCGAAATTGCCTTTCGCGGAGATAAACTTAAAATTCGAGCTGCAAAAAAAAAGCCCGTCTATATCATGTATAATAATTCTTACCTTCCGTCCCAGATCCGATGGACGGCACTCCCCCTCGCCCGCAGTTGGTAAAAGCGGGAGCCGCGGGTCACCGCTTTAAGCTCAGCGCGGCTATTAGCAGTCCCCATCGGCATTTCAGCCAGATTATTTCAATATTTTGTTTATCCGGAATGGCTATACGAAACTCGAAAGGAGAAATGATGACCGCATTAGTGGGGATCGCAGCCCCGAACCGTGAAGCTGACCTGACCGCAATGCTCACGAAAATTTCGTACCGCGGCTCCGCCGCCTCTATTTTCCCCAATTCCTCCACAACTATTGGCTTGCTGCTGCCTGATCATCTCAAAAGAGCAGCGGCCAACCCCGACATATTTGAAGCCAGCGCCGGCCGCGGACATTTCGCCGCTGCCAGCCTTAATGGCGCTGACCTGAAACTGACACGCGATCTGGTTGGCTTCGCCCCGTTGTACTATGGGCACGATGCGCAGGGCGTTCTGATTTTCGCCAGCGAAGTCAAAGCCTTGCTGCCCTACTCACAAGAGGTGTACGAACTGCAGCCCGGCGCGACCCTGGCAGACGGCCGGTTGATTCCGCCGCCCATTCCTGCAGCCGTCGAACTGCTCAGTATGCCGCCCGAGGAGATCGCCGCTGAATTGCGCAGTATTCTGGACCAAGCCGTAAAATCACGCGCGGATACCGCCCCTCATTTTGGGGGCCTGCTTTCCGGTGGTCTGGATTCATCCGTTGTCGTGGCGCTGGCCCGGCCCTACCGGGAAAAAATGCACACTTTTGCCGCCGGCGTCGTTGGCGCGCCGGACCTGCATTACGCCCGCCTTGCCGCCGAGTTCCTCAAGACTGAACATCACGAGCGCAGCGTCACACTGCCCGAGATGCTGGCGGTCCTGCCCGACGTAATCTACCACATGGAAACGTTTGATGCGCTGCTGCTTCGCTCTTCCATCCTGCATTACCTCGCAGCGCAACAGGCGATCGACTACGTACCGGCGCTGTTTTCCGGCGAGGGCGGCGACGAATTGTTTGCCGGCTACGATTACCTGAAAACGCTGCCGCTTACCCAATTGTCGGAGGAACTGGAAGATATTACCGGCCGGCTGCACAACACCGCGTTGCAGCGGGTGGACCGCTGCATCCAGGCTCACGGCATCACTGGCTGGGTGCCGATTCTCGACCCGGACGTAATGGCCTTCGCCAGCCGCATTCCAGTAGAGTATAAACTGCACCAGGGCGTGGAAAAATGGATCCTGCGCCAGGTGGCTGAACCGCTGCTGCCCGTGGAGATCGTTCACCGCCCCAAGGCCAAATTCTGGCAGGGCGGGGGCGTTAGCGACCTGCTGGCCAATCATGCCAATCTGGTCATCTCCGACCGCGATTTCTTTGCTGAGCGCCGGCTGCCCAATGGCTGGACCTTACATTCCAAAGAGGAGCTATTTTACTACCGGATATTCAAAGAGCATTTTGGTGAACTGGAACGCCTCGACTGGCTCGGGCGAACGAAAGGCGCTCCGGTTCAGTACCCGGCCGTATAAAGAATTCACCCATAAAAAATGGAACTGACCCTCCTCACCTCCCCCGCCAGCGCTGTTCTGCTGCCCATTCTCATCTTCTTCGCGCGCGTCTTCGATGTAACGCTCGGCACGGTGCGTATCATCTTCATAGCCCGCGGCAAGAAATACCTGGCCCCCCTGCTCGGGTTTGTCGAGACGTTCGTCTGGATCGTGGTGGTCAGTCAGATCGTGAAGTCGATCAATGGCATCTGGGCATTTGTCGGCTACGCGGCCGGTTTTGCCGCCGGAACGCTGGTGGGCATGTATGTGGAAGACCGTCTGGCAATCGGAACATTGATCGTCCGCACCATTCTGGCCGGTGACGTTCACCCCTTAGTCCAGCGCCTGCACACCACCGGCTACGGCGTGACCTGCGTGCCTGGTGAAGGCGCCCAAGGTCCGGTAACAGTGGTATATACAGTCATCAAACGTAAGGATATCCAGGCGGTGATGACCATCATCCATGACCTGCATCCGCATGCCTTTTTGTCCATCGAGCAGGTTCAGACCGCCCAGGCAGGGGTCTTCCCCGTTGCGTCATCCGGCAGCCGGCTGCGTTTCCTCGCCAAGCGGAAGTGAGGAAATAAAACGCGGGCAAGTCTTGGGTTATAGCGTTACACCCTTCCCTATTTTGGAAAACTCAAAATAAGGGGGGACACTGGGTACGTTCACCCGGCACTCGCAGCAATTGGGGTGCGTTCGACCCGGCCAACCATTGGGTCGAACGCACCAAACAACTACAAAAGCCATATACATATTTGGCTACGCGCAATATAATCCTTCTTTTCGAAGAGGTTTACCGATTTGCCAACCCGGCACCCGTCCGGATCGAGAAAGGAGCAAACCATGAAAACCATCGTCGCCGGCGCCCTCGGTGAATGCGTCCACGTTGCCGGGGTGTCCAATTTCCTGCGGCTGGCTGAACTGGCCGGCTGGCGCACTGTGTTTCTCGGCCCAGCCGTCCCGATTGACCAGTTTTTAGCCGCCGCCCGCCGCGAACAGGCTGATCTGGTTGGCGTCTCCTACCGGCTGACCCCTGAGACCGGCGAGCGTTTGCTGGGTGAATTTGCCGAAGCAGCCGACGAGCTGCGCGCGGCCGGGGTGCGCTTCGCCTTCGGCGGTACCCCGCCCGTTGCCCAGCGCGCCGGCGCCAGCGGCTTCTTCGAGCGGGTGTTCGACGGTTCACAGCCCGACGAGGAGGTGCTGGCTTACCTGCGCGGCGAGGTTGTCGGAACGCCAACCGAACAGGATTATCCGCACACCACCATTGCGCGTCGGTTATGGAAGGCCCCCTTCCCTCTTCTGCGCCACCACTTCGGCCTGCCGACCCTGGTGGACACACTGGACGGCATCCGCCAAATTGCCGAGGCGCGCGTATTGGATGTAATCTCGTTGGGCATCGATCAGGATGCACAGGAAAATTTCTTCCACCCCGAGCGTCAGAATCCGCGCCGCACCGGCGCAGGTGGCGTCCCCGTGCGCTCGCCCGATGACTACGCGAAATTATATACTGCATCCCGCACCGGAAACTATCCCCTGCTGCGCACCTACTCCGGCACCGACGACTTTATTCGCCTGGCTGAAATGTATACGGAAACCATTCATAACGCCTGGTGCGCCATTCCCCTCTTTTGGTTCAACCAGATGGACGGGCGCGGACCCTGGGATCTGGCCGGTTCGATCGAGCAGCACCAGCAGGTGATGGCCTGGTACGGCCAGCGCGGCATCCCGGTGGAACTCAATGAACCGCACCACTGGGGCATGCGCGACGCCCCGGACGTGGTTTTTGTGGCCGCCGGTTACCTCTCGGCTTACAACGCCAAGGCCGCCGGCGTGCGCGACTACATTGCCCAGTTGATGTTCAATTCGCCGCCCGGCCTCTCGGATGCCATGGATCTGGCCAAAATGCTGGCCATTCTGGAGATGATCGCCCCGTTGGCCGCGCCGGATTTTCGTATCTGGGAGCAGACCCGCACCGGATTGCTGTCATATCCGCTGGATTTGCCGGCCGCGCGCGCCCACCTGGCGGCCAGCATTTATCTGCAAATGGCGCTGCGCCCGGACATCATCCACATCGTCGGCTATACCGAGGCTGATCATGCCGCCACTGCCGCCGATGTGATCGAATCAGCGCGTATGGCGCGTCGGGTGGTCGAGAACGCGCTGCGCGGCGCCCCGGACCTGACCGCTGACCCGCTCGTCCAGGCGCGCAAAGCCCATCTGATCGCCGAGACGCGCGTGACCCTGGCAGCCATCCGCAGCCTGGGTGACCCGGAAGGCGCGGATCCCCTCACCGACCCGGCTGTGCTGGCCAAAGCAGTTACCACTGGCATATTGGACGCCCCCCAACTGCGCAGCAACCGCTTTGGACGCGGCCGGGTGCGCACGCGCATCATCGGCGGCGCCTGCCTGGCGGTGGACGAAGCCGGCCAGCCGCTGCCGGAAGCACAGCGCATCGAGCAATTATTTTCGTCAAAGGAGCAAGCAGCATGACCACAGAAGCATCACGTTACACAATTATCGGTGCTGGCAACGGCGGGAAAGCCATGGCAGCGCACCTGGCGTTGATGGGCGCCGAAGTGACGCTCTACAACCGCACCTTCAGCCATATCGAGGCAATCAGCCGCCGCGGCGGCATTGAGCTGGAGTCATACGAAGGAGGTCCGCGTGGTTTTGGCGAACTGAAGCGCATCACTGCCGAGATAAGCGAGGCGGTGGAGGGCGCCGAGGTACTGATGGTGGTGGTACCGTCCTCGGCGCACGCGGATATCGCCGTAAAAATGGCCCCCTACCTGAAGGACGGGCAGACAGTCATTCTGCACCCCGGGCGAACGCTTGGCGCCATCGAGTTCGATGCCGTGCTGCGCCGCAGCGGTTGCACCGCTGACATCAACCTGGCCGAGACTGAGACCTTCATCTATGCCTCGCGCTCCGAGGGTCCGGCTCAGGCGCGCATTTTCCGTACCAAAGACGCCGTGCCGTTGGCTGCCCTGCCGGCAACCCGCACCCAGCGCATCCTGGAGCAGATCGGCGGCGTTTATCCGCAGTACATCGACGGCGTCAATGTGCTGCAAACCGGCCTGAACAACATGGGCGCCATTTTCCATCCGGCGTTGACGATCCTCAATGCCGGCTGGATCGAAGCGACCAACGGCGATTTCGAGTTCTACATCGACGGGGTAACGCCTTCGGTGGCGCGGGTACTGGAGGTGCTCGACCGCGAGCGGGTGACGGTCGCCTCGGCGCTTGGCATCCGGGCGCGCACGGCGCTGGACTGGCTGGAGCTGGCCTACAACGTCGCCGGCGACACCCTGCTGGAGCGCATTCACAACCAGACCGGGTATTACGACATCAAAGCCCCCGCCACGTTGAATCACCGCTATATTTTTGAGGAAATTCCGATGAGTCTGGTGCCCATCGCCGCCCTGGGTGAACGCTACGGCGTCTCGACCAACGGGATCAACAGCCTGATTCGCCTGGCATGCATCATTCACAGCACGGATTACTGGCGCCGCGGCCGGACGATCGACAAGCTGGGCATCCAGGGATTGTCGGTTACCGAACTGACCGCCTTCGCCCTGACCGGCGTGCGCGCAGTGGCATAAGCCGCGCAGTTGCGGTAGGGGCGCGCACTGCGCGCCACGTCCAAATGAACCGCCGCTGCTTGGGGGAAGCATAATTCGCGCAGTGCGCTTGACGCGTGACCGCAAATTTTTTCAGGGCCAGGTTCCAAACCGGCCCGAGTTGACCCATGTCACGCAACTTTGATCATCCAACTGGCGTATACTCTATTTGTGCACCAATGCACTATAACCAGGAACCAGGAGTACCCCATGTCTGAAATCGATTCGCTTGTGCAAGACTTCTTATCTCAGAAAAAAATCGCCGTTGTCGGCATATCGGATAAACGCGAAACCGGATGCAACCTGGCGTACCATAAATTCAAAGAGGCTGGCTATGCAGTCACCGCAGTCAATCCACGCCTGACATCTTTCGAAGGCGACCCTTGCTATCCGGATCTCAAATCAATCCCCGATAAACCGGATGCGGTGTTTATTCTCGCCAATCCCGGCGTCTCAGAACAAATTGTCCGGGAGTGCGTCGACCTTGGCGTACAACACGTTTGGATGCACTGCTTGATGGGCACGAAACCGGGAATGGGAGCGCAGATGACAAGCGTTTCACCAGAGGCGGTGCGCCTCTGCCGCGAAAACGGGGTCAAAGTGATCCCCGGCGGCTGCCCCAATCAATTCCTCAAGCCAGATTTTGGTCATGGCATGATGCGGGTAATGAACCGCGCTTTTGGTTTATATAAAATCAGCTAATTTCCACGCTCATTGCTGCTGGAATTTGAATGCATGACTTTGCCTCTGGAGATGCAAGGATGAACCGGATTCTTGTCACATACGCAACCATGGCCGGATCGACCGCGGATGTCGCCCTGGCTGTGGGAAATGAAATCACCAAAAGCGGCCTGCAGGTGGATGTTCTGCCTCTCGACCAGGTGAAGGATATCGAGGGCTATGGCGGCGTGGTGATTGGCGCGCCCATGATCATGGGTTACCACCGCGCTGCTTTGCGCTTCCTCAGGAAATACCGCGGTTCCCTGCACCGGATTCCTCTGGCTGTATTTGTGATGGCCATGAGCGTAACAAGGACGGACGAAAAGAGCGCGGGCGATGTGCCCGTGTATCTGGACGATAAGCTGGCCAAAGCTCCTAAAAATGTTGGAAACCTGACCTTCAGAGAGCGTTATGCCAGGCTTTCGAACTATTTGCAGCCGATTCTAAGAGCAGTTCAACCGGTAAAACCGGTCAGTGTGGGAGTTTTTGGCGGCCGGCTGGAATACGGACAGTTAAAGTGGTGGGCGGTTTTGTTCGTTATGTTGTTCATCCAGGCGCCAGCCAGAGATTTGCGCGATTGGGCAGCGATTCAAGCCTGGTCAGCAGGTCTACCGGCGGCGTTTGAGCTTGCGGAAAAGAAAGCCGCACAACGGCCGTAGCGCCAGGCCCAAATGAACTGCTTTTGCTTGGGCGAAGTAAAGGCCGCGCCGCGGCCGTAGCGGGGTTGTCCGAAAAGCAGGCGGGCATGAAACCCGTCCCGTATATGTGGGGTGAAAATTGACGAATGATTACTTTTTGGACAGCCCCCGCCCTACCCCAGCATAGCGGGTGCAGGTTAAATCGTTACAATAGTTCCGATAGGGTGCGCTTCAGCGCACCAACCGCGCAGCGGCTGTAGGGCGCGCAGTGCGCGCCAGGCCCAAATGAACCGCCGCTGTTTGGGGGAAGCAGAAACCGCGCAGTGCACGCCTGCTTTTGGGACGGTCCCGAAGCAGGTGTAGCCTACCCCATTTTGAAAATCAAAAATGGAGGAGGAGCTGCCTCCGGCAGTTAATGACCAAAATTCCAACCCCGCTGCGCTACGCTTGGCACTTGACACTGAATCCCTTCCGCTCCTATACTTGATCAGGGGGAATCCCCGGGGAGAAATTCATGACCGACCAGGAATCATCCACGTCCATCATCACCGCACCGCCCGAAATCATCGCGCTGGTTGACCGCTTTGACGGGCAGCGCGCCGCCTACCGCTCCGGTCACTATAACGAGACCCAGTTGCGCCGCGACTTCCTCGACCCGTTCTTCGAGGCGCTGGGTTGGGACCTGACCAACCGCAAGAATTACTCCGAAAAATTTCGCGAAGTGATCCACGAGCGCTCGGTGGAGGTGGAGGGCCAGGCCAAAGCCGCCGATTACGCTTTTCAATCCGGCGGCAACACGCTTTTCTTCCTGGAAGCTAAAAAACCGGCGGTCAACATCGAGACCAATCCCGATCCGGCTTTCCAGATCCGCCGTTACGCCTGGTCGGCCAAAATTCCCATCAGCATTTTGAGTGATTTCGAGCAGCTGGCGGTCTATGACTGCCGCGCCAAACCCGTCCACGGCGACGCGGCGCACATCGGCCGGGTGAAGTTGTTCTCGTATGCGGAATATGTCAGCAAATGGGACGAACTCTACCGGCTGTTCTCCTACCAGGCGGTGCATCAGGGCTCGCTCGACCAGTTTGCAGTGGGACTCAAAGGCAAGCGCGGCACGGCCGACGTGGACGACGCTTTTCTGGTGGAAATGGAACGCTGGCGCGAGGAACTGGCGCGCAACTTCGCCCTGCGCAATCCCGCTCTGACCACCCGCCAGTTGAACAGCGCCGTGCAGTTGACCATCGACCGCATCATCTTCCTGCGCATCTGCGAGGAGCGCGGCATCGAAGCCGAGGATGCACTGCGCGACGCCACCGACGGCAAAGAGGTGTACTCGGACCTGCTGGCCTTGTTCCGCCAGGCCGACAAAAAATACAACTCCGGGTTGTTCCACTTTAGCGCTGAAAAAGGCCAGTCGTCGCATCCCGACACGCTGACCCCGACCCTCAAGATCGACGATAAGGTGCTCAAAGACATCCTGGCCAACCTGTATTATCCCAAAAGCCCGTACGCCTTCAAATACATCCCGGCGGACATCCTGGGGCAGGTGTACGAGCGCTTTCTTGGCAAGGTGATCCGGCTGACGGCGGCGCATCAGGCAAAGGTGGAAGAAAAGCCGGAGGTGCGCAAAGCCGGCGGGGTGTATTACACGCCGACCTACATTGTGGAATACATCGTCAAGAACACGGTCGGCGAGCTGCTGAAGGACAAGGACCCCGTAGCGCTCAAACACGCCCCGCTGCGCGTGCTCGACCCGGCCTGCGGCTCCGGCTCCTTCCTGCTGGGCGCCTACCAGTACCTGCTGGACTGGTACCTGGACTGGTACGTGCAGCACGAGCCGGCCAAATGGGGCCGGGGCAAAAACCCGCCGATCTTTGAAATCCGCGACGGCTCCTGGCAACTGACCATGGAGAAGAAAAAGGAGATTCTCACCAGCCACATCTACGGCGTGGACATCGACGCCCAGGCGGTGGAGGTGACCAAGCTGTCGCTGCTGCTCAAGGTGGTGGAAAACCCCGGGCAACTGGGTCTGCTGACCGAGCGCATTCTGCCCGACCTTGGCGAGAATATCCAGTGCGGCAACTCGCTGATCGGGCCGGATTATTACGACGGGCAGCAACTGGGCATGTTCGACAGCGAGGAGCAGTACCGGGTGAATGCCTTTGATTGGAAGGCGGCCTTCCCGCAGGTGTTCCGGGATGGCGGATTCAATGCCGTGATTGGCAATCCGCCGTACATCCGTATTCAGGCGATGAAAGAATGGGCACCGACTGAAGTTGAGTTTTACAAAAAAAGATATAAAGCTGCCAGCAAGGGAAATTATGACATTTATGTCGTTTTCGTTGAAAAAGGACTTAGCCTGCTCAACCGAGAAGGGCGATTGGGCTTCATTTTGCCGCACAAATTTTTCAATGCTCAATACGGCGAGCCGTTGCGTGGATTGATCGCAGAAGGTAAACACCTGACCAAAGTGGTGCATTTTGGCGATCAGCAGGTGTTTGAAAATGCTACCACTTATACTTGCCTGATGTTTGTAGATAAAACTGGACGCGAGGAATTTGAGTTTGAAAAAGTGAGCGACATTATTAGTTGGAGAAATGGGGAATTGGGACAATTTGGGAAAATCTCTTCAGAATTAGCTGGTTCCTTGGATTGGAATTTTGCGGTTGGTAATGAATCGGAATTATTCGATCGACTTTCAAGAACTACTACCAAACTTGGAGATATAGCACACATCTTTCAAGGTCTGGTTACAGGTGCAGATAAGGTTTTTATCTTAAAGGAAATTAAACAACTTCAACACACAATATTATTGCTAGATCGAGATGGGAAAGAGTGGGAGCTTGAAAAATCGATATTAAAACCTTTCCTAAATGATGTAACTGTTTCTACATACGTGGTACCCAAACCTTCACATTGGTTAATCTTTCCATATCAATTCTTAAATGGCAAAGCTCAATTAATCTCATCCATAAAAATGAACGATACTTATCCATTGACATGGACTTACTTAAAACATAAGGCAAGCATATTACGGGATCGTGAAAATGGGAAATGGAAGAATGAGCAATGGTATGCGCTTGGCAGAACACAGAATTTAACTCAAATGGAAGATCCGAAATTAGTAATTCAGGTGATATCAAAAATTGGAAAATATGCCTTTGATAATCAAGAAATTTATTTTACAGGTGGAGGAAATGGGCCATATTACGGCTTGAGATTAAAAGTCCCATACACCGGGCATTCAATACACTATATCCAGGCATTATTGAATTCGGAGTTACTGGATTCATATCTGCATAAAATTAGTAGTCCTTTCCAGAATGGTTATTGGTCTTATGGTAAAAGGTTTATCGAACAACTTCCCATCCGCGCCATCGACTTCACCAACCCCGCCGACGTCAAACGCCACGACCGCATGGTCAGCCTGGTGGAGAGCATGCTGGCGCTGCACAAACAGTCCGCCGCCGCCCGTCTGCCCGACGAGAAGGAGCGGTTGGAGCGTCAAATTCAAGCCACTGACCGTCAGATCGATACGCTGGTGTATGAGTTGTACGGCTTGACGGCTGAGGAGATCAAGATTGTGGAGGGTTAAAACCACCCCACCCTACCCTCCCCATTTTGAAGATCATCCCACAAGGGGACGCAAAGTTCGCGAAATGGAGAGGGAGCTGCCTGCGGCAGATTGAAGACGGGACGGCTGGAGAAAATCAATATAATTTCGAAAGTTACAATTGCCAGTTTTTGTCATCTAAGAAGACTTCGTGAAAGAATTTATTTTAAATTTTTTGCGCAATTGTGCCATCTTATTCGTCATTGGAATAGCTTTATTCCTTGTTGCCCCACAAATGATGTCACAGGTGTTTGGATTGTACGGAGCATTAGGCGTGCCATTTGTCCTTTTATTTATCATTATGGCGGCGTTGCCAAGAAGGAAAAGGTACAGGCGTTAACACTGAGAACAGGGTCTGCAGTTGGAAAGCAAAAAAGGAACGGCTGGAGCGTCAGATCGCGGTCACAGACCGGCAGATTGATGCGCTGGTGTGTGAGTTGTACGGCTTGACGGAAGAAGAGATCAAGATTGTGGAGGGGGAGGGGTAAAATGGCTGTCAGTCAAGCATATTACCTATTGACTTACCTCCCTATTGACGTATAATGAGTTTAGCAGACCCGCCAAGCCTCTACCTGAAAAGGCACGCTCAAATGTGGCGGGTATTTTTTTAAGGATCATCTATGAAATATACAAAACCACCACTTAGTTTCGAAGACCAGGCGAAATTATTGATCAAAAGGGGGCTGATTGTTACAGATGAGGTTGAATTAATAGGTTATTTATCGAATGTAAATTACTACCGGTTGAGCGGGTATTTGTATCCCTTTAAACAAGTTGACCCATTAACCGGAGAAGAATCTTTCTATCCCGGTACTCAGTTTTCCACAATCAAAAACAGGTATGAATTTGACCGGCGATTGAGGTTACTATTAATGGATGCAATTGAAAGAATCGAGGTGGCAATTCTTCGAACGCAATTTGTTGAAAAACATGCATTAACTTATGGTACTTTTGGATATACAGTATTTAAAAATTACAAACCAGAATTTCTTTATATAGATTTCCGGAAATTAATGAAAGACATTAGGTTTGATGAAAAACGAAGCTCGGAGGAGTTTATTAAGCGTTACCGTGAAAAGTACGATGAAGAAACCCACCTTGCATTTTGGATGGCTGCTGAGGTTATGTCATTTGGTCAGATATTAACCCTTTATAGAAATTCAGATAGGGAAATTCAAATAATTATTGCAAAAAATTTTAATTTATCAGCACTTGTTCTGGATTCGTGGTTACATACTTTGTTGTATATCAGAAATGCTTGTGCTCATCATGTTCGACTTTGGAATCGGGTACTTCCTCTTGCACCACTATTTCCTGATAAGAAACATGATCCAAATTGGCACCTCCCAGTCAAGATTTCCAACCAGCGCATATTTGCCGTTCTGACAATTATCCGGTACTTAATGACAAGAATTGATCCACAGAATCACATCCAACGATCGATGATTAAATTAATTGAGGACAACCCTGAAATACCAATTGAATTGATGGGTTTCCCTGAAAATTGGAGAGATTGTCAATATTGGCAATAGCCTAAAAGGAATAGCTCGAGTAAGTTTCACGCCCGCAAAGCGCTCACTGGCGCAAGTCAGGAGACCATGCCCCAGCTTAGACCATGACAGAACGATGTCATCCTGCCCACAGGGCACTTTGTGAGTGAATGCCCCGTGCGGACATTACCCTGGTTACATCGTATGGCAAGGGGCATGAAGGAACTCGGAGCCAACAGGCAAGTTTCTTCGCTGCCTGGTAAATCACCGGGCGCTTACTCGCAGAGTGCCCTGTTGGCAGGGAACGCGCGCGGTCGAAGCCATTTGGCAGTCCTGGATCTGGTGGCTGAGCCTGTCGAAGCCAGGAGCACATTGCGGGCAGACTGACAAGAAAAAGGTCGTAGTCTCGTATAATTAGAGTAGCAAACCCGCCAGGTTTCTGCCTGAAAAGGCACGCTCAAATGTGGCGGGTATTTGTTTTGGAATTTAACTGCCAAAGGCAGCACCTCCTCCATTTTTGACCTTCAAAATGGGGAGGGCTAGGGAGGGGTCAGGGTTTCGCGCCCAGCGCATCCAGAATATTGAAGTAGCAAACCCGCCAGGCTTCTGCCTTAAAAGGCACGCTCAAATGGGACGGGTATTTTTGCATTTAACTGCCGCAGGCGGCTCCCTCTCCATTTTTGGTCAAAAATGGGGAGGGCAGGGAGGGGTCAGGGTTTCGCGCCCAGCACTTCTAAAATCATGATGATCACCCCATCCAAATTACCCGTGACCTCATTGTTCCAGAATCGCAGCACGCGGTAGCCCCTGGATTCCAGGAATCTGGTGCGCTCGGCGTCATATTCCTGCTGCTCGAGGTGCTGGCTGCCGTCCAGTTCGATGATCAATTTCGCCTGCGGGGCGCAAAAATCAACGATGTAAGGGCCAATCGGATGCTGGCGGCGAAAATGGATATTTTCCAACTGGTGTGAGCGAAGGGCAAGCCATAATTTGGTTTCAGCCAACGTTTGGTCCCGACGGAGTTGGCGGGCATTGGCATATGTTTTGTTTTTGGTTTGAATGGGGGGCATGCCATGATTTTAGTATGACATGGGATTGCGACCCCCTCCCAACCTCTCCACAGGATGCTTCGCGACCCCAAAATTTCCGATTTTGGAGGAAGAGTCAATCAAAGATGCTCCTAAGGGACATCGAACCTCCATTCGCAACCCGTAAAGCCAAAAAACGCGGAACGGTCAGGACCGTTCCCAAGACCCTTTGCGGCCTTCGCGGTTAAAGGCTGACCGCCGGATAGCGCTGGCAGGGCGGCCCATCTTATAAACGCGCACAAGGGTTGATGTTGCGTGCCGAGCAAATCGGGCATATATGGAATAACTCGGTAGCCTTCCCCTGGCGCCTGGCACATGACACTTGACACCTGGCACGGGTCTATGCCCGCCGGTACACCCACACATGCCAGCCGAGCGTGCTGCGCTGGTAAGCCGGCGTGAAACCGCTGGCGCGAATGATGCGGTCGATTTCCGCGACTGGATGAATGTAAGCCACATACAGGCTCTTTTGCGCCTTGAAGATCCAATTCATCAGCTTCAATCCCTGTCGGATAACCCACAAGTCCCTGGGAAATACCAGTGCGTAAACCTTCCCCGCCTTGACGACTGATTTTCCTATCAACTCTTTGTAACCCGGGTAGCAGCACACGACCCGGTCGAGCGTGACGATGTCCGCGGTCGGCACATCTTCCGCCAGCGCGACAAAATCGCCGTGCAGCCAGACGATACGTTCGCTCAGGCCCCTGCGAGCTGCTTCCTGCCTGGCTGCCTCAAGATACGCATGGGAGATTTCGACGCTGGTAGCGGTCGTAGCGCCGCCTTTCAAAAGCTCGAGCTGAATCACCCCCAGGCCGCCGCCAATATCCAGCAGCGTCTGATCCCCCACCCCAAGGTCGAGCAGCGCCTGGATCAACAGACTGGTGGTGCGGTCTTTTTTGCCGCGCCGAAAAGCCGCCAGATCAGATTTCACCCATTTTTGGGTTTCTTGCTCCAAACCAATGCATTGCGAACAGCCCATGTCGGTCTCCGATCTGATATATGAGCGGTTATATCATATATTTGTGGGTAGAGACAGGTCAATACATTGGCTACACGCAATTTAATGATCGGTAACACCTATCTTTGCGACAAGTATGCTATCAACGGAACTTAAAGACATAAACGCGAAGGCTTAAATGGACTTCGCATTCTTTGACTCCTTAGCAAACTGTGCGCATTAATTTTGAATGCCGGGCAGAGTGAACCAGAACTCGCTGCCCTCGTCCGGTACGCCGCTGCTGACCACGCCTACTTCGCCGCCCAATTTCTCCACAATGCGCCGCACGATCGACAGACCCAACCCATGCCCCGCAGCCCGGGTGGTATTCAGTCGGCTGAAATCCTGAAATAATTTGCCTTGATCTTCCGGAGCAACACCTATGCCGTTATCGTGCACCCAGAAACGCGCCATTCCACCGGGCAGCAACTCGCCCCGAACTTCCACAACCGGCGGTTTTCCCCCGTAGCGCACTGCATTGCTGATCAAATTGACCCACACTTCTTCCACCCACGGCCCGTGACCGCGCGCCGCCGGCCATTCCGAGGTCACATTCAACTGCGCGCCAGAACTCTCCAGCATAAATCCCACCCGTTTTACGGCCTCTGCCAGGATCTGGTCCATCTTTAACGCAGTTGGCTCCACCTCTTGACTGCGCAAAGAAGCCAGCGTCAGCAGTTCCATAATGATCGAGTTGGCTTTTTGACCGGTCTGACGGATCTGCCCGGTGAGGTTCAAGGCTTCATCCGCGCCTTCCAGCTTCCCCAGCACCGAATCCAGCATAAATGACAGGATCTCCAGCGACTGCAGCGGCGTTTTCAGGTCGTGCGCCACCATGTGCGCGAAGGCGTTCAGGTCATTAATCAGCTGCTCGCGCTCCTCGATCTCACGCTGCAGCTGCAGGTTGGCTGCCAGCAGCGCCTGCTCGGCCTGGTTGCGCTCATGCACCTCCAGCTTGAGGGCCACATTCTTCAACTGCTCGATCTCGGCCTCGCGCCGCGCTGCTTCGACCTGGTATACCACCTCCAGGTTCCTCAGGCGGGTCTCAGCTTCGTCGTTAAACACCTGTTCTTTGATCTGGTGGAAGCATTCGTAATGGAAAAGCGCCCGTTGGAATTGCCCGACTTTGTTATGCACCGATGACAGTAACTGATGGACTTCCACCAGGCGGCCTTTTGCGCCAATTTCCTCTGCCAGTTCCAAAGCCTGTTTGAGCGTAAACAACGCCTGGTCGGTGTGATTCTGGTCGGCGTTGACGCTTGCGATGTGCAGCAACGACCCAATGGTCTCGTAGCGCAAGGCAATCTTGCGCGAAAGCGCCAGCGCGCCGCTGTAGCATTCCAGCGCCTGAGCGTATTCCCGGTTGGACTGGTAAACCGTGCCGAGCGTGTTGAGCACTTCGGCTTCGCCCTGCATTTCGCCCAACTCGCGGTAGAGCTTCAAACTCTTTTGACCGGCCGCCAGCGCTTCATCCGGGCTTTCCAGCCGGCAATAGACATTGCAGATATTATCCAGCGCCTCAGCCTGGGTACGTAAATCCCCCCCGCCCTCTGCAATTTGCAGGGTTTTGAGCAGGTACGGCAGGGCGCGATTGTGCTCCTGCCGCAAAATGTAGATGGTCGCCAGGTTGTTGAGCAGCGCCCCTTCCAGCTCACGTTCTTCGGTCAGACGCGCCAGCTCAAGGCCCTTCAGCGTATATTGCAGCGCATTGACGAAGGAGGACAGGTACAGGTAAACCGCGCCAATTTGCGCATAAACGGTGATCCGGTCGCGCCGGTCCTCGATTTGTTCGTACAACGCCAGGGCTTCCAGCAGTACCCGCAGCGCTTCCTCGTACTCCCCCACCTGGGTATGCAGCGCGCCAAGATTGCGCAGTGATTCGGCCAGCCCGCGGATATAAACCGGGTCGCTGACCGCCTCCCCAGCTTCCAGTTGCTGCACCTGTTTGGTCAGCGAAATGGCGCGCGAGACATCCCGATAGCGTAGCTTAAGCGCCAGCGTATTGATGGTCTCAATTTTGTCCTGCAGTTCACTGGCTGACGCCAGATGAACTTCGAGCTCAAGAATTGGATCGACCATAATTCCTCACCAGCGGCGATTATAACACCCACCCTGGAGCCTTTTCGTGTGTTTATTATATTAACACAGTTTTTCACGAGCGTGGCTTACAGTCAGCTTGCATTTCGCTGTTTTTGAAATTTTGCTACACGAAATGTATGTGCGCCAAGCGAAAACAAACCTTGCCCGCCCGATATAGATCAAGGTATATAGTCGGGCCCTGGTGAACGCAACCGGAAAGATCACGCTCACACAGCCGCGGCGCGAAAGCAGCTCATGTAGAGAGCAGTTCGACCCGAGTTATCAGGATAGTTTTGGGAGCAATTCAGGCTTATTGCGAATAGAAATGGGTCGAACGCACCCATCATATCGGTCAAGCTCAGCGCGTGAAAGCGCAGACGTAAGGTCAACAGTCTTCAGTCCGGTACGGCAGGATCTGCTGACGCTCCTGGGTCATCGATCTCAAAACAATCCGGGCCGTATTCGGTTTCAACCCCCGCCAATTCACGGGCGCTGCCCAGTTTTGTTCTAATATCCAGTATAGAACACCACTTCTACCCCATATATAGGGGTATAGAACAACCCGGATAATTCCTCGCTGTCTGGCCGGATCCCCTTGAATAGAACGCAAGCTATATGCATCTATGCGCACGGTCACTTTTGATTTGTTCTATGCCACCAACCTAGAACGTGGCCGGGGCGTGTAGCTGGTTGACAGCCTGCATGCAAGATTTGCAACCAGGCCAACAGGCGGGATTTGCCCTCAGCCCAGCAGGAATTTCTTGCATTCAGGAGCCCGGCAGGCAAAATTTGCACTTCAAGAGCGTGCAAAATCTGCACGTCTTCAGAGTGCAAAAATTGCACGTGATTCTATTAACGACTCTTTTAACGACTTTAAACAACTTTTAAAGATATTAACCCCCTGCTCCAGCAGGACTCCCGGCATCAAACCTCACGATCTCCCCCGGCACATGACACTTGACACGGGACACTTTCCTCTTCCGCACGCCTGAGCAATTGCTCCTTTTGACGTATTGAAATTAACAGTACAAATGTTCTATAATATATTCGAGGTTTTCTTCAAGACACAAGGAGCAGAAATGAAGTCCAAAATACCCATCGATCCACCGCCTTATGACGGAATTTCGCGCCCAGTGCGCCGCCTGCCAGACTGCCGGCCGCGCCAGACGGAGCTGGAGCAAGATCTCGACCGCCTGCATGATTCGATCATCACGATTGCCTTACCGCAGTCCGGACCGGAGACTCTGGGGGATGCGCTGGTCATCCTGAGCGCCGTCTGTGACGCCCTGCTGCGCCTGACGCGCGTGCTGCGCACCCATGAGGCGCTGAAATCAGCCGGCGAACCGGTGGCTGCCCAGTTGGAAAAAGCGCTGCAGGCCATCTCCCGCGACCTGTACCGGCTCGATTTGCCGGCTGGCGCTGGTTTTCGCTGGATGGATGCCGGGCAGGAGAAGAATGCGGCGGATCGATAATTCTGAAATACGCTTATCCATCGGGGCGGACACACGGGTCCGCCCCGATCTTCCATTTTCACTGGCGGGTACAAAACTGCGGGGGTTATGCACCCTGTGAGCAGGTTGTTTCACTGATCTGGCCTCCGTGTTGACCCCCTACCCTTTCACTTCGCTGCTACACCGCTCGCCGGGCTTCATCCACCAGGTAGATGGTTTTGCAGTTCGGGCACACCAGGTACCAGGCGTAATAATACGCCTGGCCTGGCTTGATTTTTCGGCTCGGAGTTTGCCTGACGACCGCCGTACCGCATTTACGGCAAGGCTGCCCGGCGCGGCTGACCGCGCTCAGACTGCGCGCTGCAGCGCGTCTTTCGGGCGCTGCGGAAGACTGCGCCTCCCCGGACGCGCTCTGGCCTCCATCAAACAGGCCGGGCTGGTCGTGCGGGCCTGTGGGCGCTTTCCCGGTGTCATTCAGGGCATCCTGACTGGTTTCGTAGCCCTCATCAACCGGCAGGCTCTTGCGCGACGCGGCGCGTGTGGCAAGCTGGTCGGCGCGTTCGTTTTCCGGGTGCCCGGCGTGACCGCGCACCCACTCCCACTTGATGGTGTGCCGCGCAGCCGCCGTCAGCAGCCGCGCCCACAGGTCAGCGTTGGGCGTGGGACGGTTCTTCGTCTGTCGCCAGCCTTTGGCGCGCCACTGTTCAGCCCAACCGCGGGTGATGCCCTCCACCAGGTAGCGGGAATCGGACAGCAGCCGGATGTTGGCCGGCCCGTCCAGCGACTCGAGCGCGGCGATGGCGGCGTACAGCTCCATGCGGTTGTTGGTCGTCAAGCGGAAACCGCCGGAAAGTTCGCGCGTCCGGCTGCCGCTGCGCACCAACGCCGCCCAGCCGCCCGGCCCGGGATTGCCCAGGCTGGCGCCGTCGGTGAAGATCGAGATTTCATTGGATGATGGTGGAGAGGTCAATTAATCACCACGGACACAGAGTTCACGGAGAAATTCGTACATATCAAGCGGATAAATAAAATGGCAAAATTAAGATGTGTCAGCCCTTTGGTCGTGAATGGAATGCTCTTAAAAACAGGGGTTTCTCAGTGTCCTCGGTGCCTCTGTGGTTACTGCCTTTCGCGACACTTGGCACCTGGTACGTGGCACTGGTCTTCCGATTATAATATCCCCCATTGAAAGGGTGTTGATTATGCCTGAACCGGCTGGCATGGAATTTCCGACATTTTTTCGCCTGCGCGTGGTGGGCCGCAATGACGGTGACTTTGCCTCATTCCTGCTGGAGCGCCTGCTACCCTTCATCCCTGAACTGCAACCCGAGCACCTGGAGGTGCACCTGAGCGGCGGAGGCAAATACCTGGCCGTCCACGTAGAATTTTTCGCCCAGTCGCGCGAACAGATGGATGGCATCTATGGCGACCTCTCGGGTCACGAGCGGGTGTTGTGGGTGATGTAGCGAGTCACGTGCCAGGTGCGCTATTCAAAGTGTCACGTGCCATGTGCCACGTGCCTTGTGCCAGGTTAGCGCCTCCCCTAAAAACGAAGTTTTTGGGGTCGCGAAGCATCCTGTGGATCGCGGTTTTTGCACCCTGTGGGGAGGTTGGAGGGGGTAGCTTAAACGCCACACCCCTGCCCTGGATCGACTTACAATAAAGCCCGGCGTTCAAACTGGCATTCTTAGCGATCTTACGCCCTTGCCGTCAGGCGCACTGTGTGTTGTAACCCTAGCGTTTTATTGTTTAATGCCTGCTATTCCGACTGCAAGCTGAGGCAGGTTCGTGACACCTGACACGTGGCACAGGCAGGCTTTGCCTCTCCCTGCCTTGGTTTGGCTGACCGTTCTGCCCGCCTTTCCGACTGCAAGCTGAGGCAACTCCGTGACACGTGACACGTGGCACTTGGCACATATTAAAGCCCTTCTCCCTACCCTCAGTGGTTCAATTAAGTTTTCGCATAGTTAATAGTTTCGAGAATTAACTCTAGTTTTTATTTCTTCCCTAAAACAAACCTCAAATTCCCCCTCCCCTGCTGAGGGATAAAAAAGCCCCGATTTATTCGCATAGCAATCGTTTTTTAGGCACAAAATCGCTGTTTTCTGCCAGAATCGCCTTCCGTGAGAAACTGTAGCTTTGATCGCGCCGGTCTTGAGACCGAGCGCGCTGATTGACCGAAGGTCTCCCCCGTTCCCCCCTGCCCGCGCCGGTATCCGCCCCGTGTGGAAATGCGCGAAAAAGTGGACACAAAAAATGTCCTGATCGGGTAGACTTTTAGAGATCAGGAGATCAGACATGAACGACAGGAAATATCGCGAGTACTCGCGGGAGTTC
>JBAZZG010000024.1:0-34162 GCA_041658905.1 Bellilinea sp.
GGTCGGGTTAAGTCTTCTGACCCAAGCAGGTGGTTGTGGGGTAGGCAGAAGTTGATACGGTTCATCACTTCTTTCTACCCCTTTTTCTTCCCACCTACAACCAGTATAGCTAACTGGTTGGGTTGAGCGAAATAATAAGGTTGGCCAGCCAACACCGCACAAGCGAAACCCCACATCAGTAAAACGTAGGGGCGGCTCGCTAGCCGCTCCTACCCATGACCCTGCCCCGACGATGGGTAACATCAATTGCAATTAATCACCCTATTATGATAAAATTTGTTTATAAATACCAGCCAGATGATTGAAAAGGTGCTTTATGGACATGTTCATGCGTGCAGCATACGAAGAAGCCAAAAAGGGGATGCGCGAAGGCGGCATTCCGATCGGATCGGTACTGGTAGTGGACGGCAAGATCGTCGGGCGCGGGCACAACCGGCGCGTCCAGCGCGGCAGCCCCATCTTGCACGCCGAAATGGACGCCTTTGAATCCGCCGGACGCCTCAAAGCCAGCGACTACCAGCGCGCCGTGCTGTACTCCACCCTCTCCCCCTGCGATATGTGCACTGGAGCGACGTTACTTTACAAAGTCCCGCGGGTGGTGGTCGGCGAAAACTGCACCTTCCACGGCCCCGAGGAAATGCTCAAGGCGCGCGGGGTGGATGTAGAAGTGCTCAACGATCCCCAGTGCATCCAAATGATGGAAGATTTCATCCACTCGCATCCCGATTTATGGAACGAAGACATCGGCGAGTAATATTTCCTGCAAGGCTTTTATGAACAAGGCAGGCGGGCATTTTGCCCGCTTTTTTTGCAACTTTTTCCGCAAATATGCGTAAATATAATGTAATATAATTACACATTACGGAAAAGGATTGAACCATGACCGAAAATTCAGCTCAAACCGTTGTCGCCACCCCGGATAAAGGCCCGGGCTGCCTGATTCGCATTCTCTACTTCATCTTCGTCGGCCTGTGGCTCGGTGGGATCGTCACCGTCGCTGCCTGGGTGCTAATCATTACGATCATTGGACTGCCACTTGGCCTCTGGCTGCTCAACCGCCTGCCGCAGCTCATGACCCTCAAACCGGTGCAAACCCAGGCCCGGGTGACCGTGGCGGACGGCAAGGTGGTGTACCGCGAAACCAACCTGCCGCCGCATCCCTTCTTGCTGCGCGCGCTCTATTTCCTCCTGATCGGCTGGTGGTTCAGCGCTATCTGGCTGATCCTGGCCTGGCTGCTGACCGGTCTCAGCCTGGGGCTCGGCCTGCCGCTGGCCTTCTGGATGTTCGACCAGGTGCCAGCCATCACAACTCTGGCGCGCTATTAAATCAAATCCACCCCGGCTATTTAGCCGGGGTGGATTTACGACTGTCTCCCTGAATTTAGATCCAGCCGCGCAATTGCATCGCCTTGACGACACGGGCAATGGAAACCATGTAAGCCGCATCGCGCATATAGACTTTTTCCTTGAGGGACATGTCCAAAACAGCGTTGAATGCCTCGGTCATTTTGGTGTCCAACTTGGTGAGCACCTCGTCCTTGGTCCAATAGAAGTTCATATCGTTCTGGACGCCTTCGAAGTAGGAAACGGTCACGCCGCCGGCATTGCACAGGAAGTCGGGGACAAGGAAGATGCCGCGTTCCTTGATGACCACATCCGCATCGGGGGTAGTCGGGCCGTTGGCGCCTTCGGCAATGATCTTGACTTTCTGGCTGATCTTGTGCACCGATTCGCCATTGACCTGCCCGCCCAGCGCAGCCGGGATCATAACATCCACATCCTTGCTGATCCAGGCATTGCCGTCTTCAATCAAATAACCGGCTGCTTTGGCCTTGGTTTTATCGATCGAGCCGTACTGGTCGGTGATTTTCATCAGGAAGTGCGGGTCGATCCCGTCATTTTTGGTGACGGTGTAGGAGGCGCGGTCTTCGCGGTCCCAGTATGAGACGCAAACGACCTTGCCGCCCAATTGTTCAATAAAGCCAATGGCAGCATACTGGGCCACATTGCCAAAACCCTGGATCGCTGCGGTGCATTGGGTCGAGTCCAGTTTGAGGTATTTCATGGCCTCGCGGACGGTGTAGATCACGCCGTAGCCAGTGGCTTCGGTGCGCCCCTGAGAACCACCGCCGCCCAACGGCTTACCGGTGATGACGCCCGGGGTGTACTGCCCGACCAGCTTCGAGTATTCATCCATCATCCAGCCCATCATCTGCGGGTTGGTGCCGACGTCCGGCGCGGGCACGTCCTGGCGCGGTCCGATGTTTTTCCACATTTGCTGTACCCACCCGCGCACCAGACGTTCTTTCTCGCCGGTGGAAAGCGTGGCGGGATCAACGATCACGCCGCCCTTGCCGCCGCCCAGCGGGATATCCACAACGGCGCATTTCCAGGTCATCCAGGTGGCCAGTGCGCGCACCATGTCCAGCGTTTCGGCCGGATGCATGCGGATGCCGCCCTTGTTGGGCCCGCGGACGTCGTTGTGCTGCACGCGGAAGCCCTGGAAGATACGGATCGTCCCATCATCCATGCGCACCGGGATGCGGAAAGAAAATTCACGCAGCGGCCAGCGCAGGATATCACGCACCTGCGGGTCGAGTTTGAGTAGTTCAGCGACCTGGTCGAATTGGCGCTGAGCCATTTCAAATTCGTTGGTGGGTTCTGACATTTATACTTCTCCTCTTGAGTTTTGAGAGAAAGGATTGGGATAGATCCAGCCTCAGGGGCAGCCTGGAAAACAACGGTGCGTGAAGTTCATTGGGTCGGCCGCCAACACACCGGAGCATTCGCCTGGCTGGGTACCTATTAGGGTAGCAAACCTGACCCGATTGGTCAAGATGATGAAAATCGCTAATAGAGGGTGATACAAGTCTCTAGTTTGTGAAGAGAGGTGCAAATTGTTTTTTCGCAGGGTGCAGTTCGACCCAACAATCAATCCGACTGCCCATGCACAATGTGCCTGGCCCAACTTAACCCGGGTCGAACGCACCGGCAAAATTGGATGATTATTCATTGGTGCGTTCAACCACGGAACGCACCCTACTGTTCTTATTACAATGGTGCTTATCAGCCCATATTCTGAGTTTGTTGGTTGGCGGCAACCGGTGCTTCGACAGGCTCAGCAACCGATATCCGTGCCCTGTCCACACCCGCAGGGTGCCCGGTGGGCAGGACACTTTGCGAGTGAGCTTGTCGAAGGGCAGCCATTAGTTGTAGGGCGCAGTCCGACCGAACAAACAATCTGACTGTTCATGCGCCATGTGTTGGACCAAACTAACCCGGGTCGAACGCACCGGCAAAATAGGATGATTATTCATTGGTGCGTTCAACCTCGGAACGCACCCTATTCTTATTGCAATGGTACTTATGAGTTCTTTTTGTATTCAGCCAGCTGCCGTTCCAACTCGGCGCGCACCACCTGCGGGTTCGCCTTGCCTCCCGCCGAGCGCATCACTGACCCGAAAAACCAGTTCGCCAGCGTCTCTTTACCGTTCAGGTAATTCGCCATTATATCCGGGTTCGATTCCAGCGCCTGCCGCACCAAACCGGAGATGACATCCGCATCAGACACCTGGCGCAGCCCCTGCGCCGAGATGATCTCGCCGGCGTTCTGGCCGGTGCGCAGCATTTCACTTAACACCGCCTTGGCGGTATGCAGATTGATCTCGCCGCGTTGCACGAATCCCAGCAGCCAGGCCAATGCGGTCGGCCGCACTTTGAGGTTTTCCAACCCCTCGCCGGACTGATTGATCCAGCCAAACAGTTCGCCCAGGATCCAATTGGCTGCCACGCGGGCTGTCACATCCTCGGGCTCAGCTGCGCGCGCCGTTTCTTCGAAGTACTGCGCCAGCGAAGCTTCAGCAGAAAGCAAGTCGGCGTCGGAGGCTGGCAAGTTGTAATCCCGTTCAAAGCGTGCTTTTCGCGCTAGTGGGAGTTCCGGCAATCCCGCCCGCACTCGCTCCACCCACTGCGGTTCGACGACCAGGGGCGGCAGGTCCGGCTCCGGGAAGTAACGATAATCGTGGGCCTCTTCTTTGCTGCGCTGGGAATACGTCGCCGCAGCAGCCTCGTCCCACCCCAGTGTTTCCTGGTTAACTTTGCCGCCGTGGTCGAGGACTTCAGACTGGCGGGCAATTTCGTAAGCGACGGCGCGCTCCATCGTGCGGAAACTGTTCAGGTTTTTGATCTCCACCCGCGTACCCAGCTCAGTAGAACCAGTCGGCCGGATGGAGACATTAGCCTCGAAGCGCATGACGCCTTTTTCCATGTCGCCGCTGCTGGCAGCCACCGCCCGTAAGACCGCTCGCAAGCCTATGGAATAGGCGCGCACTTCTTCCAGCGTGTGCATGTCCGGTTCCGACACAATTTCAAGCAATGGGACGCCGGCCCGGTTCAAATCGACCAGGGAATATGCGTCCCGGTCCGCCGGTCGGACATGGGTCAATTTTCCGGTATCCTCTTCCAGGTGCACGCGGCGGATGCGCACCGTTTTCTCCCCCTCGCTGGTTTGAATCACCAACCGGCCGTTTTCAGCCAGCGGGTATTCGTATTGCGAGATCTGGTAGCCTTTAGGCAAATCGGGGTAGAAATAATTTTTGCGCGCAAACAGGCTGGTGTAGGCCGGGGTGCACTCCAATGCCAACGCAACCCGCAGCCCCAATTCAACAGCTTGTCGATTGACTACTGGCAGTGTACCCGGCATACCGGCGCACACCGGGCAGACGGCGCTGTTGGGTGCAGCCTGGGTGAGATCAAGAACCGGGCAAGCACAAAACATTTTTGAGCGGGTCGCAAGCTCCGCGTGGACTTCCAGGCCAATTACCGCTTCGTAGTTCATGAAAACCATCCAGGTAGGGGAATTGGAGTTGATTCTACCATTAGGGAATGCGTATTTTAGTGTGACGCACCTTGGAGGTGCGTCGCACTTGATTTAGAGCGTAGATGCTGTCTTGAAAGTCAAGCAGGGACTTGCGAATGTACAAGGTAATCTGGATCAAACGGGCGATCCGACTTAAGGACTCCGTAGACCAAGTGTAATAGTTTGTGCATAGCTGCCCCAATCACCTCCATGGGATTATGGTTGGATGCGATCAAACGATCACAAAAAGCATGGACAATTGGGTTCCAGTGTTTGGCTGAAATAGCTGGCAGATATAGGATCTGGCGCAGTCTGGCATTGCCGGTTTTGGAGAGCCGTGCTTTGTGGTGAACCGAAGTGCCCGAGAAGAACTTGCGAGGCGTTAGGCCAGCATAAGCGCCCAACTGTCGCGCATTTTCAAAGCCAAGGATATCACGGATCTCGCCCAATAATTTCGCGGCCGTCAAGCGACCGATCCCGGGGATCGTAACCAGCAAATCCTGCCTGTGCTTGAGTTCGGGGTGCTGGTCAATATGATCCTGGATTGCCTGTTTGGTCTGTTGGATTTGATGATCCAATGCAATCATCAGCAGCTTCAAGCTGTCCAAGACGAAGGCAGTACGGACACCTGAGCCGAGACGGTTGGCTTCTTGCTGTCGAGTTGTCTGTAGGTCTTCCAGATGTCGTACCAGAGCTTGTAGATCCTTGAAACTGGCAGGGGGTAGTGTCCATATGGCTGGTTTTTCCCGAAGACAGAATTCTGCGATTAATTTTGCATCCGCTATATCGGTTTTGTTGCGCCGTAATTTGCTGCTCCCATAATGTTTGATCTGAGCTGGATTCACTACGCTTACTGGATATCCCTGGATATGGAGGTGTTCCGCCACATGGTCGCCATACTGGCCGGTGGCCTCAAGGCAGATATGGGCCTTTGCAGCGCCCAAACTTTTCAACCAGGTAACCAATTGCTGATAGCCCCGAGGTGCATTTTCCACTCGGTTGAAATGGGAGATGACCCCATCCGTCAAGATAACATCCAACGTCAGTTTGGATACATCCATCCCAATGACTTGTTTTGCCATTTGCATTCTCCTCTGGTACACTGAAATCAGACGCTGACCAGACCCGTCTGATGCTGGGTCTACCTTGCGAATGCAAGCTCTTCTCGGTCCGGGTTAGAACGCGAGAGGCTTCAGATGCTGTCCGACCTTGTGTCAGGCCCAAAAGATGGGGATCTCATCTACGATCCAGGCTTAGTACCTAAGGGGCGCGACAGATTCACCCATCTGGACCTGATCAGCGTCTGTTCTCTCTAGCTTAACCTTCCCATTTCAAGATACAAGGGGCGCACTGCGCGCGCCCGCTACCGGTGGCTGCCGTTCGAAAAGCTCACTCGCAAAGTGTCGTGTAGACAGGGCGCGGGAAGCCCTGGTCGCCGCTGCCCATTGGACTTTGCGGGTGAGCCTGTTGATGGGTTGAAACCCTCGCACCCTCCGGGTACGCAGCACGACCCTTCCGCCACCGATGAAAAACTCCCCAATGGGAGTTTTTCATCGGTGTCTGACTCTTATTCCGTTGTTACGGGTGTGTAATATTTAAATCACCATATGCATTATACGACACTATTAATATTACATTAATCAAGAAAAGAATAGATAAGTGGCACTTATAACATTCGATGCATTGTCTATACTTTTACTAGTTCCCTCGACTAAGCTGAAATTATTATCAAAAAGGTGTGGCTGGTGACATGCTGCATCGGATTCGGCTTGTTCGTTTTTTAGGTTTCAGGCATCCACTACTTTTCGCATCCTTGGAGGAAAGAAATGAAAATAACTGATGCAGCCCCAGATTTTATGGAGAGCCCGCTGCGCTCCAGAAGGAAATTCTTGAAGGAAACCGGCCTGGCCGTGGCAGCTGGCGCTGCTGTGCTGGTTGGGTGCACCCAGACGCCTCCCACTCCTGAACAGGTCATCACGGAAGTGGAAGTGACCCGACAGGTGGAAGTGGAGGCAACACGCCAGGTCGAGGTGGAAGTGCCGCAGGAAATCCCAGCCTCCCCTTGGCAATATGTGGAATTGGACGTGGAAGAAGTTCGCAAGCGCGGGCATGAAGGCTATTATCGCGGTGACTGCTGCTTCGGCGCTTTCGTCGGGATTCTTGATGCGTTAAGAGATAAGGTCGGGTACCCCTTCACCCAGATTCCGGTTGAGATGATGGGCTTTGGTGCGGGTGGCGTGGCCGGATGGGGAACCACCTGTGGAGCACTGATCGGTGCCGCGGCTGCCATCAACCTGGTGACGGAAAAAGATCTGGCCCGGAAAATTGTAAGCGAACTGTTGGGCAAGTATTCAGTGACCCCCTTCCCCAGCGTGACCAGCAACAACTACGCTGTCAATCATGAATTCCTGGTCACCGAATACAAGTCAGACAAAGCACTGCCCCAAAGCGTCTCCAATTCTCCGCTGTGCCATGTTTCTGTCACAGAATGGTGCAAGGCTGCAGGAATTGCCTCCAAAACTCCGGAACGGGCGGAACGCTGCGGGCGGCTGGCCGGCGATGTGGCAGCGATGGCTGCTGAATTACTCAACGCCAACCTGGCGGCGGCCTTCGTCCCTGCATTTCAGCTTTCGCAGGAAGCTCAAGGCTGCATGAGCTGCCACACTCTCGGCGATAATTTCGCAGCAGGCAACTTTATTCAAGGCAAAGGCGAGTGCCTGTCCTGCCACGAACCTCACCAGTAAACCCGCGCCGACTTTCTGTTTCCACACAAAAAAGCACCTTGAGGATTCGCCTCGAGGTGCTTTTTATAGGGGGCGGCAGGCCTGATTGGCAAAATTACCGGACTTTCTTCGCGCGCTGCCCGCTGGGCACTCTGTGATTGAGCCTGCCGCAGCCTGTAGGTTGGTTTGAAGGGCGACGAGAAGCGCCGGAAAGGAAATTAATTTTGCAGCCCTGAAAACCAACAAAATAAATAACAACCGCCCCGCACCCTCTTGCATTAACCAGCACAAATGTTCTATAATCATGACATCCTTTCACATCCGGAGGAGCCATGACTGAACCCTCGCCTGCGCCTGGCAGTGACGGCCAGCCGCGCGCCCGCGGCGGCCAACCCGGCAACCGCAACGCCGTCCGCCACGGCTTTTACGTGCGCTACCTGCCACTTGACCCCGAACTGCTGACCCAACTGCCGCCGTCTGACGACCTGACTGACGAGATCGCCATGCTGCGCTTGGCAATCCGCAACATCGCGGCGCAATCCACCGTGCCGCAGCCGCTGGAAGTCGAGTTGCAGTTGCTGCGCAGCATTAACCTGGCCGCGGCAGCCATCAACCGCGTGCTGCGCACCCGACTGTACCTGGGAAGCGGTTCGGTGACCAAAACGCTGCTCGCCGAGCTTGGCCAGCTGGATGTATCCGACGCCGAAGACGGCGCCGAGCTTGACGAACCATACAGCGCCTGAATCGCAGCCAACCGCGCGTTAGCGCCGGGAAAGGAGAGAAACATGCCGCCTAAAAAAGACCCATTCGACCCGGCCGCCTTGCCGCCGCTCACCCGCCAGGATGTGGAAGAAGCGCGCGCTGCCAGTATCGACGAGGAAATTGGCCTGCTGCGTCACTTCATCCAGCGTATCGCGCTGCGCCAACCCGCCTCGCTGAGCGAGTCCGCCGAAACGCTGCGGGTACTGGCGCTGGCGGTGATCAACCTGAACCAGTTGCTGCGCACTCGCAAATTGCTGCAGGACGCCGCCAACCCACTCCTCCAGTGGCAAAAGAAAATGATCGCGCTCGAGCGCATCATGAGAAAAAACGGGCAAATCCGCTAAGGCGGGTTTGGACGTTCCCAGGTGAGCGAAAATGGCCTCGTAAGAGGTTTTATTATCTGTATGGGTTTTTGTTGCCGAGATGTGGCAGGCGAGAGCCGCGCAGCGGCCGTAGAGGCGGGTAGCACCCGCCAGCTTATGAAATCAATCTCATTTTACCTCCCCCTGGAAGGGCAAGGCGCCATCCGTCAAGACCGGCGGCCGGTCGGCACGCGCGGTTGAAGAGCAGGTGCAACGCACCAGTTGTAGGTGCAATGCATCCGAGGCAGCTAACAGACAAAAGCCGCGCAGCGGCCGTAGGGGCGGACCCCCGTGTCCGCCCGCTCATAAATTACCTCCCTGGAAAGGCGAGGAATCATCCGCCAAAACCCGCGGCCGGACGGCGTGCAGGGTCGTAAACCGGCGCGAGCAGAGACTATATGTTAAAAATTGTCGATTAGAAAATATATAATAAATGACCCACCTCGGTTCGCTAGGCTTTCCCTATCGCGTGGTGGGTACTGTTGACAATATTATAGCACAATACTTAAAGAAATACACAATCTATTAGTCAAACCAAAAAATCTTCAGGAAAGAAATAATCCCTTATAAGCGTTTCCTTACCAACAATATCACATACATCATCGAAGAAATATGTCCACTGATTTATGTTTGACAAATGCTTTATGCAATAAAAAATTCCAAACAAAGTATTTTCTTTGTTTTCGTAAATAGCATAATCCCTCCCAAATTTAATTGGGACTGCATATTCTCTTTTATAAAGATAACCAAAGTGTGCACAAATATTTCGCATAACACTTAAGGAATGAAACCAACTAATAAGCAAACGCTCATTAATTCCAAAACCTTCGAGAGCTATTATTTTTTGATCCTTTGTTTGTAAGTTCTCATAATATTTTGAAATGTTGTGAAATGAAAGAAATTCAACAATTACCCAAATTGGAAAGTAACCTGAATAGCGTTCATAGTGATGGGATATTACAGGGTTTTTTACTTCCCAAGAGATTTCTTTTAGGAATGATTGCAAAATTTGGTCACATCTCCGAGCTGATTTGTAAATCCCTTTTTGATAGAACGCTGAAGATCCATATTTACACCCAATATGATACGCAATTTTTGTTTTTAATTTGATTTCAATTGGTTCCAGCATAGAGAAGATCTGTTTTCTTAGATAACAATCGGTTTCATAAATTTTAATTACTTTGGAAAAATTAGTTTCAGGTATGAAGTGATTTTGATTATCCATAAGCTTATGGAAATACACATTTAACCGATAGTAATTATTATCCTTCAAGAATAGATTTGCCTTGTCCTTCTGATCAATGACTAGCCCCCTTGACTCAAGTAGTTCTATTTGCTGTTCAATGGTGATAGCGGGTTTCAATCCTGTTTCACTTGGCATAATCCTCCCAAAATGCTTTTCATTACGATGGTTATTAAAATCTCACAAATTGTGGGCTAACACATGCAGAAATACTTTACCGTTCCCTAACATTATAACGAAAGTGGCTTGAAGTGATAAATCCCGCTAGTTTACGATTTGATGCCTACGCTCACCTATTACCCAATGCCATTCATCCGCGCCGGTCTTACGACCGAGTGCGCTGCTCCGCTGAAGGTTGTCTCTCTTCCTTTTTATTCAACTTATCTTTGGGGAACTTTTGGTATAACGGCCGTTTTGGATTGTTGGAATGTCTTATAATCTTTAAGCGCTTTTTTTGCATCTTCAATGTTCTGAATGTGCTCAAATAAATCTTCATCCGTTAATTTTCGCGGCGAGAAGCTTCCATTTGATTTTTCTAAGATGGCAATACTTATTGGGCCGTTTACTCCACCTGGATTAACCTTTATTGCGTGGTCAATTGTCCAATAAATTGCAAAAATTGCTTCATTAATATTGGGTAATTCATTCTCCCAAAATATTTCTCGAATAAATGCAAGAAAAGGATCCGTGATTCCTTGTGTACATCCCATTGACACATACCATATTTTCTTGGTTTTTAATTCTGGCTGAATTGTATTAATGCCAAATTCACAAAGGTAGTGCTTATCATGAATTGGAAATGCTACAAGAGCGCCATAATTTATGTTTGGAATTTTTATGCCAGTTTGTTCAAAATCAATAAGAGCATTACGACTGATATTTCTGCAACATTCGATTTCAGAATCTTTAAATAATTTACTTTCATAAGCTATTTTTATTTGGTTACAGAACCTTTGGTTTAAACCAACTTCCCCGGTGCCCGCTACGAGTATCTTATCAGCAATTACTTCAATTTTCTCGGAAGGTTGTTCGATGGTCGGAATCCGACCGTTTCCAAAAGTTGTGGCGCTATCAGCGCCGATAACAACTCCATCTTTGCAATATATACCTATTATTGATGTCACTACTAGTTCTCTTGAAACACGCTATTGACTCTCATTTCAGGATATGCTTTATAAATTGCAGAGACCAGTTCGGAAAACGAAAGGGATAAAACAAAATTTGAGACATTCGTGATGTAAGCTCTCGAAACCTGATCTAATTTACTAAATATTTTTTTTGCTTCAATTTGTCCCTCATTAGTTAAGCGATAGTTTGATCTGGAATTAAAAGGTATTATTTCTACAAAACCATCTGTATGCAATTCTTCCAGTGTACAATAAACACTTTTATCAAATGGTCCATAGTTATAAGGCTGGAAATCAAAGACAGGACCGTCAATAAATGCTGAAATATTTTTGTCTAGCAAAAAAAATAGTTTCTGGACTTGTACAGGTGTAAATATTTTTCGATCGGATGGGTAAAGGCCTGCAAGCACTATCTCTTTTTTTTCCATTTTCCCTCCCTAATATTATTAAATGTAATCCTTAGTATTATACATTAATTATTTATTAAATTCGTTACAGCAATAAATAATTATAGATGACTTGTAAATTACTGCGAGTTACGATCTTGTAAGCTTATTTATCATTCATCCTTCCTTCCCTCTGTCTGCCCTCTTCGCGCGCCGCTCGACCGCAGGTCTCCAGCTGGTGACCTTTACTTGACATTATAGAACAAATTTACTACAATAGCATCATCCCGTACCTTAACAATTTAATCTCGCCATTACGCATCCGTCCAATGGGCTTTCTCTTTTTCCTCCGTGCCTCCGTGGTTCGTTTCAACATTCATTTTCGTTGTCTGCGGATAAAATATTCGTTTCTATTCGTTTTTTTAAAAACGAATATTTTGCCAAAAACCGCCGCCTGTGGCGGGTCGCGCACTTGCAACCCCCGCCGGTGGGCCCAAAACCACTATTTGTTCGATTCGTTTTTGGAAACGAATGTCGTCAAACTCGCGGCAGGCCAATCCCAGGGCGACCGACCCGGTTATGTCCTGCGGGCGGACACGGGGATCCGTCCCTACAGCCGCTGCGCGGTTAAAAGGTCGGAGTGATCGGTTAATGTCATGCTGCCCGCAGGGCACTCTGTGAGTGAACGAAGTGAAGCATCTCGAAGCCAGGAGAATAAGATCCTTCGCCTGCCCATCGACAAGCTCAGGGCGCGGATCAGGATGACATCCCACAATATGTCACACTATGGTGTGCAAAAACCGCGACCCCAAAATCCAGAATGCAGATTTTAGGGGAGACAGCGGCCGCTGTGCGGTCAAATGTAGGGGCGCCTCGCGAGGCGCCCCTACGGGAAAAATATCGATGCAAGGTGCGCGGTTATGGGCCGCGACCTGCGCAGCGTTATCCCTTTTTCTTCCCCAGCGAGGCGACATACGCGGCAAACTGATTGGTGCCGTCCAGCCCCACTTCCCGGTTGAGCAGATCATCATCATAGGCGGCGATGGCGCACACCCCGCAGCCAAGGCCTTCGGCTGCCAGGTACAGGTTCTGGCAGACATGCCCGGCGTCCAGCAGGATATAGCGGTAGCCGCGCACCGGGTAGCGCCAGGTCATGCGCTCGATGACCGCTGCCCAGATAAACGTCACCGCCGAGTTTGCTACCTGCGACTGATCCTCGCAGGCGGTGGTGATGCGGGGGTTGATATCTTCAGCCAGGTCGAGCGCGACCAGCGCATGTTCGATGGCGGCATAGCGGTACAGGCCGGGGGTCAGGCCCTCCACCCGGTTGATGAGCAGGTAGGTCTCGAAGGCGTGCCGCGCGCCGGCCGAGGGAACCGTGCGCAGGGTTGCCGGGCGCTTCGATACCCGTTTCACCCCCTGGCTGGCCCACAATAGCAGCGAGAGTTCCCCCAGCGTCAAGGCCTGTTCGGCATAATTGCGTACCGTGGTGCGCTGCCCGATCGCCCGCCACAGGTCGAGCGCCGGTTTTGGCGTGACGGCCGGGTCTGGCAGCGGGATCAAAGTGGCCGCCGGGTCGACCGGCAGTTCAAGCGGCGGCTGCGGCCTGCCCAGGTCCTGCGGTGAAATAGGCAGATAGGGGTATTTGGTCTTTTCCCAGAAGGTTCGTCCGTCGAAATCGCTCATTTTTCCTCGCCTGAAGATTTATGGATCGGTCCGCTTTTATTCAACCTGGCGATGCGGCGGCGCACAACGGCTGCAACCTGCGCCAGTTCGGGCACTTTAAGCAGCGCCAACACCAGCGCATAAAGCATGCTGCCCAGGGCGACGCCCAGCAGCAGCACCAGCCAGGCAGGCAAGCGGCTGGTGAGGGCCAACAAGCCCCATAAGCCAAGTCCCATCGCTGCGGCGCCGGCGGCGGATTGCCATGCGGCCGACCCAATCGTCCGGCCTTGAATGCCGTTCAAACGACGGTGCAGCAGCGCGATCAGCGCTGTGCACTCCAGCGTGGTCGCCAGCGTATTGGCCAGCGCCAGGCCGCCCTGCGGCAGCCAACCGCCGCGTTCGAACACCCCCGGCAGGGTCAGGCTGAAAGCGATGTTGAGCAGCATGGCCACAAAAGTCACGCTGACCGGGGTGCGCGTGTCGTGCAGCGCGTAGAAAGCGCGCACCACCACCTCCAGCAGCGAGTGACTGATCAACCCGAGCGTGTACCAGAGCAGCGCCCAGGTGACCAGCCGGGTCGATTGGGCGGTGAAAGCCCCGCGCTCCATCAATTGGATGAGCGGCGTGCGCAGTAAAATCATGCCCACCGCGGCAGGGACGGCCAGCAGCAACACCCCGCGCAGGCTGAGCGCCAGCGAGCGGCGCATTTCATCCCTCCTGTTCAAAGCGACCTGCGCCGAGAAGGTTGGCATGGCGGCGATGCCGATCGATTGGGCGATGGCGGTTTGCGGCATCATCATCAACATGAAGGCCAGGGCCAGCGCCGAAACACTGCCGACCGGCAGGCTGATACCGATGATGATGTTGACGATAAAGTTGATCTGCACGACGGCCACACCAAGGATGCGCGGTCCCATCAAGCGCAGCACTTCGCGCACCTCGGCCAGGCGCAGCCCGATCATCAGGTAATATTTGCCGTGCAGCCGCAGCAGGCCGGGCAACTGCACCAGCAAATGCAGCAGGGCGCCGCCCAGTGCGCCAATCGCCAGGCGGGTGACGCCCCACCACTCCGGCATGAGCACGACGGCTAGAATTTGCCCCAATGAGTACATGGCGGGAGCGATGGCGGGCAGCCAGAACTTCTGGTGGGCGTTCAAGATGCCCATGACCAGACCGCTCAGGCCAAAAATGACCACCGTCGGCAATAATAATTGCAACAGGGCAACCGTGAGCTGTTCCTGCCCGACAGGTTGGTTGGGCGCCAGCACGAACAGAGCGTTATGAACGATTTGCGGCGCGAAAACCCAGGCCAGGGCTGCCACCGCGGTCAATACCAGCAGCAGCAGGTTGGCAATCGAGGAAGCCAGCTTCCAGGCGCCGGCGCGATTCTCTCTGGCCAGCATGCCGGTAAAGGTCGGGATGAAGGCCGAGCCAAGCGCGCCGCCCGCCATCAGGGTAAATAACAATTCAGCTACCCGGTTGGCAGCATTGAATGAGTCTAATTGCTCGCTGGTTCCGAAAGCCGGGTAAATGATAAAGCTGCGTACCAGGCCAAGCAACTGGGTGAGGATAAAAGCCGCCATGACCGTTCCGGCGGCGCGGGCGATCTGGCGGGTGGCGGAGGGGGGCGGGGAATCCGGAAGGACGGCGCTGGCTGCCATGTTCATGATTATAATCGTGATGCGCGGCTGGGACGTCACCTTTGCAATCTTGGACCGTTATGGCATAATACCTGCGCACTCTTTTTCATCGATCAGGAGCTTCCCTTGAAATTTCAAAAGATTTGTGTACTCGGGCTGGGTTATATCGGCCTGCCAACTGCCAGCACCATTGCTACCCGCGGCGTCAAGGTTGTGGGTGTAGATGTCAACCCACTGGTGGTCAACAGCCTGCAGAACGGGCATGTGCATTTATACGAGCCGGGTCTGCAAGAGCTGGTGGACGAGGCGCTGGCTTCGGGCAATCTGGTGGTCAGCAGCCAACCCGAGCCGGCCGATGCCTTCGAAATTGCCGTCCCGACCCCATTCTTTGACGATAAACGCGCCGATATGACCTTTGTCAGCAGCGCGGCGGAGGCCATCGTCCCGCACCTGCGCGCGGGTAACCTGGTGCTGCTCGAATCCACCTCGCCCCCGCGGACGACCGTCGATCTGGTCGTCCCCATCCTGGAAAAATCGGGTTTGAAAGCCGGAAAAGACTTTTTTGTCGCCTATTCACCGGAACGCGTGCTGCCGGGCCAGATTCTGCGCGAGCTGGTCGAAAATACCCGCGTGGTTGGCGGCATCACCCCGGCTTCGGCACAAGCCGCCCGCGACTTTTATGCCATTTTTGTGAAAGGCGAGATCGTGCAGACCGACGCCACAACTGCAGAAATGGTCAAATTGATGGAAAATACTTACCGCGATGTGAATATCGCAATTGCCAACGAGTTTGCGCGCCTGGCCGACCGGTTTGGCGTAGATGTATGGGAAGCCATCAGCCTGGCAAACCGCCACCCGCGAGTGAAAATCCTGCGCCCTGGACCAGGCGTGGGCGGGCACTGTATCAGCGTGGACCCCTGGTTTTTGGTCGAGGCCGCGCCTGACCTGGTCAACGTGATTCGCGCCGCCCGGCAGGTCAATGATTCGCAGCCGCCCTTCGCCGCCGCGCTGGTGCAGCGCGCCCTTGGCGGCCTGCAGGGCAAACGTGTTGCCGCGCTGGGGCTGGCCTTCAAACCGGATGTGGACGATTTGCGCGAAAGCCCGGCCATCGAGGTCGTGCACCTGCTGCTCAAGGCAGGCGCACAGGTAAGCATTTACGAGCCGTTCAAGACGGATTTCACCATTCCTGGTGCCCGTACCGCAGCGACCCTTCCTGAGGCAGTAGCGGATGTGGACGCCTTGCTCCTGCTGGTGGGGCACAGCCAATTCAACGGGCTCGATCCTGCGGAAATGGCAAAAATGACCCACGCCCGGGTCGCGGTAGATATGGTCAATGGGTGGCAGCCAGCCGGCTGGCAAGCCGCCGGGTTTGATATCTACCGGCTGGGAGTGGGGAGCGAGCATGAATCCTAAGCTGCGGGTTGTTTCCATTTTTGGCACCCGGCCCGAGGCGGTCAAAATGGCGCCGGTGGTCAAGGCGCTGGCAGCCGAGCCGCAGATCGAATCCAAAGTGGTGGTTACTGCCCAGCACCGCGAAATGCTCGACCAGGTGCTGGGGCTATTCCAAATAACCCCCGATCTCGATTTGAATTTAATGCGTCCGGACCAAAACCTGGCCGAACTCACAGCGAGTATTTTCACGAACCTGGACCCGGTTTTACGCCAATTGAAGCCGGATTGGATGCTGGTTCAGGGGGATACCACCACAGTCATGGCGGCCAGCCTGCTGGGCTATTACAATCGCATTCACGTCGGGCATGTCGAAGCCGGTCTACGCACCGGAGACCGCTGGCAGCCGTTCCCCGAGGAACTCAACCGGCGAGTGGCAAGCGTGGCTGCCGATTTGCACCTGGCGCCAACCGAGCACAGCCGTCAAAACCTGCTGCGCGAAGGCGTGCCCGACTGGCGCATCGCGGTCACGGGTAACCCGGTCATCGACGCGCTAAACGAGATTTCAAAACGTCCTGCCCCCGCTGAAATCCAGGCGTTGCTGGCAAAAAAAGGCATCCATCCCGGTGGACGCAGGCTGATCCTGGTCACTGCCCACCGCCGCGAGAATTTTGGCCAACCGATCGAAGATATTTGCGCTGCCCTGCGGATCCTGTCCGAGAAATACGCAGACAGCGTCCACCTGGTTTACCCGGTGCACCTCAACCCCAACATTCAAGCGCCTGTTCATCGGCTGCTGGACGGCGCAGCCAACATCACCCTGCTGCCGCCTTTGGATTACCTGCCCCTGGTTCACCTGGAGCGCAGCGCCTACCTGGTGTTGACCGATTCGGGCGGCATCCAGGAGGAAGCTACCGGATTGGGCGTGCCGGCGCTGGTCATGCGCCAGACCACCGAGCGGCCGGAGGGGGTCGAGGCCGGTGTTTTGAAGCTGGTCGGTACGCAGACCGGAACCATCGTACGTGAAACGTCCCGCCTGCTGGACGATGAACTGGCCTATCAGGCTATGGCGCATGCTGCCAACCCCTTTGGCGATGGGCATGCCGCTGAACATATTGTGAAAGCCTTGCTTGACTTCCGCGAACAATAAAATGGCAGCCATTCCGGGGAGTATTGCATTAGTGCCGGTGATCAACCGGGTGGCTGGTCCAGGTTCATTCCAACTGAAACTTAAAGCGGCCCTGGAACGCCGCGGCTACCATGTGCACCACGACCCGACGCAGGCGGATACCCAGGCAATCTTGGTCATCGCCGGAACGCGCCGCCTGGGTGAAATTTTGGCAGCCAAACGGCGCGGGGTGCGCATTGTTCAACGCTTGAATGGAATCAATTACATACACCGCAGGCGATATCTGGGGATGAAGCACTGGCTGCGGGCCGAAGTGGGCAATTTGCTTTTGGCCTACACGCGCCGGTTCATTGCCGACCACGTGGTGTACCAGAGCAACTTCACACGCGACTGGTGGCACAATTGGTACGGCTCGCATAAAGCGCCGTACACGGTCATTCACAACGCGGTGGATTTGCAAGCCTACTCGCCGGTCGGCTCCGAAACGCCGCCAGTGAACCACATCCGCGTCCAGGTGGTGGAAGGTCACCTGAACTGGGATAACGGCCCGGCGCTGGAGAATGCCCACCGCTACGCCCGGGCGTTGGAAAAAGCAGCCGGGCAGCGCGTGGAACTGGTCATTGCGGCCGATGTGCTGCCAGCGCTGCGTGAATCGGTTCACAGTCGCGTGCCTGGGGTCTGGGCCGAATATGTGGGCGTGACCGCGCGAGAACAGATCCCGGTTATGAGCCGCCAGGCGCATCTGCAATATTCGGCGGAGATTAACCCGTCCTGTCCAAATTCTGTGATCGAGGCTCTGGCGTGCGGGTTGCCGGTGGTTGGGTTTGACAGCGGTTCGCTGACTGAGCTGGTGCAAGGCGATGCCGGGCGAGTGGTGCCGTATGGCGGCAACCCGTGGAAACTGGAAATACCGGATACCGAACCGCTGGCGCAGGCCTCCCTGCCCCTGCTGGCCAATCCGCAGCGCTACCGCCAGGCAGCCCGGGCGCTGGCAGAAGTGCAATTTGACCTGGAAACCATGGCGGACGCCTATTTGCAGGCCTTGATAGGCGGTCAATGAGTCTCGCGTCATTATTAATACAAATCTAATCTGAATAGATATAATTGATTGTGCTAGCGAGATGCTCCCGGCGCATTTTTTGTAGTTCCGGCGGCACGCCGGCACACTTCATCATCCCTGGTTCTTTTGGAGGAGGCTTTGTGACTACCCCATCCCGTTCAACGGTTGTAATTTTTTCCGATTCACCCGTTGCAACCAGCCTTTTTGGCAGCCCGAAATGGTCCTGGTTGTGGCTGATTGCTCGTCTGTACGTTGGTTACACCTGGATTACCTCCGGTTGGGGCAAACTTTCCAACCCGGCCTGGGTGCAAACCGGCGACGCGCTCAAAGGTTTCTGGGAGCGCGCAGCCGCCATCCCCGAAGCGCCGGCCCGCCCGCAAATTGCATTCGACTGGTACCGGGTCTTTATTCAATCCATGCTGGATGCAGGCGCTTACACCTGGTTTTCCAAGCTGGTGGTGGCAGGTGAAATCATTATCGGCGTAGCGCTGATCCTTGGCTTCTTCACCGGCATCGCTGCCTTTGCCGGCGGCTTCATGAACTGGAATTTCATGATGGCCGGCACCGCATCCATCAACCCGGTGCTTTTCACCCTTTCGATCCTGCTCATCTTGGCCTGGAAGAATGCCGGCTGGATCGGACTTGACCGATGGCTGCTGCCGCTGCTTGGCACACCCTGGCAGCCTGGTAAAGCCTTTAATCCTGAGCCAAAGACTGAATAATCCGTTCGGACGAAAGAAATTAAAGACCAGCCGCCTTTATCTGACGGCTGGATTTTTTTATAGATCACGCAGCATGCGGTAAGGACCGCGGGAAATTTCCCATGGATAAACAATGTGCGCATCGGTTGTGGCGGCGTAGTAGTCCGGGCGGACCGAGCCAAACAAATTGCGGTGCGGGTTGAAATGCAGCACGCACGTATTTGGCTGACCGCCAGCCGCGGTCACGCGGTTTTTAACCGCAGTAATCGTTCGACCGGAACCCCAGACATCATCGACGATCAGGATACGACGTCCGCGTAATAATTCGGTTTCGGGGAACTGCAAGAATTTCGGCCAGGCCATCCAACGGGTTTTTTCTTTCTCGGTCTCTTGTTCCAATTCGGCAGGAAAATCCACCGAGGCGGTCAGGATGATGCTCATTTTGAGGGCATCCGCCAGCAGCCCACCCGGGACAATACCCCCGTGGGTGATCATAACCATGGCGTCAAATTCAGTTTCAAATTGCGGGATCAGATGATCAATCAATTGGTCGACATCGTTCCAGGTTAATACTTCACGCCGCATGAGTCCAAACCCTCGAATTTAATATTCAATCCCTGAATAAAAATTATAGCAGGGATTTTAAGATCATTCTAGCCGTTGCCCAGGCACTTCCCCTTTTAACGCTCTAGAACAGTTAAGGCGCTGTCATGCAAGAACACGATACTTTAAATGGCGGGATTTAGTTAAATCTTTACGGAAGTTGTGGTTTGATTTCGGGACAATCACGTTACCGCCGGTCGGCATGCACCTGGTTGCGGCCAGCCTGTTTGGCCTGGTACATCGCCATATCCGCGCAGCGGAAAAGATCATCCGCAGTCCGGCAATGGTCGCCAAAGGTTGCCACGCCAGCGCTAACCGAGATGGTTATATCCCGATCGCCGACCGTGACATGATGGTCTGCCACCAGACGGCGCAGCCGTTCAGCAACATCGACAGCCTTGTTGAGCGCCGTCTCTGGCAGAAGCAGCACAAATTCTTCACCGCCGTGCCGCCCCAGAATGTCGCTTTCCCGTACCGCTTTTCGAAAAAGCGCACACATTTCTTTGAGCAGGAGATCACCCACAGTATGCCCATAGCTGTCATTGACCATCTTGAAATGGTCGATATCGATCATTATCAAAGAGACTGCGTGGTGATAACGCCGGGCGCGCGCCAGTTCCATATCAACCAGTTCATAGAAGTAGCGTCGGTTGAAAAACCCGGTCAATTCATCCGTCACCGCCAATATTTGAACCTGTTCGAAAAGGCGCGCGTTTTCGATGGCAATGGATGCCTCGTTGGCAAAAATCTCGGCCAGGCGAGCGTGCTCATTGTCATAGACCGCAGGCGCATCCGAGTAGATGCTGATATAGCCTAGAATTTGACCGCGGCCCATCAATGGGACGCCCAGCCAGCTTTCGCCGCAGTTTAGCGGGCCAAGCGCCTTAAACGGGCGGTACTCCAGTGCATTGGGTAAAAATAGCGGCTGACGGTTGCGATTGATGGCCTCGAACTGCGGATTGCGAACCGGGATACTGGAATCGAGTGGGTCGTCTTCCTCGGAAAAACCGCCGGAAGCCTGGATGTGCAATTGGTTCTCCTCAACCAGATAGAGAATCACGTGGTCGTAGGGGATCAATTTTTTCAAGTAGCTCAACACATTTTCGAGCACCTGGTCCATGTTCAACACAGAGGTGAAGGCAGTCATTGCCTGGCGCAGCAGTTCGATCTGATTGCGGTCATTCTCATCCAGACGCTGCCGATCTTTTTGTTGGCTGATATCACGCAGGATGTTGAGCACATATCGATCTGAAAGGGGAATGCAATCGCAGGATACCCACTTTTGCTCCGGCGATGAATGGCTTATGAATGGAAATTCCGTTTGACGCGTTTTAATACCGGAAAATGCGGTGTGTACCGGCCCGATAAAATGCAGAGAACGAGAATAAAAATCATCAAGAAGTAAGCCGTGAAGGTCGTCCATACTGGAGCCTGTGAGGTCGGCGGCAGCTTGATTAGCAATGGCCAGGCGGAACTCGCCCTGCTCATCTTTTTCCCAGATCAGAATTGGATCAGGCAACCGGAGAAAATATTGACGAAAAAAAGTTTCGCTGGCTTGCAGGTCAGCCTGGGATGTTAACAACTGCTCGATGTCGCTTCGCAGCTTACGATTGGTTTCCTCCAACTCCGCAGAGCGGGCAGCAACCTTTTCCTCGACGAGTGCATTTGGCTCGCTGCCCGGAGCTTTATCTGATTTGGGAGCGTGGGTTTCGACGATATTGAGGAGAATTGCGTCGGGTTGTCCCTCGTGGGGGTACAGCGGTGAAAAAAACAGGGTGTAAGCCCGGTCGCCAAGGTTTAGATCCAGGTTGAGTTCAAGCCCCTCCAGTGCAGCCCGAATCGGTTCTGCCAATGTTTCATGCAAATTGGACGGAAAAAAGCTTTGAATCGGGTCATCTTTGGCCGGAAATCGATCTCTTAATGATTTTGTCATTTTCGCAGCCGCTTGATTGAAAACGATAACCCGTTGACTGCGGTCGAACAGGATAAAAACCTGAGAGTTCGAATCCAGAGTGTTAAATAAACTCTTCCAGGCCTCAGCCTGGATCTGGTTTAAGCCGCCCGCATGAGTTTCCTTCCCCCAATCCAGCATGGTTCAACCTGCGCGACCAAAAATCTACAACCCGGTATCAAGCTTGGGCTGCAGCTCAGCGTTTGTAGTATTGATTATACCGGATTCGTTAAAAATTACTCCTATCAAAATAGAATTGTTTATTGGAAAACTTTTTTTATAATGCAAGACCGAAATGGATTACCTGAAGTGTACGCGGGCTCAAAAAATCGACCCTGTAGTAAGATAAAGCCATTCCTGAATTGAGGAACTCGCATGCCTGATCTGCTCTCGACTTTGTTGCCGTTGCTTCAGTCTCGCCGTCTGCCAGGGCTGGACGCCGGCCCGACAGCGGTTTACCCGGCTTACGACGGTTATTCTTTGCCTAACCTGCCAGCATCCGTCTGCCAGTGGCTGGGCCAGCCTACCCTCGGCGCTATGCCGCTGGCGCCTGCCTACCTTGAATCACTTGGCAAGCGCTACCAGCATGTCATCGTGATGTTGGTCGATGGGCTGGGATTGAATCTCTTCGAAACCTTTCTAGAGCAGACACCCTGGAGGAACTGGCTGCCTGATTCGCTGTTGGCGCCGCTGACCAGCGTCAGTCCGTCCACCACTGCTACAGCTTTGACATCTTTGTGGACAGGCGCCTATCCGTCCGAGCATGGCATTCTGGGCTATGAGTTGTGGCTGAAGGAGTACAGTCTGATTGCCAATATGATCCAGCATTCGCCGGCAGCCTTTAACGGAGATGTCGGTGGGTTGCAGCGCGCCGGTTTCGACCCTGCCAACTTCTTACCGACGCCGCGGTTGGGGCAGCATTTATCCACAGGAGGTGTGGATGTATTCGCGCTGCAGCCAGCGGCCATTGCGCGATCCGGGCTCTCGACCATGCTGCTCACAGGCGCTGAGGTGGTTGGCTACCGTAACCTGAGCGACCTGTGGGTCACCCTGGATCATTTGCTTCAACGCCAACGCGGTAGGACAACCTATGCAACCGTCTATTGGAGCGACGTGGACGAACTTTCGCACCGCTTTGGCCCGCAGGATGAGCGCGTGGTGCTGGAGTTCGAGACTTTCAGCCGTACCCTGCAAAATTTTGTCTTCCGGCTGCAAAAACGCGCCCAGGGTGACACATTATTGGTCATGCTGGCGGACCATGGGCAAATTCACACCCCGCTGAATCCGCGCTATGAATTGCATCTCTATCCGGATTTGCTGGCTGACCTGGTTATGGCGCCTTCGGGTGAAAACCGTCTGCCATATTTCTTCCTACGGCCAGGACGCGCAGAGCATGCCCGAGCTGTGATCCAAAAGACCTGGCCTGATGAATTTTTGATCGTAGCATCGGAAGCAGCCCTATCGGCCGGGCTGTTTGGTCCCGGTCAGTCGTATGCACGTACACCAGAACGTCTGGGGGATTGGGTGCTCATCCCGCAAGGCGGCACCTACATGTGGTGGGCCAATAAAGAAAATCCTCTGCACGGAAGACACGGCGGTCTCAGCCCGCAGGAAATGTTGGTGCCTTTCTGGGCAATGGAAATATAAAAAAATCAGGGTAAGACATAGAAATGTCTTACCCTGATTGATATTTAAAACGACTTACTCCACGAGTTCAACTTCGCTGACAAACGCGCCGTGCCAGGTGTGCACCCAGGTCTGGCCGTTGTTGTGGACGCTGAGCATCCCGGCGATTTGACCATCGACGGTGTAGTCGAAGGTGAGGTAGCCGTAGAACGCGATGCCCATGCCTTCCACCTCAGCGCCCGGGACTTGCTCGTCCAGCGCCGATTGAGCCGAAGCTTTGGCTTCATCCAGCGTCAGAGACTCGCCGGTCGTTGCATACCATCCGCCCATGTGACCGTATTTTTCATTCCACATCGTATTCGGCCCGTGCTCGGGGTATACCGACCCGCTGTAGGGGTCGACTAGCAACTCCATCGCGCCGCGGCCGGTATCCTTTTCCAACACAACTGCATAGAAGTTCTGCTCAAATTCCATAATTTCGGCCAGTTCGAGGGTAGTTTCACCCGCCAGATAGGTTTCCAACTTGGCCTGGGCATCCTCGATAGTTAAACGTGTGTCCGTTTGTGCAGATCCATTGGGGTTGATGAACGGGCATGAATTTGCAGAATTATCTGCGGTCGATCCCCGGTACCCCCCCATCATACCGCCGTAGCCACGTCCGCCCATCATGCCGCCAAAGTTAGAATACGCGCCCGAAGTTTGCCCGCATCCGGTGCCAGCAGCGTTGGAAGGGGAAGCCCAGTTCGCCATAAAACCTGGCAGGCGCAGCGCACTCATCATCGGCCCATTGCCCCAACCCAGGCGCGGAAGCGTCTGGCCGGTCCAGAACCAGTTGGCAGCCAACAAACCGGCAGCGACCAGGCCGATCACGGCAATTACAATCACAATTCCCAGTAATATTTTGTTCATCTTATCCTCCATAAACGATCATTCTTCATTAATTTTCCACAGATGCCTGCACCCAGATTTCAACTTCCGGGCGCTGCGGGTCGTTGGTTTCCAAAATGACCCCGCGGCGTACCACCGCCCGCGGTGCAGCCTGTTGCGGGTCGAAATAGACAGTGACCAACCCGGATTTTCCCGGTGGAATGTCCGCACTGCTTAATTCCGCTGTGGTGCAGCCACAGGTGGTATAGCCGGATGAAATCAGCAGTGCGGCAGTACCGCGATTGGCAATTTCGAATGTCCAACTGGCAATCTGCGACCGCTTCACCGTTCCAAAATTATGGAAAGCGATGGGTAAGTTGATATCAGGAGCATTGTTCGCATCCTGCACCGCGATTGTCACGCTCATCATTCGGTAATGCATTTGATCATGCATCAATTGGACTGGTTCGCCATAAACGAACCGGTCGGGATCGGCGCGCCGGGCAGGGGAGCCCAGCCAGGTCCATCCCAGGGCAGCGCTGACTCCAAAAACGAACAGAGCCAGTGCTGCCCATAGGAACAGGCTGCGCCGCATGCGTCGGATACCCATAAAAGGAGATTTCCCAAATTCCATACACCTATCTTACGCCAGGCAACCCAATAAGCGCATCGGCACATTGCGCCGGTGTCCATAGGCCGTTTGGCCTAAGGCATTCTGCGCGATTTGGCACTTCAGGCAATATGCCGCGAGGGATACACTCACATTGTGGTAGTTGAATAATCCCCAATTGGAGTGTAGATGACATCCGTTTTTCATGTCCATAAAAATAAATTTCCGGCCTTGATGCTGACTGTGCTTGGCATCGTAACCGTGCTGCTCGCAGCATGCTCTCCCAATGGCGGGGGTGCTGCCGGTGATCTCAAGATGGCGCCGATGGCGGATATGCCAGCTGAAGTGCAAGATGCGGCCGTCACCGTGCGCGAGGCCTACCAGTTTGCGGCCGCCAATCCGGACGTATTGCAAAACCTGCCGTGTTACTGCGGCTGCGGCCCAATGGGGCATACTTCCAATTATTCCTGCTACGTGCAATCAGCCGAGGGTAAGGAAATCGTTTTTGATACTCACGCGCTTGGCTGCGGCATTTGTGTAGATATCACCCAAGATGCCATGCGTATGCTGCGGGATGGAAAAACCATGCCCGAAATTCGGGCGGCTATCGACGCAGATTACTCGCGCTTTGGCCCTTCGAATATGCCTTGAACCGCTGCAATGTAGAAAACAGGTTAGCTGGTGACACCTACAAAAATCATTTCTGCCCTCGCTAAACCCATCCTGGGATTGACTCTGGCTATCCTTGCCCTGTCGGCGCCTTTGCCATTGCCGCCGACTCAACCTGTGGAGCGCTATTTTCGCGTCGAGGCCAGCCAGTTTGCTTATTCGCCGGGCGTCTTGCAGGTTAACCCGGGCGATCAGGTGACCATCGATCTGGTCGCTACCGACGTGGTTCACGGCATCTACATCGACAGTTATGAACTGCAGGCCAGCGCTGATCCGGGCCAAACTGCCCGCTTGACTTTTATCGCCGATCAAGCAGGGTTATTCCGCTTTCGCTGTCTGGTACCCTGCGGCCAGCTGCATCCATTCATGCTGGGCAAACTGCAAGTCGGTCCTAACCTGATTTTCCTGCGGGCGGTGTTGTTAAGCCTGCTGGGTCTCTTATGGGTGCTATGGAAAAAGCCGCTTCCTACCGCTTCGATTTAACCCGCTACGCCTGGGTGCGGCGTCTGCTGACTTCGCGCTGGCCGCAATTTATCCTGCGCGCTGTCACGCTGGCAGGCTTTATGCTGGTGATATTGACCGGATTTATCGGCTCACCGGTTGGCAGCCGCAATTTTGCGGTCATGTTTGTGTGGATCGCATGGTGGTCAGCGCTCAAACTGATTATGCTGCCGTTCGGCGGACGCGTCTGGTGTTCCATTTGCCCGATTCCCATGCCGGGCGAATGGCTGCAGCAAGGCTGGCTGGTTAAACCGGGCGGGAAGAAGTTTAACCTGGGCTTGCGTTGGCCGCGCCGCCTGCGCAATACCTGGCTGCAATCGGCTGGATTTGCCGCCATTGGCCTGTTTTCGGCGCTGGCCTTAACTACCCCGGTGGTCACCGCCTGGATTTTTGTGGGGTTGATTATTGTCGCGGTGGTGGTGTCGGTGGTCTTTGAACAACGATCTTTCTGCCGTTACCTGTGCCCCATGGGCGGGTTTATTGGGCTTTACGCTACCATGGCGCCGTTGGAGCTGCGTCCGCAGCCGGATTTGACTTCGGTTGAAAAGGGTGCTGCTGTGCGAGAATGGCCGCGCGGCTGCCCGTGGATCAATAATCCAGCGGCGCTAAAGGCCAACGCCAACTGCGGCCTGTGCCTGGAATGCCTGCGCACTGAATCGGGTGAGAGCATGGCACTCAACGCTCGCTCCTTCGATGCCGAATTAGGTCAACCGGGGGCGTTCCGGCTGGATGAAGCTTTCCTGTCGCTTGGCCTGCTTGGCAGCGTGATGATCTACTCCGCTGTGTTTCAAGGTCCATGGGGCGCGCTCAAAAATGCAGCGCTGTATGCCGGTTCCCCCGCCTGGTGGGGCTTTGCGGCTTTCTTCCTGCTGACCAGTTTTGGACTGCTGCCAGCGTTATTAGCCGGGGTCTCCGCGCTGGTCAGGCGAACTGGTAACCTTGGCCAACCCTTGCAAATGGTTTTTACCCGTTTCAGCCGGGCGCTTTTGCCGCTTGGATTACTGTCCTGGATTGCATTCACAGTTTCCTTTGCTTTTGGCAAGATGGCTTACTTGTGGCCAGTGCTGTCTGACCCGTTTGGTTGGGGTTGGAATCTGTTTGGCACTGCCGCCGTGGAATGGCAGCCGTATCTGCTCAACGCAACCCCGGTGATCGAGGCGGTGTTGCTGGTAGCGGGTTTGATTTGGTCAGGCAGGACGGTTTTGAAGACCGCTGGTCAACTGGGCGTCCGAGGTGAGCGGCGCTGGGCGGCTGCGCCGGTGTTATTGTTCGCGCTGGCGGGAACCTTAATCCTGCTATGGCTGTTAATCGGGTAAGGGCATGGAAAAATTAGCCAAGAGCCTGGTGGTGGTATTGATCTTGCTGGTGGTGGCTGTGCCGCTGCTTGGCCGGTTGACCACCTCTCAGCCTGAGATTGTGGAACTGCGAGCGCGCATGCCGGAAAACGGCGGTTGGTCGCAGGAGTTTATCTACGGCCAGGTCGATGTGCCCATCAAGCTGCGCATGACCTCAGATGACGTGGTGCACGGCTTTGCACTCGGGCAGAGCAGCCAGCCCTCCGTGGAAATCTTTCCCGGTAAGTTCAGTAACGCTGAACTGATCTTCGACCAGCCCGGCGAATATACCTTCTACTGCACCCGCTGGTGTGGCGCTAACCACTGGCGCATGCGCGGAACGATTGTGATCGAAGGCCCGACTACTGCGGACCAGCCGACCAGCGTTCCGCCGCTGTTTCTCCAACTTGGTCTGGATCTGGATGCACCACATTTAGCCCGGGTCATCCCACAAAACCGGCCGGATAGCGCCCGAGCAAGAGCGAGGGCAAATGCGTTGCCCGCTGGGTTGACGGATGGCGATACCATCTGGTCGAATAGCCCCGAGGCGCTTTGGATAGACTTGAAGGCAGATGAAGCCCTGGACGATCAAGTGATATGGGACATGGTTGCCTGGGGGTTGAATCAGCAGGGCAGCCCAGGGTGGCTGGAGCAAGGCCGAGAATTGTATACGCAGAACTGTCTGGCCTGCCACGGTGAAAGCGGTAAGGGCGATGGGGTGATGGTGCGCGATCTGCCGCCCATGAATCACGACAAAATGGGCAGCGAAGCGACCCGCCCGCCCGATTTTTCTGACCCGGCGGTGCTGCTGGGCGCCAGCCCGGCGCTGCTGGAAGGCAAAATCATCCGCGGTGGAATGGGCACCGGCATGCCTTACTGGGGGAACATTTTCACCAGCGAACAAATTCGCAGCCTGGTGCTGTACCTGTATAGGTTTCAGATGGAGCTGACAGAAAAACCTTAAGCCTGGAAGTGGGTAGGGGAGCGCAGTGCGCTCCCCTACAGATCCTCAAATGGAAGGACGAAATCTCAGGATCCAAATTTATTATCACCTTGCCAATTTATCGGATTAGCATCGATATAATCCCATATCAAGCGGTATTCTTCGTCGTTCCGGATGATGCGGTCGAAAAATGACGTTTGCCAAATCGGATTTCCCACCTGCTTTGTAACGAACCCCTTCATTTGACTATTGATCGTTGACACCGTAGGGGAGCGCAATGCGCTCCCGCTTTTTTTAGTTATTAACAGGATCATATGAATGTGATTCGGCATGATTGCATATTTTTCAACTGAAACGTTCGGGTAATAAACAGGAATATTTTGGATGGCGCAATTTACCACGGATCCAGCCTTGGATAATTGTGGTGGATTATTAAGGTTGTCGCACAGGGAATTGATGTCTGCCCAAAGAATGGATTGCCTGTTTGCGACGCATATTGTGATGAAATAAGCGCCGTTTTGCGAATAGTCGTAGCCCTGCATTCGGATGCTTTTACGATAGAAATGCCCCATGTGGGTAATTTTACATTAATTGAAACGGTAGTTCATGGCGGGCAATGCCCGCCGCTACCAAAATTCTTTACCGAAATGTTCTACCGCAGCACTGGCGGGCAATGCCCGCCCCTACAGCAGCCTGCCACTGCCTGGTTTGATTTATAATCAACGCATGATAGAGCCGCAAATCGAACACAAGGTGCGGGTTATACTGGCTGACGACCACGCGGTGGTGCGTGCCGGCATCCGCCAATTCCTGGAACGCAGCGGCCAAATTCTGGTGCTGGCAGAGGCAAGCAATGGGCGAGAAGCCTGCCAACTGGTCGACCAGCAGCCAGTGGATGTGGCAATTCTGGATGTACAGATGCCGGAATTAAGCGGCATAGAGGTCACGCGCTGGATTCGGACCAACCACCCATCCGTCGGTGTGCTGGTATTGACCGCCTACGACGACGAACCATACGTCCAGGCGGTATTGCGGGCAGGCGCTAACGGCTACGTACTCAAAACTGCCGGACCTGATGAGATTGTGCGCGCGGTTCTGGACGTGGCTGAGGGCCGGGATGTATTGGACGCAACTATGGCACGCCGTCTGATCACCCGGGCAGACCAGCCGGCACCCCTGATCGAGCCGCTCACTGAACGCGAATTGGAAATCCTGACCCTGGCGGGCAAGGGGTTGACCAACAAGGCAATCGGCGTGGCACTGCATATCAGCGACCGCACGGTGCAAAACCACCTGGCGCATATATTTCAGAAATTGCAGGCTGCCAGCCGAACGGAAGCCGTCATGCGTGGGGTTTCTCTGGGTCTGCTGCCAGCCAGTCTGGCGGGCGCTGAATCGGGGCTCTAAGCGTGACCAAGGGGTCAAGTCCAATTTTGCCGTTCCCCGGATTGCGCTGGCGCGGCTTTACGCTGCAGCTTTTTCTGCTGACAATCCTGCCCCTGACCATCCTGGTCTTTGGCGCGGTATTCCTCAGCCAGTCGCTGCATCATCAGGCAATGGTGCAGTTGGTCGGCGACCGAAATTTACGCGCTGTGCGGGCAGCTACGGATGCTCTCTCCATGCAGTTGGAGCGGAAGGTGTACAGCCTGCGGACTGCTGCCCGCATCCTCGAGGCCGGGGCGACACTGGCCGGGGATAGCCCGGCACTCGATCTGATTGGCGCGGAATTCAAAGGCGGTCTGGGGTTGTATGATGTTCAGGATGCCCTGATCTCTTCCCTGAACGGGAGGGATTACTTGCAGTCGCTACCTGCCAGCCAGTCAAATTTTTGGGTCCAGATCAAAGCCACTCAGCCGCAGTCGGCTATATTGATGACGGATGCGCAGTTCCCTGGCGGCACGCTTGTGTGGATCGGCTTGAAACTATCGGACGACCGCATTCTGGTCGGTGGATTTTCGCCTGAACAGGTCATTCAGCAAACCGTTGCGTCCATCTTAACTACCAACCAGGCGCGAATGCTGGTCGTCAATCAGGCGGGGGAGGTATTGTATTATTCCGGCGACAGGGCCACGCTGGGGCAACCGCTGGACCTGCCGGGCGTGGCTGAAGCGCTCAATGGAGAGAGTGGGGTCAACACAGTTGCCAGCCAACATGGTGATCTGGTAACAGCCTTCAGCACCATCCCGCAGGCCGGTTGGGCATTGGTGCTGGAAGAGAACTGGGAAGAAATAGCCACCCCGTTTTTGAACACCACCCAATCAGCCCCATTGTTGCTGGCGCCGCTGCTGGTTTTGGCGTTGATAGCCTTGTGGTTTGGGGCGCGGCAGATTATTCAACCTTTGCAGGAATTAGAAGTGAAAGCGTCCCGACTGGCGCGCGGCGATTTTGTCTCCATCCGCAAATCGGTTGGCGGAATTGCCGAAATCAGGCACCTGCAAAATGTGTTGAGCGGCACGGCCGATGATTTGGAATCCGCCCAGGATGCACTGCGTGGATATATTGGGGCAATTACCGCTGGAGTCGAGAAGGAACGGCGCGGGCTGGCCCGCGAACTGCATGATGATACCCTGCAGGCATTGATTGCGCTCAACCAGCGTTTTCAACTGGCGCGAGCGTCATCGGCAACAGATGAAGAACGCGCTTCCATCACGCAACTGCAGCAAATGACCGAACAGACCATCGCCAATTTGCGCCGCATCGTGCGCGGGCTGCGCCCGATCTACCTGGAGGACCTGGGACTGGCAGCTGCGCTGGAAATGCTGGCGAAAGAAAGCACTCAGGTTGGCAGAACACCGGTAAAATTCGAGGTTAGCGGGGAATCTCATCGTCTGGCGCCCGAGGTTGAGGTGGCTTTATACCGCATGGCACAGGAGGCGCTGAGCAACGCTCAACAGCATGCTCAAGCCTTTCAAATTTGGCTGCAACTTCGTTTTACTCCAGAAACGGTGACTTTGACCATCAGCGATGACGGCGCAGGATTCGAAGTGCCTGAAATGCCGGACGTGTATGCCCGACAGGGCCATTTTGGGCTTTTAAGCCTTACTGAACGCGCTGAGTTGATCGGGGGAGATCTGAAGATTTGGTCGGGCGGTAAAGGGACAAAGATCGAGGTCACAGTGCCTCAGACGTCTATTAATTAGAGGTTAAAGCTGCAAGTATGACAATTGCCACTTGCAAAATATTGGTTTTGGGTATAATATATGAACACTTGCTCATATATTCAGAGGTGAAACCTTATTGATTAAATCCCTTGCCGCCTGTGAAGAAACCGTCATCCATGAGGATGAGGTGTTGGCTGCCAGCCGCACATTGATCAACCGGCAGACGGCCGAGCGCCTGGCGCAAATATTTTCCGCGCTCTCCGATCCAACCCGGCTGCGCATCATATCAGCCCTTTCAGACCATGAATTATGCGTTTGCGACCTGTCGGTCGTACTAGGTATGAGTCAGAGCGCGGTTTCGCACCAATTGCGGCTGCTGCGCAACCTGAATCTGGTCAAATACCGCAAGGAAGGCCGCATCGTTTACTACGCGCTGGACGACGAACATATTCGCGAATTATTCGGACTCGGGCTGGAGCATACTGCTCATCAAGAAAGAATGGAGGCTTGACAGCCGTTGACTGAAAAACAAACGTACTTAATTAAAGGAATGGATTGCGCCGACTGCGTGCTGACCATCGAGCGCGGCGTCCGCAAACTGGATGGCGTGCACTCGGTGGAAGTGAATCTGGCCACCACCCGCATGGTCATCGAAGGCCAGGTTGCGCCCGAAACCGTCCGCCAACGAGTGGAAGCACTTGGCTATGGCCTTAAAGATCCCGAACCGTTGCCCAAAACCAGGCAGCGGGCAAAATTTTTCCCTGGCTTTATTCAATATTTATTGGGTTCGCGCCAGAACCGGTTCGCTCTGATAGGCGGCGGGTTGATTGCGGTTGGGTTCCTGCTGCACCAGGTCGGCATCCCCGAATTATGGTCGAATAGCCTGCAAATTGCGGCCCTGGCGCTGGCAGGTTTTCCAATTGCCCGCAGCGCATTCAACAACCTGTTGATCAATCGCAGCTTCAGCATTAACTTTTTAATGTCCGCGGCTGCCATCGGTGCCGTGGTGATTGGCGAAATTCCGGAAGCTGCCTCGCTCATCTTTTTATTCGTCATTGCCGAAGCGCTGGAAGGTTATACTGCCGAGCGGGCGCGGGGGTCGCTGCGCGATTTGGCTGCGCTGGCCCCGGCGCGCGCACTGTTGATCACCGCTGACGGTGTGGAAGTGACAATAGCCGTCGAACACCTGAAAATTGGCGACCGGATCCTGGTCAAACCGGGTGAGCGCATCCCGATGGATGGGACGATCCTGAGCGGTACCAGCGGCATCAACCAGGCGCCGATCACCGGCGAAAGCCTGCCGGTGGAAAAAAATGCCGGTGATGAAGTCTTTGCCGGAACGGTGAACGGCGCTGGCGCACTGGAGATTAAAGTCATGCGCCTGGTGACAGACAATACCTTGGCGCGCATTATTCAAATGGTGGAGCAAGCACAGTCCATGCGGGCACCAGCCCAACGCTTTATCGACAAATTTGCCCGGATTTACACGCCGGCCATGATGGCGCTGGCGGTGTTGGTGGCAGTCGTCCCGCCGCTGCTGCTTGGGGAGCCATTCCTCAATCCGGCAAATGGGACGTACGGTTGGCTGTACCGTGGGCTGGCTCTGCTGGTCATCGGCTGCCCGTGCGCGCTGGTCATCAGCACGCCCGTGACGATTGTCTCGGCCATAACGGCTGCAGCCCGGCGCGGCGTCTTGATCAAAGGCGGCGTACACCTGGAAGCGCTGCAGCGCATCAAAGCGGTTGCTTTCGATAAAACCGGCACGTTGACGCGCGGTCAGCCGGTGGTTTCAGCCGCCCGAACCCTGGAATGCGATTGTGAAGACACATGCGAGGCTTGCGACGACCTGCTGGCGCTGGCAGCCTCCATCGAGCGCCGCTCCAATCATCCCCTGGCGCAGGCGGTAGTAACGGCTGCTGCGCAGCGCGGCATGGCGGAACGTTATCCCCCGGCTGAAGCGGTGGTGAGCCTGGCCGGGATGGGACTGCAGGGCAAGGTTAATGGGCAACTTGCTACGATTGGCAACCATCATCTGTTCGATGAGCAGCACCCACATGCTGATCGTCTATGCGATTGGGTCGAGTCTGCCGAGGAATTGGGTCAGACGACCATGCTGGTTTGCGATGGTGATCGGGTGCGCGGTTACCTGGCCGTTGCCGATCAACTGCGCCCGGAAAGCCGGGAGGTGATCGCGGAGTTGAAGGCGCTTGGAAAAGCGATTGCCATGTTGACCGGAGACAATCCGCGCGCTGCGGAGGCCGTTTCGCAGGCATTGGATGTGGATCGGGTGCAGGCGGGCTTACTGCCCGACGGCAAAGTAGAGGCGGTGCGAGAGCTGCGCAGCCAGTTGGGCGAAGTGGTCATGGTCGGGGATGGCATCAATGACGCGCCGGCGCTGGCGACTGCCAGCGTTGGAATCGCCATGGGCGGGGCTTCCTCAGCGCAGGCGATGGAAACCGCCGATGTGGTGCTCATGGGCGAAGATTTACGCCAGTTGCCGTACGCTTTTCGCCTGGCCGGTTTCACTCAGCGCGTGATGGTGCAAAACATCGCACTCTCGTTGGCGACCAAGTTGATCTTCATCGTGCTGGCTTTGAGCGGCGCAGCCACCCTGTGGATGGCGGTGCTGGCAGACATGGGCGTTTCCCTGTTGGTGACCTTCAACGGCATGCGCCCGCTGGCTTTCGAGCGAACCGCCTGATATCCTCAGTTCGGGGTAACGGAAAATATCAAAAATTGTCACCCTGCCCACAGGGCAGCATAACAAAATAGTCAAACGAATAGCGTAGGATACGTTTTGTCAACAGGCAAGATTGAAAATAGACGCACTGAATAGACCGGCAACGAAAATGTAGCGGCCAAAAAAGCACAAAGTTCAGAATGATGAACCGATCAACCCAACCGAATTACCA
>JBAZZG010000025.1:0-20500 GCA_041658905.1 Bellilinea sp.
AAATGTCATTTGCTGGTTGGACTTTGCGCGGCGGAGGACTGCCCTAACCCGTGCAACCAATTCCGTGGCTGAAAAGGGTTTCAGGACATAATCGTCCGCTCCGACGTTCAGCCCATGCACCCGATCCTGCTCCTCACCGCGTGCGGTCAACATAATAACTGGAACGTCCGAGAATTGGCGGATGCGCTCGCAAGTTTCAAACCCGTCCAACCGCGGCATGGCCACATCCAGAATAACCAGGTCAGGTTGTCGGCTGGTAACCATTTCAAGGGCTTGTTCTCCATCGTTGGCTGCGCTGACTTCGTAGCCTTCCGTTTCCAGATTCACTTTGAGCAAGTGGCGGTACAACTGTTCGTCATCGACAACTAATATCCGGGTACTCATGATGTTTCCCTCCTAAAACAATGCCTAATTTTCCACCCGTTCGGGAAGGTAAATGCTAAAAGTACTACCTTTTCCTACCCGGGAAACGAGGTCGATTTTGCCATTATGCGCCTGTATAATTTGCTTACATATGAACAACCCCAGGCCTGTTCCGCGGGTGGTCTGTTGTGAGCCCTGGATGCGGAAAAAGCGATCAAAGATCTTAGCCTGGTACTTTTCAGGAATCCCGGGGCCGGTGTCACTGACCTCGATTCGGACTCCATCGGATAATTCAGCAATCTTAACCTTTACCGGCGCCCCAGGCGCGTATTTGACCGCATTGCTGATCAGGTTTTCCAACGTTTGGGCCAAACGGCGCGGATCTGCCTGAATGGGCTTGATCGGTTCAGTAATTTCCACCTGTATGTCTAAAGCTGGGTGATGCAGCTTGGAACGCAAAATGACATCCTTGATCAAAGCGTCCAGCCGCACAACCTGGAGATCCATGATCATTTGACCGGATTGCAACTTGGCTGAATCGAGCAAATTGCTGATCAGGTCTTGCATCCGGTCGGTTTCATGGTCGATAATGGTCAGAAATTCTTCTTTGGCCTGCTCATCCCAGGTGGCATCCGTGCGCAGCAGGGTGGTGGTATAGCCTTTGATAAACCCCAACGGGGTGCGTAATTCATGTGAGAGGGTGGAGATGAAATCTTCCTGCACCTGGAATGCGCGGTACTGGAATTCGAGGCGTTTGTTCTCACGTATGAGATTTTCACGCGCGGCGACCACTGCCAGTTGGTCTGCCAGATACTCGGCAAAGGCAATTTGGTCAGGGGTGTACTGCGGGCTGCCAAAGCGGATAAAAATAATGGCTCCCAACGTCTCGGCATGTGAAATGAGCGGCACGCCCAGTGTAAACGGCCGGCGCAGCCTGTCAATCTGGGCTGTGTCTTGCGGTTCCTGTAAAATGACCTGCCTGGAATCGATGACCTGGCTGCCGATAATTTCACCCCAGGCGACGTCGGCCTCTGCGGATTTGCCGCGTCCGGTAGCCCGGGCATAGACGACGTCAAGATTGAGGGTCATCGGATCGACCAAAAATACCACAACATTGTCGAAAATAAAATAGTCTCGAATGACCGGCACCAACGCGTTCATTGCGTCATGCAGGTTCTCCACGCCGCTAAGAATTTTATTGATCAAATACAGGAAAGTGACATCGACAGGCGGAAAAATTCTTGTAGGAACCTGAGTTGCAGTCTTCATGAATTCCCCTCCAACACTTTCTTCAGTTCGAACGAAAATTGGCTGCCTTTGCTTAGTTCGGATATCACCTGGATGGTGGAGTCGTGCGCTTCCACGATTTTCTGCGCCAGAGCCAATCCCAGGCCGGTGCCGCCGTATCTGCGGGTCGAAGAGCCGTCTAGCTGATGGAATGGCTCGAAAATCTCGCCCAACCGCGTAGGCGGAATGCCAATTCCACTATCGCTGACTTTTACGGTGAAATGCAATTCGTCCGGGATCAGTTCCAGGGTAACGACGCCCCCCGGCGGCGTAAACTTCACCGCGTTGTCGAGGAATTGATGGATCACCCAGCCAATTTTCTCGCGATCAGCATACGCCATTGCGCCATCGGCGCAGATTTTCAATATCAGTTGCAACTTTTGATCCCGTGCCTTGGGCTGCATCTGATTGATCACATCCGTGCACAATATATTGAGATCGGTTGCGTTTTGCAGCACGGGTATCTCAGTCTTTTCTGAAGTTGCAAACAGGATCAAATCTTCGATCAACCGGCTCAACCGGTCCGTTGAACGCTGAATGGTATCGAGAGCGTTTACCTGACCGTGGGTCAATGGACCGAGGCCGCCGGTCTGTATCAACTCGATATACCCCTGAAGGTGCGTGAGTGGCGTGCGCAATTCATGTGAGATATTTGCCAGGAAGTTGCTTTTGAGCTGATTCAACTCTGACAGACGGACTAACGCCCGTTCGAGTTCTACGGTTCGCTCCTGTACGCGTCGCTCTAATTGCCGGTTGTTTTCTTTCAACGCAAAGCGTAATTGAAGCACTTGCTCGGTGATCGCCTGATCGAGCGCGCTGCGGTCGAGAATGCCAAGCTCAACCAGCAATTGACCAATAAGTGGGACGGTCTGCTGGTTATTGCGGATGGCAGCCTGCTGCTGCAGCGCATAAGCCAACTGCTCGGGAGTGATCAACTGGCGCTCGATGAGATAATCCCCAAGCCGTGGGACAAGAACTTCAGGGGTAAGCGGTTGTGCGTGGTCCATGGTTCTTCAGATATTAAACACCCAAAACCCATTGCCCGCCAACCATCACGCGCTCCGGTTTGACAGTATAAAGCTCGGCAGGCTCCATTTTAAAGGGGTCGGTCGGAAGAACGATCAAATCCGCATGGTAACCAGGCGCAAGTGCACCCAGGCGGTGCTCCCAACCGGCGGCAAAGGCCGGATGGACGGTGTAGCTTTCCAACGCCTGCTGCAAGGTAATGCGTTCCTGCGCATTCCAACCATCCGCAGACGGGTAGCCGGAATGGCGCCGCCGGGTGACCGCAGCGTGGATCCCCCAGAATGGATTGGGTGATTCAACCGGGGCGTCGGAGCCGAAGATCAGGCGGGTGCCGGCGTTCCGCAATGTCCTGAAAGCATACGCGTAACGTGCGCGCGTTCCCCAGTGGCGGTCAGCCGTATCCATATCTGAGGTTGTGTGGATGGGCTGCATGGAGGCTATGATTTGGTTGGCAGCCAGCAATTTGAGGTGATCCGGGTGCAGCACCTGAACATGCTCGATGCGGTGGCGTAAGTGCGGGAGTTTCTCGCGGGTTTCCAACTCACGCATCTGGGCGTAAGCCTTGAGAACTTCATGATTGGCGCGGTCGCCAATGGCATGAGTGGCCAGGCTGATTCCACTTTTTGCAGCTAACATTCCGTGCTCCAGGATTTGTTCGGCATCCAGAAAGAGCAGACCGGTATTGGCGGGTTCGTTTTCGTACGATTGCAGCATGGCGGCGGTTTGTGGCCCAAGGGCGCCATCAGCGAACAGCTTCACCGACCCGATGCGTAAAAATTCGCTGCCAAACCCGGTGTTTAAACCTACCCCGACTGCGTTACTCAATTCTTCGAGGGGAATGCTCTTGACGGTGCGCAATTTGAGCTCACCGGCCGCATCCAGCGATTGCAGCGCCATAAAACTGGTGCGGCGGTCGAAGTCGTGCACCCCGGTCAATCCCATGCGCCAAAGGGTTGGCTGAGCCTTGCGGATGGCAGCCGCGACTTCGTCAGCGGTGGGAGCAGGAATAATGTTTTCCAATAACTCCATGGCGCTTTCGAACAGGATGCCGGTCGGATTACCGGCCGAGTCGCGTTGAATCACCCCGCCAGTGGGGTCGGGCGTACTGCCGGTGATACCTGCCAACCGCAGCGCGAAGGAGTTTGCCCAACTGGAATGCAGTGATTTAGAGGTCAAGTAAACCGGTTTGTCCGGGGCGAATGCATCGAGCATGGCAGCAATGCCAAACCCTTCCGGCCAGTCGTTCTGGTTCCAGCCGTGACCGCGCACCCATTGACCAGGCAGGGTGTCAACCGCTGCCGCAGCCACCCGCCGCAAACATTCCGCCAGGGATTCGGTTTCACAGTCGACATATTTCAGCCCGAGCGAATAAAACTGCAAATGCAGGTGAGAGTCCGTCAGACCCGGCCACACCGTCGCGCCGCGCAAATCGATGCGTTCGGTATTCCGGTCGGCTAACGCCAGCACATCTTCCTGGCGTCCAACCGCCAGGATTTTCCCGTCGCGAATGGCAAGGGCAGAAATCTGAGGTTGGGATTGCCATAAAGTGTAGGCGTTGATGTTATGCAGGATGAGCATGGTTAATCTCGGAGAATCTGCGAAATGAGGCCATCAAGTTCTTCGTTGGAATAATAGTGAATAACCAGCGTGCCGCCTTTTTTACCGTGCCGCAGCGTGACGCGCGTTCCCAGGCCGTCGCGCAGACGTTCTTCCAGCGCCTGGATCTCCGGGGCGGGTTCTGCGCGTTTGGTTGCTGCCGGCCGTTCGCCGTTGTAGCGGCGGACCAGAGCTTCGGTCTGGCGCACGCTCAGATCATTGGCCAGTACATTTTGCAGCACCGCTGACTGAGCCTGCGATGTGGCCAGCCCAAGCAGCGCGCGCGCGTGACCTTCGGAGATTTTTTCTTCCACCAGTGCAATGCGCACTGAATCAGGTAGGCGAAGTAAGCGCAACGTATTGCTTACCGCTGTCCGGCTCTTGCCAACCCGTTCAGCGATCTCATCGTGGGACAGGCCAAATTCATCGGCCAGTTGGCGGTAGGCTTCGGCAGTATCCAGCGGGGCCAGGTCGGTGCGCTGGATATTTTCGATCAGCGCCAGCTCAAGACGCTGCTGATTGGTAGCCTGGCGCAAAATCACCGGCACGGTCTTTAATCCGATCGAGCGGGCAGCCCGCAGGCGGCGTTCGCCAGCAATCAAGACATATTGGTTGGCGTTCGTCCCCTGGCTGACGATCAACGGTTGTAGAATGCCATGCTCACGGATCGAGGCAGCTAATTCGGTCAGACTTTCCGGCGGCATATCCTGGCGCGGCTGAGATGGATTGGGGGAAATCTGATCCACATCCAGAAAAAGCGTACCGCCATCTGGCGTGCTGCTCTCCCCACCCGGAATTAATGCGTCTAACCCCTTACCCAGACCGCTTTTTCTTGCCATTTTTACCCACCTTCTTGATCCATGACAGGGACCTGAATTCCGTCGCCTGCTAAAATTTCCCGCGCCAGCGCCGCGTAGGCTTTGGCTGCCGAGGAATCGGGCGCAAAAACCGAAATTGGCATGCCAAATGAGGGCGCTTCTGCCAGCCGGACACTGCGCGGGATGATGGTTTGAAATACCTGGGTGGGGAAGTACTTGCGCACCTCGCTGACCACATCCAACGCCAGCCGCGTGCGGCTGTCGAACATGGTCATCACCACGCCGCGGATAACCAGATTGGGGAACACGGAGGAGCGTACGCGTTGTATCGTCTGGGCTAACTGGCCAAGTCCTTCCAGCGCCAGGTATTCGCACTGCACCGGGATTACCACGCCGTCTTTTGCGGCTGCAAGCCCGTTGACGGTCAACAGGGAGAGCGAGGGCGGGCAGTCGATCAAGACATAATCATAATGGCTGGCAGTGCCATCGATGGCTTCTGCCAGGCGATGCTCGCGCCGCTCGAGTTCGATCAGTTCAATTTCCGCGCCAGCCAGCGCCGGAGAGGAGGGCAAAACCGATAGTTTATATTGCGGGTTGTGCAAAACGGTCGGGCCGACCGGCTGTCCGCCAATCAGGACTTCATACATCCCGTTCTTGATGCCGCGTTTATCGATCCCTAACGATGATGTGGCATTGGCCTGCGGATCCAGGTCAACCAGCAACACTCGCTGGCCGTATTGCCCCAGGTATGCCCCCAGGGATATAGCTGACGTTGTCTTTCCGACCCCGCCTTTTTGATTGACAAACGCATAAATCTTGGCCATAAAATCCAGATCAGGGGAGGATGGTTATCAAACCGGCTTTTACTTCTTCTTCTGTGGGAATACCCTGGATCCCCAGGCGGGTGACGCTGACGGATGCCAGCTGGGTGGCAAAGCGGGCAGCCTCCCACGGGTCGCGGGTTTGCTGCAGGCGGATAAAAAAGGCTGCAGCAAAAATGTCGCCGGCGCCGACTGGATCGACTTCCTCCATGATCGGCGGGCGGAAGTAGCGCAAGTCGCCATTCCAGTACAGGCGGGCGCCGGCAGCGCCCTCGGTGACCACCAGCACGCGGATGGAAGAGATCAGTTCTTGAACAATACTTTCATCCCCCTGCACATCCTCGATACTGAAAACCGCGGCCTGGGCCGATTCGAGCACAAAACGCGCCTCGGGCCAATCGGTGTAATGCACCAGACCGCTTGCATTGAAACTGCGCAACCATCCTTGCAGCGTCAGACCAACCAGCGAATTGGGGAATGCGCGCGCCAGTTTAGGGTCGACTTCCTGCATAATGGGCCCCAGGTGAACGACGGGCGTGTTACGCCAGATTTCCGGCACGGAGGACAGGTCCAGGCGGGCAGCCGGGTGATAAGCGTACTGGATGCGGCCTGCTGGCGTGTAGATATTCTTGAAGGTGGTCGTCGTTTCAGCGGCAACCGGCGAGATCTGGATGCGCGGGCGCTCGGGCAGGTCGAGATCGGGCCCGAACGAGGTGACGATGCCCACGCGCAGCCCGAGAGCCGCCGCCGTCAAGGCTGAATAGGTGGCAGTGCCGCCCAGTGAATAACCAGTGGGAGTAATGTCTTTGGTGATATGGCCTATCAGGAGATAATCAACCGGCTCAAGTGTTGGAGGATTCCGCATAAATAAGGTTTACCTTTAGGTCCTGGCGTTTAACTGCCTGGTGGGGGAGTCTCGGGCTGCGGGTCTTCCGTGCCAGCCCGGGGGAACAAAATCCAATCATCATCCGTTTCCACTGCTGCATATCTTTCCGTCTCGCCGGTTTCGTTTTCATTTTTTGCTGGAGATTCATCCGGCAGGTCGGTCAGTTCGTCCCCGCGGGTCGCGTTTTCCAACCGGACGCCAGGCAGCGGTGTGGCGCAGTAAGGGCACAAATTCCAGGGCAGTTCCATCAGTTTGCTGCAGTTGGGGCAGCGCTTTTTGAGCAGCGTGTGGCAGGAGGGACAAACCATCCAGTCCGGCTGGATGCGCCGGTTGCAGCCGGGGCACAGAGCAGCATCTTCGATGTTTTGCAGTAGCGCTTCCTCTTCCAGGGTGTGTTGGTACTCCTCTTCCAGCGTGATGGACGGTCGCAGGATCAGATACAGCAGCAACCCGGGCAGGAATAACAGGAGCACCAGTAGCACCGCCAGAATACGGGTGAATGGATCACGCGCCCGCCGGCGAATATCCCGGAAGGTCCAAACTGCCAGACTGAGCCACAGCGCTGCAATAAAGCCGGCTGCGATGGCGGTCAGGGTCAGAGATAAATCGCTGAAAAGGATCGTTTCCAGGTCCATGGCGGCTCCAATGCCAGAATTATAGCATGGATGCCCCCGGCTGGCTTTTCATAACCTGACCGTCTTGCCGCTTGCGCGGAAAGGCAGGCTTTGCTATAGTTTTTGCGTAGTTTAGATCGCCTGCACGGAAGCAGCCAACGGAGACCTCACCATGAAAGATAGCGCTCATCCCTACCGGATATCCGACCTTTCGACCGGCGACCGGCCGCGCGAACGCCTTGCAGAAAACGGCCCGGAAGCGCTCAACACTGCTGAACTGCTAGCTATTTTGCTGCGGGTAGGCGTGGCGGGCGAGAATGCCGTACAGATGGGGCAGCGCCTGCTGAATGATATGAAAGGACTCAGCGGGTTGCAGAAGGCGTCTTTTGCCGAACTGGCCAGCCAACGCGGGCTGGGCATGGCCAAAGCAGCGCAGCTCAAAGCCGCCATCGAACTGGGACGCCGGCTGGTGCGCGAGACGCCCGAGGAGCCGGTGTTTTTGAACAACCCGCAGGCCGCCGCTGACCTGGTCAAATTCGAGATGGCGGCCTTTACCCAGGAACACTTATGGGTGCTGCTGGCTGATACCCGCAACCGCTGGATCTCGACCGAGAAAATCTATAAAGGCTCGCTGAATGCCTCCACTGTACGCATCGGCGAATTGTTCAAACCCGCCATCCTGCGCAACGCCGCTTCGATATTATTGGCGCACAACCATCCCAGCGGCGACCCGACACCCTCGCCGGAGGATATCGCCCTGACGCGCGCCGTGGTGCAGGTCGGCAAGTTGCTGGACATCGAAGTGCTGGATCATATTGTCATCGGCACCCATCAGAATTACGTATCGTTCAAACAGCGCGGGTTGGGGTTTGGCTAAAGAGAGTTACCTCAATGCCCGCCGCCATCCATTCACCACCGCATCATTTTCGGTACAGAACCAACGCTCCCCTTTTTCAGCACTAATTACGGTTTTGGTGTAATCACGCATACCCACCATGTGATAAATCTTTTCGCCACTCGATGAGATATTTCCCTTAATCGAACATCCAGCCTGCTCGGTGGTACAGCCGTTCGGACAGGCAGAGACAATTGCTTGGGTAGGCTGAATCTCAGGCGTCGGATCTAGATCAACTGTGGGCAAGGGTGGTGTGGGATTGATATTGAGTTGGTTAGTTCTTGCAACGACGAGAGCGTTATCCAAAGTCTCTTGGCATATTGTGTCAGGCGGGTACTGCTTAGGAACCCCAACTCCAGCCCTGATCAGCTCATGATTCACAAAAGTTGTCCCTATCAGAACATAACGCAGTAAACGATGAAAAGAATCGGTTTCAGATACATCTCGCACCAGGGTCACGGTTTTGCCTTCAACCAGTTCCGCATTTATAAGTTTTGCCTGTTCGCCGAGCGGATCGCCGGAATCCAATTCAGGAGCATCTACGCCAATGTACCGGACTACGAAATCCTGACCGTTAATGTTGACATGGATTGTGTCACCGTCCACAATGCGGGTCACCAAACCGGTCTGAAACCCATTATTCACAGGGATACAGGTATAAGGGAAAACCAAAGCTTTGGTCGGTGTCGCAGCCGGTGTTGAAGTTGGTATGATTTCAGTCGGAGTGAATGCCTGTGCAACCGGTTCAGTAGTTGGAGTAGTTAGGGTCTGATCGCTTCGTGATGCAGTTTTATTGTTAGGCTGAGTATCAGGCAAAAGACCGATCCCTAGAAAGCAAGCCGTCATTATCCCAACCACAATCCAAATTATTTTTTATTTTTTTTCCGTTTCACGAAAATATAATCCCCTTTCAATGCCCCTCATTTTCATTGTACAACTTTTGTCAACCTATATAATTGACAAAAGGTAAACCCATTGACGGTAGCACATTGTAAGGTTGTTTAAGTTTGATAACTTTAGCCATTATTATGACACCATTATTTTTGACTTAATTGGATGTAGTAACTATTATATAAATATTACCTATAATTCATACACATTAATTTGGTTTACCGGGGGAAGGTTGTAGCTCGGCCTTGAACTAAGTAGAAAGTAAACCCATTATGCACAAATTCAGACGAGCCATATTCAAATTTATCGACCCTACTCATACTGATAGTGGTGCGAGTAGAGTTTTTAATTTCGGAATGCTGATTCTTATTTTTCTCAATATTTTAGCTGTTGTATTAGAAACAGAAGAGGGCTTTTACTCAAGATATAAAGTATATTTTTATTATTTTGAACTATTCTCAGTTGGTGTCTTTACAGTTGAATATATACTTCGCCTTTGGACATGTACGGAACAACAAAAGTATAAATCGCCAGTTTTAGGGCGACTTCAATATGCCTTATCACCTTCGATGCTTATAGACCTATTATCTTTCCTGCCTTTCTACATACCGTTGGGTGGAATGGATTTAAGATTTATTCGTGCCGTCCGCCTTTTCCGTTTATTTCGCCTCTTTAAAATGGGGCGGTACTCGCAGTCTCTTAATAAATTAGCCAATGTACTTAAGTCCAAGAAAGAAGAACTCGTCATTACGTTATTTTCAAGTGTCGTTCTACTGATTATGGCTTCCAGTTTAATGTACTTCATTGAGCGTGAATCTCAGCCAGAATTATTCGGGAGCATTCCAAAAGCCATGTGGTGGGGGGCAGTCACATTAACGACTGTAGGCTATGGTGATGTTTATCCAATGACCCTTCTAGGCAGAATTATTGGTGCATTTATTGCAGTTTTGGGGATAGGTTTATTTGCTCTCCCAGCGGGAATAATTGCATCAGGCTTCGCTTCTGAATTACAGAAACAGAAACTAGAGCAAAACATATGCCCTCATTGTGGACAAGATATTAACACAACCCCATAAGCAAAAATAATTGTAAACAATAGGTTTCAGTGATATCGGTTTTCAAAAGTAACCTAAAAAAGGAATGCCAACTATTTGACAAAAATATATGCCTAGTTTATACTTTCGCTCGCTGGCGAGGTAGCTCAGTGGTAGAGCAGGGGACTCATAAGCCCTTGGTCGTGAGTTCAACCCTCACCCTCGCCACCTTAATCCCCACGATTTTCGTGGGGATTTTTGGTTGTTTAAGGACACCGGGTTTAAACTCCCTCCATCGTTGTGAATGAAAGGGTGCAAAAATCCTTTGATTTTAGCAACAGGACACGATCAACGCCTGGCTGGCACAATCGCGCATCCGGTTTGCTTATTCCATCTTATCCGCGACACCTCTGCCCCAACCGCGAATCCGCTCCCAGTTGCGATTATCGCTATCCACGGCCTTGACCAATTTACCGATTAACCGGTCGGCAAATTTCAGCCGCTTGGAATCCATCTTGCCGCCAAAAAAGGCGGTATCGACCGGCTGAATCAATGGTTTGAGCGGGGCTATGTAGCCTTCGCGGTAAGCCTGGCTGGTCTGATCGTCTGCCAGGTTGAGAATGTGGACGGTGAAAATGGCCGCGGGCATCTTTTGTAAGGCCGCCTGGTTGGCTTTCAGGTATTCAACCGCTTCCGGCAGCCACTGCCCCATGCGGACGGCGCTGCCGATGACCACGCCGTCGTAACCTTCCAGGGCGGGCTTTTCCAACACTGGTTTGACATCCACCACGAAGCCACGGGCGGCGATGGATTTACCGATGATCTCTGCAATTTCACCGGTCGAGCCGGCGCGGGTGGCGTAGGTCACCAGAATATGCTTGGTCATGTTTATCGTTCCTTATTATTTTCGATGAATCAACGTACGTATTTTACCCAATATCGGTTCACGCGCAACTAGGATTTCTTCTTTAATCTTGCCGCCGTTCAAATACGGCTGAGGTGAGAAAGCCCCCTGCGAGTAATATTCAACCTGCACCCCGGTCTGCGACAGGATGGGTAGCACGCCTGCCAGGTCCCACAGGTTGACCCGGCGCAGCAGTGCGCCGGTTGCGGCGCCCTGGGCAACATAGCAGCAGTGGGCAGCGGTGGAACCAAAGCAGCGCAGGTGCGAGTAATCGAATTCAAAATGGCGGTGCCCGTTGGCCGGGATTGCCAGGAAAGATAAAGGGTCATCCAGGTCTTGCGCCAAATTGACCGGCAGGGGCGTGTCATTGAGGAAAGCGCCATACCCTTCGCCGCCCCAGTATAAGTCATGGGTAACCGGCATGTAGAAGAATCCCAGGGCAGGCTGGCCGTTGACAATGCTGCCGAGCGAGATACCCCAGGTGGGCAGCCCATTCAGAAAGATTTTCGTACCGTCGATCGGGTCCAACGCCCAGACTGCCGGTTTGACCGGTCCTTGTGTGCCGTTTTCCTCGGAAAGGATCTGGTAATCCGGGAAGCGTTCGCGTAAGAAGGACAGGATCAGCGCCTCCATATCCAACTCGATATCGGTAAACGGCGTCATATCTGCCTTGAGGTGAACCTGGGCTGAAGCGCGGCGGGAAAGCGCAATTTCTCCGGCTGCGCGCAGAATATTCTGGATGTCTGCGATGGTGGAAAGCGAAATCGATGTCACGATTGGGGCTACGCTCCTTGAACAACTTCCTGGCTAAAGGGATCGAGCGCCTGTTCCATCTGGTGGCGGAACTGGGTGGTGTACAACTGGTAATATTTACCCCGCTTGCGCAGCAGTTCGTAATGGGTACCGGCTTCAGCCACACGCCCGTCTTCGATGACCAGTATCCGGTCGGCGCGTTTGATGGTCGAAAGCCGGTGGGCAATGACAAAACTGGTACGGCCTTCCATCATGGTATCCATGCCGCGCTGGATCAAAGCCTCAGTCAGGGTATCGACTGACGAGGTGGCTTCGTCCATGATGAAAATTTCGGGATCAGCCAGCACAGCGCGCGCCAACGAGATCAGTTGTTTTTGGCCGACCGAGAGCAGGTTGCCGCCTTCGCCAACATTTTCATCGTAGCCTTTTGGGAAGCGGGCGATAAAATCACTCGCCCCGGCCATTTTAGCGGCATTTTCGACTTCCTGGTCGGAAGCGGCCAGTTTGCCGTAACGGATATTCTCCCGGATCGATCCGGAGAATAAGTGCGGGGTCTGCAGCACCATGCCGATGCGTGACTGGATGGCATGCAGCGAATAGTGAGTGTAATCCTTTCCGCCGATTTTAATGCGCCCCTGCTTGGGTTCATAGAAGCGGCAGACCAGGTTGACGATAGTGGATTTCCCGCCGCCGGTTGGGCCGACCAGAGCAATGGTTTCGCCGCGTTTGACCTTGAGCGAGAAATCTTCCAACACCGGCTTGCCGTTGCCATCCGAGTAGAAGAAGGTAACGTTTTCGAATTCGACATCGCCCTTCATGGTACCCGGGTCATACGCTTCGGGGCCGTCTTTCACTTCAGGGACGCTGTCGATCAGGGAAAAGATGCGCTCGGCGGAGGCAATGGAATGCTGCATTTCAGCGAACACGCGCGCCAGATCCTGGATTGGCCACATCATAAACGTTACGTAGGAAACGAACGCCTGAATGCCGCCAACGGTCATGCCGCCAGTTTGCGCCTGCCCGCCGCCGTACCAGACGATACTGCCCAACGCAATGGCTGCGATGATCTGCACAGTCGGGAGGAAGAGCGCACTTAGCCAGGCAGCGCGGTAACTGGTGCGGTACATATCGCCGGTCAGCACACTGAAGTCCTTCAGGTTGGCATCTTCGCGGCCCAGTGCTTTGACCACTCGCACGCCGGTGATGTTTTCATTGAAAGCACCGGTAATCTTGGAATTGAACTTGCGCACATTGCGGAATTCGCCCAGGATGCGCTTGCGAAATTCGTATGCGATCCAGAACAGGATTGGCAGGGCAGCCAGGACGATGAGCGCCATACGCCAGTTGATGTACAGCATGAAACCCATAGCTGTCACGATGTTCATTATTGCCCAGGTTGAATCCAACAAGCCCCAGGTAACCAGCTCGGCTACACGTTCGGAATCAGAGGTGACGCGGGACATGATCCAACCCACCGGGGTGCGGCTAAAGTAGGACAGCGAGAGTCCTTGCAGGTGGTTGAACATTTTTTGACGCAGGTCGTAGCGCACTCGTTCGCCGAGCACGCCAGCCAGGAATACGAAACTCAATACGCCCGCGGCCTGCACCAGCGTCAATCCGCCGTAGGTGGCAAGCAGCCGGTAGAGCACCGGTTTATTGCCAGCAAGGATGCCCTCGTCGATGATTAATTTACTCAAATATGTGAAGAGCGAGTCCAACCCTGATACGACCATGATGGCGATCAGGAAACCGATCACCCAGCGCAGGTGCGGACGAGTCAGGCCAAGGATGCGGCGCAGTGTTTTGCCGTTGACCTGGGCTTTGAACTCCTCTTCTTCAAAATATTCATCCGACACTGGCGATCTCCTTTTCCAGTTCGTCATCGATGCGCGTCTGGATGTTAAAAATCTGCTGATAAATCCCCTCGCTCGCAACCAGGTCGGCGTGAGTCCCGGATTGAACGATGCGCCCGTTATCCATGACCAGAATGAGGTCGGCGTCCATGATGCTCTGAATGCGGTGGGCAATGATGAAGGTGGTGCGCTCTTTCATCAGGTTTTGCAAGGCTTCGCGGATTTCAGCTTCGGTTTCGGTATCCACCGAGGAGGTGGAATCGTCCAGGATCAGAATGCGCGGGTTTTTGAGCAAAGTGCGGGCAATCGCCACACGCTGCTTCTGACCGCCGGACAAGGTGACGCCTTTTTCTCCAACCAGCGTCCCGTAGCCTTTTTCGAAGCTCAAAATCACATCGTGGATGGCAGCGGCGCGGGCGGCAGCTTCGATCTCTTCCTGCGGCACTTCGCGCCCGACGCCGTAGGTAATGTTTTCCCGGATGCTGCGCGAGAACAGGAAGGGTTCCTGCTCGACGATGCCGATATGGCTGCGTAAGTAGCGGCGCGGGTAGCGGTTCAGTTCAACCCCATCCAGCAGGATGCTGCCAGTGGTGTAATCGTAGAAGCGCGGCAGCAGGTTGACCAGCGTGGTCTTGCCGGAGCCGGTTGAACCGAGCAGCGCAATCACCTGTCCAGGCTGGACCGTAAAAGTCACGTCTTCCAACGCCTGACTGCCTTCTTCGTAAGCAAAACCAACGCGCTTGAATTCGAGCTTACCCTGCAGGCCATCCGCGGGGGTGTAGTCACCCTGGTCGAGGGGTTCGCGGTCTTCCTTGATCATGGTCATGACCCGATTGTATGAGACCATGCCGGTTGAGGTTTGGACAATCAGGCGTCCCAGGTTGCGCATCGGGAAGATGATCCACACGATCAGGCCGGCATAAGCCAGGTACGTGCCGATGGTGATTTCGCCGTTGATGGTCATTAAAGCGCCGATCAAGTAACCGGTCACAATCTGGATGTTGCAGACTGTATCGGATATCGGCCAGAATAGCGAGTGCATTTGCATCAGGCGCTTTCCCCGGAGGAATTTTTCCCAGTTGTCGCGCTCGAATTTATTAATTTCATATTCCTGGCGGGCGAAAGCCTTCACCACCCGCACGCCGGACAGGTTTTCCTGTAGGGTGGTCGAAAGGACGGCGTCCTGTGTTTGGTAGGATTCGTACAACCTGGAAATTTTCCGAAAAAAGTAGAGGGAGACCAGTAGCACGAACGGAATCACTGCGATTGAGATGAACGCCAACTTGACGTTAAGTTGCAGAATGGCGATGAAGTTGATGACGAACAGGAACAGAATCCGTCCCATGCCGATGCCCTGTTCGGAGAAAAAGCGACGCAGGGCATCCACATCCGATGTGGAGCGTTGGATGAGCTCGCCAGTTTCGGTCTTCGAATGGTAGGTGAAGCTCAGGTGCTGAATATGGTCGAACACGTAATTTCGCAACCGGCGGGCGACTCCTTCGGCTGTCAGCGACGCCAGTCGTCCACTCATGAAGGAAAATGAACCCTCCACGGCAGCCAGTCCGACAAACCCGAGTGCGATACCCCACAGTGGAACTACGGCATCCCTCGCTACCAGGTGGTGGTCAACGAAATAACGCAGCAGCATGTAGGTACTGGTTTTTGCCAGGGCAGAAATTCCCAGGCTGAGGTTGGCACCCAGGTAATTTAAGCGGAACCCGGTCATCAAGCGCCACAGTCCCACCAGGCGGTTCGGGTGAATGGATTTCTTTAAATCGTAGTCCAGTACATTTTGCGAGACAGGCATACCATTTCCTTAATATCCGTGGTGGACCCTAGCCAACCGGGGACAATGCCCCATTATACAGTAGGAGTCCGGCTTTATGATAAATGTTGACTTGAAGCGTAGAAATTTATTGGATCATAAAATATGACCGCTAAAACCCCTTTATCCAGCCGGCGTTCAATCGCGCGAGTGTTTGGCTGCAAGTAAACCTAAACAGCGGCTGGGAGCGCCTGGCAGGATGGACAGATAAAGCTGCTGGTGCTGCCGGTTTTGATTTTGATAATCGGCGTTTGGCAGCGCGGGCAGGGCTGGTTTTCGCGGTAGCCAATCAGAATTTCGTCCATGCCAAAGCCCCCTTTTTGCCCATAGATATCTTTCTCGTAAAATGCGCCATTTTTCGCCAGGCTGGGACGCAGCCCGTCCTGGATGGCCTGATACAATCCGTCCACCTCGGCAGGGGAGAGGCTTTCCAGGCGGCGCAGCGGGTGGATGCGCGCAAGGAAGAGGATATCGTGGATGTAGGCGTTGCCGATGCCGGCAATGCGACTCTGGTCGAGCAAATAGCTCTTGACTGCAGTTCGCTGCCGGGCAACGATGCGGCGAAAATCTTCGAGTGAAAGGTCGAGCACATTCGGTCCTAACTTTGCGGTAGGGGTATGCGACTGCAGCTCTCCTTCCGCAACGTAATGGACGTGCCCGAACCACCAGAAACTGATGGACAGGCAGCTGGCGTCACTAAATTCAAACACGATGGTATGTTTTTCAGGCATAGTCGCCTGCGTGACCAGTAAAATCTCGCCGCCCATGCCAAGGTTGACGAGCAGCCAACCTTGAGTGGTGTGTACCTGAATCCACTTCCCATGGTAGGCTGCGCTTTCGATCACGGCGCCAGTCAAACCGGCGGTGAATGCTTCGACGGAGACATTTAAACATTTGGGTTGCTGGACTTCAACAGCCGCTATGGTTTTACCGGCTAAGGCGACGTTCAACTCACGAGCGCGGGAAGCAATTTCCGGGACTTCAGGCATGGCGACCTCTGGGAAAACGGGATGGGGGACTGTTTGCTTGATTATAGCACGTGTGTTCTAGGTTGTAAATATCCGGTGGTGAAATTGGAGAAGAAATTAATTTGCACGTTTCCCATTCGTTGCATATAATCAAGTCACTATACTCATTCCGAAGGGAGGTTTGCAAGAAATGGCTGGTGTTACGTACGAACATGTTTGGAAAAAGTTCGGGGATTTCGTTGCGATCAACGACCTGAACATCAAGATCGAGGATAAGGAATTTTTGGTTCTGGTAGGTCCATCCGGCTGCGGTAAGACCACTGCGCTGCGCTGTCTGGCAGGCTTGGAAGAGGTCACGGACGGCAAGGTTATGATTGGGAATAACGTGGTGAATGATGTTCCACCCAAGGACCGCGACATCGCCATGGTGTTCCAATCTTATGCATTGTATCCGCACATGACGGTGTACGATAACATGGCGTTCGGCCTTAAATTGCGCAAACTGCCGAAAGCGGACATCCAAAAACGGGTGCAGACGGCTGCCGAGATTCTCGGCATCGAGATGCTGCTCAAGCGTAAACCGCGCGAACTGTCCGGCGGTCAGCGCCAGCGCGTTGCCGTGGGACGGGCTATCGTGCGCGAACCGAAAGTGTTTTTGTTCGATGAGCCGCTGTCCAACCTGGATGCCAAGCTGCGCGTTCAGACCCGCGCCCAGATCAGCAAACTGCACCAGGGATTGCAAACCACCTTTATTTACGTGACCCATGACCAGGTGGAAGCCATGACCATGGCGACCCGCATCGCGGTCATGAACAAAGGTATTTTGCAGCAGTTAGACACGCCGCAATCCCTTTATGATCGCCCGAACAACCTCTTCGTGGCTGGTTTCATCGGCTCCCCATCCATGAACTTCTTCCCGGCGCACATCCGCAAGGATAATGGCAGCCTGTTCGTCGATCTGGAAGGCAGCAAAGTGAAGATTCCCGCTGAAAAGGCCGCCACCTATGCTCACCTTGAAGGTCGGGAAGTGATCATGGGTGTTCGCCCCGAGGATATCCACAATCCGATGTTTGCTCCATCCAACATCCATGCTGAACCCATCGAAGCCACGGTGGATGTGACCGAATTAATGGGCAATGAAATTTTCCTATATCTGGTCAGCGGCAAGAACAATTTCACCGCCCGCGTCGACCCCCGCACCCGCTTCACCATTGGCGAAAAAGTCCAGATGGTGGTCAATATGGATAACTTCCATATCTTTGACCCCTCGATGGATAAAGAAAACCCGGCAGCGGTCCGCTGAATCTTTTCAGCTTATTGACTCGCTTAAAACTGTAGGAGCTTCTTTTAACTTAATCTACTCGGATCCTGTTTTTCTTAAGGTTTTCAACCCCACCCAACCCGCCCCAGTCTTGGGGCGGGTTTTTCTTAATCGAGTGTTTTTGCACCGCCTTGGCGGTGCAAAAACACTCGAAGTTCATTTACTCCCCGCTCCCCGAATGCTTGGCCGTCAATGAAAAACAAGCTACAAACCGGGGAGCGGGGTCGGGGGTGAGGGGCAAATTACATTTGTTGCCAGATGTAATTGCTATCGATCCGCCCACTTGTGCCCTTTGAAGGCCAGAAACAATGCTCCGCCGATCGAAAGTGCGCCGATGGCAATGAAAAGGTCCTGCCATAACCGCATAGGGAACAGGCGAATCAGGGTGTCGGTGAAATAGAAAAGCCAGGTATCGCCAACGAAAAACAACTGGTGGAATACTGTGAAAAGTGCGCTAAAGTTGAGGATAACAGTGACCAAAATCAACCCAAGCAGCCCAAGCGTAAGCCACCCGCCGGCAGAGACGGCTGCCCAGTAATGGGCCAGCCAGCGGGCGCGCCAGGCGAAGAGACCGGCAATCACCAGGAATGCGACCAGACCCAGCCAGATCGCCATCATGGTCTTGAAGAATAGCTTTACATCCACCATGTGGCTTAATTCGCGTTCGTTGAACACCTGCGAACCATCGGCAAACTGCAGGTCGCCTAAAAATTCGATGCCGGCGTCATTATTGAGATATTTCAGCGACAGGTTGGCCCAATGGATACGGTCCGCTTTGGTGAAACCATAGGTGTCTTCAGGGAAACCTGGCATGTTATATTCGAGAATAACGAATGGAGGGGTGAAAAAGATGCGCATTCCGGTCAGGATCAACCCCAGCGGAATGGCGATTGCGATCAAAAACTGAAATAATTTTGAAGTGAATTTCATTGAAGCGTCTCCGCATTACCGGATAAGAAGAAATTTAAGATCATATCGTTCGTAATCCATTCGATGGGTGCCCGATCATCGGTGAAGACATATCCCTGAGCCGGCGTTGGTTGCAGGTTGTTGATGGCCAAAGCCATGGCTTGCAGCAGCACCGCTGGGGTGTCAGGCTTTCCGGAAAGGGCGGTGAAATTATCGATCAAAGCTTGGGTTTCGGTGGGCTGAACGGTGGCGAACAAGATCGAATTGAATGAATCCGGCAGGTCAATGATGTGGACGGTCGGGAAAACCGAAAGGATCGTGCTGCTCAGGATTTCGACCAGCCGGCGGTCCTGCGGGCTTCGTCCGACGTTGATCACCATGACGCCTTCATCGGTCAGATGATTGCGCACGATCTCGAAAAATTCCCGCGTGGTAAGGTGCCAGGGAATGTAGGGAGGGCGGTACGCATCCACGCTGATGATCTGGAATTTGTTGGGATTATTTTCCAACGCCCAGCGCCCATCCTGGGCGGTGACGTGCAGGTTGGGCAAATCCATGCCAAAATATTCACGCCCTACTGCCAGGATATCCGGATCGATTTCGATGCCTTCCATTTGAATATTGGGAAAAACTAGATTTGCCTGTCGGGCGGTGGTGCCGGCGGCCAGGCCAACAATTGCCAGGCTTTGCACGTCTGCAAGTTCAACCGGCGCCGGGTAAAAAAAAGGGGCGACCAGCACCTGTTCCCATGGCCCGTTATAGAAATATTCGGTGGGGTTATAAATCGAATGCACACCCTGACCGTCGTTTAATCGTAGCAGTCGGGTTTCGCCAACTTGCAGTACCTGGATGTAGTTGTAGGCAGAATCCTTTTCGTAGATCAACCCGGTGGTGTTTTTCATCGCCCCGCGGACGCCGAAAATGGCCAGCAAGGCGATGATCAACGGCATCCACAGCAGCGGCGCTGCCTTTTTCCAGCCGGAAGTTGCCCACAACCCTGCCAGAGCGATCACCAACAGCATCCCGCCGATTGCCAGGAACGTGCGGTAGGTACCGATCCAGGGAATGAGCAGCAGTACGGGTAAAAATGTCCCGCCAAACGACCCGAGAGTCGAGATGGCGTAAATTCGGCCGGAGATGCTGCCCGCCTGCCGCGAGTCACTCAATGCCAGGCGGATGGCGAAAGGGGAGGCAGTACCGAGAAGGGTCACCGGCAGCAGGAACAGGATCATCACCACCACGAAAGAGCCTATCAAAACGCCAAGTTGCAACTGATCAAAGGCGTCTGCCGCAGCCCGCAGGATCGGCTGGGCTGCCACCGGAACCAGCCCGATGGCAAACGCGCCCCAGGCCAGTATCTTGAAAAAGGTCGAATAATGCGGCGAGCGGTCAGCCCAATAACCGCCCAGAAAATAGCCGGCGGTCAGGTAGATCAAAATAAGCCCGATGATGGCGGCCCAGGTGAGGTTACTGGTGCCAAAATAATTCCCCAATAGGCGTGAGGCGGTCATCTCAACCGCCAAACCGCTCAGGCCAGAGGTGAAGACTGCAATGTAGAGCCATTTACGCATGCAGCGATTATACCGTAATGAGCCTGCTGGAGCTGCACAGCGCATTGCCTCAAATCGAATGTTACTTTAGTGGGATTCGTTGGCTCAAAATAGATGTTACCCTAACGCGGAATTCTCGATCCGCAGAGGGAGCCTATGATGAGTCCAAAGAGCAAACGGGAGTTG
>JBAZZG010000026.1:0-16035 GCA_041658905.1 Bellilinea sp.
ACCTTTTTGGCTCATCATGTACCACGTTATGTGTTCACTTTTCAAGTTTTGTTCATCAATTGGAGCATTTCCCAGCGGTTCACTTTTGAAGTGTTATCGGTTCACTTTTCAAGTTGCGTTGACACACACAATTCAGGTCTTGACATTCGCTCCGGTTCATAGATAATAGAAGCATCTGAATCCGGAAAGGCAGTGACGGAGGAAAGTAGTCCGGCGGACTCCGCCAGGGATGCCGGGGCAACGACTGAAACCCCGACTCGCAGAAAACCGGCCGAAGTTCCCTCCCGAGCCGCTCAGGTGAACGCCCACTACGGGCCATTAGTCTGAGCCGCAGCGCCAGCGTTACTGGGCGGACCAATCGCCAATCACGGCTGTTGGGTCAAGTGGACCGCGTTTGTGGTCAATCTGGGTGGTACCGCGGGTAAAAATCCCCGTCCCAATTTGGGACGGGTTATTTGTTTATGGAGGTTGTATGGGTGAAGATGAAAATATCCTTGAAGAATTGGATGGCGTCCAGCAAAAAGGGCTGGAGGCCTTGGAGTCCGTCCAGGATGAAGCTGGATTGCAAGCCTGGCGCACCGCGCATCTCGGCCGCAGCGCTCCAGTGATGCTGGCTTTTACACGCCTGGGACAAATCAGCAAAGAAATGCGCCCGGCAGTCGGTCAAAAAGCCAACCAAGTCAAGCTGGCGCTGGAAGCAGCGCTGGAAACCCGCGCCGAGACGGTCAAGACCGCCTCGCTGCGTCAAAAGCTGGACACCGAACGGCTGGATATTACTTTACCCGGGCGGCGCCCAACGCTGGGACGGCTGCACCCGGCAGCCCAGGCGCTTTCTGAAATCATCCATATCTTCGAGGAAATGGGGTTCCAGGAATACCGCTCGCCTGAAGTGGAAACGGAAGAGCTTAACTTTGAGCTGCTCAACATCCCGGCATATCACCCGGCGCGCGACATGTGGGACACTTTCCACACCACCGTTCCCGGTACCATCCTGCGCACCCACACCTCCCCCGGTCAGATCCGCGCCATGCGCGAGATGTGCCCCAAGCCAATCCGCGTGATTCTGCCGGGCATGGTTTATCGCTACGAGCAGACCAATGCCAGCCATGAGATGCAGTTCAACCAGGTGGAACTGCTGGCAGTCGGGAAAAACATTACGCTCGGTGACCTGAAAGGCACCATCGAGGGGTTTGCACGGCGCATGTTTGGTGAAAGTGTACGCGTGCGTATGCGCCCATCTTACTTCCCTTTCACCGAACCTAGCGCTGACATCGTGATGGAATGCTTTGTTTGCGGCAGCAAAGGCTGTCAGGTGTGCAAATATAGCGGCTGGTTGGAGATTGCCGGCTGCGGCATGCTGCACCCGGTGGTGCTTCAGAACGGTGGGTATGACCCGGCAGTTTATTCTGGCTTTGCCGCCGGCCTTGGCCCCGAACGCATCGCGCTGCTCAAATATCAAGTCGATGATATCCGCAACTTCTGGCAAAATGACATTCGCTTCCTGGAGCAGTTTTAAATGAAAGTACCCCTTTCCTGGCTTAAAGAATATGTCGATATCGACCTCTCGCTGATCGAGCTGGCGGATGTTTTAACCATGGCCGGTCTCGAGGTGGAAGACGTGCTGCTGGTCGGTCTGCCCAACCCCTACGAGCAGGCCGGCGCGCCGCAGCGTCGTGAGGTAAGCATCCACGGGGTATCCTGGGACCCGGAAAAAATTGTAGTAGCGCAGATCGATGAGGTCATGCCGCACCCCAATGCTGACCGCCTGGTCTTGTGCCGCCTGAACGACGGCACGGGTGAACGGGTGGTTCTGACCGGCGCGCCCAATCTGTTCGAGTACAAGGGCATTGGACCGCTGGCCAAACCGCTCAAAGTGGCCTATGCCCGTGAAGGCGCGCGCCTTTACGACGGTCACCAGCCCGGACAGGTACTCACCACCCTCAAGCGCACCAAAATTCGCGGGGTTGATTCCTTTTCGATGGTTTGCTCCGAAAAAGAGCTTGGCATCTCCGAGGAGCACGAGGGCATCATCATTCTGGATGACGACGCCCCGACCGGCAGGCCGCTGGTGGAATATATGGGCGACGCTGTTCTGGAAGTCAACATCCTGCCGAATATGAGCCGCAACGCCAGCATGATCGGCATTGCCCGCGAATTGGCAGCCCTGACCAGAAAGCCGCTGCGCAAACCACAGGCTAACCTGCCTGCCAACGGGCCGTCGATCGCCGGAAAGGCCGGCATCCAGATCACGGATCCGCAATTGAATGGGCGCTTCGTGCTGGGTATGCTGGAGGGCGCGGAACAGCGCCCCAGCCCATACCGGGTGCAGCTGCGCCTGCGCCTGACCGGCATGCGCCCGATCAATGCGGTGGTGGACGCCACGAATTACGTCATGCTGGAGATCGGTCAACCGCTTCATGCCTTCGACTATGATGTATTGGTCAAACGCGCGGGCGGGCAGGCGCCCACCATCATCACTCGCGCAGCTCACCCTGGCGAAAAACTAACCACGTTGGATGGCGTTGAACGCAAACTGGATGACTTTACCGTGCTGGTGTGCGATACCGCCGGGGCGCTGTCGCTGGCGGGCGTTATGGGCGGCCAGGAATCGGAAATCACCCCGAGCACGCGCAACATCCTGCTGGAGGGCGCGACCTGGAATTTCGTTAACACCCGCCGCACCACCTCTTCCCAAAAATTGAGTTCCGAAGCCGGTTACCGCTTCTCGCGCGGGGTGCATCCGGCGTTGTCATCCGAGGGCGTCAAGCTGTGCCTCCAGCGTATGGCCGAATGGAGCGGTGGGGTAATTTACTCTGACCTGGTGGACGAGTATCCGCTGGCCGCCGCTGACCCCGAAGCCGAAATCTCGACCGGTGACGTGAAACGCCTGCTTGGCATCGAGCTGCCCGCGGCTGAAATTGCCGCGCTGTTGAGCCGGTTGGAGTTCACCTGCCGCGTCGAAGGGGACAAGGTCCTGGCAAAAACCCCGCCGCACCGCCTGGATATTGGCACAGGTGTGATCGGCCGCGCCGACCTGGCAGAAGAGGTTGCCCGCATCTATGGTTACGATCGCATACCAGCCACCTATATGGCTGAGGAGCTGCCGGAAGCACACATCCGCCGCCCCATTCAAGTCGAGAAGCTGGTGCGCCAGTCGTTGGCGCGACTGGGATTGCAGGAGGTAATCAACTATCGCCTGACCGCGCCAGAACGCGAGGCGCGCCTGACTGCAGCTCAACCCGAAGCAGCCCAGCCGACCTACATCACGCTCAAGAACCCGCTTTCCCCCGAACGCAGCGTCATGCGGCGCAGTTTGTTGGCCGCCGTGTTGGACACCCTCGAGAAAAATGCCCGCCTGCGTGACCGGCTGGCCTTGTTCGAGGTTGGTCCGGTCTTCCTGCCTGTGGATGGACAGCCGTTACCGGATGAAGCGCCCCGCCTGGCGATGGCGATGACCGGCTTGCGCCGGGCGCCTGCCTGGGATAGTCCCGATTCTGCCCAACTGGATTTCTATGACCTCAAAGGTGTGGTCGAGGGGCTGTTGGAAAGCCTGCACATCGGAAACGTGAAGTATGCCCCCACCGACAATCCGGCGTTCCATCCCGGCAAGAGTGCTCAGGTGACGGTCAACGGCAGCGTGCTGGGCGTGTTTGGTGAGCTGCATCCGCAAGTTAAAGCCTGTTACGATTTCCTTGCGCCTGCTGTGGTAACGGCTGAATTCGACCTGGCTGCCCTGGTTAACGCCTCTGCCAGCCGCTACGAGATCCAACCGGTGCCGGTCTTCCCGCCAGTGCTGGAAGATCTGGCATTGATCGTTGACGAGAGTGTATTGGCGGCAGATGTGAAAGCGGCCATTCGCCAGGGCGGCGGCAAGCTTTTGACCGGGGTGCGCCTGTTCGATATTTTCCGCGGCGAGCAAATCGGCGCCGGGAAGAAGAGCCTGGCCTATGCGCTCTCTTATCAGGCAGCTGACCACACGCTAAGTCCGGGTGAAGCCAACCAGATCCGGCAGCGCATCCTTCGTCGGGTGGAACAGGCTGTCGGAGCGCAGCTGCGCTCCTGATCTGCGTGCATTTCGACATTTCCATTTCACAGGTGAGGGCACGGGGGGCGCTGATAAATCAGAGTTCTTCCTCAATCCCCGTGCCCCTACAGGTGGAATCCCAATGTTATGAATAACTACCCATCAAACTCCCACCCTCAGATTGAAATATTCTATAATTAAATTTTGGAGTGGTGTTAAGTTGGTCAAAAGCACAGAATATCCGCACCGTCGATCTATCCGCCTAGAAGGGTACGATTATTCTCAACCCGGCGCATATTTCATAACCATCGTTACTTTTCATCGGTCTTGTTTATTTGGGGCAATAGCAGATGACAAAGTTGTTTTAAATCCCATAGGAAGCCTGGTCGAATTCGAATGGCAACGTTTAGAACAAAGGTTTAAACATGTGGAATTAGGTGCATGGATTGTCATGCCTAATCATATTCACGGGATTGTAAACATTATCGAAAACGAGGTGGATTGGGTAAAAAGAATCCCGAACGCAAATGAGCAGTCCGAACAATCCTTGGAGCAATTCGCTTCTCCGGTAGCGGGCTCAATCGCTACTATAATCCGATCCTTCAAATCTTCCGTGACGCAACAATATCAGAATTTATACAAAGATTATTCAACGAAACTCTGGCAGAGAAATTATTACGATCATATTATTCGAAGTGAAACTGATTTAAAGAATATTTATGACTATATAGTTGACAACCCCCGTAAATGGATGGAGGACGAGAATTTTTCTCCGTAATTCATCCACCTGCGGTAGGGGCACAGGGCTTTTTACGAGGTGCTAGCCTTAAGTGGAACCCCGTGCCCGTGCATTTTCGACATTTCACAGGTAAGGTCACGGGGTTCGTTGGTGAATCAGAATTCTTCCTCAATCCCCGTGCCCTTACAATTGCGTTAACAATCGAATTACCCCACCATTACCCTTGACATAGGATATAATTACCTTACAAGAATGGTTACGCTGTAATACAAGCTTGAAATGGATATAGCGTCGAGCACGTCTCGCGGGGAAAATTTCTGAATTATATTCACCAATCATCCACCAGGATAACCTGAGCGTTTATCGCGATTCGCTATTGATCCTTGTCAAAACGATTAAATAGTTACACTTGAAAGAGGTACTCGCAGCAGCATTGGATTTGGGCTGACAGCGCGGCCTTTTTACCATGTTAAAAATCCCCGGGCATCTTTTCGTTGAATCAACCCGTTAAGTTTCAGGTAAAAGGTTCATCCATTTGATCATTGCACCATATTTCATCCAGGACAGGTTGCAGAAGTAACTCTATATGTGGGTACTGCACGCACATTGGCAACCGCCGCGCAAACCGTCTGACACGGGTGGATTTGTTTTCTGGGCTGAAAGTCCGGAAGGCAAACCTCAAATCCGTGACCACGGTACGCTGGCCAAACGAACCGAATTAAAAGACCACCCATTCTGCCTGGAACCGGAAACGATCCGGCTGCAGATTGGCTCTGGCACGCCGTTAGACAGCGCCCAACTGGGAGCAGTGCGATTGCGCCTGCCCTCCACCCGCTCGGGACCGCTGCCTTCCCCCAGCCTGAATCCCGAATGGGAACTGGATGACTACTCGAACCCGCGCCTGCAACCCTGGCTGGTGCGCGGCCTGCTGCTACCGGCTGGAAAAGCCTTCAGCGTGCTGGCCAACCTGCCCACCGAAAGCACCTCGAGCGGGTTCACCCTTGGGGCTGACGCTGCCTACTGGCAGCATGCCTGCAGTCTGGTGCTGGAGGTGCTGGCGGAGCAGAAAATCCTGCCGGTGCTGGAAAAGGCGTCGATCGAGGGTCAGGGCGACCAGTACTTTGCCCGCTGGCTGCCGGTCCTCGACAGTCCAAAAGACGGTCCGCGAATTGAATACCTGGAAAAAAGCATGCCGCCGATTTGTCGCGCAGAAATGGGCATGCAAACTCACGTCGGCAAAAACTTGCAGCAAACCAGTCATACCCCGCATACGCTGCTGGATACCTTCCTGAAATCCACTTGCGATGCGCTGGCGCGCAATTGGGGTCGCAGCCGGGTGCCGCTGCTGCTGCCCGAAAAGGGGAATTCACTGGATATCTGGCTGGCGGCTTTATTCACGCCTGACGGACGAGTCAAGGCCACGCCCGGGCAGCTGCAATCGCTATACAGCAGCGTCCGCGCTTGGTTGCGCAACCTGCACGCTGCCGGCGACGAGAATTTCCGCATCGCCTTCCGCTTAAACCCGCCCCCTGCAACGGATACCAACGGACGCGCGCCCACCTGGGACTTGCAGTTCCTGCTCCAGTCGCGCTCTGACCCCAGCCTATTGATCACCGCCGAAGATGTCTGGTTCCGCACCAAAGATGAGCTGGCTAAAATCAGCCGGAAGCTAGAACATCCGCAGGAACTCATTTTGGCCGGCCTGGGCTATGCCTCGCGGCTTTTCAACCCGATTCTCACCAGCTTGCAGGCGCGGCACCCTACCGGCGTTGATCTGGACACCGAATCGGCTTATGCCTTCTTGCGCGAAGCCGCCCCTCTGCTGGAGCAAGCCGGCTTCGGCATACTCACTCCCCCCTGGTGGAACCAGCGCGGCGCTCGCCTGGGCGTCCGTGTGAGATTGACGCCGCGCGGCAAGGAACCAACTGACATCTCGCGCACCACTCGCCTGGGAATCAACACTCTGGTGCATTTTGAGTGGGAGCTGTCACTCGGTGATACAACCCTTACTCGCGAAGAATTCGAAGCACTGGCTGCCTTGAAGATGCCGCTGGTGCAGGTGCGCGGTCAATGGGTACAACTCGATACCGAACAGGTTGACGCAGCCATCCGCTTCTGGGAAAAACAGCAGCACTCCGGCGAGATGGGTCTGCTGGAAGCTGCTCAACTGGCGTTGGGCGGCGAGACTGCCCACGGCCTGCCGCTGGATGAAGTTCAGGCGGAAGGCTGGGTTGGCGACTGGCTGGATAACATCGGCGACAGCCAACGCATGACCGAACTACCACAGCCTGGCGGTCTGAATGGCATGCTGCGCCCCTACCAGCGCTTTGGTTTCTCCTGGCTGGCTTTCTTCCGCCGCTGGGGGGTGGGCGCCTGCCTGGCAGATGACATGGGCCTCGGGAAAACCATCCAGGCTCTGGCGCTGCTGCTGCACGAAAAGGAATCGCTCGGTAAGCTGCCGGCGCCCGTGTTGTTGGTCTGCCCCACCTCGGTTGTAATCAACTGGCAGCGCGAAGCCGCCCGTTTCGCCCCATCGTTGAACACGTATGTACATCAGGGCCCGACCCGGCTGAAAAACAGCGAATTTGCGGAAGCCGCCAGGAATGCAGACCTGGTGGTCACCAGTTATTCCTTACTGCGGGTTGACCAGGAAATTCTCCAGCCCATGACCTGGTACGGGGTGATCCTGGATGAAGCGCAAAATATAAAAAATCCGTCCGCCAAGCAAACCCAGGCGGCGCGAAAACTCAAATCCACCTTCCGCCTGGCGCTGACCGGTACCCCGGTCGAAAACCGGCTGAATGAATTGTGGTCGATCATGCAATTCCTCAACCCGGGTTATCTCAACTCGCTGGAGAAGTTCCGCCGTGAGTTTGCCATCCCGATCGAGCGCTTCGGCGATCACGAAGCCACTGCCCTGCTCAAGCAAATGGTTGGACCTTTCATCCTGCGGCGTCTGAAATCCGACCCGCGGGTGATCCAGGACCTGCCTGAAAAGCTCGAGATGAAGGAATTGTGCTACTTGAGCGAAGAACAGGCCACCCTCTACGAAGCTGTTGTTCAGGAATCACTTAAAAAGGTGGCAGAAAGCGACGGGTTGGAACGCCGTGGCATGGTGCTGGCAATGCTCACCCGCCTGAAGCAGGTGTGCAATCACCCGGCCCAATTCCTCAAACAACCGCTCGAACGCGAGACTGGCGGCAACCACGTCAACGGACGCAGCGGTAAGCTCACCCGGCTTACTGAAATGCTGGAAGAGGTGATCTCGGCAGGCGACCGCGCTCTGGTGTTCACCCAGTACGCTGAGATGGGGCATCTACTGAACCAGTACCTGCCGCAAATGCTCAATGTACCGGTGTATTACCTGCACGGCGGCACTCCGGCTTCGGTCCGCGACCAGTTGGTCACTCGCTTCCAGGAAGACAGCAGCGCTCCCCCCATTTTCATCCTGTCCCTAAGAGCCGGCGGTTTCGGTCTAAACCTGACTGCCGCCAGCCATGTCTTCCATTACGACCGTTGGTGGAACCCGGCGGTTGAAAACCAGGCGACCGACCGCGCCTACCGCATCGGCCAGCAGCAAAATGTCCAGGTGCATAAATTTATCACGCTGGGAACGCTCGAAGAACGAATCGATGAGATGATCGAGGCCAAGATGGGTTTGGCAGACTCAGTAATTGGCGGCGGCGAGGACTGGCTGACCGAATTCAGCACCGATGAATTGCGTGATCTGGTCACGCTGCGCAAGTAAGGAGCACTTGAGATGGAAGATCGAAATGGATCAAACAGCTGGGGCATGAACCCGCGTAAAACGCGCGGCGGCATCAAAGCCCAGAGTGAACACGGTTCCTTCGGAAAAAATTGGTGGGCGCGGCGCTGGATTGCGGCCATGGAACAGTTGGTGTCCGGCCCGCGGTTGATGCGCGGCCAGTATTACGCTCGCCAGGGACAGGTGATTTCGATAGAGGAAACCAAAGAGGGTGTGACGGCGCTAGTGCAGGGTTCGCGCCCGCGGCCTTACAAAGTCACCATCCGCCTCACGCCGCTTTCCGCGCGCCAGTGGAACCGGGTGCTGGACGTGTTGGCTGACCAGGCGATTTTCGCCGCGCAGCTTCTGGCCGGGGAAATGCCATCCAACATCGAGGAAGCCTTTTCGACTGCCGGCGTCAGCCTTTTCCCGCAATCCAGTTATGACATGATCTCCGATTGCTCCTGCCCGGATAAGGCCAACCCCTGTAAACACGTGGCTGCCACGCACTATATTCTCGGCGAGCGCTTTGATGAAGATCCTTTTCTGCTGTTCCGCATGCGCGGGCGTTCGCAGGATCAGTTGCTTAGCGCGCTGCGGCAACGACGCTCCGGCTCGTCAGGCATTGCCACTCAGCCGCGCCGCTCGCTGCGCCAGGCTGGGGAGGATTTTACCCGGTTGGAAGACAGTATGAAAAATTACTGGGAGATCGGCCCCGCGCTTTACCAGTTCTCGGCGCAGGTGCGTGCCCCGGCCATCCCCCAACCACTGCTTAAGCGCCTGGGTGAACCTGATTTTGTGCGCGACCTGACGCTGCAGAATCAACTTGAGGATGTGTATGAATCCATCAGCCAGTTTGCCTTGCTGCTGGCATATGGGGATGCTGCCGGTGGTCCCCCCGAGGACGAGGAAGAAAATTAACCAAAAGTGGATTTTGTGAGGGACACAAAATCCACTTTTTATGCAGAGATCCCGGCTTTAAAGGTTCTAGAATTTTTGAAAGAATGCTGTAACGCGCCCCCAATTAGCGAGGATGATGTAAGCGCCAGTAATAATGGCCGCGACCAGAAAGAACGTCAAAAACGAATTTACCCGTTCGCTGGGCTCAGAAAAAATAAACTTGAAAAATGTGATCGCCAGGCCAACCGCGGCGATTAATATGACCGCCCACAACAATATCGGATGGACATAGAACGGTAGTTGGGGTAGAACAGGCATTTGAAATGGGCCTGGCAGCATTGGGATCCTCCATGGCTTACTAAGTGTTGCTGGATATTGCGGGGAATTAACAAAATCCCCACCCACATTAATAATAGTGATTCTCAGGCTGAATGTCAAAGGACTGGTGCTTACAGAATTATAATGTGAGGGTCGGCGCCGGTTTATTCCCTCCTTAGTTAATCCTCATCTGGAATTAATCAGACGTTCATCTGGCGGAATAGAATTTATTTGTCGATCATCACACCCTGGATCATCCCCACCATGGCAAAAAAACAATATCCACCATTTTATGAAAAAGCGGTCCCAATTGCCATGGCGGTAATCGGCCTGTTGGTCATTACGTTGCTGGTCGTAATTGGAATCGTCTTTTCAGGTCGTTAACCCATCTCACTTTCGAAAGGATCCCCAATCCTGATGAATCCAATGGCTTTTATTCCTCTGACCTCAGCGGTGGTCAGTCTTGTCTTTTCAGGATTTGTGTTCAAACGCTACCTGGCGAAACACCATACCAATAACCTGTTATGGGCGATTGGCATGTTGTTTTATGCCATTGGCGGCGCCTGCGAAGCGCTCTACGGCTTCTTTGGTTGGAATCCACTGGTTTTCCGCTTGTGGTATTTGTTTGGCGCGATTTTAGTGGCGGCCTGGCTTGGACAGGGCACGGTATTTCTGTTGGCGAAACCGCGTCTGGCGAACATTCTCATGGTTGTTCTTGGGCTGGCTTCGCTGTTTGCAGCGTACCGGGTATTTACCGCACAGCTTGATCCGGCGGGCATGATTTCCAGCCTGCATACCGGCAGTGAATTAAGCGGCGGTGCAATCCAGACGCCTGGCGTGCGCACGCTGACACCCTTCTTCAACGTGTACGGGACATTGACCCTGGTCGGCGGCGCCCTGTATTCAGCCTGGCTGTTTTTCCGTAAACGCGTTCTGCTCCATCGGGTGATCGGTAATGTGCTCATCGCCACCGGAGCCCTTTTGCCAGCTTTTGGCGGGGCCTTTAGCCGTTTCGGCATCCCGGGAGCGTTGTACATCAGCGAGTTGCTGGGCGCCATCATCCTCTTCATCGGCTTCCTACGCGCCACTACGCCCATGCTGGCGGAAAAATCAGTCGTTCAAGGAACGGTTACCGGATAATCATGCGATTACGGGTACCCTTGGCGCGATTTTCTGTCAGTTCCCACGTGAGCTAAAGGCTGCGCTGCCATCCAACAGTCCCATATACCTGTAGAGCGAACTTTAGTTCGCTTACAGTTAAACTGAAGGCTGGCCTGCCAATTGCCGACCCCGTGTAGTTTGTAGAGCGAACTTCTGTTCGCTTTGATGCGATTTTCTTGACAGGCTGCCTGCTTACGAGTAAAATCACGGCACATGCCGAGATAGCTCAGTTGGTAGAGCACACGACTGAAAATTGTGGTGTCCTGGGTCCGATTCCCAGTCTCGGCACTCCAAACACCCCGCAAGGGGTGTTTGTGATTGGGCCATCCCAAAAATAGACGGGCATGGCCCCATTCATTTCATTCACTCGCAGTGCGCACTGCATGAAGGGACGCAAACTTCGCGAAGCCCACTCCTATCCGTCGATACCGACTTGATAGAAATCAATTGTCAGCTACCCGGTGCGGTTCAGCCCTCACCCCCTGACCCCGCTCCCAGGATGATTTTGATTTTCCCAGACGGCTAACCGTTCCGGGAGCGGGGGTTCAATAAATTTCGATTGTTTTGCGCCGCCATAGCGGCGCAAAACAATCGACTAAGAATTTTCCCGCCCCAAGAGTGGGGCGGGATGGGTGGGGTTGATATGCTGTGGATAACAAAGGTGTCCGATTATCGAGAATGTTTAAATGGAATAATAACCGACAATAATATCCCTTTTGAGACAACCTCTATGAGGCTCCCTGAGAAAAACTCTGTTAGAATCGGAGTCCATGCCAAAATACCGGCTGTTAACCTACCTTTCGATCGTCCTCATCCTGGCAGGCGCCGCGCTGACTGTCTTTGGCCTGGAACGCGACGTGCTGCTGGTGGTTGACGGTCAGCCGCAAACCGTACGCACCCGCGCTCTGGCCCTCGGCGGCGTCATCCAGGACGCCGGCTACACGTTAACCCCCGAAGATCGGGTCATCCCGAATTCCGCGACCTGGATGATCGGGCGCTCCACCGCCCGGCTGGATCGCGCGCAGCAAACCACGCTCCAGAACGTGCGCAGCGGCGCAGTTGAGATCCTGCAATCGACGGAACCCATTCCTGCCAACCTGCTGGCTGCCGCAGGCATTACGCTATTCCCCGGCGACTTGCTCACCCTCGACGGCGCTGCCATCGACCCGTACGCCCCCCTTCCCAGCCGCATTCGACCGGCCGTCCTGGAATTTCACCCGGCAGTCCAGGTCAGCGTGCAAGATGGCACCGCAGAATACACCATTTATTCTGCCGTCGCGACGTTGTTCGAAGCGCTCTGGCAGTCTGGCGTCGCCATCAGCCAGGCAGACCGCATTACGCCGGCAGGCAGCACCCGGCTGGATGGCCCACTGACCGTCGAAATCGAGCGCGCCCGGCCGGTAACCATTCAACTGGCAGACCGCTCCATACACACGGCTACCACCGCTGGCCGTGTCGGCGAACTGCTGACGGAAGCCGGCATTCCGCTTCAAGGAATGGATTTCAGCCTGCCGGCCGAAGATCAGCCGTTGCAGGCGGATCGCCTGGTGCGGGTGGTGCGCGTGCGCGAAGAAATCGCGCTCGAACAAAAACCCATTGCCTACAGCAGCAGTTATCAGCAGGATAACGAAACCGAACTGGACCAGCGGCGGGTGATCACTGCAGGGGAATACGGCATCGAGGTCTCGCGAGTGCGCGTCCGTTTAGAGGACGGCGTGGAGACCAGCCGTACGGCTGAGGCAGCCTGGGTGGCCAAGGAGCCGCAGGATCAACTGGTTGGTTACGGCACACAGGCGGTAGTCAAAACCATCGACACCCCTTACGGCGCGTTGGAGTATTGGCGGGCAGTCAACGTATTTGCCACATCGTACTCGCCCTGCCGGCTGGGCATCCCCAATTACTGCAACCTCCAGACCTCCAGCGGCGCAGATCTGCGCCAGGGAATCGTAGCGGTGACACGGGCCTGGTATTCGTGGATGCGCGGGCAGCGCGTTTACATCCCAGGCTACGGCGTGGCGGTTGTTGGCGATGTTGGCGGCGGCATTCCCGGCCGTTATTGGGTTGACCTGGGCTACTCGGACGCTGACTATAAGTCCTGGGCATCCAACGTCACCATGTATTTTCTGACGCCGGTTCCGGCAGCCATCCCCTGGATCCTGCCGTGACACTGAAAACATTGGACGTTCCGGGTTTACTGCGCAGCCACGGCCTGACGCCGCGCAAAGGGTTGGGGCAAAATTTTTTAACCGACCCGATTGTGCTGGACAAAGTGGTGGATGCGGCGGGCGTCACTGCAGAAGATGCCGTGCTGGAAATTGGCCCGGGGTTAGGCAGCCTGACGCGCCACCTGGCCAGGGCCGCGCGCCAGGTCACCGCGATTGAAATCGACGGAAACCTGATCCCGCTTTTACAGCAGGTGTTGGCCGCTGAACACAATGTCCGCGTGATCCATGCCGACATTCTGGAACTTGATCCGGCAGACATCATGGGCGGCGACCCGTATCTGGTGGTCGCCAATATTCCGTACTATATCACTTCGGCAATCTTGCGTCATTTACTGGATTCGTCCAACCGGCCGCAGCGTCTGGTGCTCACCGTGCAGCGTGAGGTGGCTGAGCGCATCTGCGCCGCGCCCGGCGATCTAAGTTTGCTGGCGCTCAGCGTGCAGGTGTACGGCAGCCCGCGCCCGGTGCTGCGCATTCCTGCCGGGGCGTTTTACCCGCCCCCAAAAGTCGATTCAATCACCCTGCGGATAGATCTACACCCACAGCCGCGCATCCCCTCGGTGCGACTGGATACCTTCTTCAAATTGGCCAGGGCTGGCTTCAGCCAGAAACGCAAAACCTTACGTAACGCGCTTTCAGGGGGCCTGGGCTGGAAAACGGATCAGGGAGCACAACTGCTGCAGGCCGCACAAATCGATCCACAGCGCCGCGCCGAAACCTTGACGATTGACGAATGGGCTCGTTTGACTGCTGAATTTTTGGAAGAAAATATTAAAGCCGTTTAGACCAGCGGGCGTTTCCTGCGTAAATCAGCGTAGATACCAGGCAGCAACCACACGCGGTAGGCGGCTTCCAACTGAATCCGCAGTGACATTTTCGAGGTACCCAAGCGCCTCTCAGCAAAATAAATGGGGATCTCTTTGAAGTGGTAACCTAATATTGTCGCCAGGTAGGCAGTCTCCACCTGGAAAACGTAACCATTGGACTTTACCCGTTCGAATGGCATTCCCTGCAAGGCTTCACGCCGGTACAGACGGAAACCGCCGGTTGTGTCTCGGATGCCCAGCCCAAGAATGGTTCGCGCGTAATAATTACCAAAAGCTGAAAGTCCTTTGCGCCAGAACGGCCAGCGCTCATCCAGACTGCCGCCTTTGATGTAGCGCGATCCGATTGCAATGTCGGCGGTTGTCAGAGCCTGAACCAGTTCTGGGATTTTTTCTACTGGATGGGAAAAATCCGCATCCATCTGACAGACAGCTTCGGCCCCGCGCGATAGAGCTACACCAAAGCCCTGGATGTACGCTGACCCCAATCCCATCTTCCCCGCCCGGTGCAGCACCTGGACGCGTCCGCCGGTGTCGCGCTGCAGTGATTCAGCGATGTCCCCGGTACCATCCGGGCTGTTGTCATCTACTACCAGCAGGTTTAAATCGGGCAGCGGCAGCGCCAGCAAAGCAGCGCTGATTTTAGGCAAATTTTCAGCCTCGTTATAGGTCGGAATAATGATCGTCAGGTTCAAAATATTAGGAAACTGGCCGCACGGGCTCTTTCTGAATGATGAAGACGCAGTCTTTATCGCCCATTGCAGTACATTTTGTCTCCACCACATTAAACTCACTGCCGCCTGAAATCCATTTTAGAGACGCCTGGATCATGCCAACAACGATGTGGCAGGTTGGAATGGTAGTTTGTCGTCCCCAACAAACCGAACAATATTCGACGGTATAGACAAAATGATCGGCGTTCTCGACGACGGTAACATGCTGGTCACTAACTTGAGAAAGAACACGAGCAATCGCGCCAAGGCCAACCTTTAGTTTGGAGTTGGCAGGGAGGATTTTAAACGCAAAATCCCCAACGCCGGCGAAAACGCTGAAACCGCGCAGCACATGATCAAAAGAAGCCCGACCGGCTCGCATCGCCAGTCCGCGTCCCCCGCGCGTGCCATAAATATCGTCCAGCGAGCCGTTGATGGCTGAATAATCCGCAAAGTCTAAACGTTTTTCCAGCGTATCGAGCGGGTAAGAATTGATCCAGGAGCGAAGATTGGCCAGGTTAAGGATGGCATTGACGCCGTTTTTCCCCATTACATCTTCGAGCGAGACGAGGGTGACGTAGCCTAATTTGCTGGGAAGATAACGTCCGCTTTTCGGTATGGATTTCATGGTTGTGCCCCTAGATGAGTCGGGATAGGTCTTCGGTCGCGCGGCGCATATCCAGGAAAATCAGCCCCAGTTTGGCCTGTTGGCGGGCCAGGGCAGTGAGTACCGCATCTTCCCCGATAGACATGAGCACAACATATCCGTTTTCGCCCTTGATGTAAACCTGGGCAAGATTTCCGCGCCCCAATTCTCCAGCGATTCTTTCACCCAGCGAGAGCATGGCTGCTGACATGGCAGACACGCGATCCTCTTCTACCCCCTGGGGGAGTGCCGAAGCAATCGTTAAACCATCCACACTGACAATTGCTGATGCTTCGATATCCGGTGAAGATGCCTGCAGCTGGCGCAAGCGGTCAACCATGAGTTGAGTTCGTGACTTAGTCAAGGTAGCACTCCTTCAAGATGCGAAAAAAGGAATCCCTGCAATGTACAGGATCCTTCATAACTGTAGCATAGGGGTTTGGGGGTGTCAAGCGTAGCGAGTTTGTAAAAATGCAAACTTTAGCATGGATGAGGGGTTAGCGAAGAGTGCGAACGAAGGGTTGACGTTTCGCTCATTCCGGAATATAATTCGAGCCGTTCAAAAAGCGGGCGTGGTTCAGTTGGTAGAACGTCTCCTTGCCAAGGAGAAGGTCGTGGGTTCGAGTCCCATCGCCCGCTCAGTTCCCCGGAAACGGGGATTTTTTATATCCATGTAGCGGCGGGCATTGCCCGCCAAAATAAAGTCGTGGGTCCCCATTGAGGGGATATTATTCGAATCC
>JBAZZG010000027.1:0-11491 GCA_041658905.1 Bellilinea sp.
AAAGCTTCAAGCTTGAACTCCCGCGAGTACTCGCGATATTTCCTGTCGTTCATGTCTGATCTCCTGATCTCTAAAAGTCTACCCGATCAGGACATTTTTTGTGTCCACTTTTTCGCGCATTTCCACGCGAAGCATCCTGTGGAGAGGTTGGGAGGGGGGTCTTTACGGTAATTCGTCAAAGCTGCGGCAGCGCGGTTCGCTCTGCGAGTTAGGATAAAGGCAGACCACATTCCAGCCGTTGTCAAAGCGGGCAATCACCACCGAAATCTCGTGTTCGGAGCCGGCCGGGCGCGGGATGGCGTATACCGTCAAATTCTTGTTTTCCCAGGCTAATTGATAATTCTGGCTGGCATTGGATCGAAAGTCAGCCACATCTTTGCCGCGCAGCGGTGCGGGCAGTTCGTCCGTTGACGCGGCAGCCAACCCTGCGGTCATCATCTGCTGATTGCGCGCCATCACCGTCCGCGCAGGGACGGTCAGAACCAGCGTCCAGCCCAAGGCGCCTGCCGCGACCACCAGCAGCAGCGGCAGCCACCCACGCTCAAGCAGGGTAAGGCGTTCGTTGCGAGAATCCGTCAGCTTATTGATCATGGCACGAACAAGAGCCATGACCGGGAAGAGCATGCCGGTAAACGGCAGCCAGAGGAAAACTATCCCTATGGCGGTCGCTGGTAGCATGAAAAGCGGCGTTCTGCCGATGTTCATCGCGACCAGCAACGCCAGTGTTGCTCCTGTGCCCGCGCTCATCAGGATGCCTGGAATGGAAGGTTCCACCCAGGCGCAAAGCAAGCCTAACAGCGCACCCATGAGGAGCGCCAGCAGGCTGTTGCCAATAGGGCCAAAAGGTGGCTGGTAAAGCGGAATCCCTGGCAGGAGCAGGGGATTCGCCACCTGGGAAACGCCCCCAAACGCCAGCGCGATCAAAGCCCCAAGGATGAGTCCGGTCCAGCGCCGGTAAGTTTGTTTGGCCACAGGAAAATTGTACCAGAGGAATGTGCCAGGTATCACGTACCACGTGTCATGCATCCAGGGCTAGATCCCAACGGGTGCGTTGCTCCAGGGTTAAAAGGGTAGCCAATCTGCTCAAGATAAGGAGCGATGCACCTGCTCGAAAGCGACATTGGTTATTCTCGTAAATTTCGGATTGAAATGCAATTACAACGCATCAAGAGTATTCAACAACCCATAATGGTGGACACTTGGGTCCACTCAGCCCAAGTTCACCCAAGGGATGTATAATTTTCCTGTACAATCCCAGGTCTGAGGCCGCTATGAAATCCGCCGACCGCGTTATCATCACCATATTGCTCATTCTGAACCTCGCCGCATGTGCTTCTCCAAAAGTCGAGATTTCGGTGAGGGATGCCTGGGTGCGTACCAGTGTGGTGGATTCACCGATGGGGGATATCATCCATCTTGGAGACAGTACCGCATACATGCTGATCCAAAACGACGGAAGCCAGGCTGACACGCTAACTGGGGCAGAAAGCCTGGCGGCGCGAAATATAGAGATCCACCAGACCACCATGGTCAATAATTTTCCGAGTATGCTGCCGGTTGCGTCAGTGCTGATTCCCGCCAATAGTAAGGTTCGGCTGGAAGATAGCAGTTGTCACCTGATGCTAATCGACCTAAAGGAAGATTTGATTTCCAGAGAAGAGATTGAAATCGTATTGATTTTCGAACTGGCCGGGCGGATTCCCGTCAAAGTTGTGGTAAGGGAATAACCGGGTGCTTTATGCTTGCAAATGTTACTAAACTTATATAGAATATAATTATTGGACATTATTATCGAGACCGAAACAAAATTTATCCTGGCCTGTCTCCTGGACAAAAAAAACCAGAAAGGAGTGGGGAAAATTTACGGATACGAATCAAATGCATCCAAAAAATATTGCAGCGGTATAAATACCGTGCCTACTGGCCAATGTCCATACCGATAGTAGAGAGGATTAATAATGAAACGAATATTGCTTGCAACGGTGCTCGTTCTTTCTCTGGTTTTTAGTTTCTTTGGCACGGCCAGTGCGGTCACCGACGGCTACCCGGATGGCGACGGCCACCCGTACGTCGGTTTGATGGTCGCGCAGGCTGCGGACGGTACTCCCCTCTGGCGCTGCAGCGGCACCTTGATCGCACCGAAAGTATTTCTGACTGCCGGGCACTGCACCGAAGCTCCGGCTGCGCATATCGAGATCTGGTTCGATGCCGATCTAACCAATGCGGCTGCCCACAATTATCCATTTGTTGGGGACGTCGGCGGGACGCCTTACACCCACCCGCAATACAACCCCAATGCCTTCTACCTGCATGATCTGGGTGTGGTTGTGCTGGATAAGAAGGTAAAAATGGCTGAATACGGAGTCCTGCCAGGATTAAATGTGCTGGATTCCCTTGCCACTCAACGCGGCTTACAGGACGTGACCTTCACCGCAGTGGGTTATGGGCTGCAAATGTCCTTCCCGGATGCTGCCAGTTGGAAGGAGAATAATTTCCGCATCCGCATGGTTGCCAACCCGCACCTGGTGCAGATCAACGGCGGGCTGGTGGGTGACTTCTCGCTGCTGCTTTCGAATAACGCCAACACCGGCGGCACCTGTTTTGGTGATTCAGGCGGCCCGAACTTCATCGACGCGTCCAACGTCCTCGCGGGTGTAACCTCCTTCGGCCTGAACGGTAACTGCGCCGGCACCGGCGGGGTGTACCGCGTGGATAAGGCGGATGATCTGGACTGGTTATACGGCACGTTTGGAGCGCTTCTGCCGTAAATTTCGGAAAGATTGAGATGTTCGGTAATCTGCAGGGACGTCCGAGTTGGACGTCCCTGTTTTTTTACTGCAGGGCTGTCTAAAATGCTGCAGGGCAAGCTAAAGGGCAAGCTAAAGCTTACCCTACAATCGAATACCCGGTAAAATTGTGATTCTGATGAAACAAATAATATTCGTCCTTGTTTTTCTGGCCATAGCCGCCTGCGCGCCAACGCCAGCGCCGCCGACTACAACTGCGACAACCTTCCCCAGCGTAACCCTGCCGGCGGACACGGCCACGCCGCTACCGACCGTCACCGCAACGATCACGCGTACGCCAACCATCACCCGTACACCAACCATCACCCCAACCCCAACCATCACGCTTACCCCGACCTTTGACTTCCCCATGGTGGTGGTCAGCGTGGCTGCGGCGCACTGCCGTTACGGCCCCAACCAGGCTTACCTGCACGCGGCTGATCTGTACCAGGGCGACCGGGGCGAGGTGCGCGAGCGCTGGTACCTGAATGGCTGGCTGCGCGTGCGTTTTGACAAACTGAGTTACCACTGCTGGGTAGCGCCCGGCGCGGTGGAGGTCACTGGCGACCTGAATACCGTAATTGTGCTCAATCAGATCGATCTGACCCGTGTAGGCACCAATCAGTATGGCCCGCCGCAGGGATTGACAGCATCCCGCCAGGGGAATGAGGTCACGATTAGCTGGAATCAGATGGTGATGACCGAGGACAAAGACCGTGGCTACTTTATCGACATGTTCGTCTGCCAGAACGGGGGATATATCTGGTGGCCGGTGTCCTTCCCCAACCAGTTCACCACATCTTACACGGTCACGGATGAGACTGGCTGTGCCCAGTCTTCCGGCGGAGTGATTTATACGGTCGAAAAGCACGGGTACAGCCAGCCAGAGACCATTCCCTGGCCGTGATGGACTGTAGCTGTCTTGCTGCCCACAGGGCACGCTGCGCGTGAACGAAGTGAAGCATCCAGGTTTCACACCTGATCAGCCAGACCCTTCACTCCGTTCAGGGTGACATATCTTTCGGTAGGGGCGCTGCGCCCTTGCTGGGCTCATGTGCGATGTACTTCAGCGCAATGACTCCTTGCCTATTTTCATCAATAAATACAGGCGGGACGGTCTTGACCGTTTCCGAAAAATAAAACACGTAATACTGCCCGTGTGTTTGACACGTGGCACCTGGCACGTTACCTCATCTTCCCGGCTTCTTCGATATACGCCAGGCTCTGGTGGCGGAAGTAGGTATTGTACAACCCGGCATAATTCCCGCCTATTTCCATCAACCGGGTGTGGCTGCCTTCCTCGATAATTCGGCCGTGGTCGATGACCACAATCCGGTCCGCGGCTTTGACCGTCGAAAGGCGGTGCGCGATCAAAATGCTGGTTGTGCGTTCAAGAATCAGGTTGAGCGCCTGTTGAATCTGCCACTCGGTGAACGGATCGATGCTGGCGGTGGCTTCGTCGAGTACGAAAATTGCCGGGCGCTGTACCAGGACGCGCATGAGCGATACCAGCTGGCGCTGACCCATCGACAGCCGCCCGCCGCGCTCACCGACCTGGGTTTGCAGGCCGTCCGGCAGGGTTTCCAGCCACTCCCCGTCGCCAATTTGCCGCGCCACGCGTTCGATCTCCGCGCCGGTCACGTCGCCGCAGGCATACTGGATATTTTCGATTACCGTGCCCGAGAACAAAAACGGCGCCTGCGCGACGATTCCAAGCTGCTGGCGGTAAGCGCCCAGATCAAAGGAGCGGATGTCGCGGCCATCTACCAGGATGCGGCCTGACTGAAATTCGTAGAAACGGGCGACCAGTTTGGCAATGCTGGATTTTCCTGCGCCAGTTTGCCCCACCAGCGCCAGGTTCTCGCCGGGCTGTATGGTCAGCGAGAAATCCTCGAGCACTGGCTCGGTGTCCTTGTAATGGAACTGGACGCGGTCAAACTCGATTTTTCCGGTCAGCCGCGGCGGGTAGTCTGACCCGGTCTGCTGGACAGCAGGCAGGGCGTCGATCAGGGCATAGACGCGTTCGGCAGCCGATAGCCCGTTCTGAATCTGTGTCCAGAAGGAGGACAAATTCATAATCGGGTACATGAAACGGTCGTAAGACAGCAGAAAGAGGTACCAGGCGCCAACCGTCACAACGCCCTGCGATGCGCTCACGCCGCCGTAGTACAGCAACAGCGCCAGCATCCAGCCGGAAAGCATGTTCATGACCGGGAACACGCTGGAAAGCACCAACCCGCGCCGGACGTTGACGCGGTAAGAGGTGGTATTGGCGCGGGTGAAGGTGGCATGGATGGCTTCTTCCTGGCGGAAGTTCTTGGCTATCGCGATCCCGCTGACGGTCTCTTTGATGGTCTGGTTGACGTTGGCCATAGCGCGCATACCGGCGCGAGTCACCACGCGCGCCAGGCTGCGGTAGCCAATCGCCAGCAATGCCACCACGGGTATGATGGTCAGCATGATCAGCGTCAATCGCCAGTCGATGCGGACCAGCACAACCGCCAGAATGGCGCCCTCGACGATCTGGGTGATCAGGTCGGTGATGAGGGTGACCAGTTGGCCAAAGTCCTGCGTGTCGCTGGTGATGCGCGAGGCAATTTTGCCAGAGGGGAACTCATCATAGAAGGAGAGATCATGGTTGGCGGCCGCGGTGAAGGCGTCCGAGGCCAGTTTGAGCACAACGCTGGCGACTGCCTGGACGATCAATCGGCGCGAGACCCAGTTTGCCACCCACACCAGCACGCCGAGCAGGAGCGTCAGGCCACCGATGATCAACGCAATGCCGGTGTTGAAACCGGACTTCATCAGGTCCAACCCGCGCGAGGTGATGATGGGCAGCAGCGCGCTGGCGCCGGCGATCACCAGCGACAGTAATGCCGCCCAAGCCAGTTTGCCAGTGTGCGGTTTGAAAAAGCCGACGCTACGCCGGATGAGTTCGCGGTCGGAGTATTTGCGGTCGTATTTTTCAGCGTCGAGACCGGTGAAGAAGCCCATAGGGGGTTATTATACCTTGCACCGGGCAAAGAAATTACCACGGCACGATCGGCCTGCCGTGTCCTTGTAATTATCATACTAGGCACGGAGAAGATCAAAAGGGGGTGTCTGTGAGTTTTCTCCGTGCCCTCAGTGTTCTCCGTGGTAGGGCATTTTAACAAGGCGCGCTGCGGTTGGAGACCGGTGCGATCATTAAGCGTAAAAGCGCAGCGAAATAAAGCAATGGCAGGGAACGGATTAAACACAAAAAGGGTGCAACCAAAACGCACCCTTATCGGTACCTAATCTGTTTGTGTTACGTGACGCGTGATGCGTGACACGTGTCGTATCTTACGCCTTGCGGGTGTTCTCTTCGATGTCCATCCAAAGATAGACCACTTCCGCCAGCCACTGCAGTACTGCGAACAGGAACAGAGAGATCACCAAAATCAATAACGGGGTGATGAAGGCCTGAACAATCTGAGAGAAGGCGACGCCGGGACCAGCTCCGGCGATGCTGGTAACCAGGCTGTAGGAAAGATAACCGAAAATGAAAACACCGATCGCCAGGATGACCCATGAGATAATGTTGGTCATGGTGGAAATACGGGTAATGCGGCCGGGGCGGTGGTAGAGATCGGTTTCTTCAACAGATTCTACTACGGCGGTTTCTAAGACTTCTGTATCCATTCTATCTCCTCTGAGAAATATTAAAATTCCAACAGGATGGAATTATTTTCGACTTATTGTATCACTTTGCCGGGATTCAAAGCAGTTTATCAGCAATTTCTCATTGAACGCCAGGGGTGCTCCTCCCTGAGCGCCTGTTCCAGGTTGGATCCCTGGGAAAAGCGCCTGGCAGGCGCAAAACTTGCACACTATTTTGAGAGGTATCGCCAAGGATTGTCGGTATAATTATTTGATCCAACCAAGACGAAAAGGGGTTCCTGTGGCCAGGGTACTGGTTGTCGATGATGATCTGGTAATCAATCAAATGATACAGGCGAATATGAGAATCGCCGGGTACGATGTGTTCGGCGCGCTAAATGGTCAAGAAGCGCTGCGCGACCTCGAAAATGTAAATCCCGACGTGATCATTCTGGATGTGATGATGCCGGGAATGTCCGGTTTCGAGGTCTGCCGCCGCATGCGCGAAGTCACCAATGCCCCGGTTCTTTTTCTCACCGCTCGCAGCGAGGAAGAAGACCTGGCACAGGGCTTTGATTCCGGCGGTGATGACTACATGCGCAAACCATTTTCGCAGCGCGAACTGGAACTAAGAATACGCGCTCTGCTACAGCGCGCGCAGCGGGCACAGGATCAATCCGGACAGCATACATACACGGATGAACATTTGCACATCGATCTGGATGAGGCGACCGTTAAACGGGCGAACCGGGTGATTCACCTGACGCCGACCGAATGCCGTGTACTGCGCTGCCTGGTGCGCAACCGCGGCATGGTATTGACGCATGCCGACTTGCTGCGCGAGGCTTGGGGGGAAAATTACACTGACGCCGTCGCCAGTCTGTCGTTGTATGTGCGCTATCTGCGCGAAAAGATCGAGGATGATCCGTCCAAACCGCGTTACATTCACACCAAATGGGGTGTTGGCTACTGGTTTGGCCCGCAGCAAACGATCGATGTAGGTTAGTTCAGCGTCTTGTCAGGGCGCACCGCGCCAGATAACCGGGCTGGTTTCCACATCGGTCACCAGCCAGATGCCGCCTTCTGAATCGCTGCCGCCGGCGCGGAAGTCCAGGCTGGCTTGCTCGCTCCATTCACCCGATGCTTCCAGCGCGTATATCTTCGCTTGCTCGAGCGCCCAAACCCGATTACCGGGCAGGAACAACAGTTGCTGACGCTGCAGCCGGTCCAGTGTACGGACAATTTCCCAGCCTGTCGCCTGCGGGCGCAAGCGGACTTTTTCGAATACCACACCGTCCACGTCCGTTAACTGGATTAAGGGCCACAACTGACCCTCCAGGTCCAGCGCCAATTCTTCGACCAGCCCGTAATAGCGGCCGGAAGGCAGCCGGGGCAGGGTCAGTTCTTCCCAGCCGGAAGAACCTTTTATCCGCCAGATTTTGCCTTCGCCCGCGGCATAAATGGTGCCATCCGGAGCGGCCTGCAGCCCTGTCAAGCATGGATTATCAACCGGGAAACCGGCATCGCTCCAGCTCTCACTGTCGTAGCGGCGCACGCTGCCCCCGGTTAACATCACCTCGCCGCGCCAGTCACAGGCACCGGCAATGGCTTCACCGGTGTTGGGGTTGACTGCCAAAACCAGCGCAGTATGGACGTAGGCCTCGCGGCTGCGGTACAATCCGCTTTCGGTAGCGCCGAAGATCCTCCATCGGTCGCCGTCAAAATAACGCAGGTCGGTCGCAGTGGCCAGCCAGACCTCGCCGGCGCGCCCGTTAACCAGCCGCGAGCCGCCCAGCGGAGCGTCGAAGAAGCTGGCGTTCAAAAGCCAGCCATCCGTCGCGTCGTAGGCGGTGACTTGCGTACCGTTCCAGGAGGTGATCGCGGCGCCATTGGCGGGGGTCAGCCAGGCGTGGCCGGAGGCGTCGATGCCCAGCAGCCGGTTGGGAGTGCGCAGCTCGTTCACATCCCCGGAGGCGATATCGACCTGGAGCAGGCCGTAACTGCCAGTAATGATAGCGCGCTGGCCGGAGCGCGGATAAATGCCGTTGACCAGACCCGGGCTCATATTGCGCAGCGAAAACACCACGCGAAACAGTCCCGCTTCGATTGGCAGCGGCGTGGGAGTCAACGTACCCCGAGGTATTTGCGTGGGCGTCAGACTGGGGCCAGCCGTCAGGGTAGTGGTCGGCTCAGGCGTGGAGGTGATGGTCGCGGTCGCTGTGTGGGTCGCAGTGGGGGAGGCGGTGTTCGTTGGTTGTTCGGTGCTAATTTTTTCGAGGGTGGGGGAGGCGGTCGCTGTGGCGGTCCGATTTTGTGGGGTCAGGGGGAGGCCTGAGGAAGCGCAGCCGGCCGCAGCCAGCAGCCAGCCGGTCAGGGAAAGGAAGACGAAGAGGTGGAGGTGCAGGGATCGTTGCATAAGCTTGCCGGGATAATTTCTTCTCATTTTACACTGAATGTTTCAAGAAATAATGCGCATAGCCATTGTATTAACAACAAACCTCATTCCTCACCACCCTCTAAAAACCAAACCACTTATCTACTAAATTCCTCACCCCATTAGAGATCGCGCAAGCACCCTGTGGGGAGGTAAGGTGAGGGGATTGGCTCATCCTGACACTGGCTTATCGGCGATGTGTCAGCGTTATAGACTCGGATCATCCCCTTTTCTCCAAATCGCTCACCAAATTACATTAAAAAGCTAGATCCCTTCCAGGTGGCATATACCATGCACCCTCCCATCTGTGGGAACTTTTTTCATCTGAACAGCGACTAGAATCGTGCCCATCTGAACTTAAAAATTGTTCTTTTATTGGAGAATCAACATGAAGCGAATTGCAACCCTCATCCTGTTATCGATCGTGGCGCTTTCTGGCTGCGGAATCGGCCCCAAGGGCATATCCTCTGCCACCGGTGAGGCGCCAACACCGGAAATTGCCGATACTGCCGCGCCGGTTGAACCAGCGGCGCCGACCGATCAACCAGCCCCGACCGACGCGCCTACCGACATACCCGCGCCGATCACGACGGTCGGCCCTGAATACCGGATGCTGGCCTACGTGGCCCACGACGGCAACGTATACTTGAAGGATTTGCTCACAGACAAGGAACTGGCGCTCACCAATGACGGTCCCCCCAAGCTACCCGACCTCGAGGAGATCGTCAATTATCACGATCTGGCCTGGTCTTCCGACGGGCTGCTACTGGCATTTCTGCGTGTGACAGCCACGGCTACCGAATTCGAATGGGATTATCAGTTCAAACTGTGGGTTTTTGATGTTCTGACTGGATCGATAAGCGAGGTTCTGACGGATGTTCGGACAGCCGGTTTTGCCTGGCGCCCGGGGACGCACCAGTTGACCTACGCGCTCACCGTCCAGGAAGGGTATTTCACCACAGGAGCGGAAGTCAATTCCGCCAGCGCCACCGGCATCTTCTCGATCGACGTGGATGCTGGCAGTGATCCGGTTGAAATCGTTACCCCGAGCGGCGGTTTCTCCCTGGTGTCGCCGCAGTGGTCCGCGGATGGTCGTATTGTGGCCTTCTCCGAGGTTTTCGGCATGGAGGGCATGGGAAATTTCGCTTATTACGATTTCGACGCGGGCGAGTATGTCCGCCGTGAACAGCAGGTTGGCAATTACGATCTGGCGCCCGATGGCTCGCGGCTGGTGTTTGACACGCTGACCTACATACCGGAGGGCATGGAACGCATCTGGGTTGTCAACCTGGACTGGACAGGCGCGCAGCGCATCTCGCCGCAATACGGCGAGGGGTATGCCTTTGGTCCCAAACTCTCGCCTGACGGCCAGCAGGTGGCCTACTGGAAACGGTTGGGCATGCCTGGGGAACCATTGGCCGACCGAAATGAATTATTCGTCCAGGCGGTGGCGGAAACCAATGACCCCAAATCCTATGGGATATTTCAAAGGCCCTACAGACTGGAGTGGATGGCAGACGGCAAGAGTTTGATCCTGGATGTAGGCGACCTTGAGAAGCAGAAAATCCTTACGATCAGCCTGAAAGATGCCTCCGTGGATAAATTGGCCGACGGAATTTATCCGGTCATGCGGCCGTAAGATTTCGACGCTGTTTTAGTAGGGGCGGCTCGCGAGCCGCCCCTACCGTTGTTACTTGTCGAAGCGCTACATAAAACCCGCTTATAACCGGGTCACGACCAGCGGTTCGCCGTCAGTGACGACAACGGTGTGTTCGAACTGGGCAACCGGCTTCTTGTCGGCAGTGGTCAGACCCCACCGGTCATCTTCTTCATATATATCCCCGGACCCCGTGGTGAGGAACGGCTCGATTGCCAGCACCCAACCGACTTGCATGATCCGCCGGTCAGAAGAACGATAAAAGTTGAAAATGGTACCGGGATCGTCATGCAGGGTATGACCCACCCCGTGGCTGGCCAGCGCTTTGACGATGCGGAATCCGCTGCGGTGGGCTTGTTTTTCAGCAGCGCGCCCGATATTGTTGATCGGCCGGCCGGCGCGGACTTCTGCGACAGCATGTTCCAGCGCTGCCCGCGCGGTAGTGAGCAGTTTTTCAGTCTGCGGACTGACCGGCGGAATGGCGACGCTGCCGCCGTTGTCGGCAAAAATGCCGTCGAGCGAGGCTGAAACGTCGATGTTGACGATATCGCCCGGCTGAATCACTTTGTTCTTGTCCGGGATGCCGTGCGCCGCCACCGGGCTAATGGAAATGCAGGTAGCGCCCGGAAAACCGTATACGGTGGGTGGGGCGGCAACCGCCCCGGCCTCGCGCAGCAGGCGCAGGCCCAACTCGTCCAGCTCCAGGGTAGTCATGCCCGAGCGCACCGCCTCAGACATGGTCCGCAGCGTCTGGGCGACGATGCGCCCGATTTTGATTAGTTTTTCGAGTTCGGCCGGGTCAGTGAAGGTCATAAGCGTGTCATGTGCCACGTGTCAAGTGCCATGTGTTTGTTTCCTCCCCTATTTTGGACTTGCCCTTAAAAAGTGGACACGATTAATGTCCAGAAAGTTGTTCAAATTGCACAGGGCTCACATAACCCAGCGATGAATGTAATCTTTGGCGATTGTACCAAACCTCAATATACTCAAAGA
>JBAZZG010000028.1:0-10548 GCA_041658905.1 Bellilinea sp.
CGGATCTCGGCCGAGGTCTCGCCCAGCCGGTCACTGCTCAGCTTTTCGTAATCCACGCGCGGCACCTCCACGTGGATGTCAATCCGGTCCAGCAGGGGACCGGAAATGCGCTTCTGGTACTTGGTCACCACCATCGAGGAGCAGGTGCAGGGCTTGCCCGGATCGCCGTAATAACCGCACGGACATGGATTCATCGCGCCAACCAGTTGGAAACTGGCCGGGAAGGTCAGCGAGCCTTGTGCCCGGCTGATGGTCACGACCTTGTCCTCCAGCGGTTGGCGCAGCACTTCGAGCACGCGCATCCCGAATTCGGGCAGTTCGTCCAGAAATAGAACACCGTGATGGGCCAGCGAGATTTCCCCCGGATGCGGCCAGTTTCCGCCGCCCACCAGACCGGCGTGGCTGATGGTGTGGTGGGGGGCGCGGAACGGACGGATGCGCAGCAGCGGCGTTTCGAGCGGGAGTTGGTCAGCCACGGAATAAATGCGGGTCACGTCCAGTGCCTCGTCAACGGACATTTTCGGCAGGATGCCGGGCAGGGCGCGCGCCAGCAGGGTCTTGCCCGACCCGGGCGGACCCATCATCAACATGTTATGCCCAAAAAACCGTCCCATTTAGCCTTGATTTAGAGAGACCCGGCCTGAAGCAAGTGCGAGGAACGAGAAGTGAAGCTCGTGCTTTTTGACTGGTAATGTGCGGGTTATTTATTCTGATTATCTCTCAGAATCAGGGAGTGTCTAATTTCAGAAACACAAATCATTTGATGTTGTCATTCTGAGCCGCGAAGCGGGGAAGAATCCCATGATAACAAGTATATTTTGGTTAGATGAGACCCTTCGCTACGCTCAGGGTGACAACTATAAATTCGATGTTAGACACTCCCATTCAGAGCCCAAACCTTCAATAACAACAAAGTAGAGTATACTGATGTTAGTAGGCTAAACCGCTTACGGTTGGAAGACTCATTTCTGCCAGGTGCGATACAAAAACCCTACATCGTAACATTCCACAGCACTTCTTAATTCCACCCGCATACGCGTGATGTCTCCCAAACCCAGTCACATCATCAATACCGGCCACAACTCAGTCGATTGAGTATTCCAATACTTAATCCGACTAAATTTGGCAGTATGAAAGAATCGAAGGGATGAACCATGTTCAATCCGATTCTCGTCCCATTGGACGGTTCTCAACTGGCCGAATGCGTTCTACCCCATATTGTTGCATTCGCCCGTTCTTTTGACGCAGAAATCACACTGCTTCGTATACTGGAAAAGAATCAGGCAAGCGCACCAGCACAATTGTTTGATTTACTTAACTGGCAAATCAATAAAACAAAGGCGGCGCTCTATCTGGAAAAGACAAAGGCGCGCTTTCAAGAATCAGGGCTTCGGGCGCGGACGATAGTACTGGAAGGGTTGGTAGCGGAAGGGATTACGGAATACGCCCAAAATCAGGGGATGAAATTAATTGTTTTGAGCAGCCATGGACATAATGGCTTGACTCAATGGGGAATCAGCAGCATTACTCAAAAAATCATCCTAAGTGCACCGACATCGGTGCTACTCATTCGGGCACACCAACATGATATCCAGGCTGATGAATTATCAGAAACCCCGGTTTACCAGCGCATCCTGGTGCCGTTGGATGGTTCCCAGCGGGCAGAAAATGTTTTACCAATCATCACACAATTAGCGCGTTTTCATAAGTCTCAGATGCATCTCGTGCAAGTCGTACAAACACCAGAAATGGCGCGCCAAATGCCCCCGGCGCCCGAAGATATTGATCTATCCAACCGGGTTGTAGCACGTAATCGAGAAGAAGCCGGGCATTATCTCGAACAAGTGAAATCTCGTTCTTACCTGGAGGGCATTGCTGTTCAAACTCATCTCATTACCAGTGACAATGCAGCAGTTGCACTACATCAACTAGGGGAGCAGGAACATATCGATTTGGTCACGCTGAGTGCGCATGGTTATTCGGGGAATCACCAATGGCCGTATGGCAGCATGGTCAACAATTTCATCATGTATGGCAAAGTACCACTTCTGATTGTACAGGACCTGCCCGCCAAACAAGAGTTAATCCCCCCTGAACTGCTATCAAGCGAACGCGCAGAGCGTTAACTTATGCAGATTGCCCCGCAGGTCATTCCATCCGAACCAGCCAATCCAGACGCAGATAAACGACTGAGAGAATTTGCGCACCGCCTGGCGAAAACGCACGAGGTAGCCCCGGTTCCTGCGAAGCAGTCCCGGTTCCTGCGTGGTAGTCCCGGTTCTCGGACGGGAGACGGGGCACGGGACACAGTAGAAATATCCCACCCAAAAAAAACAACCCTGTTGGAATACCTGCAAAGCTGGGAACTGGTTTTGCGCAAGGCCAATGCAATTTTCAAGGCCGTGCCAGCAAAGGATTTACCGGTTTCCCGCGCAGGCGAATGGATACTGGATAATTTTTACATCGTCAAACAGACCTTCCGCCAAATAGAAGAGGACCTGCCAGCCAGTTTTCTCAACCAGTTACCAAAACTGGACGGGGCGCCGCTAAAGGGACACCCGCGCATTTTTGCGCTGGCGTGGGAATGGATTGGATACAGCCAGAGCCAGATTGACCTGACTCAAGCCGCCGCTTTTGTGCAGGAATATCAGCAGGTCACGCCCCTGACGCTTGGGGAACTTTGGGCGCTGCCGATTATGCTGCGAATCGGGATTTTGGAGCTGCTCGCCTGCGCTGCCGCCGAACTGACCGGGATGGATGTGCCGAAAAGCCTGAGTCCCGTGCCAGAACCGGGACTACCTCGCGAAATCCAGAACAAGTTCGCTTCCCCGGTGCTGGCAAACGAGACCATTGTTGCCAACTGTTTTCTCAGCCTGCGCTTGCTCTCCGCCACAGATTGGAAAGACTTCTTTGAGCAGACCAGCCGGGTGGAACAGATTTTGCGCGACGACCCGGCGCAGATTTATGCGGGCATGGATTTTGACACCCGCAACAGTTATCGCAGTGTCATCGAGGAACTGGCACTCCACTCGAACTTCAGCGAAGAGGAAGTCGCGCTCGCCGCAGTTGAATTCGCTCGCAGCGTGGATGACAAAGCCCCGGGGCGGAAAGCGCACGTCGGCTTTTATCTGCGGGATGCAGGTCGTGCGACGCTTGAAGCCAGCCTCCGCTATCAGCCGGGATTGAGTGTTCGCGTGCGGCGTGCGCTGCTCGCGTCCCCCACCGCCACGTATCTGGGGAGTATCGCCATCCTTTCTGTGCTGTTTGTTTTGGGGCTGCTCACCTACGCAACTCTTTTGGGCGGCTCGCTTGCCCAACTCATCATCGTCGGCATGCTTGGGTTTGGATTGGCTTTAGAGGCTGCCATTACACTCGTGCACTGGAATGTGACCCATTTCATCAAGCCCCAAAGCCTGCCGCGTATGGATTTTTCGGAGGGCATCCCGTCGGGCAACCGCACAATGGTGGTTGTCCCAACCCTGCTGGAAAGCGCCGACGAACTCAACCATCTCCTGCAAGAGTTGGAACTCTATTATTTATCCAATCCAGACCCGCAACTGACCTATGCCCTACTGACCGATTTCGGTGATGCTCCAACACAGCGCATGCCGGAGGATGAACAACTGCTTGCGCTGGCAAGTGCTGGCGTTGAAAATCTCAATAAAAAGTATGCGCACGTGATAGTCCCGGATCCAGCACGGGACGACGCGGACGCGGTCCCGGTTCCAGCGAAGCAATCCCGGTTCCTGCACGGGGTACGGGAAACAGCGCCATTTTATTTATTCCACCGTCAGCGCGAGTGGAATCCGTCTGAAGGGGTCTGGATGGGCTGGGAGCGCAAGCGCGGCAAATTGGCGGATTTTAATCGCCTGCTGCTCAACCTGGGCGAAACAAGCTACACAACCCAGGTTGGGGATGCGAGCATTCTGCGAGGTAGTCCCGGTTCGAGCGAAGCAGTCCCGGTTCCTGCATGGGACACGGGGCCCGGCATCAAATATGTTATCACGCTGGATGCAGATACATCCCTGCCGCAGGGCAGCGCCAACCGGCTGGTTGCCACCCTGGCGCATCCGCTTAACCATGCCGAATTTGCCGCAGACGGGCGCTCGGTTGTCGCCGGTTATACCGTGCTGCAACCGCGCGTGGCAACCAAGCTGACCAGCGCGAACCGTTCCCTCTTTTCGCAAATCTTTGCCGGGAACGCCGGGTTTGACCTGTACTCCTTCGCCGTGTCGGATGTGTATCAGGATTTATTTGGCGAAGGCAGTTACGTTGGCAAAGGGATTTATGATGTCGCGGCTTTCGAGCGCAGCCTGGCAGGTCAGGTGCGCGAAAATACCCTGCTCAGCCACGACCTGTTCGAAGGGATTTATGGACGTGCGGCGCTGGTCACGGACATCGTACTGTACGAGGAATATCCGGCGCGCTATCTGGTGTACGCCCGCCGCCTGCGCCGCTGGATTCGTGGCGATTGGCAGTTACTGCCCTGGTTGTTCCCCATCGTCCACACCGAAAAAGGGATGGCCCCCAACCGCTTATCCACCATCAATATCTGGAAAGTTTTCGACAACCTGCGGCGCAGCCTGCTGCCGCCCACGTTGCTGGTGCTGCTCGCCGCAGGCTGGCTGTTCCTGCCCGGCTCACCCCTGGTCTGGACTCTGCTGGTACTGCTGCCTTCCGCCCTGCCCATTGCGACGCAAACTGTCCAGCATGGTAAGCACAATTTCGGGCGGCGGACACTCAAACAACTTCTCAAACCAACCCGGCTCCCGCTCACACGCTGGGCGCTTGCCGTTCTTTTTCTGCCATACGAAGCGCTGCTTATGCTGGGCGCAATCGGCACGACGCTGGCCCGCCTGCTGATTGGGCGCAAAAACCTGCTGCAATGGACAACGGCGGCGAATGCGTCGCGCTCGTTTGGATTGAATGCGCATTACGAAACCTGGGGCGCGATGGCGGCTGCCTTGATTTTTACCATACTGCTGGGGATTTCTACCGCCATTTTCAACCCGACCGCGCTATGGGTGGCGCTGCCCCTGCTGGTTGCCTGGCTCATTGCTCCACAAATCGCCTACGTTATCAGCCAGCCCGTGACACACATCACCACGCCGCTCTCGGAGACTCAGCGCAGGCAAGTCCTGCGCCTGGCGCGCCGCACCTGGGCATTTTTTGAGCGGTTTGCCGGCCCCAATGACCACTGGCTGCCACCCGATCATTTTCAAGAGTCGCCGCGCGGCAGTGTGGCGCACTACACCACGCCGACCAACATTGGTCTGTTCCTGGTGTCCACGTTGTCGGCATACGATTTGGGCTACATGGACCTGTTCGAACTGGCAGTCCGTTTGCGCTCAACCTTTGAGAGCCTGGACAAGCTGGAACATTACCGGGGACACCTGCTGAACTGGTACGACTCGCAGACGCTGGCAGCGCCTCCGCCCCGCTACATCTCCACGGTGGATAGCGGCAACCTGGCGGCCTGCCTGATTACGCTCAAACAGGGCTGTCTTGCCCTGGCGGATGCGCCGGTGCTGGGCGACAAGCAGTGGCAGGGTTTGCTTGTCATTCTGGATATTCTGGCAGAAGCGCTGCAAGCCCTGGAAAAAAACAACCCGCACGCCTCCGAGGTAGTCCCGGTTTCAGCACGGGGCGAGGTAGTCCCGGTTTCAGCACGGGGCGAGGTAGTCCCGGTTTCAGCACGGGGCCTCGAATCTTTTGAAGTCGAATTGACCAGCATTTACGAGCGCGTCAGCGCCATCCAGAACCAGCCCGCAGCGTGGGCAATGACTCTTGCCTGGCTCTCAGGCGAAGGCTGGGAAAGAGTCTCGCTCCGCTTGATGGAACTGCTCGAGAGTCATCCCAATCTCAATCCCGAATCCCTGACCGAACTCCAACTCTATCTCGATTTGATGCACCACCACCTGCAAGACATGCAGCGCAGTCTGGATTTGTTCGCGCCCTGGCTCAGCCGCCTGGAGGCAGCGCCTGCGCCCCGTGCTAAACCCGGGACTACCCCGCTGTTTATGCAAACGCCCGCCTGGCAGGATTTTCGCGACAGCCTGCCCGCTGAACTGCCGACGCTGGGACAGGCGGCAGCGATGTATGAGCGCATCCAAACGGCATTGAACCACTTCAAGGCGCAGTTGCAGGATGAAGCGGCGCGTGAATGGTGTCAAAAATTGGAGGTTGATTTATCGTCGGCGCGCATGACGGTAACGTCCCTGCTGATTGGCTTTCGAGAACTGGCAGGGCAGGCGAACGCCGCTATGACCGGCATGGATTTTCGCTTTTTGTTCGATGAGCGCCGCCAGGTGTTCCACATCGGCTACAACGCCAGCACCGAACAGCTCGACCCGAGTTACTACGATTTGCTGGCATCCGAAGCCCGGATTGCCAGCCTGATAGCGATTGCCAAAGGCGACGTGCCGCAAAGCCACTGGCTGCATCTGGGGCGACCGGTGACGAAGGTCAACGGCAAGCAGGTACTGCTCTCATGGTACGGCACCATGTTCGAATATCTCATGCCGACCCTGTTTACCAAAAACTACGCCGGGACATTTCTCTCGGATAGTTGCTACGCCGCGCTCGAGGCGCAGATGAGTTACGGACAGGAGCAGCAAGTGCCCTGGGGCATCTCGGAATCAGGCTACTTTGCCTTTGATGTCAATCTGAACTACCAGTATCGGGCTTTTGGCGTGCCTGATCTAGGCTACGAACGCGAGCTGCACGATGATTTGGTCATCGCTCCCTATGCATCGCTGATGGGGCTCTCGCTGCAACCGCAGGCAGTGCTGGAGAACATGGCGCACCTGGAGCAACTGAACATGCTCGGACGTTTTGGCTTTTACGAGTCGCTCGATTACACCAAAACGCGCCTGCCAGCCGGTCAGGCACATGCCAGCGTGCAATCCTACATGGCACACCACCAGGGCATGATCCTGATGGCGGCCTGTAACTACCTGTCGGATGACGTGATGGTGCAGCGTTTCCACGCCGACGAGCACATCCAGAGCGTGGAACTGCTGCTCCAGGAAAAGATTCCGCAAAACCCACCCATTGAATATCCCCATCCCGATGACCCAGTGAATTTGCCCCAGGCGGTGCGCTCGGTCAACAGTGCTGCGTCATGGCGCGTGCCTTTCGACAGTCCCATTCCGCAGGCGCATGTACTTTCACAGGGCGACACCAGCGTGCTGATTACCAACGCCGGAAGCGGATACAGCCAATGGCGCGAGTTTGCGCTGACGCGCTGGCAAGCCGACACCACCCTCGACCAGTGGGGCACGTGGATTTATCTGCAAGACCGCGATAGCGGCGCGCTCTGGTCAGTCACCGGCCAGCCCATCGGATGCGCGCCGGAGGATGGGGTAATCCCGGTTCCAGCGACGCAGTCCCGGTTCCAGCACGGGGCACGGGATCAGGAAGTGTTGTTTTATCCGCACAAGGTCGAGTTCCAGCGTTCGGACAATGGCATTTCCCTGCGCACCGGAATCACCGTCAGCACGGATGGCGTCGAAATCCGGCGGGTGAACATCCTGAACGACAGCGACCGCCCCCGGCGGCTGAAACTGACCAGTTACGGCGAAGTGGTGCTGGCGGCGCAGGCTGCCGACCGGCGGCATCCGGCGTTCAACAAACTTTTTATCGAGAGCGAATATCTCCCCAAAGAAAACGCGCTCCTGTTCCAGCGCCGCCCGCGCTCTGCGGATGAAAAACCTGTCGTGCTGGCACATGCGCTGATCATCGAAGCCGGACGCAAAGTGACCGGCGACCACGAGAGCGACCGCGCCCAATTCTTGGGCAGGTCACAGACGACGCGCACCCCGTCCCGTATCCCGTACGAGAACCGGGACTACCTCGCTGGAACCGGGACTACGTCGCCCCGTACTGGAACCGGGACTACGTCGCTGGCGCTGCAGGATGCCAACCGCCACCTTGCCAGCACCACCGGCGGCACCACCGGTGGGACGCTCGACCCAATCCTGTCACTGGCGCAGGAAATTGACCTGCAGCCCCACGCTAAAACCAGGGTTACATTCCTGACTCTGGCGGCCCCCTCCCGCGCCGAAGCGTTGGAAAGGCTGTCTCATTACCAGTCCGGGCAGTCCATCCACCGCGCCTTCGACGATGCCCGCGCTCGCAGCGAACGCGAACTACTCGAACTGGGGCTGGACGCTTACGCCGTCGAAAACATCCAGCGCCTGTACTCTGCCCTGCTCTACCCGGTGGGGGTATTGCGCGCCGCGCCGCATATCCTGGCGCAAAACGAGAAAGGGCAGTCCGACTTGTGGGCGTTCGGCATTTCTGGCGATTACCCCATTTTGCTGGTGCGTATCCGCGACGGTGAATCGCCCCTGCTGCGCGAAGCCCTGCAAGCCTTCACCTACTGGCGCAGCCACCATATCACGGTCAACCTGGTCATCCTGAACGAGCAGGATACAGACTACGCCCTCGACCTGCACAACGCCATCCTGCGCAAGATCCGGCGCAGGGGTGCGGAGGCCTCGCTGAACCAGCGCGACGGCATTTTCGTGCTGCGTACCGACCAACTTCAGCCTGCCGACAAAATTCTGTTCGAAACTGTGGCGGGTGTTGTTTTGGATGAAAAGGGCGGGACGCTGGCCGAACACGCCCTGCGTTTGACCGCCCAACCCACCCGCCTGCCGGAGTTCACCCCTTCACTCTCCCCGAAGCTTGACCCTGAGCCGACGCTGCCGCTTCAACTTCCAGGCGATTTGCTGATGGACAACGGTCTCGGCGGATTCAGCCGGGACGGCAGGGAATATGTCATCCATCTCAGGCCGGGTCAGCACACGCCGCATCCGTGGGTCAATGTCATCGCCAACCCGCAGTTTGGATTTCTGGTCTCCGAAGCGGGTTCCGGCTGCACCTGGGCAGAGAACAGTGGCGAGAACCGCCTGACCCCCTGGCGCAACGACCCGGTCACCGATATGCCGGGCGAAGCGCTCTACTTGCGCGACGAGGAAACCGGGCTGGTCTGGTCACCTACGCCCATGCCCGCTGGAGCAGAAACGGCGCATGTGATTCGTCACGGGGCGGGCTATTCGGTCTTTGAGAGCCAGAGTCATGGCCTGAACCAGAACCTGCGCCTATTCGCCGTGCCCGATGCGCCGGTCAAAATTGCACACCTGCGCCTGCAAAATCTATGGGAGCGTCCGCGCCGTATCACTGTTACCTACTACGCCGAATGGGTGCTCGGCACGACGCGTGACACGCATCAGGCCCATATCATTCCGGAGTTCGACCCCGACAAACATGCTTTGCTCGCCAGCAACCGCTTCAACAGCGAGTTCGGCGAACGCGTGGCGTTTCTCGCTGCAAATAAAAAGCCGCACGGCGTGACCACCGACCGGACGGAGTTTTTGGGGCGCATGGGCAGTCTGCGCACTCCGGCGGCGCTCGGGCGCATTGGATTGGCAAGCGCGGTGAATGCCGGGTTGGACCCGTGCGCCGCCATCCAACTGCACGTTGACCTGGCGCCCGGTGCGGCGGAGGAAGTCTTTTTCTTAATCGGCGAAGGGGCGAACCGTGCCGAAAGCCTGGCGCTGATTGGGCAGGTTCAGGCACAGGTTGATTCAATTTGGCAGGCTGTCCAGCAGCAGTGGGAGGACATTCTGAACGCCATAACGGTTGAAACGCCCGACCCTGGCATGGATTTGATGCTCAACCGCTGGCTGCTGTACCAGACGCTGACCTGCCGCCTGTGGGGGCGCACCGGGCTGTATCAATCCAGCGGGGCGTTTGGGTTCCGCGACCAACTCCAGGATGTGCTGGCGCTGCTGCATACCCGCCCGGGCATCGCGCGCGCGCATATTTTGGAAGCGGCGCGGCATCAATTCGAGGCGGGCGATGTGCTGCACTGGTGGAATCCGCCTGCGGGGCGGGGGGTGCGCACGCGCTTTTCGGACGATTTGCTGTGGCTGCCGTTTGTCACCGCCGAATACGTTGCCGCCAGCGGCGATCAATCCATCCTGACGGAGAAAATCCCATTCCTGAAAGCGGAACCTCTCAAGCCGGAGGAAGCCGACCGTTACAGTCAATACGAATCGACGACCGGGGTTTACACGTTATATGAACATTGTCGCCGCGCACTGGCAAAGGGGTCGACAGCCGGCATTCACGGTTTGCCGCGGATGGGCGCAGGCGACTGGAACGATGGCATGAACCGGGTCGGCATGGATGGGCGCGGCGAGAGCATCTGGCTGGGCTGGTTCCTGCACGCCACGCTCAAGCGTTTTGCGCCGCTGGTTGCGCTGATGACGGATGACCCCGCGCCGTACCTTCAACAGGCTGAGCAGTTATCCCGGGCGCTCGAAGCCCACGCCTGGGATGGCGACTGGTACCTGCGCGCCTTCTATGATGACGGCTCGCGGCTGGGTTCGCGCGAAAATAGCGAGTGCCAGATTGATTCGATTGCCCAATCGTGGGCGGTTTTATCGGGCGCGGCAGACCCGGCGCGGGCGACGCAGGCCATGGAATCCGTCAACCGGCTGCTGGTGAAACAGGCTGAACAGATGATTTTGCTGCTTA
>JBAZZG010000029.1:0-6669 GCA_041658905.1 Bellilinea sp.
AGGCGGGGGGGGGTAATAAACCAAAAAATCCCCAAGGGGGAGTTTTTGATTTTTTCTTCAGTGAATTCCAGGCGAAACCTACTTTCTCGGTCGCGCGAAGCAACAAATATCATCGGGGCCATGTGCTTTCACTTCTCTGTTCGGAATGGGAAGAGGTGGGTCACACATGACTAAATCACCAAGAAATCACTAAAGAAAAAAATTAAATAATTTAAATGAATACTAATTTAAGGGGTTAGGAAGCACTGCTGTATATAAATACAGCGGCGCGCGCTCTAAATTCAGAGAATGCGGCGGTCTATTAGTACTCCTCAGCTTAACACATTACTGTGCTTACACTTAGAGCCTATCAACCTAATCATCTATTAGGGACCTATATCTAGTTTTGGAATTGGCTTCGTGCTTAGATGCTTTCAGCGCTTATCCGTTCTGAGCACTAGCTACCCGGCGCTTCAGTTGGTACCAAAGCCGGTAGACCAGAGGCTCATTCAACCCGGTCCTCTCGTACTAGGGTCGACTTTCCTCAGATATTACACACCCGTAACAGGTAGAGACCAACCTGTCTCACGCTATTTTAATTACTTCTTCCATTACTGGAAGTATGGACTATACCACGCTCCGAAACTTTCGGAGAACTGACGTTTTATGGAAATTTATTTTTCCATCCAATCCAAATAAAATTTGGATTAAGTCTCTACGGGGTCATAACCACTGCCCTGCAGTGAAATTTCTAAGCTCTAATTTCCAATTTCTAAACAAATCACAATGATCAAATAATCCAATGACTAAAAATTTAGACATTAGACATTTAAATAACCATTAGAAATTTATTAGGAATTAGGTTAATTAGGAATTAGATATTCCAGTGCTGCGCACTGGTTAGACTTCCCTCGGAATTACCCTCAAAGCAGGTTGTACCTTGTTCGGGTTTCTCCGATATGAGTCAATTTATTCGATCTGTATTGCTACAGAAAGCCGCCGTGTGTTTGATGTCCTCGGTTCAATTATTGTTGACGGTTTGAACCCAGCTCACGTGCCCTTTTAAATGGCGAACAGCCATACGCTTGGGACCTTCTCCAGCCCCGCGCTAGGGCGAGCCGACATCGAGGTGCCGAGCGAGATCGTCGATAGGAACTCTCGAATCTCACTAGCCTGTTATCCCCAGGGTAACTTTTAGCCGATGTCTCCATCCTTTCTACTATGGATTGTCGGGTCACTAAGTTCTGCTTTCGCACCTGCTCGACTTGTCAGTCTTGCAGTTAAGCTAGCTTTTGCCTTTACGCGTCCAGTCCGATTTCCATCCGGACCAAGCTAACCTTAATAAACCCCTCCATTACTCTTTAGGAGGGTAATGCCCCATTAAAACTGCCCATCAGGCACTGTCTCTGACCGTTTTTGCCGGCCAGGTTAGAATTTAAAATTTAAAAAATGGCTGTTTCATTGTCGGGTCCAGCTACCCCGAAAGATAACCTTCAACCCCTAACCACTACACTACGTATCCAAACTTTAAACACAATACCAAACTACAGTAAAGCTCCTGGGGTCTTTTCGTCTTGCTACGGGTATCCCGCGTCTTCACGGGAATCGCATTTTCACCGAGCTCTTCGTTGAGACAGTTCTCCAGTCATTACGCCTTTCGTGCGCTTCAGAACTTACCTGAAAAGGAATTGCGCTACCTTAGAACGATTATAGTTATCGCTGACATTGACGAGGGCTTCGGGCAGTGAGCAGTAAACCTTGCGGCCTACCACCCCCACCGTTAACCTTCTCGCATCGGTCAGGCGTCAGCCCCTATACATCCTCTTGCGAGTTAGCAGGGACCTGTGTTTTTGGTAAACAGTTGCCAGAGAGACTTTAGCTGCGGCCCTTCTTGCGAAGGGCAGGCCTTATTGCGAACTTACGGCCGCTTTTTTGCCGAGTTCCTTAACGAAGAATCACTCGTTCCCCTTGGGCTACTCGCCCTATCCACCTGTGTCGGTTTACGGTACGATTTCTAATAATCACCTTAGAAGTTTTTCTTGGAAGGCTCTTCAATTGCATTAGCAAAGTAAAAACTTTGCCTTACCTCGACGCGCGGAATTCGCCATTAAAGACAGTATCGCGGATTTGCCTGCGATACATCCCTGAACGCCAACGACGCCAAACCATTAAGGCGCGCAATTTTATTTCCTCCGTCACTCCATCGGACACAATTATCAGAAGGGCCGGAATATTAACCGGCTACCCATTAGCTGCGGTTTTCACCATTGCCTTAGGATCGCCTAACCCGTGGTTGATTGCCATTGCCACGGAAACCTTGGATTTTTGGGGATTAGATTTCTCATCTAATTTGGGGTTACTCATACCAACATTTGCTCTTTCAAACACTCCAGCAGCCCTCACGGGTCCGCCTTCAGCGTAGTTTGAAATGCTCTCCTACCACTTTACGGCTCAATGCCGTAAAATCCGCGTCTTCGGTGTCTTACTTAGCCCCGGTACATTTTTAGCGCAGCGAACCATCGAATAGTGAGCTGTTACGCACTCTTTAAAGGATGGCTGCCTCTAAGCCAACCTCCTATCTGTCAATGGTTTACTACTACCTTTTACACTTAGTAAGAACTTAGGGACCTTAGACGGCGATCTGGGCTTTTTCCCTCGCGACCACGGAGCTTTGCCCCCGTAGTCTAACTAGTTATTATATTTTTAAGTATTCGGAGTTTGACTCGGAAGTCGGGGTTTCCCCCATTACTTCCGAACCAGTAGCTCTACCCCTTAAAAACTAAGTGATCTTTGACAATCACAATAACCGCCAGTCCTAAAACTGTTTCGGAGAGAACCAGCAATTCCCAAGCTCGATTAGCTTTTCACTACTTATCCCAATTCATCCAAAGGTGTTGCACAACCTACTAGTTCGGACCTCCCTCTGATTTTACTCAAAGTTCATCCTGATCAGGACAAGCTCGCTTGGCTTCGGGTCTTATATATACGACCATTTAGCGCTGTTAACACTCGGTTTCCCTGTGGCTTCTCCCGCTGAGCGGGATTAACCAAGCCGCATATATAAAGTCGTTGGCTCATTCTTCAATAGGCACCACGTCACCCATTCGCGCTTCGCGCGCAAGTCACAACAAAGTCAAATGTCCGTAAAGTCCATAAAGTCTCAAAGCTAAATTAACTTTTTTGACTTTATAAACTTTCGACTTTATAGACTAAGTTATGGACTGCGTGCGAAGCACGTTTTAGGCTCCGAGTCCTGGTAAGCATATGGTTTCAGATACTATTTCATCGCCCTAACCGGGCTACTTTTCACCTTTCCCTCACGGTACTTGTTCACTATCGGTCATCAAATATATTTAGCCTCACGAATGTAGTACTCGTTGCTTCCTCCAAGGTTTTTTTGTCTCGGAGTACTCAAGATAGATAATCATTATAATTATCTCCGGAGTTTATACCGGTAAAAACAGAAAGATTATTGATTTTTGTTTACGAGGCTATCACTCTCTTTGGCGTCGCTTTCCAGCGACTTTAACTAATCAACAATTTTTTAACTTTCCTTTAACCTCAAAATCAGCGCCACTATTTCGGGCTGATTTTAAAGTTAAAAAGTTTCTATCTTACGACACCAAGTCACAACACGCTAAAGAGCCTGAAACTAGTCGTCGGATTTAATTCCAATTTCCAATATCAAGATTCAACAGTCATATTCCTGGTTTAGGCTTTGCTCTTAATTGAGCCATCCCCTTTCGCTCGCCGCTACTTAGGGAATCATTATTATTTTCTTTTCTTCTGCTTACTGAGATGTTTCACTTCAGCAGATAAGCTCCATAGACCCTTCGGCCTAGGCAATCGAGGTTTACTCGATTAGGTTTCCCCATTCGGACATCTCCGGATCAAAGGTTGCTAAGCACCTCCCCGAAGCTTTTCGCAGCCACGCCACGTCCTTCATCGCTATTTGATGCCAAGGCATCCACCATACGCCCTTAATGCATTCTCTGAATTCAGAGAACGCTACATACTTACTTTTTTGCTTACTTTTTTGTATGTGCATTTACTGCATAAATTAATGCAATAAACGCCTAACCCCTTAAATTAGTATTCATCTTTTGCATAAAAAATTTTTATGCAAAATTTATTTAATTTAATTTTGCAACATGCGCGACGAAAAAGACCAATACTGCGCATGTTACACAAGCTTATATTTAGTTTCTCGTCCGCCGACCGGCGATTGACGGAAAACATTATTAAAGTTCGGGGAGCTTTTTTAAACTCCCGCGAATTCCCGTCTGCCAGCTGACGGATGAAAATTCGCGAAAGCTCAAATTAAAAACCGCGCAGAGCGCGGTCTTTTTATATAAAAAGATTCCTAAGAAACCGCGCAACTTCTTTTATGTAGGAGAATACTCATTAAATACGTATTTAGTATTATACTTGGCTGAAAATAATTGTCAACTAGTCACTCGCAATCTATCTGCTTACCGGCACCAGCGTAGCCGGCCTCCTGCGGGCCGGCTCGCTTACATCTCGGCGCCAAAACTTTTACTTCGTAAAAGACCTATCTTTTGACGCCTCCGAAACCTGCCTGCGCAGGCAGGAGTCCGGAATGACAATACATGGTGTTTCGTAATTCAAAGATAAATAATAAGAAATCCCGCAGATTCTACACCAATTCCTCCTCATCTTAATCAAAAAATGGGTAGTAATGTTCACCCAGGAAAAGCGCGAGAAACAAAAAATCCCCCCATTAAACGGAGGGATTTTTCTGTCAAAATCTTATTGACGATGTTCAACTTCTTCACGAAGCTGTTCTATGAGATGAGCAGCGTAATCTCTACCGCCCATACCAAACGCCAAACCTCCGGCCAAAGCAATCATAGCAATCAGACCAGTGATAACGGTGTTGATTATGGACACCGCAATTCCAAGCTGAACCAAAGCTGCAAGCATTCCAAAGACCGTAATTGACCACCAAGCAGCAGCTCCTAAAAACTTTGCCGCATGAAGTCTGGCGCCCAAAACTGAAGCGCGGACTACGTGCTTAGATAAATTCGCAATCACTACCGCCGCTACCATGATTAAAACGGCAATAATTAAATTAGGAATATAAAGAAGCGCGTCTCTCAAGAAACTTGAAAGCGCAAAAAAACCAAGAATATCGGAAGATGCCAAAAGAAAAGCCAAAATCAAAAACCAATATACAACCTGTCCGGCAAAATGACCGGCGCTAAGTTCCATATTCGCTCTCTTTGTATATTCCTCAATTCCTAATTTCCTAAGAAGCGCATCCACTCTCAAAGCGCCAATGAGCTTCTCCACCAAAGAAGCAAGTCCGGCCGCTACAATAAGGCCGACGAGAAAAACCAATGCCGCGCCCACGAGGGACGGAAACCAATTAATCACCTGCATCCAAAGATTCTGAAGAGAACTGACCAAAACATCTGTCCAAGTTTGAATTAACATTTTTTATTTTATAAAATTTAATTTTTATAGACTCGACCTTTGCGAGTCCATTCTCATGATAATTTCCAACGCGTGTAAAAATTATTATGAAAATAGACTTCCTTTATATTATACCAAACATTCATACTTATCTTTTATAAAAAATGTTAATAAATAAAACTATTGATTTTTTCCCCGAAAAGGTTTAAAAAGTAATTAGCTCTTATAATGCTTAAAGAGGTGCAAAATGCGCCGGGAATATCGCAGAAAAAAGGAAAATTCGCTATCAATTAAAGAATACGCCTGCTTAAATGGGTTTTTGGCGGCCATACAGCGCCTGCCTAGAAGTTCTAACCCCCACAAAAATGTCTGGCTGGATAAAACAAGGCATGAATGGTGGATTCTCGGATGGGTGAGTTGTCATGAAAAACATCTGCCATATATAGTTATAAAAGAACTGTGCTCAAAATTGGGGAATGCTAAATTCCAAAAAATCCAAAAACAATTCCAAGAAACCGGCAAACTTCCCCAAGAAGCAAAAGAACTTCTGAAAAAAATATAAGTAAAGCAAAAGAACCGCGATGCGGTTCTTTTTTTATCAAATACTACCTTAATATCAAACACCTCAACGGCGTTGAGGTGTTTGATATTAAGGTAGTGGCGCCTCGCATGCGCTCGGCATCCTACAAAAATAAAGAATATAGCGATTATATTTTTGTGGACCTAGGCGGAATAGATTCGGCTTCGCTCACTACGGGTCGAACTCCTGCCTCGGCAATGCACCCCGCACTAAATTTTCGCCAACTTGTGGACCTAGGCGGAATTGAACCGCCGCTTCGTCAATGCGAATGACGCGTTCTGCCACTGAACCATAGGCCCGATAATTTTATTATATATCAGAACTATGACGAAAATTAGTACGGGGTAAAAATGCCGCGCCTGCCCCGCACCGAACTTCGTGCCCAGTACCGAACTTGTTCTGGTGCTGCGGTGTTCTGGTGCGTGGGTAATGCTAAGCCGACATTTCAGTCGGCTCCCCGACTTCATTATTATAAATTTTAAAAAGTGCGTCGAGGCTTTACTATAGGCCCCTAAAACATTTTATTTTATAAAATGTTCAGGCGTCCCGCTTTGCGGGATTAGCCCAATTAAAACAATCCTACTTCGTATAATACATAAATTCCAATACGATAAGAATAATCCAGCCGATCTGAAGAACAAAGAATCCCCAGATCTGAATCAGTTCCAAGATAT
>JBAZZG010000030.1:0-4278 GCA_041658905.1 Bellilinea sp.
GGTAATTCGGTTGGGTTGATCGGTTCATCATTCTGAACTTTGTGCTTTTTTGGCCGCTACATTTTCGTTGCCGGTCTATTCAGTGCGTCTATTTTCAATCTTGCCTGTTGACAAAACGTATCCTACGAATGTCACTGGAAGCAATAATGATTGGGATTAAACATTAAAACGCAACGGACACGAAGCACACCAAGATCGCGAAGAAAACTATTAAGACCCTCACCTAACCTCTCCCCAGCCAAAAAAACTGGGAGAGAAATCAAGGTCGGGCAGCGAGATGCTTCGCTGCGCTCACTCGCAGAGTGCCCCGCGGGCAACATGATAGATTTATTTCTTACTGTGCCAACGCTGGCACGCGTTTGTGCCAGTCGGTCACCTGCTGGTAGGCGTGGGCGGTGCGGAACAGCACGTCTTCGCGGAAGTGTGGACCCATCAGCTGCATGCCAATTGGCAACCCGGCTTTATCGAAGCCGACCGGGAAGGCCAGCCCGGGTACGCCCGTCAGATTGCATGGCAGGGTGAAAACGTCCTCCAAGTACATGGCCAGCGGATCATTGGTATGCTCGCCGGCGCGGAAAGCGGTTGTGGGCGCAACCGGGGTGGCAATCACATCCACCGACTGGAAGGCGGCCTCGAAATCGCGCTTGATCAGGGTACGTACCTTCTGCGCTTGGCCGTAATAGGCATCATAATACCCGGCTGAAAGCGCGTATGTGCCCAGCATGATGCGCCGCTTGACCTCGGGGCCAAAACCTGCCCCGCGCGTGCGGTAGAAAATATCCCACATGGCTTCGCCGTCTTTGCGCTCGCCAAAGCGGATGCCGTCATAGCGCGCCAGGTTGGCCGAGGCCTCGGCCGGAGCGATCAAATAATACACCGGCAGGGCGTATTCAGTGTGGGGCAAATGCACCTCCCGCACCGAAGCCCCCAAGGCCGCCAACTGCTTGACTGCCTGTTTGACGCCGTTTTCGACCTCCGGCTGCATGCCGGAAATGAAATATTCCCGCGGCACGCCGACGCGCAGTCCCTTCAGGTCGGGGGTACCGTTCAGCTTGATGCCGGGCACCGGCACATTCATGCTGGTTGCATCCAACGGGTCATGGCCGGCCATCACCGAGAAGAGCAGGGCAGTGTCTTCGGCAGTGCGCCCGAAAGCCCCCACCGAGTCCAGCGAGGAGCCGTAGGCGACCAATCCGTAGCGCGAGACCCGGCCGTAGGTTGGTTTGATGCCGGTCACCCCACAATAAGAAGCCGGCTGGCGGACGCTGCCACCGGTATCCGTACCCAGCGCCACGGGCACCATGCGGGCAGCTACTGCCGCGGCGCTGCCGCCACTGGATCCCCCTGTTACGCGCGACATATCCCATGGGTTGAAAGAGCGGCCATACGCTGAATTTTCAGTCGATGAGCCCATGGCGTATTCATCGGTATTGGTCTTGCCAAGCACCACCACCCCGGCGTCCAATAAGCGCTGCACGCTGGTGGCGGTGTACGGCGGCACAAAATGTTCCAAAATACGCGAACCGCAGGTACAGCGCACACCGGACAATGCCAGAATGTCCTTTACAACCAGCGGCAGCCCGAGCAGGGGTGGCACCGGCTGACCACTTTGGCGGGCGGCAGCGCGCAAAGTATCGGCTGCCAGCGCCTGGCTTAAAGCTTGTTCGTTGGTGCGGGTGATAAAAGCATGAACACCCGGTTCGAGGCGGTCAATTTGCTGGATACAGGCGCGGGTCAATTCCATGCTCGAAATTCTTCCGAGTCCAAGCGCCTCGAGCGCCTCGCGGGCAGTGAGTTGGGTCAGTGCAGTCATGGGTACTACTCCAACACCGGCGGAACACGGAACTGGCGATCATCGGTTTGAGCAGCATTGCGCAGTACATCTTCGATTGGCAGGCCTGGGCGCGGCTCATCCTCACGCAGGACGCTGCGCGGCGGCAGCACGCTGGCGGTGGGCGGGATGCCGCTGGTATCCAGCGCCTGCAGGCGGGCGGCATACTCCAGAATGGCTGAAAGCTGTTGGCGGTAAAGCTCTTTTTCCGCGGCGGAAAGTTCCAGGCGGGCCAATTGGGCAATGTGTTCGACTTCGGCGAGAGTGAGTTTCATGGGCGTAATTATACCAACCGCAGGCGGTGAGTGGAAAAGCGAAATCTAGTACAATGTATGAAACACAAAGCTTGCGAAGGAGGACATGCTGTGGCCGATTTGACTGTCGAAACTCGCAAAAATTTCAAGCTATTTAACCGCTTCATGCTATTCATGTGGAAACTTGGGCTGGGACCCTATATCAATGCCTGGCCGGAAGTCGGCGGGCAGATTATGGTGCTCAACCATATTGGGCGTAAAACCGGCAAGCGCTGCCAGACGCCGTTGAACTACGCTGAGGTCAATGGGGAAATCTATTGCGCTGCCGGTTTTGGCAGCACCTCTGACTGGTACAAAAATATCATCGCCAATCCGCAGGTCGAAATCTGGCTGCCCAACGGCTGGTGGGCAGGGATTGCCGAAGAGGTATTGGATGAAAAATTGCGCCTGCCGATCATGCATAAAGTGTTGATCGCCAGCGGCGCAGCGGCCCCGGTGTTTGGCTTACCCATCAAGCAAATGAGCGATGAACAAATCGCAGCGGCGACCGCTAACTACAGCCTGGTGCGCATCCGGCGTACCACTGCTCGTACCGGCCTCGGAGGTCCAGGCGACCTGGCAGGCATTTGGCCGCTGGCGACCCTGTTCCTGCTGTGGCTATTGTTGACCCGCCGGCGCTGCAAGCGCAAGCATTGATCTTGTGGCTGCTACTGAACCATCTTTCTGGAAGCGAAAAACGATTGCAGAGATGACCCATGAGGAATGGGAATCGCTCTGCGATGGCTGCGCCTGGTGCTGCATGCACAAAATTGAGGACGAGGATACTCGCGAGGTGTTCGTCACCCATGTCGCCTGCCGGCTGCTGAATTTAAAAACCTGTCGCTGCACCAACTACCCGCAGCGCCTGACTCTGGTCAATACCTGTTTGAAAATCACGCCGGAAAACATTCAGAAACTCACCTGGCTGCCGGAAACCTGCGCTTACCGCCGAGTCGCGCTCGGGCAGGACCTGCCGGATTGGCACCCGCTGATCACCGGCGACCCCAGGAGCACACACCGCGCCGGAGCGTCAGTGTTGGGTCTGGCGATCTCGGAATACGGCGTGGATATGGATTATTTGGAAGATTACATTATCGAACCCGAGGACGGCGAATGACCACGATTTTGCCATACCAGCCGACTTTACAATCCCTGCGCTCTGGTTTTAATGCCAGGGGTTGGATCACCGAAGATGTCCCGACCTTTTTGGCACAAAATGGCTGTCAGCGGGCGGCAGCGCACTGCGCCAATGTTGCCAGGGCGGCTTACCAACTGGCAGAACGGTTTGGCGCGGATCCAATCGCAGCAGAGGCTGGCGGCTGGCTGCATGATGTCAGCGCGGTCTGGCCTAACGAGCAGCGCCTGGCAGCGGCAGATGCCCTGGGGGTCGAGGTGCTGCCTGAGGAGCGCCCCTGGCCAAAAATCGTGCATCAAAAATTGTCGGTGGTGTTGGCGCGGGAGATCTTTGACGTCCGCGATTCAAAAGTTCTCTCGGCAGTTGGCTGCCACACCACGCTGAAGGCTGGCGCCAGCCCGTTGGATAAAGTGGTGTTCATCGCCGACAAGCTGGCCTGGGACGAACCCTATGATGCTCCCTGGCACCCGGAGTTGCGTGCCGCGCTGGATCTCTCGCTGGACGAGGGCTGCCGGGTTTACCTGCGCTATTTATGGGAGCAGAGGGAGCAGTTGGTGGTATTTCATCCGTGGACGGTGGAGGCGTGCCGGGAGCTGGGGGTAAACAGCGCTTAAGCAAGTCAGGGTGCGTTCCTCTCGCAGAGCGCTCTGTGAGCGAAACGCACCGAGAAACATTCCGCTTTTTGATCCAAATTTGGACAATTTTGCATTGCCGTCCCCCCTGGCTCCGCAAGGTAAAACCCCCCACTGTGGGTGAAGGTCACTTCATCATAGCAATCAATCAGCGTGAGAGTGCACACAATTATTTATAATGCTAATGATCGCTGGTGCGTTCAAAGGCGAACGCACCCACGCGGTCCTCGCTTCCAATTGCAACACGAGCGCACCCCGTAATGACACACCCCGTAATGCAGATGTTAGGAAAACTTTAAAAGTGAACTCAACCAAACTTCAAAAGTGAACCATGGGATTTACCTAAACTTGAACCAAACCTTAAAAGTGAACCGTTTTCCCGAGGGA
>JBAZZG010000031.1:0-3900 GCA_041658905.1 Bellilinea sp.
CAACGCTTGCAGGTAATGTAGTAAGTTCTTCCTTAACGAGTGTAGGCACGTTAACTAATTTAGCTGTAACGAATCCTATCACCGGAACGATTACAGGTAATGCGGGCACAGCCACAGCGTTACAAACAGCACGTAATATAAACGGTGTATCCTTTAATGGTACCACGGATATCACCTTATTGGTTAATGCTAATAGTTTAACGGGTACAACGCTTGCACCAAACGTAGTTAACTCCTCACTTACCAGTGTAGGCACGTTAACTAATTTAGCGGTAACGAATCCTATCACCGGAACGATTACAGGTAATGCGGGAACGGCTACAGCGTTACAGACAGCACGTAATATAAACGGCGTATCTTTTAATGGTACCACGGATATCACCTTATTGGTTAATGCTAATAGTTTAACGGGCACAACACTTGCGCCAAATGTTCTTAACTCCTCACTTACGAGTGTGGGCACGCTAACTAATTTGACAGCAACGAGTGCAACGATCACATCCTTAACAGTAAGCGGCACGATCAGTGGCAGTGTAACAGGTAATGCGGGCACAGCCACAGCATTGCAAACAGCACGTAATATAAACGGGGTATCCTTTAATGGTACCACGGATATCACCTTATTGGTTAATGCTAATAGTTTAACGGGTACAACGCTTGCGCCAAATGTTCTTAACTCATCACTTACGAGTGTAGGCACCTTAACTAACCTTGCTGTAACCAATCCAATCACCGGAACGATTACAGGTAATGCGGGCACAGCCACAGCGCTTCAAACAGCACGTAATATAAACGGCGTATCTTTTAATGGAACTACGGATATCACCTTGTTGGTTAATGCTAATAGTTTAACGGGCACAACACTTGCGCCAAATGTTCTTAACTCCTCACTTACGAGTGTAGGCACGTTAACGAGCCTTGCCGTAACGAATCCTATCACCGGAACGATTACAGGTAATGCGGGAACGGCTACAGCGTTACAGACGGCGCGTAATATAAACGGGGTATCCTTTAATGGTACTACGGATATCACCTTATTGGTTAATGCTAATAGTTTAACGGGTACAACGCTGGCACCAAACGTAGTTAACTCCTCACTTACGAGTGTAGGCACGTTAACTAATTTGATAGCAACGAGTGCAACGATCACATCCTTAACAGTAAGCGGCACGATCAGTGGCAGTGTAACAGGTAATGCGGGAACAGCTACAGCGTTACAGACGGCACGTAATATAAACGGCGTATCTTTTAATGGTACCACGGATATCACATTGTTGGTTAATGCTAATAGTTTAACGGGCACAACACTTGCGCCAAATGTTCTTAACTCCTCACTTACGAGTGTAGGCACATTAACTAACCTTGCTGTAACGAATCCTATCACCGGAACGATTACAGGTAATGCGGGCACAGCCACAGCATTGCAGACAGCACGTAATATAAACGGTGTATCCTTTAATGGTACCACGGATATCACCTTATTGGTTAATGCTAATAGTTTAACGGGTACAACGCTTGCAGGTAATGTAGTAAGTTCTTCCTTAACGAGTGTAGGCACGTTAACTAATTTAGCGGTAACGAATCCTATCACCGGAACGATTACAGGTAATGCGGGCACAGCCACAGCGCTTCAAACAGCGCGTAATATAAACGGGGTATCCTTTAATGGTACTACGGATATCACATTATTAGTTAATGCCAATAGTTTAACGGGCACAACGCTTGCGCCAAATGTTCTTAACTCCTCACTTACCAGTGTAGGCACATTAACTAACCTTGCTGTAACGAATCCAATCACCGGAACGATTACAGGTAATGCGGGCACAGCCACAGCATTGCAAACTGCACGTAATATAAACGGCGTATCTTTTAATGGAACTACGGATATCACCTTGTTGGTTAATGCTAATAGTTTAACGGGCACAACACTTGCGCCAAATGTTCTTAACTCCTCACTTACGAGTGTAGGCACATTAACTAACCTTACTGTAACGAATCCTATCACCGGAACGATTACAGGTAATGCGGGCACAGCCACAGCATTGCAAACTGCACGTAATATAAACGGGGTATCTTTTAATGGTACCACGGATATCACCTTATTAGTTGATGCTAATAGTTTAACGGGCACAACGCTTGCGCCAAATGTTCTTAACTCCTCACTTACGAGTGTAGGCACATTAACTAACCTTGCTGTAACGAATCCTATCACCGGAACGATTACAGGTAATGCGGGAACGGCTACAGCGCTTCAAACTGCACGTAATATAAACGGTGTATCCTTTAATGGTACCACGGATATCACCTTATTGGTTAATGCTAATAGTTTAACAGGCACAACGCTTGCAAGCAATGTAACAGCATCATCGTTAACGAGTGTAGGCACGTTAACGAGCCTTGCCGTAACGAATCCTATCACCGGAACGATTACAGGTAATGCGGGCACAGCCACAGCGCTTCAAACAGCACGTAATATAAACGGGGTATCTTTTAATGGTACTACGGATATCACCTTATTGGTTAATGCTAATAGTTTAACGGGCACAACGCTTGCAAGCAATGTAACAGCATCATCGTTAACGAGTGTAGGCACCTTAACTAACCTTGCTGTAACGAATCCTATCACCGGAACGATTACAGGTAATGCGGGCACAGCCACAGCGCTTCAAACTGCACGTAATATAAACGGCGTATCTTTTAATGGTACCACGGATATCACCTTATTGGTTAATGCTAATAGTTTAACAGGCACAACGCTTGCAAGTAATGTAACAGCATCATCGTTAACGAGTGTAGGCACATTAACTAACCTTGCTGTAACCAATCCAATCACCGGAACGATTACAGGTAACGCGGGAACGGCCACAGCGTTACAGACAGCGCGTAATATAAACGGGGTATCCTTTAATGGTACCACGGATATCACCTTATTGGTTAATGCTAATAGTTTAACAGGCACAACGCTTGCAAGTAATGTAACAGCATCATCGTTAACGAGTGTAGGCACGTTAACTAATTTAGCGGTAACGAATCCTATCACCGGAACGATTACAGGTAATGCGGGCACAGCCACAGCGCTTCAAACAGCGCGTAATATAAACGGGGTATCTTTTAATGGTACCACGGATATCACCTTATTGGTTGATGCCAATACCTTAACGGGCACAACACTTGCACCAAATGTTCTTAACTCCTCACTTACGAGTGTTGGTACGTTAACTAATTTGACAGCAACGAGTGCAACGATCACATCCTTAACAGTAAGCGGCACGATCAGTGGCAGTGTAACAGGTAATGCGGGCACAGCCACAGCGTTGCAGACAGCACGTAATATAAACGGGGTATCTTTTAATGGTACTACGGATATTACATTATTGGTTAATGCTAACAGTTTAACGGGCACAACGCTTGCAAGCAATGTAACAGCATCATCGTTAACGAGTGTAGGCACATTAACTAACCTTGCTGTAACGAATCCTATCACCGGAACGATTACAGGTAATGCGGGAACGGCTACAGCATTGCAGACAGCGCGTAATATAAACGGTGTATCCTTTAATGGTACTACGGATATCACCTTATTAGTTAATGCTAATAGTTTAACGGGCACAACGCTTGCAGGTAATGTAGTAAGTTCTTCCTTAACGAGTGTAGGCACGTTAACTAATTTAGCGGTAACCAATCCAATCACCGGAACGATTACAGGTAATGCGGGCACAGCCACAGCGCTTCAAACAGCGCGTAATATAAACGGGGTATCCTTTAATGGTACCACGGATATCACCTTATTAGTTAATGCTAATAGTTTAACGGGCACAACGCTTGCGCCAAACATAGTTAACTCATCACTTACGAGTGTGGGTACGCTAACTAATTTGACAGCAACGAGTGCAACGATCA